>NZ_BBJH01000024.1 GCF_000739775.1 Paraburkholderia heleia NBRC 101817 | reverse complement strand
TGTGGTGCCGCCGTTCAGACGCGGCGGCATCGCGCTTGCGTGCGCTCGCTCAGAGTGTTTCGGGCAGCCGGTGTGAGTCGTTGTCTACGCAACAGACCAGCACCTCGGCATCCTCGGCGCCCGTGCTGAGATACACGTGCCCCACGGCGCTGTCGAAGTAAAGACTGTCGCCGGGCGACAGCCTGAAGACAGTACCGTTTTCAAAATGCAGTTCCAGCTCGCCCCGCAGGAGGAACAGAAACTCCTCGCCGCTGTGGCGGATGTAATCGGGGAACGCGTCCATTGTGCGGGCGTGGATGCGTCCGCGCATCGGCACCATGCGCTTGCCTGTGAGGTCGTTGGCGATCATGCCGTACTCGTAGTTCGGCGTGTCGTAGATCATCTGCTTGCCCGCGCGCGTGAGCGACGGCTTCATCGGGCCGGCCGCCTTGCGCTTCCTGCGCCCGAAAATCGTGTCGAAGTCCACGTTCAGCGCATGCGCGAGCGCCGCGAACTTGTCATAGGTGAGCGCAATGTCGCCGCGCTCGGCCTTCGAAATCGTCGAGACGGCGATACCCGACAGCTCCGATAGCTGCATCAACGTCAGCTCGCGCGCCTTGCGCGCCTCACGCAAACGCGCGCCAACGGCCGCGTGATCGATCTCCGTTGCCGCCTGCCCGGTTGGGTTATTTCGTGCTGTGCTCTTTGCCATGGAAGGGACGGTTGCCGGTTACGGGTTTTGTCGTATACGAAAAATTATTTTTCTCGTATATGATAACTCGCATCTCGACTCCCTTTTGAAGGCGCAGCGTCGTGGCCTCAATCGCACTGGGAAATCCGCAAGGATACCCACCCGGCGGGCCTGCGTGCAGGCATCGCCGATGGGCCCGGGCCTCGACGTCGAAGCGGCACTCACCGCGCTCGCCTGAGTGCCTTCTAGCCAGGAACATTGCGTAATGAAATTCGATTCGATCGTGCTTGGCGGCGGTATCGTCGGCGTCTCGGTGGCCTTGCAATTGCAGCTGCGCGGTCTCTCGGTCGCGCTCGTGGACCGCAGGGCGCCAGGCAATGAAACATCGCACGGCAACGGGGGATTGATTCAGCGCGAGGGCGTCTACCCCTACGCTTTTCCACGTGAGCTTGCCGCGCTGCTGCGCTACGCGCGCAACCGCTCGACGGACGTGCGCTATCACCCGGGGGCGATGCCCAGGCTGCTGCCGTTTCTGTATCGCTACTGGTACCATTCGCGCGCTGACCGGCACGCCGAAATCGCGCGCGCGTATGCCACGCTCATCGAGCATTGTGTGACCGAGCATCGCGCGCTGATCGAGGCGGCGGGCGCGCAGGCGCTGTTGCGCACCAACGGCTGGATGAAAGTGTTTCGCAGCGCCGCCGCGATGGAAACCACGGTGGCCGAGGCGCAACGCTGGCAGCGCGAGTACGGCGTGGGCCACGAGGTGCTGGACGCCTGCGCGCTGCGCGCCGCCGAGCCCGCGCTCAGCCATACGCTGGTGGGCGGCCTGCGCTACACCGATTCCGATTCGGTTAGCGATCCGAAGGGGTTGGTAACGGCCTATTCGAAGCACTTCGAGCAGCTTGGCGGCCGCGTGCTGATTGGCGACGCCGCGACGCTCGAACCGTCGTGGCGCGTCATGACACAGGACGGCCCTGTGCTCGCGAAGTCGGCGGTCATCGCCATGGGACCGTGGTCGGGCGATCTCGCTGCGCGGTTGGGCTACGAGTTGCCGCTCGCCGTGAAACGCGGCTATCACATGCATTACGCGCTCACGAACGGCGCGAAGCTGAGCCAGCCGGTGCTCGACGCCGAAGCGGGCTTCCTGATTACGCCGATGCTACGCGGCACGCGTCTCACGACCGGCGTCGAACTCGGTTTTCGCGATTCGCCCAAAACGCCTATTCAGCTCGAAGCGGTGGAGCCGCTCGCGCGCGATATCTTCCCACTTGGCGCGCGGCTCGATGCCGAGCCGTGGCTGGGCTGCCGCCCCTGCACGCCCGATATGATGCCGATCATTGGGCCCGCGCCGAAGCACGACGATCTCTGGTTCGCTTTCGGCCATGCGCACCACGGTCTCACGCTCGGCCCGGTCACGGGGCGTCTGATTGCGGAAATGATGACGGGCGCGCCGACGGTGGTGGACCCGCGGCCATTCCGCGTCGAGCGGTTCTGACAGGGCGCAAGCGCTCGTGAGGCCGCACCAGAGCGTATGCGAGCGAAGCCCGCGTCGGCATGGCGCCATGGTTGGGGGTGCGCGAAGGAAGACGGCTGCGGCGCGTACCGTCTGCCTGCTGGCCGGCCTCGCCTTTATGCTTCTTTTACTTGATTTTTTATCTGCGTGCCCAATACAATCGGCCCCGTCATAGCAAAGGAGTCCTCCGTGGACGTATGTTCCAGTAGTGGAAGTCCGCTGCCGGTCAGCACCGGCGGCACCACCGCGAGATAGCCGCCGCAGGTTCACTCCTTCGCCGCTAACTCGCTTATGCCGGGTTAGCGCGCTTCATTACCGACTGGTCCTGGTCGCATTTGTGACCCGTCTCCCAGCAGCACGCTCCCTCTGATCGATTGCCATTTGCAAGCCTGCTTGCAGGAATGACTGCGCTTTCGCATATGGCCGCGGACGCGCTTCGCGTAGAAAACTTGCACGCCGGACACAGTTTCATCAAGCTTCGCAGGCACGCTCTGCGTTGAATGGCGGATCTGCCCGCAACCTACTACAGTCCCACAAATACCATGAAAAACGTATTCAAGAGCAGGCTGCCCGGTTCGGCCGTGCCCATTACGCTGAGCGCGGTCCTTTCGCTGGGTGTCGTGCCTGCCGCCTTCGCGCAGGCCAGCGGCGAAAATTCGCCCGCACAACCGGCTTCGTCATCAGGCGCGGCGGATCAGCAACAAGCGCCCGCTGCCGATCAGAACGCTGCCGCGCCCACGGGCCTCTGGGAACGCTCGAACCTCTTTGGCGATATGGGAGGCTTGCGGCCCTGGCTCGCCCAGTACGGTTTGTCGTTCGGTCTGCAGGAAACCAGCGAGTACATGGGCAACCTGAGCGGCGGAACGAGTCGCGGCGGCGCTTATCAAGGTGTGACTGAGTTCAGCCTCGGCCTGGACACGCAGAAGGCATTCGGTTTGCCAGGCGGTATGTTCAATGTGTCCGGCTTCCAGATTCACGGCACGAGCCTGACTGCGCGCAACCTGCAAACGCTGCAGAATGCGAGCAGCATCGAGGCCGATGCCTCGACCCGCCTGTGGGAATTGTGGTACCAGCAGACGCTGCCCGGCGGCAAGGTCGACGTGAAGATCGGTCAGCAAAGCCTCGACCAGGAGTTCATGGTCAGCCAGTACGCGAATACGTTCATGAACGCGACGTTCGGCTGGCCGGTGCTGCCGTCCGTCAATCTGCCGGCGGGCGGCCCTGCATATCCGCTCTCGTCGCTCGGCGTGCGCGTGCGCGCCACGCCGAGCGACGCGATCACCGTGCTCGGCGGTGTATTCGACGGCAACCCGGCGCCGGGCGAGGGGGACCCGCAAAAGCTCAACGCGAGCGGCACGAATTTCAACCTGGGCAATGGCGCGCTGGTAATCGGCGAAATTCAGTATGCCATTAATCAGCCATCCGCTAATCATTCGGATTCCGAGCCAGTCGGAATGCCCGGCACCTACAAGCTCGGCTTCTGGTACAACAGCAACCGCTTTGCCGATCCGGCAACGGGCGTGACGGGCGTGGGCGGCCCGGTTAGCCATCGCGGCAACTACAGCATTTATGCCGTGGCGGACCAGATGGTGTGGCGTCCGGGCGCCGACAGTCCGCAATCGTTGGGCGTGTTCGCGCGCGTGATGGGCGCGCCCGGCGACCGCAACCTCGTGGACCTCGGGGTTAACGCGGGCGTGACGCTCAAGGCGCCGTTCAAGGGACGCGATAACGATGTGGCCGGCCTGGCTGTCGGCTACGCGCACATCGGCTCGCACGCGCAGGACTACGCGAGCGCCCAGGCGGTGGCGACGCCTGGCTACCCGTCACGCAGCGCCGAGACGGTTCTGGAAGCGACTTACCAGTATCAGATCGCGCCGTGGTGGCAATTGCAGGCGGACTTTCAGTATTTCTTCCGGCCCGCGGGCGGCATTCCGGACCCGCAGAACCCATCTAGGCGGATTGGCGACGAGGCGGTGCTCGGCCTGCGCACGACGCTCGCATTCTGACTGGAGAACGTCGTTCCCGCCGCCGGCTTGGCGGCGCCAGGCGCGTGCAGTATGTCGAAGCGCTGCGTTGTCCGTGTGAAGATGCGAGCGAAAGGCGAGGGAAGACCCCGATTGGTCGGACTTGTGATTGATCTAGACTCCAGGGGCGAGTGCTGCGCAGCGATTCGATGCGGCACCAGTTTCCAAACGCAGATTTCGTTCCATGAAGCATCCGATCCAGGGATGGCTTTTGGGTGTCGCTCTTCTGGCGCTTGCCAGCGTCTCGGCGGCCGAACCCGCCAAGGCGGCGCACACCCAGAAGCCTGTCCAGAAGCACGTTCAAAAGCACGTCCAGAAGGACGCGAAGGGCCACGCCCCGAAACACGCCGTTGCGGCCGCACCTGCGCCGGCGGCGCCTTCCGTCTCTTTGCCCGCAATCGCAAAACGCTACGAATACCCGTCGCCGTTTGAAAGGCAGTACGGCGCGCATCTGGCGAAAACCACTGCTGCAACGCCTGGCACTCCGGACGGCACCGCCGGTGCAGTCGATGCGGCAGGCAACGGGGCGCGCACGCCGGGAGCCCAGGTCGACAGCAACGGGATTCCCAACCAGGCGCTCCACCCGCAAACGCCGCCGCTCGTCACGGTCGGCGACTGGGATCTCTCTGCCGATGCGCATCTTCCGTTGGCGCGCTCGCATGACACCGGTGCGGCGATCAGCGCCCGGCATGGGTTCTAAAGCGAACCTCCGCCCGCTACCCGCTACCTTCCGCCTGCTCCCCGTGCTGCTCAGCTCGACACCGACGCTGCAGCGCCGCGCGACGACAGCGGAAAATATCGCCTCCGGTTTCGGCATCGGCTTGGCCGGTACCCTCTCCGCTCTGGGCTGCCTGCTCGCCTTCCAGACGAACGACTCGCGCTGATAAGCGGCGCTCAGTAATACATCCAGCGCCCGTACTGCGGCGACCAGTACACCCAACGCGCCGGCGGTTGCTGGTACTGCGCGCCCCACGGTGCGGGCGGCGGGTAGTAAGCGGGCCGGGGCTGCGCGGACATGGGCTGCTGCTGCGGATATTGCTGCTGGGCGTATTGCTGCGCATACACCGGTTGCTGCTGCGCATAGGCGGGCGGCTGCGCATACGCCGGCTGCTGGGCATAGTCATACGGCTGGGGCGGCGCGTATTGCTGGACCCTTGGCTGCGCCGGTTGGTAGTAGGGTTGGGCGTAACCTTGGCCCTGCGTCGAGTAGATCTGCGCGGAGCGCGGCGGCTCCGGTTCCTCGACGGCTTCGTCGCTCGCCAGCGACTCCGGCGGCGCGACGTCGTCCTGCGCGGGCGGCGTTGCCGCAACGGTGCGACGGTTCGCACTCGCCTGCGCATAGGCGTGCGGCTGCGACTGCGGTTGCCGGGCGGCCGCAGCCGGCGCGGCGTGGGCGGTGTGCGCAGCCGTGGCGCGCGCGTTCGTCTGATCGGGAGCCGCCGCTGCAGCCGGAGCCGCGGCAGTGGAGTCCTGGACGTCTTGCGCCTCTTGCGTCTCTCCCACGCTTTGTCCGCTTTGCGCGCCTTGTCCATCCGCGAGCGGCTTGACCACGACCGGCACGGTCATGACCGTCGAGACTTCGCCTGCGTCGCCATACGTGTGCTTGATGTCGAGGATAGGTTTCTGCGCAGCCGCGCTGGCGGTCTTCTTCGCGGGCGCTGCAGCAGGTGCCGCCGCCTGCGCCATCTCCTCCCTGGCGGCCTTGTAGCCCCGGTCATAGGCCGCCTGGACTTCGCGGTCCTGCGCCGCAGCGTCTTCTTCCTTGCTATAGGCGTGGGACGCTGCCGATATTGCACAGCCCACTGCAAGCAATGCGATGCCCGTCGCGTGTCTTGCGGTCGTGTCCATGGAGGGACCTCTAATTCTGTTTTTCGATGATCTCATCGTACTACGCGTCTGATGACATTCAAGCGGCGGGAAACCCCCTGGGTATGCAGCCGAACGCAAGCGCCCAATCCGGCGACGCTTTCGCCAGCAACGGCTGCCGGAATGCCGCCAGGGGCTCTGCTTGATGTCGGTCACACGGCATGAAAGGAAATGCGTTTCGCGTAAAAAACGCATGAAGCGGCCGGCGCCCGCTTGCACCGGATCGCCGCTCGCGAACTCGCGCCCGCCAGCGACGCGGGCGGGCACATCGGCACGAGCGGTTCGACGCCTGGCGCCACAGTCTCCACGCCCGGCCGTTGTTGCTGAACGGGGACAACCGGTTGGTCGGAGATGGCGGCTCTTCAGCGGATCAGTGGCGCCGCCCCAGATATTTGCTCACGACAAATTCCGCAGATACCTCACGGTGAGTCTCGCTTATAGCGATTACACCATTGCGCGCCGTGCGGGGCTCCCAGTCGATACCGATAGCATCCTCCCCCCGGCCGTTACGCGGTACAAGAAATATGCGCAGGCCTGCACTATAACAATCGTGCTCCGGGAGGCGCCGATTGATCTCATCGACAAATTCCTCTGGACTTATGACTGGCTTTTGCACCATGTGCCTCCTTCGGAACAGGTCGGGGGAGTCTGGATCGTGCCGGCATCGGCACGGTGAGTTGCCGAAGCCGAACTAGCCCCGGGTGTCGATCCAGTCGCGCCCCCAATGATCTGAAAAGCCCAGGGCTTCCAGTTCGGTCGAGAAATAGCCGAGCGAATAAAACTCGTAACGCGAACGTTCTTCGCGATCGCCCGGGCGGGTAAGAGTAAGGTTCGAAGAAAAGCAACCGTCGGGAAGACGGTGAGCCGAAGGCCTGACCGCATAACCGCGGTAGTGCCTGGCAACAGGATTTTGCACTATTGTCTTTTCAAAAATGCTGGGGCCGGTCATCTCGCTCGGAGAGACGGGCCGAGCGAGACGCAGGTCATCGCGGCGGGTGGCTGGCAGTTCGCCAGGTGGCACGAGATGGCCAATGGATCCCAATTCAAGGGCGCGCGGGCGGTGCCGCCATCGGGCGGTACAAGCGCAGATGGCTTACAGCGGGGTGATATTGGAGGCCTGCATGCCCTTGGGCCCGCGCTTCGTCTCGTAGCTGACCTTCTGGCCTTCTGCGAGCGTCTTGAAGCCGTCGCCGCGAATTTCCGAGAAGTGTGCGAACAGATCGTCGCCACCCGCGTCGGGCGTGATAAATCCAAAACCCTTGCTGTCGTTAAACCACTTTACGGTACCGGTGTCCATGGAATTCTCCTGAGTATGAACGTACATAGATGCGCTCCAGACGGGCGCGGGGAAAAGATCAAGGAGGGGAGAGGACAACGAATACCGCAGGATGCGGTCAATGATGAGCAGCAATCGCGCTTCTTGAAGACTTCAGTACGCCACGCTACCGGGGAAAGTGATCGAAGTCAAGACATTTCCCTTTGAAGCTGTCGCCGGCTGCCTCGTGAGTGCCGTTCTGTACGCGATGCTCATGTGGGACCGAATGCTCGCCCGTGTGGCGTTCGTGACGCTACGTCGTTCCCGCCCCTTGCGCCGCTTGATTTGCCTGGTCGAAATTCGTAACGCATGTTGCATGACTACGTCTGAATTATTCAGGATTCCAACCATTCTGCGCAAGCCGGGTCCCGTTGGAGGCATCCCAATGGGATTGCAGTAGTCATTTTTTTCCCGGTTGCGGGTTCGTGCTTGCTCAGCCAAATCGCGCATCCAGCCACTCCCGTGCCCAGTTCTTCGCGTAGGCAATCGCGTCGTCGCGCAAGTCGAAGCCCGCCAGATCGCCGCTCAGATGAACGTCACATTCGCTGCCATCAGCACGGCTGCAACTGATACGGGCGTGGGCCATATACTCGCCGTCGGCCCGGCGTGGGGTGGGGTCAATGAGGAACCGCGTTGAATTAAAGTGCATTGCTTTCTCTTGTGACTGCCGCGCGGCAAGCCTTGTTACGCATTTAGAAGAGCCATGACACGGCCGGCTTCACAGTCCGACTCGCAGCTCGGCATCCCACCGTTGCGCAGCAGAGCGCGGATTGACATGAACATCAGCCACGCATCCGCATCGACCTCACGATGGCCGTCACAGATGACGCTTTCCAGTTCGGCGCGAGCTCCCGAGGGAAGAAACCGGTCGATAATGCCTGTGCCGTTACGTCGAATCAGGTCCAGCAGCTCATTTCTGCTCATTTTCATCTTCCTGTCCTGCAGCATGCCTCACCGCGGACGTTTGCCAGTTGGGCGTGATGGCGAGCGGACCGCAACTCACGCCTGAAGATCGAGCACGCTCATGTTCTCAGGACAGGTGTCGATGAGGCGAACTGCATATGCGGCCGATGCGCGGCGTGCGTCGCCGGCGTTCTGGAAGGGTGTCCTCTGGGCAAGTCTGAATACGCGGCTGCGCGACGTCCCCGCTGAACTTTCCGGTTCCTGAATACGCACGGCCGCATCGAATCCTTCGCCGTAGTTATGCCCGCCCCCTGCTGCAGTGGGGCGATGCGGATAGACGAGCGGGTAAATTTCGAGCCCACGGTAGAAGCGGAGCACTGTTGTCATGGCTTGCCTTTGCGGCCGCATCACTACGCGGCAGATTGTGGAGGGAGTGCGAGCGACTGAATCCAGTCTCCACACGGGTGGCTGCGATTATTCGGCGTGCGAAGAAAGCAAATGGTCCGAATCCTGCCGGAAGGGCTACGGGGGGGATGCGCCGGGAACGGCCGTGGGGCGTCAGTGACTTCATACTACGCCCATTGGTGCCTTTGTACAGCGAAACTTCCCGGCTCCTGTCCCGCTTGCGATGCGCGTGCGGCCAGGCGATGACAGCAGTGCGCCAGGTACGGTGGTGACCGGGTCCCAGCCTGCGTCCGCATCCGGCAGGTTAACGACGGCGAAACGCGCTCTTTTGCGTTGTGCCGCCGCTGCGTTCGTCCTTGTGCCGAAAATTGATGCGTCCTTTCGTGAGGTCGTACATCGAAAGTTCCAGCGTGACCCTGTCTCCGGCAAGGATGCGGATGTGATTCTTACGAATACGTCCGGACGCGTACGCGCCGACCACGATGCCATTGTCGAGCGTGACGCGGTAGCGGCTGTCCGGAAGCACCTCTTCAACGATACCGTCGAGTTCCAGCAGTTCTTCTTTTGCCATTCAGGGGTCCTGGTTAATTCGCCTGCCATCGATGCGCGATGCCTTGTCGAGGAGCAAGCCATGGGCGTTGACAGTCACTCACCACACGATGGTGAGAGGTGCGCGGGCGATGAACGGCCACGCGTCAAGGATGTCACGGTCTACGCCCCATTCGGGCGGCGGGTCCTGCAGATAAATGGAAGAGTCAGACGCAGGAGGCAGCTATTCCGGTCCAGGCGGTTAGGTGCACGTCCAACGAATAGGGTTGTCGCCGGACTCACCGGGCGATCAGTTGGGGGAGGATTCGCAAGGAGCACAACGGAGATCTTGTTGTGCCACGTATGGCGCGAATCAGCTTTCTATTGTAACCGAAGACGGCAATCTCGTGCACCGCTTATGCCCGCATATTTGCCTTGTGCGCGCGCAGCATTCGGCGCACCATGGGTCAGGGAATCGGTTAGGGAATCGTACTTTCGATCTCGCGACGGTCTTCCCAATTCTAGCCGGGAGGGCCTATGGAAACGCGCCTCGACACGTTTAATGGTTGGCAAATGAGGGCAGCAGTCGAAAGCAGGCTTACTTCGAAGGGCGAAGCAAAGTACTACATCGTCGAGCCCATCACGTACGCAGAACGCTCTGGAGACATTTCGCGGACCGAGGCGGAAGTTCGCGGCCAGCGTGGGCCGTTTGATAGTTCGGACGAAGCGTTCAGCGCCGCCTTCAAGTGTTGCCGGCACGCCATCGCGAGCGCGATTAGATTGCGCAATCTCGAGAGCTCCCGCTAGAGCGCCGTTTTTGACCGTCGGTCGCAACAGAGGCTTCGCCGCCGAACCGGGAGTCGACCGACAAGCACGCTCTCGACATCGTTGCCGACGATGTCATTTACGAGGTTCTCTACGATCTGGGCTGGCCCCGCGTTATCAAAGGACGAACCGGCCTGATGGCTGCGTTCCAAGGCTACGTCGACAACATCGCGCTTCAATCTGCCGATAAGTTGATTACCCACGAGACAGGCACCGGCTGTGTCATCGAATACGAGGTTCACGGAACCATCCTCGCGACAGGCGTGCAAGACAACAACCGGTTCTGCTCAATCATCAAGATCGAAAACCGGAAGATCACGCATTGGAGAGACTACATGGACTCTCATGCAGCCTGGAGCGCAATGAGGGCACACGACCACCATGCAAACCACTAATCCATGTCTTGTTTCAACGCCCCGCTAATCCACCGCTCTTCGGAAGCCATGAGGTGTGCGCGCATGGCTGTTTGCGCTGCGATAGGGTCGCCTGCCTGCAAAGCCTTGAGCACAGCCTCATGTTCCTGCACGGCTGCCGTCCAGGTTTGCGGACTTTCCGCATGACCTCGCATGGCGGCCGCGATCGGATCATGGCGGCTGTCGAATAACTCTCCCATATAGCGGCTGAGCACCGAATTGCCAGCGGCCTCCGCAATCAACATGTGGAATTGCCGGTCCGCCTCAACTGGCGATTTGCCCGCTGCCGCGAGTCGACGCATCCGTTCGACTGTACGGCGTAACCGGTCCAGCATGGCCGCGGTCATATGTGCCGTGGCAAGCACGATCACACTGCCTTCGATAACGGCTCGTGCCTGCATCAATTCCGATGGACTGTCGCCTAGCGCTCCCACTGTGCCTGTGGCGTCCTCACCCGCCTCGCAGACATAGACGCCCGATCCCATTCGTATCTCGACCTGGCCGCCGATCTCGAGCGCGATCAATGCCTCGCGTAGCGACGGCCGCGACACGCCCAGTTTGAGCGCGAGTTCACGTTCGGGCGGCAAACGCTCTCCGGGTGGAAATTCGCCCTGACGGATCAACGCGAGGATTTGAGTGGCGACGGATTGGTAAAGCCGCTTGGGTTCTGTTGATTTCATCGTATGGGTGAACGGGACGCCGCAGAGGACCTTGCAGCCTGCGTCAAAGTCTAGCACGGTGGCTCGCAACCTTTGATTTGCAGGCGATTGCCGGATGTATCGGGGTTTCCAGGGGTTTTCACCGTTGGTAAGATCGATATTTATAAATCAATATTGGCTTGACCAAAAGAGGGAATTTAGCTTTAATTCACCTAAATTGGACTGACCGCGTGCAGGCCCGGTTGGTCGGACATGGAGACGCCATGACAGTGCCCCGCAGTCCATCAAGCCTCGCCGCTGTCGATCGGAGTGAACCGGGACGGGAGATCCTGCGCCTCGAAGGCGTCGTGAAGCGATTTCCCGGCGTGGTGGCCCTCGATGGCATTCGTCTGGACCTTCGGGAGGGAGAGGTTCACGCGGTCTGCGGCGAGAACGGAGCCGGCAAATCGACGCTGATGAAAATCATCAGCGGCCAGTACCCGCCAGACGAAGGCACCATGCGTTTTCGCGGCGCATCGGTCCGCTTCGGTTCGACCTCCCAGGCGCAGGCCGCAGGCATCGCGATCATTCATCAGGAACTGAACCTCGTTCCGCATTTGAGCGTGGCAGAGAATCTCTATCTCGCACGCGAGCCGAAGCGTGGACCGTTTGTCGATACCCGCAAGCTCAATGCGGATGCATTGCGCTGCTTGCAGCGCATCGGCCTGGACGTGCCTCCCACGACGCTGGTGGGCACGCTGTCGATCGCACAGCAGCAGATGGTGGAAATCGCGAAGGCGCTTTCGTTCGATTCGAACGTGTTGATCATGGACGAACCGACGTCCTCCTTGACCGAAGCGGAAACGGCCCAGCTTTTTCGCATCATTCAGGAGCTGCGCGCGGCCGGCGTGGCGATCCTTTACATCTCGCACCGCCTCGACGAGATGGCACAGATCGTCGATCGCGTGACGATCCTGCGCGATGGTCGGCATATATCGACTGACGATTTCGCAGCGTTGAGCGTGAATGACATCGTCGCGCGCATGGTGGGGCGATCCCTTGACGATGCATACCCTGCGCGGCAATCCATGCCCACCGAAGATGTGCTGCTCAGCGCGCGGGAGCTGCGCCGCCATGGCGTATTCGGCCCCGTGTCATTCGAGTTGCGTAAAGGCGAAATCCTCGGTTTTGCAGGTCTCATGGGGGCGGGGCGCACGGAGGTCGCCAGAGCGGTCTTTGGTGCGGACAAGCTGGATGAAGGGACGCTCGAGCTGCTCGGCAATCGCGTGACGATTCATTCGCCGCGCGAAGCGATTCGCCATGGCATTGCTTACCTGTCGGAAGACCGCAAACAGGAGGGCCTCGCGCTCGGCATGTCGGTCGCCGCGAATATCACGCTTTCGAACGTGGGCGGCATCTCGTCTCGCACGGGTTTCCTGCGCTTCGACGAAGAAACCGCAGTCGCGCGCCGCTATGTGCATGACCTGGCCATTCGCACGCCGTCGGTTGCGCAGATCGTTCGCAACCTGTCGGGCGGCAATCAGCAGAAGGTCGTGATCGGCAAATGGCTTTACCGGGGGTCGAAGATCCTGTTCTTCGATGAGCCCACGCGCGGCATCGACGTAGGCGCGAAGTTCGCCATTTACGGGCTGATGGACCGGCTCGCCGCGAACGGCGTGGGTGTCGTATTGATCAGTTCGGAGTTGCCTGAGTTGCTTGGCATGACCGATCGGATCGCCGTTTTTCATGAGGGCCGGATAGCCGCCGTGCTTGAAACGAAACAAACCAGTCAGGAGGAGATCATGCATTTTGCTTCGGGGCGGACACATGCTTGAAATGACATCGGATCGTAGCCGGCCCGCGGATCGCTCCGCTCGGCAGCGGCGCCGCGACCTCATTCAGAAGTTCGCGGCTCTGGGCAGCCTCGTTGCACTGGTGATTGCGTTCTCGGTCACCAGCTCGGCATTCTTTTCTGTCGGCAACTTGATGACCGTCAGCCTGCAGGTGACCTCGATCGCCTACCTGGGCGTTGCCGCGACGTGCGTCATCATCACAGGCGGTATCGACCTCTCGGTCGGTTCGGTACTTGCGCTCGCGGGCGTCTCGGCCGCGTTGCTCGCGAAGGCCGGTATGGCGGTGCCCCTCGCCATGCTTTGTGGAGTGCTCGTAGGTGCGCTGTGCGGATACGTCAACGGCATCTGCGTGACGCGAATGCGGTTGCCGCCGTTCATTGCGACGCTCGGCATGATGCTGGTCGCCCGAGGTCTCGCCCTGCAAATTACCGGGGCCCGGCCGGTTTCGGACCTTGGCAACGCGTTTGGTGTCCTCGGCAACGGCGCGTTGTTCCGGGTTTCCCATATCGGCGCGGATGGTTTTCCGGACACGACGTTTCCAGGCATTCCCTATCCCGTCGTCATCATGATCGTGTTCTTCGTCGCGGGCGCCATCCTCCTGTCGAAGACTTCGCTCGGCCGGCATATCTACGCGGTCGGCTCCAACCCCGAGGCGGCTCGTCTCTCCGGTGTCGACGTTCGAGGCGTGACGATGTTCACCTATGTGCTTTCCGGCGCGTTGGCCGGGGTCACGGGTTGCGTGCTGATGTCGCGTCTCGTGACCGGCCAGCCCAACGAAGGCGTCATGTACGAGCTCGACGCGATCGCCAGTGCCGTGATCGGCGGCACGTCGCTGATGGGCGGCGTGGGCACGATTTCCGGCACCGCCATCGGCGCGTTCGTCATTGGCGTGCTGCGCAACGGCCTGAACATGAACGGGGTGTCGAGTTTCATCCAGCAGATCATCATCGGCGTCGTGATTCTGGGCACCGTCTGGATCGATCAATTGCGAAGCAGGAAGCGTTAATCAAACGTAGTTCAACCACGAAAAAAGAGGAGCGAGACATGCAGAAGCTTTCGATTTTTGCGGCATCGGCGTTGTTGTGCGCGGCGTTCAGCACGGGTGCGTATGCGGCAGGCGGCGAGATCGCCGTCATCGTCAAGACGGTCAATTCGAATTACTGGCAAAACGTGCAGAAAGGCGCGAATGCTGCACTCGGCGACGCGAAGGGCTACACGATGACCTTCCAGGGCCCGGCCGCGGAATCCGATATCGCGGATGAAGTGAACATGGTCGAGAACGCCGTCAACCGGCACGTCGCGGGTATTGTGCTCGCGCCGTCGGATCCCGATGCGCTTGTGCCGGCCATCAAGAAAGCGTGGGAGGCGCATATCCCCGTCGTGTTGATCGACTCCGCGCTGTCCGATGGCGGCAAGCAGTACTACCAGTCGTTCCTGTCGACCGACAACGAGAAGGCCGGTGAGCTTTGCGCGCAGGCGCTGATCGACCGCGTCGGCCAGACGGGAAAGATTGCGCTCATGTCCTACGTGCCGGGTGCCGGATCGGAAATTGGGCGTGTCGGCGGTTTCAAGAAATATCTCGCGGCGCATTCCAGGCTGCAGATCGTCGGTCCATACTATTCCCAGTCCCAGATGGCGACGGCGCTGAATCAGACCACCGATGTCCTCTCCGCGAACCCCGATCTGAAGGGGATTTTCGGTGCAAACGAGCCGACCGCAGTCGGGGTGGGACGCGCGCTCAAACAGAGTGGAAAGGCGGGCAAAGTGGTGGCAATCGGATTTGACGGCAATCAGGACCTGCAAAACTTCGTGCGCGACGGGACGATCCAGGGGATCGCCGTTCAGGGCTCCTGGCAGATGGGATACAAGGGAATTCAGACGGTCGTCAACGTCATCGAACACAAGCGGGTCGCGAAGGATATCGATACGGGCGTCGTGATGGTCGACAAGCAAAATCTCGATTCACCCACGGCGAAGAACGTCCTTTACTGACGATGTCGATGTTGTCGATCTCCTGCGTCGATGCCGGCGCGCGAGAGAAGCCTTTTCGCTGAGTTCGAAGGTGGGCCGGCTGATGCGCCCGGGTGCCGGTGTGAAGCCCGGAGACGAGGGCTGGGCCGAGCCGTTACCTTTTAGACCGGTCTTCGACTACACGTACGGTGGAGTCATGCATGATGATTTGATCAAGAGGACATCCCTATGCTTAGCGTGATTTGCGAATCGCCGGGAGTGCTGCGGGCGCAGCACTCCGACGCGCCCGTTCGAGCAGCCGGCGAGGTACTGCTGCGCGTGTCCCGCGTTGGCATTTGCGGTACCGACCTGCACATCTTCACAGGCAATCAGCCTTATCTGCAGTACCCGCGCGTGATGGGACATGAATTTTCCGGTGTGGTCGTCGAGGCTGAACCCGACTCGGGATTGGCTTCCGGCGACGGCGTCTACGTCATGCCTTATCTGTCGTGCGGGCGTTGTGTTGCGTGCCGACAAGGCAAGACCAACTGTTGCGTCGACATCAAGGTGTTGGGTGTGCATCGAGATGGCGCACTTACCGAATACCTCAGCGTACCTGCGCAGTTCGTTCATAAGGCCGAAGGCGTCACGCTCGATCAGGCCGCGATGCTCGAATTTCTGGCAATCGGGGCGCACGCGGCGCGACGGGCGGAGGTATTGGCCGGTCAACGCGTGCTGGTGGTCGGCGCCGGTCCGATCGGCATGGCCGCGATGATCTTCGCGAAACTGCGAGGCGCCAATGTGACCTGCCTCGATACGCGCGCTGATCGTCTGCAATTTTGCGAGGCTCACTTGAATGTCGACGCTGCTGTCGCTGTCGGCCCAACGGACGCCGAACAACTTGCATCGCTGACGAACCACGAATTTTTCGATGTCGTCTTCGACGCGACGGGCAATATCGATGCAATGAACCGTGGATTCGGATTCGTGGCCCACGGCGGCAAATACACGCTGATCTCGATTGTGCCGGGGCAGGTGACGTTCTCCGATCCGGAGTTCCACAAGCGCGAGACGACCCTGCTCGCCAGCCGGAACGCCACTGCCGCCGATTTCGAGACCGTGCTGGAAGCCATGCGTGCGGGGCGCATTCCGGATCGCGCCCTGAACACGCACCGAATGCGGCTCGCCGATGTTCCGGACGCGTTTCCGCGCTTGCTCGAGACCGGGCAGACGGTGGTGAAAGCGTTGGTGGAGTGCTGAGCGAATGCCATGCAATGTTCGGGACAGGCAGCATGAGTGAACCCATACTTCAGTTTGGCACGAGCCGATTTCTCCTCGCGCATGTCGCGCTATTCGTGTCGCAAGCGCTGGAGCGCGGCGATGCGATTGGCGGTATCGGCGTTGTGCAGACCACTGGCAATCCCGTCAGTCACGCGCGCGTCGCTGCGCTGTCGCGGCCTGGCGGCTATCCTGTGCGGATCCGGGGGAGGGAACATGGCGCGGTGGTGGACAAAGTCGTCGTCTGCAACGGCATTCGCTCCGCGTGGATTGCCGACCGCGACTGGGCGACGGTTCGCCGTGCGGCGATCGAAGACGTGCGCGTTATCGTGTCGAACACGGGCGACACGGGCTACCGTCTCGACGAGCGAGATTCGCCCGATCTGCTGTCGAACGGCGGGGCCGTGCCTCGCAGCTACCCCGCGAAGCTTCTCGCCTTGCTTCATTCGCGTTGGCAGGAACGCCCCTGCGATGGCGTGTCGATTTTCCCGTGCGAATTAGTGGAGAACAACGGCGATACCCTGCGCGAGATCGTGCTCGGTCTGGCAACGCAGTGGTCGTTGTCCGAGCCCTTCATCGACTACGTACGTGAAAGATGTGTCTGGGTGAACTCGCTCGTTGACCGGATCGTATCCGAACCGATTGATCCTGTGGGCGCGGTGGCCGAGCCCTACGCATTATGGGCTGTCGAACGACGTGCGGGAATGGAATTACCGTGCACGCACGAGAGCCTTGTTCTGACGGGCGACTTGCGCAGCCACGAAAGGTTGAAACTGTTTTTTCTCAATCTTGGCCATAGCTGGCTGGCGCAGCAGTGGCTTGTCGAACAGCGACCGCTGTCCGAAACGGTGCTCGATGCAATGCATGATCCGCATATGCGTGATGAACTCGAAGCCGTATGGCGAGAGGAGGTTATGCCTGTCTTCGGGGCGACGGACATGGGAGCCCAGGCCGAGAACTACTTGACCAGCGTGCGCGACCGGTTCCGCAATCCCTATCTCGATCACCGGATTGCAGACATCGCGCAAAACCACGTAGCGAAGGTCAAAAGGCGGATACTGCCGCTGATCGAACTCGCGAATGCTTTGTCGCTGCGCAACGCTCAGCCGCGCTTGCGTCGTTTGTTGACGAGCCATGGACTCCTCTGATGCGCCACTGTTTTGCATTGGATCTGAAAGACGATCCCGAACTCATTGCCCGCTACGAGGATTACCATCGCGAGGTTTGGCCCGAAGTCGTTCGTCACATACGTGATCATGGCGTCACGGACATGGAGATCTATCGGCTGGGAACCCGATTGTTCATGATCATTGAAGCGGACGATGCGCTCTACGATGCTGACCGAATGGCTGAAGCTGCACCAGGCAATGCCGTCGTTCAGCAATGGGAGACTTTGATGTGGACGTTGCAGGCCCCCACTCCGTGGACACCGGTTGGAGAGAAATGGGTGTTGATGAACCGGATATTCGATTTGAAGCAGCAATAGAGGCTTCATATGAAGACCGCGGGACCCATCAGCGCACACGCGAAACGAAAAAAAGCACGGCTGCAGCTGCGCTCATGGTCCAGCAGTCGGTGGGCGCGAACCAGAACCAGTGGATATGCCACGGCACATAGGCCGGTGCAAAACGCGCGAGACCATAAGCAGGATTGAGCACAAACCAGAGAAAGTCTTCAGTCAGCCAGAACAGGATGATGCAGGCGACGATGCGCGCCTCGGTGCGCCACACGACCACTCACTGCCAGTTGAAGAGCGGGGGCAGGTGGAAGAACAGCGCCATGAAGGGGAAGACCCAGGCGTGATACCCCGTCATTGGGCGGCTGCCCCAGAAGATATCCAGCAGCCAGTGATGTTCGATTCGCCACGTCGGCAGGTTGGCCGTCTTCCTGCCCCGGTATCGGCGGCTTCGCGTCGAGGCCGGATCGGCTGCGTCCGTCTTGACCATGTCATCGTGCCGATCCAGGCGGACGCGCGTTGATGCAGCGCACCATACTGTCGCAACGGGGCGCGGGTTGAGGCGCAAAGAACGTCAGGATAGCCGGATTATGCAAGCCGGAATCGGGATGATGCCGATGTCCGGCGCGCGCGGCCGGTAAGAGCCAGCACTCACGCGCCCATTTTCCCAGAAGGCGAAGAGTCGAGCGGCACAGGTTGAGAAACGGATATGGACCGACCATACTTCCCTGTAGCATCGCCCGAATTCACGGGATAGCGTATTACGGAGCGGATTGTGCAGGCGGCGACTCTTCAGGAGTTCGAACCTGCACGAGTGGGCCTCCAGGGCCAGCTTATGCGGCTGAAGCGCCGCTTCGCAGTAACCCTGAGCCGCAGGAGGGCAGCGATGACGACGTTGGTACGGCGATACTTCGTGTGCATCAACGGACACGAGGGCGAAGAGGTGGCGTGCGAAGACGATCAAGAGGGCTCGTCCCAGTGGGAGTCGATTCGCACGACCGGACTGATGGACAACGGTACGGACTCGCACGGATACACATGCTATCGGTGCAAGACGTGTGGCGAGCCCATGTCGGAAACCGGGAAAAGGTGACTGACAGAAAACCTGGATTGTCATTCGACGTTCTGCATGGACGCGCGTAATCCAACGCTGAAGCCGGAAGTCGAGAAACGATGAGTCTGGATCATTCTCTTCATCAAACGGCTAATAGCTTTCGATGTCCAGCAACTTGCGAAACCCGACGCCCACGCGCAGGCGTCGGGCGACGGGTTGCCGCATAACGGTACGCAGGCGAACCGGGCAATTGCACCCATGCTTACCGGATTGGAATGCGTTGTATTCGTATTCGTCATTCCATGGGCCGTGACGGCTGGCACACGCACCGACGCTGGCAGAAGTGATAGATTGTCGATTGACTCATCGTCGCGAATCAACGGCGGTAAGAAGATCCTCAAGAAAGGAGCTGCCATGTGCCGTCGATACATCGTTGCCGCTGCCTTCCTCATCCCCACCTTGTCGCAGGCATTCCAGCCTGTAGCGATTCCCGAATGTCGCGCAGCAGACCCTGATGCTTCGGTTCAGGAAACGATAGACGCCGCAAAATGCCGGGCGCGATGGCTGCTCGCTGGCGCCTACAACCGGACAGAAGGAGACGCGATGAGCGCGGTCTCGGAGTGCGCCGGGACATTCGACGAGGTGCTGAATCATCGGTTGACCGAGGGTGTTTCGCACGACACGCTGGTCGTCATGTGTGCCGACACCGCGATGCACATGGGCATCATGAAACTCGACTAGCCGCCGATTCTTCATGAACCGACGGTGCGGACGTCAGTCGCGCTCCATTTCGACTTCTGCCCGCAGATTTTCTACATCGCGATAAATGGAGGCCACGGCGACGACACGGCCGTCTCGCTTGTAGCGCAGGAAGCAGTCGCGTTGTGCAATATCGCCGTCAACGGTGATCTCGTCCCAGCTCTGCGCGTGTCCGAGATAGTTAATCGGGACATCGTAATGCTGGCTCCAGAAGAATGGCACGGCATCGAACTTCTCACGCCCGCCCATCAGGTTCATCGCCGCCGTTTGTCCCTGGCGCTGCGCGACGACCCAGTGCTCCACGCGGATTGCCGCGCCACTGTGCGGATCGGGCCAGCGAGCGATGTCGCCGGCCGCGAATATGCCTGGCGCGCTCGTCTGCAAGCTGGCATCGACCACCACGCCGCGGTCGATTGCGAGGCCGGCTTGCTCGGCCAGTGTCAGTCGCGGCCGCACGCCGACGCCGACCACCACCAGATCGGCTTCCAGTTTGCCGCCCGCCTTGAGCGATACCTGCTGCGTATCGATCGCGCTGGCGGTGTTTCCCAGGTGAAAGACGACGCCGTGTTCTTCGTGCAGTCGCTGCACGAATTCGCCCATCCGTGACCCCAGCACACGTTCCATCGGACGCTGCTCCGGCGCCACTACGTGGACTTCAAGGCCACGCGCGCGCAACGACGCCGCGACTTCCAGTCCGATGAAGCTGGCTCCGATGACAACCGCGCGCCGCGCGTTCGTCGCGCGAGCGATGATGGCGCGGCTGTCGGCCAATGTGCGCAGGGTATGCACGTGCGGCAAATCCATGCCGGGGATCGGCAAGCGCACCGCTTCGGCTCCCGTGGCCAAAAGCAGGCGGTCGTAGGGCACCCTGCTGCCATCCGCGAGTTCCACTTCCTGCGAGGCGACGTGAAGGCGCGTGGCACCGGCGTTCAGGCGCAGATCGATGCGTTGATCTGCGTAGAAAGCGTCATCGCGAAGCGGCAGCCACGCCTCAGGCGCACTGCCGGCCAGATAGTCTTTCGAGAGGTTTGGCCGGTCCACCGGCGGCGCATCGTCGTCGCTCAGCATCGTGAGACTGCCCGCGTAGCCGAGGCGCCGCAGACGCTCGGCAGCCGCGAAACCTGCAGCCCCTGCACCGACGATCACGATCTTCTGTGGCGCGCCGGCCGGCGGGGTCACGGAACCCGCGGGTGGCGCTTTTTTGTGCAGGACAACAATCCTGTCGCCCCGGATCTCCGTAGCCCAGCACATGACAGGGCCGAGCGCAGGCGCCCGTACCGCTTCCCCCGTGCGCAGACTGAAGCACGCGTGATGCCATGGACACCGTACTGTGTCCCCGACGATCAACCCCTCGGCGAGCGGGCCGTGGTAGTGAGTGCAGGCAGCATCGATCGCGAAGAATTCATTACCGAGCCGTGCTATGAGCACCGCATCATGACCGACGTGTCCTGACAACAGGCTCGCTTCGCCGAGAGATTCGATGGGCACGCCCTGTGCCAGATCAGGACCGCTTTCATTCGATGCGTCGCCACTCATGTCGACCTCCGTGGGCACGTCGCCAGCAAGGGAATAGATTCCATGGTAGTTCAGGTCGATCAGACGAGCGGCACCTGTGGCATGATTTCAAACTCTGCATCTGCCGTTTCGTTCGTATTCCACGCAGTGAAACAAGGTGGATCGATGATCGATGACGTCAACCACGGTTTCAGTCGCCGCTGCCTGCACCGGCATTCGCGCAGCGCGTCTCGCCGCGATGCAGCATGCGAGACTGTTACGCGTGCTGCGTGGGTGACTGTCCTGATCGCCTTCTCCGGCTGCACGGTCGGCCCGGATTACCATACGCCCGCGCCGCCCGCTACCGGCACTTTCACGTCCACGCCGCTGCCCGTTCAAACGGCCTCAGCGCCGGGCGCGTCGGGTGTCCCGCAACTGTTCGTGGCCGGCCAGGACATTCCCGCCCAGTGGTGGACGCTCTTTCATTGCGAGCCGCTCGACGCGCTGATCCGCGAAGCGCTCGCCAACAGCCCCAACGTGGCCGCGGCGCAAGCGGCGCTCAGGCAGGCCGGCGAAAATCTTCGTGCGCAAATCGGCACCACGCTGTATCCGTCCGTCGATGCGAAGGCCAATGCGACGCGCGAGAAGTTCAACGGCGTCACGTTCGGCGAGCCGCAACTCACGGAACTGCTGAACCTTTATAACGCATCCGTGAACGTGTCGTACAACCTCGATGTGTTCGGAGGCGGAAGGCGCGAACTCGAATCGCTGCGCTCGCAGGTCGATTACCAGGGCTTCCAGTTGCAGGCGGCCTATCTCGCGTTGACCGCGAACATCGTGACGGCAGCCATCAAGGAAGCTTCGCTGCGCGAGCAGATCGATGCGACCGAGCGCATCGCCGACGACGAAGACGCGCAGCTTCGCATCATGCGCCAGCAACTCGAGCTGGGCGGCGTGAGCCGCACCGCCGTGCTGGCGCAGGAAACGCTGGTCGCGCAGACGCGCGCGACGTTGCCGCCGTTGCATCAGTCGCTCGATCAGACGCGTCACCAGCTCGCCGTCCTGGCGGGCAAGCCGCCGAGCGATACGGACGTGCCGGAGTTCAGGATCTCGATGTTCACGCTGCCGCAAACCCTGCCCGTCAGCGTGCCGTCTTCGCTCGTGCGGCAACGCCCCGACATTCTCGCCGCCGACGCCACGTTGCATCAGGCGAGCGCCCAGGTCGGCGTCGCGACGGCGAACCTGTATCCGCAGCTCACGCTTTCCGCGAGTTACGGTCCGCAGGCGTTGACGCCCGCGGGCCTTCTTAAGTACGCCGACATGATCTGGAGCCTCGGCGCAGGCATCACGCAGCCGATCTTTCACGGCGGCCAGTTGAGCGCGCAAAAGCGCGCCGCAGAAGCGGCATTCGACGAGGCCAACGCGCAATATCGCCAAACGGTGCTGCTCGCATTCCAGAACGTCGCCGACACGTTACGCGCGCTCGAGCACGATGCAACCGGCCTGAGCGCGCAGACGCAAGCATGGCGCGCGGCCAGCGATTCGCTCGACCTGACGCGCGGCCAGTTTCGCATCGGCGGCGTCAGCTATCTGGCGCTGCTCGATGCACAGCGTCAATACCAGCAGACCGTCGTGAATCTCGCCCAGGCGCAGGCCGCGCGCTATGCGGACACGGCGGCGCTGTTTCAGGCGCTCGGCGGCGGCTGGTGGAACGACGTGACGACGAGCCAGGCAGCCCAGCCCGCGCCGGCTACGCAGAAATGAATTCTTGTGCAATGGCCGCTCCCGCCAGGACATGACGATGACGACGAAAAAACCGATGGCAAAGCGGATGATCATCATGCTGATCTGCGTGGCCATACTGCTCGGCGCGCTGGTCGGTTTCAATCTGTTCAAGGCGCACATGATCAAGAAGTTCATGGCGAGCAACACCGCGCCGCCCGCCACCGTCACGGCTGCTATCGCCGGCTATCAGACTTGGCAGCCGCAGCTTGCGGCGGTGGGCAGCCTGCGCGCGGTGCGCGGCGTCGACGTGACGACGGAAGTGGCCGGGCTCGTGCGCGAGATCGCGTTCAACTCGGGCCAGGAGGTGAAGACAGATCAGGTGCTCGTGCGCCTGAACGACGATTCGGACCGGGCGCAGCTCGCGTCGCTCAAAGCGGCGGCGGACCTCGCGCAAACGGTCTACAACCGCGACAAGGCGCAGTTCGGCATTCAGGCGATTGCCAGGGCGCAGCTCGACGCCGACGCCGCCGACCTCAAGAGCAAAAGAGCCCAGGTCGATCAACAGGCCGCCCTCGTCGAGAAGAAGACGATTCGCGCGCCGTTCGCGGGACGCGTCGGCATCACGACAGTCAACCCCGGCCAGTACCTCAATCCGGGGGACGCCATCGTCACGCTGCAAGCCATCGACCCGATCTACGCCGACTTCTTTCTGCCGCAGCAGCAGCTCGGTCAATTGCAGGTTGGCCAGGCCATCGCCGTCGATACGGATGCGTTCGGCAACCGCACGTTCGACGGCAAGATCCGCTCGATCAATCCGCGCGTGGACAGCACGACGCGCAACGTCCAGATCGAGGCGACCGTCGACAATCGCGAGCGCAAGCTGCTGCCTGGCATGTATGCGAACGTAAAGATCGACGCGGGCGGCGCGCAGCGCTTTCTGACCTTGCCGCAAACGGCGATCACCTATAACCCGTATGGCGCGACGGTGTTCATCGTGAAGCCCGGCGAACAAAAGAATGCACAAGGCAAGATCATGCCCGTCGCGCAACAGGTGTTCGTCACGCCGGGGCCGACGCGCGGCGACCAGGTCGCCATTCTCAAGGGCATCAACGCAGGCACGCAGGTTGTGACGAGCGGCCAGCTGAAACTGAAAAACGGCACGCCCCTCGTGATCGACAACCGCGTGCTACCTGCGGACAGCCCGAATCCGACGCCTCAGGAACAATAGAAGAGCGCGCGATGAAATTCACCGACATCTTCATTGAACGCCCGGTGCTCGCATCGGTGGTGAGCCTGCTGATACTCGTGCTCGGCTTGCGCTCGCTTGCGGCGCTGAAGGTCAGCGAGTATCCGCAAACCGAGAACGGCGTGGTGACGATCACCACCGCGTACTATGGCGCGAGCGCCGACACCATGGCGGGCTTCATCACGCAGCCGCTCGAAGCCGCGATTGCGCAGGCGCAGGGCATCGACTACATGTCGTCGACGAGTACTACGGGCGTGTCGACGATCACCGCGACGCTGCGACTCAACTACGACTCCAATCGCGCGCTCACAGAGATCAACACGCAGATCGCTTCGGTGCGCAACCAGTTGCCGCCGCAGGCGCAACAGCCGGTGCTGACCGTGCAAGTGGGTCAAACCACCGACGCGATGTACATGGGCTTTTACAGCGACGTGCTGCCGAGCAACAATGTCACGGATTATCTGCTGCGTGTCGTGAAACCGAAGCTCGATTCGGTCCAGGGCGTGCAAACGGCGGAAGTGCTCGGCGGCCGTCAGTTCGCGCTGCGCGCATGGCTCGACTCGAGCAGGCTCGCCGCACACAATGTGACGGCCGCCGACGTCTTCACGGCGCTCGGCAACAACAACTATCTGGCGACGCTTGGCACGACCAAAGGCCAGATGATCAGCGTCGATCTCAATGCAGGCACCGACCTGCATTCCGTCGAGGACTTCAGGAAACTCGTCGTCACGCAGAAGAACGGCGCGATCGTGCGCCTCGAAGACGTCGCGAATGTCGTGCTCGGCGCGGACAATTACGACTTCAACGTCGCGTTCAGCGGCAAGCGATCGGTGTTCATCGGCATCAAGGTGGCGCCCGATGCGAATGTGCTCGACGTGGCGAAGCGCGTGAAAACCCTATTCCCGGACCTGCAGAGGCAGTTCCCGACGGGCATGACGGGCGACATCGTCTACGACGCGACCGACTTCATCAACACGGCGATCGCAGAAGTGGTGAAGACGCTCGTCGAGGCGCTGCTGATCGTGACCGTCGTGATCTTCCTTTTCCTCGGCAGCTTGCGCGCGGTGATCGTGCCCGTGATCGCGATGCCGCTCTCGCTGATCGGCACGTTTTTCGTGATGCAGGCGCTCGGCTATTCGATCAATCTGCTGACACTGCTTGCGCTCGTGCTCGCCATCGGGCTCGTCGTCGACGATGCGATCATTGTGGTCGAGAACGTCGACCGGCATATGAAAGAGGAGGGCAAGACGCCTTTCGAAGCCGCACTGATCGCGGCGCGCGAACTCGGCGGCCCGATTCTCGCGATGACGGTCGTGCTGATCGCCGTGTACGCGCCCATCGGCTTTCAGGGCGGTCTGACAGGCGCGCTTTTCACCGAGTTCGCGTTCACGCTGGCGGGCGCGGTCACCGTGTCGGGCGTGATCGCGTTGACGCTTTCGCCGATGATGTGTTCGCGCTTTTTCCGCACGGACCAGCAGTCGGGCCGCTTCGCGCGCTTCGTCGACCGGCAGTTCGATCGTGTGCATCACGGCTACCGGCGCCTGTTGCATGCGATGCTCGACACGTGGCCCGTGTTCGTCGTGATGGGCGCGCTGCTCCTGTGCGGCACGGTGTATCTCTTCATGACGTCGCAATCGGAGCTTGCGCCTCAGGAAGATCAGGGTATCGTGCTGTCCCAGGTCCTGGGGCCGCCGAACGCGACGATCCAGCAGATGCAGACCTACGCGGATCAGGTCTTCGAGATCTCGAAGCAGTTGCCCGAATATGCACAGATGTTCCAGCTCACGGGCGTGCCGACGCTGAACCAGGGCATCGGCGGCGTGCTCTTCAAAACGTGGGACAAGCGCAAGAAGGGCGCGACGCAATTGCAGCAGGAATTGCAGCAGAAGTGGAACGGCATCGCGGGCGCGCGCGTCGCCGCATTTCAGTTTCCGCCCCTGCCGGGCGCGCAAGGATTGCCCGTGCAATTCGTCATCAGCACGACGGAGCCGTTCGAGAACCTCAACGAAGTGTCGCAAGCCGTGCTGCAAAAGGCGCGCGCAAGCGGCATGTTCTTTTTCGTCGACAGCGATCTGAAGATCGACAAGCCGGAAAGCGTGTTGCTCGTGGATCGCGACAAAGTCGCTTCGCTCGGCCTGACGCAAAGCGATGTCGGGCAGACGCTGGGCGCGGCGCTCGGCGGTAACTTCGTCAACTACTTTTCGATTGCCGGCCGCTCGTACAAGGTGATTCCGCAGGTACTGCAAACGGACCGGCTGAATCCGTCGCAAGTGCTCGACTATTACTTGCGCACCCCCGATGGCAGCGTGATTCCCGCGTCGACGGTCACGCATCTGAAGCGCAACGTCGTGCCGGAGTCGATCAATCACTTCCAGCAATTCAATTCGGCGACGATTTCCGGCGTGCTCGCACCGGGCATCTCGCAGGGCGAGGTGCTCGACTTCCTGCGCCGGGCCACCGTCGACGCCGCGCCGACGGGCTACACGGCCGATTATTCCGGCTTGTCGCGACAATTCGTGCAGGAATCAGGCGGCTTCGTGACCACGCTGCTGTTGGCGACGATCATCGTGTTTCTCGCGCTCGCCGCCCAGTTCGAGAGCTTTCGCGATCCGGTCGTGATTCTCGTATCGGTGCCGATGGCGCTGTTCGGCGCGCTGATCTTCATCAACGTGGGACTCACGACGCTGAACATTTACACGCAAGTGGGCCTCGTCACGCTGATGGGCCTCGTCAGCAAGCACGGCATTCTGATCGTGCAGTTCGCAAACGAACTGCAACGCGCGGGGCGGCGCAAGCGCGAAGCCCTCGAAGAAGCGGCGGGCGTGCGCTTGCGGCCGATCCTGATGACGACGGCCGCCATGGTGCTGGGCGTCGTGCCGCTCGTGATCGCATCGGGTGCGGGCGCGGCCGGCCGCAACGCGATGGGCCTCGTGATCTTCACGGGGATGTCGATCGGTACGCTGTTCACACTGTTCGTCGTGCCCGCGATGTATATGTTCCTCGCCGCAGACCATCATCGGGACAGGGAGCAACGGGCGCCGACCTGAGCGGCTGAAGCGGTTTCAGGACTTTCGGGGTGTTTTCGCCACGAAGGGTGTGGGTGTGTGCTGAACCTTCTCGCTTCCGCACTTTGGGCAAGGCGGATGAGCCGTCTCATGTTCGGCGAGATGCTCGGTATGCTCGAACATCTCACCGCACTTCTCGCACCTGTACTGATAAGTCGGCATGGTATTCCTCTAACGAGAACGCTAGTGTTTGCGATGCATCCAGCTCATATGGTGTGTGTCGAGCCACTCGCTCAGGCTCCCTCCCGGGTGATCGCGCCGGTAGCGACGGGACAGGGCCATGGCAATGACAACGAGAACCACAAGGCCAACCCAAAAACTGATCATGGACTGAGTCATGGCAGCCTCCTTCGGGAATGCGACCATGCCTGAATTCTAGTGCCGAGGCGGTGGAATTCGCACTGAAAGTTCTCCGGACGCTCGCCGAACCGGTCGGGCCGTCGCAAATCGAAGTGAGTTGGGTCCAGCGAGAAGGCGCCCCGGCCCATGATGTCGCCAGGTACGCCAATTATGCGTTTAACGAGAAGCTCATGCGCCCCCGATGAGTCGATCGTAACGATGTCGTCGCTCTCGACAACGGACCTTCGCCAAGGGCTGCGCGGGTCCCAGGCTTGGCGTCCCGGGCTCGCTCGCCTGACAGCGGCACGGTTTCAGCTGCGGGCCGCCACGGTAACCACAATGAGAGCCGAGAAGATCAGCGCCGGGGCGAGATGCCGGAACGGCTCCCGGTTCCGTAGCAAGGTGAAGAGCACGCCGGCCATGATCGCGCCGGCCAGCGTCAGGCCTAAGACCCGGGTTTGTTGCCCAGCAAGAAGTGCGGCACTGAACAGCTCCAGCGTGCCGCAGAGCAACGGAAACCATGCCGGGTAACCCCAGCGCGCGAAGTCGCGCTTCACCGCGCCGGGTCTTGCGAGATTGACCACCCCAGCCACCGCGAACAGAACCGTCAAGATCATCGCGAGGATCGATTCAAGAGACACACTGTTCCACGCCATCGTCATGCTCCGTTGCTTTGTTGATCGTGCTTTTGCGCTGCGAGGTCCGCAATCAGGCCGGGGCCGCGGGGTTCCCACGCAAGGACCCGGCGGGCATGCTGGCCGCTTACCGTCTGGTCGAGCGCCAGTGCGTCAGCAAATGGCCCAAGCGACTTGCGAGCGTCGTCGAGCGGCCATGATTCGACGCGGTCGGCGCCGGCCGATGCCCGAATCGCTTCGCCTATTTCGGCGACGGCAACGGCATCCTCCGCGACCACGTTGAAGATCTGTCCCGCAACTCGACCGTCACCGCTTGCCGCCTGCTCCACTGCGCTCAGGTATGCCGTCGCGAGATCGTCGACGTGAACGGCGGGCCAGTCATTGCGACCATTGCCGACGACCCTCACACTGCCGGTCTGACGGACCATGCTGGCAAGCATGCCGAAGATGCCGCCGCCGTAGCCATGCACCATTGCCGGCCTGAGAACCACTGCGGCAATCGAACGGCTCGCTGCCAGCGCCAGCACATGTTGCTCCACTGCGGGCCGCCAGGCGACGAGTGGTGTCGGGTTCAGCGCCGACGCTTCAGTCGCGGGCGCTCCCCCTGTATTGCCGTAGACCCAGGTCCCCGACGTATAGACGAACGCCGCGCCCGGATGCGAATGCGAAAGCATCGCCGCAGCCGCGGCCTCGTCGGCAGCACCGGCGCAAGCGTCGTTGGTCGACGCCATGTGCAGCACGCCATCAGCGGCACCGGCAGTCGCAGCGAAAGACTGTGGCTCGCGCAAGTCGCCGCCGTGCAGTTTCACGCCGAGACGTGCCAGGGTGCCCGCGGCCTCCGACCTGGTTTCGCGCACCAGCGCCGTCACCTGATGGCCGAGGCTGATTGCCTTGCGCGCGACCGCTTGCCCGATGTAGCCAGTACCACCTGTGATGAAAAGTTCCATAACGTTCTCCTCGACGGTTGCCTGCGAGGCGGATATGCCCCTCAAACGAGACCAGGTAGTCTCGTTTCGCCAAATCTAAACGAGACTGGTCAGTCTTGTCAACGGCTCGGCGATCTGCTATTTATCGGGCATGAACACGTCCTCGCTCCCCGAACTAAGCCCGCTGCAACGCCGGAAGCGGTCCGCCATCCTCGACGGCGCGAAAGCCGTTTTCTTGAGCCAGGGGTTCGGCCTGGCAACGATGGACGATGTCGCCGCGGCCGCCGGCGTCGGCAAACAGACGGTCTACCGCCACTTCAAGTCGAAGGAGGCGCTCTTCGTGGGTCTGGTGAGCTCGATGTGTGCCGAAGTGGGGGGATTTCTTGCCGGCGCTCAGGACGGGCAATCCGACGGATCACCCGAAGACGCGTTGCGCGCGCTGGGATGGGTATTGGCGCAAAGCCTTATCACGCCGGACAATCTGCGGCTTTACCGGGCCATCGTTGCTGAGGCCGAGCGTCTTCCGGAACTCGGCCAGGTGTTTTATGAAAATGGTGCGAAGGTCGTGCGTGCCTTCGCCGCGAAAATACTGGGAAAGCGGTTCGACGAATCGACTGCTGCGTTGCGGGCCGCCACATTCGTTCAGCTGGTTCTAGGCGACGCGTATCTGGAACTGTCGATTGGCTACACGGTGCCCGATGTTGAAGCGCGCTTTGCGCTGCAGATTGAGGAAGCGGTGGCGGCTGCGCTTCGCTAGGGCGCACCGCATAGGACATGGCGCCGTGCCAAGTCGGGCGTATTCGGTTCGGGACCGATTGCCCACACAACGCAATCCACGGCATGCCTCTGAGCGTTTCGAGTTGAAAGTTCAGGTTTAGCCGGTCTTCGTGATCACGGCGCGGGGAAAGCAGCGCGCAGGCGCGGCAGGTTATCGCGCACCCAGCCGTCGATCCCGCAGAGAGGGACACCCTTCTGGGCATTGAACGTCCGCGCCTTGTCCCATGCAACGCCTCGTCCTTGAGCGAACACCACGCGATATTTGCGCAACGTGTCGTCGGGCGCTTCGGCCAGCAGTCGCTTCAGTTCAGGCACAGTCCATACATGACGTTCGAGTCGTACACCAAGCGCACGCTCGAGCGTGTCGGCCACTTCGCGATACGTTACCGTATCCCCGGCAATGTGTAGCACCTGGTTCGAAACCCGTGGCTCGCCAAAGACGATCTCAGCCGTCATGACGCCTATGTCCTCGGCAGTCGTGACGGTCACCGCATTGTCGAGGCTGCCCAGCGCATTGACCGTATGCGTTGCGAGTTCGACGACGCCGAACGACGGCTCGAACAGAAAACTCGTGAACATGCCGGTGGAGACGATCACCCATTCGGTAAGCGTCTGCGCCCGAAGAAGGTCGCGCACGTCGAGCTGTTCGTCAAAAAGGTCCTGTGCGCTGCCCCTGCCTATGAGATCGTAGTCCACGCCGAACTGCCAGGGGAAAAATCGCTTGATTCCGGCCTCGAGTGCAGCCTGCGCGATTTTCAGCTGCACGCCCGGACCGCCGACGAACCCTGTGACGACCGTATCGAATCGACGGAAGGTGGTGGCGAGATCGGCGCACGATTGCCGGGTGAGGTCGCCCTCGACGAATTCGATACCGAGTTCGCGCAGCTCGCCCAACTCCTTGCGTTTTGCCGGATCGTCGGACCCCATCGCCGATGGCCGAAGCAGGACCGCGATGGATACGCCGGATGCGTGCCTCGCATGTCGTGCCAGATTGCGCAGCACCGCCATGCCGAGTTCTCCCGCGCCCAAAACCAATATTGCTTCGTTGTTCAACATGCGCACCCTCCGTTCGGGACAAAAATGACAAAACGGGCTCGCTCCGGGCGGATATCGCCGAAAGCCGAAGCGGTCCCAACGGTTCGCAGTGTAGGTGCGCAAACGCTGCACATTGTTCGCGGTGTCTGAATACACAACGCGTGAGGGACAAACCGTACGGCGTGCCTGCGCGGCCAAACTGGACGCCCCATGCCATCGGGTTGGTAACATGGCACTCCCGAGCCAATCACGCGGGTTACACGCACAACTCATGGACAAACTTCAAGCGATGACAACGTTCGTGCGGGTCGTCGAGGCGCGAAGCTTCAGTAAGGCCGCGGAGACCTTGTCGATGCCCCGTTCGTCCGTGACCACGATGATCAAGAACCTGGAGGCATATCTCGGCACGCCGCTGCTCAGGAGAAGCACGCGAAGCCTTAGCCTTACCGAGGCGGGCGTGCGCTATTTGGCATCCTGCCAGGCCATTCTCGCGGATATCGATAGCGCGGAGAGCGACGTGTCCGTGCGGACCAATGCGCCGCGCGGACGGATTCGCGTTGATATGCCCGGCGTGATCGGCCGGTCGATCATCGTACCGAGGTTGCGCGAATTCGAGGCTCAGTATCCTGACATCGAACTGGTGCTCGGTCTCAGCGATCGTCCATCGGACCTTATCTACGAAGGTATCGATTGCGCGATTCGCACCGGGGTGCTCGCAGATTCGGCGCTGGTAGCCCGCCGGCTCGGGCAGCTCAACTGGCTGACCTGTGCATCGCCCCGATATCTCAGGCAATACGGCGAGCCGGAGTCGATTGCCGCGCTCGCCAATCACCGGACCATCAATTACCTGTCGAACGCGACCGGCCGACCGCTCGACTGGCGCTTTCGCGTGAACGGCGAAAATCTGGAGATGCCGATGCGCAGCCGGTTCGCTGTCAACGAAACGGAGGCGTATTTGCAGTGCGGTCTGGAGGGGCTCGGCTTGATTCAGCTTTCCGAGTTTGCGGCTTCGGTTTATCTTCGAAGCGGCCGCCTCAAGGAGGTGCTCTCCAGTGCGAGATGCGCGCCCGTGCCGATTTCCATCGTCTATCCTCAGGCACGCGCCACTGTCGCAATCAGAACGTTCGTTGACTGGGTCGTCGCGATCGTCAGGTCGGATCTACCGCAGTAAACGGCCGCTGGCGATCCGGACGCTGTATGGCGAATAGTCACCGCTAGCGGACAAAATGAAACGCAAACACGATAGAATCGGCTGCCTGCAATCGCTGCCATGAAAATTCTCCGGACCATTCTCGTCTTGATGCTGTGCGCGATGCTGCCCCTGAGCGGGCTGGCAGCCACCGGCATGGCGGGCGAATGTCCGATGCAGCAGTCGATGCCGATGCACGACGACGGCTCCGTGTCCGCCGAAATGCCGGGATGCGAGACGATGAAGCCGTCGTCGGCGAGCAAGGCCAAGGACGGCTTCTGCAAGGGTGCGGCACAGTGTCAGTTCGCCAGCATCTACTACCCTCCCGCGCAGGCGACCGTCAGCCATCCCATGACTGTCACCCGTCAGGTCGTTTTCCACTACGCCGAGTCGTTTGCCGGTCACGTGCCGGACGGCCTCTGGCGGCCTCCCCAAGCCATCTAACCCTCGTTTGACTGGTTCGCCGCGTGAGCGGCGAGGTCGTCCTGTGTCCAGGACGTGAAGTCCCGTTTGGGGCTCCATCGTTGGGGTTAGAACATGTTTTTGACGATTGGCACGCCGCCATGCCGGCGTGCATCCCTGCGCGCGCGCCCGATTTGCGCCGCGCTGATATGGCTTGCTTCTGCCGCGCATGCGCAGCAAGCGCCCCTCACGCTCGAAGCGGCGTTGCAGGCGGCAACCGACCACTCTGCGGCCATGCAGGCCGCGCAGGCGTCCGTACACGCGAGCTCCGAAGCCGCGGTCCGGGCGGGGCAATTGCCGGACCCGGTGCTCGCGGCCGGCGTCGACAACCTGCCGATAAATGGCGCGCAGCGCTTCACCATCGGCCAGGACTTCATGACGATGCGGCGTATCGGCATCGAGCAGGAGTGGGTCTCGCGGGAAAAGCGGCGCCTTCGTTCCGACCTCGCCAGCGAGGTGGTGAAGCGCGAGCAGGCCGGCTATCTCGCACAACTCGCGAATGTGCGGCAGCAGACCGCCACTGCCTGGCTTGACGCCGTCTATGCCAGGCGGGCCCTGACGCTCCAGCAGGCGTTGCTGGATCACATGACTCACGAACTCGCCGCGACAAAGGCCGCATACCGGGGAGCGAGGGCGACGGCTGCCGACGTCGTACAAGCCGAGGCAACGCGGGCCCAGACGCAGGACCAGGTGCTCAAGGCGCAGCAAACGTATCAGACCGCGCTCATTGGTCTCTCGCGCTGGACCGCGACGCCTGCGACCGATGTGACGGGCGAGCCGCCCGCGCCCGAGTCCTATGTCTCTTCCTTGCCACCCGATGAACTCCGGCTGGTGCAGCCGATACTCGTCGCAGCGGCCGATGACATCGCCGTCGCCGATGCCAGCACGGCTGTCGCCAGCAGCGAGCGCCGCCCCAACTGGACCTGGGAAGTCTCGTACCAGCAACGCGGCGGAGCGTATTCGAACATGGTGTCGGTCGGGGTGCGCATTCCTTTGCCCATTAACCGGAGGGACCGCGAGGACCGTGATGTATCGGAGAAGGCCGAACTCGCGACCAAGGCCCATCTGATGTACGAAGACGCGCTCCGGCAGGTGCAAGCCGATATTCGCACCGCGTCGGCAACGCTCGCCAGCGGTCGCGAACGCATCGCGAATCTCACCCGGTCCCTGTTGCCGGCCGCCGACCAGCGCGTCGAACTCGCCGTCGCCGCTTACCAGGCGGGGACCGGTTCGCTAGCCGATACGTTTGCGGCCCGCCGGGCGCAACTGGATGCGCAGATCCAGGTTCTCGACCTCAAGCGTGAGGTTTCGCAGACGTGGGCCCAACTGGAATACCAGGTTGTGCCAACGACGATGGCCGCTGCCGAATGAAGGAGCAAACCATGACTCAAAAACCTTTGGCACGCGCGATCCTGGCGGTCTTTGCCGCTGCAGCGCTTCTCGGCGCCGGGTATTTCGCCGGCTCGCGGCACGCGCCGGCAACGGGCGCAAACACGGCCGCCGCGTTGGGTTCCGGCAATCTGACTGACCCGAAAACCGGCAGGAAAGTGCTCTACTGGCACGACCCGATGGTGCCGAACCAGCGCTTCGACAAGCCCGGCAAGTCGCCTTTCATGGACATGCAACTCGAGCCTGTCTATGCGGACGAAGGCGGTGGTTCGCCCGGTATCGCAATCAACCCGGGCCTTCAGCAGAACCTGGGTATCCGCTACGCTACCGTGCGGCGTGAGGAAACGGCGGAAGGCTTCGATGCCGTCGGCACCACGCAATTCGACGAGTCACAGGCCGATGTCGTGCAGTCGCGCGTGACGGGCTACATCGACCGCCTGTACGCAAGCGCACCGATGCAACGGATTGCGAAAGGCGCACCGATTGCTTCGCTCTTCGTTCCCGACTGGCTCGCCCCGCAGGAGGAATACCTCGCGCTCAAGCGCGGCGAGATGGACAACAGTTTGCTGGAAGCGTCGCGCACGCGCATGCGCGCGCTGTCGATTCCGGATGCCGTCATTGCCGGCCTCGACCGGACGGGCAAGGTACAAACGCACATCGTCCTCGCCTCACCGGAGACAGGGGTCGTGACCGAACTGAACGTGCGCGATGGCGCGCAGGTCGCGCCCGGCCAGACGCTTGCGAAGGTCGCAGGTCTATCGAGGCTTTGGCTTATCGTCGAGATTCCCGAGCACCTGGCGTTGAGCGTGCAGCCCGGCATGCGCGTCGACGCGACGTTCAGCGGCGACCCTACGCAGCACTTCAAGGGGCTGATTCGCGAAATCCTGCCCGGCATCAGCACGTCGAGCCGCACACTGCAGGCGAGGCTCGAAATCGATAACGCCGCATTGAGGCTCACGCCCGGCATGCTGATGCGGGTGCGCGTCGATGCGCAAAAACCTGTCTCGCGGCTGCTCGTGCCGTCCGAAGCCGTCATCACGACCGGCAAACGCTCGGTCGTGATCGTCAAAAACGCGGACGGCCGCCTGCAACCTGCAGACGTCACGGTCGGCAACGACGTCGGTAGCGAGACCGAAGTCATCCGTGGCTTGAGCGATGGTGAGACGGTCGTCGCATCTGGCCAGTTCCTGATCGACTCGGAAGCCAGCCTGAAATCGGTCCTGCCGAGACTCGAAGGCGCTGCGGGCGCGAGTGCTGCCATTCCCGCATCCACGCCGGGCGCTGACCCGCAGACTTACGAGACCACCGGCAAGGTAGAAAAGGTGACGGCTGCCGACATCACCTTCTCGCATCAACCGGTGCCGGCACTGGGCTGGGGTGCGATGACGATGTCGTTCGACAAGCCGTCGTCCGGCGCATTTCCCGACATCAAGCCCGGCCAGACAGTCCACTTCGTCTTCAGGCAATCGGACGACGGCTACCAGCTGACGAAAGTCGAACCCGTGGGAGGCGCCAAATGATTGCGCGACTCATACGCTGGTCCATCCATAACCGCTTCCTGGTATTGCTGGCGACAGTGCTTGTCGCGGGTTGGGGCGTCTACTCGCTCAAGGAGACACCACTCGACGCGTTGCCGGACCTGTCCGATACGCAGGTCATCATCAAGGCGTCGTATCCGGGTCAGGCTCCCCAGGTCGTCGAGGACCAGGTGACGTACCCGCTCACGACGACATTGCTGGGCGTCCCAGGGGCAAAGACCATCCGGGCGTACTCGTCGTTTGGGGACGCGTTTGTCTATGTGCTGTTCGATGACAAGACCGACCCGTACTGGGCCCGCTCGCGCGTCCTTGAATATCTGAACCAGGTCCAGAGTCGCCTTCCACAAGGTGCGACGGTGTCACTCGGTCCCGACGCGACGGGAGTGGGCTGGGTCTATGAATACGCGCTCGTCGACCGCACGGGACAGCACGACCTGGGGGAACTGCGCGCACTCAACGACTGGTTCCTGAAATTCGAGCTCAAGTCCGTGCCGGACGTGTCGGAAGTGGCAAGCATTGGCGGGATGGTGCGCCAGTATCAGGTCGTGCTCGACCCGGACAAGCTGCGTGCATACGGCATCACCCAGGCCATCGTAGCGGATGCCCTTGGCAAGGCGAACCAGGAGTCCGGCGGCTCAGTGGTCGAACTGGCGGAATCGGAGTACATGGTCCGCTCGTCGGGCTACCTGCGTTCGCTCGATGATTTTCGCAATGTCGTCCTTCGCACCAATGACGCCGGTACGCCTGTTCTGCTGGGCGACGTCGCCCGCATCCAGATCGGACCGGAGATGCGCCGGGGAATTGCCGAGCTGAACGGAGAGGGCGAAGTCGCGGGCGGTGTCATCGTCATGCGTTCAGGCAAAAACGCGCTGACGACCATCGACGCGGTCAAGGCAAAGCTCGCCGACCTGAAGCGGGCGCTGCCTGCGGGTGTCGAGGTCGTCACGACATACGACCGTTCCCGGCTCATCGAGCGCGCGGTGGACAACCTGAAGGACAAGCTCATCGAAGAGTTCATCATCGTCGGGCTGGTCTGTGCCGTGTTCCTGTTTCACCTGCGCAGCGCATTCGTGGCCATCCTGTCACTGCCGCTCGGCGTGCTGGCCGCCTTCATCGTCATGCGCTATCAGGGTGTGAATGCGAATCTGATGTCGCTCGGCGGTATCGCCATTGCCATCGGCGCGATGATCGATGCGGCCATCGTGATGATAGAGAACGCCCACAAGCATCTCGAAGCGTACGAACACGAACATCCCGGCAGGCCCATGACGACGGCGCAGCGTTGGGAACACATCGCGACGTCGGCGGCGGAAGTGGGACCGGCACTGTTCTTCTCGCTGCTCATCATCACGCTGTCGTTCATCCCTGTATTTTCGCTGGAGGGGCAGGAAGGCAAGCTCTTCTCTCCGCTCGCCTTCACGAAGACTTACACCATTGCAGCGGCTGCCGGCCTGTCGGTCACGCTGGTGCCGGTACTGATGGGGTATCTGATTCGCGGACGCATCCCGCATGAGCGTGCAAACCCCATCAATCGCGTGCTCATTCGCCTGTACCGGCCGGTGCTCGAAGCCGCACTGCGCCGCCCGTGGGTCGCCATTGGGCTGGCTGGGGTCGCGCTCCTGCTGACTGCCATTCCGCTCTCGCGCCTCGGCGGCGAGTTCATGCCGCCGCTCGACGAGGGCGACTTGCTATACATGCCGACGGCGCTTCCCGGCATTTCGGCAGACAAGGCGTCCGAGCTTTTGCAGCAGACCGACCGGCTCATCAAGACCGTGCCCGAAGTTGCGACCGTGTTCGGCAAGTCGGGCCGCGCCGACACGGCGACCGACCCGGCTCCGCTCGAGATGTTCGAAACCACCATCCAGTTCAAGCCGCGCAGCCAGTGGCGTCCTGGTATGACGCCCGAGAAGCTGGTCGACGAGCTCGACAAGACCGTGAAGGTGCCGGGATTGTCGAACGTCTGGGTGCCGCCTATCCGCAACCGTCTGGACATGCTGTCCACGGGCATCAAAACGCCGGTCGGCGTGAAGATTTCCGGGCCTGACCTGAATGAGATCGACAAGGTGGCCGGGCAGGTCGAGGCGGCGGTGAAGGGTGTTCCGGGCGTCACCTCGGCACTTGCAGAGCGGCTGAATGGCGGGCGATACATCGACGTCGACATCAACCGGCAGGCAGCGGCGCGTTATGGCCTTTCCGTCGGGGATGTCCAGTCTGTGGTTTCCACGGCCGTGGGCGGCGACAACGTCGGCGAAGTCATTGCAGGGCGCGAGCGCTTTCCCATCAACATCCGCTATCCGCGCGAAGTCCGCGATTCGCTCGAAAAGCTGCGACAGCTTCCCGTGTTGACCGACCGAGGGGGACAAATCCAGCTTGGCGACGTGGCGGATATCCGGATCTCCGATGGACCGCCGATGATTCGAAGCGAAAACGCACGGCTTTCGGGCTACGTCTACGTCGATATCCGGAACGTGGACCTGGAATCGGCGGTGAAGGCGATGCAACACGCCGTCGCCGCGAAGGTGCAGCTGCCGCCCGGATATTCCATTGCGTGGTCAGGGCAGTTCGAGTATCTCGAACGTGCAGCGGCGAAGCTGCGCACGGTCATTCCTGTGACGCTCGTCATCATCTTCGTGCTGCTGTTTATGACCTTTCACTCGGTTGCCGATGCGTTGCTGCTCATGTCGACGGTGCCGTTCGCGCTTGTCGGAGGGTTCTGGCTCATCTGGATACTGGGCCATGCGGTGTCCGTCGCAACGTCGGTCGGTTTCATCGCGCTCGCGGGGGTTGCCGCCGAGTTCGGCGTCGTCATGCTGCTGTACCTGCAGGGCGCACTCAAGCGGCGGCTCGAGCCGGGCGAGCCAATGACCGAGGCCATGCTGCTCGACGCAATCCGCGAAGGTGCGGTCTTGCGCGTGCGGCCGAAGGCCATGACGGTGGCGGTGGTTCTTGCCGGCCTGATTCCTGTCATGGTCGGGCAGGGTGCCGGCTCGGAGGTGATGCAGCGAATCGCCGCGCCAATGGTTGGAGGCATGGTCACGGCACCCATCCTCTCAATGTTGGTCATTCCCGCAGCATGGTTCCTCCTGCAGCGTCGCCGAGTGAGGCGACGCGACGAGGTTGGCTTTACCCACGCAAAACCCTCGGGCACAAAAATGCCTTCTACCCAAACCACGGAAACGCAATGAAAAACAGATTCACGAAGGCGACAAGGTCAAGGTGCGAGTCGAAAACGTCAACGGCACGCTGACCATCGTGAAGCTGGAAAAACAGCCGTAGGGAGGCTGCCCGCTTCCATTTGTCTATCTCGCGCGAACGTGAGCGTCAGAAGCTCCAGAAGAGGGGACGATGGCGCCGCGTCCACCGTCCCCCACGCGGCCTGGTCACGCTCAGATCTGCTGCTGGCCGCCATCCACAAACAACTCGATGCCGTTCACGAAGCTCGCATCGTCCGAGGCGAGGAACAGCGCGGCGCTTGCGATTTCGTTTGGCTCGCCCAGACGTCCCATCGGGATCTGCGCGGCCAGATAGTCGGCGAGACCCTGGCGCTGGGCGGCATCGTCGCCGGCAAGGTCGAGCAGGCCGGGTGTGCGGGTCGCGCCCGGGCTGATCGTGTTCACGCGGATCTGGCGCTCCTTGAGGTCGAGAATCCAGTTGCGTGCGAACGAGCGCACCGCGGCCTTCGAAGCCGAGTACACGCTGAACGCCGCCGTGCCCGCGCTGCCGGCCGTCGACCCCGTGAGAATCACCGATGCGCCCCTGGCCAGTAGCGGCAGTGCCTTTTGCACCGTGAACAGCACGCCCTTCACGTTGCGGTTGAAGGTGTCGTCGAAGTGCTCTTCGGTGATGTTGCCGAACGGCAGCATCGAACCGCCGCCTGCGTTAGCGAACAGCACGTCCAGACGGCCCTGTTCTTCCTGGATCTGCGCATACAGCGCGTCGAGTTCGTTCAGCTTCGTGGAGTCGACGCGCACGCCGGTCGCCTGGCCGCCCGCTTCGTGGATGCTCTTTACGGCCGCATCGAGTTCGGCCTGACGGCGGCCCGTGAGATAGACGTGCGCGCCTTCGGCGGCGAAACGCCGGGCGGCGGCGAGGCCGATGCCGCTGGTTGCGCCGGTGACGAGTGCGATCTTGTTGTCGAGTTTGCGTGCCATGGTGATGCTCCTTTTGTTTCGTTCAGTGGATGTTTGCACCTGGTGTTGCGTGCTGCGATGTGAGAAGAATATCGACGGGCCAGTCTTTTCAAAATAGAATTGATTGCAACCTAACGTTGCAGAAATGAAAAGATGAGGGGAAATGGCGAAGCTGCCTGATTTCGAGGGACTCGCGATGTTCGCGAAGGTCGCCGAGGAAGGATCGTTCGCGGCGGCGGCGCGCGCGATGGGCGTGTCGGTGGCGACGGTCTCGCGCGGCGTGGCCCGCCTGGAGGACCGGCTGGGCGCGCGGCTTTTCAACCGCACGTCGCGGCAACTGGCGCTGACCGAGTTCGGCCGCACGATCTGCGAGAAGGCCGGCGAGATCTACCGGCAGGCCGAAGCGGCGGAAAGCGCGGCGCGCGAAATGTCGGTGCAGCCGCGCGGGCTGGTGCGCCTCGCGGTGCCGATGTCGTTCGGCTTGCGCTGGGTCGCGCCGCTGCTGCCGGGCTTTTTTCGCGCGTATCCGGAAGTGTCGATCGACCTGCATCTATCGGATGCGTCGGTCGATCTGGTCGCCGATGGGTTCGACGCCGCGCTGCGTATCGCCGCGCTACCGGATTCATCTCTGGTCGCGCGGCGGCTGTGCGCGGTGACGCAATACGTGGTGGCGTCGCCGGAGTATCTGGCGCGCGAAGGGCGGCCCGCGCATCCGCGCGAGCTGGTGGACCGCCCGTGTCTCTCGTACGCGTATCGCGCGCGTAGCGATGTCTGGCGCTTCACGAACGGCGCGGGCGAGGAAGAGCCGGTCATGCCGACCGGCCCGCTGCGCGTGACGAATTCCGATGCGCTGTTGCCCACGCTGCTGGCGGGTCTCGCGATCGCGGAACTGCCGGAATTCATCGCGGGGGAATATCTCGCCGATGGCCGTCTTGAAGCGATCCTCACCGACTGGTCGCTGACGAAAGGCGGGCTTTACTTCGTCACGCCGTCGGCGCGCGCGCGACCCGCGAAGGTGGCGGCGCTGTCCGATTACTTCGCCGCGCGTCTCAGCGATCCGGCCTGGCGAATGCCGAAGTGACGTTCGCGGTAGTTGGCAAAACGAAGTACTTCATTGCACTTACGCAATGGCAAGTTTCAGGCAGTTCTAATTCGGAGACATTGTCGGATCGCTATTTTCCTTCCCATCAGCTGCGCGACGTCGCTGCGGATCGCGGCCGATGCGATGTTTATCGCGAGAGATCTCATTGATTCACATTATGCTTTCCGGCGGCGTTGCTCACCTTGAGACAGGCGCCAACGGACCCGATCGTCCGCCCCCGGGCCTTCCTTGATGGCCAGATCCGCCGCGTCGATTTGCTCACCCGTCTCCTGATCGAAAAAGCCCAGCCGTACCTCGGCTCCCGTCTTTCCATTCACGAACTTCATTTCACCATGACTCGTCCCGACCTCTGGGCGCAGCATGTGGGCGAATTCATGCAGTGGCTGGGCGATTCGCCCTCACAGGCGGGCACCAGCACCCGGTCGCCTGGAAAGCGCGCACCTCAAGTCGAATTGGTCAGGGCGAGATCAGAAAACGGGGCACCTGCAGCGTGAAAATCGTCCCGTTTTCCGTCGATTCGGCCCGAATGGTTCCCTTGTGGGCGACTGCGATGCTCCGGCAGATATAAAGACCGAGGCCCATGCCGGAAGTCGTGCCTTGTCGTCCTTGCGTGCGGGTCGCGCGTGTCAATGGGTCGAAGAGCGTCGGCAACAACTGCGCCGGTATGGGTCTACCTGTATTCGAAACGGCGACGGTCACCCGATCTGCGAACCCGGTGGCTCTCACGCATATCTTCCCCGATCCATGCTGAACCGCGTTCGAAATCAGGTTGACCAGCAACTGGCTGATCCGGCCGGCGTCCCAATTGCCATCGAGTTCGCCCGTCAGTTGCACCACGATCTGTGCGTCCGGAAACGCAGCACGGACTTCATCGGCTGCGTCCTGGCAGATGTGCCCCATATCCTGGGGCGTGGGCTCGAGGGGGAGTGTGTCGCCCAGGCGGGCGCGGGTGAAGAGGAAGAGATCGTCGATCATTCGCTTCATGCGTCCGGCACCGTGCTGCACGTGCGCGATCGCCTTAACGCTGAGCGGCGAGAGACCGTTGTCGCGCAGAAGGATCTCCACCGAATTCAGGATTGCGCCGAGCGGCGAGCGCAAATCGTGTGCGAGCACACCGCCAAACAGGTCGCGGATGCGCTCGGTTCGTTGCGCATACTGCCGAACCGATTCCGCGAGCATCTGGTCAATCGCCTCGTTAAAGCGAACCATCTCCTGGAATGACGAGGCATCGAGCTGCGATGCTCCTTGCCACCTGCGCAGGACGCTGGCGCGCATCGCGCGGTATTCCGCCACCACCTCGTTAATTCCGAAGCCCTGAGCGAGACGATCGTCGGCATGCCTGTGCGCTGTTTCGTTGAATCCGGACTCTGAAGGAGGCCGGTCGCCGAGCGATTTGGCTGTCTGCTGCGCCGCAGTCTGCGTTTCGCGCATATCGGCCGCAATGCGAACGAGGAGGTCACGGACCGAGTTACGCAACTGGTCTACGTTCAGAGCGCTTCCTTCCGCGCTGAGCCTGCGGGCATACGCCGTCCAGTCATCGATCAGCTCGGTCAGGTTTGCTTCAATGAAGTCCGACAGGGTCATGGGTTCCTCCCGCCCGCGATGCGGGCCGTACACGCAGTTTTTATTGTTGTAGCCGCGCTTGCGTTGTAGCTGGAACAGCCGATGCGCACAAACTTCAGACGAACTGGGCCGTATTGCCGAAAATGCCGCTATCCCTCGGCACCGCACGCTGGACTATGCGAAGCTTGCGCGCGCCAACCCGGTCACGCCGCCGGCTGCTTGTCGTGGACGATCACCTCGACGGAGCCGAATCCGCCACCATGCTGCTTTCTCTTGCGGGGTACGATGCCCGGTTCGTGTTCACTGGCTCGGCGGCGTTCGTTGCCTTGCACGAATGGACACCTGAGATAGTGATTCTGGATATCAACATGCACGGCATGGACGGATTCGTCGTTGCGCGGCAGCTGCGTCACGACTACCGGACGCAGGATCTCCTCATTGTAGCTTTTACCGCGCAGGACGAGGCTGCCACGCGGCGAGTCTTCTCAGCAGTTGCCTTTCCTGGCTTGCCCCGGCGGACAGAACCCATTGCCTGGACCGCCTTGCGGCGGTGCGGCTACGCCTGGCTCTCCCGGCACGTATACGGCACAGCTAGCCAGCGTACCGGAAGCAATTGCCAAAGCGATGATGATTCTTTTCATGATCGTCCCCCGAAGAGAAGGGGCGATCGCCCCTTCGTCATCTTGCAGTACTCAGAAAGTGAAGTTCACGTTGGTTAGACTTCCACCCGTGATGTTGACGGCGGTCGATTGCGTAGCGCCGGAGGCCGCGTCCGCTTCGACTGTGTACTGGCCGGCCGCCGCCGCTGTGGTCAGGCTCACAGGCAATGTGCCGTTATAGACGCCGGTCATCGGCGCCGCCACGGGCAGGCTCGTTGTATACGCACCTGTATCCAGATTTGCGTTCGCCGATGCAATCTCGTACACACCTGCCGATGTCGTCTGAAGCGCACGCAAACTCGCGTCCGCCGATGCCGTGACGGTGCCGCTCACGGTATTCATTGCCGAGGCGGCAAGCGCAATCGGTTGGTTTGCCGTTGACACGTGGGTCGTCGCGCCTACGACAACGGGAACGGAAGCAATGATCCCCGTGGCCTCGTTGGGTTGCACGATCACGATGTCGTAGTTGCCGTTGGTCGAGCTCTGCACCAGTGTCGAAAACACGAAGTGGCCCGTGCTGTCCGCCACTGTGCCACTCACGACCTTGCCGTTCTGTTCGGCATACACCGTGGCGCCGGCCTCAGCCGTTGCGACATAGCCGTCAATCAGGCCGGTGACGGTGGTCGGCGTCGCTGTAATCACGGGCTTCAGGGCGTACGAGCCGTTGCCCTTCTGAACAACCGACTTGCAGGCATTGAAGTCGAGCACGAGATCGACCGTTGCATTCGCGGGCACGTCAAACGGACGAATGATCTTGAGGCCGCTTTGGGTTGCGCTGGGCGTGGCGAGTGGCTGCTCGCTGGTCGTTCCCGACACCACGACCGAATTGGCCACCGTGTTCCCCTGGTTCTGGGCAAGGACGAGCCGCACCTGCTGATATCGGCCCGCGGTCAGCGTAGCCTGACCGAGGGTTGCCATCGTGCCGTTCGTCAGCGAAAGGAGATCGATCTTCTGCGGGGACGCGAGCGTGATGTTGGTCCACCCGCTGTCGTTGTCGCCGGCGCTCGAACTGGCGTTAATGCCCACCTGGCTTACTGTTACGTAGACGTGGTCGAAGCCGCACGAGGGCGCGTCGGTCATCTGGACGTTTATGGTGCCGGTTGGGGTACTTCCACTATTGTTGCTGCTCCCTCCTCCTCCACCGCAGGCTGCGAGGGCGGCCGACGCAAAAATAGCGGCGATTAGTGCTTTATGCATGCCCTTCATTTCGAGCACCTTTTGTTTTGTCCCTGGTGCGCGAAGCATAACCTCGATTGGCTGCAAGTTATCTTGCGACATTGAAACAATTGGTAATCTTCTACTCCGCCATTGAAAGCCTCGTGGCGCCAAGGTTCAGGAGCGGCCGTTACGGGGAGACGAATGGCCGTCTGGATGTCCGGGTTATGGCATAAGCCAGCGGCCAAGGATGGCAGCGGATTCAACCGGTCGATGCAACACCTGGAATCTTCGCAAGCGCGCTCGCGCTACCTGCACCTAACGCCACCAGAAAGGCAAATTGTCTAATTCCCGGCAATGTGATCCGCATAGCAAATTCCAGAGTAGAGCCAGACATGGTTTCGCGTGGTAACTGCTCCTGCGTGTACGGATTGCATCCCGGTGAAGGGCAAGATCACGGGATGAATACCGTAACTCTCTCACGTACTTCCAGCTCTGCGCTCCTGCCGGGTCTTGCGGTCGCCGTCACGGGCAAGCCTGATTTTTGCGGCTGCATTTTGCTGCGCCGTCTTTTTGTGCTGCACAGGCCGCTTGTTTCACGCTACGGTGCCTTACCGAGTGCTGCGTTTACACTGCGCTCGGGCGCGCTCTGTTTGTCGCCGTGGTTGGCCGCTGCGATATCATTGCTGTCCGTGGCCAGCGGGAAGACAGTCCTCGCTGTTGGCGTGCCTCGTGTGTTCCCGGCGGCGATCGGGTACGCAACGTGGAGATTTGCCCTCGGCCATTTTGGGGCGGCACGGGCTGCGAATTTCCTGTATTTGACACCGGCTGTCGCGACCTTGTTGCCAGTCGCCTTGACGGGAGAGCATCCTGGCCCGCTCATGCTGTGTGGAGGCTTGATGGTGATTGGCGGCGTTGTCTTCGTCAATCTGCTGGGGCGTCGTTAGTCCGAATGGAGTGGTAAAAATGAGCGAGCTGTTGCGCAATCTAAACGTTGTTCCCGAATCGGAATATGACCAATACTTGCCGGGACAGGTCGCTGCGGAATTGACCGGCAACGACATTACGGTCTTTCTCGTCGACAGCGAGGCGTCTGACACGACGCAATTCAGCGAGCGCTACGGCTTCAGCCTCGAGGACTGCGCCAATACGATCGTCCTGCGTTACCGGAAGGATGGGGCGGACCACCACGCGGCTGTAGTGACGCTTGGATCGCGGCGGCTCGATATCAATGGGGCCGTCAAGGCCGAACTCGGCGCACAGCGCCTCTCGTTTGCCAAACGTGAGGTCGCCGTCGAGTTGACGGGCATGGAATTCGGTGGCATCACCGCTTTTGGCGCGCCCAAAGACTGGGTCGTGCTCGTCGATGAGGCGGTCATGCAGCGCGAGCAGGTTGTGATGGGAGCAGGTGTGCGCGCGGCCAAGTTGCTACTGTCACCGAATATGCTGAATCGCTTGCCGAACGTGAATGTCGCGGTGCTGGCAAGTGACGTTTCGTGAGTCTCCTTCGACGCCACCTCAACATCCTGGAGCGGACGCGGGGTGCAGCAGCCCCCTTGTTGAGGCATTATCAGTGCGCCACGCTCGGACGTAGCCGATTCCCCACCGATGCAGCAGTGTCATCAGATCTGACAACGGCTTGAGACCAGGCTGCACCGGCATCCAGGTCATGAAACTCGTCGACAGGCGGTTTCCGGCTCAAGAGCGGTCCCACGTTGTACCGACGCGACCGGCCGGTCCTGGCCGGTGAGCGCACGACGACCGACCGCTACGATCGCTTGCGCTGGCGTACGATGCAAATCTATATTCACCAAGCCATCGTGCCTGCTTACGTGCGCGGTGCCATACATCGTTCTGTCTCTGACGAGGAGCTCCGCCCCTATGTACTACCCTGGCTCGGAACAGTGGGGCAAGCAGCGTTTTACCGCCAGATTGCGCAGATGGATCAGCGCTACACCGAGGAGGTTTCCCCGCCGTACTCAAAGGTGCGCTGCCAAACGTTGGTGACTTGAGGCGAAGACGATCAATGGATTCCTGCGGAGCGCGGTCGACAGTTGCAGCGCACTATCCCCGGTGCCCAACTGCAAGTGATTGCCAACGCCGGGCATCTCGTACAAGAGGACGCTCCGGAAGCGATTGTGGCGGCGTTGTTGCGTTTCCTGCCTGGAGAGGGGACGGCCTCGCGTAAGGCAGGACGGTCGCTCAATAGCGGCCGCTCAGTCAACGATGAAGAGCTTGGCACCCGTCTTCGTATAGGACTGGTGTGGCTCCACGTTATCGCCAACCTGGTAACTCATGCCGGTTGTCAAAACGAATTTCCGTCCATCTTCGAGGGTTGTTTCCAACTCGCCTTCCAGGCAGAAAAGAACGTGCCCTTTTTGGCACCAATGGTCCGCAAGATAGCCAGGGGTATATTCCACCATCCGCACTCGGATTTGATTCGGCTTTTCACCAAAAAATCGTGTGCGCCAATAAGCTACGCCGGTTTCCCCTCTGTGTTCCGTTGTCTCGACTTCCGCCCAGTTGGTCGTGCCGAAGGCAAATGCATCTATTTTCATACGGTTATTTCCTCGTCAAAATTAGTCCTTTGCGCATAAGCTAATCAGCCATCGTGCTCCGTGCGTCATTTCCTCATCCCGACGGCTTGGCGCGATCACTGAACTTATTGTCAACGAACTGCGCGGCAATGTCGAACGTACCTTCATGGCCGCCGCACTGTGCCCCACAGTCGAGTGCGCCGATCGCCTCGGTCGCGCTTTTCATGGAAAAGGCATAACTTGACCACTACGGTCTTTCAATGGTCCCCGAAGTAGACGTTGGAGATCGGCGCGGCGTCGAAGCGTCTAGTGAGGCTTACCTGGATCGGGATCTGGATCACCCCAGCCAGGATGAATTTTCAGACCGTTGCCAGAACCAGACGTGCGGGTGTCGCACCGATACGCAGTCCGTCGGTACGGTTTGCGAGATAACTCTGGTTTAATGCGTCCGGAGTCCATGTGCTGCTATGGCTGAAGCCCAATTCATTCAGCATCTCGGCCAGGACGGCCGGTTCAAAGAAGCTCTTCCACGGCTCGCCACGCTCGGCGAATTGCGCCGTCAACTGCTCCATCGCGATACGCATGATCGGCGGCAAGCTCGAAAGTGGCATCACATATTCGAACAGGACCGCACTGCCTTTGGCGCAGCCAGCGATGAAGCGCAAGGTCTCAACGACTGCGGCCTCGTCGAGATACATCGTTACGCCGAGCCAACTGAAAATGGCTGGTGCTGCAGCATTGAAACCGGCACGCGCCAACCCCTCCGCAAGACCGACGCTCTCGAAGTCAACAGGCACAAAATGCAGTGACGGCGGCACCGCAATGCCTGCCTCACGCAGGCGCGCCTGCTTCCACTCTTGCGTCGCTGGCAGGTCAACCTCGAAGATATGACCCGACGCATCGGGGTGCCGGTACGCGCTGGTATCGAGTCCCGCCCCGAGCACAACATACTGGCGAATGCCGCGTTCGGTAGCCCCGGTCCACACGTCGTCGGCAAGCCGGCTGCGTACGACTACCGAACTACGCATTCCCACCGATATCGGATGACGAAATCTATCGATGTCGTCACGCAATGCCCGTGCTTCGGCCACGCCGAGGACAGTCAGCGCAATGGGATCGTCGAGCACCAACGGCCAATCAAGCAGTTGATGTGCGGCCCGTTGCGTCGCAACCATCAACGCGCTCGGCTTGGGTCCGGCGTTGACCGGTGTCATGTCGTTGCCGACGATATACGCTTTGTGCAAATAGGCCAACAGCGAATCGTCGAGACCGATGCCCAGTTGTAGATCCGGTTCGCGCATCAAGGCATCGCGCACGCGCGCCTCCAGGACCGCGTCGTCTCCGCAAAAACTGTCGAGAAACAGTTGTTGCCAGCGCTTGACGATCGCCTGCACCGGCGCGGCACCGGCGTGGACACCCGCTTCCATCTGTTCCCTCAGTTTGACCACCAGCGCCGGCCATGCTTGACTTTTCGCGGTGGCAAACTGGCGACGCCGCACCTCGTCGGCCTGCGCTGGACTGAGGTACCTGGCGAACAGTGCGCAGCGTGCGTGCGTGAACGCTTCGTCGATCCATTCCAGCATTTCCGCCGTGATGCCGACGATTTGTCGGGCGCGCGGCTCGCCGAGCTGCATCATCATCAGCTTGGTGGCGAGTGCCGGGTCGTTGCGGGTCATTTGGACCACGAGCCTGATCCAGCGCCAGGCCAGTGCCTGTGCGGCGTCGCTTTCGGTCGGTAGGGCCTGCTGCACGGCAACGTGGACCTTGTCGATGAGCGCGGACCACGACGGATCCGTCGGCGCCACCGTATCCGGCCCGGATGCCAGCAGCGCATCGAGTTCGTCGTCGTCAAGATGTTTTTGGTACATGTTCATCAGCTCCAAAGCGTTCAGCCAGTCGGTCGCCGCGATCTCGCTGCCGGCGGCGATCATGTCCACAAGGTGTTGCAAGTGGCGACTGAGGCGCTGCGCGCGCAATGCTTGCGTGTCGAGTTCCTTGATCTGGCGCTGCAGAAGCTGTAGCGGCACGCCAGTCAGTTGACCATCTAGGCTGGCCTTGATGTCCGGGAGCGAATACCCGAACCGTTTCAGCGCCTCGATACGATGCAGCCGAATCAGGTCGCTCCTCCCATACAGGCGCGCGCCACCGTCGGTGCGCTGCGACGGCGACAGTAGCCCGATCGCATCATAGTGATGCAGGGCCCGGACGCTCAATCCCGCCTTCTTCGCCAGTTCGCCAATTTTTAGTCGCATTGCCTTCCCAGTCGTTGGTGTCAACCATAGAAGCTGACGTAGCGTCAGGTGCAAGTGAAATCGACTCGCTTGCGCGCGCCGGGGTGGCGGACCCCGAAACTCCAGCGCCATAGCCGCTTAACGGATCTTAATTGTTGACGTGGCCGGACAGCGTCCACACGCTGTCCGGCGTTACCGCTTCACACGTCGGTTTGCTCCGCCATCTCCAGCGCATCGTCGACCTCGATTCCCAGGTATCGCACCGTGCTATCGAGCTTTGAGTGACCGGGCGGCACCCGCACCACCTGCAGGTTCTCTGTGCGGCGGTAGATCAGCGAAGCCTTCGTGCGGTGCATTAGATGCATTCCGTAGCCGTATCGTCCGGTCCGATCGATCCGGTGCAGCGATGTATCCAATGGGCGTACTGGCGTGTCGACACATGCGGCGAGCCGTGGATCCGGCTCGGAAACAGAAAGTCACCGGACGCGAGAGCGGCCGCTTGATCCACGCTTCTACGCTCGCACGTGTCTGCCCGGCGATCTCGAACTGCACCGGCCGCTGCGTCTTCTGGTGCATGACGGTTGCTCGCGCCGCCACGTGCGAGCCGTGGCAAACGTCGGAGACTCGTGGCCTCGTGAGATCGCAGGCCCGAAGCTTACTGTCGATCGCCAGATTGAACATTGCCAGGTCCCGCGTGCTTCCTGCGCGTTTCAAACGGATACGAATCGACCAGATCTTTCTGAGTTTCAGTGGTGGCTTCTGGCCGGTCAGCCTTCCCTTGTTCCATGGCACGCGCCGCGCGCTGCCGAACGTCAATGGCTTCCATCGCGATTATCCTTTCGACGGAAGGAGGATCAGTCTGCGGCAATCGCCAGCGGACGATATCCGATCCTCTTCTGCCATTCGCATAAGCCCTGGCTCGACGGCAGCTATCAAGGGGCTGCGGCACGCCGACCGTCTGCGCTTCACGAGCAACAACTGGCACTCGCTCACTGCTGCATGGCAGTTGTGCGTGCACAGATCCTCGTTGACTGCGCGGTTCAGTTGCACAGGGCGTCCGCGCGTGAATGCGCGAGACTCCCTTTACTTCATTCGTCAGAATATTGCGCCGCGTCCGAAGCGAAATTCCTCCCGCGAAAATATTTCGTAAGGAGTCTGACGCCGGGCCTTCATACCCCGATGTTCTAATACCGGTGCCGCGCAGCCTCCCTACCTAAAGGGCGAAAGCATTGTGATGTGGATCAGGGACATCTCCGCGCCCCGGCTCCGCGGTCATCCCCGGCAATACGAATCCAACCAGGAGCCGAATATGCAATGGCGTCACGTAGCACTTGGTTCGCTCACCGCCGCAGCATTCGCATCGACAGTAGCATGGAGTGCGGCTGACGACCATGACAGGAACCATCCGAACGGCGTACACACGGCCACTCCGATCAAGCATCTGGTCGTGATCTACGGCGAGAACGTCTCGTTCGATCACTACTTCGCGACCTATCCGCATGCGACGAACCCGTCGGGCGAACCGGCATTCAACGCGCAGCCGGGGACGCCTCAGGTCAATGGACTTTCGGGCACGCTGCTGACCGGCAACCCGAACACAAATCCCGCCAATGGCGCCGGCGCGTCCAATCCCTACCGTCTCGACCGTACGCAGGCTGCCACGGCCGACCAGAACCACGCGTATACGGCTGAGCAGCAGGCGTATGACGACGGCAAGGTCGACCTCTTCCCGAAGTACACGGGTAAGGGCTCCAGCGGCGGTGTCGGCGCGTTTGGCACCACTGGCCAGGTGATGGGCTATTTCGACGGCAACACGGTCACCGCCCTGTGGAATTACGCGCAGCAGTTTGCGATGAGCGACAACGCGTACACGTCGACGTACGGTCCGTCCACGCCGGGCGCGGTCGAAGTGGTGGCCGGGCAAACCAACGGCTATGTGCCGGTTCTGACGACGAAGCAACCGTCGGCCGCAGGTTCGTATTTCGTGAACGATGGCCAGGGCGGCTACACGCTGATCAACGACGTCGACCCGGCCTATGACCTGTGCTCCAGCAAGACCGACACCGGGATGTTTACCGGCAAGAACATCGGCGACCTGCTGAACGCGCGCGACATCACGTGGGGCGGCTTCATGGGCGGCTTCGACCTCGCGACGACGAACAGCAACGGCACGACGGGTTGCTCGCGCAGCACGCTGTCGACGGTCGTCGGCGCCTCGACGGCCGACTACATCCCGCACCACAACTGGTTCCAGTATTACGCATCGACGTCGAACCCGCAGCATCTGCGTCCAGCCTCCCTCGCCGCGATCGGGCACACCGCGGGCAAGGATGGCAAGCGCGACCCCGCGAATCACCAGTACGATACCGACGACTTCTTCAATGCCGTGAAGGCGGGCAATTTCCCGTCGGTAAGTTTCCTCAAGGCTCCGGCCTACCAGGATGGCCACGCGGGTTATTCGGATCCGCTCGACGAGCAGGCATTCGTCGCAAAGGTTGTCAACTTCCTGCAGCAGCAGAAGGACTGGGATGAAACGGCCGTTGTCGTGACCTGGGACGACTCCGATGGCTGGTACGACCATGCTTACGCCGTGCCGACGGCTTCGTCGTTCGATTCGGTCGCTGACCAGCTGAATGCCCCCGGCATCTGCGGTTCGGGCACGGCACCGGACGGACTGCACGGCAAGCCGGTGAACGGCCGCTGCGGTCCGGGCACGCGCATTCCGTTTGTCGTGATCTCGCCGTACGCGAAGCAGAATTACGTCGACCACACGCGCATCGATCAGTCTTCGGTGGTTCGCTTTATCGAGGACAACTGGCTCGATGGTCAGCGCATCGGTGGTGGTTCGTTCGATGCGACGTCGGGCAACATGATGGGCATGTTCGACTTCGACCGTCCGGGCAAGAGCCACTTCGAGCAGCGCAAGCTGTTCATCGATCCGGCAACGGGCCTGGCTCTTGACAAGGCACCGCACGCCTGACGCCGGCTGGCCTTTCATGCATGACTGGAGTGCGCCCGAGCCCGGCTGATGCAGCCGGCGGGGCGCACTTCGCCATTCAGTCGCGCGCTGAAAGGGCGCTCCGTTATTTCACGTCGCCACCGTTTTCGCCGGCCGCCACCGGCCGCAGTCTTTCGGCCTGCGTCGCCCGCAGGCATTGCCTGCGGCCACACTGCGAGCGAATCGATCTACTGTGCGGTCTGCGGCTGCGTTCCCTGGGTTACGACGCGGTAGCCGGACTTCAGGACAGTTCGGATTGTTCCCTCACTGGCCGTTCCGAGCATCATGTTACGCAGCCTGTATACGAGTACGTCCACGATACGCGTATCGGGAGGTTGCCCATGTTCCCAGGCTCCGGCAAGGATTGCTTCGCGCGAGAGCACTTCGTCGGGGCGAGACAGGAGGAAGCATAGCAGTTCGAATTCCTTGCTGGTCGCTTGCAGTTCAACCTGCTGTCCATCACGCGATGTGAAGATCCGGTGCGAGTCGGGATGCACGGTTAGCCCGTTGACCGTGAGAGCGGGTTGGCGCGTAAGTGACTGCCGGGGCCGGAGGATTGCGTTGACCCTGGCGAAAAGTTCGGCTGCGGATGTCCGACGAGTGATGTAGTCATCGGCGCCTGCTTCGAGCGCATGCACACAGGCGGTGTCCGTTTCATCTTCGCCAATGACCACAACGGGAACGTATCGCGTTCGCAAGTTCGTGCGCACGTTCTGGAGGAAACTGACGCCGCGTCCACCATTGGCCGATGCGGTCAAAATCACAAGGTCGGGTAGCGGATCCCCGTCGATCAATGAGGCTGCCGAGGTCAAGTCCGAGGCGATCTCTGGTTTGAAGCCGCAGTCCGCTGCGCTGAGCCAAAGGACTTCGGCCTTTTCGAGGTTCTCTTCGATGATCACAACGCGAACGATCATTTATTCCTTCTTGTTCTGCCGGGTTCCTTGGCGGTTTCGCCGCGACGGGCCAGACCTGAGGGTCGCTGCGCGGGTGCGGGAACAAGGGTGAGGGGCAATCGACCTTTACGTGATCATCCGGTTGTAAAAGCTTTCCTCAGGCGAGCACCGATCACCGAACCCTGTTCCAGCTGGCCGGTGATGATACCGACCGTGGCGTGGAACTGCAAAGGCGTTTGTCGTTTATAGAAAGCAATTATTAATAAGGGGTAAGGAAATAGAAATTCATCCGTCCCCGGGACGTCATGCGCAAATGGTTGAATGCGCGCTGCCTTACAACGAAAGCGAACGTAAGGCTGCAACATAACAACAACCCCGCGCAGCACTATTCCAAACCACGCCAACTGGAAACGCTGAGCAACAAATCATGGAACCTCCATGTTTCGAAAAGCTCTCTTACCCATCCCCTTTGCGGCAGCACTCTTCGTGCTGGCCGCCTGCGGTAGTGATAATCACAGCAGCAGCAGCACCCCGGCGTCCCCGGTAGCCAATGTGTCGGTGCAGGATGCCCTTCAGACCGCTACTCCAATCAAGCACCTGGTGGTGATCTTCGGCGAGAACCGGTCTTTCGACCATTACTTTGGCACGTACCCCAACGCCGCCAATCCGGTCGGCGAGCCGGCCTTCACGGCCGCGGCCGGTACGCCGTCGGTGGTGGGTCTGAACGCTACGCTGCTGCAGAACAGCCCGACGAAGGCAAATGCCCTGAACGGTGCGAATGCATCCAATTCGTTCCGCCTTGACCGTTCGCAGGCCAATACCGAAGGCCAGAACCACAACTACACCCCGGAGCAACTGGCCGAGAACAATGGCGCGATGGACCTGTTCCCGCTCTACACGGGTAACAACACCGTCAGCAGCAGCGGTGTGTTCGGTACGAAGGGCCTCGTAATGGGCTATTACGACGGCAATACGGTTACCGCCCTGTGGAACTACGCGCAAAACTTTGCGCTCAACGACAACGCCTACACCGACACCTTCGGGCCGTCGACGCCGGGGGCTATCGCTGTCGTGTCGGGCACGAACAACGGCGCCGTCCCGGGCATCGGAAGCTCCTCGACGATCAACGATACGCAGGGCAGTCTGTCGCTCATCGGTGATACCGATCCCACCGGCGACGTCTGCTCGTCCAAGACCAGCACGGTCTCGATGTCGTCGAAGAATATCGGCGACCTGCTCAACGCGAAGAACATCACGTGGGGCGGGTTCATGGGTGGCTTCGACCTGACCGCGACCAACGCGAACGGCACGACCGGCTGCAGCCGTACGACGTACTCGTCCGTACTGGGCGCTTCGCCGACCGACTACAGTCCGCACCACAACTGGTTCCAGTATTACGCTTCGACGGCAAACGGGACGCACGCGCGGCCGACGTCGGTCGCGCTCATCGGTCAAACCGATCCGAAGGACAACACTGCAACGCCGGTCCACCACGAGTACGACGTCAACGACTTCTATGCTGCCGTGCAAGCGGGCAACTTCCCGTCCGTCAGCTTCATCAAGGCACCAGAGGTCGGCGACGGCCACCCGGGTAACTCCGACCCGCTCGACGAGCAGGCCTTCAACACGCAGCTCATCAACTTCCTGATGCAGCAGCCGGACTGGAAGAACACCGCAGTCGTCATTGCATACGACGACTCCGACGGTTGGTTCGATCACCGTTACACGCCTCCGACGACGTCCTCGTTCGATGCAACGACGACGGAAAGCGCAGGTGGTTCGACCGTCACCGGTGCCGACCAGCTCAACGGTCCGGGCGTCTGTAACGCAACGGGTGCGAAGCAGGGCGTGGGCATCAACGGCGGCGCTGTCAACGGACGTTGTGGTCCGGGTACGCGCGTACCGTTCCTCGTGATCTCGCCGTATGCGAAGAAAAACTTCGTCGACGATACGCTCGTCACCCAGTCGTCTGTCGTGAAGTTCATCGAGGACAACTGGCTCGGTGGCCAGCGTATCGGCCAGGGTTCGAACGACGCGACCACCGGCAGCATCATGAACATGTTCGACTTCACGCAGTCGGTGGCGACACCCCGTACGCTGTTGCTGAACACTGACGGGACGAAGCAGTCAAGCTAAGCCAGGCATTCTGGCGCCAGCTTCGGACGCGTGGGTCCGTGGCTGGGCCGCCAAGGCTGTCCTAACCCCGTCGAGCCAGTCTGGCACTGGCTCGATTTCTCATTTGACGTCCAGAGTTTTCACCATGAGCATTCCCGTGCAATCTGATCTTTCCGCAGGCGGCCAACCTGGCCCTGGCGCCGCGCCCGTGCGTCGCTGGCTGTTGCCGGCAGGCGTGGCTGTCGGGCTCGGCCTCGTCGCGGCAGCGGCCTACGCCATCAGTTATCCTGAGCGTATGCCGGACAGGGTCGGACTGATGGTGGAAGACCTGACGGGCGCCAACCCGCATCCGGTGCATCTGGTGCGACCGCCGGAGGCTCCGCTTAGCGCCGTCGCGACGCTCGGCAAACAGCTCTTCAACGACCCGTCCTTTTCCGCCTCCGGAAAGCAGTCATGTGCCACATGTCACAGCGCGGAGCACGCGTACGGACCGCCTAACGACCTGTCCGTTCAAATCGGGGGGCCGCATATGGATCAGATGGGCTACCGGCCGCCGCCCTCGTTGACTTATCTCTATCGTCAGGCGCCGTTCAGCATCGGGCCTGACCAGGGTGACGTCGATACCGCGGTCAATCTGAACAACGTCGCGGCCGCCGCCCAGGGCACGCAACGCGCGAACAAGATCGCCGGCGCCGCGCCAGCCGCACCGGCGATGGTGCCGCAGGGTGGGCTGTTCTGGGACGGCCGTGCCGATTCGCTGCAGCGGCAGGCACTTGGCCCGATGCTCAATCCTGTGGAGATGGCCAACGGCAGCGTCGATGAGGTCTCGGCCAAGCTCGAGAAGTCCAGATACGCACAGACTTTGAAGCAGCTATTCGGCCCGAACCTCTTTAACAATCACGAACTCGCTGTTTCCGAGGCAATGTTCGCCATTGGACGTTACGAGTTCGAAGACAAGTCGTTCCACGAGTTCACAAGCAAATACGACTACTGGCTTGAGGGGAAAGTCCGCCTCAGTCGTGCAGAACTTCGCGGTCTACGGCTCTTCAATGACCCGGCAAAGGCCAACTGCGCCGGTTGCCATTTGAGTCAGCCTACCAGGGATGGTCTCCCGCCACTCTTCACGGACACGCAATACGAGGCGCTTGGCGTGCCACGCAATCCGACGCTGCCCAGCAACAAGGATCCAAAGTTCTACGACCTTGGTGTCTGCGGTCCTTTCCGTTCTGACCTCGTGCAGCAGACGCAGTATTGCGCAATGTTCCTCACGCCAACGCTTCGCAACGCGGCGACACGCCACGTGTTCTTCCACAATGGCGTCTACCACGACCTGAAGCAGGTGATGGACTTCTACAACCTGCGTAACACCAATCCGGACAGAATCTATCCGAAGGATGCGTCAGGCAAGGTGCAGAAATACAACGACATCCCGGCGAAGTACCAGGGAAATGTCGACGTCGCGGACGCGCCATTCGACCGCCAGTATGGCGACAAGCCTGCGATGACCGACCAGGATATCCAGGACATCATCGCTTTCATGGGAACGCTGAACGACGGATACAGGCTCGGCTCAAGATAGCGACCTGGCATCCAGGGCGTTCTGTGCGTGCGGCTCGAGGTCCGGACACGCTGCGTAGAACGCCCTTCAAGCATGAGTTTCGAGTGCGATACTATCGCTCCAACCTATCGGGGTTGCGATGCGTGATGGACGATTGCACACGCATGCTGACATGCGGCACATTTCCGGCGGTTGCGTTGCTTTACGCGTGCGCAGGGCAAGCCGGGGCTTCCGGATACATCGCCATCACGGCACTGGCGGGATACGAACCCAAAAGCATCAAGCCTACCGCGCTCGTCCTGAATATCCTGGTTTCCCTGATCGTCAACTGGCGCTTCATTCGGGACAGGTATTTTAGCTGGTAGTTGTTCTGGCCATTTGCATTGCCGGCCGGACCCATGGTGTTATTGGGTGGTTATATAACGCTCGAAAACACCTGGTTCGAATATCTGTTGGGCGCCTTGCTGTTAATCGCCGGAACGCTGTCGCTGTTGCGCAAACCATTGAACGAACGGGCTGTACATCCGCCGCGCAAGTGTGTGGCGCTGGACAGCGACTCCGATCGAACAGATGGACTCAGTTAGTTCGGCCGCTTTGCGTTATCAAGGCCCTGGCAGAAACTCGACGTCTCCGTACCAGGCGCGCGTAGTAGTGCCGGTATTATCGGTATCGGTCAGCAGCCCGTAGCCGGTGATTCGTCCAGGCGGTTCAGAATGCGATTTCGAACTTTCCATCCGATGATCTTTTCATAGACCACGCCATATAGGCACACTTTCCATCCTTGTCCCTCTGACCCTGTCAGTTACCAACCAAACGGTCATCGAGAGCCGAGGCGAGATTGGATACAGAGAGAAGAATTGCAACGAGTAAGAAATTTCGCGCTATGCCTTTCATAGTAGAGATTTTACCCGCTTGCAGCGCAGATCAATTCAGGCGTTATAACATTACAGCTTTTCCCGGATACGTCGGGCGGAATGAAGGTTGGCCAAATCCACTGGGCATAACGGCCATTCAGCTATCTAAACGTATCAGTTGCGTCTTCCAGGCAAACGATCCGCCCGTTCAGGATGTTCCCGAGCGCCAGATCGGCAAACAACGCGCACTCATGCGCGAATCATTCGCCCTCCGTCCGTTCGCAGCACCTGTTTACAACGATTTCAACAAGCCAGTCGGCAAAAACCTGAAAGCGGCGAGAAAGGTGTTGCCGGTGCGGATAAAGCAGCGTGACCGGCATGGGTGCAGCACGGAATTCCGGCATCACTTCGACAAGTTCTCCAGCGCGGATATGAGCCTCAACATCATATGCAGGGATCTGTATGAGCCCGAGGCCTGCCAGGCAACAGGCGATATACGCCTCCGCGTTATTGACGGTTACGCGCCCCTTGATGGCGAGCGTCCTGACCGTGTCGCCGTCAGCCCATTCCCACTGCGCAAGCCGGCCGCTCGACGGCGACGCATACCCGACCGGTATGTGCTGCGCGAGGTCGCCAGGATCGCGCGGGATGCCGTGCCGGGCAAGATACGCAGGACTGGCGACGTTGATCAGCGTGAGGTCGCCGATCGGACGCGCAATGAGTTCGGATTGATTGAGCGTGCCGACGCGCAGCGCGCAATCGATTCGCTCCTCGATCAGATCGACCGCTCGATCCGTCGCGCCAATTTCAACGTCGATCCGCGGATAGGCGTTGAGAAATGCGGGAAGTGCAGGCGCGACAATTAAGCGCCCAATTCGGCCGGGCATGTCGACGCGTAACGTACCGGCGGACGCGGAGTCCGCCGAACGGAACAGATTCTCCGTTTCCTCCATGTCTGCGATGAGTCGCAGACAGCGGTCGTAGAAGGCGGCGCCGTCCTGGGTCGTCGTGACCTTGCGCGTGGTTCGGTTCAGTAATCGCGTGCCGACCCGGTTTTCCAGTTCCTGAATGGCGGCCGAAACGGACGAGCGAGGCATGCCAAGCGTATCCGCGGCGCGCGTAAAGTTCGCGCATTCGACGACGCGAGCGAATACCCGAAACAAGTCAATACGGTCCATGTCTGCCAGCTCAGCCGAAACTCATTCACCACGAAAAACGACACCTCCATTGGTCGCAATTTCTGACGGATGCATCCAGAAATAGAGGCTTTATAGGAAACAGTTCGAACTATACCATCCACAGTCAAGGTGGCTGCGTGGGGCGGTCACGCGGATCGGAGAAGACAAATGGCAAGCCATGACATCCAGGGAAAGACAGTGTTGATCGCCGGTGGCGCGAAAAACCTCGGTGGCCTCATCGCGCGGGACCTGGCCAGACACGGCGCGAAGGCGGTCGTGATTCACTACAACAGCGCCGGCACGAAGCCCGCGGCGGACGAAACTGTCGCCGCGGTCAAGCAATCCGGTTCCGAGGCTGTTGCATTCCAGGCAGACCTGACAAGCGCGGGAGCGGTCGAGCGTCTGTTCGAAGAGGCGATCGCAGCGGTGGGGCGTCCGGATATCGCCATCAACACGGTCGGCAAGGTGCTGAAGAAGCCGTTCACGGAGATCAGCGAAGCGGAATACGACGAGATGGCCGCCGTTAATTCGAAGTCCGCATTTTTCTTTCTGCGCGAAGCAGGCCGACACGTGAACGACAACGGAAAGATTGTCACGCTCGTGACATCGCTGCTCGGTGCATTCACCCCCTTTTACGCGGCTTATGCGGGTACAAAGGCACCCGTCGAGCACTATACGCGTGCGGCCGCAAAGGAGTTCGGAGCGCGCGGAATTTCAGTGACAGCCGTAGGACCCGGTCCTATGGATACGCCATTCTTTTATCCCGCTGAAGGCGCGGAAGCGGTCTCGTACCATAAAACGGCCGCGGCACTGTCCGCGTTTTCGAAAACAGGGTTGACCGACGTCGAGGATGTGGTGCCGTTCATCCGTCATCTCGTTAGTGATGGCTGGTGGATCACCGGCCAGACCATCCTCATCAACGGCGGATACACCACGAAGTAAGTCATCATCGCGCCGGGACGATTTGAGTCCCGGCGTACAGGCGAACCGGCATCGGCTGAAGTCAGCACGAATTGCGACCTTCGGCTCCAATTCACCACACGCAGAGAAAGCGCTGGAATTCACGCGCCGTGCGTCGCGGAGCGAACCCGTCAGCGACCGCGCGTTACGCCGGCCTTGGTCTTCCCGCCTTTCAAGAACGGATGAAGATTGCCAAGGAGCTCGACCAGCCGTGCCTCACATTCGGAAAACGCGTATCCGCGCCGCTGCGAGATCATGAACGTGAGGGGGCGCATGTGCCACGCGCGTCGTTGTAGTTCGACAAGTGTCCCCTTCGCGAGGTCTTCCGCAACCATATGATGCGGCATGTGCCCCCAGCACAAGCTTCCCCTGAGCAGATCGTGCTTCGCGCCGAGATCGTTCACCCGCCACTGGCGCTCACTCGCGACCCCCTGTTGTGTCTTTTCCGCATCGGGCTGATTGTCGGTTACGACGAGCTGGATGTGCCGGCCAAATTCCTCCCGCGGGATTGGCCCCGCGATTGCGGCCAGCGGATGCGCTGGCGCGCAGACGGTCACCATTTGCGCGTCGCATAGATGCAGCCTTTCTATGGTGCCGGGGCTCACCTCCGGCACGTCCGTGATCGTCACCGCCAACGCGCAGGTGCCTTCGAGAACCAGACGCTCGCCGTCCTGCATGGTCGTCATGCGCAGGTTGATTGCAACCGTTGGAAAGTCCGCCTGCAGGGTGCGCAGGCATTCGATCAGATGCGCGCGCGGAAAGTAGGTATCCACGGCAACCGAGACCTGTGGGACCCCGGCTTCAGCAATGGCAACTGCGCGCATCTTCATTTCCTCGGTGCGCGAGATCACCCCGCGAGCATCGGGTAGAAGGCTGCGCCCGGCAGCCGTCAGCGTCGCTTTGCGAGTGTTGCGCTCGAACAGCACCACATCGAAGGCACTCTCGAGCGCGTTGATCGCGTGACTGATCGCCGACTGTGCACGCCTCAGTTCCCGGGCAGCCCCGGAAAAGCTTCCCTGGTCACACACGGCGACGAAGGCCCGAAGCTGATTGATGGTGACGTTATCTAGCATATATATCTAGAAAGTAGATGGTACTTATAAATATTCAGTCAATTGGCTTCATGAATCAAGCGCTTCAGAATGGTGTCTCGCTTTTGTTTCGAAGGATGCATGACATGACCAGACTGAATGGAAAGACTGCCGTGATCACCGGTGGCGCTACCGGGATCGGCCGCGCCGCAGCCAGGCGCTTCATCGAGGAGGGCGCGTTCGTCTTTATTTTCGGCCGCCGGCAGGCGTTGCTCGACGCCGCTGTGGCCGACCTTGGGCCCAATGCCCGCGCGGTAAAGGGCTCGGTCTCCGATCTGGCCGACCTCGACCGACTCTACGCGGCGGTGAAGGCCGAGCGCGGATCCCTCGACATCGTCTTCGCCAATGCGGGCACGGGAAGCCCGCTTGCGCTCGGCCAGATCACCCCCGAGCACATTGACGAGACCTTCGACACCAACGTGAAGGGCACGATCTTCACGGTCCAGAAGGCGCTGCCGCTCATGGGCCAGGGCGGGTCGATCATCCTGACCGGATCGAGCGCGGGCACCACGGGTGCCCCGGCATTCAGCGCTTACAGCGCGAGCAAGGCGGCCGTGCGCAATCTCGCGCGGACCTGGGCGGAGGATCTGAAGGGCACGGGCATCCGGGTCAACGTGCTGTCGCCCGGGGCGACGGCGACCGAACTCGCGAAGGAAGCGCTGGGCGAGGAGGGCCAGAAGGTCTTCGCGTCGATGACGCCGCTCCAGCGCATGGCCGATCCGGCGGAGATCGGAGCAGCGGCTGCCTTTCTCGCGTCGTCGGACAGCAGCTTCATGACGGCCAGCGAGGTCGCCGTTGACGGCGGTCTGGCGCAACTCTGAGGAGCAAAACCAAATGGCACAATCACTAAAGGGCAAAACCGCTCTCGTGACCGGGGCATCGCGTGGCATTGGCCGAGCCATCGCCGAACGTCTCGCAAAGGACGGTGCGACGGTCGCGCTGACCTACAACGCCAGCAAATCCGGAGCACACGAGGCGGTCGCGGCCATCGGGAAAGCCGGAGGCACGGCGTTCGCGATCCAGGCGGATCTCGTTGACCCGGCGAGCGTCCCGACCTTGTTCGAGAAACTCGACGGCGAATTCACCCGGCGCAACGGAAGCAAAACCCTCGACATTCTGGTCAACAACGCCGGCAATCTGGGCTGGGTCGGCTTCAAGGACGCGACACCGGACAGTTGGGACACCCTGATGGCGGTCTACGCCCGCGCGCCTTTCTTCATCGTTCAGGCCGCTCTCGATCGTCTCGCCGATGGTGGGCGCATCATCAACATCTCTTCCGCTGCCGCCACGAAGCCCGTGACGGCAGCACCCGTCTATTCGATGGCCAAAGCGGCCATCAACAACCTGACTCACGCACTCGCGGCCGAACTGGGGCCGCGCGGAATTACTGCGAACGCTGTAGCGCCGGGTTACACGCGAACGGACGCGAATGCCGCCTTCCGGGAGAATCCCGAACTCGTGAAGGCCGTCGAGGCCGAAATCGCGCTGGGACGCTTCGGCGAACCCTCGGAAATCGCTGCCGTCGTGGCGTTCCTGGCCTCCGACGATGGTCATTGGGTGACCGGCCAGACGATTGAAGCGAGCGGCGGCTACAAGCTCTGAGCGCGCCGGATAAACGTAGGAGAATCTCATGAGCTACGCAATCATCGGCTTCGGCAAGATCGGCCAGGCTCTGGCCAAGGCATTTGCCCGCAGCGGCATCGAAGTATCCGTCGCAACCACGCGTGACCCGGCGAGCTTTGCATCCCACACGGCGGCGATCGGGCCCACGATCATTCCCCAAACCCTGGCGGAAGCCGTCAAGGCGGACATCATCTTTTTGGCTGTCCGTTTCGAGTCGCACCCGGAGGTCGCAAGGGCGCTGCCCGGCTGGAAGGGAAAGACCGTCGTCGACGCAATGAACACGCAGGCCCCACTCGATGAACTGAACGGTCTTCCATCCTCTGCAGTCGTCGCGAAGGCGTTCAGTGGGGCCAAACTGGTGAAAGGCTTCAACCATCTGGTCGCTGCCGTCCTTGACCAGGACCCGTCCGCACACGGTGGCAGGAGAGTCGTGTTTCTGGCGAGCGACGACGACCGAGCCGCAGCGGAGATTGGCGCGCTTGCGGAAAAGCTCGGTTTCGCGCCAATCAAGCTTGGCGGGCTCTCTGAAGGCGGGCTGCTCGTCCATGCGCGCGGAAATAGCTGGGGACAACTAATCTTCAAGGACTTGATCAAGTTCGACCGATGAACGACGGTTTGCAGACATTTCGCTGAGTCGAATGGCCCGTTGCCGGACATGACAGGCATCTGAACGGCGGCAAGGCATTTGAGTTCAGGAGGCGCCAGCCGTTGATAAGGTAAGGCTGGCGCGACCAGGACGGTTGCGACGCCGGCGCTCACACCATCTTTAGGGTAATCGCGCGGTCTCGCCCCCGAGATGACGGGGTGAACCGACAATCGGCCGAGGGGAACCCGACCAGCCGACGCTGCGATCCTGCACGTGCAGGCTGCACCAGCGGCGCGTTCTCCAGAATCGTCGACGCTGCGTCCTGTCAGCTGCGGTATCGCGAAGTCGTGCCCAACGCAGAGATCCATTTGACGGACAGCGGTCATTGCGCGCTGGCCGACAAGGGCGAGGAGATCGCGAGGCGAATGCACGATTTTCTCAGTCGAGTGCTACCCAGCGTGGAGGTTCAAGGGCAAGCCGCTCGTACTCGTGGACGATGGATGAACATTGATGCATAGCGATCGATCGGCTCCTGTGCCGCCAATGCTTACTCGCTCTGACTAAGCTTGTCCAGGGCTACCCTACCTCCACCCGGTTTCGGCCCGACTCCTTCGCCTGATAGAGCGCCCGGTCTGCGCGCCGCATAAGCGCATCGACATCGCGCTCGCCGGCGTCGCGGGTGACCACGCCAATGCTGACCGTAAAAGGAATCGGTTTCAGACGCCAGGCATGTTCGAAATCCGATTGCTCGAAACGCCGGCGCAGCGTATCCGCAATCGCAAGCGCGCTTCGGCTATCCGTGTCCGGCAGCGCCGCGACGAATTCCTCGCCTCCCCATCGCGCGAACCGCATGGATCCGTGCGGAAACGACGTACCGACCTTCGCCAGCACGCGCAGCACTTCGTCGCCAATATCGTGGCCGTAGCTGTCGTTTATCTTCTTGAAGTAATCGATGTCGAGGATGAATACGGACAGAATCTTGTCAGTGGCGAGCACTTTTTTGACAAAGTCCAGAAATTCGCGGCGATTTGGCAAGCCGGTCAGGGCGTCGGTGACGGCCTGCTTCTTCAGCAGATCCATGAGCTGGGCGCGCTCGGTGATGTCGCGAATGACGGCCGTGAACTCGATCACCCCGTCGACCTTGATCTTGGAAATCGCAATTTCGACAGGGATGATTGTGCCGTTCCGGTGCTGCCCGTACACGCTGTTGCTTTCGTCCATCCGCGGTGGGGTGATCGACCGCAAGCTCATCTGCACCGAATCCGCAAACTGCTTCACGTTCCTCGAATGGTTAGCGCGGAATCTTTCTGGCAGCAGGATTTCGATCCGCTGTCCAAGCACCTCAGACGATTGATAGCCAAACAGGTTTTCTGCCGCGCGGTTGAATAGCGTGATGTTGTGCTGCTCGTTGATCGTCACTATCGCGTCATAGGCCGAGTCCACGACCGCGCGAAAACGCGAGTCGCTGACTTCCAGTTCGTGCGTCAGATGCATTTTCGGCGCGTTGTCAAAACACGTCACAAGGATTTCGTGCGCAGTCGTGCCGTTTGCATGTCTCAGTGGTTTAAGCGAGAGGTGCCACCGGTGAGCGCCTGCGGTGAACTCGTAAGCCTGCTCCAGTTCCAGCGCTGCGTCGGACGCGAAGCACCCATGGAGCTTTTCTCGCAATTCGGACGACGGATGATCCGGAAGCAGCGTATCCAAGGGGATGGGAAAGGTGCGCGAATCCGTGCGTGCTCTGCCGATCATCTGGAGGAACTGATCATCGCACGCGCTGACCACGAGCCCGCCGCAAGTGTCGCGCCCGACGACGGCGACGCCGATTGCTGTGCCGTCCGCATACTCCCGTGATTTGTTAGCCAAGCCGGACATAGCCTCACCTTGCGACACCGCAATTTGCCCCCAATTAAATCAACGAATGATGGCGTTGACGTCGCCACACCCCTGTTGTTATCGGCAAAACGCCATAGGTCTTGAGACTCGAAAGCGACCCGGCACCACCAAACTCCCTGGCTGGTAGCGCCCAGTCACCCCACGTCGATGGGAAACGGTCGGCCACGCAGTCATCTTGCAGGGGCGACGACCGAGACACGGACCGGCGATTCGCAAATACATTGAATATGTTAATCGGCATACCAAATGAGTGAGAGGTACGAGAATGTGTTTGGTGGGAAGGGTCTATGTCTGCATAATGCACAGCCGTCTTTAGGTGTTCCTCAATAGCTATCTCGTTCCAATACCGGGAGTCAGACTGAATCTGGCCGGCCTCGTCAGGAACCTTCCATCTGATGACGGCGGCATCGCGGCCGTGTCCGGCATCGACGACTTCGACAACATAGCCGGGGCGATGTGGACAGGTTTCTTCTCCGTATCGAAACCGTTCCTGATGAATATCGGTGACGGTTGGTCTCAGTAGATCGCACAAGCATAGCCGACGCGCAGGCGTGATCTCGCTAGCGCATAGGTGCCCGTTCCTTGGGCTGGATCAGTGTCGGTTAGGAGAATACCGCACCGTATTCCGGGAACGAGCGGAAGAAGCGCGCCATGCGACAAAACCCCGGGCCGCGCATACGGAAGTCGCAATTTGCCATGTCGATGTCGCGTTAGCGAAAAACTTGCTGCTGGCTGCGCCGTTATCCCGTCCATTGCTCCCGCGTTTGCCGCACTCTTCGAAGAGGCAAGCGGGTTTCGTGACCCGAAAGATACATCCGCCGCCGGTCGCGTGCCGGTCGCCAGATCAAGGCAGCCCATGCTCAAACAGCTTTCCATCCGCGGTGGCCTCGCCGCGACGATCGCCGGCTACACGATGCTGCTGGTTCTGGTCGTCGGGTCGTCTATCGTCGGCCTTTACGCCGGCAATGCGGCGCTTGAATCGATGTACCGCGACGACACCGCGTCGCTGCTGCACCTCAAGACAAGCTCCGAGCGCATGCTCGTCGCACGCGAGCGCTTTAACGATGTCGCGCAAATCATCGCCGCCGGCCAACCCGCCAGGAATGAAATCGCGCAGCTCCACACGTTGCTTAAGCAAAGCAACGACGAACTTGACGGGTACGCGCGCCTGCACGATCGGGATGCACGCGAGCAGGCGCTGTTCGACGCGCTTCACAAAAGCCGCCAGGCGCTGCTTGACCAGGTCTTCTTGAAGGCGCTGTCCCAGCTCGATCACGACGACGCATTCAATTTCCTCGAGACGCAGCGTTCCGCGCCCCCGGCGCTTTTCGCCGGATACCAGCAGGCGATCGAGGCCCTCGAAATCTTTCAGTTCGACCGCGAGCGGGCCCGCTACGACGCGGCTGCCGCGCTATTCCACAAGATTGTCTGGGCGTTGGGTGCGGTAGCCGCGCTTGCACTCATCGTCGGCTTCTTCGCGCAGCGCGCGCTCGCGAAGGCGATCGTCGAGCCCATCGATCTCGCTGTCGATCACTTCGACAAGATCGCCAGGGGCGACCTGACGGGCACCGTCGTTGTCGCTCGCGCAAACGAAATGGCCTACCTGCTGAATGCGTTGAAGCAGATGCAGGCCGGGCTTACCGCGACGGTGCAGCAGGTACGCGCGAGTGCGGAAACGATTGTCAGCGACGTCCGCGCGATCGCGAGCGGCAACGTCGATTTGTCCTCGCGTACCGAACAGCAGGCCGTGTCGCTGCAGCAGGCCGCGGCGAGTGTCGAGCAACTGACGGCTGCGGTGCGCCAGAACGCCCACAACGCCCGGGATGCGCGCCACCATGTCGAGGGCGCCGCCGACATCGCGGCGCGCAGCGGACTGGCGATGGAGCGCGTCGTCGCGACGATGTCGGCGATCTCCGAAAGCGCCTCGCGGATCACGGGCATCGTCGGCGTCATCGAGAGCATCGCGTTTCAGACCAACATCCTCGCGCTGAACGCGGCCGTCGAAGCCGCACGCGCCGGCGAGCAGGGGCGCGGCTTCGCCGTCGTCGCGACCGAGGTCCGCGGGCTCGCGCAGCGCAGCGCGTCGGCTGCGAAGGAGATCAAGGAACTGATCGGTGCTTCGACGCGCCGCGTCGAGGAGGGCGGCGGCCTGGTCGCGCAGGCTGGCTCGACAATGTCCGAGCTCGTCAATGCGGTCGAGCGCGTCAACACGATCATGGGCGAGATCAGCATCGCGTCAGACGAGCAGTCGGTCGGCATCGAGCAGGTCAACGTGACCGTGGCGAAAATGGAGCAAACGATGCAGCAAAACGCGGCGCTCGTCGAGGAGGGGGCGGCCGTCGCGCTTTCGCTTGAAGCGCAGAGCGTGCGGCTCAACGATGCTGTTGCGCAGTTCCGACTGCGGGACGAAGCGAGTCGCTGACGGCAGGCCAATTGTCGCGCGAGCGCTTTGCGCTGACGATTGGCGGAAAAAAGAAGCCGTTAAAAAGGCTGGGAGACGGGCGCACGAAGGGGAATTGAGCCGGTCCAGGCGATCTCACGGGTTTTGACACACCCTCGGACAAGCCGAGACATCCATCCGCGATCACGCGCGGTCGCGCGTCACGTCGACGCAAAAGCCATGAATCGCGGTCACCATCTGATTCAGGCCGGGTTGCTCCAGCGGATAATGGCCAGCGTTTTCCAGCAGCGTAACTGTGACAGGAACATGCTGGATTCGCTGCAGGAACAATTGACTCAGATGCAAGGGCGTCCAGCGATCCTGCGCGGGCTGCGTCAACAGTATCGGGCATACGTCGAAATCCTCCGGCTCGATAGCGGGTTGATAGCCGGTGTAGCTGGCCAGGAAACGCATGGTCACCCACTTTGCCGCCGACGTTTTGTCCGCCATGCAGGATTTCAGTGCAGCCGGATCGTTGACGAGCGTGTACATCTTGCTCGCCACGGACATGGGAATGCGCAGGCCGGCGAGTGGCGTACGGGCGGTCAACGTCGCGAGTGGGCCGCCAACACGGCTCATGAACAGGTTGAACGCCGTCTCGTCGCGAACCTGCTGGATTCGCTGATCGAGAAAGGTCATTCCGACAATGCCACTGACTTTCCGGTTCCTTGCCGCGACGTGATACGTCTGCATACCGCCTGCGCTCAGTCCGTATAGCACGATGGGCCGGTTGTCTTTCGCCAGCTCCATGTCGATGAGATCGCTCCCGGCCTGCACCCAATCGTCGTAGCGCACCGGCTTGCCGCGGTTCACCTGTGTCAGGCCGTATTCCGGCATATCGATCGCGATGGTTTCGAAGCGAAGCGGCCCAGCGCGTGCCGCCGGGAAGCGGAATGCGTCGGATGTGCCAGGCGTTCGGCACCGAAACGAGCCGATGATTCTGTCTGATCAGACCGCCACTTGCTGCGGACTCCAGAATGGTTTTCATCGTTCCAATACTCGGCTTCGTTCCAAACGAAAAGGCGAGGTCGATTCGCGCTGCATCGGGCATCTGCACATTCAGCGCCGCAGCGAGGCAATCGGTCGGGACGATATCGAACCCCGCGCCGGGGCAAAGCACGATACCCGCGCTGACCGCACGCGGATCTTGTGCATGGCAGAACTGGAAGAACGGGATTTCGCCGGTGATGTCCACGTAATGCACGCGATTGTCGATGCAGGCAACGCGGCCACCATCAAGGATGCACTGAACGACCTGATCCGATACATGTTCGTGCACAGTCCGGGAATCGTCGTGTCGGTCAACGAGAGCAGCCCAGTCCTGAAGAATACGGTCGCCGTGTCCGTCGACGTTCATCTGTCCGGTCCTGTTGTCACGCGGCAGAACAGCGACCTTTGCCTTGCGGACGCGCACAATTTCCTGCGGCTGTTTGCCGGGGACAAATACGACCTTCGCGCCGTTTCGATAGCACATGAACCGGTCGTTAGCCGCGCGGCGTATGAGCGTTTTTTCGGGGCGAGACTGCTTGAGGAACCCGGGCGCGCAACGTTGCACATTGCGCGCGATACTTTTGCGGCCAATGTTCAGGGCGCGAACGCCTCGTTTCATCAGATCGCGGAAGACTATATTTTCCGGAACTTCGGTGCGGCTGAGGGGGGCACGTCGGATCGCGTTCGTCAGGTGCTGCGGCAGACGCTTGGCACGTCGAGCGACGACAAATCCGGCGTCGCCGCGCTTCTTGCGCTGCTCCCGAGAACACTGCAGCGCCGCCTTTCAGAAGACGGCACAAGTTTCGAATTACTAAAGGATGAGCTTCGAAAGCAGCTCGCGGTCCATTACCTTCGAAATACCCGGATGACGATTGGCCGGATTGCGCTAATGCTGGGCTTTCCTGCGCAATCCTCGTTGTCGCGCGCTTGCCGTCAGTGGTTCGACGCTACGCCTTCGGAGTTTCGTGGCGGCAATCCGCAAATGCGATTGCAGGGGTCAAAAAAAGCGGGCAATTCATCGTCGTCAAGAGAACGTCCTGAGCGACGAATTCCCCGAGCGAAACCCAATCGCGCCGGTTCAGGCAGTCGATGTAGCGCCGGTAAAGCGCGCTCAGATCGTGTGCGTACATACGGTCTCCTGATCGGATCACTATGCAAACGTGATGGTAGACGAAAGCGGCGTGAAGGGCCTTGAGCGCGCCGTATGGGCACGCGAAGTGCGCGCACGGAGGCACTCCCAGGCTGAGGAATCCGGAATGACCGCGCACGCACCCTCCCTGCAAGGCCGGCTGGACCGCCACACGTCGCTCGTGGCGGCCGCCGTGCTGCTCGGCGCGATATACGCGGGCAGCACGATGGTCACCCCGCTCTATCCGCTCTATCAGCAGCGCTTCGGCCTTTCCGAACTGACCGTCACGCTTGTCTACGCGACCTACGTGGTCGGCAACCTCATCGCGTTGTTTGCGTTCGGGCGTGTTTCCGACCAGGCAGGGCGGCGGCCCGTGAGCCTCGTTGTGCTCGCCGTGGCAATTGCGAGCGCGCTGATCTTCCTTCTGGCCATTCATCCCGCAATGCTGTTTCTCGCGCGCGCGGCGAGCGGTCTCGCGATCGGCGTGGGCGCGGCCAGCGCGACGGCGTGGATCGCGGAGCTGCAGCCCGGCGCGGACAAGGCGCGCGCGAGCCGGCTCGCAGCGGCTGTCAATCTCGGCGGACTGGCCGCGGGCGTGGTCATCTCGGGACTGCTCGCGCAGTTCGCGCCATGGCCGTTACGCTTGCCGTTCGGCGCTCATCTGGTCGTGCTGGTCATCACGGCGGTGTTGACAGCGCTTGCCTGCGAAACCGTTGCATCGCCCGCGCGTTCTCCCGCGCAGCTCTCGCTCGAACCACGTATCGGCGTGCCGCGCGAGCTGCGCCTCGCATTCGCGGCGCCTGCGGTGACCGCTTTCGCGACCTTCGCTCTGTTGGGCTTCTACGCCGCGCTGCTGCCCAATCTGCTCGCCAGCAGCATGCATATACACAGTCCCGCGTTGAGCGGGACCGTCGTTGCCGAGCTGTATCTGGCGGGGGCGCTCACGATCGTCGCCACGCCAGCGCTCGCCGCGCGCACGGCCATGACCGCGGGCTTGTGGCTGCTGCCGCCCGGCCTTGCGATGTTGCTATGGGCGCAGGTCGCGGGCTCGCTCGTCTGGCTGCTGGCGGCGACGGCGCTCTCAGGCGTAGCTTGCGCGTGGGGGTTCCGCGGCAGCCTTCAGGAGGTCAACCGCATCGCGCCCTCGCAACGGCGCGCAGAACTGCTATCGGCATATTTGCTGTGCTGCTACGCGGGCAATTCGGTTCCGGCAGTCGGCATTGCGGTGCTCGCGCGCGCAGCCGGGCATCTCCGGGCCGATGCCGTGTTTGCGGCGGTCTGCGCGCTGCTTGCGGTCGTGGCGTTGGTTGTGGGCGCGAACGAGGCGCGCAAGGCGAACTGATACGACTTCACGGATCCCGGCACGCCTGCGGTCTCGAGGCGCACCGCCCGGTTGCGGGCCCGCGAATCAACGAGAGCCCGCTTCGCTCATGTGCCAGCGAGCCTCAAAGCTTCGGGCCGCCCATTCCGGGCGGCTCGATACCGCTGCCCGGCGCGAGCGGATCGTCCTGCCAATGCGCGCGTGCGCCGTAGTACTCGTGCACTGTGGTCGCCCAGCCAATGTCGGCCATGGAAGGCCAGTGGTCCTTGTCGAAGCCCGGCGCATCCTTCACACGCTCGCTGTTCGCGTTCAGCACGAAACACTTGTGCGTGGTGTCGAGCGTGAGCGCGGCCCACGGCAGCGCGAGCAGCTTGTCGCCAATGCCGAGAAAGCCGCCGCTCGACATGACCGCGTAGGCAATGCGTCCGCGTTCGACATCGAGCATGATGTGCTTGATCTTGCCGAGTTCTTCGTTATCCGAACTGTACACGCGGTCGCCTTCGAGCGTGCTCGATGCCATGATGTACGGGCCTGGGCCGGCAGCGGTCTCACTGCCTTTGCCGACGATACGCGCGCCGGTCTGCGGGGAATCGGGGTTCATCGCCATGATGGGCTCCTGAAATAGTCGAAGGTTGCGTGACGCGTTCGCATCTCCCGCGCGGCCATCGGGTTGTCCGACCGTCCGTGCAGCGTCGATGCATCGAATATTCAGCAATGCGCGCGCCCGGGTCCCCGCCATGGTGCGCGGCCGCGCTGGCATCCTCCTTGCGCATACGGGAAGCGGCGAGTTCGGGAGGGCATGGGCAATGAACGGGATGGCCTCGCGATCTATTGCGGCGCGCTGTGCCGTTTCTCGTTCGAAGTGGCCGAATTCCGCTGTTTCTATCGATTGATGAGGAGGGAAGTCTTGCGATGCCCGAGGAAGCACTATGGTTTTTGCTGATCGGCGTGCTGCTGGTGTTCGTGGCGCTTGCGCGGGGCCCGATCGCGCGCTTGCCGCTTACAGGCGCGATGATTTATCTGGCCGTGGGCGTGATCGTCGGGCCGGGTGTGCTCGGGCTCGTGCGCGCCGACCTTGCACAGAACGTACGCACGCTCACCGTGGTGGCGGAGGCCGGGCTCGTGATCTCGCTGTTTTCCGTCGGCATGCACTTGCGCGTGCGGTTGCGCGACCGGCTCTGGTGCTTGCCATTGCGCCTTGGCGTGCTGGCCATGGCGTTCAGTGTCGCGCTGATGTACGCGTTTGGCGCGGCGTTGGGCGCCGCCACCGGCGTGGCTCTGTTTCTTGCCGCGACGCTGGCGCCGACCGACCCGGTGCTCGCCAACGAGTTGCGCGTCCATGAAGCCGGCGACGCCGAGCCAGTGCGATTCGCGCTCTCGGGCGAGGGCGGCCTCAACGACGGCGCGGCGATGCCGTTCGCGCTCCTCGGTCTAGCACTGTGCGGCGTACACGGCGCCGGCACGCAGAACGCGACGGCATTCGCCGCGTGGGCGGCTTGGGGCATCGTGGGTGCGCTCCTCGTGGGCGCGGTGCTCGCCACGCTGTGCGTGCGGGTCGTGTTCCATCTGCGCACCCGATATGGCGAAGCGGTGGGCCTGGATGGCTTCATAGCGATCGGGCTGATGTCCGTGACCTACGGCGTGGCGCTGCTGCTGCACGCGTACGCGTTCGTGGCCGTATTCGCCGCGGGCGTAGCGCTGCGCCACCAGGAACTGCGCGCGACGGGCGAGCGCCGCCCGGCCGAAACACTCGAAAGCGTGCAGCTTGGCGAGCGCACCGAAGTGGCGAAAGATCCGCAGCGCGCGCATGTCTGGCTTGCCGAAGGCATGACGGGTTTCACGCTGGAAATCGAGCGGCTCGCCGAGTTATCGGTACTGCTTATCATCGGCTGTGTGATCTCCGCACATTGGCGCGAGATGCTCGACCTGCGCGCTATGCTGTGTGCGCTCGTGCTGGTGTTCGTTGCGCGACCGTTGGCCGTTTTCGCGGCAATGGCAGGCTCGCACGCGGACGCGCCGCAGCGCGTCCTGATGGCATGGATGGGCATACGCGGCGTGGGCGCGTTCTATTACGCGGTGTGGGGTATCGACGTGGCCGGCGATGCGCTGCGGCCTGTCTTGCCCGCGGCACTCGACGCGATCGTGCTGTCCGTCGTGCTACACGGCGCGACGGCGGGCTACGTGCTCGAACGCTATTACCGGCGCCAGGAAGCGCTCGCGGCAACGGAGCGCCGCGTGCGCGCGAGGGAGGCGTTCGACTAGCCGGCGGGCGGAGCCGCCGGCGAACATCGATGCAGACCTGAGCCCGGCCCGATTGTCACGGCACGCGCCGCTGCGAAATGTCTTCGAGCGTATTGGCAATGCGCTCGCGCTGCGCGTCGTCGCAGCGCGTGGCGATATCGCCGAGCGACAGCGTGCCCACCAGTTCGCGTTCGTGGTTCACCACGGGCAGCCTGCGCACCTGCGCCTCCGCCATGCGGCGCTGGACGACGTTTACGTCTTCGTCCTCGTAGCACCACTGCACGCCCGAGGTCGCCACGTGCGACACCGTTTCCTCACCCGTGCAGCCCTGGGCGAGCCCGCGCATGGCGAGGTCGCGGTCGGTCACCATGCCGACGATCTGCTCGCCGTCGCACACCGGCAGTGCTCCGATGTCATGGTCGCGCATGAGTTCGGCGGCGTGGCGGATCGTCGTGTCAGGCGCGATATGCACGACCTCGCGTGACATCACTTCGCGAACCTGGGTCATTGTCTACTCCTTTCGTGGTCGTATTGTCTCTTCTCATGCCTCATGCGAAACGCATCGCGTGCCCGGCGCGCTCCGGCGGCACGTGCGGCGGCGGGGCGCCTTCAGGCAGCCTGGGCGGCGGGCGTTGCGGGTCGTCCAGCGGATCGGACGGCGGTAAATGAAGCAACATCGTCAAAGCGCGCAGTATCGGCATGAATCGTTCCTGTGGAGGTGGCGGTTGGAGGTGAGACGTTAGCGGCGTTACCGCGGTTTGGACACTTTCAATTCGTTCGTCACGTAGACTACGCCGTCGAGGTCGTGGACCACGCTTTCGGCCTTGTCGCGCTGCGCCTCGTCGGGCACGGTTCCCGTTAACGTGACGGCGCCGCGCTGGGTGGTGACGTGCACGTCGCTGGAGTTCACGCCGTCTGCAGCCATCAACGCGGCCTTCGCGTGGGCGGTGATGAACGTGTCGCTCGCCTCGCCGCCATAACCGGGATTGCCCGCCGCGAGATTGTGCGGCGGCAACGGGTCGGGCCGCGAAATGGGTTGTGATTCGGGCTGTGATTCGGGTTGTGATTCGGGGTGTGATTCGGGGTGTGATTCGGGGTGTGATTCGGCGCCGCCGGCTTGCGGGCTGCTCTGGGAAAGCGCTACCTGCGCGCCGAGCACGGCGTAGAGGCCGGCGAGGCCGGCGCGCAAGGCGCATTGCAACGGGTACATGACTGCCTCCTTCGCTTTGAGAGCCACAGCCTGCTTCTCCCGCAACGGGCATGCCGCGGGACTCGGCGCTTTGCGGCACTCCCGGCGTTCTGGCGAAAACCGGCCCAGGCACGGCTGATGCGCAGACGCTGGGAGACTTTTGCAAAGGAGCCGGGAATGCTTTACTACGCGATCGTTTTCTTCGTGATAGCCGTCGTCGCGGCTGTCTTCGGGTTCGGCGGGATTGCGGCGGGTGCAGCGAGCATTGCCAAGATCCTGTTTTTCATCTTCGTGATTCTCTTTCTGGCGAGCTTGCTGTTTGGCATCACGAGACGGTAAGCATTCCAGAGCGTCGGTCAAGGCGCCACGTCACCTGGGCATGTACGGCGCGCGCGCAGTAGACGGCGCGGCGACGGTGGCCGGGCACACAGGTAACGGCTGCCGCGAGCGGGTGAGGCGCGAGGGGAGGCTGGCCGGCAAGCATTTCAGGAGTCCATCAATCATGAAAATCACCTTTCCAGAAGGTCCGGTCGGGTACGACGCGGAGGAACTCGCACTAACCTTCGTTGCGGTGGCGGATTCCGTCCCGGTGGACTGTGCCATTACGGCTGAAGCGCTGGAAGATCGCTTCGGCGCGAGATCGCTGCGCGAGCCCGACCTGCGCCAGGCGTTCCACCGCAACCGCGACGCGATCGAAGCGGCGGCCGCCCGTCTCATCGAAGAGACGGACGGCAAGCCGGTGATGCTTCACAGCGGATATTTGCGCATGTACGGAGCCTGCAGGCACTAACTACTCGCCCGCGCCCGCCCTGCAGCGCGCAATCTGCTTCTTCGCTTCTTCGACCACGTGCTCCGGCGTGAAGCCGAATTTGGTCTTCAGCGCCTTGAGCGGCGCGGAGGCGCCGAACGTGTGCATCACGATCTGCGAGCCGAAGCGGCCGACGTAGCGGTCCCAGCCGAGCGTCGCTGCCTGCTCCACGGCCACGCGTGCATGGATGTGCGGCGGCAGCACCGAGTCCCGGTACGCCTCGTCCTGCAGTTCGTACACGTCCCATGAGGGCATCGAGACGACGCGTGCCGCGATCCCTTCCTGTTTCAGCGTCTCATAGGCGCAAATGCATAGCGAAACTTCGCTGCCCGTGGCGAGCAGCAGGACTTCGGGCTGCTTGCCATCGGGCGCGTCGGCGAGCACGTATGCGCCGCGCCGAACGCCTTGTGCGCCTGCGTATTTTTTTCGGTCGATCGTGGGCAGCGGCTGGCGCGACAAGACGAGGCAGGCCGGTCCGCGCGGACGTGCGAGCGCAACGCGCCAGGACTCGGCGACTTCATTGGCGTCGGCGGGGCGCAGCGTGAGCAGCCCCGGTACGGCGCGCAGCGAGGCGAGCTGCTCGATCGGCTGGTGCGTGGGCCCGTCTTCTCCGAGGCCAATCGAATCGTGCGTGAACACGAAAACCACGGGCAGCTCCATGATCGCGGCGAGCCGGATGGGCGGCTTCATGTAGTCGCTGAAAATGAGGAACGTCGAAGCGAACGGGCGCAAACCCGAAAGCGCGAGGCCATTCGAGACCGCGCCCATACCGTGCTCGCGAATGCCATAGTGCAGATTGCGGCCGTCGTAGTGGTCGCGCTCGAAACTGCCCGCGCCTTCGAACTTGAGACTGGTTTTGGTCGAGGGCGCGAGGTCGGCAGCGCCGCCGATCAGCCACGGCACGCGCTGCGCAATCGCGTTGAGGACCTTGCCCGACGACTCGCGCGTGGCGAGGCCTTTTTCGTCGGCCTCGAAGGTGGGAATCGCGGCGTCCCAGCCTTCGGGCAGCTTGCCTTCGAGCATCAAGCTCAGCGCCTTCGCCAGCTCGGGGTAGCGCTTCGCGTAGTCGTCGTAGCGTTGCTTCCACGCTTCGTGCTCCGCCTTGCCGCGCGCGCCCATGCCCTGCGCGAAACGTTCGTACACGCCATCGGGTACGAGAAAATGCGCGTCCTCCGGCCAGCCGTACGCGCGCTTGGCGAGGCGCACCTCGTCCTCGCCCAGCGCCTCGCCGTGTGCCGCCGCCGTGTCCTGCCGGTTCGGCGCGCCCCAGCCGATGATGCTCTTCACCACGATGAGCGTCGGCTTGTCGGTCACGGCCTGCGCCTTCTGGATGGCGGCTTCGATGGCTTTCGTGTCGTTGGCGTCGCTCACGTGCAGCGTGTTCCAGTGGTAGCCGCGAAAGCGCGCTTCGACATCGTCGCTATAGGCGAGGTCGGTGTGGCCCTCGATCGTGATGCGGTTGCTGTCGTAGAACCAGATCAGATTCGACAGACCCAGATGGCCCGCGAGCGAAGCCGCTTCGTGCGAGACGCCTTCCATCATGTCGCCGTCGCCGCATATCGTGTAGACGCGGTAGTCGAAGATCCTGGCGTCGGGGCGATTGAAATGCTGCTCGAGCCAGCGCCCGGCCATGGCCATGCCCACGCTGTTGCCGAGCCCCTGGCCGAGCGGCCCGGTGGTCGTCTCGACGCCCGTCGTCATGCGAAATTCCGGGTGCCCCGGCGTCACGCTGTCGATCTGGCGAAAGTGTTGGATATCGTCGAGCGAGACCGCGGGCTTGCCTGCGAGCTTGCCTTCTTCGTCTAGCGCTTGCACGCGCGCGAGGTGCAGCAGCGAGTAGAGCAGCATGGAAGCGTGGCCGTTCGAGAGTACGAAGCGGTCGCGATTGGGCCATAGCGGCGCGGCAGGGTCGTAACGCAGATGATGCTGCCAGATCTGGTACGCGAGCGGCGCGAGCGCCATGGGCGTGCCGGGGTGGCCGGAATTAGCCTTTTGTACGGCGTCCATCGACAACGTGCGGATCGTGTCGATGACGAGGCGGTCGAGATCGGATGGGTCGGCCTTGGCGGACCTGGCATTCGACGATGAATTCGATGACATGAGCGGGGACTCCTCGGCATGGGCGCGCCGCAATCGGGCGGCAGCGCGCGAAGGGATGCATGCGCAAATGCGGTGCCAGCCAGTGCATGGCGGTCTTCACCGCACTTCGGGTCGCGTTTGGACCCTATGGGCATAGCCTTTGCGGATTGAGACTACTCCTCTTTCTGGTTATCGGTCCCGATGCGCACAACCACTCAACCCAGGATCGCCGTCATCACCGGCGCGGGCGCGGGCGTGGGCCGCGCCGTCGCTGAAGCTTTCGCGCGGGCCGGCTATGACGTCGCGCTGCTGTCGCGCGAACCCGAACGGCTCGTGCGCGCCGCCGCGCAATTACAAGCGGCCTACAACGTGCGCGCGCTCGCGATGCCGACCGACGTGGCCGATGCGCAGGCCGTCGATGCAGCCGCGGCGCGGGTCGAGCGTGAGATGGGCGAAATAGACGTATGGGTGAACGTCGCCATGGCGACCATTTTCGCGCCGCTCTCGTCGATCTCGCCGCGCGACTTCGAACGTGCGACCCAGGTCACGTATCTCGGCCAGGTGCACGGTACGATGGCTGCGCTCGCGCGCATGCGCAAGCGCAATCGCGGCGCGATCGTCAACGTCGGGTCGGCACTCGCCTCGCGCGCGATACCGCTGCAATCCGCGTATTGCGGCGCGAAGTTCGCGGTGCGCGGTTTTACCGACGCCGTGCGCTCGGAGCTGATTCACGACGGCCTCGACGTGCACATTTCGCTGGTCGATCTCCCCGCCATCAACACGCCTCAGTTCGACTGGGCGGCCAACCGTACCGGCCAGGACGCGCGGCCCGTCGCGCCCGTGTACGAGCCCGAAGTCGCCGCGCGCGCCATTCTCTTTGCCGCGCAACATCGGCGGCGCACGCTCTGGCTTGGCTGGTCCACGGTGCGCGCCATCCTTGCCGGGCTGGTCGCGCCGGGACTGCTCGATCGCTATCTCGCGCACGCGGGGTATCGAGGGCAGTTGACGGGCAAACCGCGCGCGCCCGACGCGCCCGATAACCTGCATGCGCCCGTGCCGGGCGAGATCGGCGCACGTGGCCGCTTCGACAATGAAGCGCACAGCGACGGCGCGCCGCTCTTCACGGAGCGCCATGTGCACGCATTGATGGGCGGTGTTGCGATTGGCGTCCTTGGCGTGGCGATGGCATTTGCGCGTTTGCGCAGGCAGGCGCGGTCACGCCCGTGATCGTTTCGATTTGCTACACGCCGGGTGCCCACCTCCGCTTAGGTTCGGAACGTTCGGCACGCACGATGCGCATGAAGTCATCTGCGTACCGTCGATTGAACGTACGAGTGAACGGCCCTCAAGGAGGGCGGCACGGAACGCGCCTGCGCGTTTCGTGGACCCATCGACACTACAAGGAGCTTGCCATGAACAGCACGCTTGACCCCGACAACGATCTTCCCGAATCCATGCCGCCGGGGCACGACACCGGCTCGCTGGGACCGGGCGATTCATCCGATTCCGGCAGCGACACCCAGGGCGCGAAGCGCCACGAATTCGACCGCGACACCGAGCTCGACAATCACGCGCTCGAAGCGGGCGAGGATGAAGCGCGGAGCGACACCGATAGTGCAGGCACGGGCGAACGCGCCTCGGCAGACGGCGACGAGTCGCTGGAACCCGGCAGCGACGTGCTTCCGGATCGCATCGACGATTTGGGCGATGTTTAAACAAGTGGGCCCCCGCGCTATGGCTATTGTGCCTGGCGCCCGCATTTCTGCTTGACGTGCTGCTACAGCGCGGCCACTGTTACCGATCGGCCGCGTCTTTTCTTCCGTTGGCGGCATAATTTTCCGCACGGTAACTCATTGTCACGCCGCAGTTGATTCGGTGTGCGAAGTCATGCGATGCTCTCGTTGCCCGGGACCCGGCGATGCCATCGCGCATCCAGCCGGACCCGCGCGCCGCAAACAACGGCGTGAAAGGGGCGGTGCGAGGAGACCAGCGAAGTGCCCCAACACCAAGGAGGCAACATGAGCACGCAGCTGCAATCCCGCAACCACGCCGCATCGCCAAACGATGCGCAGCGCATTCAAGCAAGCTTACAGCCACTCCCGCCCCGAAAGTCGCCGCAGCGTTCGCGCACTGCGATCAGCGCAGCCAGCGTCGCCACGCTTTTGCTCGCCTGCGCAAACTGTTTCGCCGACACGCAGGTGGGCGCGCCGCTGCCGCCCGCGCCCGATATTCTGTACGGCGATCTTTTCGTGGCGGTGCAGACGGCGCAGATCTTCCCCGACCAGAAGACTTTCGTCGATTCGACGCCGAACACGGACCCCGCAACCATCGTTCAGCTCTACGAAGCACAGAAGAACCAGCCCGGCTTCTCATTGTTGAATTTCGTAAACCAGTACTTCATGCCGCCGCCCGACCAGAGCATCACGCCGCCGGCGGGGCAGACCCTGCGCCAGCATATCGACTGGCTGTGGGCCGGTCTCACGCGCACGACCACCTCGGCGCCCGACAACAGCTCGCTCGTGCCGTTGCCGAAGCCCTATGTCGTGCCGGGAGGGCGCTTCAGGGAGGGCTACTACTGGGACACCTACTTCACGATGCTCGGGCTCCAGGAATCCGGCCATGAAGATCTCGTCGACGATATGCTCGACAACTTCGCGTACGTGATCAACACCTTCGGCCATATTCCGAACGGCAATCGCACTTATTATTTGAGCCGCTCGCAACCGCCGTTCTATTCGTACATGGTGGAACTCGCGGCGCAAAAGGAAGGAAACAGCGTTTATCAGAAGTACTTGCCGGCATTGCGCAAGGAGTATGCGTACTGGATGCAGGGAGCGAGCAGCACGCCGCGCGGGCAAGCCACGCGCAATGTAGTCGTGCTGCGCGACGGCACCGTGCTCAACCGTTACTGGGACGAACTCGACACGCCGCGCGACGAGTCGTATATCGAAGACGTCCAGACCGCGCAGCAGGCCACGGGCCGCCCCGCCAACGAGGTCTACCGCGACCTGCGCGCCACTGCCGAAAGCGGCTGGGACTTCAGCTCGCGCTGGTTCGGCGACAACCAGAATCTCTGGACCGTGCGCACCACGTCGATCATTCCCGTCGATCTGAATAGCCTCCTGTTCCATCTGGAAACGACGATCGTGCGCGCCTGCACAGTCGCGCGCGACTTCGGCTGCGTGGGGCAGTTCGCCGGCTATGCCGCGCGCCGCGCCGAAGGCATCAACCGTTACCTCTGGAACAACAAGGGCTACTACGGCGACTACGACTGGCGGCTCGGCAAGCCGCGCGACAACCAGACACCCGCGATGATGTATCCGCTGATGGCGGGTGTGGCGTGGCCCGAGCGCGCGAAGAGGACGGCGCAGACGATGGAAAACGTGCTGCTCCAGCAGGGCGGCCTCGCCACGTCGGTCTACAACACCGGCCAGCAATGGGATGCGCCGAACGGCTGGGCGCCGCTGCACTGGATCGCGATCCAGGGCCTCAAGCAATACGGGCGCAGCGATCTCGCGAAGCCCGTCGGCACGCGTTTTCTCGCCGACGTCGAGAACGTCTATAACACGCAGCAAAAGCTCGTCGAGAAATATATCGTCGAGGGCGCGGGCGAAGGCGGCGGTGGGGGCGGCGAATACCCGTTGCAGGACGGTTTCGGCTGGACCAACGGCGTGACGCTGATGCTGCTCGATATGTACGGGGGCGGGCAGTAGGTGTGAGGTGGGCCGCGAGATCGCCGGGATGCCCCATGCCGCCGTATGCCTTAACAGCGGCTTTATGACTCGAACGGATAAACGTATCGGATTTGCTTCGTTGTCAGGCGGTGGGCGGATCACGTAGATTGAAACCATTGCTTACCTGGAAGGCTTGCTGCGTGACTACCACCGCCCCATTCGCCGCTTCTGCCGTATCGAGCGCACACGCGTCCCAACGTTTCGACATTCTTCCCCTGGATGCGCCGCTTGGCGCGGAGGTGGTGGGTCTCGATCTCGCGCAACCCTTGTCGAGCGAAGACTTTGCGCGCATTCATCGCGCGCACCTCGATCACCATGTGCTCGTGTTTCGCGACCAGCGCATCACGCCGGAGCAGCAGGTCGAATTCAGCCGCCGCTTCGGCCCGTTGCAAATCCACGTGCTGCACCAGTTCGCGCTGGCGGGCTACCCGGAGGTGCTGATCGTCTCGAACATCGTGGAGAACGGCAAGCCCATTGGCCTTGGCGACGCCGGACACTTCTGGCATTCCGATCTCTCGTACAAGGAGAAGCCGAGCCTCGGTTCGCTGCTGCACGCGAAGGAGTTGCCCGCAGAGGGCGGCGACACGCTGTTCGCCAACATGCATCTCGCGTGGGACACGCTGCCTGCGCATTTGCGCAGCGCCGTGCAAGGGCGGTTTGCCGAGCACACCTATCTCGCGCGCTATGCGGAACTCCAGGCGCGCAGCCCGTGGCGGCCGAACCTGACGGCGCAGCAGGTCGCGCAGGTCAAGCCCGTCGTGCATCCCGTCGTGCGCACGCACCCGGAAACCGGTCGCAAGGCGCTGTTCGTGAGCGAGCATTTCACGACGCGCATCGTCGACCTGCCCGAGGACGAAAGCCGTGCGCTGCTCGACGCGCTGTTCGCGCATAGCGTGCGCGCGGAGCATTGCTACCGCCACACATGGCGCGAGCACGATCTCGTGTTCTGGGACAACCGCTCGCTCATGCACCTCGCGGCGGGCACGCCTGATCACCTGCGCCGTAAGCTTTATCGCACCACCATCGAAGGCGACACGCCGTTTTGATGCGCACCGCAGGGCTTTTCTCGCGCGTTCGATATCACATAGAATAAGAAGGAATCCAGAGTATGTCGTTTTCTACCGGAAATGCGCTCGCGAAGCGAGCGAGCGTATGGCGCCGTGCGGGCGCAGTGTCACTCGCCATTGCGCTCGCGTCGTTTGGGCTGGGTGCGCCGGCATCCGCGCGTGCAGAAGGGCAGATCCGTATTGCGGAGCAGTTCGGCGTGGTGTATCTGATGCTCAACGTCGCGCGGGACCAGCATTTCATCGAGCAGGAGGGGCGCAAGTCCGGCGTCGATATCAAGGTCGACTGGTTGCGTCTTTCTGGCGGCGCGGCCGTGAACGACGCGCTGCTTTCCGGCGCGGTGGACGTGGCCGGCGCGGGCGTGGGCCCGCTGCTCACGGTGTGGGACCGCACGCGTGGCAGGCAGAACGTGAAAGGCGTGGCATCGCTCGGCAACCTGCCGTATTACCTCGTGAGCACGGACCCGAACGTCAGGACGATTGCCGATTTCACGGGCAAGGACCGCATTGCCGTGCCGGCCGTGGGCGTATCCGTGCAGTCGCGCGTGCTGCAGTATGCGGCGGCGAAGCAGTGGGGCGAGAAGCAGTTCGACCGGCTCGACCCATACAGCCAGGCCATTCCGCATCCGGACGCCACGGCCGCGATCGTCGCCAACAGCAGTGTGATCACGGCGCATTTCGGCAATCCGCCGTTCCAGCAGCAGGAACTGGCGGCCAACCCGAAGGCGCATATCGTGCTCAACTCGTACGACGTGCTGGGCGGCCCAAGTTCGGCCACGGTGCTTTACGCCACGCAGAAGTTCCGCGACGACAACCCGAAGACCTATCGCGCATTCGTGGCGGCGCTTGCCGACGCGGCGAATTTCATCGCGGCGCACCCCGAGCAGGCTGCGGATATCTATATTCGCGTGAACGACTCGAAGATCGACCGCAACCTGCTCCTGAAGATCTTGCGCGATCCGCAGGTTCAGTTCAAGACTGCGCCGCAGAATACGCTCGCGCTCGCGCAATTCATGTATCGCGTCGGCGCGATCCGCAACGAACCAAAGTCGTGGCGCGACTACTTCTTCGACGATCCGGCGGTTGCCAACGGCAGTTGAGCAGGCCCAGCATCGGCGCCAGAGAGCGGCCCTTGCTGGGCCCGTTCGCAATGGTGGCGAAGATTTCGCGCTTATGAGCAGGCCTGGTTTGAATATGTCGATTCATTGGTTGGGCGGCGCGCCGGATGCCCGTATGTTGAGGTTTTATCCGCTGGATTTGCAAAAGTGAACGTCACCACCACCAGACTCTGGGAGCGCGCTCCCGCTGTGCGTCGCGAAGCGGGCGCGGCGCCACGCGTTGTTGCGAGCGAGCGGCCTGCGCATACCGAAACTACTGTCGAAGCGGGACGACACAGCGAACGCCTGCTCGCCATCGAAAACGTCAGCCTCGAATACCGCAGCCGCGAGCGCATCGTGCGCGCCACGCAGGACGTGAGCTTCGATGTCTACGGCGCCGACCGCTTCGTGCTGCTCGGGCCCTCGGGCTGCGGCAAGTCCACTTTGCTCAAGGCGATTGCGGGCTTTATCGAGCCGGTGTCGGGATCGATCTCGCTGGCGGGCGAACCGGTACGCGGACCGGGCGCGGACCGCGTGGTGGTGTTCCAGGAGTTCGATCAGTTGCCGCCCTGGAAAACCGTGGCCGAGAACGTGGCGTTTCCGTTGCGCGTCGCGCGCAAACTGTCGCGCGCGCAAGCGCGCGAACGTGCGCTCCATTATCTCGACAAGGTGGGACTCGCCGCCTTCGCCGACGCGTACCCGCACACGCTTTCGGGCGGCATGAAGCAGCGCGTTGCGATAGCGCGTGCACTCGCCATGCAGCCGCGCGTGCTGCTGATGGATGAACCCTTCGCCGCGCTCGACGCCCTCACGCGCCGCAAGATGCAAGAAGAACTGCTGCGTCTTTGGGACGACGCGCGCTTCACGTTGCTGTTCGTCACGCATTCAATCGAGGAGGCGCTCGTGGTCGGCAACCGCATCCTGCTGCTCTCGCCGCATCCGGGACGCGCGCGCGCCGAGGTGAACAGTCACGCATATTCGCATGCGAGCCTGGGGGGCGTGGACTTTCGCGAGAGTGTGGCGCGCATTCATCGCTTGCTGTTCGAGACCGATAGTGAAACCGAAGCCGTGAAGGAGGCCAGCCGATGAGCACGCCACACCAGACGCTGCCGCCCTTGCCGCCCGTGCGCGCGGAATACGAGCGCCCCTTGTTGCCGGTCCAGGCGGGCGCGGAGTCGGCGCCCCTGCCGCTCGCGCGGCGCGTGCTCGACGCGGGCTGGTTTCGCCGCACGCTCGTCGCGCTCGTGCTCGTTGCAGGCTGGGAGATCGCGGCGCGGATGGTCGCGAACGATCTGCTCGTGCCGACCTTTGGCGCGACGCTCGCTGCATTCGTGCAGGGTATTGCGAGCGGCGAATTGCTCGTTAAAACCGGCATATCGATGTCGGTGCTGCTGCGCGGCTATGCGATCGGCGTGGTGCTCGCGTTCGTGCTTACGTCGCTCGCGGTTTCCACGCGCGTGGGGCGCGATGTGCTTTCCATGCTGACGGCGATGTTCAATCCTCTGCCTTCCATCGCACTCCTGCCTATTGCATTGCTCTGGTTCGGGCTTGGCACCGGCAGCCTGCTTTTCGTGCTCGTGCATGCGGTGCTTTGGCCGCTCGCGCTCAACATGTATACCGGCTTTCTCGGCGTTCCGGCCACGCTGCGCATGGCAGGCCGCAACTATGGTCTGAGCGGGCTGCGCCAGGTTGCGCTGATACTCGTGCCGGCGGCGCTGCCCTCGATCATCGCGGGACTGCGCGTGGGCTGGGCTTTCGCATGGCGCACGCTGATCGCAGCGGAACTTGTATTTGGCGCTAGCGCCGGCCAGGGCGGGCTTGGGTGGTATATCTTTCAGAACCGGAACGAGCTTTATACCGATCGTGTTTTTGCCGGGCTTGCGGCTGTGATCGTGATTGGACTGCTCGTCGAGCATCTGGTGTTCGATACGCTGGAGAGGGTGACTGTGCGTCGCTGGGGGGTACAGCATTGAAGGACGCCCGCAGCCTGAACGCGCACGAGCACCTGGCCCGTTTGCGGCTGCGGGCGCTCGAGCCTGGCCAGTTCGAGCAGACCATCGTATCGGCTGAGGACGAGTGCTTTCATTGACAGTGTGCGCGCCGTTGCGAGTTGAAGAGGATAACCAGGCGAATTGCGCCTAACCCAGGTGATTCAGCTGCGAGGCGGCATCGCGCAGAGCCGTGCGCAAGCTTTCCTCCACTACCGGGTGATAGAAAGGCATCGCCAGCATCTCGTTCACGCTGAGTCCCATCTGCACGCTCCACGCGAGCAGGTGCCCGATATGTTCCGCCACCGGCCCGAGCCATTCCGCACCCACGAAGCGCCGTGTTGCGCGCTCCACGTACACGTGGCCGATGCCGTGGTTCTTGAGCATCACGCGGCTGCGGCCCTGGTCCGCGAAGCTCACGGCGCCCGTTACGAAGCTGCCGTCCGCCAGTTCTCCATGTGACTTGCCAACCATGGCGATCTGCGGATCGGAAAACACGATCGCAAGCGGCGCACGGCGCGCAACGGGTTCGACTTCGGGAAAGCGAGCCGCATTGCGGCCCGCGGCGCGGCCCTCGTCGGCGGCTTCGTGCAGCAGCGGCAGCACGTCGTTCGCGTCGCCGGCCAAAAACACCGGCGCGGTGCCGACCTGCAGCGTAGCCGCGTCGAAGCGCGGCATGCCGTGCGCGTCGAGTTCAAGCGAGGTGTTCGCCAGACCCAGGTTCGCCACATTGGGGTGCCGGCCCGCTGCCGCCAGAACGTAATCAAACGTGTCTTCGGACTGCGTACCATCCGCACGGGCGTACCGCAGCGTCACGCCCACACCGCTGCGCGTGGCCGATACGACGCGTCCCTGCGTCTCGAAGTTCATTTCCGAGCCGAACACGCGGTGCGCTTCGCCGATCAGGCGCGGGTCCGTGAGCGGTCCCACGCTGCCGTGCGAGCCGCCGTACAAGGTGACCCGCACGCCGAGGCGTGCGAGCGCCTGGCCGAGTTCCAGACCGATCACGCCCGCACCGACCACCGCCACGCTGCGCGGCAAGTCCTCCCAGGCGAACACGTCGTCGTTGACGATGAGCCGGTCGCCAAGTCCGGCGAGCGACTCGGGTACCGTGGGCGTCGACCCCGTCGCGATCACGATGCTTTTCGCGCGCACCTGCGTGTGCTCGCCAACCTGGAGCAGGCCGTCGTCGATGAAGCGGGCGTGCCCGACCAGGCGGTCCGCTTCGGGCAGGGCGAGTGTGCTGTCCACGACGAAACCGACGAACCGGTCCCGCTCGCTGCGCACGCGCTCCATCACGGCCCGGCCGTCGATTGCCATACCGAGCGGATTCACGCCGAAAAGCGGCGCCATGGTCACCGCGTGCGCCGCCTCGGCAGCCGCGATCAGCAGTTTCGAGGGCATACAGCCCACGCGCGCACACGTCGTCCCGTAAGCGCCGCCTTCGATGATGATTGCGCTCGCACCTTCGGCCTTCGCGGCGCGGTAAGCGGAAAGTCCGGCCGTGCCGGCGCCGATGATGGCGACATCCGTTCGCAGGGTTTGCATCGTGTTTCCTTGAGGGGTTCAGGCATTCGTTGTCATGACCCAGTCTAGGAGGTGCACGCGCGTGAGTGAATGTCGGCGCTGCTCAAGTTCATGCCCGATCGTCTCACGAGCAGCGGGCGCATGCCGCCGGTCACCCGGGCATGTGCTGCGCGAGCCAGTCGATCAACACGCGCACCTTCGGCGGCAGAAAACGATTCGGCGGATAGAGCATCCATACCGGGCCGCTGTACGCGCGCGGTTCCAGCGACCACTCGGGCAGCACCCGCACGAGCAGGCCGTCGCGCAGCGCGTCCGCCGCGGCGAATTCGGGCAGGCTCGCAATACCCCAGTCCGCGAGCGCCGCATCGCGCCGCGCGCCCACGTCGTTGGCGATGTAGCGGCCCTTCACCTCGACGGCATGCGTTTGCGCGCCGCGCCGGAAGGTCCAGCGGTTGTCGTCGGGTGTTTCGCCGAGATAGAGACAGTCGTGGCGGGCGAGATCCCTCGGGTGCTTCGGCGTGCCTTGCGCGCGCAGGTAGGCGGGCGATGCGCACGGCATCCACTGCACCGTGCCGAGCCGCCGCGCCGCGAGCCCCGGCGGCGGCGTGGGTGTCGGGCGAATCACGATATCGACGCTGTCGCGCACCGGATCGACGTCGCGGTCGGTGAAGATGAGCTGCACCGCGACCTCTTCGTACGCGCGCAGGAAGCCGGAAATCAGCGGATGAATGACGCTTTGCGCAAACGAAATGGGCGCGCAGATGCGGACGCGGCCATGCGGGCGGCCAGTGAGGCGGCTGGCGGCCTGTGCCGCGCTCGCGGCGGCTTCGACCATGTCCGCGCAGTGACGGTAGACCTCGGCGCCGGATTCCGTGAGCCGCAGGCTGCGCGTGGAGCGCTCCAGCAGGCGCGTGCCGAGCGCGCGTTCAAGCCGCTGCATCTGACGGCTCACCGTGGAAGGCGTGCTGCCGAGCTGGCGCGCCGCGACCGAGAAATTACCGGCGTCGACCACGCGGGCGAAGGTGGCCAGATCGGGCAGCAGGGGCAGGAAGTCGGCGGGGTTCATGGCAGGCAAGGCGAAGTCATCTGTGCATGCGGAGCATAAATGATGTTCCATCAAGGTGGATTATCGCTGCGAAAGCATTATCGGACAATGTGTCCGTTCCCGGCTCATCTGCAGGCTCGTTTCCCATGAATGCCCTGACCCGTTCCTCCCGCACTGTCGATCTGCTGCTCGTGGCTGTCGCGCTTATCTGGGGCACGAGCTATGGCGTAGTGAAGGGCGCGCTGCTCGTCTACCCGGTGCTGGGTCTGCTCGCGCTGCGCTTTGGCATCACGTTCGTGTTGCTGTCGCCCGCGTTGCGCGGTCTGCGTCACGTGACGTGGCGCGAGCAGGCTGGCGTGCTCGTCGCGGGATTCCTGCTGCTCGGCATCTTTCTGGCCGAGACGTTTGGCGTGTCGCTCACGAATGCCTCGAACGCCGCGTTTCTCATCAGCCTGTGCGTGGTGCTCACGCCGCTCGTGGAGTGGGCGTGGCTCAAGCGCGCGCCGCGGCCCGTGGAATGGGTGGCCGCCGGCGTGTCGTTGCTTGGCGCGCTGCTCTTGACGGGCGGCCATGTGGCGGCGAGCCCCGGCGATCTGCTGGTCGTGCTGGCCGCGCTGCTGCGCGCATTGGCGACCTGCGCGGTCAAGCGCGTGATGAAGTCGGGCGCCATACCGGCGCTGACGGTGACGGCGGTCCAGTCCGCCGTCGTTTCGATCGGCTGCGCCGCGCTCGCGATCACTCTCGCGCCCGACCAGTGGCAACCGTTGCCGCCCTGGCAGGGGCATGGCGTGTTCTGGGGCAGCGTGATCTATCTCGTGGCGGGCTGCACGCTGTTCGCGTTCTTCGTGCAGAACTACGCGGTGAGCCGCAGCAGCCCGACGCGCGTGGCGTTGCTCATGGGCAGCGAACCGGTGTTCGGCGCGCTCTTTGCCTGCGTGTGGCTTGGCGAGCGGCTTACCTTGTCTGCGTGGATCGGCGGCATGCTGATCGTTGCCGCGTCGCTTGTCGCGCTCAAGCGCGAGCGCGAGGGCAAAGCGCAAATCGAAGCGCGGGACGCCGTGAAAGCGTAGGGCGGGCCCGCATCCACAAAGCTGACAAGCTGCCGGGCGGCCGCGAATAAAAAAGCATCACGGCGCCCGCTGCAAACTCTCTCCTGTTACTGCTGCGGCGCATCCTTCCACGCAGGCAGCGTCGCCCCGTGATACACGGCAATAATCTCAGACGCGACATTGGGCTGCTGATAGCTCTCCACGAGCGCATGCACCCAAGGCGCGTTGGCGTCCTTCTCATTCACGGCAATGAAGTTGCGATAGGGATTGCCCGGCACCTTCTCCTGAGCAATCCGCTCCTGCGCAATCTTGATCCCCGACTTCACGGCCCAGTCCGTATTGACAACGGCCGCATCCAGATCGCCAATCGCGCGCCCGACGATACCGGAATCGAGTTCCTTGATATGGATATTCTTCGGATTCTTCGCAATGTCGCGTGCGGTCGGCAGCAGGCCGACATCGTCGCGCAACGTGATGAGCCCCTGTGCCTGGAGCAGCAGCAGCGAGCGGCCTTCGTTGCTCGGATCGTTCGGCACGCCGATGGTCGCGCCCTGCGGCAGGTCCGCCACCGACTTCACCTTGCGCGAATACAGCCCGATAGGTTGCACATAGGTAAAGCCCACCGGCACGATCCTGTAGCCGCGCGCCTTGATCTGCGCGTCGAGATACGGCTTGTGCTGGAACGAATTGGCGTCGAGGTCGTGGCTCGAAAGCGCTTCGTTGGGCTGCGTGTATTCGGAGAACGTGGTCACCTTGATCGTGAGGCCGCGCTTCGCCGCGTTGGCGGCGACCACGCGCCACACGTTCTCGTCTTCGCCCGACATGATGCCCACGCGCAACGTCCGGTCTGCCGCGTGCGCGAGCGGCATGCCCCCGCAACTTACGCCCAGCGCGAGCGAAGCCAGCATCGTACCCAGCAAGGTTCTTTTCTTCATAGGATCCGTTATTCGAAGAGTTGTGGATAAGGCGATGCTAGTGAGCGCGCTGCCAGCGGACAACCAATTTTGGGAGGATTGCTTAGCTATATTCGTCGTTTTGCGGCGTGCAACGGCGTGACCGGGATGCAGCGTCCATCCATCATGCGAGTCCGGTTCCATGTCCGCTCTTATGCGGATGAGTCCGGCGCTGCGGTTCAACGCAGTTCGGTATAGCCATATTGCGCAGCGGTGTTCGCGAACGCCTCGATCTCGGCATATGCCTCGCCAGTGAGTCTGGCGAACCCGCGCAGTCGCAGCTTGTGTGCACGTTCGGAGTCGGCTGCGAGCGCGGCGTCGAGCGCATCGCGCAATGCGCCGGCTTGATCCTCGCCGAGTGCGCGTGAGGCGATCAGCGGAAGTCCAGGGGATGAGGCCGTCATGCCGACGGTTCGTACGCCGTCGAGCGGTTCGAAGTGCGAATCGTGCAGCAATGCGAACGTAACGCAGTCGATGGCGCCCACATCGGCCGCGCCGCTCGCCAGCGCGCGTAACGTGGCCGCGTGCGAACCTGTCCAGCGCACCGAGGCGAAGAAGCGGCCGTCGCGTGCGAGCGGCGCAACGGCGTGGCGCAACGCGTTCATGCCGCTATGGGAATCCGCGCCGTTGCATGCGGCGCGCAGCCCGCGGCACGCTTCCAGCGTTTTCGCGCCGCACTCCCAGGCCTGCGCCGAAACGACGAGCACGCTTCGATAGCGCGGGCCCTCGCAACCGGGTGCGTCGAATATCGGGGTCGCAATCAGATGGACTTCGTTGGCGAGGCCGAGCATGCGGTACGGATACCCGCACGTCTGCGAGAGCAGCAAATCGTTGCGGCGCCAGTGGGACATGAGTTCGCCGTCCGGCGCGTTCTCGATCGTGATGTCGCCCAGGGCGAACGCGCGCGCCACGATGGCCAGACTGTCGCTCAACAATGAGCGCCACGACGCCGTATGTTCTGGCGTCACGTTGTACATCGGCAGGGAGGCGATCCAGCGGGTCATCGGCGCATTCTACGCCGCGCGCTCGCGGCGTGTCGCGCTGTGCGGTGAGATAAGCAAATGGCAATTCGTTGGTTGGTGCAACGCCGCGCGTTCGGTATGGTGAGGACCTGCATTGCTTTGCTCTCCGTATGGAGTGGCACCGTCCTTTATCGCGGGAGCTGGCGAACATGGCCGAATACTTCGACGCAGACCACGCGCGGGAAGTCGCCGCGCTCGCCGCAGGGTTCACCGCACGCACCGAATGGCCCACGTGGCTGCTGATCGCCGTGATCTACGGCGGCTGGTTTGCGGTGCTGACGTTCGTACGCTCAGGGCTGATCACGCTCGCGGCCGCCACGCCATGCCTCATCGTGCTGTGCGCATGGCATATGTCGCTGCAGCACGAATTGCTGCATGGTCATCCCACCCGGTTCGCATGGCTAAACACGGTACTGGGCTGGCCGCCGCTCGCCGTGTGGTTTCCCTATGCGGTGTACCGCGAGAGCCATATGGCGCATCATCGCGACGAAGCGCTGACGGTGCCGGGCATCGACCCCGAAACGAACTACGTGCGGCACGAGCAGTGGGCCCGCCTGCCGCACTGGCATCGCGTGCTGTGGCACGCACGCAAGAGCTTCGTGGGCCGTGTGGTGATCGGGCCGCCCATGAGCGTGGCCGCCATGCTCGCCGGCGCGGTGAAAGCGCTGCGAAGCGGCGACTGGCGACACGTGCCGATGTGGTTCGCGCACGGCGCGGCCGTCGTGCTGCTGCTCACGTGGGTGCAGCGTTACGCGGGCGTGCCGTGGTGGTGGTATCTCGCCGCCGTCACATGGCCCGCGCTCGGACTCGCGATGGTCCGCTCGCTGTACGAGCATCGCGCGGCGTGGCATCCCAAGGCGCGCATCGCCATCAACGAGGCCGGGTTCGTCATGCGCTTTCTGTATCTGAACAACAACTATCATCTCGTGCACCACGATCTACCGCGCTTGCCGTGGTTTCAACTGCCGCGCGCCTACCATATGCGGCGCGACGACTATCGGCATAAATGCGGCGGTTTCGTGATCGACGGCTACGCCGCGCTGCTCAGGCGTTACGCGTGGCGCGCGACGGATGCCCCCGCGCATCCGTTCGGCGACAACGCCGCGCAGTGACGCGCAGTCAGGCGCAGTGTCGCTTACTCCCGCATCCGTCTGAAAAAGCGGCGAATGTCGTCGGCGAGCAGATCGGGCTCTTCCATGGCGGCGAAATGGCCACCGCGCGGCATGTCGGTCCATTGCGCGACGTTGAACACGCGTTCGAGCCACGACCGCGGCGGGTGATTGATCTCCTTGGGAAAGCGCGCGAAGGCGACGGGCGGTTCCACGCGTTGCCCGGCCGCAAAACGAAACGGCTGGAGACGGTTTTCCCAGTACATCTGCATGGACGTGCCGATGCTGCCCGTGAACCAGTACAGTGAAAGGTCCGTAAGCAAGGTGTCCTTGGAGAACCGGCGTTCGATGTCACCGTCGCAGTCGCTCCAGGCGCGAAACTTCTCGCCGATCCACGCGACCAGTCCAGCGGGCGAGTCGTTGAGCGCCGCTGCCGCCGTTTGCGGCCTGGTGCTGTGCATATGCGCGTAGCCCCCCTCCAGCGCTGCCCAGTCGGCCTTTTCGCGCAGATAGACCTGTTCCGCCGGGGTGAGCGGGGCTTGCGCGGCGTCGATTGCGGGTTCGTACGAACTGGGCAGGAAGTTCAGGTGGATGCCCTGCACGGCCCGGCTGTGCCGCGCGGCGAGCGCGATGGAAACCCCCGCGCCGAGGTCGCCGCCCTGCGCGCCGAAGCGCTCGTAGCCGAGGCCGCGCATGAGCGTGCTCCACAGGTCTGCGATCTGGAACGCGGAGGTGCCGGGCGCCGCCGGCGCGGGCGAAAAGGCAAAGCCGGGCAGCGAAGGGACGACGACATCGAATGCATCGGCTGGGTCCGCGCCGAATGCGGCGGGGTCGCAGAGCCGGTCGAGCAGCGCGTGGAATTCGATGAACGAGCCCGGCCAGCCGTGCGTGATCACGAGTGGGTAGGGCTTCGGGCCCGCGCCGCGCCGATGCACGAAATGAACGCGCTGGCCCGCCGCGGTACCCGCATCGCCCAGTTCGGCCATGAACTGCGGCAACTGGTTCAGCGCGCGTTCGGCGGCGCGCCAGTCGTATTCGTCTGCCCAATACGCGACGAGTTCATGTAGCCACATCCGATCGGCCCCTTGTTGCCACGCCGGCGAGGGCGTTGCGTCGGCCCAGCGCGTGGCGCGCAAACGGCGGCGCAGGTCGTCGAGTGCATCTTCGGGTACGCGAATTTCAAACCGGTCGATATGCATGGTGGTTCATCCGCACGCTGGCAGGCCGAGGAACTGAGCATTATGAGCGAATTCGCCGCCGCGCATCGGTCGCCCCAGAGCCCTTCGAATTCCATCCATCGCTTACCCGATGTTTATCGAGGCATCCGTTTTCGTTATGGGCGTCTGGTACGCGCCGCGGGGGCGCGTTACGCCCCAGTCGGGCAAGGCCGGCGTTACGACGCACGGCGATAGGCGCAGCGGGCCAGCGAGCGCATACAATTGAGCCGGACACACTCGGAACTGAACGGCGATGCGCATTCTTGTGATCGAAGACGAGCCGAAGACCGGCGCCTATCTGAAGAAGGGCTTCGAGGAATCGGGCTATGCCGCGGACGTCGCCGCGGACGGCGCGGAAGGCCTGATTCTCGCTAAAGAGGCCGCGTACGACGTGATCGTGCTCGACGTCATGCTGCCTGAAATGGACGGCTGGACGGTGCTCAAGACGCTGCGCGCCACGCACACCACGCCGGTGCTCTTCCTTACCGCGCGCGACGACATCAGCGACCGCGTGAAGGGGCTCGAACTCGGCGCGGACGACTACCTCGTCAAGCCGTTCGCGTTCGTCGAACTGCTCGCGCGCGTGCGCACGCTGGCCCGCCGCGGCCCCCCGCGCGAGAGCGACGTGCTGATGCTTGGCGACCTCGAAGTGGACGTCACGCGCCGGCGCGTGAAACGCGGGACCACGCGCATCGACCTTACGCCGAAGGAGTTCTCGCTGCTGCAACTGCTCGTGCGCCGCGAGGGCGAAGTGCTCACGCGCACGCAAATCGCCTCCTATGTGTGGGACATGAACTTCGACAGCGACACCAACGTCGTGGAAGTCGCCATTCGCCGCCTGCGCGCGAAGGTGGACGATGCGTTCGACGTCAAGTTGATCCACACGGTGCGCGGCGTGGGCTACGTCGCGGAAATCAAAGGGAACGACTGATGCCGCGCATGGCGGTACGCTCGCTCGCGACAGGCCTTGCGCTGAGCTTCGCGGGCACGACGCTCGCGGTATTCGCGCTCGTGGGGAGCACGCTTTATTTCACGCTCGATCGCGAAGTGAAGCAGCAGGACGACCTCGATATCGTGCTGATTTCGCGGCACACGCGCCGCCTCGCGCAGGAACTGCACAACGAGCACGACGTGCGCGAACATGCGGAGCGGCTCGCGAGCCAGGTGCTCGGCAATCCCGCGCTTTCCATGGAAATACTCGGCACCGGCGGTGCGCAACTGGTCGAGCACAACACGGCGGGCATTGCGGACGCGGCGTTCCCGGAAGCGGCGCTCGCACGGCGCCTGCCCCCGGCGCAACGCATTACCGAAGGCGACGTGGTGGAGTGGCGCAACGCGCGCGGCATACCCGTGCGCGGACTCGCCACGGACGCGGCGCTGGCGGACGGCACGCCCGTCACCATCGTCATCGCGCGCGACATGACCGACCGCTGGCGGCTGCTCGACCACTATCGCGAGCGGCTCTACGGCTTCGGCCTGGCCGGCATGCTGCTCGCGTTCCTCATGAGCTGGCTGCTCGTGCGCGAGTCGCTGCGCCCGCTGCGCGAGATGGCGGCGCGTGCGGCCACGGTCACGGTGGAGCGGCTCGATACGCCCATTGAAGTCGAACGCGCGCCGAGCGAGCTCGAAGCGCTCACGAAATCGATCAACGCCATGCTCGACCGTTTGCATGGCGGCTTCGAGCGTATGTCGCAATACACGGCGGATCTCGCGCATGACATGCGCACGCCGCTCGGCAACCTGCGCGGCGCGAACGAAGTGGCGCTCGCGCGGGAACGCACCACGGCCGAATACGAGGCATTGCTCGAATCGAATCTGGAGGAATGCGAACGGCTTTCGCGCATGATCGAAAGTGTGATCTTTCTTGCGCGCGCGGAACACCCGCAGTTCATGACGACGCTCGCGGAGTTCGACGTGCATGATGCGCTCACGCAGATTGCCGACTACTTCGAAGGTCTTGCCGAAGAGGCGGGCGTGCAGATTCGCGTGCAGGGCGAGGGCCGCCTGCGCGCGGACAAGGAGCTGTTCCGGCGCGCCGTGGGTAACCTGCTCGCCAATGCGCTGCGCTATACGCCGCGCGGCGGGGAGATCACACTGAGCGTCGCACAGACGCCGACGGCCATCGAGGTCGCGGTGGCCAATCCCGGCACGCCCATCGAAGCCGCACTGCTGGAGCGCATTTTCGACCGCTTCTATCGCGCGGACGCGTCGCGCCACCGCGAGCCGCGCACAGGTGCGTCGGCGGGTCTGGGGCTCGCGATCGTACGCACGATCATGGCTCTGCACGGCGGCTCGGCACGCGCTGAAAGCGATGCGGCCAGCACGCGGTTCATCCTGACGTTTGTCCGCCCTTAGCGCTCGGGTCGCTCAGCGCCGCGCGGTCCCAGCCGCCGCCGAGTGCCTCCAGCAGATGCACGCTCGCATCGAGCCTTCTTGCCGCGATCTGCTCCTCGTTGCGTTCGTTCGAGAGCGCGATGGTCTGTGCCGTCACCACATCGAGATAGTTTACCGCGCCCGCCTGGTAGCGGTTGGTGGTGAGCTTGAGCGAGAGTTGCGCGGCGGCGGTCGCGCGCTGCTGGCTTTGGGCTTCGCTCGCCAGCGTAGCGAGCGCGCTCAGGTTGTCTTCGACTTGCTGGAACGCCGTCAGCACGGTTTGCCGGTAGCCGGCGACGGCCGCGCCGTATTGCGCGTTCGCGCCTTTTAGCGTGGCGTCGCGCCGGCCGCCGTCGAAGAGCGTACCGGCCAGCTGGGAGCCGAGGGACCAGAAGAGGCTGGGCGCGCTGAGCCACGGCGCGAAGAACGTGCTTTCGAGGCCCGCTGTCGCGGAGAGCGTGAGGTCGGGATAAAAGGCCGCGCAGGCTTCGCCGATTCCCGCATTGGCCGCCGCCACGCGCCGCTCGGCCGCAGCGATGTCGGGACGCCGTTCGAGCAGCGCGGAGGGCACGCCCGCGGGAATCGACGGCACGACGGCGGGGTCGACACGCGGCGGCAGGCTGAAGGTCGAAGCGGGCACGCCGATCAGCGTGGCGATGGCGTGCTGGCGTTGCGCGCGCTGCACGTCGATGTCGCTATCCGCCGTGCGCGCGCTTTCGAGCTGGGTTTGCGCCTGAGCGACGGCAGAGGCGTCGATCGCGCCATCGGCGAGTTGCTGCTGCACAATGCGCAGCGCCGCCGTGTACGCGGTCACGGTGTCGTCGAGCAGCTTCTTCTGGCGATCGAGCGAACGCAAATCGAAGTAGTCCGCCGCCAATTGGCTCGCAACCGAAAGCCGCACTGATTCGAGGTCGGCCTGCGTGGCCTGGGCGTTGGCGCGGGCCTGGACGGTCGCGTCCTTCACGCGCCCGAACAGGTCGGGTTCCCAGCTTGCCGTGAGGCCCGTCGAATAGTCGGGAATCGTCTTCCCCGCAAGCGAATGGTCCACGAGGTTCTGCGAGGTCCGGTAGCGCTGCGCCGCCACGCCCGCCGTCACGACAGGCGCATAACCCGCGCGTTGATAGTCGACCATTGCGCGCGCGGCTTCGAGATTGGCGACTGCCTCGCGCACGTTCTGGTTCGACACGTCCACGCGGGCTTCGAGCTGATCGAGGTCGGGGTCGCCGAAGAGGGTCCACCATGGGCCGCGCGGTTTGGCGTCGGCGGGCGCGGCGACGCTCCAGCCGGGCGCCGCCGCGGCTTGTGTTGGCTGGGTGGCGTAGTGCGCCGGTACGTCCATCGAGGGCGCGCTGTAATGCGGCAATGTGGAGCATGCCGCGAGCGACGCTGCCGTGCAGGCGACGACGATCCGGCGCAGCGCGGGGAGAGGGCGTTCGAACATGATGAGCCTCGCTTACGCTTTCGCTTGCGCAGCCGCCGAGGGCCCCGCCACGCGCACGCTCTGGCCGCTGGCAATGGCGTCGCCGGGATTGTTGATGACGCGATCGGCCGGCGCGAGGCCGGTTGCGATTTCCACGTAGGTGCCGAAGTCGCGGCCGATAGTCACCTTGCGCAATTGCACCGTGTTCCTTGCATCGACCACCGCGACGGTCACCCCGTCCGGTCGGAACAGCAGCGCGCTCACGGGCAGTTCGAGCGCCGGCGCGGCCGCCGTGAGCGCAAGATGCACCTGAGCGTAGGCGCCGGGCATCAGCGCGCCGTCGTGGTTGTCCACATCGACTTCCACGTGCAGCGTGCGGCTCACGGGATCGATCACGTTCGAGCTGCGCGCAACGCTCGCCTCGAAGCGTCGCCCCGGATATTGCTGCGTCGTCAACCAGACGGCCGTGCCCGGCGTGACGAGAGCCGCGTCGTCCTGGGGCACGTCCACGTACACGCGCAGGCGGTCGGTCTGCGAGATATGGAACAGCTCGCCTGGCATCGTGGCGAGGCCGGGCGTGCCGCCCGCCGTGACGAGTGCGCCCACCTGCACGTTGCGCGCCGTAATGACGCCATCGAAGGGCGCCGTCACGTTCTGGTAGGAAACCAGTTCCAGCAGCCGCGCCACGTTGGCCTGCGCTGCCTGCAGCGTGGCGAGTTTCGCCGCTGCGTCGCTCGTTTTTGCCTGGGCGTCCTGCTCGGAAACCGATTGCGTCTGCAACATCGTCTGCCAGCGCTGTGCCGTGCTGCTGGCAAAGCGATAGTTGGCCTGTGCGGTGGCTTCGTCGGCGCGCGCCTGCTGGAGCTGCGCGTCGAGTTCGGGTGTGTCGATCTGCGCGAGCGTCTGGCCTGCCTTCACGTGCGCGCCGATGTCCGTGTACCAGTGCTGCACGTATCCGCTCGTGCGCGCGTAGATCGGGGCGTCGGCCCAGGACATCACCGAGCCGGGCAGCAACAGGTCTTGCGTGGCGGGTGCGCGCGTGGGCGTGAGGGTGGAGACGATCAGCTCGCGCTGCGCCGCGACCTGCCTGGCTTGCGCCGTGCGCGCTTCGAGGCGCGGCACGATGCCCGCCGTAAGGAGCGTTACGGCGATTGCGAGGCAGGTAAGACCGACGACAATAGCCGGGCGGCCCCGCGTTGCGGTTTGCGCCGCGGCATCGCGTTCCTCTTGCGGTGTCTGCGATTTCATTCTGGAATCCTTATTCAACGTGAGTGGTTGCACCGGCTTGCGCATCGTCGCTGGCATCGCGCGCGGCGCGGCGTTGCGCGAGCCAGCCATGCACCATGCCGAACACGACCGGCACGAACACGAGTGTGGAAAGCGTGCCGATTGCGAGGCCGCCGATCACGGCGCGCCCGAGCGGCGCGTTCTGCTCGCCGCCGTCGCCGAGACCCAGCGCCATCGGCAACATGCCGATCAGCATGGCGAGCGCCGTCATCAGCACCGGACGAAAACGGTTGAAGCCCGCATCGAGCGCGGCGGCGAGCGGCTCCATGCCCGCAGCGAGCGACTCGCGCGCCGTGTTGATGACGAGAATGCTGTTGGCCGTGGCGATGCCCATGCAGAGGATCGTGCCCGTGAGCGCCGGCACGCTGAGCGTGGTCTGGGTGACGAACAGCATCCACGCGATGCCGGCGAGCGAGGCCGGCAGGCCGCTCACGATGATGAGCGGATCGAGCCACGACTGGAAGTTCACGACCATCAGCAGGTACACGAGCGCGATGGCGAACACGAGGCCCGCTGCGAGGCCGCTGAACGAGGCGTTCATCGACTGCACCTGGCCGCGCATCACGATTGAGGAGCCCGGCGGCAGTTGGGCGCGCGCGGCGTTCACCAGGCGGTTCACGTCGGAGGCGACGCCGCCCAGGTCGCGCCCTTGCGTCGACGCGAAGATGTCGAGCACGGGTTGCACGTTGTAGTGCGAGACCACGGCTTCCTGCGAGCTGCGCGAGAGCGTGCCGAGCGTGCCAAGCTGGTTCTGCGGCGTGAACGTGACGGATTGCGACGTCGTCAGCGGAATGTTGGCGAGCGTTTGCAGCGAATGAATATCGTATTGCGGCACCTCGGTCACGAGCGGATAGCTCACGCCGTTCTTCGGATCGAGCCAGAAGTTGGGCGTCGTTTGCGAGCTGCCGGAGAGCGCGATGAGCAGGTTCTGCGCCACGTCGTGCTGCGTGAGGCCTGCTTGCAAGGCCTTCGTGCGATCCACGTCGACGTCGATGGTGGGCTCGTCGCCGGGTTGCTGGATGCGCGCGTCCACGAGGCCGCGTACGTCGCGCATGGCGTCGAGCAGGTGGTTCGCCACGACGCGGTTCTGCGCGAGCTTGTTGCCGACGATCTGCACGTCGATGGGCGCGGGCAGGCCGAAGTTCAGAATCTGGCTCACGATGTCGGCAGGCAGGAACGCGAACGTCACGCCCGGAAACGAGGCGTTGAGCACGTTGCGCAGCTTCGCGACATATTGCGCGGTGGGTTTGTGCTTCGAGGCGAGCGTGATGAGGATGTCCGCATCTTCGGGGCCGACGGGGTCCGAGGAGTCGTATGTGAGGTTGATGCCGCTCACCGGCACGCCGATGTTGTCGAGCACCGCCGCCTGTTCGGCGGGCGGAATCACGCTGCGGATCTTCGCTTCGACTTCGTCGGTGATGCGGGCCGTTTCCTCGATACGCGTGCCGGTCGGCGCGCGCAGATGCAGGCGGATTTCGCCGGTATCGACAGCGGGAAAGAAGTCGCGGCCGGTGAATGGCACCAGCACGAGCGAGCCGAGGCAGAGCGCGACCCACAGCACGACGAAACGGCGGCGCTGCACGATCGCCGCCTGAAGCAGTGCGCGATAGCGGTTGCGCACCGCTTCGAAGCGTCTCTCGAAGCCCGCCTGAAAACGCGTCAACACACCGGCGATGCCGCGCGAAGGCGCGGCGCCGGGCGTGCGTGCGCGCAGCAGATACATGGCGAGCGTGGGAATCAGCGTGCGCGAGAAGAAGTACGACGCGCACATCGCGAACACCACGGCCTCGGCGAGCGGCACGAACAGATAACGCGCCACGCCCGAAAGCAGGAACATCGGCACGAACACGATGCAGATGGAGAGCGTCGAAACGAACGTCGGCACGGCGATCTCGCCGGAGCCGTTGAGGATGGCGTCGTGCAGCGTCGCGCCGCGCTCCAGGTGATGCGTGATGTTTTCGATGGCGACGGTGGCGTCGTCGACGAGGATGCCGACCGCGAGCGCGAGCCCGCCGAGCGTCATGATGTTGATGGTCTCGCCGAGCGCCGCGAGCGCGATGAGCGACGTGAGCACGGCGAGCGGAATCGTCACGGCGATGATGAGCGTGGCGCGCCAGCTGCCGAGGAAGAGCAGGATCATCGCGGCCGTGAGGCAGGCCGCAATGAGCGCTTCGCGCACCACGCCCGAGATCGCCGACTTGACGAACACGGACTGATCGGAGAGCGGCGTGATCTTGAGTGCGCTCGGCAGGCCCGCGGCGATCTTCGGCAGCATGGCCTTCACCTGCTGGATGATCGTGAGCGTCGAGGCGCTGCCGGTCTTCTCGACGGTAAGGAGTGCAGCGCGTTTGCCGTCCGCGCGCACGATGTTCGTTTGCGGCGCGTAGCCGTCGATCACATGCGCGACGTCGCGCACGTACACCACGCTGCCGTTCATGGTCTTGATGGGCAGGTCGTTGAGCGCCGCCACGGTTTGCGTGCTGCCGTTCATCTCCACGTTGTATTCGCGCGAGCCGATTTTCGCGGTGCCGCCGGGCAGGATCAGGTTCTGCGCGTTCACGGCGTTCACGACGTCCGCGGGCGCGAGACCTTTCGCCTGCAACGCTTTCGGGTCGAGCTGCACCATGATCTGGCGGATCTTGCCGCCATAGGGCAGCGGCACGGCCGCGCCCTGGACGGTTGCGAGCTGCGTGCGGATGAAGCTGTTGCCGAGGTCGTAAAGCGACTGCTCGGGCAAGGTCGCGCTGGACAGGCCCAGTTGCAGCACCGGCACCGTGGAGGCGTTGTACGTGATGATGTTCGGCGGCAGCGTGCCCGGCGGCAGGATGCGCAGGATCGAAGCGGAGTTCGAAGCCGCCTCGGCAATCGCGCGGTTGATGTCGGCGCCCGGATGGAAGAACACCTTCACGACCGAAACGCCGTTGAGCGACTGCGACTCGATGTGCTCGATGTCGTCCACGTCCGAAGTCAGCGCGCGCTCGTAGTTCGAGGTGATGCGGTGCGCCATGTCCTCGGCGGAGAAGCCGTTGTAGGTCCAGACGATGCTGACCACCGGGATATTGATGTTCGGAAAAATGTCCGTGGGCGTGCGCATGATGGCGAGCGGCCCGAGGATAAAGAGCAGTACGGCCAGCACGATGAACGTGTAAGGCCGTCTGAGAGCCAGTTTGACGATCCACATGACAGGGTCCGGGTTGAGGCGGGAGTGGCGCAAGTATCGGAAGGGCGCGCTTACCCGGTGCTGACCTCGACATTACGGATTTGTCATCTTCGCCGCGCAGCGGGCGTTGGCCGCCGTGAGCGCGTTGTGCCCAGATAACGAACTCGTAATCGGCAGGTCAGCTTTGGGTCAGCGCCGCGCGACCAGAATGCAGTCAACCTTCGCGACATCGCCGAGGGCGGCTCAGGCGGCATCGCTTCCCGATGCAGCGGCCATTCTTTGAGAGGTGAACATCATGAAAGCACTCGTTTCCACATTGCTCGTTGCCTGCGCCCTGGCCGCTCCCGCTGCCGCTTTCGCACAGACCGCCAACCCCGCCAACGCGCCGGTCACGCGCGCCCAGGTGCGCGCCGATCTCGTGCGGGTGGAGCAGGCGGGGTATCGCCCGGCGGCGAAGGATGTCAACTACCCGGATGACATTCAGCACGCGGAGGCGATCGTGGCCCAGGAGCAGGCGCAAAAGGCCCAGCAGGCCGCGCCGGGCAACACGGCGTTCGGCGGCGTGGCGATGACGGGCAGCTCGGACGCCGGTGCGCCGATCGTGGCGAGCGTCGGCGAACGGTCAATTTATGCGGGGCACTGAGGGGGCACTGAGCGGTGCACCGAGTGGTCGAGCGCGGCGCCGCCGCGCATTTCGATTTGCTTGATCAAACGTTTGCGCGAACGTGATTCGCCCCATTCGCGCGCAAAAGAATCGCGATTCATTTCCATTCATTCCACGAACCTGCCCTATTAATAACGGTGGCGTTAAATCAGCCTTATTGGCAAATTCACAACAACAGCGCGCGTTCTTGCGGCGTCATCTTTCTGGATCACGCAAATTCATAATGCGCTGGTAAGATACGCGCGAATATGGGATGGCCGCTCTCCATTCCGGGCTGCTGGCGCGAATCCAGACCACTCGCGCCGCCGGAAAAGGAGTCCGCGCCATCAGGCCGACGGGGAGCGGCCGTCTTGCACTACGAATCGCGCTCCATGTTTAAAAAAGCGCGTACGTTCGCATTACGTATGTCATCGCAAGTGTTCGAGTCTCACGTTTCGCCTTTCCGGCGAATCGTCCGGCACCGCTTGCCGCTGTTGCGCCTCGCGCAGACGGTCATTCCCCCGCGGCCCAATCCCGCCGTCATGCCAATCAGGCGTATCAAACAGTCGCACATACTGGCCGAACCCGTCATGTCCACCCAGTCGCCCCACCATCACCGCCTCTTTATGGCGCTGGTCGGTGTCGTCAGCGCGGCGCTCAACACAGGCGCGCTCGTCGCGCTGTTGTTGCTGCGCGGACAGACCGCCGACACGCCCTACACGCGGGCGTTGACCGGCGCGTTCGCCGCGGCCGCGTTCGTCGTGTTCGCGCGTTTTCATCTGATTGCCAGCGCGCGTCATCTCTGGTGGATGCTGGGCCGCGGCGCATGGCGCTGGTGCCGGCTGCCGATCGCGCTCATGGTGCTGCTGTTCGTGACGCATGGCGATAACGGGACGACGGCCCTGCGCACGCTGGTCATGCAATGGGCCGCCATTGCGCTGCCGCTGCAGCTCGCAGGCCTCGCTGTCTTGCGCGGCGTGGCCCACAGCGTCAACAACGCGCCCGGCAACCTGCGCCGTGCGGTGTTCTTCGGCATGGGCAGCGAAGCGCGCAAGCTGAACCTGCGCCTGCAGCGCTCGCCGATTCTCGGCATTCACGTGGCGGGCTATTACAACGATGCGCCCGTCGCGCCGCGCGACGGGGAAGCGCTGCCGCCGTATCTCGGCCGCTATGAAGACGCTGCTGCCCGCATTCACGCGAACGACTACGAGATCGTGTTCCTCGCGATGGGGCAGGCCGCGATGGCTCGAGCCGACGCAACGGACGTGAAGGACATCACGGCCGACGTCGTGACGCGTCTCTACGATTCAACGGCGGCGATTTATCTCGTGCCCGAGCTGCACTTTCTTCACGACGTCGCGACGACAGGCGCGAACCTCGCGGGCGTGCCGCTGCTGGCGCTGCACGACGTGCCCATTCTGGGGCTTTCGCGCATGCTCAAGCGCGCGGTCGACATTGCCGGCGCGGCGCTGCTGCTCGCGCTGCTGTGGCCGGTGATGCTTGCGATCGCTCTGGCGATCCGGCTCGATTCGCCGGGACCGGTGATGTTCAGGCAGCGCCGCAACGGCGAGCACGGCCGGGCGATCGTCGTGCACAAATTCCGCTCGATGCGCGTCGCGGCGCAGGACGAGGGCGACGCCGAAGAGCAGGGCGTGCGCCAGGCCCGCAGCGGCGACGACCGGATCACGGGTGTGGGGCGGTATCTGCGCCGGACTTCGCTCGACGAGCTGCCGCAACTTTTCAATGTGCTGGGCGGCTCGATGAGTCTCGTGGGTCCGCGTCCGCACGCGGCGGAACACAACGAAGCGTACCGGCAACTGATCCCCGGCTACATGCTGCGCCATAGCGTGAAACCGGGTATGACGGGCTGGGCGCAGATCAACGGGCTGCGCGGCTTGACCGATACGCCCGACAAGATGCAGCGCCGCGTGGAGTACGACCGTTACTACATCGCGCACTGGTCGCTGTGGCTCGATCTGCAGATCCTGCTGAAGACGATCCCGTCGATCGTCTGGGGCCGCAATGCCGTTTGAAGCGTGCGCCGCGCGAGACGTGGCCGGACCTGCGCCGGCCGCGCTCGCATCGGCAGCCTTACGCGCCGCGCCGGGTGCGCGCCACGCGCCAGTGACGCCACAGGATGCCGAAGAAGCGGCGGTCGTCCACGAGGTAGCGGCGCCACAGGCGCGCGGGGTCCTGTTTGATGCGCCAGCACCATTCGAGACCGCAGCGCTGCATCCACGCGGGGGCACGCCGCTGCAGGCCGACGGCGAACTCGACGGCCGCCCCCGCGCACAGCATGAGACCGCCTGCCAGCTTGCCGGCGTGATGCAGGGCCCAGCGTTCCTGCTTGGGCATGCCGAGGCACACGAACACGATATCGGGCGCGGCCGCGCGCACGCGCTCGGCCACCGCATCGCCCTCGGGGCCGGTCGGGTCGAACGTCATGGCAGGCGCGATCACCGCGACGTCGAGGCCCGGATAATGCTGCGCGAAGCCAGCGACGAGCGTGGCTTCGTGGCCCGGGCGGCCGCCCACCACCACCACTTTCCAGCCGCCCGCGCGGGCGCGCTCGCACAGCGCGGGCAACAGGTCCGCGCCCGTCACGCGTTCCGGCAGCGGCGCGCCGAACAGGCGGCTCGCCCAGACAACGGGCATGCCGTCCGCGAACAGGAAGTCGGCGGTGCGGTAAAGGCGTTGAAGATCGGGCTGCGTGTCGAGACGCACCACGTGATCGACGTTCGGCGTGACCGCCACCCGCGCCCGGCCGTCGCGCTGCAAGGCAGCGGTGCAAAGCACGTCGAGCGCGGTGTCGAACGACACCGCTGCAATGTCGAGTCCGAACAAGGGAATGCTCGGCTTGAAGACACCCCGTGCGGAGGCCTGCGGCTCCGCGGTTATGTAAGGCGTGCTCATGTTGTTTTTGTGACCCCGACGTGCGCACACGACGAGAGCCACGCACGGCGCCCGTTGAACCGGCGTCGTGCCCCCCGTCATGCGACGAACGTTATGTTTTTTTCTGGTCTCCTGGCTTTTGCCAAGGCGTTTTGGACTTCAGACAGAATCTTACTGCTGTGTCGGTGGGCCGGGTTATCCAACAGTGTTTTTTTGGAGACAAAAATCGGGATGTGTCTCAAATTTCTCTGGTTGCGCCGGCGGTTGCGCGCGTGCGATTGGCTACTATCGCCGCGGCCCGTTTCTCCTTTACCGTTCATGACAGACGATGATCACCGACGCCCGTGAGATTCCCGCCGGCACGACGCTGCGCGCCGACCTGTGCATCGTGGGCGCCGGCCCCGCCGGCATCGCGCTCGCGCTCGCGCTGGAGGAGAGCGGGCTCGACGTGATCGTGCTGGAGAGCGGCGGCGATGCGCCCGAGCCCGCAACCCAGCAGCTGTACGCGGGGACGGTGGCGAATGCGGCGCTTCATCCGCCGCCGGAGCACTATCGCGTGCGCCGCTTCGGCGGCTCGACCACGCTGTGGGGCGGCCGCTGCATGCCGCTCGATGCGTTCGACTTCGAGGTGCGCGACTACGTCGCGCACAGCGGGTGGCCAATCGCGTTCGCCGACGTGCTGCGCCACTACCCGCAAGCCAACGCGCTGTGCGAAGCGGGCGAATTCGCCTATACCGCCGAAGGCGCGTTCGCCGCGCCGCCGCGCCCGATGATCGGCGGCTTGGCAAGCGACGTCTTTTCGACGGACACGCTCGAGCGTTTCAGTTGCCCGACCGATTTCGGTCAGCGTTACCGGGCGCGCCTCGCGAAAGGCCGCGTGCGTGTGCTCCAGCATGCGAACCTGTGCCGCCTGCCGATGCTGGCGGGTTCGACGCGACGTGTCGGCGCGGCCCGGGTACGGGTACTGAACACCACGGACGCGACGGGAGGCGCAACGTTCGAGGTGGCCGCGCGCGCCTACGTGCTTGCAACCGGCGGGCTCGAAGTGCCGCGTCTCCTGCTCAACAGCCCAGGGCCGAGCGGCCGGGGACTCGGCAACGCCCACGACGCGGTGGGCCGCTATTACATGAGCCATCTCGCGGGCACCATCGGCACGCTCGATCTCGCGGCGGCGCAGTCCGTGTGGCACGGCTACGAGGTGACGGAAGAGGGCATCTATTGCCGCCGCCGCCTCGCGCTGCGCCCGCAGCAGCAAGCCGCGCTGCGCGCGGGCAACTTCATTGCGCGGCTGCATCATCCGCGCATTCCGGACGCCGGGCACGGCAACGGCATCCTCTCCGCGCTGTATCTCGCGCGCGGCATCGTGCCTTACGAATACGCGAAGCGCCTCTACGACGGCACGCCCGAGGGCTATGCGGGCTCCACGCTCGCGCACTTGAACAACGTCGTTGCCGACGCGCCGAACACGGCGCGTTTCCTGTTGCACTGGCTGCGGCGACGCACGCTGGCCGCGCGCAAGTTTCCTTCGGTGATCGTGCGACCCGCGAATCTGCGCTTCTCGCTCGACTTCCATGCGGAGCAGGAGCCCAATCCGGCGAGCCGCGTCACGCTGGGCGACGAAACCGATGCGCTCGGCCTGCGCCGCATCCACGTGGACTGGCGCTATACGCAGCAGGACGTTGCGACCGTGAGCCGCGCGCTCGCCGCGCTCGCGCACGAGGTCGAGCGCGCGGGCGTTGGCCGGTTCAGTTACGACCCCGCGCGGGTCGAAGCCGAAATGACGCGCTACGGCGCGTATGGCGGCCATCACATCGGCACGGCGCGCATGGGGCGCGACGCGCGCACGAGCGTGGTCGATGCCGACTGCCGGCTGCATGAAGCGGACAACGTTTACGTGACGAGCGCCGCGGTGTTCCCGACTTCGGGCCAGGCGAATCCGACCTTGACCATCGTCGCGCTCGCACTGCGGCTCGCCGAACACCTCAAAGGCGCCGCCGATCTCGGCGCGCTGTCCGTTCCCGCTGCAAACCATTCCGAACCCGCGTGATGAAAGCCCGTATTCTCGTACTCGGCGCGACCGGCTTTGTCGGCCGCCATCTGGTGAAAGCGTTGAGCCGTGCCGAATGGGCCGAGCCGGTTGCCGCCTCGCGCAGGCAAGGGAGCGGCCTGCGCCGTGTCGATGCCGCGGACCCCGCGTCGCTCGCCGCCGCGCTTGCCGACGTGGACGGCGTGGTCAACTGCGTGGCAGGTGCGCCGGCGGCGATCGTCGCGAATGCGCGCGCGCTGGCTGCCGCGCTGCAGGCACGCGGTGCGCCGCTGCCCGTGGTCCACTTCAGTTCGATGGCGGTGTACGGCGCCGCCGAGGGCTGTATCGACGAAGCGGCCGCGCTCGACGCCGTGAGCCCTTATGGCCATGCGAAGGTCGAGTCGGAGCGGCTGCTTGCTGCGCTGCCCGCGCTCACGATATTGCGTCCGGGCTGCATCTACGGAGGCGGCAGCCCGCAATGGTCGGCGCGCATTGCGCAACTGCTGCGCGCGCGGCGTCTGGGCGACCTCGGCGCCGCCGGCGACGGCTGCAGCAATCTCGTTCACATCGACGACGTCGTTCAGGCGGCGCTGGCCGCGCTGCGCGCGCCGGCTTCGGGCGCTCAGACTTACAACCTGGCGATGGCGCAGGCGCCGCGCTGGAACGAGTACTTCGTCGCGTATGCTCGCGTTTTGGGAGCAACGCCGGTCGAGCGGATCGGCGCGCGGCGTCTTGCGCTCGAAACGAAGGTGTGGGCGCCTGCGCTGAAGATTGCCGGGACCGCGGGGCGCAAACTGGGTGGCGTGAAGGTGCCGCCGCCGCTGCCGCCTTCGCTCGCGCGGCTGTGGCAACAGGACATCCGGCTCGACGCGCGCCGCGCGCAACGGGCTTTTGATATCAGATGGACGCCGTGGCGCATCGCGCTGCAGGCCGAAGCGTTTGTGCCGCCGGCGTCGCCCGCCGGCTGACCGGTTGGGCTCACCTGCGTTCCGGTTCGCCGAAGTTTCGAGCTTCGGCTCGCACGCTATCGTTCGGATTCCTATCAGTGAAATTCGCATACCGCATGGTGCCGGGCTTCGACCGGCACAGATGCGCTGCGAATGGAGTTCGTGAACTTTTGTTGCGGATTAGTGGTGCCGGATCGCGGCGCGCGGCAACTATTCAGTGGTGGCGCTGAAAGCGCCGGTAGCGATCGGCAAATCAGCGAATTGAGGCCATAAAAAAGGCCTGTTCGCGACGCAGACGCCCGCGCGTGGCCCATAGAATTCAATCGTAGATCCACTCACGCAGCGTCTGGCGACCGATACCTGTCGGATCGCTTCCCCACATCGGATTTCCGGTTAATTCAGCATGACACGGCTTGCACGGCACTACGTCCCGGAACAACCGCAGCACGTTATCTTGCAGGGGCTCACGGGGCCCGCATTCCTCGACGAAGGAGACTACCTTTACTTCCTCGCCTGCCTCGCGGACGCCGCGCGCGTCGCCGATCTGGCAGTCCACGCGTGGGTGCTCATGCCCGACGCGGTGCAGTTCCTCGTCACGCCCTCATACGAGTCGAGCGTGGCCATGGCGATGCAGGCGGTTTGCCGTCGCTACGTCGAGACCTTCAACCGCCGCCACGGACGCCGCGGTGCGATGTGGCGCGGCGAGTACCGGGCAACCGTGATCGAACCCGAGCGCTATTTTCTGCTCGCAAGCCAGGTCATCGATCATGCGCCGGTGCGCAGCCGCCTCGTGACCGAGCCGGGCAACTACCCGTGGTCGAGCTACGCGCACCACGTCGGGTTGCGTGCCGACAGGTTCATCAAGGATCATCCGCTCTACCGCGCGCTCGGCAGTACGCCGTTCGAGCGCCACCGGTCCTACCGCGACCTGGCGGCACAGCCTCTCGACGAATCCGAGGTCAATAGCCTGATGCAGGCGACGCTCGAGGGCTGGGTGCTCGGCAGCGCCGCCTACTGCGAGTGGGCGGCGCAAACCGCCAATCGACGGTTGATGCCGCTGCTGCTGCGCGACCGGCCGCCCAGGATTCGCACGACCGGCGCCCTCGCGTGACGAGGGACGATGGGCTATCCGCCGAGCGCAATGATCGCGATCGTCAGCACGATTCCAAGCAGCGTCATGGCGAAGCCCGCTTTCATCGCACCCGCGCCGGTGTAGCGTCCGAGCGCGAAACCGGCGGCGAAGAGCATCGCGAGCGTGAGTATGCGTGAGATGACGAGCGCCGCCATGTGATCCTTCAGGAGGATGAAGGGCAGGGCAACCGGGAATGTCGACACGACGACGAGCAGAAAAACGCCCAGTGCCCCAAGAAAGTCATCGCGCCTGAACTGCGCGCGAGGTGGCAGCCCAGGCGCCGCGGCGAGGCGCGCGCGAATCAGCTCGAGTTCTTCGTCGTCGACGAGCGGCTCCAGCGCCGTCGGCAACGCGCCGCGCAAGGCTCGCACTGCCGCGGCGCGGTCCGCTTCGCGCTTCACGGTCAGGGCGAGTGTCAGGCGCTGTCCGCGATCGGCGAGCGTGCGAACAAGATACATCACGGCGTCGGCGAGGCCCCAGGCGAGATTGCATCCGAGGGCGGCCAAAAACAGTTTGCGGCCGGCGTCCTCGCCCGCTGTGACCGCCTTGACCGCTCCGACGAAAGTCAACGCCATGAACAGGCCAAAGCACAGTTCGGTCACACGCTCGACGGTATTGAGTATGGGCTCGCGCTTTTCGGCCGCGGTTTGCTGTGTGGGGGTAGTGGTATTCATACGGCCTCGTGCAAGAGGAGATGCGTGGTCATTGCCGACGCACGCCTGTGTCGAACGTCTCACCGCTGCCTTCCTGTGGGCTACTGCGCGAATTCGACGAATCCCATGTCGCGGAATGTCCGTCAATCGGACTTTGGTCCTACTGCCGCGAGGACAGCCGTGGCATCGGGATATGGGCCGATGGTCCTATAGAGAAAGCACGCGAGCCGTTGCACGATTCAGTTCTTGCAAACGGATTCGTCGCCGGCGCGGCCCCGTAACGAACCTGTCACACGCCTCTGCCAGTGTCTGAACAGATAGCGGCCCTATCCGATTTTGCAGCCACACAAGCGATCGACCAGCATATTCGTAAGCATTCCTTTCATTCAATCGAGTGGGCGGACGTGGCTTTAGCCACCCGTTCGCGAACCAGAAGGTGATGCCATGACTGACCTCGCCAATCAATATGCGCGTTGCCAGGAGATCGGCGGCAAGGTTGCCCGGCTCCTCGCCAGGCGATCGGAATTAGCGCAGACCCAGTTCAGTCGGCGCCTGGCGGATGCAGCCGGACGGCTGGGCGAGGACGACAAACCCGCTTCGGCAAGGCCTGCACCGGCAACTGCATGGGCAACTGCGCTGGACCCCTGGGCCGGCTACCGCTACGCGGTGGATGTCGCCGAGCGCTCCGTGCTCTTCTGGGACACCTTGCGTCAGCGCGGAAACGGCTTCGTCGAGCAGACGCGCGACGGCCTTCAACCCGTCCTCCATTTCGGCCACGAACTCGTTATCGACGGGCGCAAGCTGGCGCGGCCAGTCAACTACGCGCTGGTGCGCCTGCTGCCGCCCGACGGTGTGATCGTCGACGTTAGCAAGCGTCCTTATGTGATCATCGATCCGCGTGCGGGCCACGGTCCTGGCATCGGCGGCTTCAAGGACGATTCACAGGCCGGTGTCGCGCTGAAGGCTGGCCATAGCGTGTATTTCGTCATCTTCTTTCGCGATCCGGAACCTGGCCAGACACTGCTCGACGTCTGCGCCGCAGAAGCGCAATTCGTCAAGAAGGTGTGCGAACTGCATCCGGACAGCCCGAAACCGGCGATCGTCGGCAACTGCCAGGGCGGCTGGGCCGCCATGATGCTCGCGAGTTCCGACCCGGACCATACGGGGCCGCTCGTCATCAACGGCGCCCCCATGTCCTACTGGAGCGGCGCGTGGAGCGAAGGCGAGGGCGACAACCCCATGCGCTACGCCGGCGGCATGCTGGGCGGTACCTGGCTCGCGTCGCTAACGGCGGATCTCGGCAACGGCAAGTTCGATGGCGCCCATCTCGTGCAGAACTTCGAGAACCTCAATCCTGCCAACAGCCTGTGGGACAAGTACTATCACCTGTTCGACAACGTCGATACCGAGCCGCCGCGCTTCCTCGACTTCGAGCGCTGGTGGGGCGGCTACTACCTGATGAACCGCGAGGAGATCGAGTGGATCACGCGCAACCTGTTCGTCGGTAACAAGCTATGGTCGGGCGAGGTTCGGGGTCCCGACGGGGCGGCGTTCGACCTGCGGGAAATCAAGTCGCCGATCGTCCTGTTCGCGTCGCTCGGCGACAACATCACGCCGCCGCAACAGGCGTTCAACTGGGTCGCCGACATCTACGGAAGCACGGAGGAGATCAAGGCGCGCGGTCAGGTGATCGTCGGGCTCGTGCACCAGAGCATTGGCCATCTCGGCATTTTCGTTTCGGGCAAGGTGGCGAAGAAGGAGCACCAGCAGATCGCTTCCGTGCTCGAAGCGATCGAAGCCTTCCCGCCTGGTCTCTACGGCATGGAGATTGCCGAGCGACGGGGCGAAGCAGGAAAAACGGCATACGACGTGTCATTCCGGGAGTATCGGCTCGAAGATATCGCCGCACGCCTGAACCGGTTCGGGCGTAGCGATGAACAGCCATTCGAGGCCGTCAAACGCCTGTCGGAATTGAACCAGCGCGCGTACGAGCTTTTCCTGCAGCCGTGGGTACGGGCCTCGTCGAACGAAACGACGGCGAACCTGCAGCGGCAGTTTCATCCGCTTCGCGCGCAACGCTGGGCGCTTTCCGACATGAATCCGTGGCTTGCATGGCTCGGGCCGGCTGCCGGGGCGGTCAGGGCAAAGCGGCGCGCCGAAGCCCATGAGGACACCCGGCTACGGGCGTTCGAGCACTGTGGCTCGGAGATGATCAGTGCGTCGCTCGACTTCTATCGCGCGATGCGCGACGCCATGACGGAGAGCGCGTTTTTCTCCTTCTACGGAAACTTGGGCGCCGTCGACCACGGCGAAGCGCCGCAAGTCAGATCCGCTGCGGCGCCCGGAGATTACCGCGATCTGCCCTACGTGAGGGACGCGTTGGCGTCGATGACCGAAGGCGGCTATACCGAGGCGCTGGCTCGCGCCGCTTGCCTGCTCGCGCGCCGGGGCGAGCCGATCCCGCTTGCGCGGCTTGCGCTGCGCAGTGAGCTCGCCAAAGACTATGCCGCGTATTTGCCCCAGCTTCCGGACGACCAGTGGAGGCGCTTGCGCGGCGAGCAGGAAATCATCGTGCGTTACGAGCCGGAACAGGCGCTCGCCACGCTCCCGCGTCTGCTGGAAGACCCCAAAGACCGGGAGAAGCTGCTCGATCTGGCCGAAAAGCTGCTGGCCGACCGGCGCGTGCAGGAAGCCGGGCCGACCGCCGCCCAGCTCGGCATGCTCGACAAGATTCGTTCGTCCCTGCCGCTCGAACGTGCGCGGGCGACAGGGTAAGACCATGGCCGACGTCATCCCCGTTCTCAACGCCGGTTCGTCGATCATCCAGTTCGGCGCGTTCAATGCGCAGCCGGCGGTCCCCGCATCGGCACGGCGTCGAGCAAGGTCCCGGTCTGGGTGACGCCGGCCAGCGAAGAACTGATGATCGCGCGACACGCGCGCGAAGTGGCGGGCATTCTGGGAGTCTGCCCGATTGCCAGGGAGAAGTCCGATGAGCCAGAGTGTTCGACATCCGGTGCTGACCGGAAAGAAGGCGTTGGTCACGGGTATCGCCAACGCGCATTCGATCGCATACGGCTGCGCGAAGGCGTTCCATGAGGTGGGCGCCGATCTCGCGATCACCTATGCCGACGAGAAGGCAAGGCCATACGTGGAGCCGCTGGCAAAAGACCTCGCAGCGCCAATTTTCATGCCGTTCAACGTCTCGAAACAGGAGGAACTGGAGGCGGTATTCGAGCGGATTGCGCGTGAATGGGGCGAACTCGACATCCTCGTGCATTCCGTCGCGTGGGCGCCGAAGAGCGATTTGCAGGGCGGGCTGCTCAACTGCTCCGCCGAAGGTTTCGCAGCGGCCATGGACATCTCATGCCATTCGTTCGTGCGGATGGCCCGGCTAGCCGCGCCGCTGATGAAGCATGGCGGCTCCATGTTCGCGATGAGCTACTACGGCGCGAACAAGGTGGTCCCAAGCTATAACGTCATGGGTCCGGTCAAGGCGGCGCTGGAAGCGTGCGCACGCTATCTGGCGTACGAACTGGGTCCGCAGCAGATCCGGGTGCACGCGGTATCTCCCGGGCCGCTGAAAACGCGCGCGGCATCCGGCTTGAAGGACTTCGACGTGCTGCTCACCCAGGCGGCGCAACGGGCACCGCTTGGCGAACTGGTCGACATCATGGACGTCGGCTTCACCTGCGCGTACCTCGCGACGCCCTATGCGCGGCGCCTCTCGGGCGAAACGCTTTACGTGGATGGCGGCGTTCACATCATGGCTTAGTCGCGTGTGAACGTCGCTTCCAGCGGCGCGACTGTTCAGGCGCTTAATTGTACGCAGTCGCGTTAAAATCCCGGCAGTCGATGCGCCTGCAGGACCTTATCGCGAAGGCAGCGCCCTGGCCGATCAAGACGTCATGCTCAGGCGCTAAAGTTTGTGTGCCGGCCGCCGAAAATCCCGGCATGGCGCACGAACAACCCAAACCACCGCAAAACGATCCGATCCGGGCAGAAGCCCGGGCCCTGGAAGACAGCATCCGCACGATCAGACGGGCGCAGGGAAAGCGCAACCCGGAAGACTGTGTACCGGGCAGCCCGGAATCTTCCGCGGTCATGGAAGCGTTCGTGCGCGATGTCGGACGCGTGCTTGCGCTCGATATGCTCGCGCGCGAAAAGGACAAAGACATCGATTGATACGCGAGCGCGCCGACGGTCCCTTTGGGGTTGCGGGCCGTCGGCGTTTCCGCTGTGCGTCTTGACTGCGATCAGAACGGGAGCATGCCGGCCGCGCCCTCGTTTCCATTGTCCGCTGCGGACTGTTTGGCGGGCGGGAACTGGAACGCACTGAACAGGTCGCCGATCGCCGGCGCGTTCGTCGGCACGTATGGGCTCGCGGGAAGCTCGACAGGATTGGGAAGGTTGTCGCGACTGCGCGACGTGATATGTCCCAGCGACCAGTTGCGTTCGATAAATTTCACAAGCGACACGTGATCCGAATAGTCGTGAACGACACGGCCGCCGCGCGAGTACGGCGACACGACGATGAGGGGAATGCGCGGCCCGTCCCCAAAGAAGTCCACGGGTTGAATGTAGCCGGAATCGTAGTAGCCGCCTCCCTCGTCGGTCGTGATGAAGATCGCAGTGGATGCCCACAACGCGGGGTTCGCCTGGACGGAATCGATGATCTTGTGCACGAACCCTTCGTAAAGACCGAACTTCGAAGAGGACGGATGCCCATCGAGTAATCCGCCCGGTTTCACGAACGACACTGCGGGTAGCGTGCCGTGTGCGATGTCGGAATACAGGTTCGGCGTGTCCTGAAGATGCGCGGCCACCAGCGTCGGATTGCTCATGATCGCCGTTTCATAGAGAAACGGATTGCAGATGTTGCAGTAGACACTCGTTGAAGGGTGGGTCACGAATGTCTTCCAGCCTTCGCCGTAGTATTTCCATGAGATGTTGTTCTCGAGGAGCGTATCGGCGATCGTGCGCACAGGCGAAGGTGGAATGGTGAACGGACTCGTGTTGACGGTGCCGTCACCGTTGTAGCCGGGGTTGTAGTTGTTCAGCAGATAGTACGTGCTGGGCGCGCAGTTGGCGTTGGGGTGATACGGCAGGCTGTCGAGATATTTTCGTATTGCGCCGACGCCCGGCTGCTTCGGATCCGCGCAATTGCTATATGATCCGCCCGAGTAGCCGTCCTGCGCATACCAGTTGTTGGTGCCTGGCTGCGGTATTCACGTTATAGAAGCCGAGCGCGGTCGCGCCTTCGCTGGTCGACTGATCGGTGAAGTTGGCCGCTTGCGCTTTGCCATTCGATCCCGCGCCGATCGACACTTCGACCCACGCAAACAGATCCATCTTGCAACCGCTCGGATTGTCGGGCGTCGCGTGCGCGATATTGCAGTCCGACTGCTGCCAGTTCTGATAGAACCGATGCACCGGACTGTTCATGTACTGGTCGTAGTTCGGCCCCACGCGCGAGATCTGATAAGGGCCGCTCTGCAGGTTGTACAGGTTCGATCCGAAGCGCGCGTCAGGCACGGCTTGCGCGGTTTCCGCGCTCGAGGGTCTTGTGTGTGTGTCCCGCTGCGCGACGCGTTGCGGGAAATGCGAGTATTTATTTATTCAGTCAAGCTAAGCAAAAAGCGCCATGCCGGCTATCGCAACGCGCCGTTTGTGCATACGCACCACCGGACAGCGCGAGCACGGCGGCGGCCGCGATAAGGGTGCTGGTTGCCTTGTTCATGATCCGTACCTCCTTGAGACAGGTACCGATGCAGACGATTGCCGTCTGCTTGACCGTGAATTCCGCAATCGGCGTGCCGCCTGCGCGCTTATTCGCGCCGGAACGATGTGTCGTTGAGCGCGCAAGCAGTTGAAGGCGGTGCCGCTGAAATCCCGACGGTCTAGGCGTCTTCTTTCCTGTCTTGCACCGCCGTGCGTCCCGGCACGCGCCCGAGCACCCATCGCCCAAGTAACGCGAGCGGCAACACGTTCAGCAGCCGGTGTGCCGCCCACGCCGCGAGTGCGCCGTTCACGGCAATGGCGAGCGATGCCGCCGCCGCGGCCCCGACGCTGCCGCCACGCGGCGCGAGCACGGCGAGGCCCGCGAGCAGCATGGCGACCGAGTAGAGGTTGATTCGGTACAGCACGCGAGTGTGGGCGGTCATGCCCAGCAGTTCGGGCATGGCGGTAAAGCATGCCGCGGCGATCTGGCCGAGCGCGAGCACGCGCAGCGCGGCAGCGCCGCCGCCGAAGTCCGGTCCGAACAAGCGCAGCAGATGTTCGGGAAAGAGCAGCATGCACAGCGCGGCGGGCAACGCGAGGCACAGTACGAGGCCCGCCGCCTGGGCCGCGCTTTTGTCTAGCCCATGCCGGTCGTTGCGCGCGAAAAGGCTCGCGAACTTCGGTGCGGCCATGCCGGTCACGCCGCTGATCAGCAGATTGATGACGAGCGCAAGACGCCACGCCAGCGCGAAAAGCCCCGTCTCGCGCGAAGAGGCGACGATGCCGAGCACGATGGCGGGCGCCGAGGTGATCAACAGCTTCGTGAATTCGAGCGTGAAGAGCGGCAAACCCGCCTTGAACAAGCGCGGCGGTTCGGCTGGCGCGTGTGCGCCGACGGGTACGCCGGCAAGAAAACGCTTGAGCAGAAATGCGCCGGTCAGCGCGGCGAGCGTGAAGCTGGCGGCGATCAGCATGAGCGCGCTGGCGGCGCCCATGCCGCGCGTCAAGCCGAGCGGGATGGCGACGGCGCAGAAGATCGCCGGCCAGAGCCAGGAGTAGATCATCTGGCTGCAGCCCACGCGCTGGAGTCCGGCCAGCGCACCGGCCAGTGTCACGCCGAGATTTTGCGGGATGAACGAGAGCGCGCCAAGCGCGAGCGGCCAGGCGAGTTCGGGCTTCTTCAGCACGTCGTGCGCAAAGGGAAGCGCGCACGCGCCAAGCGCGATCGACATGGCCGTGGAGGTGAGCAGCACGAGGCCCAACGCGCGGCGGATGGCCGGCCGCACGGCGTGCGCCTCGCCTGCCGCGAGGTCCATCGCAATCTGCCGCGTCAGCGCCTGGTCGATGCCGAGGCGGCCGAAGCCGGCGAGCGCCACCATCGTGCTGAACACGATATAAAAGTCGCCTGTCTGCACCACGCCCAGCATGGCTGCGATCAGCAGATGAAAACCGTAGCGGCTCGGGAGGTCGAGCAGACGAACGGCGAGGCTCACGAGCGAGCCCCGGATCATCGAGCCGCCGTTCCGGCGCGCTGGCATTCGCGCTTCGCCGGCTTTACTCATGCCGCGCCTGGGCGCCGCGCAATACGAACAGCGTCACGCTCTGCGCGGGCAGGCTCGCGCGCAGCGTGCTGTCCTCGTAACGCGCATCGGGCATGCGGAACAACTGGTTGTTCGCGAGCCGCCACGTTTCGGCCACGCCGCTCGCCGCGAAATGATCGAGCGTCACGGCGGCATCGGCGGGGCGGTCCAACTGCTTGTTGACGACCACGAGCGTCAGCGCGTGATCGCGTTCGCGCAAGGCGGCGAATGCGGAGACAGTGTCCGGGTCGGGCGCCTTCGCGGCAATGCTGGTCGGGCCGAACGCCGCGCCGTTGCCGTCGTAGTTGCGGTAGAGCTTGAATGCCTTGTACACCGGCATCGAAGGATCGAGCGTGCCCCAGCGTGTGGCGATATCCAGCCCCTCGCGGCCGAAAATGCCGAGCACGTCGGCCTGGGCCGTCGCGCCGTTCATCAGCGTGTCGCCGCCCCAGTTGTACTCCGTGATGCCGATGGGCGTGCCGGGGTAGTAGTACGTATCGACCCAATGGCGCATCAGCGGGATCAGCGCCACGACGCTGTTGATCCACGTGGGGTCCTTGTAGTTCGGGTCCCACAGGTCGCGCGTGGAGCGGTTGCGCATGAGCGCGACGGCCTGCGAGCTCGTCACGCCCGTTTCGGCGTATTCGCCGCCCTGCGGATAGAAGTGCAGGCTGAACACGTCGACGGGATGACCCGCCGCTTTCCACTGCGCGAGCAGCCAGGGCACGTACGGCATGCCCTGCGTTTCGCCTGTGCGGTCGGGGGTGTGATCGAGGCCGTGGTCCGCTGCGTATTGCTGGTCGAAGCCGCTGTAGAAATAGCCCTGCCAGCCCCATTCTTCCGGCGCGACGATCTGCGCGTGCGGGTCTGCCGCCTTCACGGCGCGCGAATAGGCGATCACCTTGTCGGCGATTTCGCTCGCATGCGCGCCTATGGGATGCACGTCGCGGTGAATGAGCTGCCAAAGGCTCGGCTCGTTGTCGAGCGCGTAGTAGCGCACGCCGCCCCCGCTTGCGCCGCCGAATTGCTTCACCAGATCCGCTACGCGCGCCTGCTCGTTTTGCGGGTCGTCGGGCGTCGAGGCGTCGTTCGCGTCGTTGCCGGTAATCGGCTTGCCGCCGGGCGCCACGCCGTTGCCGGCGTCCGCGTGGCCGTTTACGTCGTGATTCGGCTGCGGGCCGTATTTGGCGATCGAGAAGCTCGCGAGCGTCTCGCGCGCGGGCCCGAGTTTCGCCACACGGCCGAGCATCGGAATGGTCACGATGGGCGTAGCGCCCGCCGCCTGGGTGAGCGCGACGAAGCGCTCGCCGAACTGGTCGTTGATATCGGCGGGATCGACGGCGAGGCTCTCGAAATACCAGTCCTTGCCCGCGTTGCGTGCGTCGATGCGCCAGTTATAGGCCGAGGCGCTGTTGCCGCCCGAGCGGTTGACGGGCGCGCGCAAGTCTTGCAGGGCGGCAGTCGTGCCGAAGTTGATGCCGTAAATCAGCGGGCTGATGGGGTGCCGGCCGGCGGCGGCATCCACCGAGATGGCGACCGGCAAGGGCGTGCCCGAGGTCGCGTCGGAGCAGGCCGCCGCGCCCGACATGAGCAGCGCGCCGAGCAGCAGGGTATGCAGGTTGGGGCGCTTGATGCGCTCAAGGCGAGGCATGGTCAACCTGCAGATCGGCATGGTCGTCGTGTTCGCCGTCCAGTTCGCCCACGCGCCAGATGTACGCGAAGATCGCGAGAATGACGGCCGTCTCGCCGGGCGTGAGGGTAGGCGGGTAAAAGAATGAAATGAGCAGGACGTAGACGAGATAGTCGAACAGCGCGCCGAGAAAATCGTCGTCGACCTTCTTGCGCAGGCGCCGGTAGAACACGATGCCGCGCAACTGGAAGAACAGGATGATGAGCGCGCCGATCAGGCCGTACTCGAACACGATGCCGAGCCACGTGATGTCGGCGAGGAAGAAAAAGTGGTGGAAATAGTCGATCAGGTTGTCCTTGCTGGTCGAACTGATCGTGCCCACACCGAAGAGCCAGCGCATCGGCTCGCTGCCGAGGAACTTCGTGGCGAGCAGGATGGTGATGCGGCGCGTGTCGAAGCCCGTGCTGGCGTCGGTACTGAACGTCGTGGCGAGGTAGCCCGCCGAGAACATGGCGACGAGCGCGACGGGCGCGGCGAGCAGCAGCAGAATGCGCGTGCGCATGCGCGACCAGGCGAAGGTGTTGATGACGAGCACGCCCATGATGCCGATGATCATGGAGCGCGTCTTGACGATCAGCAGCGTGACCGCGAGCGCGACGAGCACGCCGCACAGATAGCCCGCATGCTTTTCGAAAAAGGCGCGCCGGTAGCAGAAAAACAGCAGGATCAGCGGGAAATACATCGACATACGGATGCGATGGCCGCGGTTGTCGCTGCTGAAAAAGGGCGACTGGCCGATCACATACGACTCCTGGTACCAGTCGGAGGGCACGACGGCCCAGAGCACGATCAGCACCGCGAGGACGACGACGCCGAGCACCAGGAAGCCGCGCTCCAGCTCGCCGAGCGTGGGCCTGAGCGTGAGGAGCAGCGCGAGAAACGAAAAGAAGTACAGGACGGGCAGCAGTTTCACCTGCGCCGTGATGCTCGTGAAAAAGCTCTCGTGGAAATAGAACACGGCGGCGAAGCTCGGCACGAGCAGGAGCCAGGCAAAGCTGATGAGGATCTGTCGCGTCATGGGAAAGCGCGGTTCGCCGCCCAGACGCAGCACGGCGGGCAGCGAAATGACCGGCAGCGCTTTCGAGAGCGCCCAGAGCGGCACGAGCGTGCTCAGGTAGTGGAAAGTCTGGCCAAAGAGCGGCAAGAGCGCCAGCAGCCACCACGTGACCCGCCACCTGGCGGGCTCGCTCGAAAAGACGGGGCCAAGCCCGGTGGTCGTGGTGGCGGTTTCCATCGCGTGGGATTCGCGTTCGATTTGCGGTTGATTCGCGGCTGATTCGCGGCTGATTCGTTGGCCCGGACGTGGAAAACCGTCGGGCGGCACGGGCTCGCTGAGCAGGCTCAGTAGGTCGTGGGGTTGTTCGAGATCGTGTAGTCGAAGCCCCGCTGGAACGGAATGACCTTGTCGATGTACTGATCGACCCACTGGTCGACTTCGGCGATCGAGGACTTCGGCGCGAAGATCGTGTCGGTGGCCTGCAGAACGACGTCCTGAGTCGGGTCGCCGCGATGCGTGAGCGCGTCGAGGTCGATCGTGCGCAGCATCGGGCGGCCATCGGGGCTGCGGCGAATCAGTACGACTTCGTTGGTGCGCGCCGTGTCGAGCAGACCCTGCGCGGCGGCGATGGCCTGCAGCACGCTCATGCCCGTGTGCAGCGCAATTTCGCCGGGGCGCGCGACCTGGCCGGCCACATAGACCTTGGCGGCCGACTGCACGATGGAGACCGAAGCGTGGGCGTTCTTCGCCATGCCGTTGGCGGCCAGCGCCTTGTTGACGGCGTCCCCGAGCTGGGCGACCGTGAGGCCGGCGGCCGGGATCGTGCCCGCGAACGGCATGGTGAGGCCGCCGTCGGGCGCGACCGAACCGCGGAAGTTCAGCTCGGCATTGAAGGGCATGACGACCGAAAGGTCGTCGCCGGGTTCGATGCGATAGACGCTGGGCGCAGCCTGCGACCACGCGGCGAATTGCGCGCGCTGCTGGAATTGCGGCTCCACCCAGGTCTGGGTGCAGGCGGTAAGCGTCAACAGCCCGAGGACGCAGGCTGGTCGGAGTATGTTCATCGGGCGCGTGGGTGAAGCGGTGGCTTGCGGTTCCTGATCTCTTGTCAAGTAACGGCAGGAATTGCCGTTAATGAAGGGTGGAACTCACACGTTTTTTTCGCAGTTGTTAGCTCAGTTGTCAGTTTTACGCGACATTCTGGATGTTTTCTTACGTATTATATGCGCCGTCGAAACTTCTCTGTTGGCCGGGAACCGCACCTGTATGGTTATAACTACTAGAACACGGCCTGAAAGGAAGGCGGCTGTTGTCGAACTGACGGTCCGGGATTATCTCAACACCTTTTTCTATTATCGCAGGATTGCAACAGCGGTATTTCTTTCCGTTGTAGCGATCGGCGTGGCAGTCGCGCTTCTGGTGCCCATGCCTTACCGGGCGCAGTCCACGCTGCTGGTGCTCCTGGCAGGATATTACGACCAGTCGAACAACCCGAATGGCGGCGCCGCGATGCAGCCCGCCATCGGCCAGCTCGACGGCGTCGAAGCGCAAATCCTCGGCAGCCCGGAACTGCATCGTGACGTGGTGATCGCGAAACTGGGGCCGAACGCGAGCGAACACGACATCGACAGCCATTTGCAGGAATTCGAGCATCGGCTGCATATCGAGCAGAACGATCTTGCGAGCACCATCAGCCTCACGTACTACGACGCCGATCCCAAGGAAGCGGCCGACGCGCTTTCGCGTCTGCTCGATACGTACTTCCGCCGGCGCGCGACGATTTTCACGTCGGGCCGCGTCGACTTCCTGACCGGTCAGCGCGATGAAGTCGCAAGGCAACTGAAAAAAGCCGATGCCGACTTGCTCGCGTTCCAGAAGTCGCACGGCATCGTCAATATCGACGACCAGACCTCGCGCGCCGTGCTGCTCGAAAGCCAGCTCGTCCAGCAAAAGCTCGAAAACGACACGTCGCTCGCGCAACACCGCGGCGAACTGAAATCGGAGCAGGCGTCGTCGAAGGGGGTGAAGGCCACGATTCCGATCTTCACCGACGACTCCGAAGCCGCTCACGCGCTCGACACGATGCAACTTTCGCTGATGCAGCTCGAAGCGCGCCGCGCCGATTTCGCCTCGCGCTACATGGACAGCTCGCCGTTCGTGCAGCAGCTCGACCAGCAGATTGCCGATATGCACGCAAGCATCGCGCGGCGCAAGGCGCAAATGGCCACGGCCACGCGCTACGGCCACAACGATTACTACGACGTGGTGCAAGGGCGGCTGGCCGCGCTCAATGCGAGCATCGCGGGCGAAACCGCGCGCCAGCAGGCGCTCGAAGGACAGATCCAGGACACCCGCGCGACGCTGCGGGGCTTGAGCGATGTCTCCAGCCAGATGCGCCAGCTGCAGGCAACGCGCGATATTCTGGCCGACAGCTTCAAGGACCGTTCGCGCCAGGTCGAGCTTGCGAAGATCCAGCAGGGGCAGGTGAGCCAGGTGAACAGCACGAACGTGCGCGTGATCCAGGCGCCGTTCCCGCCTTCGCAGCGCAGCGTGTCGGCCAGCCTCATCATTGCGGCGAGCGTGGCGGCGGGTCTCCTGATTTCGGCGCTCGTCGTGCTCGTCATGGCGAGCCTGCGCGAGACCTTCCTGAGTCCGGAACAGGCAGAGCGCTCGCTGCTGCTGCCGGTGCTGAATGCGCCAGTGATGCTCGGCGGCGGCGCGCGCCGGCCCGGGGCGTCAGCCGACGCAGCCAAGGCGGCCAGCCGGCCCGCGCATATGGCGTATGGCCGGATGATCGCGGCCATCAACGCGAGCACGGACTCACCCGCCAAGGTGGTCATGGCGCTCTCGTTCGGCAAGAACGACGGGCTGCTTTCGGTGATTCGCGGCCTCGCCGTCGAACTGGAGCACCGCACGACCAAGCCGGTGCTCATTCTCGACATGGCGTCCGGCGCCAACGCGCCGCTCTATGGCCCGCCGAACGCGCAAGGCCTGCTGACGTGGTCGGGGCACGGCGGGCAAAGCCGTGCCGCGAGCGCCGCGCCTGCGGAGATCGCGGCTTCGGGCGGCCTCGTGTTCGAGAGCGTCGAGCGGCACAACATTGTCGTCGCGCGGCCGGAAAGCGGCACGTTCCCGGCCTCGTGGCAGCAGACCACGAGCCTGTTCGACACGCTGCGCGAGGCGCACGACTACATCGTCGTGCATGCGCCGCCAGCCAGCCAGTCGTTCGCCGGCATTGAAAACGCCGCGCTGGCGGACGCAACGGTCATGGCGGTGCGCGCGGAGGTTTCGCGCAAGCCCGTGGTCCTGGGCCTGAAAACGCAGCTGCTCGACGCGGGCGGCAGGCTGATCGGCATTGCGCTCACGCATCGGCGCGGCTACATCCCGAACTTTATTTATCGATTCTTCTAACATTCGGGACCTGACTGCGATGCACCAGCTCAGCGCCATCCTGCCGGTCAAAACGCGGGGACGGCATTACGCCGACAATATCGGCCGTTGCGACATCCTCTTCTCGTCGCTGCGTCACTTCACGACACCCAAAACGTTTCACCGTTTCGTGATTGTCGTGCCGCACGACGAACTCGACGAGGTCAAAGGCTACGCGAAGGCGTGGTCCGATTTCCCCATCGAAGTGGTCGACGAATCGCTGTACATGGGCATTTTTGCGGAGTTCTCACAGCGTCACCAGATCCGCAACTGGCACCGGCAGCAGATCATCAAGCTGAATGCGCCCGAATGGATCGAAACCGAGTATTTCCTCGTGCTCGACCCCGACTGCTTCGCCACGCATCGCTTCGGCGCGGATACGCTGATTCTCGACGGCCGTGCGCTCACGCATGTTCAGCCGCGTACGGTGGAGCCGTATTACTGGGAGGCTTCGGCGAAGCTGCTGAATCTCGATCCGCAGCTCACGCGCGACGGCATCTGGTGGACGCCGGCCATCCTGTCGCGCACGCTGTGCCTGAGCCTGCAACAGCGCCTCGCGGCGCTGCATGGCACCGACTGGCGCCGCGTGCTGCTCGCCAACTACGCGCTCGACTGGACCGAATACACGCTTTACTGGCTCAACGCGGAGCACGCTGGATTGCTCGAGCAGTACCACACGGGCCCGAAACCGGGCCAGCGCGCGCTGCACGCCGACGAAAGCGTATGGTTTGCGGACAGGATGGAAGGCTGGAGCGAGGGCCGCCATCTCGCGCCGGAAAGCGATGGCATGTTCGCCGTGGTCCAGAGCAACACGCACATCTCGCCGCAGCGCGTGGTGGAAAAGCTTTCGCCGTATTTCCCGGTCACGCTGCAGCCTTACGAACGCCATATCGACCCCGCGCTCAAGGGCGCCGAGCTTTATTCGGCCGTGGCGCGCCGCGGGCTCAAGCTGTTGAACAAGCTGCGCGGCTAAGCGGTCGTTGCACCTGCAAGGAATCGGCGGCGACGCCGGGCGCTTCGGTCATCGCCCCGGTTGCAGCTGGCCCCAGCTCACGAGGATGGCCTGAATGCTGCGCGCGTAGGCGTCGCGCTCGCGCGGCGACTCCGAGTGGTACGCGCCAATGGCGCGCCACGTGTTGCCGTATCGCACCATCTTTTGCTTGAGCAGCCAGGCGGCCACGAAAATATTCACGCACGGGTCCGTGAGGGCGCCGTGCGGAATGCCCTCGCGCGAAAGCTCCGAAAAGTGGATCGAGTTGATCTGCGCTTGCCCGACGTCGATCGAGCCGTTCGCATTGTGATTGACGGCCGCCGCGTCGCCTTTCGATTCACGCCACGCCACGGCGCGCAGCACGAGCGGATTCACGCCCTGGTAGGCGCCGGCCTTTTCGAAGCATTCGTCGGCGCTCGGCGCGGCATGCGCGGCCGTCGCGCCGAGCGCCGCGAGGCTCACGAGCGCGATCCCAGCGCCGATGATTCGCGATTGCAACCGGGGCAGGGCGTGGGTCTTGTGCTGCATGGATCGAAGCTCCGGGTTGGGCGTCACTGTGCGACGTCACTGCGCGAGAGCGGAATCGAGTTGCTGCTCGATGTCCTTGAGATAGGCGCGCGAGGCGTCGGAGACGACGAGGCGCGGCGTGGGCATGGCGCAGTGGCAGTCGCGCTGATGGATCTTCTTCTTGCGCGAGGCCGAATGCGGCGCGGGAAGCGCCTCGTCGTCGCCGGTGGCGGGCGGCAACATGGCGAGCGAGGGCAGCGGCGGATAGACCTTGTCGGCGGCGGGCGCGGCAGCGGCAACGACGGTGGCGGCGGCAGGCGCGCTGCCGGCGGGTTGGCCCGCCCAGGCGGTGCAACAAAAGCCGAATGCGGCGGCGAAAACGATCGGACGCATCGTGTCAGCTCCCCGCGTGCAACGGCTCGATCGAGACGCTGTACGTCTGGTTCGCGCCCGCCGTCAGGTTTTCGAGCGTGGGCCTGGGCCCTTGCGCGCTCACGCCCCGCCAGATGGCCTGATTGATGTACTTGAAGTCCTGGCCGAGCGCCGTCACGCGGATCACGGTGGGTTGCTTCTGCGCGGCGGCGAGCGCGCCGGCCTTGGCGAGCACCGCGCCCAGTTGCGGGTCGTGCGCGCCCAGCGCATCGGCGGGAATGTCGAATTTCATGATGACGTTCGCCACGGCGGGTTTCCCGGTTTGTGCCGTGGTGGGCGGCTGCAGTTGCGCGCAGCCTGTCACGACCATTACGGCTAGTAAAAGCAAAACACGCGTCACGGCCGGGTCTCCAAAAAATCGTGGCGATGTACGCGTTGTCGGCCTCGCGCGCGCAGACTTGATACCCCGCCGGCAAACGTTTGCCAAAAAGAAAGACTTCGCTCGCGGGGTACCGCTTCCCGGGAGGGCGCTAGCGCTCGATGCCGGGTTCGGGCAGAGAACTGCCTCCTCAATCCGGCGGGGAAATGCGCCGCGCATGCGGCGCGCGGCTTCTGCATAGGTATGAAGAATGATGGGCGGCGGCGCGGCACGGCCCGGGTGCCGCGCGCCGGCGCACTCTAATTGAGCTTGCCGAGAACCGCTGTGAACTCATCCTTGCTCAAGGCGCGCAGCGTCTGCGTGCGGATATTGCCGAGCGACCCGAGTGCGAGGCCGAACGCCATGAAGCTTTGCTCGTCGGGCGCGTCGATGACCGTGACGATGTCGTATTTCCCGAGCGTCCAGTAGATCTGCTTCATTTCACAGCCGAAAGTTCTGGCGAGTTCCGCGGCCTGCCCGGCCCGTTGGGCGCTGTTCCTGACAGCGCGGATACCCTGGTCGGTGAACTGCGCAAGCACCACATAAGTCGACATGGCGATTCTCCTTACGATGACATCGAAACGCAGATTACTGGCCTCCCTCGGCCGGCCCTTCGGGCCGGATGTTCTGGTTGTGGCGGAAAAGATTGTGCGGGTCGTAACGCGTCTTGACGGCGATGAGGCGGCTCATGTTCGGACCATAGGCCGCCTCGACGCGCGCGCGTTCGTCGTCGGTGAGGAAGTTCACGTAGACGCTGCCGAGCGCGTACGGCGCGGAAGCTTCGAAGAAGCCGCGTGCCCAGGCGACGCAGCGGGCGTCGTCGGCGGGATCGGTCCAGCGGCCGTGCACGTTCATGACATAGAGCGCGTCGCGACTCGGGTAGGCCATCGCATCGGACGCGACGCGCTGCGTCGCGCCGCCGATCTGCCCGAAGAATATTTCGCACTCGGGCGAGGGCAGCGTGGCGATGGCGTCGATCAGCGTGTCGATGAGACCGTCGGGCAACGCGGCGAGATTGTGCGATTTCCAGTAGTTGCGCGCGCCCGGCGTGAGCAGCGGATCGAACGCCTGCTGCCACGCGGCGTAGGGCATCGGCCCGAGATGTTCGCCACAAGGCTTGCCGAAACGCCGCACTGCGTCCACCGCGTTCGGCCCGTTTTCCGGCGGCCCCGAATAGCAGATCGCGAACACGATGACCGGCTTGCCGTGAACCTCGGGCGGCAGGAAAGGCAGCGGCGGTGCGAGACGGGACACGCTCCACACGCTCAGGTCTTCGGGCATCGCGTCGACCGCCTCGCGGTAGTGCGTGAGCGCTTCTTTCGCGGCGTCGAACGGCAGCACGACCAGCCCGCCGTAGATCTCGGGGCCGACCGCGTGAAGCGAGAACTCGAACATCGTCACCACGCCGAAGTTGCCGCCGCCGCCGCGAAGCGCCCAGAAGAGGTCGGTGTTTTCTTTCGCGCTCGCGCGCAGCAGATTGCCGTCGGCGGTCACGACGTCGGCGGCGACGAGGTTGTCGACCGACATGCCGAAGCGCCGGCTCAGCCAGCCGAAGCCGCCGCCCAGCGTGAGACCCGCCACGCCCGTAGTCGAATTGATGCCGAGCGGCGTGGCGAGGCCGAACGCCTGCGCTTCATGGTCGAAGTCGTGCAGCGTGGCGCCTGGCTCCACATATGCGCGGCGCGCGGCGGGCTCGACTCTGACCGACTTCATCGGCGAGAGATCGATGACGATGCCGCCGTCGCACAGCGCGCTGCCCGCGATATTGTGTCCGCCGCCGCGCACGGCGAGCGGCAGCCCGGATTCACGCGCGAGCGCCACGGCCTGGCGCACATCGGCGCAACCGCGGCAGCGCACGATGAGCGCGGGGCGGCGCTCGATCATCGCGTTCCAGATTTGCCGGGCTTCTTCGTAGGCAGCGTCGCCGGGTTGCAGGGCAACGCCTCGCAGCGCGCTTTTCAGTGTGGCGATGGATTCGCTCGACAGGCTGGACATGGCACACCTCTCAATTCAACGGATCGGACAAGCGCGCGCCAATAGCCGGGCGTGCGTTTTCATGGACTGAACGGAACTGCAGGCGACCGCTTCAATGGTCGAATCAATGCGGCTTACGCACGCGCGTGACGCGGCGTGCGTCCGGTCGGGAAAGCGGGAAAGAAGGGCTTTCGCAAAGGGCGGCGTGGGGCCGCCTGTAGCCGGACCGCGAGGGACCGGGCGGCGAGCGCGTTGTGGCAGTCTGGATCGTACCCAGGCAGGCACCGGGCCTCGCCGATTCATTAGATAACCTAAATTACGCAGCTCGATAAAAAAGCGGGCAATTAATTCAGATTATTGTCGCGTCTGGATTCGCTTTAATAGTTTAGCAAGTGTAATGCAAGGATTCTATAATTTTCACGCGCTATGCGGCCAGGCAAGTGCCGCTTCTCACCGGTACGGGCGGTAGGAATCGTACGCTTTACGTTGTAATATCGACGCATTCCAGCCCCGCACTGCCCCTCATGACCGACGTCGCCTCCGACGAAGTACGCCTCGCCGCCGAGATCGAACGCCTCAAGGCCGAGTTTCCCAAAACACGCGAGCTGTATCGCGAAGTGTGCGCGCTGATGTTCTTCCGTCACGGCATCACGCCCACGGCCAACCGGCTCTATCAGCTCGTGCGCCGCGGCAGCATGAGCACGCCTACGGCAGTGCTTTCGGAGTTCTGGGCCACCCTGCGCGAGAAGAGCCGCGTGCGTATCGAGCACGCCGATCTGCCCGAGGAACTGCAGGGGGCCGCCGGCGAACTCATCGGCGCGCTCTGGACGCGCGCCACGGCGGCCGCGCAGGCGTCGCTCGAAGCGCTGCGGCTGGAAGTGGAGGACGCACGCCGCGCCGCGGAAGGCGCGACGGCCGCCGTGCGCACAGACCTGGCGCACACGGAGGTGGCGCTCGAACAGCGCACCGCCGCGCTGCTCACGGCGCAGGTGCGCATCCAGGAACTGGAACAGGCCCAAGCCGCCGCGGCCGCCACGCGCGGCGCACTCGAAGCGGAACTGGCGCGCGAGCGCGAAGCGGGCGGCGAACGCGAAACCGCGCTCACCCAGGCACGCGCCGAGTTCGCAGCCGAACGCGACAGGCTGCGCGCAAGCGCCGAACTCGCGGAAACACGCTGGCAGGCGGCAGAGAAACGCGCCCAGCTCGAAATCGAGCGCGAGCGCACGGCCAACGCGCGGTTGCAGCGCGACGCCGAAGCCGCCACGCAGCGCGCGGCGCGCACGGAAGACAGTGCGCGCGCCGAAATTCAGGCATTGCAGGCGCAACTGGGCGATTTACGCCACCAGGTGGGCATGCTCGAAGGCCGGCTCGATGCGCTGCGTTCGACCCGTGAAGCTCGCGTGCCCGAGTGGGAGCAGGGCGCCGCCACAGCCGCCGCAAAGCCGTTGCGAGCGGCGCGCAAGACGGGGCGAAAGGCGTGAGTGCGTGAAGGCATGGATCAAGCGGGGATTCCTTCGACTTCCTGAATGAACCGCGGCGTTGCGCTGCGTCACTCGTCGCGCACTCGCACCGGCAGTTCGGTTTTATACTCCACCCGGCGCAGTGCCACGGAAGTGTGAATGTCACGCACGCCCTCGATCTTGGTGAGGCGCGTCATGACGAAACGCTCGATGCCCGCGATATCGCTCGCCACCACGCGCAGCATGTAGTCGAACGCGCCGGTCATCAAATAACACTCCATCACTTCGTCGCAGTTCGAGATCGCGCGCTCGAACGCGGCTAGCCGTGTCTCATTCTTCTTCTCGATCGCCACCGACACATACGCGTTGACAGGAAAGCCAGCCTTCTCCTGATCGAGCAACGTGACGTACTGCGTGATGACGCCACGCTCTTCGAGCATACGGATGCGCCGGTAGAACGGCGAGAGCGAAAGGCCGAGCGATTCCGCGAGGTCGGCGGACTTCACGTGCGCGTCGCGCTGCAGGGCGTGCAGGATGGCCACATCCACGCGGTCGAATTTCATTGGCCAAGTTTCCCTGAAAAAGGTGAATTTGAGGCAAGTGTTGCTAATTCATGAGCAACTTGTGGCTCAGTTTGGCGCGAATCGCCGCTATTGGCTACCTAGAATCCGCTAATACCCACAAGTCGAACAGCGGAGACAACCATGAACATGCGAGCCGTCGAGACCGGCCGTCAGATCGATACGGACTATCGCCTCGAAGACCGCTACCTGCGCGAGGACGGCACGGTCTTTCTCACCGGCACCCAGGCGCTCGTGCGCATCCTGATCGAACAGGCGCGCGCGGACCGGCTTGCCGGGCGGAAAACGGCGGGTCTCGTCTCCGGCTATCGCGGCTCGCCGCTCGGCGGATTCGATCAGGAACTGTGGCGCCAGAAGGCGCTGCTCGCGGACTTCGACGTGCGCTTCGAGCCGGGTCTGAACGAAGACCTGGGCGCGACCATGCTGTGGGGCGCCCAGCAGCTCGACGCGTTTCCCGGCAAGCGTGTGGAAGGCGTGTACTCGATGTGGTACGGCAAGGGGCCGGGCGTGGACCGTACCGGCGACGTCTTTCGCAACGCCAACATGCTCGGCACCGCGCGGCGCGGCGGCGTACTGGCGGTGGCCGGCGACGACCACGCGGCGCAGTCGTCGATGTTCCCGCACCAGACGGATCATGTCTTCGAAGGCGCGATGATGCCGGTTCTCTTTCCGGCCACGGTTGCGGAGTACATCGAGTACGGACTCACGGGCTATGCGCTTTCGCGTTTCAGCGGGCTGTGGGTCGGTTTCAAGGCGATTACGGAGACGGTGGAAAGCGGCCGCTCGATGCGCGTGGGCCGCAGCCCGCCGTTGCGTTTGCCCGGGGACATTGCGGTGCCGGCGCAGCGCGGCTTCAATTACGACCCGCAATTGCGCTGGCCCGCGGAGCGTGCCGAGCTCGAGCGCCGCGTGCTCGAAGAACGCCTGCCCGCCGCGCTCGCCTTCATGCGCGCCAATCCGCTCGACCGCGCGTTGCTGCGCCCCGCGCAGGCGCGCGTGGGCATCGTCACGGTGGGCAAGGCGCATGCGGACGTGCTGGCTGCGTTCGAGGCGCTGGGGCTCACGTCCGGGCGCCTCGAACAACTCGGTATCGGCCTCTATAAGGTCGGCATGATCTGGCCGCTCGAAACGCAAGGGCTCAAGGGGTTTGCGCGCGGCATGCAGGCGCTTTTCGTCGTGGAGGAGAAGCGCTCGTTCGTGGAGCGGCAGATCAAGGAGGCGCTCTTCAACGTGCGTGCCGACGAGCGGCCCTCCGTGCACGGCAAGACGCTTGGCGAGCGCGAGCCGCTGCTTCCCGCCGCCATGGAGTTCGCACCCGAGCAGCTGGCGCTCGCGCTGCAACGGTTTTTCCGGCACGTCGAGATCGATGTGCCACCTGTCGCAGCGGGCGCAACCTATGCGCGTTCGGGCGCGCAGCGCGTGATCGCGCTCGCTCAGGTGCCGCAGGGCGAACCGCTCACCCGCAAGCCGTTCTTTTGCGCGGGCTGCCCGCACAATACATCGACGCGTCTGCCCGAAGGCTCGCATGCCGCGGCCGGCATCGGCTGCCACATCATGGCGCTCGGCGAGGCGGGCAACACGGCGACGTTTTGCCAGATGGGCGGCGAAGGCGTGCAGTGGGTCGGCATGTCGACCTTTACGGACATGCCGCATCTGTTCGTGAATCTCGGTGACGGCACCTACCAGCACTCGGGCAGCCTGGCGATCCGCCAGGCCGTGGCGGCGCGCGCGAACGTCACCTACAAGATCCTTTTCAACGACGCGGTGGCGATGACCGGGGGCCAGCCAGCCGAGGGCGGTCTCACCGTGCATCGCGTCGTGACGCAGGTGCAGGCCGAAGGCGTGAACGAAGTCGCCGTGGTGACCGACCGGCCCGAGCAGTACGCGGGCTCGCAGGTGTTGCCGGCGGGCGTGACGCTCCTGCACCGCGACGCGCTCGATGCGCTGCAACGCCGCTTGCGCGAGCAGAAGGGCGTTTCGGTGATCGTCTACGACCAGACCTGCGCCGCCGAAAAGCGCCGCCGCCGCAAGCGCGGCAAGCTGATCGATCCGCCCACGCGTGTGGTCATCAATCCGGCCGTGTGCGAAGGCTGCGGCGACTGCTCCGTGCAGTCGAACTGCATCGCGATCGAGCCGCTCGAAACGGAGCTGGGCCGCAAGCGGGCCATCAACCAGTCGAGCTGCAACAAGGACACCTCGTGCGTGAAGGGCTTTTGCCCGAGCTTCGTGACGGTGAGGGGCATGGAGCCGAAACGCCCGGATGCCGCCCGCATTCAGCGCATCGAAGCCGAACTGGGCGCCACGCTCGCGCCGCCCGCACGCGTGCCTCAGGCGCTGGAGCAGCATCTGCGCATGGTCGTGACCGGTGTGGGCGGCACGGGCGTCGTGACGATCGGCGCGATCCTCGCCATGGCCGCGCACCTCGAAGGGCGCGGCGCCTCGACGCTCGACTTCACCGGCCTCGCGCAAAAGAACGGCGCGGTGTTGAGTCACGTGCAGATCGCGCAGAGCCGCGGCCTCATCACGACTTCGCGCATCGGCGCCCATGCGGCCAACGTGCTGTTGGGCTGCGACGCCGTGGTAGCGGCATCGTCGGGCGCGCTCTCGCGCCTGCCGGGCAGCGGCGCGCGCGCGATCGTGAACGAGCGCATCACCGCGACCGCCGACTTCGTGCGCGACGGCGATCTGCCCGTGAGCAAGGCCGTCCATCAGGCGGCGATAGAGAGCGCGATGGGCGCGGATGGCGCGGTGTTCTGGGATTGCACGGCGGCCGCGGAAGCGATTTTCGGCGACGCCATCGCCGCGAACATGATGATGGTGGGCTACGCGTATCAGTCGGGCCTCGTACCGCTTTCCGAAGCCTCGATCCTGCGCGCAATCGGGCTCAATGGCGCGGCCGTGACGATGAACGAACGCGCGTTCCTCTGGGGACGGTTGATCGCACAGGACGCTCGCGCGCTCGAACGCGTGACGGGAGTGGACGTTGCGGCCGCGAACGCGCCGTTCGATCTCGCGCGCTTCGTGGCCGGGCGCGAGCACGATCTCACGCAGTACCAGGACGCCGCGTATGCGAAGCGCTATCGCGCGCTGGTCGATGCCGTCGCGCAGGCGGAGCGTGGGATCGAAGGGGCGAGCGGTGCGCTCGCGCAGGCGGCAGCGCGTCATTACTTCAAGGTGCTTGCCTATAAGGACGAGTACGAGGTTGCGCGTCTGCACACCGATGGCGGCTTCGGCGCGTACCTCCGCGGTTTGTTCGACGGCACGACGGGCAAAAAGACTTTCCACATGGCGCCGCCGCTCCTCACGCGCCGCGACGCGCAAACAGGACGCCGCAACAAGATCGCATTGCGCGGCGTGTGGCCGAGCCGCTGCTGCGCGCGCTCAAGCATGGCAAGGCGCTGCGCGGCACGCCGTTCGATCCGTTCGCACGGCAGCGCGACCGCGTGATCGAGCGCGCGATGATCGGCGAATTCGAAGACGACGTGCGCCTCGTACTCGGCAAGCTGACGCCGCAGACGCTTGCGGCGGCCGTCGGCCTGCTTGGCGTGCCGGGCGCGGTGCGAGGCTTCGGTATCGTCAAGGAGCGCAATTACGAGCGCTCGCGCAGTTTGCGCGAACGGTATCGAGCGGAACTCGCGGGCAAGATCGTTTGAAAGATCGGATAACTAACGGGTACTACCTGAGGAGACTCAAATGATTGTGCAGGACAAGACGTTTTTCATCACGGGCGGGGGTTCCGGACTGGGCGCGGCAGTGGGCCGTCATCTGCTCGAACGCGGCGCGAAGGTTGTGTTCGGCGATATCGACGTGGCCCGTGCGCGTGACGAGGCGGCGCCCGGCGGCGAGCATGCACTCGCCGTCGAGGTGGATGTGACGCTGGCAGCGAGCGTCGAGGCGGCGATTGCGCTTGTTACGCAGCGCTTCGGTGCGCTGCATGGCGTGGTCAACTGCGCGGGGATCGCGCCGGCGCAGCGCATCGTCGGAAAAGAAGGGGCGCATTCGCTCGATCTGTTCGCGAAGGTCGTGAGCGTCAATCTCATCGGCACCTTCAACGTGATGCGCCTCGCCGCCGTGGCGATGGCGGGCAATACGCCCGAGGCCGGCGGCGAGCGCGGCGTGATCGTCAATACGGCATCGGTCGCCGCGTACGATGGGCAGATCGGGCAGTCGGCCTATGCGGCGTCCAAGGGCGGCGTCGTTTCGCTCACGCTGCCGGCCGCGCGCGAACTGGCGCGCAACGGTATTCGCGTAGTGACCGTCGCGCCCGGCATCTTCGAAACGCCGATGCTGCTCGCCATGCCCACCGAAGTGCAGCAGGCGCTGGGCGCGGGCGTGCCGTTTCCCCCGCGTCTTGGCCAGCCCGCGGAGTTCGCGGCGCTCGTCGAGCATATCGTCGGCAACCGCTATCTGAACGGCGAGGTGATCCGGCTCGACGGCGCGTTGCGCATGGCGCCGCGCTAATACCCGGTTGGTGTGAGATCGACCTGTCAATGAACAATAGACTTGCGAACTAAATCTCGCCACCCCGGACAATGCTCGACCGCTCACCGTATTGGTTGTCCGACCATGTGCCGAACTTCGGTGCGGCATGGGTTGTTTGGGGCGCTTATCGCACAGCGTATCGCTGTTTTCGACTCTTCTCGGTGGGGTAACGTTTGTTTGTCGCTCTTCGACAGGGCATTCGGGAGGCCAACGCGTCCGTCTACGTCGACTACGTCTGGTCACGTCACACGACGCCGGCTTGCAAAGCGGTGATAGCACGCGATCTGCACTTACGCAGCGTCGCTGTGCGCGGCCGTTCCAATCAGATGCGGGTCGAAATAGCGTGCGGCGCTCATGCCCGGGATGTATTGATCGGAGATGTACGAGCGGCAACGCTGCATGAAAACCTGTGCAAGTCGCGAGCGTTTCGCGGGCATGTAGGTGGCGAGGCCGAGCAGCATCGGCCGATGTTCGCCGGCCAGACGCAGACGCGTAAAGCGTTTTCCGTCGAGCGCCTGATTCGACTTCGGCCGCACGTTGAAAAGCGCGTAGCCGATGCCGCTGCTGACCAGCGACCGCACCACGTCCTCCGAGCGGGACCTGGCCGCGATCTGCGGCTCGACATTCGCGCGCGCGAACAGCGAAAGAAAGTAATCCCGGCTCATCGGCAGATCAAGCATCACCATTGGCAGTGGCGCTAGTTCGCCGAGCGTCACCGCGCTTTGCTGAGCAAGCGGATGCAGTTCGTTGACGAGCACATGCGGCGGCAACTTGCTCAAGACTTCGAAGTCCACCTCGTCGCCCAATTCGAGGTCGTACGTGATCGCGACGTCAATTTCGCCATTGCGCAGTTTCTCGATCAACTCACGCTGATCGCCTTCCACCAGTTGCAGATCGATTTTCTTGAACGCGCGCGCGAAACCGAAAATCACTTCCGGCGCGATCATCGGCGTGAGCGACTGGAAGCAGCCGACGCGCAGCACGCCTTGCATCGCCTCGCTCGAATCGGACGCGATGTCGTACAGCTTCGACGCGCGTTCGAGCAGCTGCTCGCATTCCTGCATCACCTGCATGCCGACCGGCGTCAGCGTCATGCCCTTCGACGGATGACGGATGAACAGCTGAACACCGAGTTCGGTTTCCATGTGCGCGATGGCGGCGGAAATGGACGGCGCGGAGATGTGAATCTGGCTTGAAGCGACGGCGATACTTCCGTATTTGGCCGCGGCCAGGAAGTACTCCATTTGACGCAGGGAAATACGATTCAGCATGAGCGGGACGATGGAACGAGGTGGAGCCGCCACCGGGCAACGGATCAACGGATCCAGCATAGACAGTGACGATAGTCGCACAAAGCGCCCGGGCCCGATACCGTGTCAAAAATCGCCGGGCACCCCGAAGCTCGGCGCGGCGCGCGGATCGCGCGCTCGCGTGATGTAGTCGGCCACCTGAGGTGCGTAGACTTGCCACGCGGCGTAGAGCGCTTTGATCGGGCCGTGTTCGACCCAGTCCATGCGCAGATCGACGATCGGCCAGTCCAGTTCGCCCACCACCAGCAGTCCGGCCGAATGAACCGGACCTTCCTCGCCGCCGGCGGTCTCGCCCGCGAGCAAGGCCTGCATCAGGCGTTCGGCGAGCGGTCCGTCGGCGCGCTCGAACGCGGCCAGCATCGCCGCCGGCACGCCGCGCGAGGCCAGCATGTTGCCCGCGCACGCGGCGTGCTCGCCGGTCGCGCTCGCGAGCGTGCCGAGTGCGTTGGCACCGGTAAAAACGGCGGGCGCGCGTTGCGCGTTGATCGCCATCAACTGTCGGTATTCGATGAACGGCTGCGCGCGCAGCGTTGCGAGCGCTTCGGTGGGGTCCTGGCCGGCAGCCATCAGATCGAGCGCTTGCGGCCCCAGCGCGGGGTCGGTGATGTTCTGGCTGGCCGCCGCGCCGACGCCGGCACGCGCGCGGATGCAGCGCGCTGCGACGGCCGGCGATGACGAGGCGACCGCTGCGCCGAACTGGCCGGTGTGCGGGCAGCGGGCAATGATCGAAAAGGTCATGTGGATCTTCCCCGCGTTGGATCAGTCCGGAATAACGGCGGTCGCGTCGACTTCGACAAGCCATTCAGGCCGCGCGAGCGCCGCGACGACGATGCCGGTCGACACCGGAAACACGCCTTTGAGCCACTTGCCGACCACCTGGTAGACTTCTTCGCGATAACGCGGGTCGGTGATGTAGATCGTGATCTTGCAGATGTCGGCGAGTTCGCCGCCCGCTTCGCCGAGCAGCATCGCGATGTTGGCCATCGCCTGCTCGGTCTGGCCGGCCGCGTCGCCGATGCACACGCTTTCCGATGTGTCGAGGTTCTGGCCGATCTGGCCGCGCAGAAACACGAAGCTGCCGCGCGCGACCACCGCCTGGCAGAGGTCATTGTCCAGCTTCTGTTCGGGGTAGGTGGCTTTGGTGTTGAATGTGCGGATGCGGGTGTGCTTCATGGCGCGAAGGTCCTGGTTGGGTCGACTGCGGCCATGGTCGGTGACGGCGCCCGCGCTGGCTATTTGGCTTTTCCGGTGCGAGGTGTCAGCTTTTCTTAAGGCAGCTCGCGCTCGGACCAGAAGCGGACCGCAAGCACCCGCATGGCAGGCGCGGGATATACGCGTCGCAGCCCGCGAGGAAAAAAAGCCGCGTCGGAAATTGCGATGCACGCCAGCGGAAAAGGCAACTTGGCGATTCACGCCCGCTCTTTCACTATTGCCCCGTACCTGCACAGCGCGTCATGCCGTGCTCTTCAATCAACCTACGGGGAAATTCGAGTGATCAAGACAATACTCACAGCAGGCATTGCGTTCAGCGCGCTGGTCGCAGCAGGCTCCGCAAGCGCCGCCGATGCGCTCGTCGTCAGCACCTGGGGCGGCAACTTCCGGGACATGATCGACCAGACGGTCGGCCAGGAATTCACCAAGGAGACCGGCGTGCCGGTCAAGTACGTGACCGGCGGCACGATCGACCGTCTGAACAAGGCCAAGCTCGCGTCGACGCCGGAAAGCGACATCACCGTGACGACCTCGCAGGTCGGTTGGCTGTACGTGAACAGCAACCTGTTCGAGAAGCTCGACTTCAGCAAGCTGCCGAACTACTCGCACCTCGTCGATCAGGCGAAGATCAGCCCGTACCACATCGGTACGTGGGCGTATGTGTACACGATCGGCTACCGCACCGACATGGTCCCGCCGAGCATGAAGTTCGACAGCTGGAGCGACCTGTGGAATCCGGCGCTGAAGGGCAAGATCTCGGCGCCCGACTGGGACCCGAGCCACATCATGACGGTCGCGGCGGTGCTCTCGGGCGGCGACGCGAAGAACTGGCAGAAGGGTGAAGACAAGCTCAAGGCGCTCAAGCCGAACTTCAAGGCGTTCTACACCGACGACGCGAATGGCGAGCAGCTGATCCAGACGGGCGAAACGCCGGTCGAAGTGCTGTTGTCGATGAACGCGTACTACCAGATCGCGCAAGGCGTGCCGATCAAGGTGGTGATCCCGAAGGAAGGCGCGATTCTCGGCATCGACAGCATGGGCATCATGAAGGGGAGCAAGAAAGCCGATCTCGCGTACAAGTTCATGAACATCGCGCTGTCGCCGGCGGTACAGGCGAAGATCGTAGCGCTGCAGAAGGCGAGTCCGGTGGTCGACGACGCAGCCGTGTCGAAGGCCGACGCGGCGCTACCCGGCGTGTTCACGACGCGCGATCAGTGGAACAAGCAAACCATCGTGATCGATTCGAAGCTGCGCGCGGAACTGACGCCCACCTGGCGCAAGTGGTTCGCCGAAAACATCATGAATTGATGTTGTTGCCGCCGACCGGCTCAGGCCGGCTTTGAAAACCCGCAAGCTCCCCGCAGCGCATCACGGCTCGCGGGGAGCCGGTGGTTGTAGATAGCAGTTGAACAACGAACCAGATTGACACCATGACTATGTATAGCAGGCTCAAGGGATGGATGATCGCGCCTGCCGTGATCGTCGCATTCGGTACTTGTGCGGCGTTGCTGACGGTGTTGCAGTTCAGCCTGCGCGCCTATGTGCCGGGCTCGCTGGACGTGGGCGGTTTCACGCTTGCGAATTTCTCCGGGCTGACCCGGATGATCTATCTGAACGCGCTGTTCAATACGCTGCGCCTGAGCGTGGAGACGATGATCTTCTCGCTGCTGCTCGCGTATCCGTTGGCGTACGCGCTGGTGCGGGTGCGCAACCGCGCGCTCAAATCGATCATCCTGATCATGTCGCTCACGCCGCTGTTTCTCGGCGAAATCGTGCGCACCTATTCGTGGACGGTCGTGCTCGGCAGCAACGGCTTCGTCAATACGGTGCTGCGCAATCTCGGCCTGATCGACTGGCCGATCGACCTGATGTTCACGCACTTCGGCGTGGTGCTCGCGCTCGTGCACGTGACGATTCCGGTGACCGTGCTGATGCTGGGCGCCGCGATCTCGCACATCAATCGCGATTACGAACGCGCGGCGCAGAGTCTCGGCGCGAACCCGGTGCGGATTTTCGTGACGGTCACGCTGCCGCTGTCGATGCCGGGGATTCTGGCGAGTGCGACCACCGCGTTCGCGTGGACCTTCAGCGCGTTCGCGACGCCGCAGATGATCGGCGGCGGCCGCGTGCCGACCATCTCCACACTCGTTTATCAGCTGGGCTTGTCCTCGCTGAACTTTCCATTGGCCGCGAGCCTGAGCATCATCGGTCTTGCGTTGACCGCCGTGTCGCTGCTGATCTTCGGCAGATTCACCGGACGTCTGAAGCGGCTCGGAGGACATTGACATGAAGAAGATCAAACCCAGCTTGCCACTGTCGCTGCGCATCGCCGGTCCGGCGGCGATCTGCCTGATCCTTGCGTTCCTGTTGTTGCCGGTGGTGGTCGTCACGCTGGCCGCGTTCAACGACAAGGCGATTCTCGCGTTTCCGCCGCAGCAGTGGTCGCTGCACTGGTTCACGCGGGTGCTTACGTATGCGGACTTCCAGGCGGGGCTGCGCTCGAGTCTGATCGTCACGTTCTGGGCGTCACTGATCGCGCTGGTGGTCGGCGCGGGTGTCGCGATCACGGTCAAGCGGCTCGACTTCAAGGGCAAGGACACGTTGCAGGCCATCCTCGGGATGCCGATGGTCGTTCCGCAGTTCACGATCGGCCTCGGCTTGCTGATCCTCGTCGCACAAATCGGCGTGGATCGCGGCTATGCGATTCTCGTGTTGTGTCACGTGATTCTGGTGTTGCCGTTCGTGCTGCGCAGTGTGTACGTGTCGATGGAAAATCTCGACGAGCGGCTTGAACACGCGGCCGCCAGTCTCGGTGCACCGCCAGTGAAAGTGCTGTTCACGGTTGTCGTGCCGTTGCTCGCGCCGGGCCTGTTCGGCGGCTGGTTGTTCGCGGCGATCCTGTCGTTCAACGAGTTCACTGCGTCGCTATTCATCACCACGGAAGACACCCAGACGCTGCCGGTCACGATGTACAACTACGTGCGCGAGTTCGCCGACCCGACATTGGCCGCGCTGTCGGTCGTGTATATCGTCGTGACCGCGAGTCTGCTCGCGTTCGCCAACTACTTCCTCGGCCTCGGCAAGATCCTCAACATCGAGGAGAGCCGGTGATCTACGCGAACGTCGCCGACTACCGGCGCGCCGCGCGACGCTTCCTGCCGCGCTTCGCGTATGCGTATCTGGAGGGCGGCGCCGAAAACGAAATCACGTTGCGGCGCAATCGCGCCGCGTTCGAAGCGCTCGCGTTCGACGCGCGCGTGCTGCGCGACGTGTCGAACGTCGATACGCGCACGACGCTCGCGGGGCGGCCCGCCGCGTGGCCGGCCGTGGTCGGGCCGACCGGCATCAACGGGATCTTCCGCCGTCGCGCGGAAGAAGCGCTCGCGCGCGCGGCCCATGCGGCCGGCTTGCCGTTTGCGTTGTCGAGTGCGTCGACGAGTCTGCTCGAAGACGTACGCGGCGTGAGCGACGGCGAGCTGTGGCTGCAGCTCTATGTGCAGCAGGACCGGCGCATCGCGGAGAACCTGATGGCGCGCGCTCGCGACGCCCAGTTCTCGACCTTGCTGCTGACGGTCGACACGCCGGTCCTCGGTCAACGCGACGATTACGCGCGCACCGGTTTCGCGATGCCGGTGCGCTGGACGCCGCGGCTGATATGGGAGCTGGTCACGCATCCGCGCTGGCTTGCGACGGTCGGCGTGCACGGTCAGCCGAGACTCGTGAACCTGTCGCGCAGCGCGCTGCTCGCGGCCGGCGTCAAAGACCGCATGGGCACGCGCACGCATCGGATGGATCAGGGCTTGAGCTGGCAGGATCTCGCGTGGCTGCGCCGGCATTGGCACGGCAAGATTCTGGTGAAGGGCGTGCAAAGCGCGGCCGATGCGCGGCTCGCGTTCAGGCACGAAGTGGATGGCGTGGTGCTGTCGAATCACGGCGGCAGACAGCTCGACGGCGCACGCAGCCCGTTGGATCTGCTCGCTGAAACGGTCAGCGAAGCGGGCGCGGCGGAGGTGTTCGTCGATGGCGGCGTGCGGCGCGGCAGCGACATCGCGAAGGCCGTTGCGCTCGGTGCGCGCGGCGTGCTACTGGGTCGCGCGCCGCTGTATGGATTGGCGGCCGAGGGCGAAGTCGGCGCCAGCGACGTATTGACGATGCTGCATAAGGAACTGCAAACGTGTATGCGTTTGCTGGGTAGCACCGATCTCGCTGGACTCACCACGGAGTTGCTCGCGACGCATCGCGTGAGCGGTTGAGTGCGATCGGGAAGGGGCTTGCGCAGACCTATGCTCAGGCCCGCTTTGCGCGGGCCCTGCGCGCCTGAACATCTGCTTGACTCTCTAATACTCGCGCGCCATATCCACGCGGTTCGCCAGATCGCCGCCGCGTGTCACATTCAGCAGATTGTCTGCGATCTGCCGTGCAGCCGACGCCGGTATCGCAACCGACGCCAGATGTGGCGTAATCAGCACATTCGGCATCGACCACAACGGGTCATGCGGCGGCAGCGGCTCGCGTTCGAACACATCGAGCGTCGCTGAGCCGATGTGCCCCGTCCGCAACAGCTCGGTCAACGCGCGCTGATCGACGATCGAGCCGCGCGACACATTGACGAGCGCCGCACCCGGGCGCAGGCCTTCGAGCCGCGCGCGGTCCAGCAATCCGCGCGTCGCGGAGGTCAAAGGCAGCATCACGACGACAATGTCGGCTTGTGCGAGCACGCTGCCGAGCGCATCGAGTCCCGCGTAGCACGCTACGCCGTCGATCTGCTTCGGGTTGCGCGACCAGCCGAGCACCGTCAGCCCCTGCCGCCGCAATTCGCTCGCGGCGAGCGCGCCCAGTTCGCCGAGGCCCAGCACCGCGACGCGCACGTCCTCGGGATTGCGCGGATGCTTGTACGCCCACTCGCCGCGCCGCTGCGCGGCTTCGAAAAACGGAATGTCGCGCGCGTGGCGCAGCGTTGCGAACAACACATAGCCCGCCATCATGCGCGCCATGTTCGGGTCGCTGATTCGCGTGATCGGCACGTGGGCGGGCAGGTCGTCGCGCGAGGCCAGCGAATCGGCGCCGGCGCCGAGGATCACAATCAGCTTCAGGCGTGTCATCCGCGCGAAGAAGCCGGCCGGCGGTTTCCAGACCAGTGCGAAGTCGATCTCTGCGGGATCGGCGATGTCGTCGGCGCGCAGCACGCGCAGGTTTGGCAACTGTGCCAGCAGCGCGCGTTTCCAGGTGTCGAAGTCGTCGAACTCGCTGTAGAAGACGAGTGTGCCGGACGAGGCGGAAGTGTTGGCAGCGCTCATCGTCGAATCAGCCGCGACATCGCTTCGATTGCGAACTCGTAGCCGTCGCCGCCCAGACCGGCGATCACGCCGTCGGCGGCTTTCGAAATATACGAGTGATGCCGGAAGCTCTCGCGCCGCCAGATGTTGCTCATGTGGACTTCGATGATCTTGCCCGGAAACGACAGCAGCGCATCGAGAATAGGTACCGATGAGTATGTGAGCCCCGCGGCATTGATGATGATCCCACTCGCGCAGCCGCGCGCTTCCTGGATCCAGTCGACCAGTTGTCCCTCCCAGTTCGACTGCACGAAATGCAGCGTCAAACCGAGCGACGCGGCCTTCGCGTCGCAGCGGGCCTTAAGTGTGGGGAAGCTGTCGCTGCCGTACACCTTGTTCGCATCGAGTCCGTACAGATTCGCGTTCGGTCCGTTCAGAAACCAGACCGTTTGCGGGGGCGATGAAGACGTCGTCGAGTCAGTCATGTGAGGCTCAGGATTCGTAGGGAAGGGTGGCTTGCATCGCCGCGAGCGACTGCACCTGCGCGAACCAGCGCGCGCTTGCGGGATGTGTGTCTCGCCACGCGAACTCCGGAAAGCGGAAGTCGAGATACCCGAGCGCGCAGCCAATCGCGACTTCGCCGATCGTCAACTGCTCTGTCGCGAGCGTGCCCGCTTCGGCTTCGATTGCCGCGACGCACGCGCGCACCTTCATGAGCTGCGCGGCGCGCCAGTCTTCCCATTGTTTGTCGGCGGGCCGCGCGGTGTATTCGTAACGCGCGAGCAGGGCCGCGTCGAGCAGCCCGTCGCCAAGCGCCTGGCGGCCCAGCGCCTGCCAGCGCACCGCGCCGCTGGCGGGAAACAGCCCGTACTCGGGCCGCAGACTGTCGAGGTATTCGCAGATCACGCGGCTGTCGTACAGCGCGTGGCCGCCGGCGACGATCAGCGTCGGCACCTTGGCGAGCGGATTGTGAAGCGCAATCCGGCCGTCGCGCTGGATCGGATTGGCGGCGCTCGGCAGCAATGCGATGCGTTCGGCCAGTCCGAGCAGATGCGCGCCGACCATCACTTTGCGCACATACGGCGAGGTCGGCGCAAACAGCAGTTGCAGCGCGCTCATGGGACGAGCACCAGTTTGCCGAACACGTCGCCGCTCTCCAGAAGCCGGTGCGCGTCGGCGGCCTGCGCAAGCGGCAGGCTTCGGTGCAGGCGGGGCCCGACGCGGCCAGTGGCGACAAGCGGCAGCACATGTCGTTCGATTGCACGCGCCATGCGTGTCTTCTCGGCGTCGGACTGCGGACGCAGCGTCGACGAATGCAGGCTCAACTGCTTTTGCATCAGCGTCAGAAGTTCGACTTCGACTTGCGAGCCCTGCAGGAACGACAGGCTGACATGACGTCCGCCGAAGGCGAGCGCGTCGAGATTGCGCCGCACGTAGTCGCCGCCGACCATGTCGAGCACGACGTCCGCACCGCGGCCGCCGGTGGCCTCGCGGCAAGCGGCACCGAAATCGGTATCGCGGTAATTGAGCGCGACTGCGGCGCCCATCGCGCGCAGCGCGTCAAGCCGGTCGTCGCGGCCGGCGGTGGCGATCGCGATCGCGCCCGCCGCATGCGCGAGGCGCAGCGCGAGCGTGCCGATACCGCCCGCCGCGCCGTGAATCAGCACGGTCTCGCCGAGTTTCAGCCCGCCGAGTTCGAACAGGTTGTGCCAGACGGTGAAGAGACCTTCGGGCAGTGCACCGGCTTGTGCATCGTCGAGCGACGCGTGCACCGGCAAGCAATGCTCGGCGAGCGCGACGCACCACGGCGCGTAGCCGCCGCCCGGCAGCAGCGCCATCACTCGGGAGCCGGGCGCGAAGCGTTCGACACCGGCGCCGCACGCGACGACTTCGCCGCACGCTTCGAGACCGAGCACGTCGGTAGCGCCGCGGGCCGGTTTCGCGCGGCCTTCGCGCTGCATGATGTCGGGTCGGTTGACGCCGGCGGCCAGCACGCGCAGCAACACCTGGCCCGGACCCGGTTCGGGAACGGCGCGCTCCACGAGCGTCAGCACGTCGGGGCCGCCCGGTTCACGCGCCACGATGGCCTGCATGGAAGTGGGTATCGTCATTGCTCTGATCGGGTTAAAGCTCAAGCGGGGACAAGCGCAAAATCGAGCGCGAAGTCGAGCGCAAATTCAGGCGGTCGCTTCGGGAAACACTGTCATGTTGCGCGGCGGCAGCGCGAGCGCGGTGACGGTGCCGATCGGAAAGCGCTCGATCGACTCGAGGCCCGCGGTGCGCACCATGATCCGTTGCGCGCCGTCGACGGCGATGTTCGCATCGATATAGGTATCGACGTGATCGCCCTGGAACACGTGATTGACGACGGTGCCGGAAAGCACCGAGTCGGCGCCGAGTGGCTCGAAACGGATGTGTTCGGGGCGCACGTAGATGTCCATGCGGCCGCCGGCGTGTTGTCCGCCGACCAGCCGTTCACGCTCGATGCTGACGAGCCCCGCGCCGACCCGCAGATGCAGATGCGTCGCGTCTTCGCCGTGGAAATGCGAGGGGAGGATGTTGACATCGCCGAGGAACGACGCAACGAACGGGTCGGTCGGGCGTCGGTAGATTTCGTCGGGGGTCGCGATCTGGCAGATGCGTCCGCGCGACATTACCGCGATGCGGTCCGACATGCTGAGGGCTTCGCCCTGGTCGTGCGTGACGAACACGGTGGTCACACCGAGTTCGCGCTGAATCTCGCGAATCTCGACCTGCATCGCGCCGCGCAGGCTCTTGTCGAGCGCGGAGAACGGTTCGTCGAGCAGCAACACCTTCGGTTTGATCACCAGCGCGCGCGCCAGCGCGACGCGTTGTTGCTGTCCCCCCGAGAGCTCGCGCGGTTTGCGGTGCCCAAGGCCGCCGAGCTTCACGAGCTGCATCGCGGCATCGACGCGTTGCGCGATCTCGGCAGCCGGCACGCCGCGCATCTTCAGCCCGTAACCGATATTACGCGCCACGTCCATGTGCGGAAACAGCGCGTAGTTCTGAAACACGATGCCGATCTCGCGCTGATGCGGCGGCAGATCGGTCACCAGCTTGCCGTCGATGAAGATCTCTCCCTGATCGGCCTGCGTGAAGCCGGCAATCAGATTCAGCAAGGTCGTCTTGCCGCAACCGGACGGACCCAGCAGCGTGAGGAACTCCCCTTGGGCGATCTTCAGCGACAGGTCGTGCAGGATCGTGCTCTCGCGATACTTCGCAACGACGCGATCCATGCTGACGGCTACCGGCGCGCTCGATGGCGACGCGTTGGCTTGACTGTGGGCGGCTGAAGCTACGAGTTTCATGGATGTGATGTCGGCGAATGCGTTGTGTCAAAGGATACGAGAAAAGGAAACGCGCGGCGTTTGCGAATCTTGAGGGCACACGTCGGAAAAACGGAGGCAATCCGCTCTGCGCACAGGCAGCGCGAACCGCTTAGGTTTTTCCGAAGCCCCGCCTTCGAAAATGCTGGTTATCAGCGGCAACGCTCTTCAGCACACTTCCCCTCCAACGAAGCACACACAACCAGTCCTTCTTTCAGGATCAAACATGTCTGTTGAACAAATCGATACGCTGGTGATCGGCGCGGGGCAGTCCGGCATTGCGATGAGCGAGCACCTTTCTGATATGAAGGTTCCGCACCTGGTGCTCGAACGCAAGCGCGTGGCCGAGGCGTGGCGCTCCCAGCGTTGGGATTCGCTCGTCGCTAACGGTCCGGCATGGCACGACCGCTTTCCGAACCTCGAATTCGACGACATCGGTCCTGATGTTTTCCCGCCGAAAGAGCGCATGGCGAAGTACTTCGAAGACTACGCGGCGATGATCGAGGCACCGGTGCGGACCGGCGTCGAGGTCAAGCAGGTGAAGCGCTGCGAGAAGCGGCCGGGCTTCACCGTCACGACCTCGGAAGGCGTGATCGAAGCACAGCGCGTGGTGGCCGCGACGGGGCCGTTCCAGGTCCCCGACTACCCGAAGATCGTCCCCGACGCTGCCGGCATCCAGCAGTTTCATTCGTCCGCGTACAAGAACCCGGGCCAGCTCGCCGACGGCGCGGTGCTGGTGGTAGGCGGCGGCGCGTCAGGCTCGCAGATCGCCGAAGAACTGCGCGCATGCGGCAAGACCGTGTACCTCTCGATCGGCGAGCACTACCGGCCACCGCGCGCGTACCGTGAGCGCGACTACGTGTGGTGGCTCGGCGTACTCGGCAAGTGGGACGAGATCAAGACCAATTCGAAGAAGAAGCATGTCGCGTTCGCGGTCAGCGGTTATGACGGCGGCAAGACGGTGGACTTCCGCCGCCTCGCGCATCAAGGCATCACCGTGCTGGGTCTGACCAAGGGCTATGCGAACGGCGTGCTGGAAATCGAAAACGATCTCGCTGCGAACATCAAGGCCGGCGACGAAGCGTATTTCGACGTGCTGCGCGAAGCGGATGCATACGTCACGCGCAACGATCTCGATCTGCCCGAGGAGCCCGACGCGTGGAAGCTGCTTGACGATCCGGCCTGCGTGCGCAGCCCGATCCTGCAGCTCGATCTGGCGAAGACCGGCATCAAGACGATCATCTGGGCGACTGGTTTCAAGTTCGACTTCAGCTGGCTGCAGGTCGATGCGTTCGACGCGAACGGTGCACCGTTTCACAAACGCGGCATTTCGGCGGAAACCGGTATCTACTTCCTCGGGCTGCCGGAGTTGACCAACCGTGCGTCGTCGTTCATCTACGGATGCTGGCATGACGCGAAGTACATCGCCGATCACATTGCGCTGCAACGCGTGTATGTCGCGTATGAGAAGCGCTGAGCGGTACGTGTCTAATCTGTTTCATCTTTGCAAGGGCACGCGATGAACCAGCGTTCGAGCACCGATCTGCTTGCCCGACTGATCGGTTTTGCGACCGTCAGCCGGGACTCAAATCTGCAACTGATCGAGTTCATTCGGGACTATCTGCATGAGCTCGGCGTCGCGAGTGAACTGTTCTACAACGACGCGCGCACCAAGGCCAACCTGTTCGCGACGATCGGGCCCATGATCGATGGCGGCGTCGTGCTGTCGGGCCACACGGACGTCGTGCCGGTCGACGGTCAGGCATGGAGCGTCGCACCGTTCGAGATGACCGAGAAAGACGGCCGGCTGTATGGACGCGGCGCGGCCGACATGAAAGGCTTTCTGGCCTCGGTGCTCGCCGCGGTGCCATCGTTCGTCGAACGAAAACTCACAGTCCCGGTTCACCTGGCGTTCTCGTACGACGAGGAAATCGGTTGCGTCGGCGTGCGGCCTTTGCTAGCGGAGTTGCAAAAGCGGAGCGTCAGGCCGGGTGTCTGCGTGATCGGTGAGCCCACGCAGATGCAGCCGGTGCTCGGGCACAAAGGCAAGATGGCTGTGCGCTGCTGCGTGCGCGGCGCCGCGTGCCATTCCGCGTACGCGCCCTATGGCGTCAACGCGATTCAGTACGCCGCGCGTTTGATCGGCAAGCTCGAAGAGATCGGCGCGGAGTTGGCGCAACCCGCGCGCCGCGACGCGCGTTTCGATCCGCCATTTTCGACGGTGCAGGTCGGGGTGATTCGCGGCGGCCGCGCGTTGAACATCGTGCCTGCCGAATGCGACTTCGATTTCGAAGTGCGCGCGGTGCCGGACTTCGACATCACAAGCGTGGCGACGCGGCTCGAAGCGTACGCGAACGAAACGCTATTGCCGCAGATGCGCGCGGTGCAGGTGGACACCGACATCCGCTTCGAAGCGCTCAACGCGTATCCGGGCCTCGCGACCGACCCGTCGAGCGAGGCGGCGCGGCTGCTTGCGGAGCTGAGCGGCGCGTCGCACGACGGCCAGTACTTCGGTACCGTCGCCTTCGGCACGGAAGGCGGCCTGTACGACGCGATCGGGATTCCGGCGGTAGTATGCGGGCCCGGCAGCATGGACCAGGGGCATAAGCCGGACGAGTACGTCACGCTCGAGCAGATGGCGCGCTGTGACGCGATGATGACGCGGCTGGCGGACTATCTCGCCGCAGGCGCTTGACGTTGCCTGGCAGCGGGAACGGCGGGTAGACGAGCCGCTGGCTGCCGGATTCAAGGCAAGGATCTCCATGAGCCGTCTATGTAGAATTCGTATCGGCATGAACGGTAGCGCTCGAGCAAATCGAGCACTGCGGGGTGATCCAGTCGTGGTCCGAGAACTCGCTCAAGCGCGGGATGGATCTGGGTGAGCAGGCCGCGAATACGGTTGCTGGTCTGGGTAATCTGAGCGGCGAGATCGTCGTCGAAACCACACAGCATGGTCAGCTCGGCGAGCGGTTCATCAGCCAACCGAAGCGAACGTAGTGTATGCGGCATCGAACGGGCGGCCTCGGCAATGATTGCGGCGTCGCGGGCGTCGGTCTTGGCTTCACCGGCATGCAGGTCGGCAATGCGGCGCATCGCCAGCCCGGGCAGATAGGCAACCAGAACGCCTTCATCGCGAGCGACGGCCACCGGTAATGCGCCGATGGTGGCGGGCTGGTCGACAACGAAGAGTCCTTTCTATTTCTCTAGTCTATTGGCCGGCGTGCCTCGGCGTTTTCCAATTCTATTGAAAGTTTTCTCTAGTCTATTGTGCATGGACACGAGCGCCGCGGGGACGTCGAGGGCCGCGTATCGTAGAATCGGAACGATCGACTCTCGATATTCGAAAAACACATGGCCAAGGACGTGACCTTGCGGCAGTTCCGCTACTTCGTGGCGGCGGCGCAGAACGGGCAGTTTTCGATGGCGGCGGCAGCCGAGCATGTCTCGCAGTCGGCGATCACCAATGCGGTGCTCGCGCTCGAGGAGGCGCTCGGCACGCGGCTTTTCGTGCGCTTGCCCCAGGGCGTGGAACTGACGCCCGACGGGCAGGACTTCCTCAATCACGCACGGCACGTGCTGGAGTCGGTGCGCGACGCGCTGCACAAGGCGCCGTTTCGCGCGCACAGCCTGCGCGGTACGGTGCGCATGGCCGCCTCCTATACGCTGCTCGGCTATTTCCTGCCGGAACTGCTTGCGCGCTTTCGTGCGACCTATCCCGAGATCGAAATCGATCTGCACGATTTGGACCGGCCGGCCATCGAGGAGGCAGTGCTCGCGGGCGAGGTGGATCTCGGCGTGGCGCTGCTTTCCAACGTGGAGCGGCGCGCGCGCTTCGGCCACCACGTGCTGATGCGTTCGCGCCGCCAGTTGTGGGCCGCGCCGACGCATCCGCTCGCGCAGATGGGCGCCGTCACGCTGCGCGACATCGCGCGTTATCCCTATATCCAGCTCACGGTGGACGAGGGCGAGGCTTCGACGCTGCGCTACTGGAAAAGGCGGCGCGTTGCGCCGAATATCGCGTTTCGCACGAGTTCGATGGAGGCGCTGCGCGGGCTCGTGGCGCATGGCTTCGGCGTGACGATTCTTTCGGATATGGTATTCAGGCCGTGGTCGCTGGAGGGTAAGCGCATCGACGCCTGCGCCATCGAGGATGCGATTCCGCAGATGGAAGCGGGCATGTTGTGGCATCCTGGAGCGGTGCTCAGCGATCCGGCGAGAGCGATGCAGCAATTTTTGATTCATGCTTGTGGGAATTGAGGGAGCGGCCGCGCCCCCATTCGAATTCCGTCGATATCCCCACTGTGTAAAAACAGGGAAGCTTCGTGCCGGCCGTGTCGGCGCACGGACTCGTTCCAGTCTGGGCAATGACAGCCGTACCCGCCAGGTCCGGTGGCGGCGGCTCACTCCTCCTTGTCGTTCGCTGCGCGGGTACCCGTGATCATGCGCACGCGTTTGCGAATCTCCGAATCGAGAATCAGCCGTCCGCGCAGCTTGCCTTTCATTCGCTTGACATGTTTGGGGGCCTCCATCATGTGCTCGACCATCAGCGCGCGCACACGCTCGACGTCGCGCTCGCGCGCGGCCTTGACAATCTCGCGGTGGATCTTGACGTTGGAGGCGCCAAAGCGGCGGTGTTCCGCAATGGGCGTGTCGTTCCTGAACTCGATCAGCTGACGGATCATTTCGTTGATGAGCTCGCAGATGAAGCGCAGGAACGGATTGGGATTCGCGGCCGCCAGGATGTCGTGAAAGGTCATGTCCTCCTGGCGCTGACGCACGAGGTGGCCGCGATCATGGGGCCCGCTCGCACCGTCGCAGCACTCGATATTCGCTTCGAGCGCGGCGAAGTCCGCTTCGGTGAGATGCGGCACGGCGCCTGCGGCGAGTTCGGGTTCGAGCTGCTGGCGCACGGTATAGATGTCATCGATCGAAACATCCTTGAAGAACAGATAGTTCTGCAGCAATTGCAGCGTGCGGTCGAGCGGCACTTCCACCACCATGCCGCCGCCGCTCGGCCCCGTGGACACCTTGATGAGACCTTGCACCTCGAGCGACTTGAGCGCCTCGCGGATCGTGCTCTTGCTGACCGAGTAGAGCTGCTGCAGCTCGGCCTCGCGCGGCAGCCGGTCGCCCGGTTTCAGGTCCTTCTCGGTAATGAGGCGCTTGATCTCCTCGGCGACGAGATCGCCGCGCTTGGGCTGCTTGATTTCGACGGCGGTCCCCGATCTGGCCTGGTTCGTGACCATCTTCGCGACTCCCTGCTTGAGGTTGTTTCGTGCTGTCCGAGCCGTCTTTCATGGGCAGGCGCGGCGAGGCAGACGAGGTTTTTGACGGATTGACACTGAAATTAATTATACCTAGCATCGGGTTCATTCTATTTATCATGATAAATAGAATACACCGTCTCGCGGGCCGCCTCGTATGCGCCGGTACGGTTTTGCAGTGTGTCGCGTCGTTCGTGTGTGTTTCCCCACAAGGAGCCTCAACTTGAATCGCCGAGAACTGTTGAAACTGGCCGCGCTGTCGGCCTTGCCGGGCGCGTTGAGCGTCCTTTCGTCCTCACGGGCCTTCGCGCAGGGCGCGTCGGGCGTGCAGCTGGCCTGCCCCGTGCCGATGTCGGGGCCGTTCGCGGCCAACGGCAAGTACGCCGATCTCGGCATGCAGCTCGCGGTCAAGCAGTATGGCAAGGTGCTCGGCTTGCCGCTCGACTACACCACGCTCGATACCGAGGGCAAGCCCGCTACGGCCGTGCGTCGCGTGCAGGAGATCGAGCAGCAGAAGGGCGTGCGCTTCTTTGCCGGCGGCGTGCTGTCGTCCGAAGCGCTCGCCATGGGCAAGGAAGTCGACAAGAGCGGTGGCGTGTTCATCACCACGGCCGGCGCCGACGAAATCACGGGCAAGGACTGCAACGCGGCGACGTTCCGCTGGTCGGTGCCGACGTTCGGCGCGATCGAGCAGACCGTGCGCCCGCTCATCCAGATGCAGCCGAAGGCCAAACGCTGGTACACGATCACGCCGCAATACGTGTTCGGCGAGGGGTTGCTCACCGCCGCGAAGAACGTGTTCAAGGAGAAGGGCATCGAACACGTGGGCAACAGCTACCACTCGCTCACCGAAAAGGAATTCAGCGGCTATCTGACGAACGCTGTGGCGGCGAGGCCCGACGTGCTGCTCATTCTCAACTTCGGCTCGCAGTCCTCCGATACGCTGCGCCAGGCCGTGAGTTTCGGCATGAAGAACAACTGCACGATCCTGATGGCATGGGCTTCGGGTCTCGAACAGTTCGAGGCGCTCGGCGCGGATCTGTGTGACGGCGTGTACTTCGGTGCGCAGTACTGGCACGGCATCGACACGCCGCTCAATCACGACCTCGTGCAGCGCACCCAGGCGGCCTTCAAGGCGAACCCGAACTACAGCCTCGCGGGCTCGTACATCTGCTCGAAAATCCTGCTCGACGGCATGGTGAAGGCGGGCAGCGCCGACCCGAAGAAGGTCATTGCGGCGCTCGAAGGCATGAAATATGCCGGTTTGACGGGCCCTGAGGAAATTCGCAAGGGCGATCACCAGGTGCTCAAGAACTACTATCTTCTGAAGGGCAAGAAGAAGTCGGCAATGAAGAACGCCGACGACTACGTGGACATCGTCAGTTCGGGGCAGTCGTTCCTTCCGCTCGACAAGACGGAGTGCAAGATCGCCTGAGGTTTCATGGCGGCCTCGGGTGCCGCTTGTTCGTCACTTCTACGCTACGCACGCCATGAATGTCTATCTGCTGCAGATCATCAATGGAATCGGCGTCGGGATGCTGTATTTCCTGCTGGCGGTCGGGCTCTCGATCGTCTTCGGCCTGCTGCGCTTCGTGAACTTCGCACACGGCGCGTTCTACCTGCTCGGCGCGTATTGCTGCTATCAGTTTCTGCAGTGGTCGGGCAGCTTCTGGCTCTCGCTCGTGGTGGTGCCGGCCGTGGTGGGCGCGCTCGCGTGGGTCGTCGAGAAACTCGTCCTGCGGCATATCTATGCACAGCAGCACGAGTTCCATATTCTCGCGACCGTCGGGCTCGCCCTCGTGATCCAGGAATGCGCGATTCTCGTCTGGGGGCCGCTCGGCGACAACGTGGCCGTGCCCGACGCGCTCGGCGGCGTGGTGATCTGGGGCAGCTTCGTTTATCCCAAGTACCGTCTCTTCGTGATTGGTTTTACCGCGGTGCTCGCGGTGCTGCTCTGGTGGGTGCTCGAAGGCACGCGCCTTGGCAGCGCGGTGCGGGCGGGCAGCGAATCGTCGGAGATGGTGTCGCTGCTCGGCATCAACGTCACGCGCGTGTTCAGCCTCGTATTCGCGCTCGGTGCGGGCACGGCGGCGCTCGCGGGCGTGCTGGCCGCGCCCATTCGCGGCGTCGATCCGTTCATGGGGCTCGAGGCGTTAAGCGTGGCCTTCGTCGTCGTCGTGGTGGGCGGCATGGGCAACTTTCTCGGCGCGCTGGTGGGCGGCCTGCTGGTCGGCATCGTGCAGAGCCTGATGAGCACGCTCTGGCCGCAAGGCGCGCAGCTCATGATCTACGTGGCGATGGCGGCGGTCCTGCTGCTGCGTCCAAACGGACTGCTCGGGAGGGCCGCATGATCGAGTCGACGAAGCTCGCCACCGGCGCGGGCACAGGCGATGCGGCCGGGCCTGGCGGCCTGCTGCGCCGCTATCGATATGTTCTCCTTGCAATCGTCGTGGTGTGCGCGTTGCCGCTCACCGTGCGCTCCGGCTCGCTCGCGACCGAAGTGCTCGTGTTCGCGCTCGCGGCGCTGGGCTGCAATTTGCTGCTGGGATTTACGGGACTGCTTTCGTTCGGCCAGGGTATTTTCTTCGGCCTCGGCAGTTACGGCGCCGGCATCCTGCTCACGCACGGCGTGCCCTCGGTGCTCGCGGCGCTTGCGGCTGCGGCTGTGCTGGGTGCGCTCGCGGCAGCGGTTGTCGGCTGGTTTTCCATACGCCAGCGCGGCACGTACTTCGTGATGCTCACGCTCGCGTTCGGCCAGTTGTTCTATTTTCTCGCCTATTCGTTGCCCGACATCACTGGCGGCGACAACGGCCTGCTCGACATCCCGCGTCCCGCGCTTGCGCCCGGATCGCACGCGCTCGTCGCGCTCGATTCGCCGTGGCAGTACTACGGTTTCGTCGCGGTGGTGTTCGTGGTCGTATTCGCGTTGATGGTGCGCGTATCGCACTCGGTATTCGGGCGCACGCTGCTCGCGATTCGCGACAACGAAGCCCGTGCGGGTGCCGCGGGCTATCACGTGAGCCGCTTCAAGCTGATGGCGTTCGTGATCTCCGGCGCGGTCACGGGACTTGCCGGCGCGCTGCACGCCATGATGACCGGCATCGCGCCGCTCTCGAACATCGACTATCACACGAGCGAAATGATCCTGCTGATGACGGTGATAGGCGGCAGCGGCAACCTGTTCGCCTCCGTCATCGGCGCCGCGTTCTACGTGCTCTTCGCCGACTGGCTTTCCACCCTGTGGCCGCGCTGGCTGCTCCTGCTCGGCCTCGTGCTGATCGCAGTGAGCCTCTTCATGCAGCGCGGCTTGTGGGGTCTCGGCGAGCGCGTCGGGGCCGCGCTGCGGCGTCACGACGGCGCGGATGCACACAGCAAGGAGCAGCCATGAGCGAAGCGATTCTGGAAGCGCGCGGCGTGGTGAAGCGCTTCGGCAAATTCACGGCGCTTTCCGGCGTGGACCTGCGCATCGCGCCGCGCACGGTGCATTCGGTGATCGGGCCGAACGGCGCGGGCAAGACCACGCTCTTTCACGTGCTCACGGGCACGGTGCCGATTTCTTCGGGATCCATCGTATTCGACGGTCACGACATCACGCGCGAGCCCGATCACAAACGCGTGCGGCGCGGCATTGCGCGCTCGTTCCAGGTGACGAGCCTGTTCCAGAACCTGAGCGTGCGCGAGAACCTGCGCGTGGCGGCGCAGGGCGTGCAGGCGCGCCGCGCGCTCAATGCCTGGACCCCGCCGCACGGCGCGCTCGCCCACGCCCAGACGGTGGAGCGCGTGCTGGAGCGCCTCGCGCTGCAACGCCATGCGGATATATCGGCGGGTGCGCTTTCGCACGGCCAGCAACGGCGCCTCGAAGTGGGTATGGCCCTGGCCGCGCGGCCACGTGCGATCTTTCTGGACGAGCCGACTTCGGGCATGGGCATCGACGACCTCGACGACATGAAGGCGCTGATACGCGGTCTGCGCGACGAGTATACGGTCGTGCTCATCGAGCACAACATGGGCATCGTCATGGACATCTCCGATACCATCACGGTGATGCAGCAAGGTCGCGTGCTCGTGGAAGGCAAGCCCGACGCGATACGCGGCGACGAACGCGTGCGCAGCGCCTATCTCGGCAACATGATTACGGGAGGCCGCGCATGATGCTCGACGTGCGGGATATTCACGCGTATTACGGCAAGAGCCATATTCTGCAAGGCGTGTCGCTGCAGGTGAACGAGGGCGAAACGGTCACGCTGCTCGGGCGCAACGGCGCGGGCAAGTCCACGACGCTCAAGACGATTGCGGGTGTGGTTGCGCCGCGTGGTGGTGCGATCGACTTCTCCGGCAGGACGGTTAGCGGACAAGCCGCGCATCGTATTGCGGCGGCAGGCCTGTGTTTCGTGCCGGAGCATCGGGGGATATTCCGCTTGCTGAGCGTGGAGGAAAACTTGCGCCTCGGTGCGCGCAAGGATTCGCCGTGGCAGCTCGACGACATCTACCGGATTTTCCCGCGCCTGAAGGAGCGGCGCAAAAACGGCGGCGCGCAGCTTTCGGGCGGCGAGCAGCAGATGCTCGCGATCGGGCGCGCGCTCATGAATCATCCGCGTCTGCTGATGCTCGATGAACCGGTGGAAGGACTCGCGCCCGTGATCGTCGAAGAGATCGTCGAGCAACTCAGGCAGATCAGGAAGGCGGGCGTGGCGATCGTGCTGGTCGAGCAGAACCTCGAGGTTTGCACGCAACTGGCGGACCGGCATTACATCATCGAGCAAGGCGTGATCGTCTACACAGGCCGCAACGCAGAGTTCGCCGCCGATCATACGGTAAAAGACCGCTATCTGGGCGTGGGCGTGGTTTGAGCACCGCTTTCCATTCAAGCAAGGAACCCAATCGATGCAAGTTCAGGAAATGACTCGCGTTCCGCCCGCCGGCCTGCGCACGAACGGCACACGCCTGTGGGGCAGTCTGATGCGGCTCGCCGAAATCGGCGCAACGAAAAAGGGCGGCGTGTGCCGCCTCGCACTTACTCCGCTCGACCGTGAGGGGCGCGATCTGTTTATGGCGTGGGCGAAGGAGTTGGGCTGCACGGTACGCGTGGATGCCATCGGCAACATCTTCGCGCGGCGTGCGGGCGAGCGGGCGGACCTGCCGCCCGTGATGACGGGCAGCCATATCGACACGCAGCCGACAGGCGGCAAATTCGACGGCAACTACGGCGTGCTGGCGGGCCTCGAAGTGCTGCGCACGCTGGAAGAAGCGGGTGTGCGCACGCTCGCGCCGCTCGAAGTGGCCGTGTGGACCAATGAGGAAGGCTCGCGCTTCGTCCCGGTGATGATGGGGTCGGGCGTGTTCGCGGGTGCGTTCACGCTGGAGCATGCGCTTGCGCAGCGCGATCACGATGGTGTTTCGGTATCACAGGCGCTGGAGAATATTGGCTACGCAGGCGAGAGGCCGTTCGAGCCGCATCGCGTCGGTGCTTATTTCGAGGCGCATATCGAACAGGGGCCCGTGCTCGAAGCGCACGCGATGACGATAGGCGTGGTGCAGGGCGCGCTCGGCCAGCGCTGGTACGACGTGACGGTGCACGGCATGGAGGCGCACGCGGGGCCCACGCCGATGGATTCGCGTCGCGACGCGCTGCTCGCTGCGGCGAGCCTGATTCAGGAGGTCAATCGCATCGCGCTGGCGCACGCGCCGCACGGGCGCGGCACCGTCGGCTGGCTCGACGTGCATCCCAATTCACGCAACGTGATTCCGGGGCGCGTGACGCTCACGGTGGACCTGCGCGCAGCCGACGACGCGGCGCTCCTGGCGATGGACGCGCAACTGCGCGCGGCGTGCCGCGCGGCGGCGCAGCAGGCAGGTGTGAACATCGACGTCGAGCAGGTCGTGTACTTCCCGCCGCAGCCGTTCGATCCCGCGCTCGTGGAAGCCGTGCGGGCGGGTGCGCAAACGCTCGGTTTCCCGGCCATGGACGTGGTGAGCGGCGCGGGCCACGACGCAGTGTATCTCGCGCGCGTGGCGCCCACGGCGATGATCTTCGTGCCGTGCAAGGACGGCATCAGCCATAACGAAATCGAGGACGCGCGTCCCGAGGATCTGGAAGCCGGCTGCAACGTGCTGCTGCACGCAATGCTCGCGGCGGCGGGCGTGGCTAATGCGCGTGAGGGCGACGCATGAAGATCCTGATCGCGCGGATGAATCACGAAACCAATACGTTTTCGCCGGTGGCCACGCCGCTTGCCGCGTTCGGCGCCAACGGTCCCGCCTGGGGCGAAGCGGCGTATCGCGAGAACAAGGGCATGCGTACGGCGATGTCGGCGTTCATCGACGCCGCCGAGCGCGAAGGCGCGCAACTCGTTACGCCCGTGTCGGCTTCGGCGAATCCGGGCGGCCCCGTTGCCGCCGATGCGTACGATGCGATCTGCGATGCCATCGTCGCCGCCGCGCCCGGCTGCGACGCGGTGATGCTCGACCTGCACGGCGCGATGGTTGCGCAGCAGTCGGCGGACGGCGAGGGCGATCTGCTCGCGCGCGTGCGCGCCGCAGTGCCCGACGCGCCGATAGCCGTCGCGCTCGATCTGCACGGCAACGTCACGCGGAAGATGATCGACAACGCGGATGTGATCGTGAGCTTCAAGACCTATCCGCACGTGGATATGTACGAGACCGGCGAACACGCGGCGCGTCTGCTGCTCGATCGCATGCATGGCCGCGCGCAACCGGTGCTCGCGTGGCGGCAGCCGCCGCTGCTCACCTCCACGCTGCGCAGCGCGAGCGCCGGGGGCGCGATGCACCGCGCCATCGAGGCGGCGCGCGAGGCGGAGGCGCAGGGCATGCTGGCCGTTTCGGTGCTCGCGGGATTTTCGCTTGCCGACATTCCGGCACCGTGCATCAGCGTGGTGGTGGTGGGCAACGGCGACGCGGCGGCTGCCGAGGCGGTCGCGGCGCGCATCGCGCGGCAGATCTGGGACGAACGCGGCGAATTTGTCTATCGCAGTCCGCCCCTCGATGCGTCAGTCGCGCAGGCGGCGCAACTGGCGCAGGGCGCCGGCAAACCCGTGCTGCTGCTCGACCATGGCGACAACTGCATGTCGGGCGGTACCTGCGACACGATGGACCTGCTCGAAGCCGCGCTCGCCCAGGAGCTCACGGGCATGGTGAGCGGGCCGCTGTGCGATCCGCAAGCCGTGGCGGCACTGATCGAAGCCGGCGTAGGCGCCAGGGTCACGCTGGGTGTCGGCAACAAGCTCGCACGCGAAGGCGCGGCGCCGCGCGCGCCCTTCATGGCGACGGGCGTGGTGCGCGCGATCACCGACGGCGAATATGTGATCACGGGCCCGACCTACACGGGCCAGCGCGCGTACATGGGGCATGCGGCGGTGCTCGATATCGGCGCGGCCACGCTCGTCGTGACCGAGCGCACCCACGAGCCTTGGGATCTCGGCGTATTCGAGAGCGTGGGGATCGACCCGCGCCGCGCGCGCTTTCTGCTGCTCAAATCGCGCATGTACTGCCGCCCGGTGTTCGTGCCGATAGCGGCCGCGCTGGTGGAATGCGACAGCCGCGGCGTGACCGGCTCCGATTACGGACTCTTTCACTACGAGCGTCTTGTGCGCCCCGTGTACCCGCTCGATGCCGACATGGCGTGGCATGCCAGTTGAGCGTTGTGTAACGCGTTGGTCATACGTCGATAGCCAGGCAGTGCGAAGAAACGTCCTCCACTTCGAAAGGAAACCTTCATGCGTTTGCTGCTCGCGATGTTCAAGCACGAAACCAATACGTTCTCGCCGGTTCCCACTCCGTTCGAGCGCTTCTTTCGCCGCACGGGCGGCGCCATTTCGGGCGAGGCCGCGCTCGAAGCCTACCGCGGCACCGGCGGGGCGCTGGGCGCCTACATCGACGTGGCCGACGATCTGGGCGCGCAAATCGTGCTGCCGGTGGCGGCCGACGCCTTCCCGAGCGGCCCCGTGCATGACGATGCCTACCGCCGGATCAGCGAGCGGATTCTCGACGCGGTCGCAAAGGGCGGCTATGACGGCATCCTGCTCGATCTGCACGGCGCCATGGTCACGCAATCGCTCGACGACGGCGAAGGCACGCTGCTGCGGCGCCTGCGCGAGATCGACCCGCATACGCCGGTGGGCGTGACGCTCGACATGCATGCGAACCTCTACGACGACATCGTGAAGCACGCGACGGTCGTCACCGGCTATCACACCTACCCGCACGTGGACATGTACGAGGCCGGACGGCGCGCGGCACGCATTCTCGCGCGCACGATCGCGGGTGAGATCCGACCGGTGATGGTCTGGGGCAACAAGCCCATGCTGCCTCATGTGATGCGTCAGGGCACGCACGCCGAGCCGAACAGGTCGCTGCAGGCTCGCTGCATGGCGTACGAGGAAGGCGAGGCGCTCGCGGCATCGCTGTTCGTGGGCTTCCCGAACGCCGATATCGAGAACGCGGGACTGAGTGTCGTGGTCTGCACCGATGGCGACGAGGCGAAGGCGGCCAGGCTGCGCGATGCGCTGCTCGACGAGGCGTGGCGCGAGCGCGAAAAGTTTCTCTATGCGAGCGAGCCGCTGGTGGAATCGGTTGCGCGCGCAAAGGCTTCGACGACCGCTGGCCCGCTCGTGTTGCTCGACCATTGCGACAACACGGCGTCGGGCGGCACGATGGATACTACCGAAGTGCTCGCGGAGGTCCTGAAACAAGGGCTCGACAGCGCGGTGTTCTATGCGATCTATGATCCGGAGGCAGTTCAGCAGGCGATCGCGGCAGGCGTCGGCAATGACGTTACGCTTTCGCTAGGCGGCAAGTTGCCGATGCCCGCGTTGCAGGAGACGAGCCGCCCCATCGAAGTGACGGCGCGCGTGAAGCTCGTTTTTGACGGCGTGTTCCGCAATCGCGGACCCATGTATCGCGGCGCGCTCAACGATACCGGGCCGACCGTGGTGATCGACACCGGCAAGGTGGAAATCGTGGTGGTATCGGCGCATCAGGAGCCGTTCGACCTGAACTGCCTGTCTTCGGTGGGCATCGACCCCACGCAAAAGCGGTTTATCGTGCTGAAAAGCCGTGTGCACTGGCGCGCCGGGTTCGGCGATCTCGCGCGGGAGGTGATCGAATGCGCGGGTGTGGGCGTCACGACTTCGGATTACGGCAAGCTCGAATTCCGCAAAGTGCGGCGGCCGGTTTATCCGCTCGATGCGATTTGACCGCCGCACAAGGCCATCTTAGTACCCCCGCACCCAATGCCCCGGAATCCACACCCACTGGTTGCCTTCCCAGCGGTAGTGGCCCTTGACCCAGGCGTATCCCTGGGCGGGTGCGGGCGGCGGTGCCTCGACGCGCGGTGCCGGTTCCGGTGGTCGGGCCGGTTCCACAATACACGCAGAAAGCAGGGCGGCGCAGGCGACCAGGGTCACGGGTTGCAGGAGTTTTATCTTCATGACGGGTGTCCTCCACTGACTAAGATTGTTTGGTTATCCGAACGGATGGCTGGTCTCGCCGCGTGCCGGCATCCGGGTCCGCGCAAGGCGGCCCGCTTCGGTGCCGGTCTGTTCTAACGGTTCATGCCCTTATCAAACCCGTCATCGCATTTCTTGTGCCCGCATCGCCGAACAGCGTCGATGCCGTGCGCTGCGGATCGAGTCCGAGGCTCTCCGCGGCCGCGCCCGCGATCAATGCGTCGAGTGAGGCCGTGGGCTTGAGGTCGCGCGACTCGTAGAGGTCCGCGCTGCGCAGCCCCGGCCAGTCGGCCTGTACGTGTCCACCGGCAACGGCGCCGCCCACGAGCATCGCGACCGAAGCCTGCCCGTGGTCGGTGCCGCCCGTGCCGTTCGACGCGGCTGTGCGGCCGAACTCGGTCGCGATAAGCACGGTGGTCTTGTCCCACGCTGGGCCGAGGCCGTCGCGCAGCGAGGCGAGCATCGTGTCGAGCGCCTTCAACTGGTTCGCGAGCCGCGCGTTCTGTGCGCTGTGCGTGTCCCATCCGCCGGTTTCGATCATGGCGATGCGTGGGCCATCGGGACGCGAGAGGAAACTCGCTGCAAGCTTGCCGACGCTCGCGGGGTCCTGCCGCGCGCTGGCGTCGCCCGCGAGAGCGCGTGCGTTCATTGCCGAAGTCCAGAGCGCGCGCAGTTGCGGATCGGCTTCGTAGAGGGCGGAAACGCGTGTGAGCAGATCGTCGGATGCGCTGGGCAGTGCCGAGGGCGCATACGAACTCACCTGTACGGTGCCGCGCAGCGCGAGCGGCACGGTCGGCGCGAGCGCAATGGCGTTCGCGCGCGAGGCAGGCAGCATGGCGACGAGCCGGTTGAGCCAGCCGTCCTTGACCTGGTAGGGCGCGCGGCCGCCCGTTTCCAGCACGTTCTGACCGTCGAAGTGGGAGCGGTCGCGATATGGCGAAGCGATCGCATGCACGAAGAGCGCCTGCTTTTCGCCGTACATCTGCGCCATCTGTGCGAGCGACGGATGCAGCGCGAACGTGCCGTCGAGTTTCGTGGCACGGTCGATGTCGATGGTGAGCGGGCCGCGCAGCGTGGCGTAGGCCGGCTCCGCATAGGGCACGACGATGTTGAGTCCGTCGGCCGCGCCGCGCTGGATCACGAACACGAAGCGGCGCTCGGTTTCGACGCTGGCGAACACGATCCGTGGGGCGACGAGCATCGCGCCCGCGCCGGCGGCGGCGACGCGCAGGAAATGGCGGCGGGAAACCATGGCGGTTATCTCCTCAGGAAATCGGGCGAGATGAGCAGCAGGGCGAGCGCCGTGGATGCACTGTCGGCATGCGCGACCGCGCTGGCCGTGGGCGCGCTGAGCGTGGCGCCCATGAGCGTGTTGCCGAGCGTGCGCGGGTCGAGCCGGTCGCCCACGCGCGCCGAAAAGCGCTGTGCAACTTCCACGCGGCGCACGAGCGCGTCGGGCGCGGCCCAGCTTGCGGCGATGTCGTCGTAGCCGGCGGGCGAGCCCGGTCGCCATACCGGCTGGCCGAGCTGCGTGAACAGCGGCGCGGCATTGAGCTCGCCTGCGTCGCCGGGTTCGCGCCAGCCGAGACCCCGCATCGACGAAACGGTCCACTCCCACGGTGTCTTGAACTTCGCATCGACGCTCGCCCACGCTTGCGGCGCTTCAACGAGCGCGCGGTACACGGTGGGCAGATCGCCGCCGCTTTGCTCGAAGGCGAGCGCGAGGCGCCCGGTGAGCGCGGGCGGCGGATTGTCGGCCACGAAGTGGCGTGCGAGCTGGAATGCGATATGGCGGCTCGTGGCGCTCGCGTGCGCGAGGTCGTTCAGGATGGCGAGCGCCTGCTGCTCGCCCGGTTGATCGTAGCGCTTGCCCATCACGGTGCGCGCGCCCGGCTCGTGCAGCGCAGGGCGAAATACGAAGCTGCCGGGGGCGGCGTTCCCGGGCTGCGGTCCGCGCACGCCCGCCACGCTCCAGCCCGTGAGCGCGCGCGCGAATTCGGTCACGTCGTCCTGCGTATAGCCGGTGCGCACGCCGAGCGTATGTAGTTCCATGATCTCGCGTGCAAGGTTCTCGTTGAGGCCGCGCTTGTGCGCGGGGTCGCGCTGGTCGGCGCGCAGCGCGGCGCGGCTATCGGGGCCCACGGAGCGCGTCTGATCGAGAAAGAGCTGCATGGCGGGGTGCTGCTCGACGGCGATCAGCATGTCCGCAAAATTGCCGAGCACGTGCGGCCGTATCGCTTCCATTTCGAATGCGCCCGCAACGCCTGCAATCAGCGCCTTGTCCACCGACACGGCGAAGTGGTTCGACCAGAAGTGCACGAGGCGCTCGACGAAAGGCGCGTCGGTCTGCAGGGCACTCGTGAGGCGCGCGTTGACCGCGCTGCGGTAGATGTCCACGCTCTCGCGCCGGATCGCCTGGTTGACCGCGCGGCGTGCGGCTTGTTGTGCGTTATCTGGTGCGCTCGTCTCCGAAGCCGCGCTCGCTGCCGCGCTGCCCGCCATGCCTTGCTGGCGCTGCGCCCCGAAGCGCGCGGCGAGCGCCAGTGCGCCGGGCTCGTTGCGCCATGCGGCAGGCAGCGGTTCGTATGCCTGGAACTGGCCGAGCAGCCAGCCTCGAGCGTTGGCCGGCGGCGTTTCGTCGGCGCGCGCGCCGAGGCCGAAGCGGTTCATGGCGATCGCGCCGGCGCGGGCATTCGAAAGGCTTTCCATGCGCGGTCCTTGTGCTCACTGGAGCGTTGCGTATTCCCGTTAAACGCTCGTCGCTCGCATTATCCGTCGCTGGTCAGCCAAATTTTTTATTGTGCGTCGCTCCTCTCGCTCGCGGCTTTCTGCGGCTGCTTTTGCAGTTGCGCCGGCAGTCGCCACTGGCCGCGCTTTTCGAGCCCTTCGACGAACTTCACGCGTTCTTCGGGCGTGAGCGTGGCCGCGAAATCGACCACGCCGCTTTCGATTTGCGCGCGTAACGCACTGTCGGCGGTGCGCGTGCGCGTGAGCGCGGCGTCGATGGCGTTGCGGTCGAGTTGCGGGGCGGCGAGCAGGTCGAGCACCTCGCGCCGTCCGTCGCGTCCGTCGCGCGCGTACTGGCTGCCTTCGCGGCGCGAGGCCTTGAGCGTCCGGGCGAACTGCTGCTGGCGTTCCGGCGACAGCTCCTCGGTGGCGAAGCGCAACGCCACGCGCTGCGTCGCTTGTGCCTGCGGCTCGCCGCGTACGGCGAACCAGCGCCACGCTCCACCCGCAATCGCGCCGAGCAGAAAAACGTTTAGGAGTACCGAGCCGACGAGCAGCGTTTTCCACGAGCGGCCGTTCATTCGTCACTCCCCTCGGCGCCGGAGTTGAGGTTCGATTCGCTCCAGTCCGAACTGGTCCCCCCAAAGCTCGTGCTGAGATACGTCTCGTGCGGGGCGGCGGGCGTCGTGCCGCCGAGCACGACAAACGAGATCGTCAGCGCGCCCGCGAGCGCGCCCGCGAGGCCCACGCCCGCGAATGCCGCGCCGGACCACCAGAAGCTGCGGCGCTTCGCGACGGCAACGGGCATCACCGGTGCACCCGCAACGATCTGCTCGAAGAGTGCGCGTGGGGGCGGCGCGACCATGTCGCGGGAGAGCCAGCTGTCTAGCGCCATGGCTTCGTCGAGCGCCGCGCTGGCTTCGGCGCGATGCGCGCGCGCCCATTCGAGCGCGTCTTCGCGCTCGTGTTGCGGCCAGCGTTGCGGGTCGGCGCCATAGGCCGCGACGAGCGTGTGGAATCGTTCGGGTGTCATACGGAGTCCTTACCGGCAGCTTCGCCGGCCAGTTGTGCGCGCAGGGTGCGCCGGGCGCGCGCCAGCAGGCTTTCGAGCGCGTCCACCGAAATATCCATCAGGCTGGCGGCTTCGAGGTTCGAAAGCTCCTGATAGTAAGTGAGCACGAGCGCTTCGCGCTGGCGCACGGGCAGCGCTGCGAGCGCGGCGCGCACGCGTTCGTCGCGCGTGCGCGCTTCGATCTGCTGGTCGGGCGAACCTGCGGGATCGGGTGCCGGCTCGCTCACGGCGTGTACGTCTTCCATGGTCTCTTCGCGGCGTCCGCGCAGGCGGTCGTAGCACAGGTTAAGCGCCACGCGATGCAGCCACGTATCGAATTTCGCTTCGCCGGTGCGCCAGGTGGGTGCCTGTTTCCAGATCCGCACGAACGCTTCCTGAGCGACGTCTTCGGCTTCACTATGGTCGCCCAGCAGGCGTGTGGCGAGCGCAATGAGGCGCGGCAGCTTGCTTGCGACGAGTGCGCGCACGGCAAGCGGATCGCGCGCGCCGACGCGCGCGACGAGTTCCGCATCCGGATCGCGTTCGTTCAAGACCTTCCCGGTCTTGCCGGTCTGCACCGCAGGCGAACCCGCTGACGCGCCGTCATAATCGTTTCCCAGTTTGAGGTCGGGCATTCAGGCCTTATGCCGCTCGATGCCACGTTATGCCCAATGGCCCGGAATCCATCGCCAGTTCGGACCGTCCTCTACCCAGTGCCCCGGCACCCAGTCATAGCCCGAGCGGGCCTCACGCCAGCGGCCGGGCGCCCAGACATACACGCCCCTGTCCCAGGTCCAGTGGCCGCCCTCCCACACATAGCCTTCGCGCGGCGGCGGGGCGGTTTCTTCCCGTGGCGGAGGCGGCGGCGAAGTGGGCGCGACGACCACGGGCTGCCGTGGCGGCTCATTCGGCTCGACGATCACGGCCTGTGCGAGCGCGACCGTTGCGGTGCCGGCGAGCAGTGCGGCGGCAAATGACGAACGCAGTGATGTGCGGATCATGATGTCTCTCCCTTGATGCAGAGGGGTCAACAGCCCCTATACAGACTTGAACGGCGCCGCGCCGGAAATCCGTCGCGGGCCATTTATTCACATGCAATTTCCGCGCTCAGTGTCGAGCTTACCGATCCAGAATGCATGTTGCTTGACAACTGCAATTTCTGAACCTGAAAGACTTACGCTAAGGGTTTTCACCTAATATCAATCGCCACATAATTGTTAAATTTCTGTCTTAGAATGGACACTCTAAATTGACTGCGGCGATGCAGCATTCGTTTTCAAACATAGGAATACAGCCGCAAGTCAGGCCATCGGGGGTTGGCGCTTTAATTAGTAAGACTAACCAAGGAGTATGATCTGATGTCTGTTTCCGCACCCGAACAATTCCGCGCGAACTACCAGGCTGGCGTCGCAGCGCTCTTTGCGCTCACCAGGCCCGTCTTCGAAGGCGTGCAGGCCGTGATCGATCTCAACGTCCAGGCCAGCAAGGCTGCCATCGCTGAAAGCGAAGCGACGCTCAAGGGTGCCCTCGAAAGCGGCAATCCCGCCGCGTTCCTGACGCAGCAGATTGGTGCGTCGCAGCAGGCGGCCGCCAAAGCCATGTCGTACGGCCGCCATCTCGTCGACATCGCGACGACGACCCAAAACGAATGGATTCAAGCCGCCCAGGTGCAATCGGGCGAGCAGGAGCAGCGTTTCAAGGCCTTTTCCGAAGGCCTGACGCAAAACGCGCCCGCGGGCGCGGAGTCCTTCGTCGCGGCCCTGAACTCGACCTTCGCCGCCGTGAACAATGCCGCCGAAACGCTGCGCGGTGTGACCCGCCAGGCCATCGAAACGGCCCAGAGCGGTTTCCAGAGCGTCGCTTCCGCCCAGCAAGCCACGCCGGTCGCGGTCCAGCCGGCTGCCGCCAAGGCAGGTTCGGCCAAGGCCTGACACGTTCCTGCCCGCCGGCATACGCCAATACGCGCCAAAGCGTGCCAACACGCGTCTTCGTCGTGAATGAACGCCGCGGGCGCGGCGTTTGCCGGTTCAGCTTTCCAGACATCGATTTTCAGCGCATTTGCAGAGCAGGAGCTCAACATGACTGAC
>NZ_BBJH01000025.1 GCF_000739775.1 Paraburkholderia heleia NBRC 101817 | reverse complement strand
GGTCCGCCGCGCGGTTTGACGCGGCAGGCCGGTAGCGGGGGTCACGCCAGTCTGATCCCCTGGCCTCGCGCCCTCCCCGGTGCGCGAGGCATTGACGCATACTTCACCGCGACTCCCGTCGCAACACCGCCTTCACGCTCAAAACATCAGCATGCCGAAATAATATTTCGGCATGCTGATGTGCTCAACCAGGCGAATCAGACCTTCCAGGCCATTGCATCACCCGACGACGCGGGAATGACAGTCTTCTCGCCGCTAATCAAGTAATCGAGCAGGTGCGCGCATGCAGACTCGTATATATGCGCCGGGACCAACTGAAGCTGCCAGTCGTGCACGGTCAGCACGATCTTTAGCGCGTCGATATCGGCTTCGGCAAGCTGCCATGAACCGTCCTCGTCGGCGCGCAGGCTGCATTGGTACAACGCGGATTCCGCGTCCTGGAACACGTCCAGATCACAGCCCTGCTCAATGGTGTCGCGCAAGAGGTAGGTCAGATAGACGGTTCGAAAGAGCAGCGTGACATGAAGGCTCGCGCCGTAGCGGCTGCGCAGCGCCTCGAGCGCCAGATGGTTTTGCAACGAGGTCGCGCGAACCATAGAGGCGGCGAGCGGCAAGAGCTTGTTTCGGGTCACGTGTTTGTAACCCGTTTTTCGGAATTTGGGGCGGCCCATGAATACGTATCCTGATGGCTCACTGAACGGCCGGAGCGAATTGCTCGCGGCGTAGGGTGCGATGTCCCGGTAGAGTTGGCCAGGCCGCTATAGCGCAACGGGACATTCGGGGAGTGACGTGGATGACGTCTGCTTCGACGGGAAAAAAACACCGGACCGGGCCGGCAAGGCGGAAAGGGAATGAGTGCCTGCCACGCTCCTCCATGTGAGCTGCAGGCTCTGCGGGTTGGGTAGGCAACACGGGCACTCACGCAGTAATCCCAGCGCGTTGGGGGACAACGAATCCTGGTTCAGCCCCGCGGTGCGCCATCCCGCTTACAACAAAACCTCTTGCGTGCCTCGCGAAGCGGCCGACGCCGTGGCCAGGGCGAAGCTTTTTTAACGCGCGCGACGCTCGATCTCAGCTACCGAAAAAGATATTGCAGAAGCTGACCGGACCGACGCATTCATCCTTCTTTGCGGGCTTCGCGCTCTCGCTACGGGAAGGGGATTGCGCTGCCTGCGGGGCGGCGGATTGCACGACTTGTTGGGGAACGCCTGCTGCCGGTGCCTCGCTCTGCGCATACGCAGCGGCGGCGGCAAACAACGAACAGGCAATAGCAGCGACCTTCACGGACTTCATTTTCATCTCCAGTGCTAACGAGTATTGCGTAAGCGATGATGTGACTATATGGCGCGGAGTCGAAATGATTAAGGACGCGGCGTGGATGGCATCTTTGCAGACCGCAGCAAGATCGCGACGGCCCTCTGCTTCAAGCGGGTCGCGTGCGCAGCGGGCGGTGAAACGAGGCCTGACGCGCAATCGCGCCGAGCGGCGTGTCGCGGTCGACGAGCGCACTGCGGATGAAATGCAGGTGGCTCAGGAGCCGCTGCACGTCGTGGCGGCGCTCGCGTTCGTGGCGAACTGCGGGCAGCGCCTGCTGGGCGATCCAGGTGGCCGCACTCACCGCCATCAGCGCGCGTTCTAGCTGCTCCGCGCCCGGGTGCTCGAAAAGCCGCGCGATATCGCTTTTCACCTTTTCGAGGCATGCGGTCCACCGGCTGTCGGCTGCGCCTAACCACGCGGCGGTTTGCGCCTCGTGGCGCAGGTCGATGACGGCGTGCCCCACTTCCAGCGTGATCAGCATCCAGCGCAGCGCGCGGCGGTGCGCCTGCGTGCGTCCATTGAGGAGAAGCCGCAACTGATGCATCAGATCGTGCGCGCCCGACTGAAACTGTTGATTGAGGCCATCCAGCTCGCCGTGGCACGCAAGCACGACCTGCGCGCGCAACGCCACGCGCATGCGCTCGACGAGCCAGGTCATGTGAGGCGGAAACACCACCGCGAACGCGAGCGCGGCCACGATCATCGCCGCGACGACCGCGATGCCGTTGTTGATCAGCAGATCCGGCGTATAGACGATGACGTTGTCCGGACCCGCGAGCAGGCACAGGAACACGGAAAAGCCCACCCCGAAGCCCGCGATGCGCGCGCGCGTCGCGAGGAACGCACCGAGCGCGAAAAACGGCGCGAGCACGGCGCAAAGCAGCGGAAAACCGTCGATGTTCGGATACGCGTAGCACATGAGCAGATAGCCCACCACGGCCGCGCAACCCGCGCCCGCGGCCATCTGGAAGGCCATGCGCGTGGCGCGCGGCGCGGACGAGGTGAGCGCGCAGGCCAGCGCGCCGGCGATCATCGCCAGGCCGCCGCTCGGCCAGTCGGTCTCCACCCAGAACCAGCCGAGCGTGGCGACCACCACGGCCGTGCGCATGAAGGTGAACGCCACCACGTACCAGCTCGTGCGCGGCACATAACGCGTGATGCGGCGCTCCGTGGGCAGACCCGCCTGCTTGAGCGACGCCCACGTGCGGCTATAGCGGACGATCTCCGCCGTGAAGCGATAGATCAGTTCGGCCGACGTATCGAATTCCTGCAACGCATCGGGCGCGGCGGTTTCCAGCGGCCGGCGCGTCTCGCGCACGTGGCGCGGCAGCGTGCGCATGAACGCCTCCAGCCCTCGCGCGATGCGCAGCGCGTACGCGCGATCCGCTTCGCCCTGGCACGGGCGCTGCGCGAGCAGCGCGGCAAGCTCGCTGAAATACGGCGCGAGCGGCGCGATGGCCTCCTCGCTCCAGCGCAGGCGCTTTTTCAGTTGCCGCAAGGCGTGCAGGCGCGCGCACACGTCCATGAACTCGCCGTTCAGCCGCGCCAGCAACTGGCTGCGCGCGCGCATGATCGGGTCTTCGAAAAACGAGAACGCGCGCGTGGCCTCGAAGCCCACGATCTCATCGACGAGTTTCGCGAATCGCCCTTCGAACGCGCCTCTTTCGATCCCGCTCGACAGAACGAGCGCCGCAAACGAGGTGAAGTCCAGATACCGTTTGCGCAGCGTGCTTTCCATCAGCGAGACTGTCTGGCGGGGCAAAATGACGGCGCTGACCACGCCGGAGCACAGAATGCCCACGGCCACTTCGGCACCGCGCCCGAGCGCGGCGAGAAAGAGACCGTTGGGCTGCATCACGAGCGGAATGCCGATCAGCGCGGCGGTATAGCCGGCCAGCACGAAGGCATACCAGCGAAAATGCCGGTTGCGCATGGCCGCCGCCGTGCAGGCGGCGACCCAGGCCGTGATGCCCATGATGTATAGCTCGGGCTGCTGGATAAACACCGCGCCCAGCACCACCGCCGCGATCATGCCCACCGCGGTGCCCACGATGCGATACACGCTCTTTGCGAAGACCATGCCGGACAAAGGCTGCATCAGCACGAACACCGTCGTCATCGCGATACGCGGCTGCGGTAAATCGAGCAGCATTGCAATGCCCATCGCGAGCAACGCAGCCGTGACCGTCTTGAGCAGGTGAAGCCAGATCGTGCCGTGGCTGGCCTGCCAGTCACGCAAACCGAGCCGCACCGCACGCCATATGACGCGGGCACGATGAGGCAGGTTTCTCGCTCGATTGACTGCTCGCACGCGATTCATGGAAAAAGCACGACACCCGTTTTGTTGTGAAAAAAGCCGCTGCGCAGGGCGGGCTCGGGCGCCGATTGTATGAGGCTCAAACGGGCGAATTAATGGGACTCAAAAAGAACCTCCATTCCAGATCGCTCAACAATGGCGAATCGCAACCAGCGACAATATCGCTTTTACAGCGGACAAATATATTCACAAGGAAGTCTGGCAGGTCTGATGGATACACTACAAAACATGCGAGTGCTGGTCCGCGTCGTCGAAGCCGGCAGTTTCACGGCGGCAGCCCAGTCGCTCAACTCACCCACAAGCGCCGTGTCACGCGCGGTCTCGGATCTGGAAGCCCGTATTCGCACCCGTCTGCTCAACCGCTCGACGCGCCGGCTCGCACTCACGCCGGCCGGCGAGGTTTATCTGAAACGCTGCAAGCAGATACTCGCCGACGTCGCGCGCGCGGAAGACGAAGCTGGCGGCGCGCACGAACGCCCCGCAGGCGCGCTGCGCATGCACAGCTTCGCGAGCATCGGGCAGCAGTACATCCTGCCCGCGATCTCGCGCTATCGCATGATGCATCCCGAAGTGACGGTCGAACTCACCCTTTCGCAGTCGCTGCCCGATCTGTTCGAGGGCAGCAGTGACGTGTCGGTGATCATCGCGGCGTCGCTGCCGAACTCCGATCTCATCTCCCATCAACTGGGCAACTCGTGCAGCATCCTGTGCGCGTCGCCGGAGTACGTACGCAAGCACGACGCGCCGCGCACGCCGGCGGATCTCACGCGTCACGACTGCCTGATACTCAGGACGCCAGGCGTGCCCGCTCACGAATGGACGCTCGAAGGCCCCGAAGGCAGCGTCAAGATGCACGTGAGCGGTCCGGTTCAGGTGAATATTGCTGAATCGCTCGCGGTGGCGATACGCGAAGGCCTGGGCATCGGCATGCTGCCGGTGTATACGGCAATAGAGGGCTTGCGCGACGGCACGCTCGTGCGCGTGTTGCCGCGGCACGTCCTCCAGAAGAACAGCATTCATGCGCTCTATCCGTCGCGCAAGTTCGTGGATGCGAAAACGAAAACGTGGGTGGAGTTCCTGCGCGTGCATCTTTCCCAAGTGATCGCCCGCGACATGACCTTGCTCGAAGAACTCACGCAGCAACAACTCGCCGGTGCGGAGACCGTGGCGTCGCCGATCTAGCCGGCAGCCGTTCAATTCGTCGTGCGAACGTCATGCGAACCGGTCAGTGCGGGAACTTCCGGCGACAAACCGAAAGCACCTGTTGCCTGAGCCATCGATGCGCGGGGTCTGCTTCCGAACGCGGATGCCACATCTGCGACACGGTGATCGTTTCCGTGGCGACCGGAAGCTCGAACGCGTAGACGTCATCGCAAGCGAGGCCCTGCCCGCCATCCGTCCGGCAGCTCAGGAACGAGGCGGGCAGGAGCGCAATGAGATTCGAATGACGCGCCACGGCCAGCGCGGCAGGAAAGCCCGCGACCACGGCGACGATCGTTCGCTTCAGTCCGAACGCTGCCAACGCGTCATCCACGGGTCCGTTCGCAACGCCTCGACGCGACGCGACGACGTGGTCGAACGCCACGTACCGTTCGGCGCTCACCTGGGCGTCGGCCTCCAGCGGATGGCCTTTTCTGACGACGCCCACGAAACGATCGCGAAACAGCGCCTGCAAGCGCACCTCGGGACCCATTTCGCCCAGCACGCCGATCTCCAGATCGGCCGAGCCGTCGCGCAGGTGCGTCGCGGTCTTTTCCGGCTTCGGCGCGAAACGCAAACGCACGTGCGGCGCGGCCGACATTGCCGCCGCGAGCAGCGCCGGCCCGAAGGCCTCGACAAAGCCTTCGTTGGCGCGAATGGAAAAGGTCCGCCGCAACGTTTGAAGATCGAGTTCGGTCCTGGCGGGAAGAAGAACGGCGCGAGCCTCGTCGAGCGCCGCGCGCGTACGCCCGCCAATTGCCTCGGCGTAAGGCGTCAACACCATGCGCCGGCCCGCGCGAACCAGCAGCGGATCGCCCGTCGCCTCGCGAAGCCGGGTCAAGGTGCGGCTCATTGCCGAGGCGCTCAACCCCAGCCGCCGCGCCGCGCCTATCACGCTGCCATCAACAAGCAAGGCATCGAGCGCGACGAGCAGATTCAGATCGGGTTCCGGCATGTTGCGTCCTGGCATGGGGTATCGGGTCATGGCGTCCGGTGCACGGTATCAATGCAGCGCGCGCGTATTCCGCCGCGCTGCGCCCGTCGATATATTGCCTGTGCGGCTCGATACTCGCTCGATACGCGCTTGATGCACGCTTGATGCGCTCCCTCCATTCTCGTTCACAGGAACCCTGCCCATGCCGGACGCCACCATTCAGAAAACCGCGCTGATCATCGGTGCGTCTCGCGGTCTGGGATTCGCCATGGTCGAGGAATATCTCAAACGCAGCTGGCGAGTGATCGCCACGGGCAGAGAAAACGCCACGGCGAAGCTGCGCCAGCGCGCGCAAAGCGCGGCGGGCGCGCTGGAAGTCGAAACGGTCGACATCACGGTGGCGGACCAGGTCGCCGCCTTGCACGAACGTCTCGCAACCCGGCGACTGGATCTCCTTTTCGTCAATGCCGGCGTCAAGAACGATGACGGCGAAACGATCGCGGATGTCTCGACGGAAGAATTCGTGCGCGTAATGGTGACGAACTCGCTGAGCCCGATGCGCGTGGTCGAGGCATTCGAGGATCTCGTTCGACCCGGCGGAACGATTGGCGTGATGTCCTCGGGGCAAGGCAGCATAACGAACAACATAAACGGGAATTACGAGGTGTACAGAGGCAGCAAGGCGGCGCTCAACATGTTCATGCGCAGCTTCGCGGCTCGCCGCGCAAGCGACCCGCGAACCCTGCTGCTCATGGCGCCCGGCTGGGTGCGAACCGACATGGGCGGTCCGCACGCGAGGCTCGGCATCGAGGACAGCATTCCGAACCTGGTGAACACGATCGACGCTCATGAGGGCCGCGCGGGCTTGCATTACGTCGACTATCTCGGGCGAACCGTTCCGTGGTGACCCACACGGCATCGGGATGTTTTCGCGCGAACGTGCGAAAAATGGGCCGCGCCGATCCTTCCGCCAGCCGGAACAGTGCCTTTGGAAATCAGGGGTTAACCCCGGGTCATACGACTTCTACACTTCTGGTCATGGGTTGCAGCAAATACCGCGCCCAATACCAACCAAACTGGAGGTCGTAATCATGAAGTCGCTTATTCAGGCTGTTGCCGTAGCCACTGCCCTTATCGTCCCGGTTGCTTCGTTCGCCCAGTCGAACGCGCCGCTGACCCGCGCCCAGGTGCGCGCCGAACTCATCCAGCTCGAAAACGCCGGCTATCACCCCGGCGACGGCGACAACGCACACTATCCGGAAGCGATCCAGGCCGCCGAAGCCAAGGTCGCGGCGCAGAACAGCGCCGTGGGCGGCGCCCCGGCGGGTTCGTCGGCGTCGGGTGCGCCCGCCGTCGTGCGCCCCTCGGACGACGGCATGAAGCCGGTTTACTTCGGCCAGTAATTGCCGCGCGGCCTGCGAGTCTCGGGCGAGCCGCGAGCCCAGGTCGAGCGCGCGTGAAGCGCCGGTTCCTGGCGGAACCTCCGGCCGGAGCGCGCGCCCCGTGCTCCGGTCTTGCCCAGACCGCGACGGTCTGGGCCTTTTTCGCAGCCGTGCCGTTCGTCCCCGCACAGCTTGACGCGCCCCTGGCGCACGACGCAGGCACCCGCATCCTGTGCTGCGCGCGCGAGCCCCCGTACGAATGCAAGCGGGTTCAGGTGGCCGCCGGTCATGTTCTGCCAGCCGCCGTACCAGAACGACGAGCCGGTCAGTTCGGCGGTGCGGTCATGGTCGAGCGGTTCCACCTAGACGCCGCGCCGCCATTGCTCGACACGCGAGTGCGCAAGGCCAGGACGGCTTGCCCGGTGGGTGGGCGGGCTGCATCCAGCCGGCCTGTACCGCGCCGCATTCCATGCGGTGCCGCCGCGCCAGATCGAACACGGTATTGGCGGATTCGCCGATCAGCGAGACCAGCGCCTCGCCCTTCCCTGCGCATTCCGGCGAACGGACGTGCGGCCGGCCTTGCATCCATGCCGGATGTATTCAGGAAGCGCCGCATGTCACTCGCGTTCCAGCACGGCCACTGCGCGGGCGGTCGCGGACGGCATCAGCAACACGGCCACGGCGAGCGAAATCAGGCATCCGGCAAAGACCTCCTCGATACGCAGTTTCGCGAGCGGCAGGATGGCGAAACCGAGCTGCCCATAAACGAGGCCCACGAGCATCGTGATAAAGAACACGCCGCGCGCATACGCGTGAAGAATGTAATAGGCCCAGCCGAAAACCGACAAGGCCATCGCGGCCACGAGCACCCAGGGCTCCTGCCCGCATACGGTCACGACCAGCACGCTGGCCGCCGCGCCGGTCAACGTGCCGGCAATCCGCTTCAGGACGCGCGTGCGCGTGCCCTGATGCGAAGTAGTCCCGAGAAAAACGACGAATGTGGTGATGACGGCCCACATCGACCGGTCTTCCGACAACTCGCCGCCCGCCAGCATGGCGAGCAGCGCGGCGAGCGTGGCCACCAGCGCGGGCCGCCACGCGAGCCGGTGAAGCCGGTGCGCGAGCGTGGTCGCGAGTGGCCGCCCGGTCGGCCGACCGCTCACGATCAGGTCGGCGAGATAACGTGTGGCCGCGCCGGTCCATGCCTTCGCCGCCGCAACGCTGTGGGGCAAGGCCTGCATGAACGACGGCGACGGCGCGCCGCTGCGCTCCACGGCAATGACGACGCGCCCGACGAACACGACGATGAGCGGCGCAATCGTCATCCCGACCAGCATTTCCATGATCCGCGCGTGGGAAGGATGCAGATAGAGGCCGAGGTAAAAGCAAACCAGCGTGATCAGCGCCGCGCCCACGGCCCGCGCACCGAGCGTCTGGCACAGCATGCCCACGAACACGACCAGCAGCGAACCGGTTACGCGCAGCACGGGTTGCGAGGCCACTTCGGCGGCGCCCGCAAACGATGCGAAGGCGCAGAAGTAGAGAATGAGCAGCGAAACGAGCCAGCCCGACACACGCGCTTCGCGCAGAAACAGCGGCGCGATCATCGCGAACAACGCGCCGGGGACGGCAAGCGTCGGCGTGTCGTGATGCTGGAGCGCCCACGCCACGCCAAGACCCGCCGTCAGCAGGCAAGCGAGCGTGGAGCGCGCGGCGGCGCGCAGGCGCGCAAATTCGGGGTCCTGGACCAGGGCGCGATTGAACGCGCGTGAGCAGGCGGCGGCGATCATGGTCGACGATATCCGTGCATGTCGGCAAGCCGGCTTGTGGCCGCGTGCCGATGTCCGGGCGCGACAGCCCGGCGTTGAGTGAACGCCCCAGGCGCACTCGTGCCGGGATCTCCGGCCTGGCGTGCGCGCGGCGAGGCGTGCTTCCCGGCCGCGCGCAAGCGGCGTCGAGGGTGTGACGCCCGGCACACGATGCGGGTTTTCCCGGATAATAGCCGATCAAAATTATGTCGATACCGCGATCGACAAAAATCGCGCGGGCTATCGCGATGGTGACGGTGTATTCCCCCGTGAATCAGGCAAGGAAATGCGGGAAGGGTCCACGGCGGGCGCTGGCGAAACACGCAACCAATCGGAACGACAGGCAAGCGGGAACCAGGCTTTTTTCAGATCGAAAGCAATGGAGGCGATTTGACTCGCACGGCCCCGCGTCGAGAACCGTGCGAGAAGGAGAGCGCCGCGCTTTAGAAGCCGTGAATCAGCGCGATGCGATACACCATCTGGTTCTGCCCCGAAGAGACGTCGGCCGAGCCGGGAATGTTCGCATAGTCGAACTGCGTGCCCGTGTTCGCGGACACGGCCCGCTGGTACGCGCCTTCGAGATACACGGACGTACGCGCCGACAGGTCGTAATTGAGCTTCAGGCTCAGTTGATGCCACTTCGGATTGTAGCTGCCGGTGCTCGCTGTCAAATGAGCCTGCGTGTACGTGTAAGCGCCACCGAGGTAGAGCGCGTGCGTGAAGTGATACAGCGCGCTCACTTCGAAGTTGTCGAACTTCCACGCGTGCCATACGCCGCCGGCCGGCTGCGTGTTGCCGCCATCGGAGGTGAAGTACGCGTTGGCGGTGGGATCGTAGACATCCACGTGCGAATACGCAAAGCCGAGCAGCCAGTTGGAGAACGTGTAGTTCACGCCCACGCCGATATTCTGCTGCGATCTCGCGTTGAACGTGTTGTCGCTCGTGACGGCGCCCGACGAATTCGCGTCCGCGGTCGTCGCGCTGGTCGCATTGTTCATCTTCAGGTACGAAGCGGCGAGCGTAAGACCGCCGTTGACGTATTGCGCGCCGAAGCCATAAAGGCGGTTATTCGAAAATCCGCCAGCCTCGTTGCTGAAACCATACATCGCTTCGCCCGTGAAGCCGCGATACGTGGGCGACACGTACTTGACCGAGTTGTTGACCCGGAACGAGTAGTCGGTGTTGTCGTTGTCGTACGGGTGCGCAAAGATGTAGCCGGTCCAGTTGCCGTTGGCCGTCATCGGCGAGAACATGTCCACGCTCGGATCGTACTGGCGGCCAAGCGTCAGCGCGCCGAATCGATCGGACGAAAGGCCGACCCAGGCCTGGCGGCCGAACTGGCGGCCACCCTGCCCGTTATGGCCCGTGTTCACGTCGAAGCCGTTTTCCAGCTGAAACTGCGCGCGCACGCCGCCGCCGAGATCTTCCGTACCCTTCAAGCCCCAACGGCTCCCGTAGTCGTAGCCGCTCTCCAGTTGCCACGCCGAGTTACCCCGCGCGTTGCTCGTGAAGTTGAGCCCGTCTTCGATCTTCCCATAGAGCGTGACGCTGCTCTGCGCGTAGGCCGCACTGCTGCCGATCAGTGTCACGAGCAGGCATCCCCCCAGCTTTGCGTTCAATTCTGTTCTCCCGTCGATGCAAAATCGCGGCATTCGCCGCCCCCGTTCCGCTTATGCGCCCAGCCGGTCGAACCGGAAGCCGATAAGCGTGTTGCATTGCAGGAGGGGAGTTTCAAACATCGAAAATTTGCGACTAAGTGCCATTTTCGTAATGCACTTTTCCAGATCCGGGCGGAATCGACCCAGCGGGCGTGGTCGCCGGACGCAAGGCTCGCCCGCGCGGATACCGACGTCAAGATCGGCTTTGCCGCGCTGCCCAGCGGACCTAACCCAGTTACGGCAAGGACCTGGAGAACGGCGTCAAGACGACTCCCGACGACGCCAGGGCCCAGGGCGTCAAGATCGACGGCCAGCCTGTCTCGTTCGAACTCGTTGCCGAAGACGCCTGTTTGCCGGGCGCCTGCACGAGTTCGTCTTCGGCGAAACCAACTATGGTTAGCCGGATGACTTCGGACTCCATAGCGATCCGCCCATGCTCAATGAAGCACGGGCCACGCCGGCGAAGCTGCTGGACGGGCAGAATGCGTGTCCACCGGAGGACGTCGGTGGCGTGCCAGGATATGCCGACCTCCTCGAAGCGATCACCGATCCAACGCACGAGGAGGCACGGCCGCTGCCTCGAGCGGGGTGGCGACAGCTTCGATCCGCGGCCTTCGATCTCGTGCTCGCGAATCAGCTGCTCTCAGCCATATCTCCCCACTTGAGTCGAACAGGCCCGGTCGGCACGTCTACTGATGGCCACCGTGTATATTACCGGCCACGCCTCCCGCGACACCGCCGATAATCGCACCGGTCCACGCGTCGCCACCTGCGATCGCGGCAATGCCCGCGCCCCCGGCCGCCCCGATTGCCGCGCCGCTCACCGTCCCCTGCTGACGAGGGGTCATATCCGTGCAGCCCATGACGGCGACGAGGGTACCCACACTGACGAACCATCCATATCGTTTCATGATCGGTCTCCTCACTGATTCTTCTGCAGACCGGGCAAAACCATTTGAAACCACAGGGTTTCAATTACCGGGTGCTGGATCATTGCAGGATTCGAGGCGTAATAGTTGTCCAGCCCCTGGCGCACGCTGTCGAGCGTCTGCCCTTGCATGCCTTTGCCAAAACGCAGCGAGATATCATTACTGCTCGCGTTATTGCCGGCATAGGCGCGCTCGATCTCGACCAGATTGGCGATACCGACGAGATACGCTTTCTTTTCCGCTTCCGAAGACGCGGCCCACTGCTGCCCCGTGACAATGGGAATGCTCTGGGCGTGCACAACATTGCCCATCATTGGCAGTAGCAGGAGACTCAGAGAAAACAGCATTCTCCAATGCGATTTGAATGCCATCACACCCTCCATGAAAGTTGTCCCGCAGCCTTCCGAAGACTACACCCGGCAACGTTGATCGTGTTCTGAGACTGACTGGTCGGCATGGCTCGTTGCAGCCGCTCCATACACGGCGCGCCCCTCCACAGAGCATGGCTCATCGCGTCAGCATTCTTCATGCCGAAACCGCCGATTGATACAGCCCGTTTGCTAACGATTTCCTCCTTCTTCGACCCGCAAATGTTGGGCATGCGATGACCAGCGGTTCGCCATCTCGATTCATCATCTGGACACCTGATGAACACCATGAAACGCGAATCGCGCACGACACATGCGGGCAACCGGATATTCGAGAATAGATCAGAATTCCGGTACTGGCATTACAGCGCACGGAATCGGGGAAAAAGGATAATCGTGAAACCGCCGGGTTCCCTCTACCGTTTGCTGCGGGGAGAACATGCCTGCCAGCCACCTGAAACAGGCCTACACTCGTCCGTGCCCGCGCTACCTGCATCATGTGGCCGTCACATCAGCGCGACGGGCCGCGGGCGGACATGTTCGTTCCTCAGTGCCGCCCATTCGCGGCAAAGGAGAAGCCATGGAAAAGCGCTTACAATCCACAGCCTTGTTCATCGCTGGCTTCGGCCCGATTGCGATTGAAGCCCAGGCAAGCCGTGAACTCTACAGCCGAGCTTTCGGCATCCCCTTCTCGGAAGAAAAGGACGGCTACCTCCATACGGAGAGTCTGAAAGGGGCAAACACGTTCGCCTTGTGGCCGCTCTCTCAGGCCGCTCAGTCGTGCTTTGGCACGGATTCGTGGCGCAGTGACATACCCGTCCCGCAAGCCTGGATCGAGTTTGATGTCGACGACGTCAAAGCCGCTACGGCAGAACTTGAATCACGCGGGTACCGGATGCTGGTCAGGAACCGGCATGAGCCGTGGGGCCAGACCGTCAGTCGCTTCATCGGACCGGAAGGACTGCTGGTCGGCATCACCTTTACGCCATCGATGCGGGGAGGGTAGTGGCAGGGCCGAAGGTCGATGAATGGTCCGGCCGGCGAGCAGTAAAGGCCCGCGGCAAATCGTTCGCAAAGTACCTGGAACGGTTCTCGCCGTCCTTGCGAACCGGGTAGCGGCTTCGAATCGCAAAGCAACGCGCAATCTCATTGAGCAGATTACGGCTGATTGCCTGGCGCGCTGCTTCAGCGCGCCAGGTGGTCGAGGTAATACTGAGCCGCGCGTGTGACGTGTCGCTCGGCGAGCATGGCCGCGAGCGCAGAATCGCCGGACTGCACGGCGCGCAGGATGGCCGCGTGCTCGCCCCAGGTGAGGCGCACTTCTTCGTCGGTAGCGTTCACGAACAGCATGCGTGTGCGGTCGCGCAGCGAGCGCATGAGGTCGGACAGCATGGAATTGGCACCCGCCGCATAGAGCAGGTCGTGAAAGCGGGCGTTCAGTTCCAGCAGGCCCGCCGTTTCGCCAGCCGCCACCTTGGCGTTGCCGGCCTGCAACACTTCCTCGATCTGGCGGACCAGTTCCGGCGTGCAATGCTCGGCCGCGAGGCGCGCATTGAGCCCTTCGAGCGTAGCGCGGATCTGCACCATTTCACGCGCCGCGGAAGGGTCGAGCGACGCGACCACGGCACCATGGCGCGGCCGCACTTCGACGAGCCCTTCGGCCGCAAGCGCGCGCAGCGCCTCGCGCACCGGCACGCGCGAAACGTCCAGCTCATCGGCAATGCGGCCTTCCACGAGCCGGTCGCCCGGCTTGTATTCGCCCGCCGTGATCAACTCGCGCAGCCGGGCGATCACCAGTTCCGAAAGCTGTTTGTGCATGATCGGCTCGCGGCCGCCCGCCCCACCTGCACCGTTTGCCCCGACGGCTCCCCGTACCATGTTCATGTCCCCACGATCTGACTGTTGCACCCAAGCGCCCAAAGCGGCTGGCACAATTCTAGCAGTGCCCGGGTTTTCGTAGACTGTACACATGATACGAAACGCGCGCGCCGTGCGCGACGTCAAATTTGCGCCCTTCCGCTCTCTACGTCCCGCGCGGCACCGTGGCCATGAACGCGAGTATTTCCCGCCCAAGGACCTCCTCCCCGGAATTGAAGTGCGCCACGATCGATGTATGGTTGTGGCCGCGCATCTGCACGAAGCGTGGCGGCACGCCACGATGGCGCAGCACGGCCAGGAAGAATGCCGCGCCGTAGCCGTCGAGAAAGCGGTTTTCGTATTCCGCCACAGCGATCATGACCGGCACCTCGGCGCACGCCGCGTGCGTGAGCGGCGAGCGCTCGGCGTACCGCGATTCGTCATCGCCGAAATACTGGCGCACGGGGCCCGCGTTTGGATTGCGCGGATCGACGTCGGCGAACAGACGCGCGCTGATGAGCACGAGGCCTGCCACGCTGCCCGGCGCCACGGCGCCCGCGAGCGCGGGATCGAACAGGCAACTGGCCGCATGCGCGCCGCCTGCCGAATGGCCGATCAGGAAAACCCGCGAGGCGTCGATGCGCCAGCGCGCGGCATGCTCGCGCACCCAGGCAAGCGCGAGCGCAACGTCTTCGGCACCGCCGGGCCAGGGCGCCTCGTCGGCGAGTCGATATTCCACGTTCACGGCGATGAAGCCCTGGCGCGCGAACCAGTGGCAGACATTGTCGTAAATCTCGCCGTTCACACTCTTGCTGCCGCGCACGAACGCGCCCCCATGCACGAACAGCACGGCCTCGCGCGGCGCGCCCTCGCCGCACACCGGCGCGGGATCGAACACGTCCAGAACCTGGCGCGCGTGCGGCCCATAGGCAATCTCGCGCTCCACGCGGATGCCGTGCTTCGGCGCGGCGGCCACCACCGGCGTATAGCAGTCGATCACCGCCTTGCGATGCCCGACGATGTCGTCGTTCCAGCGCGGCCCCAGTTCGAGCATCCGCCGGCGCTGCTCCGGTTCCAGCGCGCCGAACGGCTCCTGTGCGATCTCGTCTTCTCTCACCATGCTCACCATGACACGCTCACGTTGCCGTTGATGAAAGTCTGGCAAGCCATGCGGTAGCCGCTCGCCAGTTCGTCCTCGCTCAGGTGACGCCGCTCTTTCTGCTTGACCTCGTCCGTATGCTCGCGGCCCGCCTCAACCTTGCACTTGCAGGTGCCACACAGGCCGCCGCCGCATTTGAAGGGAATGCCGCCCTGCACGCGCAGCGAGACGCGCAGCAGGTTGCTGTTCGACGGCGCTTCGACCGTCTTGCCACCATTGCTCAAGAAAGTGATCTGAACCATTTCTAATTGCGCAATCCTTAGTTTTCGCGTCGAACCAGCCTGGCCTCGTCATGGCCACGCCCGGTCAGGTCCTCGATAGAAGCCAGCGCCTCGCGCAAGGTCGCGAACTTCTCGAAGAATTTGGTCGGGACGAGGTTGACGGCTTGCTTGCCGCCGGCCACTGCGTCCTCGACAATACGCACGCGCGCCTCGCCTTCGAGCCGCGCGACCACGAACGCCGCCACATGGCTCACGCCGTAGAAGTAGTCGTGCGTCTCGACCGGCGTGATGCCCTCGGTCGGCTCGCTGCGATACTGCCCGGGCCGGCTCGTGAGTACGATATACATACGTTCTCCTGCTCATTTCTCGCCCTACTCGGGCACGCTCACCGCTACGTTCTGCGCGCCCGACCGTGCCCGCCCGCGTTCAGGACCCGGCTGCGGGCAGTTCGTCCTGTTCGAGTTCGATGTCGTGCTCGATCCAGAGCTGGCACGCAAGCCGGAAGCCGGCGTCCAGCCGCTCGCCGAGCTGCTTCTTCTCCTTCCAGTTGGGCGGCGGCAACTGCTCGCCTCCCGCTACGACGCGGCACGCGCAGCTCGCACATTTGCCCATGCCGCACTCGTAGCGCAAATGCGGAAACGGAAACTGCCTGATGCCCGCGCGAACGACCAGATTTGTGTTCTCTTTCACTTCCCCCCGGTAGCTTTCCCCGTTCCTGCGAAACACGACGACTGGCATGCATCCTCCTGTGACCTGAGCCCCGTGCCTGCTCGCACGCTCGCGAACAGGCACGGGTGCAGTGTAACTCATTTTGAACATTGTATACCGTTTTCAAAAAGCTGCCCTTGCTTTCACCGATCACAGGCGTCATCAAGCGCTAACAGTAGCATTTCGAGCGCGGCGCCCTGTTCATCATCCTAGTTTGGGTATACCGTATACTTATTTTTGTTTCCTACTCATTCATCTCAAGGATTTGCCCATGATTCATCTCACCGATCAGCAGATCGACGAACTCATCGACATTGAGCAGGCCATCCCCGCCCTCTCGAGCGCATTTCGCCAATTGGCGCGCGGCAAGGCGGCCGTGCAACGACGCGTGCGTACCGAAGCGGGCGGCACCAAACTCTCGACACTCGGTGCCGTGCTGACCGAGGCCGACGTGGCCGCCGCGAAGGTCTACACGACGATCCGCGGCCAGTTCAACTTCGTGATCGTGCTGTTCCGCGCCTCCGACGGCCAATGCCTCGCCACGCTCGACGCCAATGCCATCACGCGCCTGCGCACCGCTGCCACCACGACGCTCGCGGTGCAGCGACTCGCCCGCGCCGGCGCGCAAACCGCTGCGATCTTCGGCACCGGCGTGCAGGGACGCGCCCACGCGCACGCACTCGCGCGCTTCACAAACTTGAAGACCCTGCGCATAGTCGGCATGGAAGGCGACGCCGAACTGGCTTGCACGCTCAACGAGGCCTACGGCGCGCGCGGTGTGCAAGCCACGGCACTGGGCGCATCCGGCGCGCTCGAGGCGATAGACGGCGCCGACGTCATCGTCACCGCCACGCGCGCCACCACGCCGCTTTTTGACGGCCGCGCGCTGAAGCCGGGCGCACTCGTCGCCGCCATTGGATCGAGTCTGCCGCACGCGCGCGAGATCGACGACGCGACGCTCGCGCGCGCCAGCCGCATCGTGGTGGAGTTGCGCGATCAGGCGCTGGAGGAAGCCGGCGATCTCGTGCTCGCCGCGCCCGGCGTGGTGGACGAAGCGAAGCTGGTCGAACTCGGCGATGCGCTGGAAGACGATGCGCTGAGCCGCAAACGCGACGACGAGATCATCGTCTACAAGGCGGTCGGGATCGGGCTTCAGGACGCCGCGCTCGCGGCACTCGCGTGGCGCGCGTACATCGCGCATGCGCAGTAAAAGGGAAATAGCGGAGGGCCGGCGCGCTGCACCGGCCCTCCGCAGTCGCTGCGTACTCGACGCGGCTCAACGCATCCAGCCCACGTGCGGACGCGTTTTCATCCGGCCCGCGAGCGACGCAGTCCCACACGCTCCGCGAACGGCACAACGAGCACGAGCGCCATCACCGCGGCGCACAGCAGCACGCGCGCGAGACGCTCGTTCGCCGCGCCTTCGCCGAGCACCTCGAGCGCCGCACGCAATACGCCGGCCACGTGGGGATCGGCGAGCAGCATCCCGGCCGCGATCCAGCCGAGCAATGCCGCGCCCAGCCAGACCGCCAGCGCAAAGCGCTCCAGCACGCGCAGCATGATTGTGCTGCCCAGAACGATGACGGGGGCGCCCACGGCGAGGCCCGCAAACACGATCGCCGTGCGTGAGCCTTCCGGCAGCGTCTGCGCCACGGCCGCGGTCGCGAGGCCGTTATCCAGGCTCATGGCGAAATCGGCGAACAGGATCAGCATGACGGCGCGCCAGAGCGCCTTCGCGCCCGGCGCGCCGTCGTCCTGCGCACCGGCCTCGTGCGTCTCGCGCAGCAGTTGCATGCCGATCCACGCGAGCAACAAGCCTGCCGCGATGTGCATATACGGAATCGCGAGCAGAAAGCCGATTGCATAGACCATCGCGAAACGCAACACAACGCCAAGCCCCGTGCCGAGCCACACGCCCGCGCGCCGCTGCTGCGGCGGCAGCGAGCGGCACGTCATCGCAATGGCGATGGCGTTGTCGCCGCCGAGCAGCAGGTTGATGAAGACGATTTGCAGCACGGCGAGCGCATGATGCCAGAAGTCCGCTGGAAGGTTCTGCCAGAGTGCAGCCATAGCCTCGGCACCTGCCTTCACGCGAACGCCACAGCCGCGAGCGTTGCGACCACGAGCCCGCAAACGACGGGCAGGAACAGCGCACGCACGGCGTCGAGCACGGGCACGCGCGCGAAGCCGGTGACCGCGATCAGCGACGACCAGGCCACGAGCGTGCCGCCGCCCGTCCACACGGCGCCCATCTGGCCGATGGCGGCGAGCGTCGCGGAGGGCAGGTGCACCATTGGCGCCAGGGCGCCCGAGAGCGAACCCGTAAGCGGCAGCCCCGCAAAACCGGAGCCGTCGATACCGGTGATCATGCCCATCAGCAGGATACCGAACGATACGAACAGCGGGTTCTGCGGAATCATCTGGCTGCACGCCTGCACCAGTTCGAACAGGAACGAGGGCACATGCGCACCCGCCGCCACGCCGAGAATCGGGCCCGCCGTACTCGCGTCGCCCACGAAGAAGAACCCCGCGATCGGCAGTACCGCGCCCATGGCCTTGAAGGCGAACACGAAGCCGTCGATGATGTGCTCGGCCGTGCGATCGAGAAAGCCCTTGCGTCCGTGCGAGAGCGTGGCGAGCATCATCAGCACCGCGGCCATGCCGCCGATCAGCGCCGCAGCGTCGCCGCCGCGAATCGCGCCCGAGCCGATCATGCCCGGACGCATCATCACGACCACCACCGCGAGAAACGCGAGCGGCGTGACGAGCGCGAATACCTTCGACCACAGCTCGCGACGATCGATCAGCACCCCGGCGGCTACGGGCGTCATATGCAGCGCCGCGCCGCCGAGCGCATGCGGCGGGAGCGACATGGAGGCCAGCGCCGGTTCTGCCTCACCGCGTTGCGCAAGGCTGCCGTCACGCTCGTCGTGCTCGCCACGCTTGTTGTGCGTCCCGTGATCGTCGCCGAAACCGCCGCTCGTACCGCGCGCCAGTTCCGCCTTCGCGAAGCTGCCCTGATGCTCCTGCGCCGCCTGGTCGAGCCCGCCCTCTGCCGCTTCCCACGCAGCGAGATTGGCGGCCGAAGGCGCCTTCACCTTGCCGCGCACCACGAAGAACCACGTGAGCGCGAGCGCCACCGCGCCCACCACGAGCGAGAGGCCGAACGCCGTGTTGGCCACCGCGAGCATGTCGGTGCCCGCCGCCTTCGCGCTGATGCCCGGCGCAACCTTGATCACATAGTCGGACGAAAGCGCCATGCCCTGCCCCGCAATCGCAATGGCGGCCGCGGCGCCCAGCGGCGGAAGGCCCGCATACACGGCGGCAGGAATCAGGATCGCGCCAACGAGCGGCACGGCCGGCGTGGGCCAGAAGAACAGCGAGATGAGGTACGTGATGAGCGCGAGAATGAAAAACGCCACGTGGCCGTTGGCCATGATGCGCTTGAACGGGCGCACCATGCGCACATCGGCGCCCAGTTCGTGCAGGCCGTTGAGCAGGGCCGTCATCAGCGCGATCACGAGAAAGATGTTGAACAGCTCGTGGGCCGCGGTGAGGCTGCCCATGAAGATCGCCTGAAACCCGGTCAGCAGCTTGCCGGACCACGCGAACGCCACCGCGAAGGTCGCGAGTATCGCGGGCACGACGACGTTGGCACGAAAGATCATCGTCGCGATGATCGCGACGACGCCGGCCAGATAACAGAAGTGGGCTGGCGTCAGAACTGCGATGGAGTGCATGGGAGGCCTCAGCTCGTAATGGTATCGGGGACGATGGAGCGTGGTTTCATACCAGGTGCATCGCGTTGTGGCCGAAAAAGCAGCCGGAAAAAGTCATGCGGACTTCATTGCACGGACGGCGCATCGGCGTGCGGTACACCGTCCGTTTGAGGCTTTGCAGCGTTCTTCAAACTCCTGCAGCGGCGGGCTGCGCGTGCTGGAACGTGAAGCTGTCCGCGTACAGGTAACGCACGCTCGCGCCGCGTGCGAGGAAGGCACGGCGCGCGTCGGCGATCATGGCCGGCGAGCCGCACAGGTAAAGCGCGTACTCCGAAAGATCGTCATGCCCGGCGAGTACGGCGTCCTGCACGTAGCCGCGCGCGCCTGCCCAGGCATCGTCCGCGCGCGAAAGCACGGGCACGTACCGGAAATCGTCGTGGCGCGCGGCCAGTTGCACGAAATGCTCGTGCAGGTAGAGGTCCTCCTGGGTGCGCGCGCCCCAATACAACTCGACGGGCGGCGCATCGCCGGTCTCGAGCATCGTGGCGAGCATGCTGGCAAGAGGCGCCACGCCCGTTCCCGTGGCCACCATCACGATTGGCCGATAGTCCTCCTCGTGATAGCCGAAGGCGCCTAGCGGCGCTTCGACATCGAGCGGATCGCCGGCACGCAGCGCTGCGAGTTGCGTCTGCGTGAAGTAGCCGCCCTCGATCTCGCGGATCTGCAGCTCGACCTCGGCCTCACCGGGCCGCGAGGCCATCGAAAAGCTGCGCGAGCCAGCCTCGCCGAGCAGCACGTCGAGGTACTGGCCGGGCCGGAACACGAACGGCGCACCGTCTTCGAAGGCGAGCACGAGCCGCGTGACGCCGCCGCACAGGCGCTCGCTGCGGACCACCTTGGCGCGGCGGCGCTGTGCGGGCGCGGGGGCATCGAGCAAGCGCCCGGTGCTGATCGCGAGATCGGCTTGCGCGTGCGCCTGGCACATGAGCGCGTAGCCCAACGCCTCCTCTTCGGGAGCGAGCGCGAGCGGCGGCTCGTCGTAGTGCACGCGCCCTTCGACCAGCTTCACCCGGCACGTGCCGCAGCCGCCGAATTCGCATTCGGCGGGCAGCGTGACGCCCGCTCGCCGCGCGGCTTCGAGCACCGTTTCCGCTGCGTCTGCAACGAAGCTGCGCTGCGCCTCGATCCAGGTGATGCGAAAGCTCGTGGAGTTCATGCCGTGCCTCGCTTGTCAGAGCTTGATGTCGGCTTGCACGAGCACTTCGCGGCCGCTTTCGCGCAACAGATCGCGCAATGCGCCGAGTGCCGCCAGCCCGGCCTGCGTGTCCTGTTCGCCGTTGCCGCCCGACAGTCCCACGCCGCCCACCACCTGCTGATCGACGACGATGGGGAAGCCACCCACGAACGCCGCGAAGCGCCCCTCGAAGCTCCACTGAATGCCGAACGCCTCGTTACCAGGCAGCGCCGGACCGTTGGGCGGCGTGGTGAACAGGTGCGTGGAGCGCTTGTGACCCGCGGCCGTGAAGGCCTTGTTCCATGCGATCTGCGGGCCGGTAATGCGGCCGCCGTCCATGCGTTCGAGCGCGAGCGGGAAACCGCCTTCGTCGACCACGCAGATCGATTCGAGCACACCGATCTGCTGCGAGCGCGCGACGGCCGCGGCAATCATGTGGCGCGCTTCGGCCAACTCGAGTTTGAAAAATGCTTTCATGGCTGATTGGAGATGTCGATGAGAAATACCGTTACGCGCCGCGATAGACGGTCTTGGTCTGCAGATAGAACTCGAGCCCGTCACGCCCCGACTCGCGGAACGTGGCCGTGCTGGAACGCTTGAGGCCGCCAAACGGCGCGTTGACGAGATTGCCCGTGGTGGTGCGGTTGATCTTCACGGTGCCCGCCTCGATGTCGTTCGCGAAGCGATGCATGAGTTGCGCGTCGCGCGTGACGAGCGCCGCGGCAAGGCCGTACTCGCTGTCGTTCGCCACGGCGATGGCATCTTCGTAATCGTCCACATCGATCACGGCGATCACCGGCCCGAAAATCTCCTCGCGCGCAATGCGGGCGTCGCGGGGCACGTCTGCGAAGATCGTCGGCATGACGAAATAGCCGTGCGCGAACTCGCCTTCCGTAAGCTGATCGCCGCCGCACACGAGGGTGGCTTCCTGCTTGCCCACCGCGATGTAGTCGAGCACCGTGCGCAATTGGCCAGCCGTGGCGAGCGGGCCGACGTCCACGCCCGGCGTCATGCCGTTGCCCACCACGAGGGCGGCCGTTCTTGCGGCAAGACGCTCGACGAATTGCGCACGGATGGCGCGTGCCACGAGCACGCGGCTCGTCCCCGTGCAGGCTTGCCCCGAAAGCGAGAAGCCGCCTTTGATCGTGAGATCGACGGCACGGTCGATTTCGGCCGCATCGAGCACGATGAGCGGATTCTTGCCGCCCAATTCCATTTGCGTGCGTGTGGAGAGCGACGCGGCGCGGTGAATCTGTTCGCCGGCCGCGGTCGAGCCGGTGAACGATATCGCCCGGACTTCGCGTGCGCTCACGAGCGCCGGGCCGACTGCGCCCGCACTGCCCGTGACGAAATTCAGTACGCCCTTCGGGATGCCGGCTTCGACGAACGCCTCGGTCAGGCGCAGTCCGCTCAAGGGCGCGTCGGATGCGGGCTTGAATACCACCGTATTGCCGCAGACGAGCGCGGGGGCGATCTTGCGCGCAGGAATCGACACTGGAAAATTCCACGGCGAAATCACAGTCACGACGCCGAGCGGCTCGCGCACGGTGTAGACCATCATGCCGGCGTCGTCGCTCGGGAAGGTTTCGCCCCCGTACGACTGCGCCTCCACCGCATAGAAGCGCAGCGTCTGCGCCGCGCGCATGAATTCGTCCCTGGCGAGCGCCTTTTGCTTGCCCTCCTCCCGCGTAAGTTCGTCGCCGAAGCGCTCGGCATGACGTTCGAGGTACGCAGCGGCGGCGAGCAGGATGCTGGCGCGCGCGGCCGGGGCGAGGCGCTTCCAGGCGGTGAAAGACGACGATGCCGCGCGCACGGCGGCGCGTGCATCGGCTTCGGTGCTGGCCTGGAAGCGCCCCACGACGTCGCGCGTGTCGGCCGGATTGACGTTGTCGAAGGTGGTGCCCGCGAGGCTCGCACACCATTCGCCGTCGATGTAGTTCAGATACGTGGGAACGTTAGTCATGAATGTGCAACGGTCCTGAAAAGAGGGGGCTTGACGGTGCGTGGGCCTCCAGCGCGCACGCCCCAATGGCGCGGCGCACCGCAGGCCCGGCGCACGCGTGGTGCTCAGGCGGCGAGGCCCAGTTCCGGCAGCGGAATTTCCTTTTCGACGTAGTCGTAATAGAGCGCCGTGGTGTACAGCAGGCGCATTTGCGCCCCCACTTCGCAGATCTTCAGGCAGCGCTGCTGCAACTCCGGCGTGTTCGCATGCTCGAGCACGATCTGGTAGCCACGTTCACCGTGAATCTCGTCGGAAACGATATGGAGATCGAAGAATTCGACTTCCTCGTCTGTGAACTTGTAGAGGTCGCGCAGCGTCGGCGTCTGCTTGCGGTAGATGGAAGGCACCTGCGATTCGAGGCCCACCACGAGTGCCGCCACGGCCACGACCGGGTCTTCGCGCATCGCCACCGCATAACACCAGCCCTGCAGGCCGCGCGTGGTCGGCGACATGTTGTCCGGATCGATCACGCGCTCGCGCGTCGTGCCGCAAGCCTCCGCGAAGCGGATCAGCAGGTCGGTATGACGGTCGCCGCCAATCTCTTCCTCGTACATGTTCGCGAGCAGGAAGTCTTTCGCCTCGGTCATGTGGTCGGGCGTTCGCGCGTACAGGTAGCCGAGGTAGTCGGCAAACGGCCCGACGTAGTGGTAGTGGTTCTCGGCCCAGCGGGCGAGATGCGCACGCGTGAGCTTGCCGCTTGCCCACGCGATGCTGAACGGCGCCTTGTTCGCGCTCTTGCCCTTGATTGCCTCTTCGAGTGCCGCGCGGAATGTCTCGCGGTCCATCAGCTCTGCCATGTGTAACTCCTTCGTTCAGGATGGGGATCCGCTGCAAGCCTCCAGCGGATCGGGTTATCTCTTTAGTTAGTGTACACTGTATACAATACACTAGAAATTGCCAATTCAAGAAATGCCTGGTTTCCCCTAGAACGCGTGACGCAGACCGATGCCCACTGACGACTGCTTGTTGCTGCTCGAGGCCGGGATGAACTGCGTGACCTGCGCGATCTGGGCGTCGCCCAGGGCGCGCTGCATGGTGGCAAACGCATAGAGCTGCGTGCGCTTGGAGAGCGCGTAGTTGAGCACGGCGTTGTACTGGAGGTAGCGCGGATCGGCGTCGCTGGCGTCCACCGAGCCGTCGGTGTAGGTCACGCCGAGTCCCGCCGAAAGCGCTGGCGTGAAGAAGTACATGCCGTTGACTTCGTAATTCATGAAGTTCACGTCCTGCCCTTCGAAGCCCTGCTTGTACTCGACGTGCGTGACATCGGCGCTCAGCCTCGCCTTGCCGAACAGGTACGACGCGCCGCCGCCCACCGTGAAGAACGAATGGGCCGCGAGCGCGTACTCGCCCACGGCGGAGTTCGTGTCCTTCCAGAACGTGCCCGGCGAAAGGTTGCCTGGCTGGCGCGCGTAGGTCATGCCGAAGCCCACGTAGAGGGGCCCGTCGGCGTAGCTGCCGCCAAGGCTCCACATGCTGTTGCTGCCAAAGCTGCCGGCCACCCCGCCGAAGCTGTACATCGCGCTGCCCGTGAAGCCGCCGTAGCTGTTGCCATAGCGCACGGCATTGTTCACGCGCACGCCGCGGTTCGTCAGGTCCATGTCGCCCGGGTGCTCCATGTAGACCGACCAGTCGGCAGCGGTGAGTTGTGCCACGTAGTCAACCATCGACTCGTACTGACGGCCGAACGTGAGACGCCCGAGCCGGTCGTTCTCGAGGCCCACGTAGGCCTGGCGTCCGAACAACAGGCCGCCCTGGCCGAGCGAGCCATCCGTCACGTCGAAGCCGTTTTCGAGCCGGAAGATCGCGCGCGAGCCGCCGCCCAGGTCCTCCGAGCCCAGCAGGCCGAAGCGGCTGCCCCGCGTGGTGCCGCTCGCCATGGCGACCGAGCTGCCGCCGCCCTGATTGGTCGTATAGATGGTCGACACGTCAATCAGGCCATAAAGCGTGACGCTACTCTGCGCGTGCGCCGCGACCGAACTCAGCGAGCTCGCCGAAAGACACGCAAGCCCTGCTCTACTCCAGAAAGTCCTTTTCATGCGGGGATTCCTCTTTTTGTTGAAAGACCAGCGGTAACGAGATGGAGCGCCGTATCTGTCTCCTCAGCGCTTCCTTTTACTTAAGTATGCTGTATACAAAAATACAAGACACAGTCCGGCAGAAAGATTTTGTGATTCGCAGTCCCAGGGAAACCGGATCGGAGAAGCCGCGCACGAGCGTGCAGACGGCACCCTTCGCGGCTCTTCGGCGGAAGAACTAGCGCGGGCTATCCGGAACGGCTTGACCAACCGACACAGAGGCCGCTTGCCCAAGCGAATCGAGATTGTCCGCATCGACGTCGTCGAGCGCGATGCCATTCGTTTCCGGCAGCATGCATGCTGCGAACACGACGAAGCAATAGCCCACGCCCGCGACGAGCGGTATGGCGAGCGTCAGCGTGAAGTGTCCGCTCGCTAGCCACCCTGCCGTGAACGGGAATATCGAGCCGATCACGCGTCCCACGTTGTAAGCCACGCCATAGCCCGTGGCGCGAATGGCGTGCGGATACGTTTCCGAAATGGTAGCCGCCACGCCAGAGAACGTGCCCTGCATCAGCACGCCCAGCAGGAAACCCAGCACAAGCATAACCGGCGCGGACGCGTCCACCATCATGTATGTGCTGCTCATGGCGAAAGCGCCCGCGGCGAACAGGATGTAGGTCGGGCGGCGGCCGATTCGGTCCGTGGACCACGCGCCCAGCGCGTAGCCCACGAGCGACCCACCGATTGTCACTGCCAGCCAGACGCCCGTGCCCGTGACCGAAAGCCCGCGCTCGGTCTTGAGCCACATCGGCATCCAAGTAGCGATCGCGTAGTACGCACCGAGCATGCCGCCCGAAAGCAGGCTGCACCAGAGCGTGCGCGCGCCCAGGCGCCCGCTGAACACGGCGCGCAACGCGCCGCCCGCGCTTGCCGTGCGGCGCGCGGCAAGCGTGCGTGCAAACGACTCCGGCTCCTGGAGATTGCGGCGCAGCCAGACCACCAGCAGCGCCGGCAGCACGCCCACGAACAGGCAGACCCGCCACGCCCATTCGGCGGGCAGCCAGTTGAAAATCGCGCTATAGGCGAGCGCCGCTGCTGCCCAGCCAAACGAATAGCTGCTGGCCGTGAAGGCGGAGAATTTGCCTCGATGCGCTGGATTACGAATCATCTCCGTCACGAGCACCATGCACAGCGAAGACTCGCCGCCAAAACCCAGCCCCTGTACGGCACGCAGTACCGCGAGTTGCGCGGGTGAGTTCGCGAAGCCGCTGGCGAAGCACGAGAGCGCAAACAGCGCGATGGTCCAGCGCAGAATCCGCACGCGGCCGTAGCGGTCCGCCAGCAGCCCTGCGCCGATCGCGCCGACGAGCGAGGCGATCAGCGTCCACGTGACGATGCTGCCTGCGGTCGCCTTACTCATGTTCCAGGTCTGTAGCAGCACGGGAATGAGGAACGAATAGATCATGAAGTCGTAGACGTCGACGGCATGGCCGACGAACGCGCCGGCAAAGGCACGCTTTTCGTTCTTCGACAGCGATGTGAACCAGGACATGAGCGCGTGCTCCTTAAACTATCGGGGAATGAAAGAACGCCCTGGGTCAGCGCGTGGGCGGCGCGTAGGCGTAACCGGCCGCTTCCAGCAGGCTCGCCACGCGAATCGAACGCAGGTCGTGGTAGCGAGGCGCGACGATCTGCACACCCACGGGCAGGCCCTGCGCCGTGCGTCCTGCTGGAGCAACCGTGGAAGGCAATCCGCACAGGCCCGAATGACCCGCCCAGAAGAGCTGGGTGGTGAGCGGCTGTGGCTTGCCATTGACGTTCAGTGTGCGCTGCCACGGCGCACCCGCCTCGTCGAGCGGGAACGCCGCCGTGGCGGCAACCGGGCACAGCAGCACGTCCACGCGCTCGAACAGCATGCGCCATGCGGCGGCATAGCGCTCGCGCAGCGGCTGCAGTTTGAGCCAGTCGCGATGGCGCAACGCAGCGCCCACGTACTGGAGCGACGCATAACTGTCGTCGCCGGGGGCCGCGGCGTCGGCTGCACGCAAGGCGGCTGCGAAAGCGTCGTCGCCGAGATAGCCGCATGTGGAGGCGCGCAACAGCAGCGTGTAGGTGCGCAGGAGTTCCGCTGCGTCGAGTTGCGGGCGCGCGTCCCACACTACCTTGGCGCCATGGCGCTCGAGTGCGCGCCCCAGGTCGACGATACAGCGCTCGACGTCGGCATCGACTTCGGCCACCGGGTGATTGCCAAGTATGCCGAAGCGAATATGGCTCAGCCCGGAAAGCTCGCAGCGGGGCAATTCATAGCGCAAGGCGCAGACGGACTCCTCATTCGGGCCGATGATCGCCGCCAGCACCCGCTCGAGATCGGCGGCGCTGCGCGCGAGCGGCCCCGCCACGTTGATGTCCGGAAGCGCGACGCCGCCAGGCAAGCCGTGTCCTTCGAGCGAAACGAGACCGTGCGTGCTCTTGTGCGAAAAGATGCCGCAATAGTGCGCAGGATTGCGGATCGATGACCCGATATCGGAGCCCACGTCGAAGAAGGCCATGCCCGTGCAGACGGCCGCGGCGCTGCCGCCCGAGGAACCGCCCGGCGTGCGCGCCGGATCGTGAGGGTTGCGCGTCGTACCATAGATGTCGTTATAGCTTTGCCAGTCGCGCAGCCACAACGGCACGTTGGTCTTGCCGAGCAGCACCGCGCCGGCGTCGCACAGGCGCTGCACCACGCCCGCATGGCGCACGGCGAGATTGCCGCGATACCCCGGGTCGCCCACCGTGGTGGGCCAGCCCGCCACGTCGAACGACTCCTTGATCGTAAACGGCACGCCATGCAGCGGGCCGCGTTCGCGGCCGGCCGCCAGTTCGGCGTCGCGCTCGCGGGCCACGGTGTACGCGCGAGCGAAATCGCTCACCACGACAGCGTTGATCGTCCCGTTGTCCGCTCGCCACGCTGCCTCGCAGGCGGCGACGAGCTCGCTCGAACTGACCTCCCGCCGGCGCAACGCGGCCGCCGCCGCGGCAATCGTCTCGTAGCGCCACGGCTGCGCGGCAGGCTGCGCTTGTGGAGCCATGCCGGTGGGGCGGACGACGGCAAAAGAATCGGACATGGTTTGTCTTGGTCGATAGTATTTTGTATACCGTCTCAAGCCAAATTTAACTTGTCAAGCACGGAAAAGCGAACGGTGCGTGCCGCGGGTCCGCTCGGCCCGTCCTTGTTTCCAGCCTTATTCGGCCATGCCGGCGGATCTCCGGGGCGACCTGTCGAGTACGTCGGATCACATGCAATGGTCATGCAGCAGAAGACGCGACGACTGGTTCGGGACTCGGCCGTTTTCGGTCGATGCTCCCAATTTGATCCGATTCGATCTGCGAGATCCGGCTCTTATCCAGGAATCGTCGGTGTGGATCGCGGCAGACTCGTAGCCCGCACTCGGCAAGCTCGTCTTTAAGCCATTCAGGCGCGCGCTGGAAACGATACGGCGCACCAGGCTCCTGCGCCCACTGTTGGAGCACGCGATGCAGCTTGGGCGCGTTCAGCTGATGCAGATTGCCGATGAGCGCCAAGCCGCGCACCTGGCGCAGGCGCTGGACACAGGACGGGCGCGGCGTCCATGGCGCGACAGCGCAGTGACGGCGCTCAGTCGAGCGGCATGCCCAGTTCGGCGGCCATGCGCGCGACGAGCGTTTGCAGACGCGCGACTTCTTCCGCGAGCCGTTGCTGCTCGGCGCGCACCGCCTCGAAGTCCGCGAGCGAAACGCTTTCGCCGGCATCCTCGCGAGCCCCGGGCGCGATGGTTCCCGCAGCAACGAAACTCGCCGTGTTGACCTCGCCGCACAGCAGATGCATCCAGCGGCTTTCGCGCTCGCCCGGCGCGCGCGGCAGCTTCACGACGAGCGGCGGCTCGCGTTCGGCCAGCTCTTCGAGGAAGCCTTCGACCGACGAGACATCGGCGAACCCGTGCAGGCGCGACGAGTTCAGGCGCAATTCCGCTGCCGTCTGCGCGCCGCGCAGCAGCAGCACGGTCAGCAGCGCCACGGCCTGGCTCGGCACGCCGAGCACGCGGTTCAGGTTGTGCTCGAAGCGCGGCACGCGGCTGCTGCTGCCTTCGAACACGAGACTCAGCAGCTTGAGATCTTCGACGGCGGCCAGAACGTCCGCTTCGCTCACGTTCATGACCGGGGTTCGCGCGGTCTTCTGGTTGCAGCCGAGCGTAAGCGCGTTGAGCGAGAGCGGATAGGTGTCGGGCACCGTGTGCTGCTTTTCGACCAGCACGCCGACGATACGCGCCTCGATCGGCGAGAGCGCGCGCAAGGCACGCGGCGAGGAAGCATCGGCAGGAGAATTCATGGGCAGATCAGTCCGCTGTGGTTCGGTTGGAATCAGGCGTTCGATCATACGCGCGCCGGGCCTCCTGCAGAAGTCGGGTGCCGGTCGGACTGCGATCAGCCCGCGATCAGCTTCAACCCCGCCGGCAGCGCCTCGCCGAATACCCGGCCTGTGTCCGCCGTATCGAGCGCGACGACTTCGCGCACCATCGTCACCCACGTGGGCGGCGCGTTCGCCGACTCCATGCGGCGCACCACGGTCTCGCGCACCTCGGGGGGCAGGTCGCGCGAACGGTCTCCCGTCATGCGCGCGATTTGCGCGGCAGCGAACATCGCCGGCTCGACCTTCTTCCAGTCGAGCGCGAGAATCGCGTCGAGCCAAAGCGCGGCAGTTTGCCGCGGCACCACGCCATGCGCGCTGCCGTAGAACGGCTGGCGCGCGCCGATGCGGCCCACGGCCCACCACGTCTGATGATTCTCGGCAGGCTTCCGGAGCCGTTGCAACAGCCGCTCGCCGATCTCGATCTTGCGCTCGGCCGCAATCTGTTCGAGCGACGCATAGAGCCGGATCATGTCCGGCACGCCCAGCTTCGCGGGGTCGAAGGGCAGCTTGTGGCGCTTCGAGCCCGCCGCCTCTTCGAGGTAGGTCATCGCCTCGAGCACCTCGTTCTGCTGCGCCTCGTTCAGACCGCCCGCCGCGCGGCGCCAGAGCGTCCACCACTCCGACCACACCTGGCCTTCGCCCACGAACTGGATGCCGTCGTCGAAGAGCGTCCAGAGCTGCTCGACGCGCCATTCGTCGAGCGGATAGCCGAAGCCCGGACGCAGGCAGAAGCCGGCGAGGTTCAGCCACAGGCGTTCGTGATCGGCGGAGCGCCGGCGCTTGCCCGCGCGCTCCCAGAGCGCGCCGAACAACTCGCGCAGGAGCGGGCCGTCCCAGTTCTGGCGCGGCCCGAGCCGCTCTTCGAGATGCGCGCGCAAGCGCTTCACTTCCTTCGCGTCGACCTTGGCGGAGCGCGCGCCGAACACGCGCTCGATCGCCTCGATGGCTTCGTCGAGGCCCGCATGGCGCGACCCGCTGTTCGCCGCACCCGCACCACCCTCGTGCTCCGCGCGGCGCAGCGCGAATTCGAGCAGCCAGCGCTGCGAGGCGTCGTCGGTGGCGATGCAGTGCATCTCCAGCGTGCCGACTTCCGTGAGCGCAGTCGTGAGCTTGACGGGGCGCTCGCGCGCCGCATTTGCATCGCCGCCTGCGGGCACCACGGTCGCGAGCGGCGGCAGGCGCACGAAGTCGCCCGCCGCGAGGTCGGCCAGCTCACCCGGTTGCCACGCGGTGTCGGCCACCGTCGAGGCGAGGTGGAACTGCACCGGCTGGCCCAGTTGCAATGCGAACGTGCGGTCGTCCAGATGCAGTTCGCGGCCCTCCTCCGTGCCGCGCGGCAGAACGCACACGCCACGCGGTAGGGCATCGGCCCCCGCGCCTTCATCGAGCACGAGAAAGTAGCTGCGCGGCGAGCCGCCGCCGATACGCGGCGCGTGGCCCGAGCGCGCGAGCGCATAGGCGACCGCGCCGCGCGCGACGGCCACGTCGGGCTGATCGTTCTGCAGCACGTTGAGCGGCTCGCCGCGCCACGTGCCGAGCGTGTCGGCCAGACGCTGCGCGAGCGAGCGAGCGCGGAACACGCCGCCGTTGAGCAGCAGCGCGTCGGGCATGGGCAGCGCGGTTTGCGCTTCACCGGCCGTGCCGGAAGCACCCAGCGCCTCGCGAGACTGCGCGGCGAAGCGCTGCAGGAACGCCGCGATATGGCGCGTGATGGCCGGATCGGCGGCATAGGGCAAGCCGAACTCGACGATCGCCGCGCGTGAGCGGCGCGGCAGGTCGCTGGCAGCGCCCATGGGGAAGAAGCCGTCCACCACGATCTGCGCGACTTCCTCGCGGCCGAGCTGCGTGGTGCGCGCGCCGCCCACGAGACGCGCGCCCGCGCCGAGCAGCGTGATCGGCACGGACTCGGGCGCGCTCGCGTCGAGCAACTGCTCCTTCGCGACGCGGCAGCGCTCGACAAGCTGCGAAAGGCTCGCCGCGCTCAAGCGCGTTTGCGCGTTCGCGAGCCGGCTTTCGGCCAGATGCGCGAGCGCGAGATCCATGTTGTCGCCGCCGAGCATCAGATGATTGCCCACGCCAATGCGCGTGAGCCGCGGCTCGCCGCCCTCGAACTGCACCTTGATGAGCGTGAGGTCGGTCGTGCCGCCGCCCACGTCGCACACGAGCACGAGGCGCGAAGCGCCCAGCTGCGCATCGAGCGTCGCGCGATGGTGATACAGCCAGTCATAGAACGCGGCCTGCGGTTCTTCGAGCAGGCGCAGCGCGGGCAGCAATGCCTGCCGCGCCGCTTCGAGCGTGAGTGCGCGCGCGCCGTCGTCGAACGAGGCGGGCACGGTGAGCACCACGTCCTGATCTTCGAGCGGCGCATGCGGGAAACGATGGTTCCATGCGGCGCGCACGTGCGCGAGATAACTCGCGCTCGCGGTCACCGGCGAGACCTTGGCGACGTCGTCGGGCGCGCCCCACGGCAGGATCGGCGCGAGGCGGTCCACCGCGGCGTGCGAGAGCCAGCTTTTCGCGCTTGCCACGAGGCGGCCGGGCACCTGCGCGCCGAGCGTGCGCGCGAGGCGGCCGACGACGGCGTCGTCGCCCGGTGAAGGCCGGCTCCACGGCAAACGCAGATCGCCCGCCGCAAGCTCGCCTGCCGCCGGGTGATAACGCGCGGAAGGCAGCATTTTCTCCGCGCCCACCTCCCCGAGGCCGGTGAGCTGCTCGACGTCGAACACGCGAATGGCGTCGCCGCCTGCCTCCACGTAAGCCACGACGGTATTGCTCGTCCCCAGGTCGATGCCGACGACGTATTGCTTCATTGGCTTCAGTCGCCTGCTCCACCGCGCACGTCGAACTCGACCTTCCAGCGCTCGTTCGTCCCGCTCGGCATGGCTTCAAGCTCCAGCGTGCCCGCCTCCGTCACGCGCGCATGCAGCTTCACGGGCACCACTTCGCCGGGCGTGCGGCCTTCGGTCGGCAGCGTGGCCTGGATTGCCTCCAGCTCCTGCAACTCTTCGGGCGACCAGTAGTCGAGCATCGCGCCGACCTGATCCTGGCGCCGCACCGAGGAGCCGAAGAAGCGGAAGTGCACCGGCTCGCCCACGACGAGGCCGAACTCCTGCGGCGGCAGCGCCGCCTGAGTGCCCTCTTCCATGCCGAACGGCGCGACGCACAGCGCCGACACGGGCGGCTCGAGCCCCGGCACCGCCGGCATGGCCGATTCGACGGCCACGTAATACGCGCGCGCCGTGCCGCCGCGAATGCGCACGCCCTTGCCGCGCTTCACGTAGCCGTAATAGGCCGCGCCGCGCGCCACGGCGAGGTCGAGATCCGCGCCGCCGAGCAGACGCGCGCTCGCGGCACCCTCGGCGGCGAGCCAGCCGTTGAGGATGTCGAGCACGCGTTGCGAGAGCAGCGCCGACTTGAACACGCCGCCGTTGAAGAGGACCGCGGTGGGATGCAGGAAGCTTGCGCCAGCCGCGCCAGGATTCTGCGCGCCAAAGCCTTCGAGCTCCGCGAGCGCCTGCACCTGGCGGCCGAGGAAGGCAGCGAGATGGCGCGTGACGCCCGCGTCCTGTGCATACGGCAGGCCAAGCTGCGTGAGACCCACGCGCGTGCGCACGGCGGGGCGCGCGGCGGCATCCACCTGCGGGAAGAAACCTTCGAGAATGATCTGCGTGAGTTCGGCGCGCGTGAGTTCCGTGCGGATCGAACCGCCGATCAGCTTCGAGCCGCGGCTCGGCACGACGATCGGCACCGTATCGACCGCGGCGTCGCTCAGCAGCGTTTCCTTGGCCGAGCGGCACGCATAGGTCAACGCGCGCAGCTGCCACGGATCGGCCTGCGTGCCCTGGGCCGCGAGCTTGCGCGCCACCACGTGCGCCAGCGCGAGGTCCATGTTGTCGCCGCCGAGCAGAATGTGCTCGCCCACGGCCACGCGATGCAGTTCGAGATTGCCTTCGCGCTCGACCACGGCGATCAGCGAAAGGTCGGTCGTGCCGCCGCCCACGTCCACGACGAGGATGATGTCGCCGACTCTCACTTCCTTGCGCCACGCGCCGCCGCTTTTCTGAATCCAGCTGTAGAGCGCCGCCTGCGGCTCTTCCAGCAGCGTCATGTTGGCGTAGCCCGCCGCCTGCGCGGCCTCGGCAGTCAGCTCGCGCGCGGCAGGGTCGAACGAGGCCGGAATCGTGACGGTGATCTCCTGCTCGCCGAACGGCGCCTCGGGATGCGCGTGGTCCCAGGCCTCGCGCAGGTGCGTGAGATAGCGCACCGAGCTTTCGAGCGGCGACACGCGCGCGACTTCGGGCGGCGCGTCGTTGGGCAGAATGGCCGCGCGGCGATCCACGCCGGGGTGGCACAGCCAGCTCTTCGCGCTCGACACGAGACGGATCGGCGTGCCCGCGCCGCGGCTGCGCGCAAGCTCGCCCACGGCGTACTCGCGCGTGGTGGTCCACGGCAGCGTGAGGTCGCCCGGCGTCAGCTCGCCCGCATGCGGCAAGTACAGGAACGAAGGCAGCAGATCGGGCGATTCCAGCGTGCCCGGCGCCGTCAGCTGGGTCACGTTCAGCACGCCCTGCTGGGTCTTTTCGCCATCGCTGGCGCCGAGGTCGACGTAGGACAGCGCGCAGTGCGTCGTGCCCAGATCGACGCCAATCGAATAACGCGGATCGCTCACAGCTCCACCTCCGCCGGCGCGATGATGCGCGCGTCGTGCGTCTTGACGAGTTGCGGCAGCTTCACCTCCTCGACGCGCCAGCCGCGATGCGTGAGGCTGCCGCTGAACGGCGCCTCGCCTACCACGTTGCCGGTCACGCGCACCGCGGCGGCGTCGAAGCCGGCCGGCAGCGTCACGCGCGAACCTTCGGACTCGCTGCGCACCGGGCGGATCGCGAAGTGGTCGCGCAGCGTGGCGCGGCAGCCTTCGTGAACGATGCGGGCGGCGGCGCCGATGTCCGCATCGGCATAGCCGGCAATGTCTTCCTCGACGAAATCGACGAAGCGCGCGTTGCGCTGGAGCAGGCCGAGCAGCTGGAGCGCGGCGTCGGGCGTGGCTTCCTTGACGACCGCGGGCGTGGGCGCCGGTGCCGCCTTCGCGGCCGGAGCCGCGGCGGGCGCCGGCGCAGCGGCGGCGGGTGCAAACCCGCCTTCACGCAGACGGCGCACGTTGGCGGCAAGCTCGCCGTCGCCGAGGATCGCGAAGAACGATCCCAGTGCGACCGAAAGGCGGCCGAAGAAAGACAGATTCGATTCGGGCATGTAGACGACTCCAATAGCGCTTGAGGGCTCGCAGGCAAGGCGAGCCGACCTGCCGGGCTCGCAACGAGGCCCGATCGATGCCTGGAGGGAGGCGGCCGGCAGGGGAAACTCGAGCCCGGCACGGGCTCAAAACCCGTATTTTGCCTTGTCGCGGGCGCAAGCCGGTCAAAATGCGGATCCGGCGGGGGGAATGGCGTACCCGGCGGGGGCGCGGAGCCTTGACGGCGGGCGGGGCGCCGGGCAAGACGCGTGGGGCAGCGCGCAAAACTTCGGCTGTTCCCGGTTCAACGCTGCGGCCCTGAAAAGACGCGATGAGGCCGAGGTAGATGAAATGGGGGCGCGACTGGCGGCATGCGCATACGCTCAGGCCCGCGCCGCCGCCGCGATTCGCTTTGAAGCCCCGGCCCTTTCAGGGAAAGATGGGGGTCGTCGCTTCCGCGCCTTCCACGTCGGCGCGCGGAACATGCTGCGCGATGTTCGCCTCGATTTCCGCTTCACGCGAGCCGGGCACATCGGCCATGACCAGCAACTGGCCGTGCTCGATCGGCCCGTTAAAGCGCGAGAGCCGCGTGTTCGGTTCGTCCACGCCGATCATGCCGGCCACCCAGGCGCCGAATATCGCGCCCGCGAGGGTCAGCGCGACCACCACCCCGCCCGTGATATCGAAGTTCGCGGGCGGAAACATCAGCGCCACGAGACCGGCGATTGCGCCGGTCGCGGCGCCGAACATCACGCCGCGCTCCAGCGCGTGCACGACGTCGCTGCGCTGCAGCAGCGACGCCTCGGGCAAGCGTTCTAGCCCCACGCTGTGATTGGCGAGCACGTGAATATGACGCCACGTGATGCGCGCGCGCAGCAGATCGTCGACGATCGCCTGCGCCGTGGTGGTGTCGGGAGCGAGGAAATAGAGGCGTCTCATGATGGCCCTCCTTCGGTCATGCGGCGAGCCGCCTGCAACCGGCTCGCTGTCACATGACGACGATGCGATTCCGATCATCCTACGCCTGAGTTCCCGACAGCGCGACAGCCCGGGCGTATGCCACAGCCCGCGAGCGTCGAGCCGGCTAGATCTCGACGCGCGCTCCGACCTCGATCACGCGATTGGCCGGCAGCTTGAAGAACGCGGCGATATTCCCGACGTTGTGCAGCATCACCGCGAAAAGACGCTCGCGCCAGAGCGACATGCCGTGGCCGCGCGTCGGCACCACCACGGCGCGGCTGAGGAACCACGACGTCTCGTCGAGATCGAATGTCAAGTCCGCGGACTTGTAGGCGGCGAGCGTGCGCGGCAAGTCCACCTCGTCCTTGAATCCGTAGTTGACGACGACGCAGTAGCAGCCCGGGCATAGCAGTTCGACCATCACGCGCTCGCGCTCGGCCACCCATGGCACGTCCTTCGTCTTCACGCTCAGGAATACTACGCGTTCGTGCAACACCCGGTTGTGCCGCAAGTTGTTCACGAGCGCGTGCGGTACGGCGTCGGCGTTCGGCGTGAGGAAAATCGCCGTGCCGCCCACGCGCACCGGCGAACTCTCGAGCAGCGTCGCGAGATAGGGCTTCAGGGGCTTCTTGCCGGCGCGCACGCGTGCCTCGGCCGCCATCATTTCCCAGCCCTTGCCCCAGGTCGCCATGACCGTGAACATCAGTGCGCCGATCACGAGCGGGAACCAGCCGCCGTCCACGATCTTGAGCAGGTTGGCCGAGAAGAACATGGCGTCGATCACGAAGAAGAACGCCGTGGCGAACACGCACAGCAGCCAGTTGTAGTGCCACGCGTAACGCACGACAAAGAACGTGAGGAACGTCGTGATGAGCATCGTGCCGGTCACGGCGATGCCATAAGCGGAGCCGAGCGCCGTCGACGAACGGAAGCCCACCACCGCAGCGACCACGGCGACAAGCAGGATCCAGTTGATGCCGGGCACGTAGATCTGCCCGATTTCGCGCTCCGAGGTGTGCACGATATTCATGCGCGGCAAGAAGGAGAGTTGCATGGCCTGCATCGCCATGGAGTAGGTGCCCGAAATCACGGCCTGCGATGCGATGACGGTCGCGACGGTCGCAAGCACGATCATCGGCACGATGGTCCATTGCGGAAAGAGCCGATAGAACGGGTTTTGCACGGCGCCGGGGTTGGCCAGCAGCAGTGCGCCCTGCCCGAGGTAATTGAGCGCGAGCGCGGGAAATACCATGCCGAACCACGTCAGGCGAATCGGCTGCTTGCCGAAATGGCCCATGTCGGCATAGAGCGCTTCGGCGCCCGTGAGCGAGAGCACGACCGCGCCCAGCGCGACGAAGGCGAGCCAGCGGTGATGCAGGCAAAACGCGATGCCCTCGCGCGGATCGAGCGCGAACAGCACGGCCGGCGCAGAGGCGATGTTGGCCACTCCCGCCACGGCGATCACGACGAACCACAGCACCATCACCGGACCGAACACGGCGCCGATGCCGCCCGTGCCGTGCTTTTGCGTCACGAACAGCACGATGAGCGCTGTGAGCGTCACCGGAATCACATAGGTCTTGAGGGCAGGCTCGGCCACCTCGAGGCCTTCCACTGCGCTCAGCACCGAGATGGCCGGCGTGATCACGCTGTCGCCGAAGAAGAGCGCCGCGCCCATCACCCCGGTCACGAGCAGCGCGGTACGCAGGTGCGGCCGCGCCGCAACCGAAGAAGCCGCGAGCGCGAGCAACGCCATGATGCCGCCCTCGCCGTGATTGTTCGCGCGCAGGATGAGTGCGACGTACTTGAGCGAGACGACGATCATGAGCGACCAGAAGATCAGCGAGACGATGCCGACGATATTGAAAGCATTGACCGCAAGGCCGTTGCTGGGATCGAACACGGTGGCGAGCGTGTAGAGCGGGCTCGTGCCGATGTCACCGTAGACCACGCCGAGGGCGGCCAGCGCGAGCGCGGGAAGCGCCGGGCGATGCGGGCCGGAGTCGCCAAGGCGTCCGTGCGCGGGCGCCGCGGATGCGGATTGTCCCATGTCTCCCTCCTTGTGCTGCCGCATGCGGACCGGGGGCCGCGCGGCCTTGTCGCTTCGTATTGGCGAGGCTGCCTCGTCGGGCGCACTAGTCGAAGTATAGGAACTTGGCGCGAAAATGCGCTTCGCGTGACACCCGGCGGCGATAGCAACAGCGCGGCGTCAGCTGCCGTGCGTTCGCAAAACTGTCATAGTCGAGCGTATTTTCCTGAATATTCTCCCGATCAATCGGGCCGCGTGTCAGGCGTATAAAGAAAAGGAGTTGCACAATGCGAACCCGCCTCACGTTTCTCAGCGCCGCGCTGGCGCTCGCTGCCTGCGCGACGCAGCCCCGTTCAGCGCAACAGGACATCGCAACGCTTTCTGCCCGACCCGCGGCCTTCGCGCAAGCGGGCGCCGCCGCTCACGGACGTCCGGTGAAAGTCATGATCGTGACGATGTTCGCGCCCGAAGCCAAAACATGGCTCGATCGCCTCGGTCCCTGGGAGTCCGTGACAATCGCGGGCCTCTCTCCTGACTATCCGGATGTGCAATGCAATGCCGACGACGTCTGCGTGATGACGACCGGCATGGGCCATGCGAATGCCGCCGCTTCGACGATGGCCCTCGCCTTCGCGCCGCAGTTCGACCTGAGCAAGACCTACTTTCTCATCGCGGGCATTGCGGGTGTGAACCCCGAGCGGGGCACGACCGGCTCGGCGGCCTGGTCGGACTGGCTCGTCGATTTCGGCCTGCAGTGGGAGATCGACGGCGATGGCCGCCCGCGCGGCTGGCACACCGGCTATCTCGGCATCAATACGAAAGGGCCTGGCGACAAGCCCGCGCTCGACTACCGCACCGAAGTGTTCCGCCTCAATCCGAGGCTCACCTCGGCCGCCTGGGCAATCTCGCGCGACGTGACGCTCGCGGATAACGCGCAGGCCCAGGCCGCGCGCGCGAAATATGCTTACGCTCCCGCCAACCGGCCGCCCAAGGTGATCCGATGCGACTCGGTCGCCGACGATACCTGGTGGTCGGGCACGGCGCTCGGCACGAGGGCGAGCGAGTTCACGCGCCAGCTGACGGGCGGACAAGGCGTGTACTGCATGACGCAGCAGGAGGACAACGCCACGTTCGAAGCACTCAGCCGCGCGGCGCGCGCGCAGCGCGTGGACCTCGATCGCGTGGCCGTCCTGCGCGCGGGCTCGGACTTCGATCGTCCGTATGCGGGAGAATCGAACGCGGCGAATCTGCTGAACTATGCGAGCCAGGGCGGCTTCGCACCTGCGTTGGAAAACCTTTTTCGCGCGGGCCACCCGCTCGTGCAGACCATCGTCACGCATTGGAGCGAATGGCAGCATGGCATTCCTGCAGATGCCTCTGCGGCGTCGCCTCGCTAGCCCTGTCCCCGCTTTGCCGCTTTGCCGCTTTGCCTCGTTGCATCGAACCATCCTTGTGAGGAATACAGACGATCGACGCGCGCCGTTACCCGTCACGCATCGCCAATTCGCAAAGCAACTACCGCGCACGATCGTTCATACGCATTGCGCATCGAAGTACGGGATTTCCGCTACTGAAATTCTCCTTTGACCGGATAGCTTTATCGCGGCATCTATGCCAGATTAGGTTTCACCATTCAAGCGCAGCGCCGGGGTCGCGAAGCGATGCGCCATGATTCCACGGGGGACAGCATGCACGGTTACTTCCCTCCCCTTCATGCCGTCACGCACATCATGTTCGCAAGCGTGCACGGGTGGGCGCATTCGCGAGCGTACGCGTCATGAATGCCGCCAGCATCGTCGTGCTCGGCGCGGGGCCGGCGGGCGCGGCCGTTGCGCGCGCGCTGGCGGGACTCGAATATCGCGTGCGGGTGGTGAGCGACTGGCGCCGCTTCGACGCGGCCGAAGCCTTATCGGCACGCGCGATTGAAGCGCTGCGCCGTGCGGGCCTGCATCGCGCAGCCAGTTGCGGCGAAGGGCCATGCGTGCGCACCACACTCTGGAACGGCGCGCTGCAAACGCTCAACGCGGAATTCCTCGTGGACCGGCGGGTATTCGATGCGGCCCTGCGCGACGATCTGTGTAGCGCGGACGTGGACGTGATCGAGGCGAACTTGCGCTCGCTGCATTCGTCTTGCGCGGGTCACGATCTCATGATCGAAACCGCCGACGGACCGCTCACGCTGCGCGCGGACTTTCTGGTCGAAGCGCGCGGGCGCCTCGCGCCGCTGTTGCGCGATGCCACGCGCGGCCCGCAAACTGTGAGCCTGCTGAACGTATGGAAGGGCCGCGCGGGCGCAGCAGCCACTGCGGTGGAAAGCCTGCCTGCCGGGTGGGCATGGATGGCGCGTCTGGGCGACGGCCGCTGCTACTGGCAATTGACGCTGGACGTCACGAATCCCGAACTGCCGCAGCGCGATGAACTGCTCGCGTTTTGCGAGCGCATGCGCCACGCGCCGCTTGCGAGCGACTTCTTCGCGGGCGACGCCGCGAACGACGCACGCCTCTATGCGCGCAGCAGCACCGCAACGCTATGCGGCCGTACCGGCGGTCACAACTGGCTGCGCGTGGGCGATGCCGCCATGGCCGTCGATCCGCTCGCGGGCAATGGCGTGTTCCAGTCGCTCACCTCTGCGTTGCAGGCGCCCGCGGTGATCCACACGCTGCTGGCCCGGCCCGAGCGCGCACCGCTCGCGCTGCGCTTTCACCAGCAGCGCATCGAGCAGTTGTTCATGCGCTTCGCGCGCACCGGACGCGATGTCTATGCGCTCGAACAGCGCTGGACGACGCAGCCATTCTGGCAAACGCGTGGTGCATGGCCAGACGACCGCCCCGCTCACGTGAGCGCCGATTTCAACGAGCTGAACGTGGGACGCGCGCCCGTGATCGATGGCGGCATGATTGCCGAAGCGGATGTGGTCGCGAGCCCGGACCAGCCGCTTGGCATCTGGCATCTTTGTGATGCCGCCGTGGTCGAGGCGCTGCGCAGGGAGCCCGCTGAGCAGGTGCTCAAGTCGCTCGATGCAGATCAGGCGCGGATGGTAAGGCACTGGCTTGCCATGCAGGATTATCCTTAGGCCGGCGCTTTTGCCTTTTCGTTTTTGCCTTTTCCTGAAATCAGGGAAGAGCGAAAGCGTCCCGAACACCAAACTCCGGCAATTCCATCGCACTACTGATCTCCCGCCCACACCGGCGCATCTGACCCAGCGCATCGAACATTCGTGAGCCGCGCGCCCGACCCGTTCGGGCTCGATACAGAATGCGTAGAGGCGTGGCGCGACGCATGACGCCGCAGGCACGCGGCGGACAATCAGGGAACGTGCCTCGCGGCATCAAGTTTCGGCGTAAAATGCGCGTTCGCCGCGATGTACCGGCGTAGAAGCCCCACGCCAGCGATGCACGTCGATCTACTTACCATCTACCTCCTCCTGATCGGGACCCTGCTCGCCAGTTCCCTGATAACGCTCTGGGAGCATCGTACGCATCCCGCGCGCAGCAAGGCATTGCGGATACTGGCCGGGGGCTACGCCACCCTCGCAACCGGCTGCGCCGCGGTGCTCGTCCGCACCGATCTGCCCGGCGTTTGGGGCTCAGCCCTGAGCAACCTCATCATGATGGCCGGCTATCTGCTGGTTCTGCATGGCGTCGCGACGCTGAACGGGCGGCAATACCGGGCGGCTTCGATCGCCCTGCTCGCCTTGATTGCGCTGACATGGGCCACATGGGGCGCACGGCATCCGCAGGCCATGTGGTACTACGCGAGCGCGTTTCCCATTGCGCTGGTGAGCGCCATGACGTCGCGCGAGCTGCTGCGCGGCGACGGCATGAAAGGGATGCAGTCGCGCCACGCCGCGACGTTCGTCACGGGATTCCACGCACTCTTCTACGTCTTCAGGACATTTGTCCTTCCGTGGCTGGGCAGCCGCTACGGGGACGGCTTCGTCGCGCTCGTCAGCAAGATCACGATGTATGAGGGCGTACTGTATTCGGTCATTCTGCCCATGGCCCTGATCAGGCTGATACGCGAGGAAACGTATGGGCAGTTGTTGCGCGAGTCCCAGACGGACTACCTGACCCGCCTTGGCAACCGCCGCTGGTTCTTCGAAGAAGGCGAGCGCGTGATGCGCGAGATCGGCACGCGGCAGCCGGTTTCGCTGCTTGCCTTCGATCTCGACCACTTCAAGACCATCAACGATCGCTACGGCCACAAGACCGGCGACGAGGTCCTCAAGACGTTCGCGGAGATTGCCCGCAGCGCCATGGGAGCCGAGGCGATCCTCGCGCGCATAGGCGGTGAAGAATTTGCCGCCCTGCTGCCGGGCCATGACCGCCTGCGCGCCAAAGCGGCGGGCGAGGCGATCGCAAGGCATTTCGCTCAAACTGCCATGAACAAGGTCGATGGCGTCGCCATACGCGCCACGGTGAGCATCGGCCTCGCGCAGCATGGTCACGAAGCGTCCACGCTCTCCGACCTGCTGGCCGCCGCCGACGCCGCGCTCTACAGCGCGAAAGCGCTGGGCGGCAACCGGCTCGAAATGCTGGTTCTCTAGCGCCTCACGCCACGTCTGGCACTCGTGTCAGCTATTTGTAGGCTGCGCGCATTCTTTTTGCTTGCCTTCTTGAGCCCGCCCTATCCGGTCGCGGGTGCAATCGCGTCAAGCGGGTAAGGGGGCACAATGGCAACGATCGATTCCCGGATTCGTGCGGCAATTTCCGCTGGAATGATTTTCCTGCTTGCGGCTTGCGGCGGCGGCGGTGGTGGTGGCGGAAGCGGCGGTGGCTCGAGCAGCGGCACGACGCCGGCGGGCGGCGTCAAGCTGCAGGTCGTCTCGTTCGGCGACAGCCTTTCCGACGTCGGCACCTACGCGCCGCTTGCGAGCGCCGTGGGCGGCGGCCGGTTCACGACCAACCCCGGTCAGGTCTGGTCCCAGGATGTCGCGCAGTATTATGGGGACACCCTGAACGCCGCGTACACGGTCGGTCTCGATCACAAGCTGAGCGCGCAAGGCGGCTTCGGCTACGCAGAAGGCGGGGCCACGGTCGCCACACCGGCCGACCAGTACGACTTCCTCTCGGACGTGATCGGCAACATCGAAATGCCGGTCAATCAGCAGGTTTCGAGCTATCTCTCCGCGCACGGCAGCTTCAACTCCGGCCAGCTCGTCCTGGTGTGGGCAGGCGCGAACGACGTGCTGCGCGCCGGCAACCCGCCTGGTGCCAACACGGTCGTGCAGACTGCCGCCACGACGCTCGCACAAATCGTCGGGCAGATCGTGCAGGCCGGTGCCACACATGTCGTGGTGATCAACGTGCCAAACGTCGGTCTCTCGCCCAAGGGCATCACCTCGCCCGACGGCGGCGCGAACCTGACCCAGCTCTCGCAGCTCTTCGACTCGACATTGAACGGCGCCCTGCAGGCGAACGGCCTGCAGGGCAAGGTAATCGAAGTCGATTCCTACACCTGGATCACCCAGCTCGTCGCAAACTTCCAGGCGAGCGGATTTACCGTGTCCAACACAGCCCAGGCGTGCGCCCCGTCGAAAACGCCGGATAACACCTCGCTGCTCTGCTCGCCAGCCACCTACGTCTCGGCCAATGCCGACCAGACCTATATGTTCGCCGACGACCTCCACCCGACCACGCACACGCATACGCTGTTCGCGCAGTATGTCGAGCAGCAGATCGCGGCGAGCGGTCTGGGTCATTGAGTGCTGGATTCATGCGGCAGCAGCGGCAGCCTGGGCTGGCGTGATCCTCGCCGGGCCTCGCACGAGTTGATCTCGCTCCAAGTGTTCACAACGGCGATGACGGGTCCATGGGAGAAGTCCGGAGCAGGACTTGACCATGCGCCGTCCCATGTGTATGTTTTCGTTAACGAATTTTGTACAGGGAAGAGGTTTATGTCTATTCGGTCCCAAGACGTCGTCCCGATTAGCGAAGCACGCGCGCGACTCACCGAACTGGCGGACGACGTAGTCGCCGGTGCCGAAAAGGTGCTGACGAAAAATGGCGCAGCCTTTGTTGCACTCGTCGATGCGAGAAAGCTCGACTTCTATCACGCCCTCGAAGCCGAGTACGGGCGGCTGATCATGATCGAAGACGCTGAGAAGGGCCTAAAAGATGCGCTCGCCGGACGTACAAAGTCCCTGGAGGACATTCGGGAGTCGATGCGACGTCGTTCTGAGTCGCACAAATGATCCGGGTCGATTTTGCAGAAACGTTCGAAAAGCGCCTCGAAACGATCAGCGAATTCGTGTTGGAGCAGGACTCGTCGTCAGCGCCGCAGCGGATGGATGACCTTTGGGAGCAAATTTTTCGCTTCCGCGATCTCGTGATGATTCATCCGCAACTCGGCCGCCCCGCCGAGTTCCTTGCGGCGCAGACCATTGAGGGACAGACGCGGCTCGACAGGCTAAAGCGTCTGGCAATCGAAGCTGATGTTCCCGATTTCCGCGAATATGTGCTGCGATCGCACGTGATCCTGTATGCCCACTCCGAAACGCGCGCGATCGTGCTCTCGATTCGACACCAGCGCGAACTCGGCTACGCACCACTGACCGATTGATGGCTGCGGCATCCCTGCGGGGCAAGTGCAACCCGATTGTCGTCCCCAGTCGAACGCAGCATCGCGTTCCAGCCACTTTATCCACGCCCTCGCCGACCGCATACTTCGTGACGTAGCCCCACCGCCCGTCAACGCCATGCTAAACAGAGACGCCATTCGCTCCGGCGCGTTTCTCGAGAGTTTCAGCCATCTCCCTCCGGAAATTCTCTGGACGCAGACCCAAATCGACCAGTCGCTCGCCGAAACGATGGCGAAGCGCCCCGCCGGCGAGGAAGTCTGGGTATTCGGCTACGGGTCGCTCATGTGGAATCCGCTCTCACACTTCGACCGGCGCGCGAGCGCCACGCTGCATGGCTGGCGCCGGAGCTTTTGCATTCGCCTGTTCGGCGGGCGCGGCACGCCGCAGCGCCCCGGGCGCATGCTCGCGCTGGAGCGCGGCGGCCATACGCAAGGCGTGGTGCTGCGGCTCGATGCCGCCACGCTCGACGAAGAGCTTCACATTCTCTGGACCCGCGAGATGCTCACGGGCGCTTATACGCCGGCCTGGACCGCCGTCACGCTCACCACGGGAGAGACGCGGCACGCGCTCGCGTTCGTGGCGAGCACCTGCCCGCGACAATACGAGGCCGATTCGAGCCCTGCGACTGTCGCGCGCGCAATTGCCCAGGCTCATGGGCCGCTCGGCAGCAACGCGGAATATGTGTTCCAGCTCAGACAGGCGCTTGCCGACTGCGCGATGACCGACGCCTACATCGAGGAAGTGGCGCAAGCCCTCGAACGTTTCGAAACGACGTATTAAGCGAGTCGCGCGAGACCCGTCACCATCTGAACGACGCCAAACGCGGCAATCGCTACTGCGGAAAAAATGGAGATGCCGCGCGTGAACGCGAGCGGCAGCCTGGTACGCAACGAGGAGGTCACGCCGCTCAGGAACAACCACCACACGGCCGAACCCGCGAACACGCCCGTCACCATGGTCACCATCGGCGCCGCCGCAGGCCATCCCGGCGCGCCCTGTTCGCCTGGCATGGCAGGCAGGGGCCCGAGCGCCGCAAAAGCGGCGATGAACGAAAAAATGGTCAGGGGGTTCGAGAGCGTCAGTGCAAAGGTCGTGAGGAAGTCACGCGTGACAGGCGCGCGCAAGTTTTCCTGCACGGCGGCCGGCGCGCGCGGCGACTCGCGCGCGATGGTCCACGCCATCCACACCAGAAACGCCCCGCCCGCCGCCTTCAACACCACCGTCAGCATAGGCAGGGCCGCGACGATACCCGCCACCCCGAGCGCGCCGAGCAAGCCGTAAAACGCATCCGCGCACGCGGCGCCCATGCCGGTTGCGAACCCGGAGCAGAAGCCGCGGCTCAGGCTGCGCTGGATGCACAGCATGCCGATGGCCCCGACGGGTGCGGCGATGCAAAATCCTATCGTCACCGCTTTGACGAACAGCATGTCCCCTCTCCCCCGCGATGAATGTTCCCTGAGTGACTATCGTAGACCGCGAAGATGATGCGCAGAAGCGCAGATTTAAGGGAGAATTGCCATTTCACCTTAAACATTTCGCCATGATGGACGATCTGGACTGGAATATTCTGGCGCTGCTGCAGGAGAGCGGCCGCGTGACCTATACCGAGCTTGCGCGCCGCGTGCATCTCTCGGTGCCGGCGGTCACGGAGCGAGTGAGACGTCTCGAAGATGCCGGCGTGATCGAGGGCTATACGGCACGCGTGAATCCGGCTGCGGCCGGCTATCCGATCTGCGCCCTGATCGGCATTACGGTGCCCCAGTCCGCGAAGGCGAAGTTTCTCAAGCTGCTCGGCACGATTGCCGAGGTGCTCGAATGCCATCACGTCACGGGCGCGGACTCTTACGTCATTCGCCTCGTCGCAACGAGCGTGGCCGATCTGGAGCGCCTGATCCAGCGGATCAACCTTTACGGCGAAACGCGCACGTCCATCGTCATGTCCACGCCGCTCGCCGCGCGTGCGCTCACGCGCCCTCAGGCGGTCCCGGCCGGGTCGCGCGGCAAGACCTAGCCGCGATGACCCGGAACCTCAGAGCGAACGTTCGATTGCCTGCCCCAGCAGTTTCACGCCGAGATCGATCTCCTGCTCGCTCACGGTCAGCGGCGGCGCGATGCGGAACACGCCGCCCATGCCTGGCAGCTGCACGATGTTCATGCTGAGTCCGAGCTTCATGCATTCGCGCGTGATCTTCGCGCCGAGCCCGTCGGCGGGCTCCTTCGTGCTGCGGTCCTTGACGACCTCCAGACCCAGCAGCAGGCCGCGCCCCCGAATGTCGCCGACGCATGCGAAGCGCTCCATCAGGTCCAGCAGCCCGCGCCTCAATCGATCGCCCATGATGTTTGCGCGCGCAACGAGTCCGTCACGTTGCACCACGTCCAGCACGCGCAGGCCGACTGCGGCGGGAAGCGGATCGGACACATGCGTCGTGTAGAACAGGAAGCCCCGTTCGTGCGCCGCCTCCTCGATCTGCGCGGACGTCACCACGGCCGCGAGCGGCAAGCCCGCGCCGAGCGTCTTGGAGAGCGTGAGAATGTCGGGCGTCACGCCGTCGTGCTCGCACGCAAACATCATCCCGGTGCGCCCAACGCCCGTTTGCGCCTCGTCCAGAATCAGCAGCATGCTGCGCTCTTCGCATTTGCGCTTGAGCGCCGCCATATACCCCGGCGGCAGTTCGATGATGCCGCCCGAACTCAGGATCGGCTCCGCGATGAAGGCCGCGAGATTGCCGCTGGACTGGCGGTCGATGAGATCGAATGCGTAATCGAGTTCCGCGAGGTAATCGTATCGCCCGTTGCGCTCGAAGCGCGGCCGGTACGTGAACGGCGCGGGAATCGCATACGATCCCACCGCTGCGGGACCCACGCCCTTGCGTCCCGCGCTATAGGTTGCCGAAGCCGCGCCGCCCGTCATGCCGTGCCACGACTGCGCAAAGCCCACGATCTCGAATTTGCCCGTGACGAGCTTCGCCATGCGGATGGCAGCCTCGTTCGACTCCGCGCCGGTGCTCAACAACAGCGCCCGGTCGAGCCCGGCAGGCGTGACGTCGGCCAGGCGCGTTGCCAGCTCGACCACGGGCCGCGAGAGCATGCCGCTGAACAGGTGGTCCAGCTTGCCCGCGTATTCGTTGATGACCGCGACGATTTCGGGGTGGCTATGGCCCAGCACGGCGCTCATCTGTCCCGAGGTGAAGTCGAGAATCGGGCGGCCGTCGGCGTCGTAGACGAAGCTGCCCTGGGCGCGCTCGATGATCATCGGCTCGAACGTGCCGCCATAGCGGATCAGGTGCTGCCGCGCGTTGCGCCAAAACTGTTCGTCGTCGTTTCTGGACACGGGCTTCTCCTTTTCGGGTGGCGGGTTTTTCTTGCAGTCTAGTCGGCGCTCTGGTTTTATAGAATCGAATAGTTCTTATGCAAGCTAGAAGAGAGGCTAATATCGTGAGCCGTCCGCTGGAAATCGATCTGCTGCGTTCGTTCGCGGTCATTGCAGAGGTGCGCTCGCTCAGCCGTGCAGCCGAACGCGTGGGCCGCACCCAGTCGGCGCTGAGCCAGCAGATCAAGCGGCTCGAGGAGATCGTCGATCAGCCGCTGTTTCAGCGCACCGGCCGCGGTGTCGCGCTGACCCACCCCGGCGAGCGCCTGCTGGTCCATGCCCAGCGCATGCTGCGCCTGCACGACGAAGCGATGGCCGACCTGTGCGGCACGGGCCTGTCGGGAACCATCCGCTTCGGCTGCCCGGACGACTATGCCGCCGTGTTCCTCCCCTCTTTGCTGCGGCAGTTTTCGAGCCAGCATCCCCATGCGCTCGTGGAAGTCGTATGCGTGCCCACGCCGCGCCTTGTCGAACAACTCGACAAGCGCGCGGTCGACCTCGCCATGGTGTCGCTGCCTTTGACCGCCCGCGGCACGGACGACGAAATCATCCGGCGCGAGCAACTGGTCTGGATCGGCTCGCCCGAACTCGACGCCTCCCACTTCGATCCGCTGCCCCTCGCGCTCTCCGATCCCGATACGCTCGACCACATCGCGGCCTGCGAGGCGCTGGAGCGCACGGGCAGGGCCTATCGCGTCGCGTATGCGAGCAGCAGCCTCGCCGGGCTGACCGCGCTCGTGCGTTCGGGCCAGGCGTTCGCCGTCATGACGCAAACGGCCGTTCCGCCGGATCTGGCCATTCTCAATGGCGACCCCGCGCTGCCGCCCTTGCCCGCCGTCGGGATCACGATAAAGTTCGGGCGCAAGCGGCCCTCGCTCCTCACGGCGGCCTTTGCCGAGCACATCCGGCTCACGCTGCCGCTGTTGTGAACGCGTCGCACGCGCATCGATGCGCTCAATCCAATACGTCGCATCTTGCGATTCATAACATCGGAAAAGAGGTATCCAGGCCGGAAATGATTAAACCGCCTCGGTGCTATCGTGAAAGTGCTGGAAGGATACGCACCGTGCTTTTCGACCCAGCTCACCTCGCCACAGGAGAGGCCCTTGAACCATTTCGGGCGGCATGCAAGACGTGCAGGCACGCCCTGCCGCTCACGCCTCCAGCTGCTCGAGCACCTTCCCCTTCGTCTCGATACCGAGAAAATGCACCGTCACGGCCGCAAGGAATGGCACGGCGGCGAGAATATAGAACGCCACGTCGAGATTGCCGCCGATCATCGTCTTCGACACTATCGTCGGTGCAAAGATAGCGGCCACCTTAAGCCACGCGCCGCCCACACCGCAGCCCAGCGCACGGATGCTCGTGGGGTACAACTCGGGCGTGTAGACATAAGCGGTGATGAAACCGCTGGCGAGCAGGCCGAGCGCCAGCGCGCAAAACGTCGCGACCACGTAGACCGACATCGCGTGGCACACGCCGGCCAGCGCGAGAGAAATCGCACACAGCACGAAGGAGACGTTGATCACGGGTTTGCGGCCCACCATGTCGACCAGCAGTGCGCAGGCGAGAGAACCGAGCACGCCGAGCACCGAGGCCGCGACGGCGAGATTGAGCGCGAGTTGCAGGGGTGCGTGATAGACGTTGCGATAGATCGTGGGCAACCAGGTCGACAGCCCGTACTGAATGAAACCGCAGGTAATCCAGAGCATCGCCACGGCGAGCGTGCGCTTGCGATACGCGGGCCCGAACAGATCCTTCACGCTGCGCCTGGGGTGGCGCGCAACGAGCGCATCGAATTCAGCCACGTTCGTGAGCGGTGCGAGCGGACCTTTCGCGGTACGCTCGAACGCGCTCACGGCGCGATCCGCTTCCTGCACGCGTGCGCATTCCGCCAGCCAGCGCGGCGACTCGGGCACGAGCTTGCGCAGCACGAAGAACAGCACGAGCGGCATTCCACCGATGAAGTACATGATCTGCCAGCCGAAGCGCGGCACGAGCCACGCGCCCAGCGCATTCGAAGCGAGCAGGCCGACCGGGAATACGATCTCGTAAAGGAGAACGAAACGTCCGCGGCCATGAGCGCGACTGACCTCGTTGATATACGTCGCGGCCACGGGCAACTCGCCGCCGAGGCCCAGGCCCTGCACCACGCGCAGCGCTGCGAACACGGCGAAGCTCGGCGCAAAGCCGCACGCAATGCTCGTCACGCCGATGATGCCCGAGCTCCACGCAATCGCGCGCACGCGGCCGTGGCGTTGCGCGAGCCACGGGAACAGAAATGCGCCGAACAACTGCCCGACCGAGCCCGATGCGATCAGAAAGCCGATTTCCCACGGCGTGAGATGCCACCTCTGGATCAGGATCGGCAGCGTCGCGGCGATCGCGATCACGTCGAAGCCGTCGAAGAACGTGGCAAGGCCGATGAGGATACGTGCGCGCACCAGCATGGCGTTGGTCGGCAGCCGTTCGAGCCGCGCGATGATCGATCCGCGCGTGGGGGCCCCACCGGTTGCGTCGCTGAGCGGCTCGTACATGGCGGCGCCGCCGCGATGGCCGATAGAGTTGTCGAGGGTTCTCATGCCTGTGATCCCGTCCCGTGTTGTCTCGTGTATGAGGGTTAAGCGAGCGCCTTGCTGGTGTCGGCGAGGGCGGCAAGATCCACCGCGCGCCCCTGGCCCATCCATTTGCGCGCGAGCTTGAGTTCGCGTGCCGCGTTGATTGCAATGGCGCCGCGCAAATGGCCGTCTGCCACGAAGAAAAGCGAAGCGCGCTTCTCTTCGAGACTGCCGCGCAGCACCGGCGCGACGCCAGCGGGAATGTCGCCAAGTATCTGCAGGTTCACGTCGTACTGATCGGACCAGAACCACGGAATCTCCGCATACGGCGTCTTCACGCCAAGCACGGCTTTTGCGGCAGCGATGGCCTGGTTCTGCGCGTTGGCCCACGATTCGAGCCGCACGCGGCGCTTGAGCCATGCGTTTGGATGGTTCGCCACGTCGCCGCAGGCAAATATGCAGGAATCCGACGTTTCTCCGAATTCGTCCACCACGATGCCGTCGTCCACCGAAAGTCCCGCGGCGACGGCAAGCGCCGTGTGCGGCACGAGGCCGATGCCGGCAACCGCGAAATCGGCGTCGAGCGTGCTGCCGTCCGCGAAGGTTGCGCGCACGCCGCCTTCGGCCCGGTCTTCGAGCGTAAGCAGCATCGCATTCAGGCGCACATCCACGCCATTCGCACGGTGCAGATCGAGCAGGAAGCGCGATACATTCTCCGGCAACGAGCGGGCGCACAGGCGCGGCGCGCCCTCCACCACGGTCGCCTGCACGCCTAGCTTGCGCGCCGTCGCCGCGACTTCGAGACCGATCCAGCCACCGCCGACGACCAGCACACGCCGGCTGCTGCGCAAACGCTCGCCGAGCGCCAGCGCTTCGTCCAGCGTGCGCAGGTACGTCACATGCGCGCTCTTCACGATGCTCGCGGGCAGCTTGCGCGCCGCGCCGCCCGTGGCGATCACGAGCCGGTCGTACTGCACTTCGCGGCCCGATCGCGTAGTCACCATGCGCGCCGTGCGGTCGATGGACGTCGCACAGTCCGGTTGCCATGTTTCGACATTGAGCGCGGCGAATTCGTCGGGCTTCGCGATACGCACCGTTTCGATATCGGCTTCGCCCGCGAGCACCGCTTTGGAAAGCGGCGGACGCTCGTACGGCAGATGCACTTCGTCGGCGATCATCACGAGGCGGCCGGCGTAGCCCTCCTTGCGCAGCGTCTTCACGACCCAGCCCGCGGCCTGGCCGCCGCCGATCACGACGACGGTACGCGGTGCCTCTGCGGCCGCATTTTCAGGTGTAGCGCTCATGGCTTACGCTCCGTCATGAACTTGCCTTGCGGCGCCTCGGCGTGCTTCTGGCGGCGCGTATTGCCGTCGAGGCCGCCGTCCACGGCCCATTCCGCGAACACGGTCGGGCCCGGTTCGAAATCGCGCGGCTGCCATTCGGGCGTGAGCACGTCTTCGTCGGCGTAATATTCGATCAGGCCGCCCGCCGGGTTCCTGAAGTACCAGAAATAAGCGGACGAAACCGGATGCCGGCCTGGACCGAGCTGCGTGGTCCAGCCGCAGCGGCTGATATGCAGGCCGCCGCCGAACACCTCGTGGATATCGCGCACCGTGAACGCCACGTGATTCAGGCCTTTCTTGCCGTCCGGCAGCGCGAGCAGGAACAGGTCGTGGTGGCCGCCGTGCGGCGCGCAGCGCATGAACGCGCCGCGGTTCGGATAACGGTCCGAGGTCTCGAAGCCGAGCCGTTCGTGATAGAACGTTTCCTGCTCGGCGAGGCAGTTCGTAAAGAACACCACGTGGCCCACTTCCACGGGCTCCGCGCGCTCATAGACAGGCGAAGGCTGATCCACGCGCAGCGTCTGCCCCCACACGTTCGAAGGCGAGCCCTTCACGTCGATCTCGCGCCGGCGCGTGACTTCCACGCGTATTGCCATGCCGGCCGGGTCGAAGCAGCCCGCCGCGTCGGCTTCGCTGTAGTAACCGGGCTGGTCCTTCAGGCGTTCGCGCAGCGCGTCGAGTTCCGCGCGGGTGGCCACGCCCCACGTCACTTCGCGCAGCGTCGGGCCCGCTTCGAACGCGGCGGGCAAGGAAGCATCGTTCGCGTCGACCACGAGCACGGTGCAGCCGTTGAGCGTTTCGAAGCGCGCGTGCGTTTCGTCGTGCGCGGTTTCCTTCAAGCCCCAATCCGCGAAAAAGCGGCGGCAGGTCTCGAGATCCGTCACGCCGTAAGTAATCTGTTCGATACCGAGTATCGTCATGTTGCCTGTCTCCTTTCGACCGGGCTTTGCGCTTTCGCGCCGGGTGCCGCCACATGCATAGCGAGTCCCGCGCCCTCAGGCGTTGGCCCAGGGCAGCGGCGCGTCGTTCAAGCCCCAGTAGAGGCTCTTCTGCTGCATGTATTCACGAATGCCGAGCCGCCCTTTCTCGCGGCCCATGCCGCTTTCCTTCCAGCCCGAGAACGGCGTGGAGATCGAGAACAGCTTGTACGTGTTGATCCATACCGTGCCCGCTTCGAGCTTGCGCGCGACGCGCCACGCGCGTTTGTAGTCGCGCGTCCAGATGCCGGCTGCGAGACCAAACACGCTGTCGTTCGCTTCTTCGATCAGCGCCGCTTCGTCGTCGAAAGGCATCGCCACGAGCACCGGTCCGAAAATCTCTTCCTGGCAGATCCGTGCAGTATTCCGGAGTCCTTCCAGAATGGTCGGCTGATAGAAAAAGCCTTTCTCGCGCCCATCGCCCACCGGCCGCTCGCCGCCGCACAGAAGCCGCCCGCCCTCTTCCAGACCGAGCGCCACATAGCGCTCCACCGACTCGCGGTGCTTTGCGGTGATGAGCGGGCCCATCTGCGTGTTCTCGCGCGACGGGTCGCCCACGCGCAGCTTGCGTGCGCCCTCCACGAGGCGCTTCATGAACGCTTCGTAGATCGTGCGCTGCACGAACAGGCGAGATCCGGCGATGCACGCCTCGCCCGACGAACTGAAGATGCCGTACAGCACGCCGTTCACGGCATGGTCGAGATCGGCGTCTTCGAACACGATGGTCGGCGACTTGCCACCCAGCTCCAGCGACACCGGCATGAGCTTTTCCGCTGCGAGGCGCGCGATCCCGCGGCCCACTTCGGTGCCACCCGTGAACGACACCTTCTTGACGAGCGGATGACGCACCAGCACGTCGCCGATCACCGAGCCCTTGCCGGGCAGCACGCTCAGGATGCCCTTGGGCACGCCCGCTTCCTCGCAGATGCGTGCGAGCGCGAGCGAAACGAGCGGCGTGACTTCGGCGGGCTTGAGCACCACCGCGTTGCCGGCCGCGAGCGCGGGCGCGAGTTTTTGCGCGTCGGAGGCGATCGGCGAATTCCACGGCGTGATCGCGGCCACGACGCCAACCGGCTCGTGCACGCTCATCGTCAGGTAATCGCCGCGCGAGGGCGTGAGGTCGTCGTCGAGCGTTTCCAGGCACGCGGCGAAATAGCGGAACGTGTTCGCCGCGCTCGCCACCAGCACGCGCGTTTCGCCGATCGGCTTGCCGTTGTCGCGGCGCTGCAGCTGCGCGAGTGCTTCGTGGCGCCGCATGATCAGGTCGGCAATGCGATAGAGCACGAGCGCGCGCAGATGCGGCTTCATGCCGGCCCATTCGCCCTGCTTCCATGCGGCATGCGCCTTCTCGACCGCGTCGCTCGCGTCTTCGGCGCTCGCCGTCGAGACCTCCATGTTCAGCGACTGGTCCGCCGGGTAAAGGCTCGCAAAAGGCGCGGCGCGCCCCTGGCGCCACTCGCCGCCGACCAGGATATCGCCGTTCGGGATGAGGCTCGTATCGAATGAAGTCATCTTCAGGGTCTCACTTGTTCGCATCAAATCACGCAGCGCGCGGCGCGGTTGCGCAGTGCGCGAATCGCGCTATACGCGGTGAGCGCGGAGGTCTTCGGATTGTCGGGCAGCGGCTTGCCGCACATTTCCAGCGACATTTCGCCGAACACACCCCGCGCCACGATGCGGTGCACGTTGCGCTCCACGGCCGGATCGGCGATCAGGCGCACTGTCGTCTGGTCGAGGCCCAGGCCCGCGAGCGCGATGGTCGCGGCCACGTTCGCGTTCTTCGGAAAGAGCCGCGCCGCTTCGCGCGCGCTGCCTTCGAAAATCACCTGCTCCCGCGTGAGCGCACGCAGGTCGCAGACATTTTCCGCAGGCGTGTCGAGCCAGCCGAGCGGCGGCTTGCGCCCCGTGTACAGCACTTCGTCGAGGCCGCCCAGCTTCGCCGCGGAAAGCGCATCGATGCCGCCTATCGCGCCCGAAAGCAGCGTGAGCGTGGCGTCGCCTTCGTCGGCGGCATGCGAGAGACGTTCGAGCAGCTCGACATCGGAAAGCGCGCCGATCGAGGCCACCGCGCAATCGGTGCCGCTTTGCAGCAGCGGTACGACGTGATCGACGAGCGCCGCGTGACCCGCACATTCGAGCGCGAACTGCGGCCGCGTGGAAAGCGCGCGCACCGACGACACGACTTCCACCGCGCCGTCCACCTGCTCGCGCACGGCGGCGGCGTGGTGTTCGGGCACGATCACGTGCGAGACGTGCACGAGCGGATCGGCGGCGACCGCGCGATACACGGTCTGCCCGATCGCACCGAAGCCGATCATCGCGATGTCGATGGGTGCATTCGGTGCGTGCGGCACGGCATGGCCGTTATGCATGTTGGGGCTCCTCCTTGCGCACCGGCGGGCCCGCGAACGCCGTCTCGAAGCTGCCCACGGCCTTCATGTCCACTTCGAGCAGCACGGGGCCTTCGAACGCCATGCCTTCGCGAATCACGCTATCGGCGTCGTCGAGCGACGAGAGGCGGTAGTGCCTGAGGCCAAGGCTCGCGCAGAACTGCGAAAACTCCGGCTGGTGCAGATCGACGTACATGCGGCGGCCGCCGTACTGCGCGTCCTGGATGTTGCGGATCACGCCGTAGCACTGGTCGTTCATCAGCACGATCATCACGTTGGCCTTTTCCTGCACGGCCGTCGCGAGTTCGCCGACGTTCACCATCAGCCCGCCGTCGCCCACGAGGCACACGGTCTTCGCGGCGGCGTTCGCGAGCGCCGCGCCGATCGCCATCTGCATGCCCTGGCCGATGCCGCCGCCGAGCGCATGCACGCCCGCGCGCGGCGTGAAAATCTTGAGGAGGCGGTTGCCCCACGTGCTGTTCGAGATCGTGACGTCGCGCACCCAGTTGTAGTCGCGGCCCACGGCGCGCTGCAGCGCTTCCACGAGACGGCGGTATGGACCGAGACCCTTGCCCGTTTCCGCCACGGCGATTTCGCGCGCCTCGCCGATCTCGGCGGCGAATTGCGGATCGACCTTGATGCGGCTTTCGAGGCGCGTGGCAAGCGCGTCGAGCACGCGCGCGGCGTCGCCATGCACGAACAGCGCGTTACGGTAGCCGCGATTGTCGGCAAGCGCGTCGGCGTCGATACGATAGAGCGGTTGCGGCAGCGCGAGCTTGTATTTGAGCGTTTCGTTGCCGCGCAGGCGCGAGCCCACCACCAGCATCGCGTCGCAGGTCTTGTACAGACGTTCGACCGAAGGGCTCACGTTGAACGCGCCGAGCGTGGCCGGGTGATCTTCGGGCAGCACGCCGCGGCCCTGCACGCTCGTCACCACGCCAAAGCCGAGTGCCACGAGGCGCTCCACGGCGGCGCGCGCATGGCGTGTGCCGCCACCCAGCCACAGCAGCGGGCGCTTCGCCTTCGCGAGTTCGTTTGCGAGTTGTTCCACGCGCGCTTCGTCGTGCGTGAGCGTCGTGAGGTGCGGCGCGGTGAGATCGGCGGGCCAGTCGGTGAGCGCGGCCTGAATGTCGATGGGAATCTCCACGCTCACCGGGCCGCTCGGCGCCGTCTGCGCCACGCGCACCGCTTCGCGGATGGTGGGCAGCGCGGTCTCGACCGAACGCACGCGGAACGCGGCCTTCGAAATCGACGAGAGCATGGTCAGCTGATCGGGCGCCTCGTGAATGTACGCGAGGTCCTGATCGAGGTATTCGGTTTCGATCTGGCCGGTGATATGGAGCAGCGCCGTGCCTGCCGTGAGCGCCTCGACCATCGCGCCTGCCGCGTTGCCCGCCGCCGTGCCCGTGCTGGTGAACGCCACGCCAAGGCCGCCCGAGACACGCGCGAGGCCGTCCGCCATGTTGACCGCGCCCGCTTCGCCGCGCGCGCCGACGTAGCGGATGTTGCCGCGCGTCCCGATGGCGTCGAGAATCGGCATGTTGTGGATCGAGATTACGCCGAAAGCGGTTCGGACTCCACATTGTTCGAGGAAGGCGGCGATCAGTTCGCCGACGGTGGTTTGGTTAGACATGACGTGCAACGCCTCCAGATACATCGATATGACTGCCCGTCGTATAGGACGACAGGGACGTGGCCAGATAAAACAGCGCCTGGGCGGCTTCTTCGGGGCGGCCGAAGCGGCCAAGCGGAATGTGCTTCTTGCGCGCGAGCGCTTGCGTCCAGTCTTCCCAGCTCTGGCCCGCGGACTGCGCCTCCTGGTCGTTTTCATAGCGCCGGCGCCACTGCCCCGACTCCACGATGCCGATCAGGATCGAATTCACGCGGATCTGCTCGGGCGCGAATTCGACGGCGAGCGACTTGATGAGGCTGAGCACACCGGCACGTGCGGACGAGGTCGCGACCATATGCGGCTCGGGCCGCAGCGCGAGCAGCGAGTTCACGCAGACGATCGCGGCGTTGCCAGCTCTTGCGGCCTTGCGCAGCAAGGGCAAAAACGCGCGCGTGGGACGGATGATGCTGAAATACTTGAGGTCGAGTTCCTCGCGCCACGCGTCGTCCGACGTATCGGCAAAGGTGGAAACGCGGCCTTGTCCCGCGTTGTTCACGAGCATGTCGGCGCGGCCGAAGCGCTGTTCGACCGCTGCCGCGAAGGCGGCGACTTCGCCAGCGTCGAGCACATCGCAGCGCGAAGCGAGCAGTTGCCCCTGCGGATAACGCTCGCCCAGGGCGCGTTCGGCGCGCGCGAGGCGCTCGCTGTCGCGGCCGCAGATTGCAACCGCCGCGCCCGCACGCAAGAAGAGTTCGGCGGTGGCGAGGCCAATGCCGGACGAACCGCCCGTTACAACGGCGACCTGACCGGTCAAATCGAGTTGAATCATTTGATCCCCAATGCTTTCATATAGGGCACGCCCTTGCCGGTGGATGCCTGGGGCCTGTTTTGAGGCCGATAGTTCAGGCGCTTCGAGAGTTCGTCGGCCGCGCGGCGCACCTTCTCGATCAAACCGCCGTCGAGCAGCTGCGCGTCGATGCCGGGGCGCGGAATGGTCGTCGTCACCACAGCGGCAATGCGGCCCGTGTCGTTGCGCACGGGCGCCGACACCACGGAAATACCGCGCTCGAACGACGATTCGCTCACGGCGTAGCCGCGACCGGCGTCTTGGCGAATGCGCTCGAAGAGCGCCTCGACCGTCTCCGGCGTGGACGGCGTGAAGCGTTCCAGCCGCGGTTCCGGATAAAGCGCGCGCAGTTCGGCAAGCGTGAGATCGCCCATCAGCACCTGGCCGTGGGTCGTGGCGTGCGCCGGCAGACGCGTGCCGACGTTCACCTTCACGGAACTGAATATGGGCGCGTGGCTCTGCGCCTTGGCGACGAATACGATGTCGCGTCCGTCGCGAATCACAATGTGCGCGGTGAGTCCCGTCGCGTCGCGCAGCGCCTCGATCAACGGCAGGCCGAGGTCGGTGAGTTCGAGCGAGCTGAGGTATTCGAAGCCGAGGCGCAGCACGGCCACGCCGAGGCGATAATTGCGGTCGCGGTCCGCGCGCTCGAGAAAGCCCAGCGATTCGAGCGTTTGCAGGAGACGAAACACCGTGGTGCGCGGAATGCCCAGGCGGCGCGAGAGTTCCGGCGCGTCGAGCACCGGCTCGCGCGGCGAGAATTCGGTCAGGATGCGCAGGCCGCGCTCCAGACCCGGCACGCGGTAGCTGGCGTCGTTGCGGTCTTCGTCGACGTCGGGTGTCATGCCTTGAGCTCCGTAGTACTGAGTAGATGAGTCAGCGTGGATTCGATCAGCGTGCGATAAGCCTGCGGTTGTTCGATGTAGCCCGCGTGGCCCGCGTTCGGTACCGTATGAAACGTCGCGTGGGCGACCTGCGCGAGCCCCTCGCAGGCCTCGGGCGGCGTAATCGTGTCTTGCGCGCCCACCGCGACGGTCATCGGCAACTTGCCCACGCAACGCGCGAGGTCGGCGGCGAGGTCCGCGTTCGCGAGCAGATGCGTGGCCTGGGCGTAGCCGTGCGGCACGATGCGCGCCATGTTCCAGCGCACCCAGGCGCGCGAGGCGGGGTCGGCGTGGGGCGAAAGCATGTTCGCGCTGCGCTGTTGCGCAAGCCCCTGCGCACCGAGTTCGGCCAGCATGGCAAGGCGCGCGTCTCGTTTTTCGGCGCGTACGCTTTCATCGGCCGCGCCATAGCCAGCCGCAGGTGAAATCAGCAGCAAGCCGGCCACGCGTTCGGGGTGCGCGGCGGCAAACGCGCCTGCCATGATCGCGCCGAGCGAATGGCCCACGAGTGCGCAACGCGCGATTCGCAGCGCGTCGAGCCAGTCCGCCAGCACGCGTGCATAGTCCGCCGCGACCGGCGACGCGCTCGCGACCGGCGTGGAAGCGCCGTAACCCGGTGCGTCCCACGCGAGCACGCGGCGCGCGCCGCCGAGCGCTTCGAGCTGCTGCACCCATGAAGCCGCGCCGGAGCCGATGCCATGCAGAAGCACGAGCGGCAGCGCCTCGTTACCGCCGTCCCCCGCTGCTTCGCGATAACTCACGCTGGCCGCGCCTGCCCGCGCGCTACGCAGTGCGAAGCGCGCGAGCCGCGTTTCGAACGTGCCGGCTGAAGAGGCTGCAGTGTGGATCGTGTCGTTCATGGCTTCGGTTTCGGGTTGCGGCTATGTCGCTTACTTCATCTCGCGCTTGATTTTCGCGAGCGGCGAGTCGGGCGGATACGTCGGCGTGATGGGCTTCGGCGAGCCGAGCATCACGCACATCAGCGCGTCCTCCTCGCCCACGTTGATTTCCGTGCGGTACACGCCCGGCGGCACCGAAATCAGGTCGCGTTCGCCCAGCACGGCTTCCCACATCTCGCCGTCCTTCTCGCAGACGACCTTCATCTTGCCGCGCAGCACGAAGAAAATTTCTTCGACGTCGGTATGGATATGGCTCGGGCCGATGTTGCCGGCCGGAATCACCATGGTCGAGAACGTGAAGCCGCCAGCGGGCACGGTGTTGACGTCCTTCGCGACGCCCGTGCCGCCCGTGCCCACATAGCGCATTTGCGCGCGGCGGTACTTCGGGTCGTAGTCGGCCTGGAACTTCAGGGCGTCCCAGTCGTAGCGGCGCGTTTCAAAGCGCGCCACGCGCGTGTTCATCCAGTCGTCAAAGCTCGCGTCGGCGGGGCGGTCCCACGACTTGCGCTCGATATCGGCATCGGCCATGTTTTCTCCTTGGGTTCTTTCGAACATGTCTTCAGTTCTACGAAATCAGTTCATCACGAAGCCGCCGTTGACCGGCAGCAGCTGCCCGGTCACGAAACGCGCGGCGTCGGACAAGAGGAACAACACCGGGCCCGTCACGTCCCCGGGCACCTGCGCGCGCCGCAGCGCCCGCCCTTCCAGGTAATACGCGTGGCGCTCGGCCGGTACGTAAGCCGTTGCCTCCACTTCGGTCAGGCCGGGCGCAACGGCGTTGACGGTGATGCCATCGGCGCCGAACTCGCGCGCGAGCGAATGGGTCATTGCGATCACGGCGCCCTTGCTCGCCACGTAGGCGAGCAGTTTGGGCGCGCCCCACAGTGCCGTATCGGAAGCGATGTTGACGATCGCGCCGCGGCCCGACTCGCGCAACCAGCGCTGCGCGGCTGCGCACATGAGCCAGGTGCCGCGTACGTTCACGTCCATCACCGCGTCCCACGTCTCGACGCTCACTTCGTGCGCGAGTTTGCCGCCCGAGTTCGTGATCGCCGCGTTGTTGATGAGCGCGTCCACGCCGCCCATGCGCTGCGCGGCGGCATCGACGAATGCGGCAATGCTTGCCGGCTGCGCGAGATCGAGTGGCGCGAAGGCAACCTCGTGCCCGGCTGCAGCGAGTTGCTGAGCGAGCGCCTCGCCCGCCTCGACCAGCACGTCGCCGAAGGTCACGCGCGCGCCGGCCGCTGCGAGCGCCTGCACGAACGCGGCGCCCAGACCGCGTGCGCCGCCTGTGACGAGCACCCGCCGCCCGGCGAGCGCGACCTGCGCCGCGAACGTGGCGTCATGCATGGCCGTTCCCGGCGGTTGGTGCGTTGGCGCCCTGCCCGGCGCGCAACGCATCGAGTTCGGCGAAATGCTGCTGGGCACGCTGGCGCAGCATGCGGCGCACACGCGTCATGCCGACGTCGTGCTGATAGAGGAATTCGTGATCGCGTGCGTTTGGCGCCATGCTTTCCAGCACGTAGCGGTCTTGCTCCAGCACGGCCCAATGCAGACCTTCCAGACGATTGCGATACATGAAGCGCCACGCGTCGCGCTGCCAGCCCTGCACCTTGCGCGTGCGCCAGAAGTAAACCTGGCAGTTGTTTTCGTCCACCGGCACGGCGAATCCGATGATGCCGAAGTTGCCGCCCGGGCCGAACTTCTTCTTGTACGGAATCGCGAGGCGCATCCAGAGGCAGCCGGTTTCGCCCAGTTCGACCCAGTCGAAGTTGACGTCGCGCTGGCCGATCTTTTCGAACATGAGGCCGGATTGAGTCTTGCGCACGCGCATCTCGGCCTGCTTGTCGCCATCGGCCATCGAATGCGAGGTGGCGTGCAGATACGCGCCGTGCATCGGGTCCATCACGTTGTCGATGGCGTACTGGTAATTGCACTTCCAGTTCGACATGCACAGAAAGCTTGCGTACTCCTCACCAACGAGTTCCTCGGGCAACTGCAGCGGGGCGGCCTCCTTGTGGGCTTCGTCGCCGAACCACAGGAACACCGCGCCGGCATGCTCCTGGGCCGGATACGACTTCACGCACTTCTGTCCTTCGAGCGGGCAGGCCGAAACGGCCGGCACGTTCTGCACGGTGCCGCCGCCATCGACTTCGATGCCGTGATACCAGCACGCCACGCGGTTGCCGAGGTTCCAGCCGAGGGACAGGCGGGCGCCGCGGTGCGGGCAACGGTCTTCGAGCGCATGGACCTGGCCGTCCTGATCGCGCCACAGCACGATCTGTTCGCCGAGGCGCGTGATGCCGATCGGTGCGTTGCCCACCTGCCAGCTCGGAGCAACGGGATACCAGTAGTTCTTGATGCCGCGGTCGAGATAGGCGCGGATGGGATCGGCGCCGCCTGCAACTTCAATCGTGGGGGACGTCATGTGGGGTCTCCGTATTCAGTGTGGGCCGCGCCGGCTCACTCGGCGAGCAGACGGAATTCGGCGGCGAGGCGCTCGGCATTCCAGGATGCGCCTTCGGGCGTGCGAAAGCCCATGCGGTTCAGGCCAGCCACGACTTCCTCGAGTTCAGCAGCGCCCGCTTCGAATACCTGTTCGAGCGCGTCGCCGAAGTCGTTTTCGTATTGCGTGGGTTCCGCCTTACGCGTTTGCCACACCATGTTCTGCGCTTCGCCAGGCTGCTCGATCACGCCTTTGCCGGCGACGTTGTTCGGTTGCGGCGCGAGCCAGGGCTTGAGCCACGGATTGAAATTCACGGGGACTTCTCGCATGTCATTCCACCTTGATCTGGATTTCTTCGCCGGCAAGCCGCACTGAGTACATCTTCAGATCGCGGCCGCCGGGCTCCTTGAGGCACTTGCCGGTCGGGATATGGAACACGGCTTCGTGCAGCGGACATTCGACGGTGTCGCCATCGACAAAGCCTTGCGTCAGCAACGCGTAGGCGTGTGGACAGACGTTTTCGAGCGCGTAGATCTCGTCGCCCACCTTGTAGATGCCGATCTCCGTGCCGTCCAGCTTGTATTCGAGCGGCCCGTCTTCGGACAGATCGCCGGCATGCCCGGCGCAGCGCCATTCTTCAGCCATTTGTCATCCTTTCCGTTCAACTATGTTCCATATACGGAACAGTAGTTCGTGTATGGTCAATTATGAAACGGTCTTGGGAAGAAAAAAATAGAAATCCCGCGTGCCTGGGGAAAACACTGAGCGCAGCTTGCGAGATGACACCTTCAAGGTCGCTGCGCGTGACCTCCTGATTGCCAAAACGCTTACGACACGTGCACTTGCACGTATATGGCGCATCCAGGGCGGTGAGCGGCACCTGGGGGAATCACCGTCTCAAAAAAGTATTTTGACGTCTCCAAGAGTCTCTATACTTTCCATAGGCAGTACATCTATCCATATATGGAACAAAAGGTGTCTCGCGAAAGCGCTTGCCGACAGAAGCACGCCGCGCACTGCCTATGGGTGACCATGCGGATTGGCTTTGCAGGTTGGGTATGCCGGATCAACAGCCCGGCTTTTCGTCATACGATCAGGAGTCCAAAGTTGAAGCATTTCATTGCCGCGGGGTTGACGGGCATTTGCGCCGTCTCGTCTGCATGGGCGCAAAGCAGCGTCACGCTTTATGGCAGTCTGGATGCAGGCGTGGCCTACGTCAGCAACGTAGGGGGGCACTCGAAGTGGCTGATGGAGCAGGGCAACACCCAGCCCGACCGCTGGGGCCTGCGCGGCCAGGAAGATCTGGGCGGAGGCCTCAAGGCGATCTTCCAGCTGGAAAACGGCTTCTACACCAACACTGGCGCCATGGCGAAGGCCAACACGCTGTTCAATCGCCAGGCGTACGTGGGCCTGAGCTCGGAGCAGTTCGGCACGCTCACGCTGGGCAATCAAACGCCGTTCTCATTCGACGTACTCGGTCCGTTCAGCACGGCGTATCTCGCGGCGAGCTGGTACGCGTTCCACCCGGGCAACATCGACCAGTTGGCGGATACGGGCGTCGTGCCTTACAACAACTCCGTCAAATATCGTTCGCCGAGCTTTTACGGCTTCACGGCGGGCGCAATGTTCGGCTTCGGCAATACCACGAACTTCTCGACCGGCAGAACGATGGGCTTTTCGCTCAGTTATGCTAACGGACCGTTCAAGGCAGGCGCGACATGGTCGAACGAACATGACCGCTCGGTGTCGATCGCGACCACCGGCATCATGGAGTTCCAGGGTCAACCGGCGGCCACGTATATGGCCGACAAGGTCGAGAACATGGGCGTGGGCGCGTCGTACTCATTCGGCAAGCTGCTCGTGCACGCCCTCTATACGCGCACGAAGCTGCAGTCCAACGGCTATTCCGACACGTTCCAGAGCTACGACGCCGGCGCGAACTATCAGTTCACGACAGCCAACGCCGTCGTAGGCGGCGCGGCGACGTCGACGCTTTCCGGCCGCCGCTGGACCCAGGCAATGATCGGCGACGTGTATTCGCTTTCGAAGAGCACGCAGCTTTATGTGAACGCGCTTTACCAGCACGCCAATTCCGAAGCGCAGGCGGCCTTTTTCACCGCGGGCGTGTCGAGCGGGCGCAATCAGGCGATCGTGCTCGCGGGCATTCACCACTCGTTCTGATCGCGGCGCCTGCGGGCGCCGTATCAGATGGCGTGCGTATTGCGGGTACGCGCGGCCTGTGCCGCGGTGGGGTCGCCCGGCGCGGGCCGGTAATTGAGCCGCGCCGAGAGGTCGATCGCCGCGGCGCACACGGCGGCGACGAGCGGCGCGCGCTCGGCCTCGCCGATGTCCGAACGCGGCACCGTTGCCGTGAGCGCCGCCACGATACGGCCCGACTGATCCCGCACGGGCGCGCTCACTACCGAGATGCCGGTTTCGAACGACGCCTCGCTCACTGCATACCCCTGCTGCGCGAACTCGCGTATGCGCGCATGGAGATCGGCGACGGTCGCGGGCGTGCGCTCCGTGTAACGTTCGAGCTGCTTCTCCGGGTAGAGCGTGCGCAGTTCGGCGAGCGTGAGGTCGCCCATCAGCACCTGGCCATGCACGGTGGCGTGCGCGGGCAAGCGCGTGCCCACGTGAACCTTTACGGAACTGAACATCGGCTCACGCGTTTGCGCCTTCGCCACGAACACCACGTCGCGGCCGTCGCGAATCAACAGATGGGTGCTGAGGCCCGTCGCGTCGCGCAGGCGTTCTAGCAGCGGCGTGCCGAAGTCGGTGAGTTCGAGCGAACTGAGATATTCGAAGCCGAGGCGCAGCACCGCCACACTCAGGCGGTATTGCCGGTCACCGTTGGCGCGCTCGATGAAGCCGAGCGCTTCGAGGGTCTGCAGGAGGCGAAACGTGGTTGTGCGCGGAATGCCGATGCGCCGCGAAAGTTCGGGCGCGCCCAGCACGGGCTCGCGCGCTGAGAATTCGGCAAGGATGCGCAGGCCGCGCTCGAGGCCCGGCACGAGATAGGTCGACGCGCCCGCGCCCTCGTCGTCCGCTTCGGGATTCGAATGCGCGGCATCCACGTCGGCTGGGGTCTCCCCGGGAGGCAGCGCTGCGCGCTTGCCCGGCCCGGCGCTGCGACGCGCGGGGCCTGTGGTTTGTTTAGTGACCATTGGCGGCTTGAATGGGTGGACCGGGTTGGACCTTTCTTTGATGGGGTCAATCATAACGCGAAGCGCCGCCGCCCCAGGCCGCCCCTTCGATGTGCGAACATCGCAGCTTGTCTCGCGCACACCATCCACCCATGCCGAAGAGCCGAAAAACACTCGCCACGTTGTTATGCATCGCACTCGCCGCAGGCAGCGCCGCAGCACAACCGGCGCAGAAGCCGCCTGGGCCGGCCATGATGGTCCATTTCGATTACTACCCGAACGAGCGCCCGCAGATTCATGCGCTCGAACAGCGGCTGGCCAGCGCCATCAAGCGCGCGAACGCCGGCGAGCTCGGCGAAACCGAACTTCACATCGACGGTAACGACGGCTACCTATACCTGTACGGGCCCGACCCGGACCGGCTGTATCGCGTCACGAGCCCTATCCTGAAGTCGTCCCGGCTGACCGCCCATTCCGAAGTCACGAAATGGTATGGACCGCGCAGGGAGACATTTGTGATTCGCTGAAGGCGAGCGCCTCAAAGCTTCGGATGGCACTCGAAGCGGATCGTGGAACCTTGCTGCTGAAGCGCCTCGATACCATCCATTTGTTCGATGCCGAGGCTCGCCTGCATGCCGCGGCTCTCGCAATAGTCCGATGCCGCGGACACGGCACGCTTGTGGGCGCGCGCCCAGGCGAGGCGTCCACCGGATGCGGAGGCCGAGACGACGAACGTATCCTGCCGGTCCGCCGCAGTGACATTGCCGGCCGACGCGCATCCGGCCAGCACCGTGCAGGTGGCGGCAAGAGAAACGAACGCGCTGGACAACGAATGGCGGATGCCCGGTAACTTCATGAGGCCGCGAGACCGTTTCGACGCGCTCATGAACACAGGGCCGTCGCGCCGCGCTGCGCCGCCGTCTTGCGGGACTCCATCGCTGTACGCAACTTCGCATGCTGCACGAGCTTCTGCGTCGTCACGCGCCCGGCAGAGCGAAGCACCCGCTTCGCCGCGCGCGGCAGACGACGCTCGACACTGCGGCTGTGCGCCCAGGCGCGCGCCGCGAACCAGCCAACGATCGTCCAGCCGAGCAGGATATTGACGATCGTGATCGCAAACGCATCCTTGTGCCCACGTGCGTCGGCTTCAATGGACGGAATCAGATACAGGCTCACGGCCGCAATGACCGAGACACCTTCGAGAATTTGCAACATCGCACCACCTCATGTTCGTGCGTCGAAACTGGCGAAACGCCTGTGCGTCGCAGGGGCAGGATCGGGCGCGATCGCGCGCCGGATTGTCCGTGTCCGCCAGTTTCAAAAGCTGTTTCGCTTTGCCTGCACCGCGGCCGTCGAGGCCGCCGTGACATGAGGTAGCAGTATAGGATCGTTCTATCGTAAGTCCATGCTGATAGAACGAATTCAGTGTTGCGGCTGCCTTAACAATCGCGCGCGTTGGTGGGTCGCAAACGATTCCTGTCCTGTCGCAAAAATTTGCATCGCGCACTGCAGGTTGCCGGCGAACACGCCCCTTTTGTGGTCAGGGCAAACGCATTTCACTCCTCGCGCCCTAACGCTTGAATGCTCTCCATGCAGGCCTGGAACCCGCGGTTATCGTCCAGCTTCATCTGCTTGAGGTCCGCCAAAACTGCCTCGAATCGTTCTTTCCGACTGTCCCTCTTGATGCCGGCGATTTTCTCACGCATCTTCGAGAACTCCTTGAACGCTTCGTCCTCTGGAGGAGCCCTCTTGATGATTGCATCAACAACGTCCCCGATGCGACCCAACTGCTGCCCATAGCTGACTTCGCTCACAATCGCCCGCTCGGCCGACGGATTCCTGGAATTCTTCTCATTGATGACAAACCCGTTAAACGTCCAGGGATTGATAGACTGCTGGAGGTGCTTGGGCGCGTAGCAAAAGGAGTCAGCAACCTCCTTCATCCAGACAAGGAAAAACATAGGCCAGGCGGCTCCGTTCTCCGGCTTCATTGCAGTCATAAAACCTCCTGGGTCGTTGCAGGACCGAACAAGCGTGCTTGAGAGCCGACGTGGTCCTCGGCCCGTGAGGAACCACAAGAGGCAGAGGCAGGTTTTCACGCCTGCTGCAGGCTCGGCTATTTGAATCGGCTGAATAACCGGAAACCGTTCGGTACCGCACATTCAACTAGCGCCATTGGAATGCATTCACGCTTCCACGTTGAACGTAAACCAACGTTCCGGCGCCGGAACGCAACCTTAATACTCAGTCTGACCCGCGGCGTCCTTGACTCTTTAACGGTCCCTCCTCGAAGACCCTTTCCCTTCGCGTCTCCGTAGCGCACTACAACTGCTTACAAAACTCACAATCCTCTGGTGCACCGCTATGCCGATTGCGGCGTTCTTGCTGACACACATCAACGGAGCGCGACATGAGCACCAACCTGACTTCCAGTTCATCCCCGCGTAGTCGCATTCACCCTCTGGTGGCGGGCGCAGCCGTAGCGGTCATCCTCGCGAGCGCTACGGGCATCGCGGCAATGACAGGCATTCTTCCGACGTCCCGAGCCGTGACAGCTCCCCCGACGCAAGCTGCACCAGTCGCCGCACAAATCTCCAGTGCTCCGGTCGCCTCGCCGCAACCGAACGCGGAGCAGCGCGCGACGCGGGAGGAAGCACCCGCCCAGCCGCGCGTCCGTCATCACCATAGCGTGTCTGCCGAGCAGCCCCCAAGGTATGCGAACAGCGGCTACGCATATCAATCGTCGGCACAACCCGCTCCAGGACAAGTCGCCGTTGACCCGAACGCCGGCGAAGTCGTTGCCGTCAATACGGTCCAGGAAGCCGAGCCGACAACGGGTCTCGGGGCCGTAGGCGGGGCAGTCGCAGGTGGGCTGTTGGGAAATCAGGTCGGCGGCGGACGCGGTCGCGTTCTGGCGACGATTGCCGGCGCCGTTGGTGGTGGCCTTGCGGGCAACGGCATTGAGCATGCTGTACGCAAGGCGACAAGTTACCAGGTGCAGGTCAGGATGCAGGACGGTAGCTACCGAAACTTCAACTATTCGTCACAGCCACCGGTCCAGGTCGGCGAGCGTGTTCATGTATCGGGAGACTCCCTGAGCGCGTCGTAATCAGCCTCCAAAGCAGGTGGGCCTTTAGCCGTTCTGTTAAAGAGGCACTAAGCCGCGGCTAACGGATCGCACGCCCCGGTCTTTGACTGGGGCGTTTCCATGTTCGTGGAGAGATCTTCTTCAAGTGCCACGCATGGCGGGAACCGAACAGACCTACAACGTTGCGCACGCTTCGAAGATGCAAGCGGTAGACGTGGTGCCTTTAAAAGCGCATTCGTATCCGCTCTCCATCATTTGATGGAGGCAAATCGCAACCCGGCACAATATAGTTGACGTGCGGCGGCGATGACTGCCGCCCCTCCTTTGCGGTAGCCGGAAACCCTCTCGCCGGTACCCATACATCAATTGATTCTGGCAAAACGATAACCTGGCCTGCTTCACGCGGTGGCTCGCCACGCCACCGACCACGAATCGGCTTAATAATAAGAAACACACTGATTTCAGCGTCTACCTGAACAGCCGCCCGCATCCATCGGCGAGCTGCAGCCTATCTGTCGTCCGGTCTCTTCGCTTAGGCCGTACCGCACTTACGGTACGCGCGTACGCAGCACCACGTAGATTCTCAGTAAAACTTGAAAACGGAGAAGTCACATGGTTACGCCAACTTCCATCTTCACGCGTTGGAGCTTGCCTTGCCGAAAGCCCTCGCCAATATCTCTCCACCACTTTCGCTCTATCCTGGTTTCAATACTGTTCGGCGTGGCGGCGATTTCGGTCAACCTGTCCGCGCGCGCCCAAGAGTTATTTATCGGAGATGCCGGCAACAACACCATCCAGGCGTTCAATGGTTCGAGTGGCGCATACCGTGGCGCCTTTGTGACGTCAGGAAGCGCAGGGCTTACCGGACCCGCCGGCATGATTTATACGGACGGCGAACTCGTGGTCGTCAACCAGAACGTGAACCTTCCGCTTTCTGGTGAGATTTTCCGGTTCGACGGAAAAACCGGAATGTTTCTTGGAAAACTCGTCTCAGCAAGTGACATCAACGCCCCTTACGCGCCTCGCGGCATCGTGCGTGGAGGGCCGGACAACGTCTTCTATGTCGCCGATGTCGGTAGCGATTGCTCGAGCCAGGGTGCCATCAAGCTATACAACGATGCAGGAGCATTTCTCGGCAATCTCGACCGGTCCAAATTTACTGGCGGGTTTTTCCCACGTGGCCTGGTGTTCGGACCAGACGGTCTTCTGTACGTTTCCGTATTTGGATGCCCCTACTCGGACAGCCCGAATACACTTGTCGGCTACGTTTTGCGATTCAATGCAACTACGAAAACTTTCGTTGATGTGTTCGCATCCAATCAATCCATTCCTGACTTGCACCGTCCAGAAGGACTGGTCTTTGACAAGGAAGGCAATCTTTGGGTTACGGGCTTCCGCGCGACGGCCAGCGACAGCGACAAGGTTCTGAAACTTGACGGCAAAACCGGCGCTCTTCTCGATGAACTCGTGCTGTCCACACCGCCCGCACCGCGAGCCTATGCGCAGGCGATCATCTTCGGGCCCGGGAACAGGCTGTACATCCCGATTATGGGTGGAGACGCAACGACAGCAGGGGAACTGCGCCGCTGCAACGTCAAGACAAAAGTCTGTGACGTTGTGGCGCCGGCTGGTAATCCGCTTCAGCGTCCCTTCTACTTGATCTTCAAGAATTCCAATCCCGCAATGCTTGGCTATGGAGGGAGTGACTAGCGCCATGACACTATGGAGCGCAGGACAGGAATCGTGTGCGGGCCACCAAAAGTTCCAGCGAAAAGTCCGAGGATGACTGCCCGATTGCGTAAACCCAGCCTCAGGCCGGCACGCCCTCCATAACGCGCCCGGAACGTCCCCACGCCACTACCACGCCGAGACCGAGCACCGCGAGACACACGATCGGCACGATCATCGGCCCGAACGCGGTGCCCGTAAGCTTGCCCGCGAGCGGCATGAGGTTCTGGCCGAAGAAGCCGCCGAGATTGCCGATCGAGTTGATCGCCGCGACGCTCGCCGCCGCCCGCGCGCCGGTGAAGTAGCGCGGCGGCATCGACCAGAAGCACGGGTAAAGCAGCGGGATGCACGCGCCGCCGAACACGAGCGCAACAAAACGCAGCGGCGTGGAAGGCAGCAGCAGACTCAGCAGGAAACCCAGCGTGCCGAGCGCCGCGACGATGGCCATCGCGCGCAGAATACTTTTCGCTTGGCGCAGCTTCGAAGGCAGCCACAGCAGCAGCAACACCGCCAGCGCCCACGGCAGCATGCTCAGCAGCCCGTTCACGCTGCTGGACACGCCAAACGACTTGACGAGCGTGGGCAGCCAGTAGGTCACGCCGTAGAGCGACGTCGACATCAGCATATAGGTCGCCGCGAACAGCATCACGCGCGGATCGAGCAGCGCCTTCCAGGGCTGCGCGTGTTCGGCGTGCTCGGGCTTCTCGCGCTCGTGCGCGGCGGCCACGATCTGCTTTTCGCTCGGGTTCAGAAAGCGCGCTTCCTGGTACGACGCCGGCAGCAGCCTGAACACGGCGATGCCGACCAGCACGGCGGGCAGGCCCGTGGCGATGAACACCCACTGCCAGCCGGCGAGGCCCCATACGCCATTGAGGCTCAGCAGCCAGCCGCCCACGAGCGAACCCAGCATGTTCGCGAGCGCGCTGCCCAGCGTGAAGATGCCGAGCACGCGCGCGCGGTAGCTTTGCGGAAACCACAGCGTGAGGTAGTAGATCACGCCCGGATAGAAGCCGGCTTCGGCCACGCCCAGCGCGAGGCGCAGGCCGCAGAACACCTGCATCGACGTGGTGAAGCCCATCAGCACCGTAATCACGCCCCAGGTAAGCATGATGCGCGCGAGCCACACGCGCGCGCCGAAGCGATGCAGCGCGAGCGTGCTAGGCACTTCGAACAGCAGATAGCCGATGAAGAACAGCGAGGAAGCCAGGCCGAACGCCGTTTCGGTCATGTTGAGGCTGTGCACCATCTGCAGCTTCGCGAAGCCGACGTTCTGCCGATCGATGAACGAGATCAGAAACATCACGACGAGGATCGGCATGAGGCGGCGCGCGATCTTCGCCATGACAATCCGCTCTTCAGCGGACCGTTGATCGACGGTTGCGTTTGTATTCACCAGGTTCTCCTACGTTTATTTGTATGTTGTCCTTGCACGCGCCTTCCTGCACGCGCTATGGACGGAAATCGCCGAGCATCGCCACGAACATGTCGTTCCACGTGCGCGGCTTCGCCTTGATCGTGCCCACCATGTACAGAAAGTCCACGTACTCCATCAGCTGCTCGGGCCGGACCGAAAAGCGCGACTCCGGCGCGCGGAGCGTCTGCACCACGTGCTCGCGCGACACGCCGAAGCCCGACGAATCGACATAGATCTGCGCCGCGGCCGCTTTGTCCCGAGCGATCATCCGGTTCGCCTCGTCGAGCGCGAGGAGAAACGCTTTTGCCAGCGCCGGCTCGGTGTCGACGAGGCGCCTGGGTGCGAACACCACGTCGAGCGTGAGCGGCCCGAGCACGTCGACCGAATTGACCACGCGGTGAATGCCCGGCTGCTGCAATTCGAGCGTCGAAAATGGCGGCGAGGCGAAATGCGCGGTGATGCCGCCCTCGCGCCGTATCAGCGACTGCATGGCCTGTGGATGCGGCAGGCCGACGGTGATCGAATCGAGCTGCGCGAAGTGCTGCGCTCCGAGCAGCTTGCTCGCCACCATCTGCAGCACCACGGCCGAAAGCGAGGTGCGAATGCCCGGCACCGCAATCCTGTCGGCGCTCGTGAAATCGCGCAGCGTCGCAATCTCCGGCCGGTTCGTGTTGAGCGAGAGCGCCGTGGCCGAAAGACCGCTGATGCCGATTACCTCGACGTTCGGTATGCCGCGCGCCCGCGCCCACAGTTCGATGAAGCCGGGCGCGCCCACCGCGGCGAAGTCGAGCGTACCGGCCATCATGGCGTCGTCGACCGAATTGCCGCCATCGAGCCTCACCCACTCCACGCTCACGTCCGCGAGCCCATGGCGGGCCGCATGGCGCTCGAAGAGCCGCGCCTTTTCCATCACGAGCAGCGGCAGATACAGCAGGCCATAGCCCTTCGAAATGCGCACCGTGCGCGGCGTGGCCCGGACCCACGCAGGCGCGAGCGCCGCGGCAAGGGCGGCCGCGCCCAGGCCCGCCGCAACGAGCGCGCGGCGCCGCGACGAGGGCCGCGGCGACTTCACGCGCATCTTGCCGTCTCCGTTGGTTCGTGTCGTAATCACGTCTCTGCACCTTCCATGGTTCGCGAGATTACCGGGCGAGTCTGAGAAAATGCTGAGAAACACGCAGCGTCAACCTCGGGGAAAACCCGCAATCGCACCCATGAAGATTTTGGCAGGAACCGCACCATGCGCATTCTGGTGGTAGAGGACGACGCGGAAATCGGCGCGGCTGTGCGCAGCCGCCTCACGCGCCTCGGTCACGCGGTGGACCTCGAAGCGAACGGCGCCACGGCGAACAGCCTGCTAGGCGTGGAGCGCTTCGATCTGGTCGTGCTCGACGTGATGCTGCCCGCCATGGACGGCTTCGAGATACTGCGCCATCTGCGCGCGGCGGGCTCGACCACGCCGGTGCTGCTCCTCACCGCACGCTCGGCCATCGACGACCGCGTGAGCGGCCTCGGCCTCGGCGCCGACGACTACCTCGTCAAGCCGTTCGACTACCGCGAACTCGAAGCGCGCGTGCAGGCGCTCCTGCGCCGCAACAGCGGGCATGCGAACGATGTGGTGAGGCTCGGCGGTCTCGCCATCGACCGCAGCAGCCGGCTCGCCGAACTCGACGGCAAACCGCTTTCGCTCTCGCGCCAGGAATTCGCGCTGCTCGAAATCCTCGCCAGCCGTCCCCAGCGTATCTTCCCGAAGGAAGAACTGCTGAATCAATTGTTCAGCTACGGCAACGAGCCGAGCGCGAACGCCGTCGAACAATACGTCACGCGCGTGCGCAAAAAGCTGCAGGGCAGTTCAGTCGAAATCCGCACGGCGCGCGGCATGGGATATCAAATTGCCGCGCTTTGACTGGTTCCCGAAAACGCTGCTCGGCCGCACGCTGCTCTTCATTGCGCTCGTCGTGGCGTCGGGCGCGGCGGCGCTCGCAGGCATCGCGCGCTATTACGCGGGTGTCGCGTCCGAGCGCGCCTACGATCAGCTGCTTGCGGGCGCAACCATCCAGGTCGCCGAAAACCTCTATGTGCAGGGCGGCGTGCTCGCGCTCAATCCGCCGGTGGCCGCGCTCTCCACGCTCTCGCGGTATGACGTCGTCTACTACAAGGTGGTCGACGCGCGCGGCCTCGTCGTCGCGGGCTATGGCGACCTTCCCGGTCCGGCCAATACGGCGAGCGCGATGCGCGCGCGCCAGGGTCCGACATTCGCGAACGCCCGCTACCAGGGCGAGCGCGTGCGCACGGCGACCATCGGGCGCTACATGCCGGACGCGCGGCCGCCCGGCTGGGCCCTCGTCACGGTCGCGCAGACCACGCACGCGCGCCAGCAGCTCACGAACGACATGAGCTTCAAGGTCTGGACGCTCATTCTGCTGATGAGCGTGCTCGCCATCGGCGCGAGCGGACTTGCCATCCGGCGCGGCCTGCGTCCGCTCGCGCAGATCGAGAGAATCATCGCCGCGCGCGACCCGGCCGACCTGCGGCCCGTAGCGCACGACACGCCGAGCGAAATCAATGCGCTGATCGGCGCCATCAACGGGCTGATCGGGCGCCTCGCCGAACGCATGACGGCCATGCAGCGTTTCATCGCCGACGCCGCGCATCAGATGCGCACGCCGATTGCGCGGCTCGACGCGCAGATCGAGTTGCTCAGCACCGAGTCCGATCCCGTGCGTCACGCCGCTCGGCTCGAAGCGTTGCGGGCCACCTGCTCGGACGTGGGCCGGCTCACCGGCCAGTTGCTCAATCACGCGATGGTGATCCATCGCACCGAAGTGGTGCCGCTGCAGCGCGTGGAACTCGCGAAGCTCGCGAGAGAAGTGCTCGGCCGCACCATTCCGCTCGCCGACGAACGCGACGTGAAAGTGGCGTTCGAAAGCAGCGCGCCGCAAGCCTGGATCGCGGGCGACCCCGTGAGCCTGCAGGAAGCGCTGTCGAACGTGCTGCACAACGCGCTGCTGCACGGCAAGGCGGACGATATCGTCGTCACCGTGAACGCCTCGCGGGAGGCCGTCACGCTAACCGTGACCGACAACGGACCAGGCATCGCGCGCGAACACTGGGACGCCGCGTTGCGTCCGTTCGAGCGCATCGGCCAGCAAGGCGCGGAGCGCACGACGGGCTCGGGCCTTGGGCTCGCCATCGTGCAGGCGGTGATGAAGGCGCACGGCGGGTGCGTGAACTTTGCGTTTCCCGCCGGCGGCGGGTTTGCCGTGGTGCTGACGTTTCCTTCCCCTGAAGCCGGAACGTCTCCCGCTACGCCAATGTGAACGCTACGCGAAAGGGCCGAAACGCGAGTCCGGCGCATCCTGCGGTCCATCAATGCCCTGCAGTATGCGCCCGCGCATACATGCGCAACGCGAGCCAGCACACTCCAGCCCCAATGCCGCCCACCACGCCGCCAAAGCTGCCGACCCACGACACGCCGAAGCCGTTGGCAATATGGTTGCCAAGCAGCGCGCCCGCGCCGATCCCCACGTTATAGAGGCCGGAGTAGATCGACACCGCGAGGTCCGCGGCTTCGGGCGCGAGCTTGAGCACCCATGCCTGCATGGCCAGTCCGAAGGAAACGATCGCGCCGCCCCACACCAGCGTGTGAACCGACAACGTGACGATGGAGAGCGCGGCGGGAAACAGCACGAGCAGGCACACGCACACGGCGACCACAGCCGCTTGCAGGAACTGCGCCGGATCGCGCGGATAAAGACGATTGAAGAATACGGCCGCGGGGATGCCGGCACTGCCGAACAGGATCAGGATATAGGTGATGCGTTGACTGCTTTCGTGGCCCACGGTGTGAATGAAGGGTTCGATATACGTGTACGACGTGAAGTGCGCCGTTACGACGAGTATCGTGAGCAGATAGAGCGAGGCCAGCATCGGCTTTCTGAACAGCACGGGCACGCTGCTGAACGAGCCCGTCTGATGGCTCGGCAATACGGGCAGCATCACGCGCAGCATGAGCAGCGCAAACGCCGCCGCGCCCGCAATGACGAAGAAAGTCTGCCGCCAGCCGAGCGTCTCGCCAATCACGCGCCCAAGCGGAATGCCCGCCACCATGGCGATCGAGGTGCCCATGCCGAGCATGGCGAGCGCCCGGCTCTTGTTGCCGGGCGGCGCGAGCCTCACCGCCAGAGAGACGGAAATCGACCAGAAGATGGCATGGGCGAAGGCAATGCCGATCCGGCCCACCATCAGCACCGTAAAGTTCCACGCCACGCCGGTCACGATATGGCTGGCGACGAAGAGCGCGAATATCCAGGTCAGCAGCGTGCGGCGTTCGACGTTGCGCGTCAGCAGCATCAGGGGCAGCGACGCCACGGCCACCGTCCACGCGTAGATCGTCAGCATGAGGCCGACGTCGGTCGGCTTCATGTGCAGGCTGTCGCCAATGGCGCTCAGCAGCGCAACGGGCACGAATTCGGTCGTGTTGAAGATGAAGGCCGAGAGCGCCAATACGAGCACACCCCACCAGGCGTGCCCGGAAGAGTCCGGTTCAGGCATCGACATACGAGAGATGCGGAATCGACAAAGGGCGATTATCGCGTATCGCGCCGTATGCGATGCCCGAACCGTGCAGTGCCGCTTCTGGGCCCCGCCGCGAGCAGCGTGGCGCTGACGAAATAGAGCCCCGCGAATAGCCGCCGCTCAGGCCGCGCACCTTCGCGTCATCGCCCAGGCGTTCTCTCTATACTGAGCCGCGTGCCTCCTGCCACTTTCCGTGACGCGCAGCTGCCGGCATGTTCCACCCGCATCGCCCATCCCTGGACGCCGCCACACAGCGCCGCGCGAAGCACGACCGTGCGCGCCGGTGCGCCGGCGTCTGCCTGCCTTGTGATGCTGTAAAAGAAACTGGAGAGTTTCCATGAGCACCTTCACCACCCGCGATGGCACGTCGATCTATTACAAGGACTGGGGCAGCGGCAAGCCCGTCGTTTTCTCCCACGGCTGGCCGCTCACGGCCGACGCCTGGGACGCCCAAATGCTCTTTCTCGTGCAAAACGGCTTTCGCACGATCGCGCACGACCGCCGCGGCCACGGCCGCTCCGATCAGCCCGCCAAGGGCAACGACATGGACACCTGGGCCGACGACCTCGCCGACCTGCTCGACAAGCTCGACGTGCAGGACGCCACGCTCGTTGGCCACTCCACGGGCGGCGGCGAAGTCGCGCGCTACATCGGCCGCCACGGCACGCAGCGCGTCTCGGGCGCGGTGCTGATCGGCGCGGTGCCGCCCATCATGATCAAGAGCGAGAAGAATCCGGGCGGCCTGCCCAAGGATGTGTTCGACGGCATCCGCAAGGGCGTGATCGACGACCGCTCACAGTTCTTCAAGGACCTGGCCGTGCCGTTCTACGGTTACAACCGCAGCGGCGCGAAGGTCTCACAGGGCGTGATCGACTCGTTCTGGCAGCAGGGCATGTGGGGCGGCATCCTCGCGCTGCATGACTGCGTGCACGAGTTCTCCGAAGTCGACTACACGGAAGACCTCAGGAAGATCGACGTGCCCACGCTGATCCTGCACGGCGACGACGACCAGATCGTGCCGATCGACGACGCCGGCAAGCTCTCCGCGAAGATCGTCAAGGACGCGACGCTCAAGATCTACCCGGGCGGCCCGCACGGCATGTGCACGACGATGGCCGGGCAGGTCAACGCCGACCTGCTCGCGTTCCTGAACCGGAAGTAACGAAGTTGCGCGCGGCGTGAGCGTTCAACGCGCGCACGCCGCGATCGCTTCGACGTATTGCGCCTGCCACACCGGGTCTTGCGCGAACGCGGCGAGCTCCGCGTGCAGATCGCTGGCGTAGGCCGCCATGCACGCGCGGTTGTTCGCTTCGACGGCGCGCGGCATCACGAGGATTGCCGCGACCACGCCGCCCACCGCCAGCGCGACGACCGCCACGCCGGTCGCCCACCGCCAGGATTCCTCCCCCGCCCCCTTTAGCGCCGCTTCGTTCATCGCTCTTCTCCTTATTGATTAGCAAGACAATCATTCTGCTTTTAAAAAAAGGGCAAGCGCCTTACGCGAGCCCCTTGCGTATCTTGCGCATGCCGGTGACCGTCGACTCGAACAGGTCCGGGCCCACTTGCGTACGCAGGCGCCGCGCGACTTCGGCGCTCGCGCCGTTGATCGGGGCGTCGAGCGCGGTGCCGCCCGCCGTGGGGAAAAGCCCCCATTCGCGGCCATCGGCCTCGCCCTGGCGGCGTTCGAGCAAATCCTTGTCGCAGAGGTTGTCGACGAGACGCGTCGCCGTGGGCCGCGCGATGCCGAGCGTTTGCGCGACATCGCTCGCCAGGCACCCGGGCTTCGCGAGCACCACGCGCAGCACGAAGCCTTGCGCGGGCGTGAGGCCGAACGGCGCATAGGCGGCGCTCCACTCGCGCTCGACGAGCCGCGCGAGTGCCGACGAGTTGAAGTAAAGGCAGTGATCGAACATGAAGTCCATGAGACCACGAATTGATTAGCAAGGCAACTGTTTTGAGGGTCTTCGATGAGCCTTGCGAGACAAAATTCTTATATAAGACTCCCCGATTCACTTCCGTTTTCACAAGGGTCTTTACCAGCTTGACACCCTATCCGGGGTGCGATCCACAAACCCCATGAACCGTGGCCGCATTACCGGCATCGCCCTGAAAAGCCTTATGGGACGGGGCTCCGGCCCGGAAACGTTTTCAGCGCGCGGCCCGCGGATCAAGGCAAACGCGCCGACTTTCTCGTCAATTAACATTGCGCAAGCGCTTCCCACGATATGAAATACCTGCGCGGTTGCGCCCCTGCGCGCTGCAAATTGAGGCAAAATTCAGGTGTTTCGCCGACTGCGCGCAGCCGGTGGTGTTATCACCCCGTTTTTGAACCCCGCCAAGAAGCCGATGAGTACCCAGCAACCCACCATCATCTACACCCTGACCGATGAAGCGCCGCTGCTCGCCACCAGCGCGTTTCTGCCGATCATCCGCACCTTCGCTGCGCCGGCCGGCGTGAACGTCGAGACCAGCGATATCTCCGTTGCGGCCCGTATCCTCGGCGAGTTCCCGGAATTCCTCACGGAAGAACAGCGCGTGCCGGACAATCTGGCCGAACTGGGCCGTCTCACGCAGCTGCCGGAAACGAACATCATCAAGCTGCCGAACATCAGCGCATCGGTACCGCAGCTCGTCGCCGCGATCAAGGAGCTCCAGGGCAAGGGCTACAAGGTCCCTGACTTCCCCGAAGATCCGAAGACCGACGAGGAAAAGGCGATCCAGAAGCGCTATTCGAAGTGCCTCGGTTCCGCCGTGAACCCGGTGCTGCGCGAAGGCAACTCGGACCGCCGCGCACCGCTCGCGGTCAAGAACTTTGCGAAGAAGCACCCGCACAGCATGGGCGAGTGGAGCATGGCTTCGCGCACTCACGTCGCGCACATGAAGCACGGCGACTTCTACCACGGCGAAAAGTCGATCACGAACGACAAGGACCGCGAAGTCCGCATGGAGCTCGTGACGAAGGCCGGCGAAACCATCGTCCTCAAGCCGAAGGTCAAGCTGCTGGCCGGCGAGATCGTCGACAGCATGTTCATGAGCAAGAAGGCGCTGCTGGCCTTCTACGAAGACCAGATGGAAGACGCGCGCAAGACCGGCATCATGCTCTCGCTGCACGTGAAGGCGACCATGATGAAGGTTTCGCACCCCATCGTGTTCGGCCACGCCGTGCGCGTGTTCTACAAGGACGCGTTCGCCAAGCACGCCAAGCTTTTCGAAGAACTCGGCGTGAACGTGAACAACGGCCTCGTCGACCTGTACACGAAGATCGAAAAGCTGCCGGAATCGCAGCGCGAAGAAGTCATCCGCGACATGCACGCGTGCCACGAGCACCGTCCGGCGCTCGCCATGGTCGACTCGGCCAAGGGCATCTCGAACCTGCACGCACCGAACGACGTGATCGTCGACGCCTCGATGCCGGCCATGATCCGCGCAGGCGGCAAGATGTGGGGCGCCGACGGCCGCCCGGCCGACACGAAGTGCCTGATTCCGGAAAGCACGTTCGCGCGCATCTACCAGGAAATCATCAACTTCTGCAAGACCAATGGCGCATTCGACCCGCGCACGATGGGCACGGTGCCGAACGTCGGCCTGATGGCGCAGAAGGCTGAAGAGTACGGTTCGCACGACAAGACGTACGAAATCGCGCAGGACGGCACGGCGCGCATCGTCGACAACGCCACGGGCGAAGTGCTCGACGCGCTCACGCAGCCGGTCGAGCAAGGCGACATCTGGCGTATGTGCCTCGTGAAGGACGAGCCGATCCGCGACTGGGTCAAGCTCGCCGTCGCACGCGCGAAGAACTCGGGCACGCCGGCCGTGTTCTGGCTCGACCCGTACCGTCCGCACGAAAACGAGCTGATCAAGAAGGTCGAAGCCTACCTCAAGGACTACGACCTGACCGGCCTCGACATCCAGATCATGTCGCAGGTGCGCGCGATGCGTTACACGCTCGAGCGCGTGATCCGCGGTCTGGACACGATCTCGGTCACGGGCAACATCCTGCGCGACTACCTCACCGACCTGTTCCCGATCATGGAACTGGGCACCTCGGCGAAGATGCTGTCGATCGTTCCGCTGATGGCCGGCGGCGGCATGTACGAAACGGGCGCAGGCGGTTCGGCGCCGAAGCACGTGCAGCAGCTGGTGCAGGAAGACCACCTGCGCTGGGACTCGCTCGGCGAATTCCTCGCCCTGGCCGTTTCGCTCGAAGACCTCGGCATCAAGACGAACAACGCGCGCGCCAAGCTGCTCGCGAAGACGCTCGACGCCGCCACGGGCAAGCTGCTCGACAACGCCAAGGGTCCGTCGCCGAAGACCGGCGAGCTGGACAACCGCGGCAGCCAGTTCTACCTCTCGATGTACTGGGCGCAGGAACTGGCCGAGCAGAAGGAAGACGCGGAACTCGCCGCTCACTTCGCGCCGCTCGCGAAGTCGCTGGCCGAGAACGAGCAGAAGATCGTGAGCGAGCTGGCCGCGGTCCAGGGCAAGCCGGTCGACATCGGCGGCTACTACAAGCCGGACTTCGCGAAGCTCGCTGAAGTCATGCGCCCGAGCCCGACGTTCAACGCCGCACTCGCAGCCGCTGCGAAGTAAGGGCTGGAGCCCGCCCCCCGTGCGCTCGCGCGGGGGACGTTCCACCCAACGAATCGAGCCTCCCACGTCACCGTGGGAGGCTCGATTTTTTTTGCCCTGCCTGTTGTGTTTGAGGCGAGCCGCGCGGCCCGCCTCGTCCTTGAAAGGCTTAGTCGTCCAGTAGCGAGAGATCGCGCACAGCGCCCTTGTCGGCCGACATCACGAGCCTGGCGTAGGCCTTCAACGCCGCCGACACCTTGCGCGGACGCGCCTTCGCCGGCTTCCAGCCACGGGCGTTCTGCTCTTCGCGGCGGCGCGCGAGTTCCTCGTCCGAAACCAGCACGTCGATCGTGCGGTTCGGAATGTCGATGCGGATCTTGTCGCCGTCGCGCACGAGTCCGATGGCGCCGCCCGCCGCCGCTTCCGGCGAGCAGTGGCCGATCGAGAGGCCCGAGGTGCCGCCCGAGAAGCGGCCGTCGGTCAGGAGCGCGCACGCCTTGCCGAGGCCCTTCGACTTGATGTAGCTCGTCGGGTAGAGCATTTCCTGCATGCCGGGGCCGCCCTTCGGGCCTTCATAGCGCACGATCACCACGTCGCCGGCCTTGACCTTGTCCGCGAGGATGTTTTCCACCGCTTCGTCCTGCGATTCGGTCACGTGCGCCGTGCCTTCGAACACGAGGATGCTGTCGTCCACGCCCGCGGTCTTCACCACGCAGCCGTCGAGCGCGATGTTGCCGGTCAGCACGGCGAGGCCGCCTTCCTTCGAGAACGCATGCTCGTACGAGCGGATGCAGCCTTCGGCGCGGTCCGTGTCGAGGCTCGGCCAGCGCGTGTTCTGGCTGAACGCGACCTGCGTCGGAACGCCCGCGGGGCCGGCCATGTAGAACGTCTTGACCGCTTCGTCCTGGGTGCGGCTGATGTCCCACTGCGCGAGCGCGTCGCCGAGCGTCGGCGCGTGCACGGTCGGCACGTCGGTGTGCAGCCTGCCGGCGCGCTCCAGTTCGCCCAGGATCGCCATGATGCCGCCAGCGCGGTGCACGTCTTCGATATGGTACTTATTCGTATTCGGCGCGACCTTGCACAACTGCGGCACGACGCGCGAAAGGCGGTCGATGTCGGCCATGCCGAACTCGATGCCCGCTTCCTGCGCAACCGCCAGCAAGTGGAGGATGGTGTTGGTCGAGCCGCCCATGGCGATATCGAGCGTCATGGCGTTTTCAAACGCCTTGACGCCCACCGAACGCGGCAGCACGCGCTCGTCTTCCTGCTCGTAGTACTGGCGCGCGAGTTCGACGATACGGCGGCCGGCGCGCTTGAAGAGCTGTTCGCGGTCCGCGTGCGTGGCGACCACGGTGCCGTTGCCCGGCAGCGAGAGGCCCAGCGCCTCGGTCAGGCAGTTCATGGAGTTGGCCGTGAACATGCCCGAGCACGAACCGCAGGTCGGGCAGGCAGAGCGCTCGACTTCGGCCACTTCGGCGTCGGAGTACTTGGTGTCGGCCGCGATCACCATCGCGTCGATCAGGTCGAGCTTCTTGACCTCGATGGCCTTCGTGACGGGGTTCGCAAGGCGCGTCTTGCCCGCTTCCATCGGGCCGCCCGAGACGAAGATCACGGGAATGTTCAGGCGCATGGCGGCCATGAGCATGCCCGGGGTGATCTTGTCGCAGTTCGAGATGCAGACCATGGCGTCGGCGCAGTGCGCGTTGACCATGTATTCGACCGAATCCGCGATGATGTCGCGGCTCGGCAGCGAATACAGCATGCCGTCGTGGCCCATGGCGATGCCGTCGTCGACGGCGATCGTGTTGAATTCCTTGGCCACGCCGCCCGCGGCTTCGATTTCGCGCGCAACGAGCTGGCCGAGGTCTTTCAGGTGCACGTGGCCGGGAACGAACTGGGTGAACGAGTTGACGACCGCAATGATCGGCTTGGCGAAGTCTTCGTCTTTCATGCCGGTGGCGCGCCACAGGGAGCGCGCACCTGCCATGTTGCGGCCGGCGGTGGAAGTTTTGGAACGGTATGCGGGCATTGTGGCTGTAGGAGAAAAATCGCAGAAAGGAAGCGGGCCACGGGAATAAAGGCCCCACGCACGCCCTTGCGAACAACCTCTTGAGCTGCGCTCTGGGCAAACCTTGTGATTATCCCACACGCATGGGCGCCCCGCTGGATCGGCCGGCGGCGGTCGTGGCGTACAGCTGGTACGCCCGCAGCAGCGGCCGTTTTCTCAGGGCTCAGGGTTGCCGAACCTTGCCGAATCCGCACGCCTGCACCACTATTCTGCGTCAGACCCGTGTGACGGAGAGCCCCCATGTCCCTGCAGAACATCAAGCACGTCGTTGTCGTGATGTTCGAAAACCGCTCGTTCGATACGATGCTCGGCGGCTTGTACACGAACGGCAGCAGCCCCACGCATTTCCTGCCCGCCGCCAGCGCGGAACGGCCGTTCGACGGGCTCAAGGCGGGCCTGAGCAACCCGACGAAGGCAGGCGGCACCATCGCCGCGACCACACCGGCCTCCACTGCCACGCTGCCCGACCCCGATCCGCAGGAGACGTTCGCAAACGTGCGCGTGCAACTGCTCGGCAACGGGACAGGTGCGATGCCCATGTCCGGCTTCGTGCAAGACTACGAAACGACCGCGACGACAGACGCAAGCCAGGTCATGCAGTGCCACAGCCCCGATCAGCTGAAGGTACTCTCGACGCTCGCGCGCGAATACGCCGTCTGCGACGCCTGGTTCGCGCCCGTGCCGAGCCAGACCTGGCCGAACCGCGCCTTCGCCCACGCGGGCACGTCGAACGGCCACGTCGACAACGGCTCGCCGCCCGACCCCTTCGAGTGGCAAGTGCGCACCATCTTCAACGTGCTGGGCGACATGGGCGCGAGCTGGGCCGTGTACAGCGCGGCGCTCATCGCCCCCTCGCTCACGCTCACCATGTTCCCGACGTTATGGGATCCGAAATATAAGGCAAACTTCCAGCGCTTCAGCAATTTCATCTCCGCTTGCCGGAACAACACGCTGCCGCAGTATTCGTTCATCGAGCCGCGCTTTCTGCTCGACCCGAACGACCAGCACCCGCCACACGATGTCTATGCGGGCGAGAGCTTTCTCTACGACATCTGGCACGCGTTGAGCACATCGCCCGCATGGCCCGAAACGCTGCTCGTGATCACCTACGACGAGCACGGCGGCACCTACGACCACGTATTGCCGCCCGCCAACGCCGTGGCGCCCGATGCCGCGAGCAACCCCGGCGACCAGAACTTCGCCTTCGACAGCTTTGGCGTGCGCGTACCGGCGGTCGTGGTGTCGCCGTATATCGCGCCGGGCACCGTGTTCCGCTCACCGGGCGCCACACCCTACGACCACACGTCGATTCTCGCCACCCTGCGCGACTGGCTCGGCATCGCGCCCGCCGACATGCTCGCGAGCCGGCGCGTGGCGGCCGCACCCACGCTCGCTGCGCTGCTCACGTTGGACACACCGCGCACCGACCTGCCGGCGATCGCCGCGCCGCCCGCTTCCGGATTCATCGCCACCAATCTCGCGCGCCCGCTCAACGACCTGCAAAAGAGTCTCGTGAGCGGCACGGCGCGGCGCTCGGGGCTCGACCCGACCGCCACGCTCGGGGGCATGGCAACCCGTCAGCACGCGGTGGACTTCTTCCACAACCTGCTTTCGTCCGGTCAACCCTGAGGTGACGAAGAGACCAAAGGGCTGGGCGAGACCGCCTCAGGCCTCGCCCAGCCCTTCCTGCGTAATCAGCGCGAGCAGCACCTCCGAAAACGCGTTGGCAGCGAGCGTACTCGATGCGCGCCGCCGCCTGAGCAGCGCGACGGTGCGCTGTGGCAACGCCGGCGTGACGGGCAGCGTGACGAGTCCGCGATGCTCGCGCAGCACCGCCGAAGGCAGCAGCGTGGCGAGCGTTCCGTCCTTCACGAGCTTGAGCACCGTGCCCACCGAATTGGCCTGCAGCATCACGCGCGGGATCAACTGGTGCGCGCGGAAATAGGCATCGGCGAAGCGCCGCACCACGAAGTCGGGACTCAATAGCGCGAGCGGCATCGTCGCGAGCTGCCCGGCCGTCACCTCCGCGCGGCGGCGCGCCAGCGGATGGCGCGTGGCCACGAGCAGCGCCATGTGCTCGGCAAAGAGCGGGCTCACTTCAATTTCGTCGGAGCGCACATCCGTGAAGCCAATGCCGAGATCGAGTTCGTCACGCTCGAGTCCGCCTTCGATATCTTCGAGCGGCCGCTCGCTCACGTCGAGCGCGATAGCGGGGTGCGCTTCGCGAAAGCCGCGCAGCGCCGGGCCGATCAGATATTCCGCGAAGGTCGGGGTATAGGCGAGCCGCAGCAGACCGCGCGTGAGGTCGCGCACTTCGTTCAGCGCGCGCTTGCCGGCATCGAGATGCGCGAGCGCCTGGCGCGCGTGTTCGATGTACACGCGGCCGAATTCAGTCAGGCTGATGGCGCGGCCGCTGCGGTCGAACAGCGCGCCGCCAAGATCGTTTTCCAGTTGGCGGATCTGCTGTGAGAGCGCCGGCTGCGAAACGTGCAGCACCTCGGCTGCGCGCGTGAAATTCTTCAACTCCGCCACGGTGAGCACGTAGCGTATCGAGCGAAGCATCAAGATGGCTGCCTCCCGAGTGTCTCCGGTTTTTTTCATAAGGCACGCTTATCGTGACGATCCGAATATCGTCTTGGACGTGAACGCGCGCCCTGCGCAAAATGGTTTGCGACGACGACGGCGATGCGGTGCGCGGGACGCACGGCATCAGCCGCCGGACACCATTCTACCGGGGGACAAACGGATGTTCGAGTCGATCTCGATGAGCGTGGTGGCGGTGTTCGCGGGCTCGTGCCTGACGTTTCTCATCGCCATCCTGCTGCCCGAACCCGTCGTGGCCAAAGGCGAGCGCGGCGGCCTTTATGCCGGGCTCGGCAGAGACGGCGCAAGCTTCGCGCGCACGGACCAGGCGCGCACGCGCCGCTTTCGCGCGCTGCAGACGTGGCGCGCGGGCGGCCGGTCCTCGCCGGGCCGCACCGAAGCCGCGCCGCGCGCTTTCAATAGACGTCGCGCAGGTAGCGCTTGTCCCGCCCGAGCGCACTGACATAGTCGTGCGCGGCCTCGGCGCTCATGCCGCCATGGCCCGCCACGACCTCCCTGAGCGCGGCATCCACGTCCTTCGCCATGCGGCTCGCATCGCCGCACACATAGAGGTGCGCCCCTTCCTGCAACCACGCCCAGAGCTGCGCGCCCTGCTCGCGCATGCGGTCCTGCACATAGACCTTTTCGCTCTGGTCGCGCGAAAACGCGAGGTCGAGCCGCTCGAGATGGCCGTCCTTGCGCATTTGCTCCAGTTCGTCGCGGTAGTAGAAGTCGGTGGCCGCGTGCTGCTCGCCGAAGAAGAGCCAGTTGCGGCCCGTGTCGCCGCGCGCCTGCCGCTCGTGCAGGAAGGCGCGGAAGGGTGCGACGCCCGTGCCGGGACCGACCATGATCATCGGCGCGTCGCCATTACGCGGCGGCCGGAAATGCGTGCTCTTCTGCACGAACACCGGGACGCTGCCCTCCTGCGCGCGGTCGGCGAGGAAGGTCGAGGCCACGCCCTTGCGCTCGCGGCGGCCGTTGTTGTAGCGCACGGCCGAAACGGTCAGGTGCACTTCGCCCGCATGGGCCTTCGGGCTCGACGAAATCGAATAGAGCCGCGGCTGCAGGCGCTTGAGCATGGCGAGCAGCTCAGGCGCGCTCAGGTCGACGGGATATTCGTGGAGCACGTCGGCGAGCTGCTGGCCCCAGAGCCAGTTGCGCAGATCGCCCTTGCGCGATTCGTCGAGCATCTCGGCGAGGCTCCGGGAGCGCGTGCGCGACGCAATGAACGCGAGCGCATCGGGGCTCGGGCGCGCGATCTCGTAGTGCTTGCCGAGCGCCTCGCCAAGGCGCATCTCGCCGTGGCCGCTCACGGCGACCGGCGTGTCGGCGGCGAGGCGAGTGAGGCCCAGCAACTCCTCGACGAGCGCGGGACAGTTGGTGGGCCACACGCCGAGCGCGTCGCCCGCTTCGTAGTCGAGGCCCGCCTCGCCCGTTGCGAGCGAGAAGTAGCGCGTGTCCTTCGTCGCGCCCTTCATGTTCAGGCGCACGTTCCTCAGCAGCTTCGAGGCAGCCGGGCGCGCCTTCGTCGCCGCGCAGCCGGGCAGCACCTCGGGAATCGAACCGTCGGCGGGCACCGCGTGCAGCGCCGCGTCCTCCTGCTTGATGCGCACGACGATGCGATCGAGCCAGGCGTCGGCGGCACGCTGGTATTCGCTGTCGCAATCCACGCGCTCCATGAGACGCGTGGCGCCCAGCGCTTCGAGGCGCGCGTCGAGCTTGCGCCCGTGGCCGCAGAACGCGTCGTAGTTGCGATCGCCGAAGGCCAGCACGCAGAAGCGCAGCGAAGCGAGACGAGGCGCGTTTTCTGCCGCGAGTGCGCTCCAGAAGGCCGCGCCGTTGTCGGGCGCATCGCCGTCACCGAACGTGCTCGTCATCAGGAGGACGTATTGTGCCTTGGCGAGGTTCGCCAGCGGGTAGTCGGCCATGCAGGCCGTGCGAATCTCGAAGCCCGATTCCATCAGTTGCGTCGCGTATTGCTCCACGAGCGATTCGACGTTGCCCGTCTGCGAGGCCCACAGCAGCAAGACCTTCGGGCGCGTATGGGCGATGCGCACGCCATGCGGCTTTTCTTCGGGCGCACCCGGCACGGCGAGCGCATCCGCGCGCGCGGCGGGCTCGGCGCGGCTGAACAGACCCGCCAGCAGGCCGTCCAGCCAGACGCGCGTGTCGGCGGGAAACGGCGCGTGCACGGGCAGCATGGGCACGCCGACGGGCTCTGCCGCCCGCAACGAGCGCAGGCCGCCGACGAAGCCCGCCAGGTACCGGCGCTCTGCGTCGCCCAGTTGCGGCGCGGCGACGTCGTCGAGACCGAGTAGCGTCGAAAAGGCATCGATGCGGGACATGTCGAGTTCCTGAGACGGGTTGGCGGCTTGCGGCGCGCTGGCGTCGAACGCGGCTGACGCAACGGCGGCATCGGCCGCATCCGGCATGCGCGTGGTCTCGCGCGGCGCGGATGGCGGGCCGACGCGCGAGAGCGCGACCGCGCAGAATTTCAGTTCGGGCTGCTGGGAAATCGGGTCGATCGCATCGCTCGTGACCGCGTTCACACAAAGCTCCTCGCCGTACACGTCGTTCCAGTGCATGGGCGCGAAGCAGTTGCCGGGACGCACGCGCTCGGTCACCACGGCGGGCAGCACCACGCGGCCGCGGCGCGAGCGCACTTCCACGCGATCCCTCGCGGCAATGCCGAGCGCGGCAGCATCCTCGGGATGAATCTCGACGAAGGGACCCGGGTTGAGCTTGTTGAGCATCGGCACCTTGCCGGTCTTCGTCATGGTGTGCCACTGATGCTGCAGGCGCCCCGTGTTGAACACCACCGGATACGTGCCGTCGGGCAGTTCGGCAGGCGCAACATGAGGACGCGCGAAGAACACGCCCTTGCCGTGCGCCGTGGCGAAAGCGATACGAGGGCGCGTGCCGTCGGCGTTGACCTTGAGCGTCTGGCTCACGCCGTCGTTCAGATAGCGCAGCGGGTTGCGATCGCTCGCGGCATCCGGCGCGACGGGCCATTGCAGCGGCGTTTCGCGCAGCTTCGCGTGGCTCGCCCCGCGCAGGTCGTAGCCCGTCTTCGGGTTCGAAAAGCGCGTGATTTCGTCGAACACCTCGGCGGCGCTCGCGTAGCTGAACGCCTGGGCAAAACCCATTTCGCAGGCCACGCGCGCGATGATCTGCCAGTCGGGCAGCGCCTCGCCCGGTGGCTCGACGGCCTGCTGCATGAGCGTCATGTTGCGCTCGGAGTTGATCATCACGCCATCGGCCTCGGCCCAGAGCGCGCCGGGCAGCAGCACGTCGGCGTACTGATTCGTTTCGGTGTCCAGAAAAGCGTCCTGGGCGATCACCAGCTCGGCGGCCCTCAGGCCCGCGACCACAGTCTGCCGGTTCGCCACGCTCGCCACCGGGTTCGTGCAGATGATCCAGCACGCCTTGATCTCGCCCGCAGCCATGCGCGAGAACATGTCGACGGTGCCGCCGCCCGCTTTTACGGGCAGCGTGCCGGGCGCCACGCCCCACGCCGCTTCGACGAACGCGCGGTCGTCTTCCGCGAGCACCGTGCGCTGCCCGGGCAGGCCCGGTCCCATGTAGCCCACCTCGCGCCCGCCCATTGCGTTGGGCTGCCCGGTGAGCGAGAACGGCCCGCTGCCGGGACGGCAAATCTTGCCCGTCGCGAGATGCAGGTTGCAGATCGCGTTCGTGCTCCACGTGCCGTGGGTGCTCTGGTTCAGCCCCATGGTCCAGCAGCTCATCCACTCGGGCGCCTCGCCTATCATTTGCGCGGCGCGGCAAATGTAGTCGACGGACAGACCCGTGATTTCAGCGACCTTTTCCGGCGTGTAGTCTGCGAGGAACGCGGGCATCGCGTCCCATCCTTCGGTGTACTGTGCAATGAAGTCCGCGTCGGTATGGCCGTTCTTGTGCAGCAGGTGCAGCAGGCCATTGAGCAGCGCCAGATCGGTGCCCGGCGCGATCTGCAGGAACAGCGACGCCTTCGCGGCGGTCGCCGTGCGGCGCGGGTCCACGACGATGAGCTTTGCGCCCGCCTTCACGCGGTCCATCATGCGCAGGAACAGGATCGGATGGCAGTCCGCCATGTTTGCGCCGATCACGAAGAAGAGGTCGGCGCGGTCGAAGTCCTGATAGGAACCCGGCGGGCCGTCCGCGCCGAGCGAAAGCTTGTAGCCGCTGCCCGCGCTCGCCATGCACAGGCGCGAGTTCGACTCGATGTTGCTGGTGCGCACGAAGCCCTTGGCGAGCTTGTTCACGAGGTACTGCGCCTCGACCGACATCTGCCCGGAAACGTAGAACGAGAGCGCGTCGGGGCCGTGCGCGTCGAGCGTCGAGCGCAGGCGGCGCGCCGTATCGGCGATGGCCTGCGCGAGCGGCAGCGGCACCGGGTCCTCGTCGCGGGCGTGGCGCACGAAGGCGCGCTCGAGGCGCCCCGACTTGCGCAGCGCCACGTGCGCCGACGAGCCCTTCGTGCAGAGGCGGCCGAAATTGGTCGGATGCTCGGCATCGCCGGAGATCTTCGCGACCTGGCCGTCCTCGACGTGCAGGATCATCCCGCAGCCTACGCCGCAGTACGGGCAAACGCTCTTTACGCTTTCGCTGCTCATGCGCTCGATCGATATCAGCTTGAAACAGATTCTGGGCGCGCGGCGCATCCGGCGCGCCGTGCCTTTGTCGCTTCAGTGGTCAGTTCAGGCGGCAATCCACACCTGACCGTTTTCCACGCGCGCGGGGAACGCGTTGACCGAATGCTGCGGCGCTTCGATGCACTCGCCGGTGGACAGATCGAAGTGATGCTTGTAGATCGGCGAGGCCACCACGATGCGCTCGCCGAAGCTGCCCACGAGCCCGCGCGAGAGCACCGCGGCGTGCGAGTTCGGATCGTAGTTGCCGATGGCGTACACGCGCGCGTCGCCGTCGTCGACGTGGAACACGGCGACCTGTTCGCCCTTCACGAGCGCGCACACGCCCGTGTTCGGCACGATGTCGTTGAGCGTGCAGACGGGAACCCAGTTGCCTTCGAGCTGTTCGCTTTTTGCTTCGCTATTCATTTCGTACTCCTCGGTTCGATGAAAGGGGAATCAGACGGTTTCGACGACTACGGGAATGTCGGACAGCGCTTCATGCCGCCTGAAATGCGGTGCCGCTTGCGGGACCTGCGTGCGCTCCTCGGGCGTAGCCGGGCGGATCTGGCCGCGCTCTTCAACGAAGGTGACGTGCTGGTCGCCCGCATCGCTATTGACGAAGTGGCGGAAACGGCGGCGCGTTTCGGGATCGGTCACGGCCTTCTTCCACTCGCATTCGTAGGTATCCACCACGAGCTGCATTTCGGCTTCGAGTTCGGCGCCAAGGCCCAGCTTGTCGTGCACGACCACGTCGATCAGATAGTCGAGGCCGCCTTCGAGGTTGTCGCGCCACACGCTCGTGCGCTGCAGACGGTCGGCCGTGCGCACGTAGAACATGAGGAAGCGATCGACGTACCGCACCAGCGTGGCCTGATCGAGATCGGCGGCGAGCAGTTCCGCATGGCGCGGCTTCATGCCGCCGTTGCCGCACACGTAGAGGTTCCAGCCCTTCTCGGTGGCGATGATGCCGACGTCCTTGCCTTGCGCTTCCGCGCATTCGCGCGTGCAGCCAGAGACGCCGAACTTGATCTTGTGCGGCGCGCGCAGACCCTTGTAGCGGTTCTCGAGTTCGATCGCGAAGCCCACCGAGTCGCCCACGCCGTAGCGGCACCACGTCGAGCCCACGCACGACTTCACGGTGCGCAGGGCCTTGCCGTATGCGTGCCCCGATTCGAAGCCCGCGGCGATCAGTTCCTCCCAGACGAAAGGCAACTGTTCGACGCGCGCACCAAAGAGGTCCACGCGCTGACCACCCGTGATCTTCGTGTACAGGCCGTACTTCTTCGCCACCTGACCAACGGCGATGAGGCCTTCCGGCGTGACCTCGCCGCCCGGCATGCGCGGCACCACCGAATACGTGCCGTCGCGCTGAATGTTGGCGAGGTAGTAGTCGTTCGAATCCTGCAGGCTCGCGTGCTCCTTCTTCAGCACGAATTCGTTCCAGCAGGACGCCAGAATTCCGCCCACGGCCGGCTTGCAGATATCGCAGCCCAGTCCTTTGCCATGCTTCGCGAGCAGTTCACCGAATGTCTTGATGCCCTCCACGCGCACGATGTGATAAAGCTCCTGGCGCGAATAATGGAAGTGCTCGCAAAGGTGATTATTGACGGCGAGCCCCTGGCGCTTCATCTCCGACTTCATGATCTGCGTGACGAGCGGCACGCAGCCGCCGCACGACGTGCCGGCGTTGCAGGCCCCCTTCACCGCGGCGATGGTCGTCGCGCCTTGCTGGACCGCAGCGCAGATTTGCGCCTTCGAAACGTTGTTGCACGAGCAGATCTGTGCGGCGTCGGGCAGCGCCTGCACGCCGAGCGCGGGCCTGGCCTTGCCGTCGGCCTGCGGCAGGATCATGAATTCGGGCGACTCGGGCAGCTCGATGCCGTTGAGCATCATCTGCAGCAGCGTGCCGTATTCGCTCGCGTCGCCCACCATCACCGCGCCGAGCAGCTTCTTGCCGCAATCGGACACCACGATCTTCTTGTAGACCTGGCGGCGCTCGTCGGCGTAGCGGTAGGAACGGCTGCCGGGCGTCTTGCCGTGTGCGTCGCCGATGCTCGCCACGTCCACGCCCATCAGCTTGAGCTTGGTGCTCATGTCGGCGCCCGCGAAGCTCGACGCCTCGCCCGCCAGCCCCCTGGCCACAATGCGCGCCATGTCGTAACCGGGCGCGACGAGGCCGAATATCTGCCCTTGCCACAGCGCGCATTCGCCGATGGCGTAGATGTTCGCGTCGCTCGTGCGGCACTGGTCGTCGATCACGATGCCGCCGCGCGCGCCGATCTCGAGGCCGCAGGCGCGGGCGATTTCGTCGCGCGGGCGAATGCCGGCGGAAAACACGATCATGTCGGCGTCGAGGTGCGTGCCGTCGGCGAACTGCATGCGGTTGGCGGCCGTCGCGCCTTCCACCGTTTTGCCGTCCACGATAGCCAGTGTGTTCTTGTGCGTGTGCACGCTCACACCGAGCTCTTCGATCTTGCCGCGCAGCATGCGGCCGCCGTCGTCGTCCACCTGCACGGCCATGAGGCGCGGCGCGAACTCCACCACGTGCGTTTCGAGGCCGAGGTCGCGCAAGGCTTTCGCGCATTCGAGACCGAGCAGGCCGCCGCCCACCACCACGCCCGACTTCGCGTGCGCGCCGCGCGCCTGCATTGCCTCGAGATCGTCAATGGTTCGGTACACGAAGCAATCGGCGCGATCGTTGCCCGCGATGGGCGGCACGAACGCCGAGGAGCCGGTGGCCAGCACGAGCTTGTCATACGCAAGGGTCTCGCCGTTGGACACCTGAACGGTGCGCGCTTCGCGATCGATCGACACTGCCCTGGCGTTCAGCACGAGACGCACGTTCTCGCGATCGAAGAAGCCGGGCGCCACGAGCGAGAGATCGTCCGCCGACTTGCCCGCGAAGAATTCGGAGAGGTGCACGCGGTCGTAGGCGGCACGCGGCTCCTCGCAGAGCACCGTCACACGCACGTTGGGCGCGCCGTCCGCAAGGATGCACTCGATAAATTTGTGGCCCACCATGCCATGGCCGACGACGACGATCTCCATCGCTGCCGAGCTGTTCACTTCGTTCGTTGCTTGCACCATGCTGAGCCCCTGCCAATAAAAAAGGCGTCCCGCGATTCCAGCTTCTTGCGAAGCCAGATTCGGGGGACGCCGTTGCCCTGAATACGAAACCCTTGTGCGCCGCGCTACTGCTTGCGGCCGAATCCCCATTGATTCGCGTGGCACTTGCTGCGAAGCATTACGCAAACACTGTGCCAATCTGCGTGGAACCCATGCAACGCCCCGCCGGGCGGACTTCGGCGGCCGGCGAGCGGTGCACGCGGCAGTTCGCAGGCGCGCGCATCGTGATGCAGGCCAGCACAAGATTGGTGCCGTGCAGCACTTTCGCTGTGCGCCTTGGGCGTGCACGTTGCGGGGGCTGTCAAATTGGGGGCGCCCGGCTAGGGGCGCCCGGCCAGGGGCGCCAGGCCAGGGGCGGCGCCTGGCCTGGGAGTGGCCCGCCAGCGGGCGGCGCGAGCGCGCGCACGTTGGTCTGGAACTTGCATAAGCGTGAGTACCCGGCAGCGTTGCCGGGCATGCAACCCTGGGGCCGCGCTTCGCGCACCTCGACTCAAGCACACCGGACAATGGCGTCCCCTCGTCGCAAGCGGCGAGCGGACGCCATTTGTTTTATGGCGCTCCCTCCGCGGGTGCGCGCAATCCAAAGGAAGACGACGATGATGACGGGCAACGAAGGCAAGGTCACGCTGGTGAGCGCAGGTCCGGGCGATCTCGACTTGCTTACCCTGAAGGCGGCGAAGGTGCTCGCAAGCGCCGACGTCGTGCTGCTCGACGATCTCGTGAACCCGGAAATCGTCACGCTCGCGCCGCAGGCCCGGGTGATCCGCGTGGGCAAGCGAGGCGGCTGCCGCTCCACGCCGCAGGCCTTCATCGAGCGACTGATGCAGCGCTACGCGCGCCGCGGCCTGCACGTGGTGCGTGTGAAAGGCGGCGACGCACTGCTGTTCGGCCGCGCAGGGGAAGAACTCGCGGCCCTGCGCAATGCGGGCGTGAGCGTAGATATCGTGAACGGCGTGTCGTCGGCGTTCGCGGCGGCGGCGGGGCTCGGCGTGTCGCTCACGCATCGCGACCATTGCCAGGGTGTGATCTTCGTGACCGCGCATCTGCGCGACCATAGTGAACCGGACTGGCAGGCGCTCGCCGCAACCGGCATGACGCTTGCCATCTATATGGGCATGAGCCGGATCGAATCGCTGTGCGCAACGCTCGTGGGCGCGCTCCCCACGGCGACGCCCGCCGCCGTCGTGCAGTGGGCCGGCAGCGCGAACGAGCGGCGCGTCGCGGGCACGCTCGACACGATCGCGGATCACGCTCGCGCGGCGGGCCTTGGCAGCCCCGCCATCATTCTCGTGGGTAACGCGATCGGCGAGGCGGCTTCGTTCGCCACGGCTTCATTCGCTATTTCGCCTGCCTCGTTCGGCGTGCATTCGGGCGAAGCGAGTATCGAGGACCTGCGTCGCCGCGCGTAAGCGCGTGAACGCCCGAGCGGCCCGTCGCTCTCGCGCGCGGGCCGCGTCCTGCTAGCTAGCCGGTCTCAGTTGCTTGCGCTCGCCTGAGCGCCCTGCACGACAGCCGGGGCCATCGCCGGCTGCTCGTGGGGCAGCGCCCATTCGAGCCAGCGTGCGCGATGCAGCACCACGAGTCCGAATGCCGCCGCCGCGATCACGCCGAACGTCGCGAAACCCATCTGGTAGCTGCCGGTGCTCTCCTTGGCAATCCCCATGATGACCGGCAGATAAAAGCCGCCGATCCCCCCCGCCGCGCCGATAATGCCCGACATCAGCCCGGTGCGGCCTTGCCAGCGGCGCGGGACGAGCTGGAACGTCGCGCCGTTGCCGAGACCGAAGCACACATAGGTGAACGCGAGCAGCGCGATGCCGGCGGCGAATGGCGGCATCCACAGCGCGAACGCGAAATCACATACCGAGATCGCGGCAAGCAGCACCACGAGTGCGCGTACGCCCGAAATGCGATCCGCAATCAGGCCGCCAAGCGGGCGCAGCATCGCGCCGGTCAGCGCGAGCAGCGACATCACCACGCCGGCTTCGAGCTTCGGCACCTGGTAGAGCGAAATAAGCAGCGTCGAGATATAGGACGACATGCCCACGAAGCCGCCAAACGTGATGCTGTACACGAGCATCACGACCCACGTGTCGCCTTCGGTGAGCACCGCGCGATAGTGGCGCGGCAACACGGCAATGGCGAGCAGCGCGCCCAGCACCGGCAGCAGCAGCACGCCGGTCTTGCCTGCGCCGAACACGCCTGCATGCACGGCAAGCACCAGCGCGATCAAGCCGGCAAGCGTGATGCCGAACGACCGCAATGCCCGCGGCGCGCTCCCGGACTTCTGGCCGAGATCGCGGGCCCAGAAGGTCACGGCCGTTGCGGTAAGCGCGAGCAGCGGCAGCGCCGCGCCCGTGGCGCGCGCCCATCCATAGTGGCTGGCGAGGCCCGGAAAGAGGAAGCCGTCGAGCACGGCGCCGATATTGCCGGCCGCGGCGAGGCCGAGCACGAGGCCCTGCACCTTCGGCGGATAGTTGCTGCCCGCCATGGGCAGCGCCACGGCGAAGCTCGCGCCGCCCACGCCGAGCAGCACGCCGAGTACGAGCAGCAATGTATAGGACGGCGTGCCCGGCATCATCAACAGCACGGCGGCGGGAATGGCGGAAAGTGCGATGCCCATCAGCGCGACGCGGCGGCCGTCGTAGGCCTGATAGAGATTACCGAGCGTCACGCGCAGAATCGCCGCGCCGAGCACGGGCACGGCCACGAGCAGCCCCAGCTCGCCCGGCGTCATCGCAATGTCCTTCTGGATGAACGGCGCGAGCGGGCCGAACATCACCCACACCGTAAAGCCGGTGTCGAAATACAGGAAACACGCGATCAGCGCGCGCCAGTTACCGCTCTTGAGCGAACTTACCAGGTCTTTCACGAGGTGCTCTCCAGTAGTGGATCTCAACCCGCCACGCGGGCATGCATCCGTTGGTTTCGGAATCCAGAATGTCTTTCGGGCGCGCTGCTGCGCGCTTCGGGCTTGCCGACTACGCCCTGCACGAGCCTGTCCATTTCGCCTATCACGTGCGCCAGTTCCGCCGTGATCACGGCGAACTCGCGGCCGAACTGGCCGGCGCGGGCGGCAGCCACCCGTGCATTGAGCGCGACGATGTTCGCGCGCAGGGTAATCGCGGCGAGTTCGTCGACGATGCCGGCCTGGCGCTTCGCCGCCGCGGCTTCCACGCTGCGCAGCTCGTCCTGGTACGCCTGGGTCAGCGCCTGCAGCAGTTCGAGCAGCGGCGTGGCGGCAGCGGTGAGTTCCGTCACCGCTGCCTCGCAACCGCTATCGGCCGCCGCTGCATGGGCTGAGCGCTCGAGACACGCGCACGCGTGCGCGGCGAGCTTCATGAACGCACGAATGCGCTCGTCGGCCTTGCGTGCGCCGAAGTAGAGTTCGCGCAACGCCGCCGAGAACACGCCGGGAAAATGATCGTCCCCCTCGACCAGCCGCGCGTGCGAAGCCGCAAACGTGTCGAGGCAATCGCGCGCGATGACGAGGGCGGCCGCATCGCCGCGCAAGCCGAGCAGCGCATGCAGGACCACACGCTGCGAGAGCATGCGCTGGCGCCCGGCCAGATTGATCAGTTCGCCGACGATTTCCGCAGAGATGTCAGGTATCGTTTCCCGCATGTTCATCTTTAGTAGTACAAATCGCGTCGCCAAAGGTGGGTCAAACCACGGTGCTTGCGCGACGCGCAAAAAAAAAAGCGTCCCGAAGCGCACCCCCCACGCACGCTGTGCCGTGGAGTGCCACTTCGGGACGCCGTTGCCCCGCACGATCGACTGATCCCGCGCACGGCGGGACGATGATGCCATTCGTTGGAGCCTTCATTGGCCCCGGTAGCGACAAAGCAATAGGTATGCCACCCGGGCCGCGGGCGGGCCGCGCTCCCCTTGCAACGCCCGGCCGGCGCGGGTCTCGCGGGTCGAGCAGCGCGCGCGGCCCAAGCGGCCTGGACCGGCTGTGCACCACCAATCGTGTGCCTCAGGTGTGTGCTGCTGGTGCACTGCAGCGAAGCCCCGCACCATCGCCGGGCACCGTCTTGCCCTTCGGCGCGGCCGCACTACGCTGTAAACATGGATGGGTGGGCCGCGCCAGCGCACCTTGCAACGCCGGCCTGGGAGGTGTGTCATGAAGCCAACCACAATCGCGCTCACGCTCGCGTGGGCCGCCTTCGGCCCTGGCGGCCTCGCCATCGCGTCTACGGCGAGCGCCGCGAATGAGGCGACGATCGCTATCGTCTCCGGCACCTACGGCAGCAACTGCGGCGCACCGCACGGCAATGTCACACGCGATCTCGCCGCGCACTGTGACGGTTTGCTAACCTGCAGCTATCCGGTTTCGATGATCGCCGCGCAGTCGGGCGGCTGCCGCAACGACTATCTCGCCGAGTGGCGCTGCGGCGGCCATGAATTCCACAATGCTGCACTGGCTCCCGGTGCGGGCAACGGCGATCGACTCATTCTCAGCTGCGAGCCTTCGAGTGGTCCGGGGCATTGAGGGCATTGAGGCCTGCAAACAAGAATCAGAATCGAACTTGCAGCCCGCGCACGACGCCATTTTCAGCGCATGGTTAACCCGATTCCGCGCGGACCCAAAACGGGCCGCACGTTCGTTGTCCCTTTTCAGCACGTGTAATAGACTCAATTCGACGATGCGCTCCGCACAACTCGCAGGCGACTGCAAACATCGTAGCGTCCTGCTCCCTGTCACGGGGTCTTGCCAGGAAGGAGCGTAGCGTCGGCGGACAGTTTCTCGTACTACCTGGGGTTCTGGCGGTCCTCGTCAGAACGCGATAGGAGCCGGGGCGCGGCTGAGTTGCGCGCGCCGGTCAGCGAGGAGACACAGACGATGCTGCTGCCCACTACATCAACGCCGAAGGCGCAGTCCCGGGATTTGCTGGATGTCCTGATCCGCGCCGCGCTCATTGCCGTCCTGGCGATGTTTTGCTTTCGCATCTTCGCCCCGTTCCTCGACCTCATGGTCTGGTCCGTGATTCTCGCAGTCACGCTTTATCCGCTGCAAATGAAACTGCAGCGCCGCTTCCCTCACAAGGATGGGCTCATCGCCACGCTCATCATTCTCGCGGCGTTCGGCGTGATCCTCGCGCCCACCTGGCTGCTTGGTGTAGCCGTGGCCGATTCGATCGAGCATGCCATGAGCGTCGCGAAGGGCGGCACGTTTCATATCCCGCCTCCCGCCGACTCGATCGCTCACTGGCCAGTCGTCGGTCAGCGCGTGTACGACTTCTGGATGCAGGCGTCGACCGACATCACCGGCCTCGTGCAGCGCTTCGCGCCGCAACTGAAGGCGGCCGGCCTCGCGCTGCTCGGCACGATCACCGGACTCGGCGCCGCACTGCTGATTTTCTTCGTATCCCTGATTGTTGCGGGCATTCTCATGGCGCACGGCGAGACGGGCCATCGCAGCGCGGTGCAGATCGCTTCGCGCGTTTCCGGCCCGGAAAACGGCCCGCAAATCGCCGACCTTTGCACCGCCACGATTCGCGCCGTCGCCCAGGGCGTGGTGGGCATCGCGTTCATCCAGATGGTGTTGATCGGCGTGGGCTTCATCGTGATGGGCATTCCCGGCGCAGGCCTGCTCGCGCTGGCCGTGCTGCTGATCGGCATCATGCAGCTGCCCGCCACGCTCATCACCGTGCCCGTCATCATCTTCGTGATCATGACGCAGGGCGTGAGCACGGCGACCATCGTCTTCTCCGTCTACGAGTTCGTTGCCGGTCTCGCCGACAACGTACTCAAGCCGCTGCTGCTTGGCCGCGGCGTCGCGGTGCCCATGCCCGTCGTGCTGATCGGCGCGATCGGCGGTATGGTCACGGGCGGCGTGATCGGCCTTTTCATCGGCCCGGTGATGCTCGCCGTCGGCTATCAACTATTCTGGCGCTGGGTGAAAGACCAGCCGCAACCGGAACGCGCACGAGAGGAACAGCAGGCTTGAGCCGCGAGGCTGCCCAGTGATCCTCTGCGAGCGCCCATACTGGCTCCCGCTCGGCGCCTGCTGCCTGAGCACGCTGCTGGGCGCCTGCATGCGCGTGGGCCCCGACTTTCAGCCGCAACGCGAAAGCTGGAGCGAGCACTGGAGCAGCGCGTCGATCGAGCAGGTCACGTCGATCGCGGCGCAGGCCAACGAGCAAGCCGACGCGCGCCAATGGTGGCGCGTATTCGGAGACGAAAATCTCGAACAGCTGATTGCCGCGGCCGACACGAACAACGGCGACCTGAAGATTGCCGCATTGCGCGTGATCGAGGCGCGCGCCCAGCTCGGCATCGCGCTCGCTGGGCGTTACCCGCAGGTGCAGCAGGCCAACGCCGACGTGCTGGCCTCGGCGCGCAAGCGCCACGACGGTTTCGACCCGCGTTCGGGCGCGTACGTTCAGTATGGTCTTGGCTTGAGCATCGGCTGGGAACTGGACTTCTGGGGACGCTTCAGCCGCGCAATCGAATCGGCCGACGCCTCGTTCTTCGCCGCCCAGGCCAACCGCGAGGACGCGCTCGTGCTCGTTCACGCGCAGGTCGCCGACACCTACTTCACGCTACGCACGACCGAAGCGCGCCTGCGCATTGCGCGCGAAAACGCGCAGCTGCAAAAGCGCAGCTACGAGATCACGCAAAAGCTCTTCAAAAGCGGCGAAACCGACGAGCTCGATCTCCAGCAAGCGAAAACACAGTATCTCGGCACGCTGAGCAGCATTCCCATGTTCGAAAGCCAGATCGCAGTAGCGCGTCACGCGCTTGGCGTGCTGCTTGGGCGCCCGCCCGGCCCGCTGCCGGAGCTCGACGTGCAGCCGGCCAAGGCAGGCGTCGTCCCGCTCATCGACCGCGCCGTGCTTCAGGATGTGCCCGCGAAGCTGTTGCTGCGCCGGCCAGACGTACGCGCCGCGGAGCAGCAGATGGCCGCGCAGTCGGCGCTGATCGGGGTGGCGAAGGCCGATCTGTACCCATCCGTTTCGCTGGTCGGCTCGCTCGTCTGGAGCGCCAGCTCGCTCACCGGCGCGCCGAGCACGCTCGCCGTGGTAGGCGGCCCGAGCATCACATGGAACCTGTTCGATCACGGCCGCATCACGAACAACGTGCGCGTGCAGGACGCGCGCCTGCAGCAGTTGATCGTTGCGTATCAGAACACCGTGCGCGACGCGGCGCGCGAGGCCGACGACGCCGCAACGGCGCTGAACGCGGCGCTGCAGCGCGACACGATCCTGCACGACGCGCAAGGCGCGGCGCAGCGCTCGCTCACGCTCGCCAATACGATCTACCGCGAGGGGTACTCGGACTTTCAGCGCGTGCTCGACGCGCAGCGCGCACTCTCCGCTCAGCAGGACGCTTTCGTCGTCAATCGCGGCAATGCCGTGAGCAGCCTGATTGCGCTGTACAAGGCCGTGGACGGGGGCTGGAATCTGGATCAGCCGCTCATCGACCCCGCTACCCGCGCCCAGATGCAGCGACGCACTGACTGGGGCGACCTGCTCGACGAACCGGCATCGCCCTCTGCCGCGCAGGGTCCCGGCTATCAACCGGAAGGGCCGACACGATGAGCAGCGCGTCCGAACCTTCGAGCCCGCCCCAGGCGCCGCCGGCTTCCGACTCTTCCGGCAGGGCGCTCAAGTGGATCGTCATCCTGATCGTCATCAGCCTGATCTGGTACCTGCTTGCCGATCGCTTCACACCTTATACGCAGCAGGCGCGCATTGCGGCCTACGTCGTCCCCGTTGCGGCGGAAGTGTCGGGACGCGTGACGCGCGTGCTCGTGCACAACAACCAGGAGGTCAACGCCGGCGACGTGCTGTTCGAAATCGACAGCGAGCAATACCGCATTGCCGCCGACCGCGCGCGCGCCGACCTCGAGTCGACGCGCCGGCAGATCGGCGCGAGCACCGCCGGGATCGATTCGGCGCAAGCCTCGTTGCGCGCGGCGCTCGCCAACGAGGTCAAGGCGCGCCAGGACAGCGACCGGCTCGAACGGCTGTACCGTGAAGACGAAGGCACGGTCTCGCTGCGGCGGCTCGAAGTGGCGCGCGCCACGCACGAGCAGGCGCAAAGCCAGGTCGAAGCCGCCCGGGCCGAAGTCGAACGCGCGCGCGAACAGCAAGGCGGCAACGAAGCGGAGAACGCGCAGTTGCGCAGCGCGGCAGGCGCGCTCGAAAAGGCCGAACTCGATCTCGCCAACACGCATATTCGCGCGCGCTCGGCCGGCGTCATCACCGACCTGCGCACCGAAGTTGGCCAGTTCGCGGCGGCGGGCAACCCGGTCATGACGCTCATCGCCATTCACGACGTCTGGGTCAGCGCGGACATGACAGAGAACAATCTGGGCCGCCTCCATGCCGGCACGCCCGTCGCCATCGCGCTGGACGCGCTGCCGGGCGAAGTGTTCGCCGGACGCATCCGCAGCATCGGCTATGGCGTGAGCGTGGGACAGAGCACGCCGCCCGGCACCCTGCCCACCGTGCAGAATAGCCGCGACTGGCTGCGTCCCGCACAGCGCTTTCCCGTGATCGTCGAGTTCGACAGCGACGAGCGCGCACGGCTGCGCAACGTGCGCGTGGGCGGCCAGGCCGAAGTGATGGCGTTCCCGAGCGCAGGAAACCCGCTCAATCCGCTCGGCCGCGTGTTCCTGCGCGCGATGAGCTGGCTCTCCTTCCTCTACTGAGGGGCGCCCATGCAAACGAGTCCATCGCTTCCCGGCCGCCGAGCGCTACGCGTGGCCACCGGCACGGCGCTCACGCTTGCCATCAGCTTTGCGCTCGACTTTCCGATTCCCGTGATCGCGCCGGTACTCGCCGTCTTTCTGCTGGCGACGCAAACCCGGCCGCTTTCGCTCAAGGCGGCGCTCGCGCTCGCGCTGGTCGTTGCGCTCACGACGGGCAGCGGCCTGCTGCTGGTCCCCGTGCTGCGCTATTACCCGTTCGCGGGCGTGCTGCTCGTCGGCCTTTGTCTCTTCCTCACGTTTCGCGCCGGCCTGCGCGGCGGCAACAATCTGGTGTCGACGTTCCTCGCAGCGGGCCTCACGATGATTAGCGCGGCAGGCGTGGCCGATCAGCAACTCGCCGCCACCGTGGTCGGTGCGCTCGTCAAGGGACTGCTGCTCGCCGTGCTCGTCTCGGTTTTGAGTCACGCGCTGTTTCCCGAGCCCCCCGCCGCGGCGGCAGGCGCCAAACCCGCCGCGCGCGTCGTGCCGCAGGAGACGGCGTCGCGCATCGCCTTGCAGGCCGCGCTCGTGGTCATGCCCGCCTGGCTGCTGGCGATGAACGACCCCGCGAGCTACATGCCGATCATCATGAAATCCGTCAGCCTCGGCAGACAAAGCTGCACCACGTCGGCACGCGGCGCGGCGCAAGAACTGCTCGGCTCCACAGCGCTCGGCGGCTTGCTCGCCGTCGCGTGCTGGTTTGCGCTCAGGCTCTTTGTGAACCTCTGGATGTTCTATCTCTGGATGCTGCTGTTCGGCCTGCTCGTGGCGCGCAAGCTTTATCGCATCCGCCCCACGCGTTACTCGCCCGGCTTCTGGCTGAACAGTCTCGTCACCATGATCATCCTGCTGGGTCAGTCGGTCCAGGACAGCGTGGCGGGCAAGGACGTCTACCGTGCGTTCGCCGTGCGCATGGCGCTCTTTCTCGCTGTCACCGCTTACGCGTGCCTGATGCTGCAGATAGTCGAGCGCTTCGCGCGGCGCGGCGCGGCCGCGCTCGAGAGGGATACGCCATGAACAATGCACCAACCAGCGCGGACCTTGCCCCGAAGGCACGCGAAATCCTGCTGGAATCGGGCCGGACCATCTGGTATATGCGCCTGCTCCTGGGCGGCCTGCTACTGATATTCGTTATCCTGACAATTGGCATGTTCTATTTCGGCGGCGCCGTGGAGACGCTGAACCGCACCCCATCGCCGATGGGCGAGACCTTGTACTTCTGCGCAATTACGGCGCTGACCATCGGCTACGGCGATGTGGTGCCAACCACCGCGTTCGGCCGCATCGACGCGGTGCTGCTCGGACTCATCGGCGTCGTGTTGACCGGATTGATCGTTGCAGCGGCCGTGCGCGGCGTGCAGGAGGCCTCACGCCATGCGCGCAATCGGGCGTGAGCAGGCCTAAGCGAACACAAGCAGGTGTAATCGGACCCCATCGGGCATCGGGACCCGGCAGGATCGAACATGACGAACACCATCACCGTCCGTTGGCTGCAACTTCGCATCGCGCTAGTGAGGGCTGGCGCGGCGATGCTCGCAGCCGTGCTGCCGTGGCAAGCGCACGCGCAGAACGTACCGGGACAACTGTCGAACCAGACCGTGATAGGCGGCAACATCAAGCAGCATGCAGACGCCGTGCTGTCCATCATGACCTACACCACGGTGCCGGACGTCACCACCAGCTCGCTTTCGATCAACAACGGCACCACCGGCAACCCAGGCTTCGGGCAGACGCAGCTAGGTGGCGGCTTCACGCTGAGCCGGACGTTTCCGCTGTACATGGAAGGCACGATCGCGTACAGCCGCTACGACCCAACCTTCATCGCGACCGACGGCGCACAGACGCGGGCGGTGCCCACGAGGTGGAATACCTTCAGCGGCACTGTGGGACTTGGCTGGGATTTTCGCATCACCAACGAACTCGTGTTTCGCCCGATCATAAACGGCACCATCGGACGTGTTTCCAGCGATCTGCGTATCGGACAAACGTTGTTCAACCATGTCACGGACAGCAATCTCCAGTTCCTCAATAACGGCTATCTGGACGCGTATGGCTACGGCGGATCGCTCATGCTCGACTATGAGCACTACCGCGAGAACTACGAAATCGATGCGGAACTGCGCGCGACCGATATCTACCTGCGAAGCTTCGGCGGGAGTTCCGAAGCCGTTCAGGGGTCTGCGATGGCGCAGCAAGTGAGCCTCTGGACGCGCTGGCGCGCGCCAACGGGCTGGCACGCGCTGGACAAGCCGGTGCGCTACGTGCTGGAGTTCGCCTACTCGCATTACTTCGGCGACAGCGCCGGGGTGCTCGGCTTCAACGAACTCACCTCGCTGGGCGTAGGTCTGGAACTCGACAGCAGTACGTATCCCATCATCATCACCCGTACGCGGGCAATGGTGCGCTACGTGTTCGGCCACAACGTGCACGGCGTGTCGTTTGGCCTGGCGGTCAGCTTTTAGGATGTCGAACGATGGAAGCGCGCACGTGAGGAGAATGGCGATGAGTCCACGAGGTGAACGACAACTGCACTCAACGGTGTGTTCAGTCGCGAGGCGTCTCGTGCTCGCGGGCGTTTGCGCCTGCCTGCTGCCACTGGCCGGATGTCCCTACTACGCGGCGCCGCCCGGCACCGTGGTCATGACGCCCGCAAGCTACGACCGGTCATTCGCCGCGGCGGCGGGCGCCATGCGTGACGAGGGACTCGCCATCACCGTGCAGGACCCCGGCACAGGCATGATTGCCGGGACGCTCGACGGCGGCACCGTGACGGCGAACGTGTACCGGCAATCCGACGGCAGCGTAGTCGTAAAGTTCGATACCGCCGACGCGCGCGACCCCACGCTCATTCACCGGGTCGTGAGCCGCTACGACCGGCGCATGGGGCGGTAGGGAGATCGTTTACCGATCACCCACGGGGTACGCAAGCGCGACCCCACCGGCTTGCGCGACGTGCGCTGCAAACCCCGTGCGGTCCGGCGCAACGTCTTCGCGCAGCGTGAGCGACGGAATTTCGTACGCACCGCCATTCTGCTTGCGAAACGCGATGGGTTCGGTCTGCGCCAGCGCATCGAGCCGGGCGCCGAGCGCGTCGCGCGTTTGGGCATAGCGCGCCTCGTCCATGCGCCCCGTGCGATACACGAGAAACGGCGGCAGCACGTCGTAGCCCGGGTAATAGAGCACGCCATGATGAATCGGGAAGAGAATGTCGTCGATCGGGCCGTTCACGCCCCGGGGCCCGTAATGCGACGCCCAGCCGCCCATCGTCACGACGAGCATCGCGCGCTTGCCGGCCAGCGTACCTTCGCCGTAGCGGCTTCCCCAGCGCACGTCGGAGTGCTCACCCACGCCATAGGCGAAGCCGTACGCGAAAACGCGCTCCACCCAGCCCTTGAGGATGGCAGGCATGGAGAACCACCAAAGCGGAAACTGCAGGATGAGCGTATCGGCCCACAAAAGCCTGGCCTGCTCCCGCGCGATGTCCCCGGTCTGCAGGCCGTTCTCGAAAGCATGCTTCGAATCGAGCGATGGATGAAATGGCGCGTCGCTCCGGCGCTCGACGCTGTCCTGCGCGTCGAGCGTCGCCTTCCAGTTCATGGCATAGAGGTCCGACACCTGAACGGCGTGACCCGCCGCCTCGAGACGCTGCACGGTGAAATCTCTGAGTGCGCCGTTGAGCGACTTTGGCTCGGGATGCGCGTAGACGAGCAGGATATTCATTGCAAGGGCTCCTTGATCTGACAGGAACCCAGCTTAGCCGCCCGGCTGCTATAGTGGAAATGAATAACGGAAATACCAGCCATTATGCCTGCTAATTTGCGTAGCCTCGATCTCAACCTGCTCGTCACGCTCGACGTGCTGCTCGCCGAGCACAACGTCACGCGCGCGGCGCGGCGCCTGAACTTCTCGCAACCGTCGGTTAGCGTGCATCTCGCGAGGCTGCGCGAGATATTGGGCGATCCACTGCTGCTGCCAGGCCCGCGCGGCATGCAGCCCACGGCTCGCGCGCTGGCATTGCGCGAGCCGCTGCGCGCGGCGCTCGAATCGCTCGAGCGCGCCATTGCGCCCGAAAGCCCGTTTGATCCAGCCAGCGCCCGCGATACCTGGTGTGTGGCCGCGAGCGACTATGGCGAGTCCACCATCGCGTTGCCGGCGCTGCGCGGCTTGCGCGAGGCTGCGCCGCATACGCGTCTTGCCGTGGTGGAACTCGCGCCTGCGCGTGTCGCGAAGCAGGCGGCGCAGGGCGAAATCGACCTGGCGTTCCATACCGCCAGCGGTGCCCCCGAGAACCTGCGTCGCCGCGCGCTCTTCACCGAGCGCTACGTGCTTGCGGGACGCGCCGACCATCCGCGCCTCAAGCGCCGTCCGGGCGTCAAGCAGTTCTGCACACTGGAGCACGTTATCGTCTCGCCCGATGGCGGCGGATTTCGCGGCATCACCGACGAAATGCTTTCGCAAGCCGGACTCACGCGGCGCGTCGTCCTCTCCGTCCCGCATTTTCTTTTTGTCATTTCCGTACTCGAACGCAGCGACCTGGTGGCGATGCTGCCGTGGCGGCTCGTGCGCGCAAGCCCGGCACTGCGCGCGGTCGAACCGCCTGTCGAGGTGCCGGGCTATGAAATGTGCATGCTCTGGCATGAACGCTCGCATCGCGACCCCGCGCATCGCTGGCTGCGCGAGCAGATCGCCCGGGCTGTGTAGCTGCGTGCGGCGCGTTCAGGCGCAGCGGCTGGCTGTTACGCGCCGAGTCCGTAGCGGGTCGCAGGCGGCGCAACAGAGCCGCGTAAGACGCACCCTGGGCTTCAACCTGGACGGCTTCCTCAACGAGTGTCACCTCGCGCAAGTCCTGACCACGATTCGCGAGCAACGACTCGAGTTGGCGTCGATATGAACAACCGACCCGGAAGACAAGCGCTTTCACGTCCCTAAGCCCATTCAACTGCTCGAGATTTGTTATCCACCGTCGCAGACTGCCAACCCGGCAACCGTTGCCACTCAACTTTCCGCCTCACGCTGCCGATATCTTGTGGAGTCGTTGTCGCGGTAGATAACGCTTGCATTGGCTCGGTGTTTTGAGCCCGCAGTTTGACTAATAGTTGCGATGGAGGCGTTTGACAATATGAGAAACAATCAGCCGGTTACTCAGCGCGAGTACGATTTCCCCGCCGACGCGACACTAATGTCGACGACTGACACGCAGAGCTACGTCAGGTACGCCAACGCAGCGTTTATGCAGGTCAGCGGCTTCGATCCAGAAGAAATTCAGGGGCAGCCGCACAACGTGGTGCGTCACCCCGACATGCCCCCCGAAGCATTTGCCGACATGTGGGCGACGCTCAAGGGCGGCGAGCCGTGGACTGCGCTCGTCAAGAATCGCCGGAAGAACGGCGACCATTACTGGGTCCGAGCCAATGCGACGCCTGTGGTACGCAATGGGGTGACGACAGGCTATATGTCGGTGCGGACCAAGCCGTCGCGCGAGGAAATTGAAGCTACTGAGACGCTGTACCGCCAGTTTCGTGAAGGCAAACAGGGCAACAAGCGTTTCCACAAAGGTCTGATTGTCCGCACCGGGCTATTTGGCTGGACCTCGTTCCTGAAGACAATGCCCGCGCGCTGGCGCATTCGCTCGATCATGGCGTTGATGTTCTGTGTGATTGTCGCAGCCGGTTTGATGGCAGTGCAGCACCTTCCGTCGACCGGGGATCGGGCGTATTTAGCAGGCTTCTGCGGTGTGATGCTGGTGCTGTCCTTTCTGGTTTCAACGCTGCTCGAAAGACAGATCGCGGCTCCGCTCGAACTGGTGCTCGAGCAGGCGCTGAAAGTTGCGAGCGGCGAGAGCACGAGCATAGATCACATGGATCGAGTCGACGAAATCGGTATGACCTTGCGTAGCATCGGTCAGTTGGGCCTGATGTTTCGCTGGCTGATTGACGACGTTAGCTCACAGGTCGTCAATGTACAAACTGCTATCGATGAAATCGCACAGGGCAACATGGATCTGAGCGCGCGTACCGAGCAGGCAGCATCGAGCGTGCAACAGACCGCATCATCGATGGCGCAGATGACCGCGACCGTGCAGGCAAATTCCGCAACGGCGCAACAGGCGAGCCGGCTGTCAGGAGATGCGAGTTCGGCGGCCAGTCGTGGAGGTAAGGCCGTAGGCGAAGTGGTTTCAACGATGAACGAGATTACCGAAAGCTCACACAAAATCGCGGACATCATCGGCGTAATCGACGGCATCGCATTCCAGACGAACATTCTCGCGCTGAACGCCGCCGTGGAAGCGGCGCGTGCGGGCGAACAAGGACGCGGATTTGCCGTGGTGGCAGGCGAAGTGCGTGCGTTGGCGCAGCGCAGTGCGAATGCGGCCAGGGAAATCAAGGAGCTGATCGGCGCGAGCGTTGATCGCGTTGAGGCCGGTTCGCGCATCGTCGACGATGCGGGCAAGACGATGGATCAGATTGTCGAACAAGTCAGGCGTGTCTCGGACCTGATCGTGGAGATCAGTTCAGCGACAGAGGAACAGAGCAGTAACGTTGCGCAGGTCGATCAGGCGATCGGTAGCCTCGACGGGATCACGCAGCAGAACGCGGCGTTGGTCGAGCAAAGTGCCGCTGCTTCCGCAAGCCTCAAACAGCAGGCGGCGCGTCTGGTGGAGGCGGTAAGCGTGTTTCGTTGACGTGCAAATGGGCCTCGTCGTCATGCTTCTTCGCATTCATCACGCTGCTGTCGTCTGCTCGAACTATGAGGATGCACTGCCAACGCCGCGCCGGTGGCCAGTGCGCTCCAATAGCAGGCCCTGACCGGATCGACGCCGCACACGTAGAACAGCAACGCGATTGCCGCACTCGCCATCATGAGCGCCACAAGGACGCCGGCGATTCGGTGGTCGCGCCGGTTACCCTGCGGCCAGCCGAACGAACTCGCCGCGGCGTGTGCTGCGGAACCCGCCAGGGGCGGGAGCGCAAGCAGCGCGGTGCCCACGAGCGCAAGACCGAGTACGAGCCCCGCGTAGCCGTGCGCGATCGGCGCAATCGCAAGCGCGGCGGCCTGAGTGCCCCCGACCGGCTGGTGCGCGGCATGAAGCGTAACGGCGGCAGCGGCGAGGATAAGCGCGAACCACTTGAGCACGTTCGCGCAGCGCGCATAGAGCACCCATCATTGAAGCGCGGTCGATACCGCGGCAAACAGAATGATGCACGGTGCGACCGGACCGCGGAACATCAGGCGGGCGGCGTCTCCCACGGCGAGCATGTTTCCGGGCATCGAACGTCGCTGGCCGCCCGCTAGCCGGGCACGAACATGCCTGCCGCCGCGATCGCCATTAACAGCGTGGCAATCCAGCCCCCTGCTTTGAGGAAGCCTGATATGGCGAACCTGCCCATGATCCTCTCGCTGCTTCCCATCAGCATCACGACGACCATGACCGGCACCGCAGCCAGCCCATTGATCACAGCACTCCAGTAAAGCGCCTTGACGGGATCAAGGTGAAAGAAAGTCATGCTGACACCGCCGATGATTGCCACCGCAATGACGGAGTAGAACTCGCGAGCGAGCGTGAGGTGAAGGGAAAGGCTGCTGCGCCACCGGAATGCGCCTGCTGCGCGATATGCGGCGGAGCCCGCCAATACCGGCAACGCGAGCAGCCCGGTGCCGACTATGCCGGCGGCGAAGACGATCGAAGCGAAGCGGCCCGCGATGGGTGCGAGCGCCCGAGCGGCATCGGCGGACGTGTGAACTTCAATATGATGGGCGTAAAGCGTGACAGCCGCAGTGAGCATGATAAAAAAACCGACGCCATTCGAAATTCCCATTCCGATCCACGTGTCTGCCGTGATCCTGTCGATCTGCCGATAAGCCCGAAATGATGAGACCCAGCGCAGCGGCCGCTCGCCAGGCTTTGAGCGAAGCTCCTCGACTTCCTGGGACGCCTGCCAGAAGAACAGATACGGACTGATCGTCGTGCCGAGAACAGCGACGACCGTAGTGACATACGCGCTGGAAAGATTGGCGCGCGGCCAGATCACCGAAAGCGCGACTTGCCCCCAGTTCACCGGCACGACAAACGCAACAGCGACGTACGAAAACAGGACCAAGGTCAACCACTTAAGGAAGCGCGCATAGTTATCGTAAGGAATCCATATCTGAAGGATGGCAGACGACAGGCCAAGCGCGACCACATAAAGCTGCTGGGGACCGCGCACGAGCAGATGGAGCGCCGCCCCCATTGCGGCCAGGTCTGCCGCAATGTTGATGGTATTCGCGGCAGCGAGCACGAGCACCAATGCGATCACGAGCCATTTCGGCCCGTACGCCCGCATGTTGGAGGCTAGCCCTTTTCCGCTCACGCGTCCGATGCGCGCGCTGATCATCTGGATCGCAACCATCAGGGGATAGGACAACAGAAGCGTCCACAACAGCATGAACCCAAACTGCGCTCCCGCCTGGGAATAGGTGCCAATCCCGCTCGGGTCGTCATCTGCCGCTCCCGTGACGAGGCCGGGCCCGAGTCGGGACAGCCACGAGCGCTCTGTCTGGTCAGTAACCGAGACTTCGGGCTCGAGTCTTTCGTTGTCATCCACGGGTACGCCCCTCGGAGATGCCGCTGCCAAATGGCGGCACTGTGCATGCGCAAGCGGCTTGCCCAGCAGCATGTGCAGCATCACGAACGCCGACCCGGAATGCCGATTGTGGTTGAATGCCCGGCACAAGCTGCGACCGGCGATGGACGCAGTGACATCGCTCACTCCGGCTCCTTACGCCGTAGCCGCTTTGGACGCCGTGGTCTGCGCTTGAGACGGCGTTACTCGAGCGCGGGCCTTGCGACTCGATTCGGACGTCAGCAGGGGGGTAAGCCGCGGGTCGCTCAATGCCCTGCCCTTGCGGCTACGATGCGTCACCTCGCGCGCGCGCCGCTTCGCATCTCTCTCCAGGAAAGCGAGGAGGGCGGCTTCATCGGTCTTGAGCCCGCGTCGGCGCGGGCCGGATAGCATTCCCGTCAGGTCGCCAGCCTCGAATGCCTCAATGACTGCGGGATGTACGTAGCATTTTCGGCAGACTGCCGGCGTGTTGCGCAGCAATTGGGAGACTTCCTTGATCGTCCCGACAACATGCTTATGCGCCTCGGTCAGGGTTTCCCATTGCACCTTTCTTAACGCCGCGACCGCGCAAACGCTGCCGGCCCATGTGCGGTAGTCCTTCGCCGTAAAGTCTGCACCGGTTAGCCCGCGCAAATAGTCATTGATGTCGGACGAGCCAATCGAGTGGCGCATGCCGTCGGCATCGAGATACTGGAAAAGATCCTGGCCCGGCAGGTCCATGCAGCGCTTTACAATCCGTGCAACGTGCACATCGCTAACGGCGACATCGTGCTCAATGCCACTCTTGCCACGAAACTTCAGGCGCAGGGTACCGGCTGAAATCTTCAGATGTCGCTTGCGAAGCGTCGTCAAACCATACGAGCGGTTTTCGCGCGCATATGCCTCGCCGCCCACGCGGATCAGTGTCGTATCGAGCAGGCGCACGACTGTCGCCAGCACCTTGTTGCGCGGCATGCCTTCGAGCGCGAGGTCGCGTTTGACCTGCGCGCGCAGCCTCGGCAGCACCGCGCCGAAGGCCATCATCCGGTCGTACTTGTTGGCGTCACGCGTTTCCCGCCATCGCGGGTGATAGCGATATTGCTTGCGGCCGCGCGCGTCACGTCCGGTCGCCTGAAGGTGGCCTCGCGGATCCGGGCAGATCCAGACGTCGGTATAAGCGGGCGGGATCGCTAGCGCGCCAATGCGTCGAATATCCCCTTCGTCGTCTATGCGCCTTCCCGCTGTATCGAAGTACGCGAACCCGCCGTTTGTCCGCCTTCGGGTAAAGCCTGGGCGCGAGTCATCGATGTAGCGCAGGTTCGCCGGGAGGTCCGCGTCGCGGGCGTCGGTATTTCGAACCGCGCCAGGCGGGCCGCCCCTTTCGACGCGCTTTTGCTGTCTCGCCACGGTTCGCCTCCGTCCATTGCCTCATCCCCTGTGCGAAGCGGCGAGCAAACCGCGTGCCTTTGTCCGGATGGCCGCGGTCTCCGGCCTGCGCGCGCCGACGTCTCGTAGTCATGCGCTCCGGCGCACATAGGCCAGAGCCGAGTTGACTTTCAGGGGCGGGACATCGTCGTGCCATGGCGGCTGGGGCGCGAAGCGTTCAATGACATTCCGCCGGAACAACAGGCAGTATGTGCTTCCGCCAAACTGGAAAAATCCCAGCTCGTCGCCCTTCCTGACGTCGTCACCCGGGCGCACGACGACCTGGCAGGACGATACTTCCGCCATCCCCACAAACACGCACGCGACTTCGCCGATCAGCGGATCGGCACTGTCGATGACAATGACGGCCCTCGCCGCCACTGCGTTGGTATAGCCCTGGGAATCGTTCAGCCCGCTCGGGTCTTCGCCCTCGGATTCGGCGTCCGAGTAGTAGGTGCCGTCCACGTTATAGGCCTCGACGACCGTTCCGTCGACGGGGGCGTGCCAGCGATGATAGTTATAAGCGCTCAGGTAGCCCTGATAAACCGTTCCGCCGACGAACCGGCGCGCGAGCGACTCGTCGCTTGATGTCAGGATTTCACGCAGGGAATATGGCTGGGACTTGATCCAGAAACGGTCGAGGAGTTTCACGTCTTTCCGCACGTCGAAAGGCGACGCTTCGCAGGCGTTCACGATAACCGCGCTGTCGTCGGGCGACGCGACCGGCCGCGCGCCCGGCCTGAGATGACGCGTAAAGAAGGCGTTCCAGGAGTCGAATCCCCAATGCTCGAGCGAGCGGTCGTGTACGAAGTCATCCATTCCGAGTTTTGCCAGAGCGGGGGCGCTGAACCAGCCTTGCGGCTCGTCTTCGACAAGCCAGGTACGGGAGCGCGGCCCGCTCAGGAAGCCGGCCCACGTGCTCAGGACGCGCCGCAAGCGGGCATTGAATGCGGGATCGCGGAACACGGCATAGCCGGTGGGCATGCACATGGGCCATTCGAGCATGGCGTTCAGCGGCGTGGCCACCGGAGCGCTCTCGCTGAATGGCGGGCTGAACGTCGTCAGGTAGTCGATCACGTCCAGCAGCTCGCCGATGTTTGAATATCCCAGTTGCTTGCCCTGCTCGATCGCGTCATCGATCGCGCGGGAAAGGTTCATCCTGAGCACGGGGTCGCCGTCGATGAGCTTGCCGAGGTCCTGGACAACGCTCGAAAGCGCGATGCCGGCGCGTCGCTCCCGCGCGCGGCCGGCAATCTCGATCCGAAAAGCGGCAGTGTGCTCTTCCCTGGCCGGCATCCAGTTTCCCAGGCGTCGCCGGGATGCCGGCTCCTTGTTTGCGCCGTTCATATTCGTATGCTCCGTCGTTCGGAAAAGAGCGCGCGAGCCGGGCCCGGAACGCTCGAGCGTCCAGCCGGGGCGTTTTGCGCGCCGAGGGAAACCGCGTATCGCATGCCAATCGTTTTTTCTCACGACGTTTGCCGCGTCGTCCCTGGCGGTATCGGGTTCTTTTCCTGCGTGGACGGCAGTTCGCTTTCAGATGCTTCGTGCTTACGCTTTTCGCGCTCGTCGCGCTCGGCTTGCCCTGTGTGGGCCGGTGGCGTTGCAGAAGGGTCGTCGCGCTTGGGCCCATCTCGCTGCACCGCGCCGAGGGGGGCGTTTCCGTTTCGCATGTCAACCTCCTACACAGTGAGTGCGTGGTCTCAGCGCGCCTGCGTATGCCGCGTCGTTTCGAACAGGTGATAGTCGCGAAAGTGTGGACCGCTTACGTGCCAGTGGAAGTTCTTCGTCTTCACGAAAAGCGCGAATACGTCCGCGAGCAGTCTCGTCAATCCTGCCGAAACTTCCTTGCGGGCATCGTTGCCCAGATCAGTCGGGGTCGCCAGGTTCGTCGCGGCGGGACCTTTGTGTTTCGAATCGGTATTTGGCATGGTGGCTCCGTTGAGACTGAGTTCGCTCCGTGGATGGGGTCCAGCGAGCCACGCAACGGACATGCCCGATGGCACCGACCGCTCGCGGAGCGTATTGCATAAACGATTCGCCACGGCACACGACGTCTCGCGCCGCTGTCGCAGCCTACCCTGTCAGCGCCTCGTAATGCCGAAAAGCAGGCTGGCAAGGAACAGGATCACGAAAATGACGAACAGGATCTTGGCGATGCTCGCCGCGCCTGCGGCAATCCCTCCAAACCCAAAGACAGCCGCGATGATGGCTATCACGAAGAATACGATCGCGTAGTAAAGCATGGCTGGCTCCTCTTAAAGGCCTGACGGTGCCTGCGCACCGGATGTGCCTAAAGGAGCTGCCTTCATCGCACCGTCGCTTCAGCGGCGCGTCGCTCTCGCAAATGACCCACTCCGCCAAACGAGCCCGCCCCCGATGAAATCCCCGGTGGGTTCCTGTCAAATATTCGAAGCCGCCGGGTCAATGCCCGCCCCATTCGGCCGCGCTCGCCGCTGCAAAGTCCCGGTAGGATCGCAGCGGCCTGCCCAGCAGTTCGGTCAGCCGCGCGATATCCGCGCTGACGGCGATCGCACCATCCTGCTGATACCGGCGCATCATGAGTCGCATGTCATAGGCCATCCACTCGGGGGCTACTGACTTCAGGCGCGTTTCGAAACCATCCAGGTCATCGCCACCGTACCGGATCGGGCGGCCGAGCACTGCGGCCCAGATGCTGCACGCCGTTTCGCCGTCGATGACATCGGGGCCAACCAACGTATACGTTTCGGATGGCAGACTATCGTGACTGCGCTCACGGCGTAGCAACTCGAGCGCTGCCGCCTCGCCGATATCGCGTGCGTCGACCATCGAAATACCCTGATTGCCGATTGGCATGGCATAGACGCCTTGGGACAGCAAGGGCTCCTTCTGCCAGGCATCGTTCTGGATGAAATACGCGGGCCTGAGAATCGTCGCAGGAAGATCCACCTGTTCGATCATCTGCTCTGCTGAATATTTGCTGGAAAAATGCGGCACATCTACATAGTCTTCCGCGCGAAATACCGAGAGGTACACGATCCCTTTGATGCCGATTTCACGGGCCACGCTCAGCGCCTGCAGCACGTGGGTGTGTTCGCCGAGCACGTTGGGGACGAGCAGGAATAGCGTATCCGCGCCTTTCAACGCCGATCGCATCGCGCCGATATCGGATATGTCTCCTTTTACCGGGACGATTCCTTCCGGCAATTCCGCGTGCTCTGGAGCACGCGTGAGCGCGAGGACTTCCGCGCCCTTCCCCGCGAGGTGCTCGACGATGTTCCCGCCAACAAGCCCTGTACTTCCGGCAACGAGAATGGTCATGACATCACTCCTTGAGAACCGTTCGAATGAACACGCGCCGCAAGTGCCATTCCGCAGTTGCCCGGCGCCACCGTCCGCGCAAGGCAGCGCGTGGACGCGCCGCTTCGGCGACTACCGCGACGCATTGGCGTCCGGCTGGATGCGGTTGCGCGGCGCGCGACGCAGACGCGGAGTCGATTGGGGAGTCGTTTTGTCGGACCATGCGGACTGGCCCGGTCCGCTGCACGCCGTCGACGCGACAGGCGCCGAACGCGTGATCGTCACGCATGGGTATATCGAGCCAATGGTGCGATGGCTTTCCCAACGCGGATTCGACGCCGGTACCTTCACGACCGAGTATGGCGGCGACACGATCGAGACAGATAGCAGCCCCGCCGCTGCGGAGAACGCACTGCGATGAAACGTTTTGCAGCGCTTTACTCGGCCCTTGATGCGACGACCTCCACCAACGACAAGCTCGACGCATTGATCACGTATTTCCGCGGCGCCGAACCCGAAGACGCGGCGTGGGCCTCGTACTTCCTCGCAGGCGGCAAGCCTCGCCAGTCGGTAGCGACGCGCGTGCTGATCGAATGCGCGCGCGATCGCCTGAAGGGCGGGAACCCGCCCCGGCAACCGGGGTGGAAGCGGAGTGACGATCCATTTCGGACTACGCCTGTCCGGCGCGGTGACCACCAACACCGGCGACGGCTCGCTAACGCGTCAGGTAAGGACTCTCATGCCCCGGTTCATAAGGCCGCGCCTTGACCTCCATGCGCGCAATGCTCTGGAGATGCACCTCGTCCGGGCCATCGGCGAACTTCAATGCACGCCCCCAGGTCCAGCTGTCCGCCAGCGGCGTGTCGGGGCTCAGCCCCATCGCGCCGAAGGTCTGGATCGCCCGCTCGCATACGGCGGTGTGCACGCCCGGCACGAGCGCCTTGATCATCGCGATCTCCTTGCGCGCTTCCTTCGCGCCCACGTTGTCGATCATCCAGGCGGCCTTCAGCACAAAGAGCCTCGCCTGATCGATCTCGATGCGCGACTTCGCGATCCACTCCCCAACCGTGCCTTGCTGATAGAGCTTCTTGCCGAACGCCGTGCGCGCCTGCGCGCGTTCGATCATCAGTTCGAGCGCCAGTTCGGCGGCGCCGATCGAGCGCATGCAGTGGTGAATGCGGCCCGGTCCGAGGCGCGCCTGGGCGAGCGCGAAGCCGCTGCCTTCTTCGCCGAGCAAATTCGAGCGCGGCACGCGTACGCCCCTGAATTCGATCTCGCAGTGGCCTTCCGGCGCAGTGTGATTGACCACCGTGATATTGCGGATGATTTTCACCCCCGGCGTGTCGCGCGGCACGAGAACCATGCTTTGCTGACGGTGCGCGGGCGCGTCCGGGTCTGTCTTGCCCATGACGATGAAGATCTGGCAATTCGGGTGCGCGGCGTTCGTAATGAACCACTTGCGGCCATCGATCACATAGTCGTCGCCGTCGAGGCGAATGGACGTCGTGATGTTGGTCGCGTCCGACGAGGCGACTGCGGGCTCGGTCATCGCAAACGCCGAGCGGATCCTGCCGTCGAGCAGCGGCTCGAGCCACGTTTTGCGCTGCGCGGGCGTGGCGAACATATGGAGCAGTTCCATGTTGCCCGTGTCCGGCGCATTGCAGTTGAATACCTCGGAGGCCCACGACACGCGCCCCATGATCTCGGCCAGCGGTGCGTACTCGAGGTTGGTCAGCCGCGTGCCCGGCTCGTCGTCGCGCAGATGTGGCAGGAACAGGTTCCAGAGGCCCTGGGCTCGCGCCTTCTCCTTCAGGTCCTCCATGAAGGAAACGGGATACTGCCCCGCGCTCACTTCTTCGTGCCATTGGCCGATGCGCGGCACGATATGCGTATCCATAAACGCGCGCAATTGCGTGCACAGCGCTTCGACTTTCGGGCTATAGGCAAAGTCCATCTTGCTCTTCCTTGAATCCAGGTGAATGTCGGGCGGCGCGGGCATGCATGACGCCCGCCGCCTTCATGGTCAGATCGTCAGGCCGCCGTCGACGACGATGCACTCGCCGTTGGTGTAGCTCGCCGCATCGGAGACGAGATAGAGCACGGTGCCGGCCATCTCGCGGGGCTCCGCGTGGCGGCGCAGCGGAACCTTCGTCATCCAGCTTTCGTACAGGGCCCGGTCTTCGAACAGCGCACCGGCGAATTTCGTTTTGGTGAGGCCCGGCAGCAAGGCGTTCACGCGGATGCCGAGTGGGCCGCACTCCTTGGCGAACGCCCGCGTCATGTTGACCACGGCGGCCTTCGTGATCGAATAGATGCCCTGCTTGTCGCCTGGCTGCAGCGCGTTGACGGAAGCTGTGTTGACGATCGCGCCGCCGCCGTGCTCGCGCATGAGCTTGCCCGCCTCGACCGACATAAAGAAGTAGCCGCGCAGATTGACCTCCACGGTCTTTTCGAAGGACGCAAGATCGGTGTCGAGAATGTGGCCGAAATACGGATTCGCGGCCGCGTTGTTCACGAGTATGTCCAGCCGGCCATGTTTCGAGCGGATGTGCTGGAACACGCCCTGGATGTCCTCGAGACGCCCAACATGGCACGGATACGCCTCGGCGCTGCCGCCCGCTTCCCTGATCCCGCGCGCCACGGTCTCGCAGTCGTCGAGCTTGCGGCTCGACACGATCACGTGGGCGCCCTGTTCCGCGAGCAGCTTCGCGATCTCCTCGCCAATGCCGCGGCTCGCACCGGTGACCAAAGCAATCTTTCCGCTCAGGTCGAATAAATTCGTAGTCACAATTGTCTCCTCACTATATCGACGTGTAGACAGACGTCGTCAGATGACGTCCACACCCATCTTCGCGAGCGTACCGGTCATTTCACCGACCTGGCGCGCCTTCTCATTCGATGCGTTGCCGCCCAGGGCACGCTTCTTCACGCCCTGCGCGATCGACGCGAGCCGGAAGAAGCTGAAGGCGAGGTAAAAATTCCAGTTTCCGATCGAGCCGATGCCACGCAAACTGCAATACCGCTCTACGATCGCGGCCTCGTCCGGCACGCCGAGCGCCGCCCTGTCCAGCCCCGCGAGACCGCCGATATGGCCTTTGGGCGGCAACCGCAGGCACATGCAGAAGTACGCGAGATCGGCGAGCGGATTGCCGAGCGTGGAGAGTTCCCAGTCGAGCACGGCGCGAACCTTCGGCGTGCCTCGGTGGAAAATCAGGTTATCGATGCGAAAGTCGCCGTGCACGAGCGAAGGCTTGCCCGCCTGGGCCGGACAGTGCGCCGGCAGCCAGTCGATCAGCGCTTCCATGGCCTCCAGGTCGTCGGTCTGCGCCGCGCGATACTGCTTCGTCCAGACTTCGATCTGCCGTGCGAAGTAGTTGCCCGCGCGACCGTAGCCGGCAAGGCCCACGGCCTCGACATCCACCTCGTGCAAGGCCGCCATCGTGCCGATCAACGCATCGTAGACGGCACCGCGTTCTCCGGCGGACAACGCGGGCAAGGACGGGTCCCAGAAAATCTCGCCCTCTTCGAAGCTCATCACGTAGAACAGGCTGCCGATCACCTCGCGGTCCTCGCAAAGATGCAGGGCCCGTGCGACAGGAACCGGCGTGTCGCCAAGCGCGCCCAGCACACGGAATTCGCGGTCCACGGCATGCGCGGACTTGAGCAACTCGCCCGGCGGCTGACGCCGCAGCACATAGCGGCCGCTTTGCGCCTCGAGAAGGAACGTGGGGTTCGACTGTCCGCCGGCAAACTTCTCGACGACCATGGGCCCCCGAAAGCCGGGTACGTGCGCAGCCAGATAGCGCGCGAGTGCATCGACGTCGAACTGAAGACTTGTATTCATCATGGAGCGGGAATCCGGATTCGAATCAGCCATAGGTGACGTGTTCGCGCCGCCCGGCCTGTTCGAGATGCGGCAGCGTGTTGAAGGTGAGCAGCGACATGGCGCTGTCATTGAAGACGTACTGGCTCACGCTGCTGTTGCGGATCTGCAGGTTAAGCGCGATGGCCGCCGCGGCGGGCGCCTGCAGAACCCGCTGCGTGAAGACGGCAATCGGACCGCCCGAACTCACCACCAGCACGCGCTTGCCGCCCGAGCGTTGAATGGCGAGACGCGCGCGTTCCACGCGCGCCTGGAACTGCCCCCAGGTCTCGGGAACGCGCCCTGGGAGCTTGTCTTCGGACCAAAGCTGCAGGACCTGCTTGAGCCCCCTGGAGAAGTGTTTCATCGAGCCTTCGGCCAGCAGGCCGGGCGCCAGACCGCTCTCGCCGAGCGCGGAAAAAAGGGCGTGAAAATCGTACTCGTTCAGATCCGCGTCCGGCACGATTTCCACAGGCGCGCCGCCCATTGCGGTGAGCAAGGCGTCGGCGGTCTGCGCGTGCCGCCGCATCGTGCCGGTCACGACACGATCGAACGTCAGGCGCGCCTGCGCGCAGTATTCGCCCAGCCAGCGCGACTGGGCGACGCCAAGGGATGAAAGCTCGTCATAGTTTCCGGCGCCGAACGACGCCTGCCCGTGCCGTACCAGGTAAAGTTCCGCCATGCCAACCTCGTCTGAACATGACGGAAACGATACTGGGACACCGGCTATTCAGGAAATTTATTCTGGTGATACTGCGTCATAACGATTCGTGACACCCAGGGTCTATGGTCTCTGTTTGCGCATGAGACGGCCGATCTGCTCGCGCAGCCAGCGATGGGCCGGATCGGCCGTGACGCTGCGGTGCCAGTAGCCATGCGTCTCGAGATCTGGGAGATCGAACGGCAGCGCCAGGATGCGTGCGTCATGGCGCTTGAGCAACATGAGCGGCGCAGTCAGAACGAGATCGGTCCGCATTGCGATCAACGGCGCGACGAGATAATGCTGAACGCGGGTCTGGATGGTGCGTCTGAGTCCCAGCTTGTTGAGTTCGGTATCGACGAGACCGGGTCCCTGCCGGCGGCTCGACACGTGGATATGGCCGAAGCGCAGGTAGTCGTCGATTGTGAGCTTCTTCTTGGCGAACGGATGGCCCTGGCGCAGCATGCACGCGTAACGGTCGCGGCCCATCGGCTCCTGCTCCAGGTACGGATCGTCGATGAGCGGCGCGTCGATCGCCAGATGGACCGCGCCGCTCGCCAGCGCTTCGGGAACGTCGCGGCGCGTCGTGAAGTAGCTCTCGATGCGGATGCCTGGTGCGAGACGTTGCAACACCTCTTGCAGCGCGGGAAGCAGCATGGTCTCGGTCAGGTCGTTCATGCTGAGCCGGAAGGTTCGCTGCGACGAGGCCGGATCGAAGCGTTCGCCGGCGTGGGTGCTCGAATCGAGTAGCTGAAGCGCTTCCCGCACGCGGCCGATGATGTTCTCGGAAACCGGCGTGGGCATCATGCCGGCCGGCGTGCTCACGAACAGCGGATCGTCGAATGCCTTGCGCATGCGCGCGAGCGCGTTGCTCACGGCGGGCTGCGTGATGAAAAGCAACTCCGCCGCGCGCGTGAGGTTGCGCGTTCGATAGACGGCCTCGAACACGACGAAGAGATTCAGATCGAGTTTGGATGGGCGCATGGCCCGAGCCTAACCGGCCCCTAGCAGTGCCGTCAATCGACGGCGTGATCGAGCGCGGATTGCGTCGCCCCCACGTCAGTGCGCATATCCCGGACAGGTTCGATCGAGCCGGCGCAGAAAAGCGCTTTCTAGCCTACGAGTCACACTTCGCTGCAGCTATCTGCCGGATGGTGTCGCGCGGCACGGGCACGAGGGATCGGGTGCAAATAGACGATCCGAAAAAGATTGTTGATAAATAGAGGAATTCTTATCAAACAGACAGGACAGCAGTGGTTCATCCTGTTGATTCGGCGCGACGCAGGACCGAGTGCGCACGGAGGCGCCGCCGGCAACGGACATTTCGGTCAGGGGTTAGTGAACGCAAGGAGTTCGGCATGGGCACACCCTCAAGCCTGACCCTCGAAGGCAAACTCCGGCGCGACGCCGGAATCGTAGGGCTTCTGTTTGCCAGCACGACCAGCATGATTGGCTCGGGCTGGCTGTCCGGCGCATATCACGCCTCGCGTATCGCCGGTCCGCTGAGTATCGGCAGCTGGATCATCGGTGCCGTCATCATCATGCTGATTGCACTGTGCTTCGCGGAGCTCGCCGCCCTTTTCCCGCGAAGCGGTGCACTCGTCCATATGAGCCATGCCAGCCATGGTGAAGGGCTCGGCCAGCTTTGGTGCTGGCTCCTCTTCCTGGCCTATGTGCCCGTACCTGCGGTTGAGGCGGAGGCAATCGTCACGTACGCGAACAACTATCTCCCATGGTTCATTCACCCCGGCAGCTCGGGACTCCCGACGCTCACGGGCTTCATCACCTGCGCCGCCCTTCTTGGCGTCACGGCCTTGCTGAATCTGATGGTGGTGCGCTGGCTGCTTAACGTCAACTCGACCATCACCTGGTGGAAAGTGCTTGTACCGCTCGTCACGATCGTCGCGCTGATGACGGCAAGCACGCACTGGAACGTGATGCACGCGGCACCAGACAGCTACAAGCTCTCGGGAATGTTCACGGCGCTGCCCGCCGCAGGGATTGTGTTCAGCTACCTGGGCTTTCGTACGGCGATCGACCTGGGCGGTGAAACTGCCAACATCGCACGGCGCTCCGCTCACGATTTCGGCTGGCGCCACATCGCCTGGCTGCTTCCCTGGTTCGGTGGGCTGTGGCTGCTATCGTGGCTCGGGGGAATCGGTGGCGGCCGCGGGTTGATCACCTTCGGCTGGGACATTCTCGTGGTCGCGATCTGGAGCGTTATTGTCCTTCTGCTCGCGCTTCGATCGTCACTGAGTCGCGGCGAAACATCAGCCATGATGGCCCGGATGGATAGCACCAGCCAGGACTTCGACTCTCAGCTGCGCGCACAAGGAGCACATGGCAATGGACCACGGCGGAGGATCAGACAGCACAGGAAAGGCAGCTCGCCAGGCGGTGCGGATGGCAGCCGTGAGCGCCGCCCCCGCCGCCGTGCGAGACGACGACACGAATCCGGTAGGCCTCTACAAGCTGTGTTTCCATGCATTCCTGGTAGGCATCGTCACGGGACTCGGCGCAGTCGTATTTCGGGGCCTGATCGGTGGCGTCCACAACGCGTTCTTCCTCCGGAGCCTGTCCTTTTCATACGACGCGAGCCGGTTCACACCCGCCGCGCCACTCGGTGCCTGCGCCGACGTAGTCGATATCGGCCGGGTATTCCCAGAACGAACCCCACGAGAAAGCCGCGTGGGGCGTGTAACCGGCGCGTCGGCGCGAGCGCACGCACCGCGCAAACACGAGGATGCCGACTCCCGGACCAAAGGCGGCTTGCAGCCGGGCGACGTCTTCACGCCCGCCTTGAGTTGCAACAGGTACGCGGGACCGAAAAGCTTTGCGCCGACGGGCCGCCGGCTGGGTGTTGGGCAGCATCCGCACCGTGGCTTCGAAACCGTGACTATCGTGTACGAGGGCGAGCTGGAGCACCTCGACTCAACGGGTAGCGGTGGCCAGATCGGTCCCGGCGATGTGCAGTGGATGACGGCGGGCGCTGGCATTCTGCATGAGGAGTTCCACTCGCGCGCGTTCGCGAAAACAGGCGGGACGCTCGAGATGGTGCAGCTCTGGGTCAATCTGCCGGCGAAGCACAAGATGACGGCCCCCGGCTACCAGAGCATCGTGGCCAGCCAGATTCCGTCAGTGGACCTGCCGGCAGGCGCAGGACAGGTGCGCGTGATCGCCGGCAACTTCGCGGGCAAGGCGGGGCCAGCGCACACCTTCACGCCGATGGATGTCTGGGATGTGCGGCTCAACGCAGGGCGTGGCGCAGCGTTGACGCTACCGGCGGGCCGCACGCTCGCGCCAGTCGTGCTGCGAGGCCAGGTTCGCGTCAACGGCGACGAGCGGGTCATCAGCGACGCGCAACTGGTTCTCCTCGCACGAGAGGGCACCGACGTCCAGCTCGACGCCATGAGCGACGCAGTCGTTCTGATGTTGAGCGGCGAACCCATCGACGAACCCGTCGCTGCGCATGGCCCGTTTGTCATGAACACGACCGAAGAGATTCGCGAGGCGGTAGAAGACTTCAACAGCGGGCGCTTTGGACAGCTGGCCGTGAAGGAGCAACACATTACGGCACAGTAAGCGCTGCCAAAGCTGACGCTTGAACGACCTGTCGAAGCCATCGGGAAGGGCGAAAAAAACCGCTGCACTCAGGCAGCGGTCACGGAGAAACGGCTTGGCGCACCGCGCGCGCGGTGCGCCATCAAGCGGACGGTCTACGGCTGTGCTCAGGCCGGCGCGTTCTCGGTGCTCAGCTTCGTCACCATGCCGGTCTTGGCGTCGTAGGCATAGCCCTGCTGCTCGAGATGGGCGCTGACCGCTTCGACGACCACTTGTTGCTGGGATTCCTTGCGCAGCAGTTCATGCTCCGGCACGACCTGGCCCAGCTCGGCGGCGAGGCGGCGGCTCAGCGAGGCTTCGCCGGCGCTGCGGGCGAGACCGACGATCGCCTTTTCGTTGGCCTGGGCCAGTTGCTGCTTCAGTCCGTTCGCGTACTCGGACCAGCGCTTGATGTTCTCGCGCGCATCGCTAATCGCGGCGGCGTGCCTCGCTGTCTCGCCGGCGAGCTGGGCCTTCAGCGCCTCGACTTCTTCGGGATCGGCAGTCGCGGGCTGTGCCTCGGCTGCGCCCTCGGCGGCTTCGCTCGACGCCGCGGCGCCGGCGAATTCGCCCAGTTCGGCGAGTTCGGTCGCGCGCTGTTGCGCGGCGTCGGCGCGCTCCTGCGCCTCGGTCAGGCTCGCCGTGAGACGTGCGATTTCGGAGGCGTCGGCCGTGCGCTCGTCGCTCAGGCTGGCGAGCTGCTGCTGCGCATTCAGCAATTCGGTTGCGGCGGCATCCCGCTCGGCCTGCGCACCGGCGGCCTGTTCACGCTGGGCCGCGTGCGCTTCCTGCTCGGCCTGCAGCGCCGCGCGAATCGCTTCCAGTTCGCCTTCGAGCTTCGCCACCGCTTCCGCATGGGCGGCTTCCCGCGCTGCGCGCTCCGCTTCGTCGTTCCCGGTCAAGGCTGCCGGCTCGGCCTGCTCGCTCGCCGCGGCCGCTGCTGCTGCCGCTTCGGCTTCGGCGGCCTGGCTCGCGTGCGCTTCGCGCTCGGCGGCCAGTTCGGCGAGCGCGCGCTCCAGTTCTGCCTCGAGCGCCGTAACGCGCCCGGCCAGTTCCTCGGCGCGCTTTTCCGCAGCGTCCGCGCGCTGAATCGCGCTCGCGATGTCTTCCTCCAGACCCGACCCGGCATCGGCCTTGGTCTCGTAGGCGCGCGTCATCTTGTCGAGCTGGACCTGCAGGGCGTCGAGTTCCTGGACGGTCGTCTGCAATTCCTCGAGCGCGTTGTCGCGCTCGTTGCACGCGTCCTCGACGCGCTCGCGCATCGACTGCAGGCGGCGCGCCACGGCGCGCTCGGCCTCGTCCTGGGCCGACGTCCACAGCCGGTCGAGCGCGTCGCGCATCGTGACAGTCACGGTTTCCGGCAATGCGGGGCGCTCGACGACCTGCTGCAGGCGCGGCGCGCGCTCTTCGCGCCACTTGCGCAGCGAGGCAGCCACTGCGACCACCGAGCCGGTATGAACTTCGGACCAGATGGCCATGGGAGAAACCTTCTGGCCCTCGTCGGCCATCCGGTTCGCGATTTCAGCAACCAGTTCGTCCGTGATCGCAATGCTGCTGCTTGACATATCTGCCTCGATAAAGTGCGAGCCCACCCCGCGTTTCTAGAGATTGTCAGGCAACCACCCCCCGGTTAATCGCTCGAAAAGCCGGGATTAAGGGGAGGTGTTCACAGGATTGGGCCGTCTGGAACGGGCCGCTTCGAGCCGCTGCCGACGCCCGCACGGGCGCCGCGTTTCGCGGTGCGCAACATCGGCCCGTACACTGAACGCACGCGCGAGCTATGCTTCCCGGACAACAACGTAACGCGGTCATCTGAAAAACAGGAGCCACGATCCATGAGCCACGCAGTGCATCATGCCGGAGCCATTGAACACATGGAGTTGTTCCACGACCCGGAAGTCGCGACGCTGCGCGCCGACCTCGCGCTCGCGCTGCGTGCCGCCGCGCATTTCGGCCTGGGTGAAGGCGTCTGCAATCACTTCAGCGTCGAGCTTCCCGGCCAAAACGGCCTCTTTCTGCTGAACCCGCGCGGCCTGATGTGGAGCGAGGTGATGGCCGACGATATCGTCATCGTCGACGCACAGGGGGGCGTAGTGGCGGGCCGCCACGCCGTAGAGCCGACGGCGATGTTTATCCACGCCGCCATCCATGGAATCGCAAAAAAGGCCTGCGTGCTGCATACCCACATGCCGTACGCCACCGCCCTCACCCTCACGGAGGACTGCGGGCTCGATACGACCTTGTCGCAGAACGCCATGCGCTACCACGGCCGCGTCGCGCTCGACCGCGAGTACAACGGGCTCGCGCTCGGCCCCGAGGAAGGCGAGCGCATTGCGCATGCGCTCGCCGGCAAGGATATCGGCTTCCTCGGCAACCACGGCGTGGTGGTGTGCGGCGAGCGCATCGACTACGCGTTCGACGACCTCTATTACCTGGAACGCGCGTGCGCCGCGCAGGTGCTCGCGGGCTCCACCGGACGTACATTACGGCCCGTGGCGGCCGATCTCGCGCAGCGCGTGGCCGACCAGATTCAGAGCGAGCGATTGCAGTCGGAGCTGTTCTTCGCGGCACTGCGAAGAACGCTCACGCACGCCTGACCAGGGGAGCGTTTTACGGCGGTGGCGAAAGCGTTTACCCTCGCACGGCGCTCAGCGCTTGTTCGTCGTCGGCGAGGAGCGACAGCTGTCCGCTCGCCACGAGATGGCTGAGCGGCGCCGGGCGGCCGAGCAGATACCCTTGCACTTCGTCGCAGCCCTCGTCGGCGAGCAGCGTGAACTGCGCCTCGGTTTCGATGCCTTCGGCCAGCACCGGAATGCCGAGACTCTTGCCGAGCGCGAGCACCGCGCGAATGATCGCGGTGGCCTGGCGGCTCGATCCGGCCTCGCTTATGAAGGACTGGTCGAGCTTGATCTTGTCGAAGGGGAACGAGCGCAGCGTGTCGAGCGACGAGTAGCCGGTGCCGAAGTCGTCCAGCGCGATACTCACGCCGATCGCCTTGATCCGCTGCAGCACGTCGAGCGAGCGCTCGCGGTCCGCGAAAATGGTCGTCTCGGTGAGTTCCAGTTCCAGCCGCTCGGGCGCGAGGCCAGTCTCGACCAGCACGGTCTCGACGAGCTTCGGCAGGTCCGCGTGCGCAAACTGCACGGGCGAAAGATTCACGGCCACCTTGTAAGGCGGCGACCACGAAACGGCACGCGTGCATGCCTCGCGCAGCACCCACGCGCCGATACCGAGAATGAGGCCATTCTCCTCGGCGAGCGGGATGAATTCGGCAGGCGAGATGAAGCCGAGCCGCGGATGCTCCCAGCGCAGCAGCGCTTCATAGCCGCAAATTTCGCCGTTCGCGATCGAGGTCTGCACCTGGTAGTGCACGCTCAGCTGCCCACGCGCGAGCGCCTCGCGCAAGTCGTGCGTGAGCGAGCGGCGCGCCCGCGCGATCTCGTCCATCGCCGGCTCGTAGAAGCACACCGACTGCGAGAGGTCCGCCTTCGCGCGGTACATGGCGAGGTCGGCGTTGTTGATGAGCACGGTCTTGGTGGTGGCGTCGTCGGGGTAGATGGCGACGCCAAGGCTCGCCCCCGAGAGCAGTTCGGCGTCGTCGTATCGCACCGGCCGGTACAGCGCCGTTTCGAGGCGCGAGAGCAGATCGCCGAGTTCCTCGCGCGAGGCGAAACGCGTGAGCGCCACGAACTCGTCGCCGCCCATGCGCGCAACGAACTCGCCTTCGCGCATCAGGCTCGAAAGACGCCGCGCCAGAATGCGCAGCACTTCGTCGCCGGCATGATGGCCGTGCAGGTCGTTGATTTCCTTGAAGCGGTTCAGGTCGATGCCGATGAGCGCGAGCTTGCGCGTGTCCTGCGTGCGCGCCAGTTCGGCGTCGATGCGTGCGTTGAAGCTCGCGCGATTGGGCAAGCCGGTGAGCATGTCGCTCATCGCCATCGTGCGCAGATGCTCGACGGATTCGGCGCGCACGCTGTCGTCAAGCAGGAAGCTCACGCAGCCCGCGCCCGCGATCACGAGCGCCATGCACGCCACGGCGAGCGCGAGCGCATGCAGCGCGGCAGGATTCGAAAAGTGTCCGTCGATCGGCATCGGCACGACCTGGAACGCGGACATGCCGGTGAAATGCAGCGCGGCGATGGCGAGGGCGAGCACACCCGCCACGAGACGCGCGGACGCGCCGGCGCTCGCCGCGTTCGCCTGCAGGCGCCTTGCGGCCGCGCCGGCGAGGTGCAGCGCAAGCCCGCTGATCGAGACCGCAAACACGATCGACAAGGCGATTCCAATGCGATTCCAGATCACGATGCCTTCCACGCGATACGCGAGCATGCCCGCGTAATGCATGAGCGCGACCGCCAGCCCGACGACCGCGCCGCCGAGCGCGGGCGCCGCGCGCGTGAGACGGTTCGCGGCCTGGCTCGTGGCGAGCAGAAACCCGGCGAAACTGCCCACGAGCGCGATGAGCAGCGACGTGATGGTCAGCACGGGATCGAAGGCGATCGGCACGCCCGGTTCGAAGCCGAGCATGGCGACGAAGTGCGTGCACCAGATATCGGCGGCGGCAACGACGGCCCCGATGAACGACCAGCCCATGCGCTGCCGCGAACGCGTGGCGAACGCGCGCAGAACGAGCCGCGCAGTGACCCACGAGCCCGCGGCGCAGATCAGCAACGCGACTACGACGAGCCACAGATTGTGCTTGTAGACGATGCAGCCCGCCACGCTCATCATGGAAGGATCTCCTTGTTCACCACTCGTTCACCCCGGGCGCCGCACGACATGATCACGACAATGCGACGAGGCCGGACACCTCGTGCATGGCGCGCGCGATCTGGCGAATCTGCCAGCATGAACGGCATTTGGATGAGAAAAAAGTTGCAGGTAGGCGTTAATGCGGCGGCGGCTGGTGGACCTTGATGCGCCTGATTCAATTCGGCTGCAAAAAGAGCCGCCGTCATGGCGTCGGCGCGACTCGTTGGCGAGCTCGACAAGAAAATCGGGACCCGCGCACGCGTTTACGGCAGCACATGGAGAAACTTCAGGAAACCCCTTTACGGGACAAGTTTTTTGCAGACCTTTTCAGCACCCTGGTCCAATTCTTTTCCTCTTCGCGGCACGCGCCCCATTTATTTGGGCATGGAGACCGTGGTGGCGTTGGAGCAACCACCAATAGCACGATCGTTCTATTTTAGGTACGCTAGGCGCCTTCTCACTCATGATGCGAGACCGTTCCGCCATGTCGCTGATCCTTTCCCGCCGCGATCTGAATTTCCTGCTCCATGAATGGCTCGATGTCGAAAGCCTCACGCGTATTCCGCGCTACGCCGATCACACGCGCGAGACCTTCGACGCCGCGCTCGACACCTGCGAAAAAATCGCCACTGACCTCTTCGCGCCGCACAACAAGAAGAACGATCAGCACGAGCCGCACTTCGACGGCGAAACGGTCACGATCATCCCCGAGGTGAAGACGGCGTTGAAAGCGTTCAGCGACGCAGGTCTGATGGCCGCGGGCCAGGACTACGAATACGGCGGCATGCAGTTGCCGCTCGTCGTCGAGAAGGCGGGCTTCGCGTGGTTCAAGGGGGCGAACGTCGGCACGAGCGCCTATCCGTTCCTCACCATCGGCAACGCGAACCTGCTGCTCGCGCATGGCAGCGCAAAGCAGATCGACACCTTCGTGCGCCCCGAACTGGAAGGCCGCTACTTCGGCACGATGTGCCTTTCCGAGCCGCAAGCGGGGTCGTCGCTTTCGGATGTCGCCACGCGCGCCGACTTCGAATGCGATTCTCCGCTCGGCGCGCAATATCGTCTGCGCGGCAACAAGATGTGGATCTCGGGCGGCGAGCACGAGCTTGCCGAGAACATCGTGCACCTCGTGCTCGCCAAGATTCCCGGCCCCGATGGCAAGCTCATTGCGGGTGTCAAAGGCATCTCGCTGTTCGTCGTGCCCCGGTTCCTCGTGAACGAGGACGGCTCGCGCGGCGAGAGCAACGACGTCGTGCTCGCGGGCCTCAATCACAAGATGGGTTATCGCGGCACGACGAACTGCCTGCTGAACTTCGGCGAAGGCACGCGGCACACACCGGGCGGCCGCGCGGGCGCGATCGGCTATCTCGTGGGCGAGCCGCACCACGGGCTCGCGTACATGTTCCACATGATGAACGAGGCGCGCATCGGTGTGGGGCTCGGCGCGACGATGCTCGGCTATACCGGCTATCTGCATGCGCTCGATTACGCGCGCAACCGTCCGCAAGGGCGTCCTGTGGGCGCCGCGGGCAAAGATCCGGCTTCGCCGCAGGTCAGGCTCGTGGAGCACGCCGACGTGCGCCGCATGCTGCTCGCGCAAAAAAGCTACGTGGAAGGCGCGCTCGCGCTCAACCTCTTGTGCGCCAAACTCGTGGATGAAGCGGGCGCCGCCAGCGGCACGGAACGCGAGACGCTCTCGCTGCTGCTGGACCTGCTCACGCCGATCGCGAAAAGCTGGCCTTCGCAATGGTGTCTCGCGGCCAACGATCTCGCCATCCAGGTGCACGGCGGTTATGGCTACACGCGCGAGTACAACGTCGAGCAGTTCTATCGCGACAACCGTCTCAATCCGATCCACGAAGGCACGCACGGCATTCAGGGGCTCGACCTGCTCGGCCGCAAGGTCGTCATCAAGGACGGTGCGGCGCTCAGGATCTTCGCGCAGCGCGTGCAAGCCACGCTCGAACGCGCGCACGCTTCGGGCACGGCAGACGGGACCGCCCACGCCAATGCGCTCGCAGCCGCATTCGAGCGGCTCACGCAAGTCACGCGGCAATTGTGGGCAGCCGGCGACCCGGCTGTGACACTCGCCAATGCTTCGGTGTACCTGGAAGCGTTCGGCCACGTGGTCGTCGCCTGGGTGTGGCTCGAACAGGCGCTCGTGGCACGCGCGGCGCTCGACACAACGCACGGCGACGAGGCGCACTTCTATCACGGCAAGCTCGCGGCCGCCGCCTACTTCTTCGCATGGGAGTTGCCGAAAACGGCTGCGCAGTTCGATCTGCTCGCCTCGCTCGACCGCACCACGCTCGACATGCAGGACGCGTGGTTCTAAAGCCGCGACCCTGGCGCGTAAGCAAAGCGCCCCCAAAGACCGGACCGGCGGCCGCCTCCCGGGGCGCTGCCCGGTGCCTCGCCCGAGGCACCGGATCACTTCACGCGCGTCGGACCGTCAGTTCGCCGCCTGCTGCTCGAAGCGCCTGAGCAGATCGTCGCCGCGCGAGTTGGCCGAATCGAGCGCCTGCTGCGGCGTCTTCGCGCCCGTCCACACCTGTTCGAGCTCTTCGTCGACGATCGTGCGGATCTGCGGCATGTTGCCAAGGCGCAGGCCCTTGGTCCACGGCAGCGGCGGCTTGTTGAGCATCTGCTTCGTGGCCGTGTCGGCGCCCGGATGCGACGCGTAGAAACCCTGTTGCTGCGTGAGTTCGTACGCGGCCTTCGTCACCGGCAGATAGCCCGTGTCCTGATGCCACTTCGCGGCGACGGCCGGCGAGCTCAGATACGCGAGGAACTTCGCCACGCCCTTGTAGACCTCGGGGTTCTTGCCGCCCAGCACCCACAAGCTCGCCCCGCCGATGATGGCGTTCTGCGGCGCGCCCTTGACGCTCGGGTCGTACGGCATCATGCCGGTGCCGAACTTGAATTTGGCGTACTGCTGCACGTTCGCCAGCGCGCCCGACGAGCCCATCATGATGCCGCAGTCGCCGCTATAGAACTTGGCGGTGGCTTCGTCCTTGCGGCCCACATAGGTGAAGGTGCCCTGCTTTGCCATGTTCTGCAGGAAGGCGATGTGCGCGACCTGCAGCGGCTTGTTGATTTCGAGCTGCGCGTCGAGCCCGTCGAAGCCGTTGTTGCGCGTCGCGATCGGTGCGCCGTGCCACGCGCTGTAGTTCTCGATCTGGATCCAGCCCTGCCAGCCGGTGGTGAAGCCGCAGCTCATGCCCGAGGCCTTGAGCTTCGCGGCGGCTTCGGCGACTTCGGGCCAGGTTTTCGGCGGCGCGTCGGGCAGGCCGGCCTTCCTGAAGGCGTCGCGATTGTAGTAGAGCACCGGCGTCGAGCTGTTGAACGGCATCGACACCAGGTGGCCCGTCTTCGCGTCGCTGTAATAGCTCGCAATGGTCGGCACGAAGGCCTTTTCGTCGAGCGGCACGCCGGCGGTCTTCATCACGTCGTACACGGGCAGCACGGCCTTCTTCGCGTTCATCATCGTGGCAGTGCCGACTTCGTACACCTGCAGGATGGCGGGCGCGTCGCCGCTGCGATAGGCCGCGATGCCGGCGGCAAGCGTCTGGTCGTAGGTGCCCTTGAAGACGGGCACGATCTTGTATTCGCTCTGCGACGCGTTGAATTGCTGCGCGATCGCGTTCACGCGCTCGCCGAGTTCGGACTCCATGGCATGCCAGAACTGGATTTCCGTGGCCGCATGCGCGGCTTGTGCGCTGCCCGCCAGCACCACGGCGGCAATCAGTGCGCGCAAGCGGCCGCGCGAACCTGCGCGTTGTATCTCGTGCTTTTTCATCTGGGTCTTCTTCCTGTTATTGGTCGTTGTCACGGCGCATGCGCGCAATGAGGCGCGGATCGGGACGCTGGTTCAGGACTTCGATTGGCGACTTCGATACATCAGGCCGTCCGCCGTCGGACGTTCGCACGCCTGCACGGCACCCTCGGCCCAAGGCGAGGCAAGGGTAGCACAGCGAATGGGACGCCCGTGTGATGACTTGCCGCGGCGGGTCAATGGTCCGCGGGATCGTGGCAACAGACGCAGAGCTTGTTGCCTTCGGGGTCGCGAAAGTACGCGCCGTAGTAGTTCGGGTGATAGTGCGGGCGCAGGCCGGGCGCGCCCTCGCCGGCGCCGCCGTGCGCGAGCGCGGCGGCGTAGGCGGCGTCGACTGCCGCGCGCGAAGGCGCGAGCAGCGCGACCATCTGGCCGTTGCCGGGTTGCGCGGCCTTGCCGTCCCACGGCCGGCCAACGAGGAAGAGCGGACGCGGCACGCCGGGTTCCATCCAGCCCGCCCAGGGGTAGCCGGGATCGCGGAACTTCTGCACGAAGCCCAGTGCCTGCATGAGCGGGGAATAGAACGTCAATGCCTGCTCGAAATCGTTCACGCCGATATACACGTGAGAAATCATCGCCATTGCCGCTGTCTCCTCGTTTGCAGCGGCGCGCGGGGCGGAGTCAACCGCGCCGTTGCGCCATGAACAACACGGAAGCCGGCTTGCCGCTGCGCGGGTCGAGCGGCTCGCGCAACGCGCGCAAATCGAGACCGCTCATGTCGAACAACGCGATCCAGCTTTCGAGCGTACGAAAGTACCACGGCGGCGCGTCGCGAAACGCACGGCTGAATCCGGCCCACGATCCGGCGCGCCAGCCGTCGATATAAGGCTCGTCGCCGCATGCCATGAGCGGATGCAGCGTCTGCACGACGAGTGTGCCTTGCGGCTCCAGCAACGCGGGTACCGCGCCCAGCAAATCATCGACGCAGGTCGCGCCGATGAGCGAAAAATTGCACACCACCGCATCGGCGCGGCAGGGTAATGCGCCCTGCGCGACCTGCTCGTAGGTCAGCAGGCGGCAGTCCGCGAGTCCCGCCGCGCGCGCGGCCTCCACGAGTTCGGGCACCGCGTCCACGCCCGTGACAGCGACGCCGCGGCGCGCGAGCGCCAGCGCGAGCCAGCCTTCGCCGCAGCCGAGATCGATCACGCTGCGCGGCGCGCACGCGAGCACGGCATCGAGCACCGCTGAGTCGGTCGCGAGCCGGCGGCTCGCGATCTCGCCGCCGCGCACCGCGGCGATCCAGGGCGTCGCGTTGCGGTGCCACGATGCGAGGACTTCGGCGTCGGTGCGCATATCGCGACTCATGGGTCTCCTCCTGGACACGGATCGTGGATGTGCCGTCGAAACGCGTATTATGCGCGCCGCCAGCCCCCGCAGCGGGACGCGAACACGGCGCCAGGAAGACCGGCCTCGCGAATTACGAACCGAAGAACGGCACGCAGAAGCCCGCCGGCCCGACGCAGTCGCCGGGACCGTTGGGTTGCGGATGCAGGTTCGCGCATCCGGAGAAGGCGGCGGCGACTGCAACGCACAGCGCGGCACGCAACACGTAGGAAAGAATGCGTGATTTCATGAATGGGATGGATTGAGCCGACGTTGTGGGTGGCCGCGATGCGAGGTTCCGTCACGGCGCGCGGCCTGCTTCGCTGCGACGGAAGCGCTGCGGCTTCAGTGATGCGCGTACAGCGTTCGATCGAGCGTCTGGATCTGCCCGTCACGCTCGGCGTGCACCAGTTCGTGGCGCACCTGTGCGCGTGTGACCGGCGCGTCGGCCTGCGAGACTTGTGCGCTCGCCAGTTGCCGCACGCTCGCCTGCGGTGCGCTCGCCGCCTGTGCGTGCGCGAGCGCCGATATCGACAGCATGATTGCGGTGCACGCGCCGCTCTTGAATATCCTCACCTCGTTTCTCCTGTGCGGCCTCGCGGGCCGGGGCTATCGGTCATGGCCGGAAGCGTTGCCCGTTCCGGCATCGAATCGGGTTGCGACTCGTGAGGCAAGGATAGAGGCGCGACTTTCGCCAAACATCCGCAGGAAAATGAAGAAATATTTAATCGCTCACGCGATGAATTCTGGCTTCGATATTCGTTTAGTCATTCTTACCAATCAGAAGAATTCGCCGCAAAAAAACAACGCCTGCGCAGGGCAAAGCCTTGTGAAGCCGCACTGGCGGCGCGTTCGCGCTCATGCGAATCATGAAACGCAGTCTTTCCATTTTTCAAATTCGTCCACGGAAGGCGTTACGCATAATCGCCGCTGAATTTCGGCCGTCGGCAAAACCATGCCTTAGCGCGCCTTCGCGCCGCGATTTCACTCTCACACATGCCACTCACCAACGAAGACCATTCAATGAAAAGAACCGCTCTCGCCGCCGCCTTCGCGCTGGCATCGTTTGCCTCCATCGCCCACGCGCAAAGCAGCGTGACGCTCTACGGCTCGCTCGACACCGCAGTTGCCTGGTTCGGCAACCAGCAGGGCAAGAACGGTTCGGGCGGCACATTCCAGATGATGTCCGGCAATCTGTCGCCGAACCTTTGGGGCCTGCGCGGCACCGAGGACCTCGGCAACGGCCTTTCGGCGATCTTCAAGCTCGAAAGCGGCTTCAACGTCGACAACGGCAAGCAGGGCCAGGGCGGCCGCCTCTTCGGCCGCACGGCCATGGTCGGCCTGAACTCGAGCACCGCGGGCACCGTCACGCTCGGCCGCCAGTACGATCCGCTCATCGACCTGCTGCAGCCGCTCACCAACGACGGCGCATTCGGCTCGACGTTCGCCACGCCGGGCGACATGGACAACTACGACAACAGCTACCGCACCAGCAGCTCGATCAAGTATGCGAGCCCGAACTTCGGCGGCCTGCAGATGAGCGCGATGTACGCGTTCGGCGGCCAGGCGGGCAGCATCGGTGCGGGCCAGACGTGGGCCGTGGCGGCCGCCTACAACCATGGTCCGTTCGGCTTCGGCGCGGGCTATTTCAAGGCCAACAGCAACGGCGGCACGGCTGCGACGTTCGACGGCCTGAACCCGAACACCGACGTCAACGTGGATTCGACCGCCATCACGGGCGGTTTCGTCTCCGCGAATTCGCTGCAGATCATTCGCGCGGCCGGCGACTACACGTATGGGCCGGTGACGGCGGGCCTTGCGTACAGCAATGTCGAGTACGCGAACTATCAGAGCGCAGCCGGCGCGAACAGCGACACGAAGTTCAACACGGGCCAGGCTTTCATCAACTATCAGGTCACGCCGGTCGCGCTCGTGGGCTTCGGCTACAACTACACGAAGGGTCACGGCAACGGCGTGGACGCGAGCTATAACCAGTTCAGCCTTGGCGGCGACTACTTCCTCTCGAAGCGCACCGATATCTACGCGCTCGCGGGCTACCAGAAGGCGTCGGGCAAGACCATCGACGCGAACACGGGCGAACTCGTCAACGCGGTCGCCTCGTTCGCCGACTTCGGCAACGACGCGACCAACGACAAGCAGGCGATGGTGATGGTCGGGTTGCGTCACAAGTTCTGATTCGCTTCGCGCAAGAGGCATGCGGCGGGCGCGCCGATAATCGCTCGCCGCCATGAACTTCGGCTATAATCACCCCCTGTCTTAGGGGAGTAGTCTGCAACGTCTGCTTTGGCGTTGCGCCGCCGTCAACATAATTGGTGCCCCTGCACCATGGCGCCGGCAGCCGTATTGCGAATCACTGCAGCGAATCGCTGCAGTTGCGCGGCCTGACGAGACCTATGACGTTTTCCCTTTCACCCGGGCCGGGCGAAGGGAAGCGTCATGGTTTCGGTGCCCGGCTCGCACAACACGGCAAAAACAATGACTCGTCTCGCCCCGCATCCACTTCTCGTTTGCGCCATGGAGCGTTCGTCATGATCTTGACGTTCGCCCTGCTCATTGCCGCGGCCGGCATCATCTACCTGTCCTGCGAGACCTTCGTCAATAGCGTCGAGTGGCTCGGCTACAAGCTCAAGGTCACGCAAACCGCCACCGGCACGATTCTCGCCGCGTTCGGCACGGCGCTGCCCGAGAGCGTGGTCACGCTCGTTGCGGTCGCCTTCGGCGGCGATCCCGCCCACAAGGAAATCGGCGTAGGCGCCGCGATTGGCGGGCCGCTCGCGCTCAGCACGATAGCGTATGCCGTGGTGGGTTTTGCGTTGCTCGCGACAGCGAAGCGCGTGGGCCGCGAGCGTGCGGCCACCGTCGACGTGAATACGCGCCGTCTGCGGCGCGACCAACTCTGGTTCCTCGCGATCTTCGTGGCGAAGATCGCGCTCGGGCTCGTGGTGTTCAGCTTCAAGCCGGTACTGGGGATCGCCTTTCTCGCGGCCTACGCGTTCTATTGCTGGAAGGAGCTTTCCGCCGAAGACAGCGGCGAGGTGGAAGGCGATCTCGAGCCGCTGAAGCTGCGCCCGCACGACGACAATCCGGCCATGGTGTGGATTCTGCTGCAGACGCTGGGCGCGCTCGCGGTGATCTTCGCGGCCTCGCACCTGTTCGTGCAGCAGATCGGCGCCGTGGGGCCGTTCCTCGGCCTCAGCCCGCAGTTGACTGCCGTGTTGTTCAGCCCGATCGCCACCGAGCTGCCCGAGATCATGAACGCGATCATCTGGGTACGTCAGGGCAAGGAGCGGCTGGCGCTGGCGAACATCAGCGGCGCAATGATGATTCAGGCCACCATTCCGACGGCGTTCGGCCTCTTCTTCACGCCGTGGCATCTCGGCACGCCCTCGATTCTCGCGGCCGTGACGACCATGGTCGCGATTCTGTTCCTGCAATGGGCGTTTCGCGCGCCGAAGGTGCGCAGCCGTCAGCTCACGCATGTCGGCTGGCTCTATGCTGTGTTCGCGGCCATGCTGTTCGTGATGTGACGCGCCCTGGCACCAGGCTCAGGCTGCCGCCGCGGCCGCCTGGGCGGCGCCTGCGCGGTGATGGAGCCAGCGGATCATGTCCGAATGCCTGACCACGCCAACCAGCCGCCGCGCATCGTCCATCACCGGAATGTCGTGGTAAGCGTGCTCGATGAAGATCGGCACGAGATGCGCGAGCGGCGTGGCCCGATGGACCGCGTGCACGCCGGCCGCCATCACGGCTTCCACGGTTTCTTCCACGCGCGCCGACTCGCGCAGCACCGCGCGGCGCAACGTGTTCCAGACGCGCCTGAGGCCTGCGGCCGGCGCAAGGTCGCCGAGCGCGTGATGCGTGACGACGCCGACCACGCGGTCCATCGCATCGACCACCGGCAGCGTCGAAGCACCGTGGCGGCGGAACATCTCGTGCGCCGCCCGCGCGCCCATTGTCGCGGGCACGGCGGGACAGCCAATCGACATGATTTCCTCGCAAGTTAGTTGTTCGAACGATTTTAGCGGAAAATCCAGCGGCTCCAGCAGAGGTTGCGAGAGCGCGGCAAGCGGCGCGGCAGCGGCCTGGGGCGTGGGGCGAAACGCAGCGCGCGGATAGCGGTGACCAGTCAGGGCGTGGAACGCGAGCGCCGCACTGAGCAACGCGACGGACTGGAAGGCAATCGGCGCGAGCACGAAGTGAAAGCCGAGCGCATGAACGGCGGGGCCGCCGAGCACGGCGGTCAGCGCGACCGCGCCTGAAGGCGGATGCACGCAGCGGCACAGAAACATCGCGCAGATGGCGAGCGCCACTGCCACGGAAGCCGCCACGACCGGCGACGCGATCCATTGCGCGCACGCCACGCCCACTAGCGCGGAGACGAAGTTGCCGCCGAGAATCGACCACGGCTGCGCAAGCGGGCTGTCCGACGCGCCGAAGAGCAGCACGGCAGAAGCGCCCATGGGCGCCACGAGCAGCGGGATATCGCCCGCCGCGCCGAACGCCCAATGCGTTGCGAGTCCCGTGAAGGCGATGCCGAGCAACGCTCCACCACAGCGCCGCACCCGCTCGCGCCACGGCGGGGCGGCCGGGTTGGGCACGAAACTCGTCAACCATTCGATGAGCGCGGTGCGGGGCATAGCTGGGGCGTGCTGGTCGGTATGTCGGCCAGATTACCGACGCACGCCGAATATCAACAATTGATATTTCTGTGCGTACATATAATTCATTCTGTATGCATGTTTATCTGCGCCACGCGCGGTTTTCCCTGCAATTCGGAATCGTTTGGTCTAGAATAGTGGCATGAAATCCGATACCCGCTCTGGCCCTGGCCGTCCACGCGAGTTCGACGAGCAGGAAGCCGTGCAGAACGCGCTCGAGGTATTCCGCGCGCGCGGCTATGCCGCAACGTCGTTGCCCGACCTGATCGAAGGCACACAGCTCTCCCGCGGCAGCCTCTACAAGGCGTTCGGCGACAAGCACCAGCTCTTTCTCGCGTCGCTCGACTACTACACCGAGCGCGGTATCGCACGGCTCACACGCAACCTGCGGCACGCCTCTGCGCGCATCGCGCTGCGCGAGGCGCTGCGTCATTACGTGCGCCTTTCCGCGGGCCTCGAAGGGCTTGCGGGCTGCCCGGTGACGGCTGCCGCCACCGAGTGCCTGCCCTTCGACGCCGAGGTGAAAGCCCGCGTCACGGACATGTTCGCGCGCATGCAGGCGCTGCTCGCGAGCGCGATCCGGCGTGGCCAGGCGGCGGGCGAACTGGCCGCCGGCCAGAATGCCGACGATCTCGCGCGCTTCCTGCTCTGCACGATCGAAGGCATGCGCGTGCTGGGCAAGACCGACGCCGGCGAGCGTGCGATGAATGCAATCGCTGAAATCGCGCTGAGCGCCATCCGCTAGTTTTTTTTGCCCAATTAGGAACTGAATGGTTCCATACGGAGGCCGCATGACGAACCTTTCGACTGTGGAATTGCCGCCCACGCGAGCGGGCGCGCGCACCTGGTGGGCGTTGACCGTGCTGCTGATGGGCACGCTATTGCCGCCGCTCGACTTCTTCATCGTCAACGTGGCGCTGCCGTCGATGCAGGCCGACCTGCATGCCAGCGCCGCCATCGCGCAGCTGGTGATTTCGGCCTACGCGGCGACCTACGCGATCTTTCTCATTACAGGCGGCCGGCTAGGCGACCTGTACGGACGGCGGCGCATCTTTCTCGTGGGGATCCTCGCGTTCGCGGCGGCTTCGGCCGTTTGCGGGCTCGCCAGTTCGCCCGCGGCCCTCGTGACGGGGCGCATCCTTCAGGGGGGCGCCGCGGCCGTCATGGCGCCCCAGGCGCTTGCCTCGATCCACGCGCTCTTTCCGGCACCTCAGAAGGGGCTTGCGCTCAGCCTCTTTGGCGCGGCCTATGGGATTGCTGCAGTCGCCGGCCAGGCGCTCGGCGGCGTGCTCGTGTCGGTCAACGTCTTCGAATCTGGCTGGCGCAGCATTTTTCTGATCAACCTGCCTGTCGTGATGGTGGCCGCGCCCGCAGCATACTGGCTCGTGCGTGAAAGCCGCTCGGACCACCCGGCGAAGCTCGATCCCGGCGGCATGGTCTTGCTGGCCCTGGCGCTGGCCGCGCTGGTCGTGCCGCTGATCGAAGGCCGCGAGCACGGCTGGCCGGTCTGGACGTGGGCGTTGCTCATTGCCGCCGCGCCCCTGTTCGCGATCTTCTGGCGCTACGAGGCGCGCGTCGCGAACGCCGGTCGCGACGCACTCGTGCCGCCCGTCATCTTCACCGCGCCAGGTCTCGTGCGCGGGCTCGTTGCCACGCTCTTCTTCTATTCGCTCGCACCGTTCTTCATGATGTTCGCGATTTACGTGCAGCGTACACTCGGGCTCGCGCCGCTCGAAACCGGATTGCGTATTCTGCCCCTGGGCGTCGGCTTTCTGGTCGGGCCGCTGCTCAATCCCCTGATTGCACGCCGGCTCGGGCACCGTGCGGCGGCGGCAGGCATGGCAGTCGAGGGATGCGGATTACTTTGGACTGCCATGCTTGTTCACGATGGACGTCTTCACGCGCTGGGCGCGTCGCTCTTTCTGATCGGCTTCGGCCAGGGCGTCGCGTTGCCTGCCCTCGTCAGGCGCAATGTCGAATGTGTCGATCGACGCTGGTCCGGTCTTGCCGCCGGGCTCGTCAGCTCGATGTTGCAGGTGAGTGCCGCGCTCGCCGTGGCGCTGCTCGGTGGCCTGTTTTTCGCGCTCGCCGGGCCGGATGCGAGCAGCGCGCACGTCGCTCGCGCGTTTGCGACGACGATTGCAATTATCGGCATTCTGCTTTTCGTTGCAGCGTTTCTCGCCGGTGGCAGCAATAATCGCGTGCCGCAATTGCGCAAACAGCACGTATGAGATTAACGGCTTCCATCGCGTCTGCATGAAACGATGGCCATGCGCCGGGCCGCGTGATTAACACGGCCTGCGCGCCATGCCGCGATAACGGGCAAGCGAATCGTCGCTTTCTAAATTTGTTTTCATCTGGAGTGCGCCGCAACTTAAAGCATGCGTTCCGATTGGGCACCGATAATACCTCCCAGTTTCAGCACTGAGAGGAGCGCAATATGCAAAAGCCGCTGTCGATCGAACTCGTCAACGAATACGGCCAGCACGCGGTATGCGTAAAGGTAAGCGGTCAAGCCGCCCTGCTCGACACGCCTGATGTGGACGGCCTGATCGAAGAACTCAGCAAGCTGCGCGCGCACATGCAGCCGGCGGTGCCCGAGCAGCCCTTGCGGTCGCATCAATATGTGCTCGAGATCGATCCGTGCTGGTACACGGAACGCAATCCGCTCTTCGACGGCGTCGTGCTGTTTCTGCGCCATACCGGTCTCGGCTGGGCAGGTTTCGCCATTCCCACCGAAAGCATGCATCGGCTCAAGGCCGCGCTCTCGGCGCACGAGGCCGCCGCGCAGCGCGAAGCGCACGCCTATGGGCAGGCGCTGCCCAATTAGGCGCGCTGCCGGCCCGCTCATTCTTCCCGTCTGATCACGCACGAAGCGTGAATGAAACGTCGCCGCCTTGCCCGGCGTCGATGCCCGCGCTCGCCCTCGTGGCGGCGCGTCTTCCCAGGACTATCGCCCATGAACCAGCTCCAAGCCATGCGCGTCTTTACGCGCGTCGTCGATCTGAGCAGCTTTAACCTGGCCGGCAAGCAGCTCGGCATGTCGGCCGCGGCCGTCACGCGCAGCGTCGGCATGCTCGAAGCGCATCTGAACATGCGCCTCCTGAACCGCTCCACGCGCAGCCTTTCGCTCACCGAAGCCGGACGCCTCTACCTGGATGGCTGTCGTGCCGTGATCGAAAAGCTCGATCAGGTCGAATCGGAACTCGTGCGCGCCACACGCGACCCGAGCGGCATACTGCGCATCGCCGCGCCCGCCGTGTTCGCAAGCTCGGGACTGCCCACGATGCTCGGCGCGTATCGCGCGGTCAATCCGCGCGTGGAATTCGACGTGACGGCATACGACACGCACATCGACCTGATCGAAGGCGGCTTCGACGTGTGCTTCGCGACCGACCGCCAGAGCGTGAACGCCTCGCTCGTGAGCCGCAAGCTCACCTCGATCAAGGAGATGCTCGTGGCCACGCCCGCCTGGCTCGCGCGCCACGGCATGCCGCGCGAACCCGCCGAACTGGCCGAGCACGGCCTGCTCGCGGTTTCCGATGCGCCGCGCCACTGGGAGTTCTCGAACGCCGAGGGTGTGCAGCGCATCAACGTGAACGGCCCGATGACGGCCAACGGCTATGCAACCGTGCGTGCCGCCGCGCTCGCGGACATGGGCGTCGCGCTGCTGCCGCTGCCCCTCGTCGCCGACGACCTCGCGCGCGGTGCGCTCTTGCCCGTGCTCAACGCGTTCGACGTCAACGGCGGCGTGCAGCACATCTCGATCGTCTATTCCGGGCGCAATTACCTCACGATGAAGATCCGCAGCTTCATCGACTTCGCCGTGGAGCAGTTCCGCACGAACGTGGCGCAGACGCGGTCTGCGCCGCTGCGCGCGGTTGCCTGATGCGGCTTCCCGTTTTTTTCGTCACTACGCGTGCAAAGCCATGCCCAGAATACTAACCATTGAAGACGACGCCGTTACCGAGCGCAGCGTCGTGCCCACGCTCGCCTCGACCGGCTTCACCGTCGACGTTGCCCGCTCGGGCCGCGAAGGCATTGCGATGGTGATGGCGGGCGACTATGACGTCGTCGCGCTCGAGCGGCGCCTGCCCGACCTCGACGGTCTCACGATCGTCACCACCATGCGCGGCGTGGGTATCGAAACACCCGTGATCGTGATGAGTTCGACGACCGGTGTGGAGGAACGCATCCAGGGTCTGCGGGCCGGCTGCGACGACTATCTCACCCGGCCGTTTTCGATCGACGAGATGTCCGCCCGTGTCGAAGCGCTCGTGCGCCGGCGCACGCGCCCCGCCACGACAGAAACCGTACTGCGTGTGGGCCCGCTCGAACTCGACCTCGTCAAGCGCCGGCTCAGCTGCCGCGACAAGGTGCTGCGCCTGCGCCCCACCGAGTTGCGCGTGCTCGAATTCATGATGCGCCACGCGGGCCAGGTGCTCACGCGCACCATGATCTTCGAAGGCGTGTGGGGCGGCCGCTTCGACCCCGGCACCAATCTCGTGGACGTTCACGTGGGACGCCTGCGCAATCGCGTGGACACACCCGGTCAACCCTCGCTCATCCGCACGATACGCGGCTCGGGTTATCTGCTCGGCTGACGCCGTCTTCCATCTTGCCGCCGGTCTCACTGCTGCGTTTCATTTCGCACTCCTGCAAGCGTCATGAGACCGGCGCGCAGCTAAATCTTTTTTCATTTGCCTGGCTCCCGCGTGTTAGGACGCGCCGGACACAATACCGGCGTCGTCTGCACCCACGCGTGGCGCGCAGCCTTGCGCATGAACGGAGCCCCATCTGATGCTGAAAATCGTCCGGCTAGCCTTGAACCGTCCGTATACGTTCATCGTGCTGGCTCTCCTGATCCTGATCGCGGGCCCGCTCGCGGCGTTACGCACGCCTACCGACATCTTTCCCGACATCCGCATTCCCGTGATCAGTGTCGTGTGGAACTACGCGGGCCTGCAGCCCGACGACATGGCGGGCCGCATCGTCAGCTATTACGAGCGCACGCTCGGCACCACCGTCAACGACGTGGCGCATATCGAGTCGCAGTCGTTTCGCGGCTACGGCGTGGTGAAGATCTTCTTCCAGCCGACGGTGGACATCCGCACGGCCACCGCGCAGGTCACCTCGGTTTCGCAAACCGTGCTCAAGCAGATGCCGCCCGGCACCACGCCGCCGCAGATCCTCAACTACAACGCGTCCACGGTGCCGGTGCTGCAGCTCGCGCTCACGAGCCATACGCTCGACGAGCAGAAACTCGCGGATTACGCGACCAACTTCATCCGTCCGCAACTGCTTTCCGTGGCGGGCGTCGCCATTCCCACGCCTTACGGCGGCAAGGTGCGCGAGGTGCAGATCGACCTCGACCCGCAAGCGCTGCAGGCGAAGAAGCTGTCGGCGCAGGATGTGGCGACAGCGCTCGCTCAGCAGAACCAGATCATTCCGGCAGGCACGCAGAAAATCGGCCGCTATGAATATAACGTACGCCTGAACAACAGTCCGCTGACGATCGATCAGCTCAACGCGCTGCCCATCAAGACCGTGGATGGCACGGTGATCTATATGCGCGACGTGGCCCACGTGCGCGACGGCTATCCGCCGCAAAACAACATCGTGCGCGTGGACGGCCACCGCGCGGTGCTCATGAGCATCATGAAGAACGGCTCGGCTTCGACACTCGACATCATTGCCGGCGTGAAAGCGAAGCTGCCGCTCATCGAGCAGTCGTTGCCGCCGGGGCTCAAGCTCGTTGCCCTCTCCGACCAGTCGGTGTTCGTGAAGGGCGCGGTGAGCGGCGTGGCGCGCGAAGGCCTGATTGCGGCCGCGCTGACCTCGGCGATGATCCTGCTCTTTCTCGGCAGCTGGCGCTCGACGCTCATCATCGCCGCCTCAATTCCGCTCGCCGTGCTGGCCGCGATCGCAGGGCTCGCCGCGTGCGGCGAAACGCTCAACGTGATGACGCTCGGCGGCCTCGCGCTCGCGGTCGGCATACTCGTGGACGACGCCACTGTCACGATCGAAAACATCAACTGGCACCTCGAGCAGGGCAAGGACGTGCGCAGCGCGATCCTCGACGGCGCAGCGCAAATCGTCATGCCGGCGCTCGTCTCGCTGCTTTGTATCTGTATCGTCTTCGTGCCGATGCTGCTGCTCGACGGCATTGCGCGCTTTCTTTTCGTACCGATGGCCGAAGCCGTGATTTTCGCGATGATCGCCTCGTTCGTACTCTCGCGCACCTTCGTGCCCATGATGGCGCGCTACCTGCTCAAGCCGCACGCTTCGCAAGGCCACGCCTCGGGCGAACTGGCGGCCGTCATGGCGCCGCATGGCGCGCACGACCACGCGCCGCCCACGCGCAATCTGCTCGTGCTGTTTCAACGCGCGTTCGAACGTCGTTTCGAACGCGTACGGGCAGGCTATCGCGTCGTGCTCGGTCTCGCGCTCACGAACCGGCGCCGCTTTGTCGTGGGCTTTCTCGTTATCGTTGCGCTTTCGTTCGCGCTCACACCGTTCCTTGGCCGCAACTTCTTCCCCAATATCGATTCCGGCGAGATCGCGCTGCACGTGCGTGCGCCGATCGGCACGCGCGTCGAGGAAACCGCCGATCTGTTCGACCATATCGAAGACACCGTTCGCGAAGCCATTCCGCCTGACCAGCTCACAAGTGTGATCGACAATATCGGACTGCCAAACAGCGGTATCAACCTGACCTACAACAACAGCGGGACGATCGGGCCGCAGGATGGCGACATCCTCATCTCGCTCGCCGAGTCGCACGCGCCCACCGCACAGTACGTGCGCGAGCTGCGCACGGAATTGCCGCGCCGCTTTCCGGGCACGACGTTCTCCTTCCTGCCCGCCGATATCGTGAGCCAGATCCTCAACTTCGGTTCGCCCGCGCCGATCGACGTGCAGGTGAGTGGACCGAACCAGGCCGCAAACAAGGTCTACGCGAACGCGCTACTGCACCGGATTGCCAGGATCCCCGGCATTGCCGACCCGCGCATCCAGCAGGCATCGACTTATCCGCAGCTCACGGTTGCCGTCGACCGCTCGCGCGCCGACGAGCTCGGCATTACCGAGCAGGACGTGACCAACTCCGTGGTGGCGAGCCTCTCCGGCACGAGCCAGGTGTCCCCCACTTACTGGCTCAATCCGAAGAATGGCGTGTCCTACCCGATCGTCGCGCAAACACCGCAATACCGCATGACTACGCTTTCCGACTTGCAGAACCTGCCGGTGACGGGCAGGAGCGGCAGCTCGCAGATACTGGGGGGCATTGCCACGATCACGCGCGGCGTGAGCGACGCGGTCGTCTCGCACTACAACATCGAACCGCTCTACGACATCTATGCGACCACGCAGGGCCTCGATCTCGGCGCCGTCTCCTCGCAGATCAACAAGGTGATTCACGCGAGCGCGAAGGACTTGCCGAAGGGCTCGACGGTCACGATGCGCGGCCAGGTGCAGACCATGAACAGCGCATTTACGGGTCTTCTGCTGGGTCTCGTTGGTGCGGTGGGACTCATCTATTTGCTGATCGTCGTGAACTTCCACTCGTGGAGCGATGCGTTCGTGATCGTGAGCGCGCTGCCCGCCGCGCTTGCGGGCATCGTCTGGATGCTCTTCACCACGCACACGCCGCTGTCCGTGCCGGCGCTCACAGGCGCGATTCTCTGCATGGGCGTGGCGACCGCGAACAGCATTCTCGTGGTGTCGTTCGCCCGCGAGCGGCTCGCCGTTACCGGCGACGCCATGCGCGCCGCGCTCGAAGCCGGCTTCACGCGCTTTCGCCCGGTGCTCATGACCGCACTCGCCATGATCATCGGCATGGCGCCGATGGCGTTCGGCATGGGCGACGGCGGCGAGCAGAACGCGCCGCTCGGACGCGCCGTGATCGGCGGCCTGCTCTGCGCGACGTGCGCGACGCTGTTGTTCGTGCCCGTGGTGTTCAGCCTCGTGCACAAGGGCAACCAGGACCACAACGAAGATAGTAAGCCTGACGAATCATCCACGGATCAACCTGCCCTCGAATCGGGAGAAGCCCATGTCTACTGAAATCGACATCGCCTCGCCGCAGCCGCTGCGCCACCTGAAATCCACTGCCGCCATCGCGTTGATGGTGGCGGCCGGCATCGTGTCCGGCGGCATCTTCAGCCGTGTTCACGCGCATCAGGAACTCGCCACGTGGACCGACGCGCAGGCCATTCCCACCGTCGCGACCGTGCAGCCGCAAGCGAGCCCGGCATTGGAGCCGCTCGTGCTCCCCGGGCGCCTCGCCGCCTATATCAACGCGCCGATCTATGCGCGTGTGTCCGGCTATCTGCATGCGTGGTACGCCGATATCGGCACGCACGTCAAGGCGGGCCAACTGCTCGGCTTGATCGACACGCCCGACCTCGACCAGCAGCTCCAGCAGGCGCGCGCCGATCTGCAGAACTCCGTCGCCAACGAGAAGCTTGCCGCCACCACGGCCAGGCGCTGGACCGAGATGCTCAAGCAAGACTCGGTCTCGCAGCAGGAGGCCGACGAGAAAACCTCCGACCTGATCGCCAAGCAAGCCACCATGGAAGCGAACGAGGCCAACGTGCGGCGGCTCGAGGCGCTCGAGTCGTTCAAGCGCATCACGGCCCCTTTCGACGGCATCGTCACCGCACGCAAGACCGACGTGGGCGCGCTGATCGACGCCGGCAGCGGCAGCGGCCCCGACCTCTTCACGGTCTCCGATGCGAGCCAGTTGCGCGTGTACGTAAGCGTGCCGCAAAGCGACGCCGCCTCGATCAAGCCGGGCATGCACGCCACGCTCACCGTGCCCGAGCGCCCCGGCGTCAAGTTCGACGCGAAGCTCGTGGACACCGACCAGTCGATCTCGCCCGCTTCGGGCACGATGCTCGTGCAGCTCGCCGTGGACAACAAGCAAGGCCTGCTCTTCCCCGGCGAGTACACCGAAGTCCATCTCGCGATGCCGGGCGACGCGCACGCGCTCTTCGTGCCCGCAAGCGCGCTGATCTTCCGCGCGCATGGCATGCAGGTCGCCGTCGCGGACGCGCATCAGCACGTGCAGTTGCGCGACGTGACGATCGGCACGGATCTCGGCACGCGCGTGGAGATCACTTCCGGCCTGCATGCGGGCGAGCGCGTGATCGACAATCCGCCGGATTCGCTCGCGAGCGGCGACCTCGTGCGCCTCGCGTCCGCCAATGCGCCGGGCGCGCAATCGACGCAAACCGCCGCCATGCACGACCCGGAGCGTGCGCATGGCTAAGCCGTTCGTGCCTGCGCACACGTTGCCCGCCGTTGCACTTGCGGCCGCCCTGCTGCTCTCGGCGTGCTCGTTCGCACCTGCGTATCACGCGCCCACCACGGCCATCCCCACGCACTTCAAGGAAGCAGGCGACTGGCAGACGGCACGCCCCGCAGATCAGCTCCCGCGCGACGGATGGTGGCGCGCGTTCGGCGACCCCGTGTTGAACCAGCTCGAGCCGCAGGTTGCGAAGGCGAATCCGAACGTCGCCGCAGCGCTCGCGCGTCACGACGAAGCCGATGCACTCGTCGCGCAGGCGCGCTCGGCACTGCTGCCGACCGTCGGCGCAGAGGCGGACGTGTCGCGCGAGCGCCAGTCGGCGCTGCGCCCGCTACGTGGTCCGGATCAGCCGAACGTGTACGACTCGAACACGCTCGACGTGGGTATCGGCTACGACATCGACCTGTGGGGCAAGGTGCGCAACGAGGTAAAGGCTGGCGAGGCCTCGAGCGTGGCGAGCGAAGCCGATATCGCTTCGCTGCAACTGAGCCTGCAGGCGAAGCTCGCCACGACGTGGTTCGATCTGCTCGGACTCGACCAGCAGTCGAAGCTGCTCGACGACACCATCGCCGCCTATCGTCACGCGCTGGAGCTCACAGAGAGCCGCCATCGCGGCGGCATTGCTTCTTCGCTCGACGTCTCGCGCGCGAAAACACAGCTCGCCTCCGCGCAGGCCGCGGCCGATGACGTGAGCGCGCGCCGCGCGCTTTACGAGCACGCCATCGCCACGCTCATCGGCGTGCCGGCCTCGCAGTTCAACGTCGCACCGGACACGATCCGCCCGCACCTGCCGAATCTGCCCGCGGGACTGCCGTCGGCGCTGCTGCAGCGGCGGCCCGATATTGCTGCCGCGGAGCGGCGCGTCGCCGCTGCCAACGCGCAGATCGGCGTGGCGAAGGCCGCGTTCTTCCCCGATCTCTCGCTCGGCCTGGACGGCGGCTTCCAGAGCGACACATTCTCGCCGTGGATCGTCGCGCCCAACGAGATGTGGTCGATCGGGCCCACGCTCATGATGACGATCTTCGACGGCGGGCGCCGCGCGGCCGTTGTGCGCGGCGCCCAGGCAAAGCTCGCCGAGAACGGCGCGCAGTACAAGGCGACGGTGCTGGGCGCGTTCCAGCAGGTCGAGGACAACCTCGCCCTGCTGCACCATCTCGGCGACGAAGCCCAGCGCGAAGACGAGGCGCTTACGGCGGCGCAGCGCACCCTTACGCTCTCGATGTCGCGCTACCGCGACGGCGTGGTGAGCTACCTCGACGTCGTGACGGCGCAAACCACCGAACTCTCTACGCAGATCGCTTCGCTGGAGCTGGACACACGGCGCCTCGATGCCACCGTGGGCCTCATACAGGCGATAGGCGGCGGCTGGAGCACGCAGGATCTGCACGAGGACAAGGCAGCTTCCTGAACGCGCGCGAAGCGGCGCCAGCCGCATTGATCGCCGCTCGAACCCCGCCTCTGCGCGGGGTTTTTCTTTTCACCGAATCCTCTCACGCCGATAAACGTTTCTTCATGATGCTGCATCGGGTTCGATAGGGTGACCTAACTATTCTACTCACACCGGGATGCGATCTATCGCATTCGCTGACCGGCTAACCGATCTCACTCCTGGAGGAATAGTCACATGAAGACGCTCATGATCATCGCTGCGCTCGCCGGTGTCGTCACCACCACGTCAGCTTTTGCCCAAACCCCGGCGCCTGCGGGCGGCGCGCAGACCAGCCCGCCCGCAGCAGCCACCCAGGTCGCGGCGAACAACACCGCCCCCACGGTCGCGCCCGGCACATGGGTACCGCCTTATGGGCAACCGGTCCATGAAAAGACGCGCGCCGAGGTGTACCACGAGCTTGTTCAGGCGGAGCAGGATGGCCAGCTTGCGTACCTGAACTCCACGCTCTACGCGCACTGAGCACGACAGGCAGGGCTTGTCAGGCACGGATGAACGGCACGCTGTCAGCGTGCCGTTTGTTATTCGATGTTCACAAACTCATGCGTTCACGCCCGGATAGGTAACCGGTTCCCACAAACGGTTACCTCAGCGCACATCAGTCGGATGTCGGCAAGGTCAGTTGATAGCCGTAGCGGCTGATGGTATCGATGCGCACGTCGACGCCCTCGCGCGCGAGCTTGCGGCGCAGCCGCGAAACGACGAGGTTGACGGTCGAAGCGTCGATGTCGTCCTTATCGGGCCACGCGTAGCGGATCATCTGCTCGCGCGGCACAGGGACGTTGGTTTGACGCATGAGGCACTCGACGAGCAGGTACTCGCGGCGCGTGAGTTCCGCGCGGCGCGCACCCTCCACGATCTCGCGCGTACCCGCATCGAGTTGCGGCGCGTTCTGGACGGGCTGTGCGCCGCTTGCGGCCTGCGCGGGCTGTGGGCCCTGCACGCCGCCGCCGCACGCCGCCGTGGTGCGCAACAGCGCGTGCATGCGCTCGTGCATTTCGATGAAAGAGAACGGGTAGCGAAAGCACGCGTCGGCGCCCGCGCGCAGCACCTTCGAGCGCTCGGTCGCGCTCGCTTCGATGCCGAGCACGGCGATGATCGTCGCGCCGGCCGCGACCGTCGAGAGCCCGGGAAGGATGCCGTGCAGCACAGGCAGCAGCGCGCTGTCGAGCGCCATGACGATCACTGCATCGAATGGCTCCTCGCCAGCGACGAAAAGCCCGTCGCGCAGGTCTTCCGCGCGTTCCAGGCTATGCGCGCTTTCCTGCAGGGCCTTCTGGAGCCAGGCGCCTTCGGCGTGATTCGGGGAGATGAGGAGTATGCGCATGACGGCGAGAGCCCGACGGCTGGTCGGGAAATGTCAGACGAGAGAGCGCGGCCAGCATTCCACGCTCATGCGCGTACCCGGGCCGCCCGGCGTCTCGCCAGCCAGTTCGCGTGCGTCGTCGATGCGCAGCGTGAAATCGTGGACGCGCATCACGGCGGCCACGACCGACAGCCCCAGGCCCGAGCCGGCGATATGACGCACCGCCTCGCCGCGATAGAACCGTTGCAGGACCGCCGCGCGCTCGCCGGGCGCAATGCCGGGACCGTTGTCCGCCACATCGAGCAAGGGGCCGAGCGGCGTGGAGCGCAGCGTCACGCTCACCACGCCGCCTTGTGGCGCGAACTTGATGGCGTTGTCGATGAGATTGTTGAACGCCTCGAACAGCAGCGCGCGGTCGCCGTGAATCTCGGCGACGGGCTCGGCTGCGATGCGCCATTCAAGCTTGCGGCTCTCGGCGAGCGGCTCGTAGAGGTCGGCAAGCTCCTGTACCAGTTCGTGCAGGTCGACGGTCGCAAAGCCGCCGCGCCTTTGCAGCGCGCCGATCTCGGAGATGCGCAGCATGGCGCGGAAGCGTTCGAGCAGTTGGCCCGTTTCGCTGCGGGCCTGATCGAGCAGCACCGTACCGGCGGCGTCGCCGCGCACACTGTCGCGCTCGGCCACGCGTGCGAGCAGCGTGTGCAGATGCACGAGCGGCGTACGCAGGTCGTGCGCGATGCCATCGCAGGCGCCCTTCACTTCGCCCATCAGCCGCTCCACTTCGTCGAGCATGTGGTTCACGAGATGGGCGAGCATGTCGAGCTCGTCGTCGCCGCCTACGGGCAGGCGCCGATCCAGGTCGCCGCGCGCAATGCATTCGGTCACGCGGCGGATCTCGCGTACGCGGCGGATCTGGCGCATGCCGAACACGAGGCCGCCCGCCGCCGCCGCCAACAATGCGAGCACGGCGCCCGCCGCGAGCGTGCGCACCATGATCTTGCGAATACGCAGCACGCTCGTCATGTCGCGCGCGACGACGAGGCGCAAGCCGCTCGGCCGCACCTCGCCCATGGCGCGGACCACAGGCGAAACGTCGCGATCGCGCAGCTTCACCGTATGCGCGTGGGTGCTGCCTTCGCGCTTATAGGTCAGGTTCGGCGGGGGCGCGAGCAGGTCGCCCGCGACGTAACGGCCGTCACTCGTAAAGAGCCCGCAATAATTGACGTGCATGCGCTCGTGTTCGAGCCGCTGATGGATCGCCTCTGGCAACTGCGCATCGGGGATCGAATCGAAATAGATGAGTTGCCAGCCCATGATCGAATCGGCGTCGCGCTCGATCGTCGTGCTCGCGGTCCATGCAATGAAGCCGACCAGCAGCGTGAGAAAAACGCCGAACAGCGCGGTGTAGGCGCACAGCCAGCGGAACGTCGTGGTGGGCCAGCGCCGGCGCAAAGGCACAGACGCGGCGGGAGAAGAACGACTCGACAAAGCGGTTTATCCGAGAATGTAGCCGGAGCCGCGCACGGTCTGAATGAGCGGCGGCACGCCCGGCGGATCGATTTTCTTGCGCAGGCGGCCCATATGCACGTCGATCAGGTTGGTGCCCGGATCGAAATGGTAGCCCCATACGGCTTCGAACAGCATGGTGCGGGTGATGGTCTTGCCTGCATGGCGCATCATGAATTCGAGCACGCGATACTCGGTCGGCAGCAGCACGACTTCTTCGCCGTCGCGGCGCACCTTGCGCGAAATGAGGTCGAGTTCGAGCGGTCCCACGCGCAACGCGGTTTCGCGAGCGACGTTCGCGGCCTGACGGCGGCGCAGCAGCACTTCGAGGCGCGCGGTGAGTTCTTCGGGGTCGAAAGGCTTGGTGAGGTAGTCGTCGCCGCCCGCGCGCAGGCCGCGTACGCGTTCATCGACGTCGCCGAGCGCGCTCAGCATCAGCACCGGCGTCTGAATGCCGACCGTGCGCATGGCCGTGAGGATCGAGAGACCGTCCACGCCCGGCAACATGCGGTCGAGCGTAATGGCGTCGTATTCGTCGCTCATCGCGCGCGCCATGCCGTCGCGGCCGTTATCGACCCATTCGACCGCAAAGCCGCGCTGCGTCAGTTCGCTGACGATCTCGTTGGCTGTGACGGCATCGTCCTCCACCGTCAAAACGCGCACCTGACTCATCTTTCTCGCACTCCGTCGTGCCGGCGGCACGACTATTCGGGAGCCTCGAGTTTACCGTTGCGCCCGCGCCGCGCCGCGATTCCTTTCATGAAATTAAATTTAAGGTTGCAACGGCAATACGGTCGCGCGCGCGGCGCCTGAGCGCTTACGTATCGTTTACGCCGACGATCGTCTGCCGCGCGTGCAGATCGAGTTGATAGCCGTAGCGGCTCACCGTCTCGACGTTCGCCTGCGCGCCGTACGACGCGAGTTTGCGCCGCAAACGCGACACCACGAGGTTCACGCTCGACGGCTCGACGTCGGCCTTGTCGGGCCACGCATAGCGAATCAGCTGCTCGCGCGCGACGGGCGCGCCCGCATGGCGCAGCAGGCACTCGACGAGCAGATACTCGCGCGTGGTGAGCGGCATGCGCCGGACGCCCTCCACGAGGTCCCGCGTGGAGGGGTCGAGGCGCACGAGCGGTGCGCTCGCGTGAACGAGCGCGCCGCGGCGCAGCGCCAGCATACGCTCCTGAATTTCGATAATGGACCAGGGCTGCACGAAGCACGCATCGGCACCCGCGCGCAGCAGGCGCGCGCAGTCCGCGGGTGTCGCGCGCGCGAGCGCAACGACGATCGCCGGCGCGTCGGACAAGCGCGTAAAGGCTGCGAGCGCGGTAGCGATGCCGTCGTGCGCCTCAGGCGCGGCAGCACAGAGGAACACCGTGTCGAACGGCTCCTGCGATGCGAGATAGACGGCGTACTCGACGTTATCGGCAACCTCGACGCTGTTCAGGCTCTCGCTCAGCGCCTTGTAGAAATAACTTCGTTCGGCAGCCAAGGACGAACACAGCAGGAGCCTCATGGATCATCGGCCCAATCATTGGCCCGCTTGGCCGTGGCGCGCTCGATGCGTCCAGCAGTCGAGCGTGACGATCGTCCCGGGATTCGCCGCGCCGAAGGCAAGGCGAAAATCGTGCAGCCGCACGATCGCCGAGACGATGCCGAGCCCGAGGCCGGTGCCCGGAAGGTGGCGCGTGCGCTCGCTGCGATAGAAGTTTCCGAGCACCGCAGCGCGCTCGCCGGGCGCGATGCCGGGTCCGTTGTCGGCGATGGCGAGTTGCGGTCCGCGCGCGAGCGCGCGCAACTCGACCTGCACCGCGCCGCCGCGCGGGGCGAATTTGATGGCGTTGTCGAGCAGATTGCTCAACGCTTCGAAGAGCAGCGCGCGGTCGGCGTGTATGGGTTCGACCGGCGCTACAGTGGCGTGCAAGTCGATGGCTTTTTCCTCGGCAAGCGGGGCGTAGAGTTCGCATAGCTCGTGCACGAGATCGGACAGGGCCACGCTCGCAAAGCCGCGGCGGCGATCGATGGCGCCGATCTCCGAAATGCGCAGGAGTGCGGAGAAACGGTCGAGCACGGCATCGGCCTCCCCTCGCGCGCCGACCAGCACGCCGGCGAGCACCGCCTCGCCGCGCTGCTCCATCGCAACGGCCGCGTGTGAGAGGCGCAGGCGCAATCGCGTGAGCGGCGTGCGCAGATCGTGGGCAATGCCGTCACATGCACTCTTCACCTCGCCCATCAGGCGCTCGACTTCGTCGAGCATGCGGTTCACGAGGTGCGCGAGCATGTCGAGTTCGTCGCGCCCGGCGACCGGCAGCCGCATCGCGAGGTCGCCGTTCGCGATGCGTCGCGTGGCGCGCTTGATCTGGGCGACGCGCCGGATCTGCCGCATGCTCAGCACGAGTCCGGCGCATAGGCTAGCGGTGAGACACAGGAAGCCGCCTCCGATCAACGCCTTCATCAGTTCATCATGAACGTGGCGCACGTCGGAGAGCGTGCGTGCGACGACGAGGCGCGCGCCGTCGGGTCGAATCTCTCCCATGGCGCGCAGGGACGATCGCGCGAAGCCGGGATCGAGCGCGAACGTCTGGCCGCGCGTGTGCTCGTGCGACTGGCCATAGTGTCCCAGCACAAGACCCTTGGGCATCGTGCGGATATCGCCGGCGAGCCAGCGCCCGTCCGGTGCGAACAGGCCATAGAAGTTATCGCGCCGGTCGGGACGTCTGAGGCGCGCGTCGATGGCGCCGGCAAGGCTCGTATCGCTGCGCGAATCGAAGTAGCGCAGTTGCCAGCGCAGGCCGCTGTCGGTTTCGCGCATCATGGCGCGTGTGACTGAGTATTCGATCACGCCGAGCAGCGCCATGAACGCGAGCGAGAAGATGGTTGCGTAAGCGGTGAACCAGCGGAACGTGGTCGTCTGCCAGTGGTCGCGGCCAATGTCCCGCACGTCCGGTGCTGCCCGCGACGACGCCGGCACGAACAAGCCACGCCCGAGCGCCACCCAGGCAGGCAGGTTCATCGTGCGCCTCGCATGCGCGGCCCCGAGTCGTGCAAGGCTGGCACGCGTGCGGCCGCGCGCCGTGCGCGCGGTGCTTTCTCGCTGACTGACATGGCTACCCCCGATGGCAATGAATGGTCGGCTCGACGACTCACTGGCGAACCCACGAATGCGGATGCGCTCGTGCCTGGCCATCATAGTGGCGCGCCCTCGACACAACGGCATCACGGCAATGAAGAGCGCGTCATCTTCTTACTGGCGCATAACGCGCACCTGTCATCCTGTCAATTCGTGCGTACGCGAAGTGTCGTGTCGTGCGCGTGTGAGACAGATAAACCTTTTGTCATCCGGCTGAGCCCGATCCGGCGTCGGCACCTCCTTATCCTCGAAGCCGTTTTTCCGCGCGTTGGCGCGTTGTCATCTCGTTGCGGGTTCATCAAAAGGAGGATTCATCATGAGGTCATGGCTGAAGTTCGTATGGGTGCCGTTTGTGGGAGCGGTGAGCGTAAGCGCGGTCGCCGCCCCGCATCTGACACAACAGGAATGTCACAGCTACCCGTTCGTCAAACCGGCCCACGAGGTCACGCATGCGGACTTGATGCGGGAACTCGGGGAACTCGAGGCGGCAGGTTACGAACCGAACATGGACGACAACGATTATCCCGCCAATATCGAAGCCGCCCAGCAGCGTCTTGCCGACGTGTACCGCAGCGATTGCCTGCCGCAGCACACCGCGGCCGCGGCTACCTTTCCCGCGAAGTCAGACTGAGATCGCAGGCGCGCAGCGGGCCATAGGTCACCGATGGAGTTTGTGCAGTGCACCTTGGCCGGTTTGCGCCTGGTTTTCCGTGATCGCTTTGGGTTGCTGCTCAAATGGACCCTCGGACCCTCGGTGTTTCCCATATCTGGTGACCTGAGTGGGGTAACCGGAAATGGGAGGAACGTCGGATCCAGGCGCGCGTATTCCAGGTCGCTCGTCCCCGTGATCTGGAATCAGCGATTGTCCTGGGCCGGCACAGCGCTTCGCAGCCGCACTCCACTGGGTTGCGTAGCCGTCCAGCCGATCCCATAGGCCGTTACCTTTGAACGAAGAATGACACCATAGACGGAGACCATCCGGGTGGTTTCTCCAATAAATCAATGATCTGGTTATGGATCTCGATGTAGATTCTCAGGAAAAGAGGACGTAGGTAATGATTTGTGGTGCCCGCAAAGCGTTGTCAATGGGCCAGGTAACCAGGAATGGGGCCACGGAGGTTGGTGACCACTTACATGTGTTTAGGTCCCCGGTTTTGGGAGACGTCTTTCTCATCGAACGCGTGTTTCAGTGTTTACCTTTTACGCTTTAACAACTTTAGTAAACCTTTAGACGCCACAAACCCTTACCAGGCAAGGCTTTGCGGCCGATTTGGTGGCGTGTTATGGGATTTGCGGTGCCGGGTATGGGAGTTTCGGGTTGTGGATATGGGACTTCGGTAACCGGGCATGGGGTTGACGGGTTGTGGATATGGGGGGAAGGTCGCCCGCTATGGGAAATGGCTCGGTTTGGCGTTCAAGTCACCGTTTATGGGAATCACCGAAGGTCGCCACTTATGGGATGGGTGCCTTTCCTGATGGCGTTTCCGGGGCCTCCTCGCCCGAGTTCAGGTAACCGTTTTTGGGAATCTGCCAGGGTAACCGGATATGGTGGGCTTTCGGGGAGGCATATCGGGCGTCACCGAGCGCCGAATCGGCGCCTCCGCGTGAATCCTTGCGTGTAAGGAAGGTAGCTGAACCAAGGTAACAGCCTATGGGATGTGCTATGGGTCGCAGGTTATGGGGGAAGGTGCTGATTTGCAGATCTGCGAAGCCACATTTTGCCGATGCGTGGGTAACCATTCATGGGAGCCGGTTCAGGTCACCATTTATGGGCGCCATGAGCGTGCCCAGGCTTGGCCGACCCATTTCGGGCGGCAACCGGAATAGCGACGTGAGTAATCCCATGGACGGCTACCTGACGAGCACGAATTCATAGAGTGAGTACTCACATCCAGCCTGAAGGTCACCGGCTATGGGATGGTTTTCAGGGCGCGCCGATCCAAAGGTCACCAGTTATGGGCTCGTCGGCGGACTCCGCTTTGAGTGCCCGGGACGGCTTCCCTGTGGCCGTCGAGACAGGGAATCGCCGGCTGTCAATGCTCTTTGCCCTTGGGTGTCGTGCCACGTCACGATTGCGTTTGCGGCCTTGAGTCACCTGGTCGGTTGGTATACAGTTACCCACCGACCAGGTTCCCTTTCAACGTGGGTCATATGGCAAGAAAAAAGGCCGAAGCCGGCGACGCCGACAAGCAAGGTGCACTCGTATTCCAGCAAGGCCAGCCGCCTGATCTGTTCCGCAAGGCCGTTCCGGCGATTCATATCGCGCCGAAATCCGGATCGATCAGCCTGCAGCAGCGCAAGATGTTCAGTTCGCTGATCAAGAACGCCATTCGCCAGGATTCCCTCGACCGCGGCCGCTCGTCGTTCGAGATTACGATCTCCGCCCTCTCCCAGGACGTCGATCTGAACAGCAACAACACCGAATACGTCAAAGAAACGATCAACTCGCTCATCAGCACGGTCGTCAACTGGGACTACCTCACGCAGGACAAGCGCAGCATCTGGAAAGCGTCGGGTTTGCTTGCCGGTGCCGAACTCGAGCGATCGGTATTGCGCTATACCTTCTCCGAGCAGATTCGCGGCGAACTGCTCAATCCCGAAATCTACGCGATGATCGACATGCGCATCACGCGTCAGTTCAGGAAGGCACATTCGCTTGCGCTGTGGGAGAACGTCGTTCGCTACGAAGCCGTGGGCGTGACGGCGCGCTTTCCGCTCGCGACGCTGCGCGACCTGATCCTTGGGCAAGATACTTCGGCGCAATCGTACAAGCTCTACAAGCAGTTCAAGAGCCGTGTGCTGGTGCCCTGCATCAAGGAAGTCAACGAGATTTCGGATCACCTGTTCGAGCTCATCGAGCACAAGGTGGGACGCTCGGTTGTCGCCCTGCAGTTCCGTGTGACCCGCAAGCCGGAGACCGATCCGTCCCAGGAGCTGCGAGCAAACGAAACGCTGCTGATTGGCGAGATGTCGAAGTTCAGCATCCCGGTTTCCGAGGCGCGGCGCCTGCTCAAGCAGTACGGCGAGGACAAGATTCGCACAGCCGTGGCCTATACCGCGGCGCGCGTGGCGCAGAAAAACGCAGCGCCGCTCGCTAACGTTGCGGCGTATTTCCGCAAGGCGCTAACCGAGGGCTACGAGTTGCCTGGCGCGAATGCCGCCTCGCCCGCCGCCGACGCTGGCCGCGCGCGCGAGAGTCAGGATCAGGTGAAGGACCGCTATATCGCCGCGAAGATCAATGAGGCGCGCGCCTACTTCAACGAGCTCGAGTACGACGACCAGACTGCACTGATCAAGCGCTACAACGAGACGGTCGGCATGGACAAGCTCAAGGTGTCGACGGCGAAGGTGCCAAGCAAGATGGCATCGACGAACTTCTTCCGTTGGGTGGTGCTGGACACCTGGGGCCAACCGACTGCTGCCGACCTGCTTGAATTCCTGTTGAGCGGGCAACAGGCGCCGGCTGGGGGCGAAGGCTTGCAGACCGCGGAAATCGATCTTGCGTTGAAAGCGCGGGACGGGTGAAGGCAATCGAAGAAACAGGACGGCGGCTTCGGCCGCCGTTTTTTTTGAGCAAATCGCTGTGAGTACACGTGAGTTACGTGCAAGGAAATTTGACTAAATATACCGACGTAGAAATCGTAGATAAATATGTACGTTGAAACGTCCGTGCGTTAGAGGGGCTGAATCTTTGCTGGTGCGCCAGTTTCGACTGCTAGAGTGCCTCGGAGTGATGTTCGTGTTTCATCTCCGCTTGTCGCAGGTGCTGATGCCGGCTGGTTAGATCCACTTGCTGTTACAACGCATTCTGTCGTCCTGGATGGCGCAGCTCACGCGTCAATATCCTTCCCGAATCCCGATGAGTGAATCTCCACGTGGAGATTCGCTGGTCAACCGTACTGGCCGGATCGTTTCTAGTTCGTCTACATCACAGTCAAAGCGCTGGGTTGCTCCAGGTCAAGTCGACGAATCTCCACGTGGAGATTTGCGCGATGCATTCCTCAATGCCCTCCGCCTGGACCGACTGAGTGCACCCACCCAACTCAAACCTCCTATTTACCGTCATATCGGCATTACGCGGCTGTGCAAAGATATTGTGACCCATCGATCAGCGAGCAGTCCGGGACCCTGCATCTTCGATGGTTTTCTGCGATCTCCACGTGGAGACAGTTCCGAGCGTTGTTGAAACATCGCAATCTAGCTAATCCGCCCGCTCGCCGATCTTCCGGTACTTGTCTAATCCTTATCCGTTCGGCCAATTGGTTGTGAACTGACAACGTCAGAGACGGAAATCCTAGAATTTACTTTAAGTTGCCATTAGACTCTCGAATGACCTGCTGGAGTCTCCACGTGGAGAGTGCGTCTGGGAGGCTCGTCCGCTATTGAACAATTGCATGGAGAAACGAATGGGTCTCGTGATAGCCGTAGCGAACCAAAAAGGTGGGGTTGGCAAAACCACCACCAGCATGAATCTGGCTGGGGCATTTCAGGCGGAAGGCTATAAGGTCTATGTCGCCGATGCCGATGGTCAGCAATCTTGCATGAGTTGGTGTGCCGCGGCGGGTCCTGAAACACCCCTGCCGTTCCGTGTCGGCAGCATTCACAAGCTGGAGAAGATGATTGGGCCAGAAATCGCCGCGCTGGCGAACGACTACGACGTCGTTATCGTCGACTGTCCGCCCAATATCAATGACCTCACTACTGCGCGAGTTCTTGCCGTCGCGGACGCCACTGTCATTCCGACGGATGCATCGCCGATCGACATCTGGAGCAGCGAGGGGATGATGGAGTTGGTCGAGCGAACCCGCGTTGCCAACCCGGCCGGAAAATTTGCAATTTTGCTGAATAAATCTAATTCGAAGACGCTGCTGCACACGCAGATGAGCGCCATCCTCGCCGAGAGCAACGTCCGCGTGTTTTCGGCAACCATCAAGCAGCGCGAGCTCTATCGCCAGACGGCAGCGCTTGGCCGCACCGTCTTCGATGTGCGCGGCGTGCGTGGGGCGAAAGTCGCGAAGGACGAAATCAGCGCCGTTTACAACGAGATCATTGCGCTGGTTCAGGAAGAAGAAGAGGTGGTCGATGGCCGCTAAGCTGAATTTCACCAGCAAGGTCCGCGCGGGCATGGCTGCCGAGCGTGTTTCGGCTGGCGAGCGTCTCGCCGAAGCCGATGTCGTTAATATCGCGCAACGCGACGCGGGCGCACCCAACGCCGTGGACACGCCGTCCGCCCAGCCGGCCGAGGCCATCGAGGCGCCGCTTTCGCTGCACGCGGTCAGGAAGATTTCGGTCGAAGATGTCGTCTCCAATCCGTACAATCCGCGCGCGTTTTACAGTGCCGAGACGATTGACGAACTGGCCGAAAGCTTTGCGACGCAAGGGCAGATTACGCCGATCCTGGTCACGAAACTCTCGGCGTTTCCCGGCAAGTATGTGATCGTCGACGGCGAGCGGCGTATTCGCGCTGCGCGTTCGCGCGGCGACAAGTTCATCGACGCCGATGTGCGCGAGGGTCTCGACAACCAGAACCTGTACCTGCGCGCCTATCACGCTAACAAGGAGCGCGAGGAACAGACGGTATTCGACGATGCGCTCGCCTGGAAGAAACTGCTCGACGATCGTGTCTACGTCGACCAGATCGAGCTGGGGGTGGCCGTAGGCGAAGATCCGAAGCACATCAGCAAGGTGATTGCGCTCACGTCACTGCCGCCGTATCTGCTACAGAGGATGGCGCAGAATCGTAAGGACGTCGGACTCGGACACGCCTACAACATCAAGCTGATCTTCGACCGGGCGGGCCCAACGGTCGCCGAGCATTGGCTTGCGCAAGTGATCGAAGGGAAGGCGAGCGTACGCAAGCTCGAGGCGGCGGCTTCGGCTGAAGCGGGCGCGCGCAGCGTGGGACCGCGTCGTACGCATTACCAGTCCCGCGTCCAGTTCAACCGGCCGGACGGCGTTGCGTTAGGCGAACTGAAGCTGTTCGGCGATGGGCGCGCGGAGTTGAGTCTGAAGGGCATCGCGCCTTCCGATCAGCAACGTCTGGCCGAGCGCGTGAAGGCGGTCATCGAGCAGTGGGCTTCGGAAATGGACATCACCGGCACGGCCTGAATGTCGCGAGCGTCGGCTAACGGTAGCAGGGGAGGGCGTCGTCAGGCGCCCTTTTTCGTGGTAGCCGCGATAGGAGCCGAACGCGAGCCACCACCGGGGTCGAATCCGTGAAACAGCTGAGAAAAAATGCTGAATCAAGCTTAATTATTTGAAATCAATGAGTTAGATCCAGTTTTCTAGAATGTTTCACGAAACATGCTCGCCGGGGCAGGATTAAATCCCACTTTTTCCGTTGTCAGTCATGGCGACATTCATCCAACACGGAAAAAGTAGCAAAAATTACGTAATTTGTAGTGCATCGCAGATGACAAGATTGCGCGAGATTGACAATCCCTGTCCCCCAGGTCATTCTCCTCAAAATGAACTGCCGCCTTTTCACGATTGCGCTGATTATTAGCACCATTCAACGAATGGTGGGTTAGCGTACGTCTGGTAGCAGTGACAACAACCCGCCCCAAGAGGCGGGTTTTTTGTTTCCGCCTCCTGGCCAAAACGAAAGTGAGTACAGGAGCCGTCATGCAGGTGCATCAAAGCCGCCCTACCGCCCAAGCAAACAAAGCCACCGAAGTCGCCGAAGCTGCTGATTCCGCTCAGTCCCGTCGCGACGAAAACGACTATCTCCGCAAGATTCTCACGGCGCGTGTGTACGACGCC
>NZ_BBJH01000026.1 GCF_000739775.1 Paraburkholderia heleia NBRC 101817 | reverse complement strand
AGTACAAGGAGCCATTCATGGACGCTGATATTCCCGAGACGATGCTCGCGTGGCGCGTGCTGCAATTTGGCGGCGTCGAGTCGCTGCGCCAGGAGAGCGTGAACGTGCCCGAGCCCGCGCATGGAAAGGTGCTGATCGAAGTACAGGCCGCCGCGCTCAATCCGGTCGATCTCAAGACGCTGCAAGGCCGCTATCCGCTTGTTACGCAGGGCGACTTGCCCTACACGCTCGGCCGCGACGTGGCGGGCGTGGTGGTGAGCCGGGGCGAAGGCGCACGGGCCTGGCCGCAAGGCGCGCGCGCGACGCGTTACACCGCCCGCCCGGACGGCACGCAACCCGCCCGTATCGTCGATCTCGTCGAGAAGGGGGCGGTGAAGGCCGAAGTGGTCGAGCGCTTCGCCTTCGACGATACCCCCAGAGGCTTCGAGCGGCTCGTCGAGGCGCATCCGCACGGCAAGCTCGTGGTGATGCGTCAGTGGCACGACGCGCTTTGATCCTTGATGTGCCCGCGCTGCGGGGATACGGAGCGGCAAGCAGAGCGCGCCGCACGCGTTTCAAGCCTTACGCGTAATTGATGCAAGCCGGCGGGCGGCCGACGGCCGCCCAAAAAAAGCTGCGAAGCCGCTGCAAAGGGACGCGCCCTCTTTGTATGTGCCAACCTTTCGGGAATCCGAAGTGCTTGCGCAGGTCTTGATCGCGCCCATTCGTGCGCGGGTGGCGCCATCGTCCATGACCCAGACACCTCTCATCGAAGATTACGCATTGCTTGCCGATGGCCGCAGCGCGGCGCTGCTCGCTCGCGAAGGCTCGATCGACTGGCTTTGCTGGCCGCGTTTCGACAGCGAACCGTGCTTTGCCGCGTTGCTCGGCGGTGACGAAGAGGGCCACTGGCGGCTTGCGCCGGCGGATCCGGCGTGCCGCGCGAGCCGCGGTTACCAGCGCGATACGCTCGTGATCGAAACCGCCTGGGAGGGCGAGCACGGCAGCGCGCGCGTGATCGACTTCATGGCGGCCGATAGCACCGAGGCGTGCATCGTGCGCATGGTCGAAGGCACGCGCGGCAGTGTGGATATGCACATGATCATGCAGCCGCGCCGCGCCGATGGACCTGCTGTGCGCGCCGCCGCGATAGATGCAAACGGCGCGGCGACACTGCACGCCGCAGGTGGCCCGCTGACGCTGCGCGCGGATGTGCCGTTGCGCGTTCACGCGCAGGCGCTCGAAGCCGCGTTCACCGTGCGCCCAGACGAGCGCGTCGTCTTCACGCTATGCCAGGGCGAGGGCGCAGGCGTCGATCCGGCGTCCGCCGTCACGGCACTGCACGACACGCAGCGTCACTGGCGCCGCTGGATCGGCCACTTCGACAACGCGCGCACGCTCTGGCCGCAAGCGGTGCGGCGTTCGCTGCTTACGCTTTATGCCCTCGTCTACCGCCCGACGGGCGCGATGGTCGCTGCGCCCACCACGTCTTTGCCCGAGGCGCCGGGCGGCGAACTGAACTGGGACTATCGCTATTGCTGGCTGCGCGACGCGAGCTTCGCGCTGGAATCACTGCTCGAAGCGGGCTTTCACGACGAAGCGCGCGCCTGGCGCGACTGGCTGCTGCGCACGATCGGCCACGCGCGCGGACGCATTCACGTCATGTATTGCGTCGATGGCTGCCACGTGCCGAACGAGCGCGAGGCCGGGCGCTTCGCGGGCTGGCAGGGCGCGCGGCCCGTGCGCTTCGGCAATGCGGCGTGCACGCAGTATCAGCCGGATGTGTTCGGCGAGGCGTTCGATTGCCTCTATCTCACGCGCCGCGCGGGAATCGTTGCGGCGCAGGAGGAAGCCGAACTCGAAGCGCGCCTGATCGGCTGGCTGCTCGATCATGGCGGCAAGCCGGGCTCGGGAATCTGGGAGACGCGGGGCCGCGCGCGCCACTACACGCTCTCGCGCGTCATGGCGTGGGTCGCGCTCGACCGCTTCATCAAACATTGGTGTGAGGACGGTCCGGGCATGGGCGACCCGCTGGTGCAGCGCGCGCTGCAGATGCGCAAGGCGCTGCATGACGAGGTCTGCGAACATGGCTGGAACGCCCGGCGCGGCGCCTTCGTGCGCAGTTACGGCGAAGAGGCGCTCGATGCGAGCGTGCTCCTCATGCCGCTGGTGGGCTTCATGCGCGCCGAGGAGCCGCGCATGTCGGCCACCATCGACGCGATTCGCGCGGAGCTTGGCGAAGGCGGGCAGATTCGGCGTTGGCGCCGCGGCGGCGACGAAGCGCCCGAAGAAGGCGCCTTCCTCGCGTGCTCGTGCTGGATGGCCGACTGTCTCTACCTGCGCGGCGACGAGGACGAGGCCATCGCGCAGTTCGAGCGCGTGCTCGCCGTGGCCAACGACGTCGGTTTGCTCGCCGAAGAATATGACGTGCGCAACGGGCGGCTGGCGGGAAATTTTCCGCAGGCGCTCAGTCATCTGGCCGTGGTCAAGACGGCGATGCTGCTGAGCGGATCGGCGCAAGGCCATCGCCGCGCCAGGTGAGCCGGCGCGAGCACAACGCCCAGGCTCAACGCTCGATCGACCACGACGCTTCTTCGTGCACCCGCGCCACGAGCGAAGTGAGTGCGGTTTCGACCGCGTCGTCACCGGGGAGAGCCTGCCAGCGCACTTCGAACGAAGCGTCGAGTCGCTGGTGCGACGCCGTTTCCGCTGTGTGATGCGTGACACCGAGCAGCACCACGCGCGCCCGGCTTCCGCGCAACGCTTCGTCGATCAGCTTGCGGGCATCGTTGCCGGCATCGTGGCCCAGCGTGATATAGGCGCGTCTGCCGCGCGGCAGGCGATGTTCGACGTGCTCCAGCGTATGCAGCACGACGAGGCCGAGCAAGGTGCCCGCAATGGCGAGCACGTACTGGCCGCCGCCCGCGCAAAGCCCGATCACCGTGACGTACCACATGGTCGCCGCGGTGGTGACGCCCTGCACGAGTCCGTCCTTTCTCAGGATCGACCCCGCGCCGATGAAGCCCATGCCCGAGAGTATGCCGAGCGGCAGCCGCATCAGGTCGAGCATCACAAAGGAATCCTGAGGTTTTCCATGCAGTACGAGCAGCACGTTCACCTGAAGCATGGCGAGGCAGGCGGCAAGGCAGACGAGCAAGGTCGTGCGCAACCCGGCCGCGTTGCCCGACTCGCCGCGATTCAGGCCGATCAGCGCGCCGGCCGCGATTGCGACGATGAGCCGTGCCGCGAAATCGGGCCAGGTGACGACGAGCGGCATCGGATTCATGAGGGCGGCGGGGTTCATTGCGGGCCAGGGGCCGTGGTGACGCAAAGGTCAGCGCAAGCCGTATGCCACTGCGCGGCGGCGCGCCACGACTTTATAAAGGCGCAGTCAGCGGTGGATCGCCTCGCGCAGCCGCGTGACCTCGGCGGGCGCGATCGGCGCGGCGTTGTTGCCCCACGCGCCGCGTACGAAGCTCGCCACTTCGGCGACCTCGCTGTCCGTGAACTGCGTGCGGAACGCGGGCATCTTGCGCGGCGTGCCGCCGTTGCCGGTTTGCGGACTCTGGCTGCCTTCGACGATGAGGCGCAGCACGCTCGTCGCGTCGGACGAGAGCGCGAGCGAACTGCCCGCAAGCGGCGGCGCCTTGTCCGGTTTGCCGGCGCCGTCCGCGCCGTGGCATTTCGCGCAGTACGAAAGATAGAGGCCCGCGCCAGGCCGCTCCGGCGTGCCGCCGTGCAGCGCCGCCATGGTCGAGGCGCGCGCGGCGGCGGAATCGGCATACTGGCCGCTCGCCTCGCGTGCGGGCAGCGACTTCAGATAGGCGGCGATGGCGAGCAGATCGCCGTCACTCAGGTATTGCGTGCTCGCGCCCACCACAGGCGCCATGGCGCCGAACGCATAGGCGCGATCGTTGTGGCCGTCGCGCAGGAACGCGGCAATGTCGTCGGCGCTCCAGCGGCCCAGACCGCCGCCGGGGTCGCCCGTGAGATTCGGCGCGTACCAGTGGTCGGTCACGCCGCCCGTCAGATAGAGCGGGCTGCTTTGCGTGTAGCCCATTTCGTTGTAGGCGGGCCCGCGCGGCGTGTGGCACGCGCCGCAGTGGCCGAGTCCCTGCACGAGCCAGGCGCCGCGGTTCCACTGCGCGGAGTGCGCGGGGTCCGGTTCGAAGCGGCCATGTCGGGCGAACGCGAGACGCCAGAACAGCATCACCCAGCGCTGGTTGAAGGGGAACGGCAGACGGGTGGGCGGCGCGGCGTTCGGCACGGGCTTCACGCCGTACATGAAGTACTGGTAGAGCGCGTTCACGTCGCTTGCGTGGAGCGCCGCGAACGACGGATAAGGCATCGCCGGATAGAGCCGCTTGCCGTCGCGCGCCACGCCGCGCTGTAAGGCCGCGGCGAACTGCGCCGGCGTGTACTCGCCGATGCCGTGAACGGGGTCGGGCGTGATGTTGCTCGCGTAGATCGGACCGAACGGCGAATTCACGGCGAGACCGCCGGCGAAGGGCTCGCGTTTGGCGGAATCGTGGCACGAGGCGCAATCTCCCGCTTTCGCGAGCTTTTCGCCGAGCGCGATCTGGGCCGCATCGGGCGGTGGTTTCGTCGTCGCGAACGGCTCGTCGCGGCGGCATCCGGCGAGCAGCGCGAGGGCGGCGAGCAGCGCGCTCGAACACGCGCGCGCATTCATCGCAGCGCCCCGCAGAGTCGTTCGAGCGGCAGCGCGAACAGCACGGTTGTCGTGAACACGAGCGCGATCGTGAACGCGATGGCAACGGCGGCGCTGCTCCACGCGAGAAAGCGGAAGGTGTCGCGCTGCGGCGTGTTGACGGCGGCGCTTTCGCGCCACGTGCGCCACGCCAGCAGCGCGCCGGCGAGCGCCAGCGCGAACGCGGCGGCGCAGGCGAGCGCAAGCGTCCAGTGCACGACCGGCCAGGGCTCGCCATTGCGTTGCGGGACGCCACCCGCGCATGCGGTGGCCGCGAGCGTCTGGCAAAAGAGTACGTGTGCCGCCCAGACGGCCGGCACACCGACAATGCCGTACCACACAGCAACATGTTGCCGCAGCGTGGGCCGCGTGCGCGTGGGAACGGGCGCTGGCGGGGCCGGGGGCGCGGGCGCGGCGGGTGGCATCATCGTCCTCGCATCCAGTAGGGCGACAGATAGAGCACGGAGAAGATGAAGAGCCACACGACATCGACGAAGTGCCAGTACAGGCCGCCGATGGTGAGCGCCGCATCGCGCCTGCCGTCGAAATAGCCGCGCGCGATCCAGAACGCGAGCGCGGCGAGCATCAGCAGGCCCGCTATCACGTGCGCCATGTGAAAGCCCGTGATCGTGAAGTAGAGCGAGCCATACAGATTCGTCGCGAGCCCATAGGGCCGGTCGCGCCACTCGAAGCACTGGATCGTGACGAACGCGATGCCGAGCGCAATGCCGGCGATCATCGACCAGAACGCGGGCGTCGATCGCGCGCGCCGCACGAACGCGCCCGCGAGCCATACGAACACGCTGCTCGTGAGCAGCAGCGCCGTGTTCAGCCCGCTCACGCCGAGTTTCAGCAGGCCTTCGGGCGGCCAGGGCTGCGCGCTCTGCGAAGCGAGATAGAGATACGAAAAGATCAGATAGCCGAACAGCGCGGATTCCGTCACGACGAGCGTGAGCACGCCCCACCAGCCGCCCGCATGTTCGCCGGCGCTGCCTACGGGCAGGGCGAGGGTTTCATCTTCGCTGCGGATCGCCATTGTCCCGGCGGCCTTGCCCGCGGGCGTGGCGCCTTGCGGCGCAAACGGCTCGCGCTGGCCGAGCGAGCGGCGCGGCCACAACCACGAAAGCAGCGCGAGTCCGCACGCGAGCCCGGCGAGCGCAGTAAATGATGTCGAATGGAACAGCAGCCCGACGAACACGAACGTCGCGGCCACGCCGAGCACAAAGGGCGCATAGCTGTCTTCAGGCATCTTGAGGATGACGTCGGGTTCGCCCGCGAGCGGCGTGACGCCCAGCGCCTCGCGTCCGCGATGGAGCAGGTAGCCGGGACGCGGCACGTTCGCATCGGGCTGCCAGAGCGGGTCGCGCGAGCGCACGCTCGGCAGGATGGCGAAGTTGTACGGGGGCGGCGGCGACGAAGTCGCCCACTCGAGGCCCGCCGCATTCCACGGGTTCGCGCCCGCGCGTGCGCCGCGCCGCGCGCTCACGAGCACATTGCCGATGAACATGGCGATGCCGATGGCGAACACGAACGCGCCGATGCTCGTGAGCAGGTTGGCCGTGTCCCAGCCCATGCCTTCCGGGTAGGTATAGATGCGCCGCGGCATGCCGAGGAGCCCGGAAATGTGCATCGGAAAGAAGCCCAGATTGAAGCCGACGAACGCGACCCAGAAGGTCCACTTGCCGAAGCGCTCGTTCATGAGCCGTCCGGTGAACTTGGGGAACCAGTACGTGAGGCCGCCGAGCACCGGAAACACGTTGATGCCGAGCAGCACGTAGTGGAGGTGGGCCACGACGAAATAGGTGTCGGTGAGTTGCCAGTCGAGCGGCACGGCGGCGGTCATCACGCCCGACACGCCGCCCACCGTGAACATCAGCACGAAGCCTGCGAAGTAGTAGAACGGCGTCTTGAACACGGGCTTGCCGGTCCAGATCGTGGCGATCCACGCGAACACGGCAATCGCGCTCGGCACGGAAATCACCATGCTGGCCGCGCCGAAGAAGGCCAGCGCGAGCGGCGGCAGGCCCGTGGCGAACATATGATGGAGCCACACTTCGAAGCCCACGAGCATGGTCGCGACCGTTGAAAGCGCAACGGCCGCGTAGGCGACGATCGGGCGGCGGCAGAACGTGGGCAGCGCGTCGGAGACGATGCCCATGGCGGGCAGCACGACCACGTAGACCCACGGGTGCGCGAAGATCCAGAAGAGGTGTTGCCACAACAGGGGGCGCCCGTCGGCGGTGGTGTCGAAGAAGTGCGAACCCGCGTTGCGGTCGAGCCAGAGCATGAAGAATGCGAGGCTCACGGAGGGCACGGCGAGCAGATTGGCGGCCGCAGCCGTGAGCGTGCCCCAGACGAGAATGGGCAGCCGTGCGACCGACATGCCGCTTGCGCGCATGCGCAGGAACGTGATGACGAAGTTCGCCGCGCCCACCGTGGTGGAAATGCCGAGCAGCACCATGCCGAGCGCGTAGACGTCGATGTTCGGCCCGGGGTCGTAGGCGGCCGTGGAAAGCGGCACGTAGTTGAACCAGCCCGCATTGGCGCCCTGTCCCGCGGGAAAGCTCGCGTAGAGCAGAATGCCCGCGCCGAGAAAGACCCAGTACGAGAGTGCGTTCAGGCGCGGGAACGCCATGTCGCGCGAGCCGAGCACGAGCGGCCACAAATAGTTCGAAAAGCCGCTCAGCACGGGCAACGCGTAGAGAAAGATCATCGTCACGCCGTGCATCGTGAAGAGCTGGTCGTATTGCTCAGGCGTGAGGAGCGTTTCGTTGGGGCGGGCGAGCTGCACGCGCATGATGAGCGCCTCCACGCCGCCCAGCACGAGGAACACGAAAGCCGTGACGAGGTAGCGGATGCCGATGGTCTTGTGATCCACCGTGGAGAGCCAGCCGCGCCAGCCGGGCCGCGTTTCCCAGGTTTCTTCGAGGCGCCGCAGCGTGGCTTCGTCGAGCGGCGCCGTGCCCGTTTCCGGCACGCGCGAGAGGCGCCCCGCGCGCGGTCGGCGCGGCACGGTTGCGCTGGCGGGGCGCTCGGAAGCCGCGGGGGAGGCCGGGATATCGTTCATGTCACTGAAGCGTGTCGAGCCACGCGCCGAGGTCGCCCGCCTCGGCGGGGGTGAGGGCAATGTCGGGCATGAGTGATTCGGGCTTGCGCTGCTGCGCATGCGCGACCCAGTCGAGCCGGTTGACGGACGTGTTGGCGAGCGTGCCCGCGGCGATCAGGCGTCGCGAGGCGAGATGCGTGAGGTCGGGCGCCTGCGCGCCGCCCGACTGCGTGCCGCGAACGGCGTGGCAGCCGCCGCAGCGCGCGGCGAAAAGCTGCTCGCCGCGCAGCGCCGCACCGCCTTGCGGGGCCGCTGCGGGCCGCTGTTGCGCAGCGAGCCAGCGCGAGAAATCGGCGGGGGTTTGCGCCACCACTTCCATGGCCATGTGCGCATGCTGGGCGCCGCAGAACTGCGTGCACTGCCCGCGCCATACGCCCGGATGGTCGGCTTCGATCCACTGGTGATTGACCTGGCCGGGTATGGCTTGCGTCTTGCCCGCGAGCGCCGGCACCCAGAACGCGTGCACGACGTCGGCGCTCTGCAGATCGACGCGCACGGGCTCGCCCGTGGGGATATGGATTTCGTTGGCGGTTACGAAGCTCGTGCCCGCAGGCGTTTGATAGGTCACTTTCCACCACCAGTCGTAAGCGGTGACCGCCACAGTGAGCGAAGGCGCGCGCGGCGGCTCGGCCACGGCGGCCAGTACGCGCAGCATGGCCACGAGCGCGCCCAGCAGCAGTACCGAGGAAATCGCCGTGCCGACGGCCACGATGCGGTTCGCCGTGCGCTCGCCTTGCGCGTCGGCGACGTCCGTTTGCGACAGCGCTTCGTCTTGCGCCGCACGGCCGTGACGCTTGCGCCGCATCGCCCGATAGAGCAGCCACGCGACGACGACGCACACCCCCACGCACAGGACGGCGAGGCCCCAGCCGAGCGCCTGCACCGGACCCGCCGCGGGGCCCGCACTATGCAGGAAGTAGGCGAGCGGCGTCATGGCCGGCGCAGCAGCGTAGGCTCCAGAATGTTTTCGCGTGCGCGGCGCGCCGGATCATTTATGGTGCTTCTTCGGAATCTTCGCGCCGGACTTGCGTGCCTGGTTCAGCGCAATGGCAACGGCCTGTTTCTGTGACTTGCCTTGCTTGACTTCCGTCTTGATGTTCTTCGAAATCGCTTCGCGTGTCTTTCCCTTGCTGAGCGGCATGGCGGCCTCCTTTTAAAAAGCCTTCGCATCCACGCACGACGCGTGCCCGGACCCTCGTCGTCAAAGCTCGCCTCGCGCCGCCAGCGCCTTGATGCGGTCGGCGGTGCGGCACGCAACAGCCTGGATGGTGAGCGACGGATTCACGCCGCCCACGGTCGGAAACACGGAGCCGTCGCAGATCCACAGATTCGGGATGTCCCATGAACGGCAGTCCGCATCGACGACGCTCGTTTGCGCGTCGCTGCCCATGCGCGCGGTGCCGTTCAGGTGGCAGGTATCGTCGTCCTGGGTCCAGATGTCGCGTGCGCCCGCCGCGGCGAGTGCGCGGCTCATGAAGCCGAGCGCATGGTTCACGAGCCGGCGGTCGTTCTCGCACATCGACCATGTGACGCGCGCCACGGGCAGGCCGAGCGCGTCTTTCTCGTCGGCGAGGGTCACGCGGTTGCGTTCCTGCGGCAGCGTCTCGCCCACCATCTTGAGGCCCGCCTGATGGTTGTATTTCGTCATCTCGCGCATGAGCGCCTCGCCCCACAGGCCGCGGCTCGTTTGCGTCGCCGCCCAGACGAGCGGCAGCGGGCCCTGGCTCATGTAGCAATAGCCGCCGTGAAAGTCCTTGCCTTCGTCCTGGTAGTTCCAGTGTTCGGTGAGCGCCAGCGAAGGCGGCCCCTTGTACCAGCGGATCTCGTCGTCGAATGCGCCCCACGCGGCCTGGTTCGTCTGCACCATGAGATGCTTGCCGACGAGTCCCGAGCGGTTCGCGAGGCCTTCGGGAAAGCGTCCGTTCGCGGAGAGCAGCAAGAGGCGCGGCGTTTCAATCGCGTAGCCCGCCACGACCACGTTGCGCGCACGCTGGAAGTGCCAGCGTCCTTCGCGATGAAAATGCACACCGGCGGCGCGCCCCAATGCGTCGGTTTCGATGCGGCCGACCATCGCGAGATCGCGGACTTCCGCACCCGCACGCACGGCGCGCGGAATCCAGGTGACGAGCGCGCTCTGCTTGGCGTTGGTCGAGCAGCCCGTCACGCAGAAGCCGCGATAGACGCACGGGTGCGCGTCGCCGCGCGGCGCGGAGAGCGTGGCGAGCGGCGTGGGCGCCCAGGGAATGCCGAGCGCCTCGCAGCCGCGCGCGAGGACAAGGCCCGCGCCGTTGATTTCGTGCGCGCGATACGGGTAGCGCGGCCGCCGGGGCCCCCACGGATAGTTTACCGGCCCCGAGATGCCGAGTGAGCGCTCGACCTCGGTGTAGTAGCGCCACATTTCGTGCCAGTCGAGCGGCCAGTCCACCCCGTAGCCGAGCTTCGTGCGCGACTGGAACCATTCGGGCCGAAAGCGCAGCGAGACCATCGCGAAGTGCACGGTGCTGCCGCCCACGGCTTTGCCGCTGTTGTTGCTGCCGAGCTGCAAGGGGTTGTCGCCGTCGCAGATGCGCTCGTCGGTCCAGTAGAGCTTGGCCTGGTGGGTTTCGTCGGAGGCGAACTCTTCGAGCGGCCGCCACCACGCGCCCGCGTCGAACGCGACCACGCGAAAGCCCGCCTCGGCGAGCCGGCAGGCGAGCGTCGCGCCGCCCGCGCCCGTGCCGACGATGGCGAAATCCACGGGGTCGTCGAGCGCGTACTCGCGCATGGGCATCCAGCCGCCGCGGCGGAACACGTCCGGCGCGCGGCCATGCTTGCCGCGCGGCGCTTCGTTTGCCGCGCCGGGTTGCGCGGGATCAGCGCACACGCTCGTTCTCCGCGCGCGCCGCCTGTTGCGCTGCGTCGCTATCGTCGCCGGCCTCGACGGCTTCCCACGGATCGCGCCGGTTCGTGTAAAGGCGCACGTAGCCGCGCGGATTCGCCGGGCCGCCAAAGCCCATCGCATTCCACGCAAGCGGATGCGACCAGTACGCGGCGCACACGTCGTGCAGCACTCGCTTCGTGAAGAACAGGTCGCACGGCATGTCGTGCCAGGCCTTGTTGCGTAGTTCGCCGCCCTGCATGCGCGTGACGAGCGCGCGCCGCCGTTCGTCGGGCAACCGCGCGAAGGGCTCGCGATAGGCCTTCACGCTTTCCGCGTCGAGCGCGGCGAGCCCCGTCTCCCAGGCGGCGCGCAACGGCGGCAGACGCGCATCGCGAAAGCCGTCGCGCCGGTCGTCGAGCAGCTTGCCTTCCACCAGCGCGGCAACGGGCACGCGCGAGGCGTCATGCGCGTCTTCACTGCGCCCGGGTTGCGGCACGATCGTGTCGCACAGCGCGACCAGCGTCTGCCATTGCGACGGCGCGAGATAGCGCGCCCGGTCGGGCGTGGTCACGCGTGCCTCGATCACCGCGCGCGTGGGCCCGTCCCACGAAGGCGTGTCGCGTTTCGCAAGCACGTCGTAGCCGGGATACTTCGGCGTTTGCGTCATCGTTCGGTCTCCCGCATGCGCAACGCGGCGAGCCCGGCGAGCGCGAGCGCGCTGAACGCGGGCGGCGCGGGCAAGGGCGGCCCCGCGAACAGGTTCTGCGACCCATTTCGCCAGCCGCCCTGCGCGCGCGCCACGCCGTTCGCGTGAAAGCCGAAGCCCGCAAAGCCCAGCGCCGCCGTGAGCCGCAGCCAGAAGCGCGCGAACCCGCTCGCGCGGGCCGCGCGCGAGGGCGCGGCGAGCGCCGCATGCGCGAGCAATGCGCTGCTCACCGGCACGACGGTGACGGGCGCATACATCGCCGGATGTTGAAATGCGCCGCGAAAATGCAGCAACGCCGCTTCGGCTGCCGTGCCGAGCAGTCCCGCGCCCGCCACGAGCGCGAGTGCCTTGCCCGCGGGCATGCCGAAGAGTTGCGGGTCGTGCTCGGGCTCGTCGCGCAACTGCTCGGCAATCGCGCCAAGCACGCCGGAGAGCACGAGTGCGAAGGGGGCGCCGGCGGGCGCGCCATAAAAGAAGTTATGCCAGCTCAGCCCGCCTGGCCGTTTGGTCACGTTGTAAAGATGGAACGCCGTGCCGGTCGCGCCGGTGGCCGCGCTGGTGAGCTGCATCGCATGACGCAGCCGGTGCGAGGCGGCGCGGCGGTCCGCGCCGCCGTGCAGCGCCGCGCCGAGCGCGCAGAGCGCCACGGCGGGCGGCAGGTACATCGCGCGGTTCTCGAACGAGCCGCGATAGTGCTCCATCGCGCTGTCGGCGAGCACGCAGAGCGCGAGCAGCGCCGATCCATGATTGAAGCTGCGCGCCGCGGCCACGTGCTTGCCGGTCGCGCGAGCATGCGCCGACTCGCGCAGGTCGCGCGTGGACCAGAGCGCGAGGGCGGCGCCTGCCGCGACGCTTGCGATGGCCGCAGCCGTGCGCGCGGTTTGTGTCATCGGGCTGTCTCCGGTTCGTTTGCCGCAAGCGAAGCAGCAAGGCAGATGCCGCGATGCACAGGCGATCCCGGGCATGCCAATTGCGGCACACATCGGATTCACCCGGGCCAACCTGGACACAAATTGATCTACCGAGACTTCATTGCCATAGGCACATCGTCGGGTGGCGTCGATGCGCTTCGAAGTCTGGTGTCCGGGCTTCCGTCCGACCTGCAGGCGACGATCGCCATCGTGCTCCACGTGGGCAGCCATTTCAGCCATCTGCCGTCGCTGCTCAGCACCGCCGGCCCGCTGCGTGCGGTGCATGCCGAGGACGGCGAAACCTGGTCGCCCGGCACGATTTACGTGGCGCCGCCCGACCAGCACATGATCGTGGAGGGCTCGCGCCTGCGTCTCGTGCATGGCGCGAAGGAGAACTTTGCCCGCCCCGCGATCGATCCGCTCTTTCGCAGCGTGGCCGCGCAACTGGGTCCGCGCGGGATCGGCGTGATCCTCACGGGTCTGCTCGACGACGGCGCGGCCGGGCTGGAAGCCATCCAGGCCTGCGGCGGCACCGGGATCGTCCAGGACCCGTCCGACGCTTACGCGAGCGAGATGCCGCTCAACGCCGCGCCCTTCGCCGACTACATCTTGCCGCTTGCGGGCATGGCCCATCGGCTCGTGGAGTTGACGGGCCGCGTGCCCTCGGCAACGGCGGCCGAAAGGATCGCGCGGCGCCGCGCAACGGAGCGCGTAAGCGCCGAGCAGCGCGCCTGGCGCGAAGGCAACGGACTTGCGGGCGACCTGAGCCGCATCGCTTCTCCCTCCACGTTCACGTGCCCGGAGTGTAATGGCACGCTTTGGCGTCTCGATGATTCGCGCCTGCTGCGCTACCGCTGCCACACGGGCCACGCCTACACGGCCGCCTCGCTCGACCGGGGCCGCAGCCGCGACGTGGAGCGGGCGCTGCGCGACGCCCTGCGCGCGCTGCGCGAGCGCGAATCGATGAGCCGGGCCCAGAGCGAGCATTACAGGCGGTGCGGCGACGCCGATGCACAGCAGCGGGAAGAGGAAAGCGCGCGGCGGGCGGGCGATGCGGCAGGACTATTGCAGTCAATGCTCCTGGAGGGATAATGTCGTCGCAGCACGCGCGGCTTAAGGGCGCGACTGCGAACGCCATTCATTCCCTCTTCAGGACCTGGCAACCATGCCGAAACGACGTGGCCACATGCCCCGCAGCCAGACCCAATATCCGATCGTCGGCATCGGCGCATCGGCAGGCGGCCTTAGCGCGCTGCTGGCCTTCTTCGAATCCCTGCCCGCCCACACCTCGATGGCGTTCGTGGTGGTCGTGCATCTCGCGCCCGACCACGAAAGCAATCTGGCCGCGCTGCTGCGCAAGGCGACCGCCATGCCGGTGGTGGAGGTGACGAGCCCGACGCCCATCGAGCCTGACCATGTGTACGTCATCACGCCGTCGCTCGATCTTGCGATGGTGGACGACTATCTGCGCGTTTCACCCAGTCAGCCCCAGGAGGGCCGCCGCGCGGCGATCGACGTGTTCTTCCGCACGCTGGCCGAAACGCACCGCGAGCGCGCCATCGGCATCGTGCTCTCGGGCGCGGGCTCGGACGGCTCAGTCGGCCTCTCGCGCGTCAAGGAAATGGGCGGGATCACGTTTGCCCAGGATCCCGCGGAGGCGGAATACGACAGCATGCCGCGCAGCGCCATCGCCACCGGCATGGTCGACTTCGTCACCACCGTGGCGGAGATGCCGCAGCGGCTGATGGACCTCTGGTCGACGGCGAAGGAAATTCAACTGCCCGTCGCGGACAGCGAGGAGCGGCGCGAAGAGCATGTCAACGAGGCGGCCGAGCGGGCGCTGCGCGAGATCATGATCATCCTGCGCACGCGCACGGCGCACGATTTCCGCCACTACAAGCGCGCCACGGTCCTGCGCCGTATCGAGCGGCGCCTGCAGGTCAACGGCATTACCGACCTGCAGGCGTATCGCGACCATCTGCATCTGCATCCCGAGGAAACGCAGGCGCTGCTGCAGGACATGCTCATCAGCGTCACCAACTTCTTCCGCGACAAGGAAGCGTTCGACGTGCCTCGAGCGCGAAGTCCTGCCGCAGCTGTTCGAAGGGCGCGGCGACCAGGACCGCATCCGCGTGTGGTCGGTGGGCTGCGCCACGGGCGAAGAGGCCTATTCGCTCGCGATGCTGCTCCAGGAACGTTCGCTCAAGTCGCCCGAGGGCACCTCGTTCCAGGTCTTTGCAACCGACATCGACGAACGCGCGATTTCGTTCGCGCGCACGGGCCTCTTTCCCGACTCGATCCTCGCCGACGTCACGCCGGCACGCGTGCGCCAGTTCTTCTCCAAGGACGCCGCGCATTATCGTGTGAAGAAAGAGCTGCGCGAGCACATGCTGTTCGCGCATCACAACGTGCTGAGCGATCCGCCGTTCTCGCGCCTCGACCTGATCTGCTGCCGCAACCTGCTGATCTATCTCGATCGCGAAGCGCAGATCGAAATCCTCAAGATGTTCCACTTCGCGCTGCGCCCGGGCGGCGTGCTGTTCCTCGGCAGTTCCGAGTCGGCGGACAGCGTGAGTTCGATGTTCACCGTGGTGGACAAGCGCAATCGCATTTACCGGGCGAACATGGCGGTGCGCGGCGACACGCCCATGCCCGTGGCGATTTCGGGCACGATGAACGCGCGGCCCGTGCTCTCGACCGTGCAGCCGCCGGGACGCCGCCGCTTTTCGTTCGGCGACCTGCACCAGCGACTCGTCGAGCAGTACGCGCCGCCTAGCGTGCTGGTGAGCCGCGATTCGGAAATCGTGCATCTTTCGGACCGCGCGGGCCGCTTCCTCCAGTATTCGGGCGGCGAGCCCTCGCACAACATCGTCGCGGCCGTGCGCCCGGAATTGCGGCTCGAACTGCGCACCGCGATCTACCAGGCGCTGCACACCAACCGCAGCGACGAGGCGCGGCGCGTGCGTCTGGAGCGCGACGGCCGCTCGTATTTCGTCAACATGACCGCGCGCCCGGTGCACGACCCCGAGGCCAACGCCGACTTCGTGCTGGTGCTCTTCGACGAAGTCGAAGACAGCATGAGCGGGGTGGAAACGGCTTCCGTGGACGTGCAGAAGGACCCGATCATCACGCAGCTCGAGCGCGAGCTGCAGCGCACGAAGGAGCAGCTGCAGTCGACCATCGAGCAGTCGGAAACCTCGACGGAAGAACTGAAGGCGTCCAACGAGGAACTGCAGGCGATCAACGAGGAGCTGCGCTCGGCGACGGAGGAGCTCGAAACCAGCAAGGAAGAGCTGCAGTCGATCAACGAGGAACTCACCACGGTCAACGCGGAGCTCAAGTCGAAGGTCGAAGAGACCGGCAAGATCAACGACGACTTGCAGAACCTGATCGCGGCGAACGACATCGGCACGATCTTTGTGGACCGCAACATCTGCATCAAGCGCTACACGCCGCGCGCGACCGACGTGTTCAGCATCATTCCCTCGGATATCGGCCGCTCGCTGCTCGACATCACGCACCGGCTCGAATACGACAAGCTCGCCGACGACGCCGCCGAGGCCTTCGACTCGCTGCGCCTGATCGAGCGCGAGCTGAAGAGCAACGACGGGCGCTGGTATCTCGCGCGCTTCGTGCCGTACCGCACGACCGAAGACCGTATCGACGGCGCGGTGCTCTCGTTCATCGACATCACGGGGCGCCGCCAGGCCGAAGACAAGTTGCGCGAAGGCGAGCGGCGCATGCGCATCGTTGCCGAGGGCACGAAGGACTACGCGATCATCACGTTCGACGACGAAGGCTTCGTGACGAGCTGGAACGCGGGCGCGGAGCGCATTTTCGGTTATACGGAGGCCGAAATGATCGGCCAGTCCGCCGACATGCTCTCGACCGACGAAGACCGCGTGAACAAGGTCGCCGACCGCGAGTTCGCGCTGGCGCGCCAGCATGGCCGCACCGACGAGGAACGCTGGCACACGCGCAAGGACGGCACGCGCTTTTTCGCGAGCGGCGTGCTTTCGCGCCTCGATGAAGCGGGCGTGAGCGGCTTTGCCAAGATCGCACGCGACCTGGGCGAACTCGTGTCCGCGGACACGGACGTGCGAGACACCGCGCTCGAACAGGTGCGCGACGCCGGCGAGCGCGACGGGCAGCGTCGCCAGGACGAGTTTCTCGCCGTGGTCTCCCACGAACTCAAACATCCGCTCAATCTGATCTCCGCGAGCGCGGAACTCATTGCGCGGGCGCCGGAAACGCGCCAGAGCCTGAACCTCACGCGCGCCGCGGACACGATCCGGCGCACCGTGGTCGGACAGGCGCAGATTATCGACGACCTGCTGGATATTTCGCGCGTGCGCACCGGCAAGCTCTCGGTCATGCGCTCGGCGGTGGACTTGCGCGAGATCGTGCAGCGCGTTTGCCACGCCGTGCAGTTCGAGGCGCAGCAGCGCGGCATTGCGCTGAACCTCTCGATCACGCAAACGCCGGTGATCCTGCATGCCGATTTCACGCGCATCGAGCAGATTGTCTGGAACCTCATCAGCAATGCGATGAAGTTCACCCATCGCGGTTCGGTGAACGTCTCGCTGGAGGTCGCGGAAGACGAAGCCGTGCTGCGCGTGGAAGACACCGGCACCGGCATCGAGCCGGCGCTCCTGCCGTACATCTTCGACATGTACAAGCAAAGCCGCCAGTCCGCCGCGCGGCGCTCGGGTCTCGGCATTGGTCTCGCGCTCGTGCGCGAACTCGTGACGATCCACGGCGGCAGCGTGCGCGCGGAGTCGCAAGGCTTGGGGCGCGGCGCGGCGTTCACGGTGACGCTGCCGATGCAGCGTTCGTTCGCGCATGCGGACAGCCGCGCTGGCGCGGCCATGGCGTCGCTGCAGGGGCTCCGTATCCTGATGGTCGACGACGACGCCGCCACGGTCGAGACGTTCAAGCTGCTGCTGGAGAGCGAAGGCGCGAATGTGCAGACGGCCACGAGCGGCGAGGAAGCGCTGACGCTGCTCAACGGCCGGGCGCCGGATCTCGTGCTCTCCGATCTCGGCATGCCGGGCATGGACGGGTATGAGTTCATCGGCAGGCTGCGTGCGCAGCCCGCGCTCGAATCGGTGATCTGCATTGCGCTGAGCGGCTTTGGCCAGGAGGCCGATGTGGAGCAGTCCGAGCAGGCGGGTTTCGACGCGCACCTCAAGAAGCCGGTGCTGCTCGAAGACCTGCTGGCGACTTTCGCGCGCTTGCGACGCTAGTTCGCGAGCCTCCGGCGAGCATGGGAGCCACGTGTGCAACGGACGTTTTTTTACATCAACGGTGCAGGCGAGGGCGAGTTTCCCGAACGGGAACTCATCCAGCTCGACAAGGCGGGCTACGCCGTGGCGCTCGGCCGGGTGGCCATGGACGCGGTGGCGCCGTATGTGGCCGCCGCCGACCGCCCGGCGTTGACGAGACTGCTCGGTCGCATCGATCCCGAGGACGAACTCGTGGTTCTGCAGCTTTCCGCCCTGGGCTGCAACGCGCGCGACGTGCTCGCCACACTGCTCAGCTGCCGCAAGGGAAGGATTGGCGTTCGCTGTGTCGAACTGGGCGGCGTCGATCTGACGGGGCGCCCCGAGCCGCAAGCGGTCAAGATGCTGCGCGCGGTGGTGCGCATGGAGGCGGCGACGCGCAGCGAACGCAGCCGCAACGGCCTGCAGGCCGCGCAGCGCAGCGGGCGCCCCACGGGCAGGCCCGCCTCGCTTTCGGCGCACGACCGCGCGCGCGTGATGAGTTCGCTCGGCAGCGGGCTCTCGGTGAGCGAAGTGGCGCGCCGCTTCGGCACTTCGCGGCAGACGGTCCTGCGCATACGCGCCGCCGCGGGAATGCCGGATCTCAAGTGACGAGCGTATAGGGGTCCGCTTCCAGCGCCACGCCCGCGCCGCGAATCACCTGCATGTAAGCGAACGTGTCGCCCACGGCGGCGCTGGCCTGTTCCGCGAGACTGCGCACATCTGCTGGTTTGTCGGCGCTCGCCATCATGGATTCGAGCGTCGCCGACTCCGCGAAGCCGTGCGCGGCCGCGGCACCGAGAACCGCATCGAGAATACGCCGGGCCGCCGCGCGGGCATCGACCGACGCGAGCGGGGCACGGTAGGCAAGAAAGCCTGCCATCAACAGAAAATCCGCCGGGCTGATACGGTGGCCGTTACCCACCGGCACGCCTTCCGGCATGTCGTGATATCGCGACATACATCGCCTCCCGATTTGAAGCGCTGCGAATGCTGCTGCGGATGCCAGAAAAATATAGTACAGAAAGCATCGCGCGTGCCGGCGAATGCGCCGTTGTACAGCTTTCGACCGGCGGCGGCCCCGTTAAGCTGGGGATTTCGATAAGCACATACAGACATTTTTTCGACGTGCCACGATAGCAAGTCGTAGTATTCTTGACCCGGGCAAAGCAGCCATCCAGCAAAAGTGTCATGTTTTTCCAGGCTTCGAGACAAATGCACGATTTTTCTCCGAGGGCAATTCATGAAAACGCTGTTTCTGCAGGCACCTTCCTATGAAGGCTTCGATGGCGGCGCGGGTTCGCGCTTTCAAACGAAGCGCGAAATCCGCTCGTTCTGGTATCCCACGTGGCTCGTTCAGCCCGCCGCGCTGGTCGAAGGCAGCCGCGTGGTGGATGCCCCCGCAGACGACCTGACGCTCGAAGCGACCCTCGATATCGCTCAGCAATACGAACTGGTTATCATTCACACGAGTTCGCCTTCGTTCCAGAGCGACATTCAGTTCTGCGAGCATTTGAAGCGGCGCAGGAGCACGATCCTCGTCGGCATGATCGGCGCGAAGGTGGCCGTCGATCCTCATGGTTCGCTGGCCGCGAGCGAGGCGCTCGATTTCGTGTGCCGGGAAGAATTTGACTTCACGTGTCTCGAGATCTCCCAGGGTTTGCCGTTCGAATCGATTCTTGGCCTGAGCTATCGGCTGCCCGACGGCGGCATCATGCACAACGACGCCCGGCCAATACTCGAAGACATGGATCGGCTTCCGTTCGTCTCGCCGATCTACAAGCGCGATCTCACGCCCGAGCATTACTTCAGCGGCTATCTCAAGCATCCTTATCTCTCGCTCTACACGGGGCGCGGCTGCAAGTCCCGCTGCACGTTCTGTCTCTGGCCGCATACGGTGGGGGGCCATCGCTATCGCACGCGCTCGGTCGAGCACGTGCTGGAAGAAGTGAAATGGATTCGGGACAACATGCCCGAAATCAAGGAGATCATGTTCGACGACGACACGTTTACGGATCTCAGGCCCCGCGCCGAGGAGATCGCGCGCGGGCTTGGCAGGCTGGGCGTGACGTGGTCGTGCAACGCCAAGGCGAACGTACCGTACTCGACGCTCAAGGTGATGAAGGATAACGGCTTGCGGCTTCTGCTCGTGGGCTACGAATCCGGCGACGACCAGATTCTCGTGAACGTCAAAAAGGGCGTGCGCACGGACTTCGCGCGCCAGTTCAGCGAGGATTGCCGCAAGCTGGGCATCAAGATTCACGGGACTTTTATCCTCGGCCTGCCGGGCGAGACGCACGAAACGATCCAGAAGACCATTCAGTATGCGAAAGAGATCAATCCCCATACGATTCAGGTCTCGCTCGCCGCGCCTTATCCCGGCACGGTGCTTCACAAGCAGGCGGTCGAAAATGGCTGGCTGAACGACACCAGAGTCATCACGCTCATCAATTCGGCCGGCACGCAGGCCTCGACGATCGGCTATCCGCACCTGTCGCGCGAAGAGATCTACCTCGGCGTCGAGGAGTTCTACAAGCGCTTTTATTTCCGGCCGTCGAAGATCTGGGAAATCGTGCGCGAGATGCTGGTGAGCTGGGAAATGATGAAGCGGCGCCTGCAAGAGGGCGCAGAGTTCTTTAAATATCTCCGGGCGCGTAAAGTCTGAAGCCGCATTCCTTCCAGAGAAGACGCCCGGCACGCCAGGCGTTTTTTGTCACTTGTTTGTCACCGTCCCCGTTGTTCACGTATGCGGTAGTTGTGCTCCGGCGTCGTCCCGCAGGCCTGTCCGAAATGCTGCCGTTACGAACACCGTGCGGCGCTTACCATTTTTACCGGCGGTGCCTGGAATGACTCAGCCTTATCACATACGCCATAACTCATAGCTTCGTCGGGCCACCGGAGGAGACCGTAATGGCACCGAAAAGCAGGTCGCCCGCCGTCGCCGATATCGATGCGCGACCGTCTCGCGCGCCCGACCATGCGCGCGAAAATCAGGCGCTTCTCGCCCTGGTCACCACGCAACTGGACTCGCGCGAAGTGCTGTTGCAGAGGATCGCGGACTTTGCAATGCGTCTGTGCCGCGCGCAATCGGCCGGCATCAGTTTGCTGGAGCACGAAGGCGAAGAGCGCTACTTCCGCTGGCACAGCGTGGCCGGCAGGTTCGCGAATCTGTGCGGAACCCGAACCCACTGGAGCGACTGTCCGTGCGCCGTCGTGCTCGAAGCCGGCAAGCCGCTGCTTTTCACCGCGTTGAGCGACGACTTCCCGGTGCTCACCCCCGCGTGTGCCGTCGTGCAGGAGGCGCTCATCGTGCCCATCGTTTCGAAAGGTCGGCAACTGGGTGCGATCTGGGCCGCCTCGCTCGAACACCGATCGCGCTTCTGCCGCGAAGACCAGCGGGTGCTCAGCGAATTCGCCGCCGTGGCCGGCTCGGCGCTCAATCTGGTCGAGGCGCGCGACCATAGCCGCATGCAGACGCAGCGCTATTCGGAAGTGATCGCGGTGCTCGCGCACGAGTTCCGCAACCCGCTCGCACCGCTCGAAAACGCGTTCCAGGCACTCCAGATGATCTGCGAAGACCGCGCGCCGCAACGCGAATACTTTGCGGTGGCGCAGCGCCAGATCGCGCAGCTCAAACGTCTGATGGACGAACTGCAGGATGCGTCGCGTCTGGATCATGACAAGCTGAACGTCGATCCCACCGATGCGTCATTGAGCGAAATCCTTGCCGACGCGCTCGCCTCCATCCGCGACCGTGCCGAGGCGCGCGGGCATACGCTGCGCCTGCTTTCGCTTGCCGACGACCTGCGGCTTTTCGCCGACCCGACGCGGCTCACTCAGGTAATCGTGAACCTGCTTTCCAATGCCGTGCGCTATACGCCTGACGGCGGTGAGATCGCGCTAGTCGTCGAACAGAAGGGCATGGGCGACGCGCGCTGCGTCGAGATCTCGATTCGCGACACCGGCATCGGGATCGATCCCGCTGTGCTCTCGCGCATTTTCGAGCCGTTTGCGCAATTCGCCGGTAGGAGTGCGCGCGGCTGGAAGGGGGACTCGGCATTGGGCTTCCCATCGCGCAGCTGCATGGCGGCGAGATTCTCGTGACGAGCGAGGGAATCGGACGTGGCGCGCTGGCGCGTCTCTCGATTCCCGTGCGAACCGGCAGCGCGGAAACCGTCAAGCCGCACGCCGCCGTGCTCGCGGGCAACGGCCCGGCGCGCGTGCTCATCGTCGACGACAATGCCGACGCGCGTTTTGCACTCGGCGCGTTGCTCGAACTGGAAGGGCATGAAGTCAGAACAGCGGGCGACGATACGAGCGCACTGAGTGTGCTGAGGCAATGGAAACCGCATCTCGCGCTCGTCGATATCGGACGGCTGCGTGCGATGCTCGTGACGTGCGCGCAAGACGGCTGGCCAGCACAGGTGCGGGCTGGCTAGCGCAAGTGCGAAGAGCGGATGCCGTTGTGGTGGAGGTTGCGCAACAGGTTTGCGCGGCGCCGTTCGCGGCGATAGTGCGCGATCACGGCCGTGGCCGCGACGACCAATACCATCAAGCCGATCGCGGTTCCCCACTGTAATGCGTCCATCTCTGCCTCCTTGTCACGTCGGGGCCGTCGCGTCGAGGCGAACGGGGTTCAAGCGTAGTGTGGCTGGCAGGTTGCGTTCCGCGGCAAGCGCCGGGGAGAAACAACGGGACGCACACGAAAGGGTGGCGCTGGTCGCGGACGCAAGAAAATATTAGCCGATTGCGATATGCAATTGAATCGCGCCGGGGTGTACGGATGTCGGCCATTGTGGACAAATCGGCTCGCCAGACCGGCGATTACTCCAGATCACGCGTTTCAAGCTCCACGGACTGGCCCCCGTTTTTTTCCAGCGCGTGCCGCGCGGCCAGTTCGATGCTCGGGCGGTTCGCCTCGAAGGCGCTCAATAGCGCATGCGCCGATGTGCCGGTGTTGCCGAAGCGGTCGTTCAGCGCGTCGAGTGACACGCTGCACCACACCGGGCGGTTGTCCACGTTGGCTTCGAACGCTACGCGCGCGGCAGCCACGGCGTGACGGCGACTCGTGAATTCGATTCTCATCCTGGTCCTCCATGAGTTCTATCGTTAAAGGGTAGAGCCTGGCGCAGTCAATGGTGAGCTCTTTTTGCGCTTCTGCTTCCTTTCGCGCTATTTCGCCTGAGCATCGCTGGCGGGGTCGCTGCGCATCATCTTGTCGTGGGTGGCAGGCCCCCTGGGTTTCTTGACAGGCATGTTGTCGGGGTTGGATTCGCTTGCCGCGCCTGGCACGGCTGCCGGCGGCTTCACCATCGGCGGCGCAGGGGGATGAGCAGGCGTTTGGGTCTGGGCGCGAGCGGACAGCGAGGCGCCGGCGAGCACCAGAGCGGCGATCGCGCCCCAGACGGGAACATGCGGTGGCTTCATGGCTTCTCCGTGGGTTTTCATCGTCATGTTCCTGCGAGGTGTCGCGAATCGCATGCCCGCAAGCGTGTACTTGCGGCCATCGTCGTCAGTGAAACAGCGCCGACGTGTCGACGTCGGCGAATCGTTCCAGTTCGTCGCGGCGCGTGTCGCACGAGTGGCGGATGATCGCCCCCTGCGTGATCCAGATAGCCAGCGCGACGACGGCGAGGCTGCCGAGCCCAAGGAACGCCGCCGGATAGCCGAAGCGATTGGCGAGCCATCCTCCCAGCAGGGGGCTCAGACAGCCGCCGGCAGTCTGCACCGCGAGCACGGCGCCTTGACCGGGATTCGCGCGGCCGCTGCCATGCAGCAAATGCACTACCCACGCGGGTATGGCGGCGCTCTGCAAACCGGAGTCGAGCCCGTCGAAGACCTGCACGGGCAGGATCCCCCACGGCGACGCCAGCCACGTCGCGAACACGCCGCGCAGCGGCAGCGTGAAGATCGTCGCGAGAATGACCCGCCAGAAGCCCCAGCGGCGAATGATGCGGCTTGCGAAGACAGCGGCCGTGAGCATCACGACCTGCGAGATGATGATGTTGGCGGCGGTGATCTGGTTGGCGTAGCCGTGATGAGCCGCCGCGACGCGCGCGGGAATGAGCAGGACAGAGGCTATACACGCGAGACCGAATGCCGCGCCGAGCACGAACAGAACACGTAGGCAATGCCGAACCACCACCCCAGCGCGCCTGACAACGCCGCGGCGACGATGTTGCCGGCATGGTTCGCGCCCCCATGCGATGCGGTTAAACCCCGGCCATGCCAGGGTTTTGCCAAGGGTTCTAGAATGAGGTCGTGAGTGTAAAGGAGACCGTAATAACGTCATGGATACACAAGCGAAAACATTCGAGGCATTGCTGCGGCGGGAATATCGGCACGGGTTCGTCTCGGACGTGCAGTCGGACACGTTGCCGCGCGGTTTATCCGAGGACGTGATTCGTCTCATCTCGGAGCGCAAGCAGGAGCCGGACTTCATGCTCGAATGGCGGCTGGCCGCCTACCGGCATTGGCTCACGATGACCGAGCCGCACTGGGCGAGCATCGAGCACCCGCCCATCGACTTCCAGGACATCGCCTACTATTCGGCCCCGCATACGCAGGCGAATCGTCCGCAGAGCCTTGCCGAGGTGGATCCGGAACTCCTGCGCACGTATGAAAAGCTCGGCGTGCCGCTGCAGGAGCGCGAGATGCTGGCGGGTGTGGCCGTGGACGCAGTATTCGACAGCGTGTCCGTCGCCACGACGTTCCGGCGGCAGCTGGGCGAGCTTGGCATCGTCTTCTGTTCGTTTTCCGAAGCGGTGCGCGACCATCCGGACCTCGTGCGCCAGTATCTCGGCTCGGTCGTGCCTTATACCGACAACTTCTTTGCCACGCTCAACTCGGCGGTGTTCAGCGACGGCTCGTTTTGCTATATCCCGCCGGGCGTGCGCTGCCCAATGGAGTTGTCCACGTACTTCCGCATCAACGCGCGCAACACGGGCCAGTTCGAGCGCACGCTCATCGTAGCCGACAAGGGCGCCTACGTGAGCTACCTGGAAGGCTGCACCGCGCCGATGCGCGACGAAAACCAGTTGCATGCCGCCGTGGTGGAGCTCGTTGCACTGGAGGGCGCGCAAATCCGCTATTCGACGGTGCAGAACTGGTATCCGGGCGACGCGCAAGGGCGCGGCGGCATCTATAACTTCGTGACGAAGCGCGGCGACTGCCGCGAGGCCAACGCCCGGATTTCGTGGACGCAAGTCGAGACCGGCTCCGCCATTACGTGGAAGTATCCGAGCGTGATCCTGCAGGGCGACAACTCGATTGGCGAGTTCTATTCGGCGGCGCTCACCAACCACTATCAGCAGGCCGATACCGGTACGAAGATGGTGCATATCGGGCGCAATACGCGCAGCACGATTCTCTCGAAGGGCATATCGGCCGGCCGCGGCAAGAATGCCTATCGCGGCCTCGTGAAAATGGCGCGCTCGGCGGAGAACGCGCGCAATTACACACAGTGCGATTCGCTGCTGCTCGGCGACCGCTGCAGCGCCTTCACGTTTCCCTATATCGAGGTGAAGAACCCGAGCGGGAAGGTCGAGCACGAAGCTTCCACGTCGCGGATCGGCGAAGACCAGCTGTTCTATTGCCGGCAGCGCGGGCTTAGCGAGGAAGACGCGGTGTCGATGATCGTCAACGGCTTCTGCAAGGACGTGCTCAAGGAATTGCCGATGGAATTCGCCGTGGAAGCGCAGAAGCTGCTGGGCGTGAGCCTGGAAGGCAGCGTAGGTTGAAAGGGAGGGAAGGATGCTGGAAATCCGCAATCTGAGTGTCGAAGTGCAAAGCAAGCCGATTCTGCGCGGTGTGGATTTGCGCGTGAATGCGGGCGAGGTTCACGCGATCATGGGGCCGAACGGCTCCGGCAAAAGCACACTCGCCCATGTGCTGGCGGGGCGCGAGCAATACGTGGTCACGGGGGGCAGCGTGCAGTACGACGGCTGCGACCTGCTCGCGCTCGCGCCCGACGAGCGCGCGCGCCGCGGGCTCTTTCTCGCGTTTCAGTATCCGGTGGAAATACCGGGCGTGAGCAATATCTATCTGCTCAAGGCCGCGCTCAATGCGCAGCGCAAGCATCGTGGCGAGACGGAACTCGACGCCATGGACTTTCTCGCACTGGTGAAGGAGAAAGTGGCGGCCATGGAAATGAAGGAAGACCTTCTGTACCGGGGCGTGAACGAAGGGTTTTCGGGCGGCGAGAAAAAGCGCAACGAGGTGCTGCAAATGACGGTGCTGGAGCCGCGCCTCGCCATTCTCGACGAGACCGACTCCGGACTCGATATCGACGCGTTGCAACTCGTCGCCCGTGGCGTGAACCAGATGCGCAGCGCGGACCGGGCCATCGTGCTCGTGACGCACTACCAGCGCCTGCTCGACTACATCGTGCCGGACCAGGTGCATGTGCTTTCACAGGGGCGCATCGTGCGCTCGGGTTCGCATGAGCTTGCGCTCGAGCTGGAACAAAAGGGTTACGGCTGGCTCGGCGGGCAGGAAAGCGACGCACCGGCAGCGGGGCAGGCCGCCGGCACGCAACACACGTCATCCGCCAGGGAGCAACGATGAGCGAATCAACGCGCGAGCATTACCGTGACGCCTTCCGCACGATGGCGGGGACGCTGGCGGGCGTCGAGCTGCCGTGGTTGCGCAAGGCGAGACGGCACGCGTTCGACCGATTCGAGGCGTTGGGCTTTCCCGGCACGCAACTCGAAGCGTGGAAATACACCAATGTGATGCCGATTGCGAAGCCGCATTGGCATTTCATGCCTGCGGACGGCGCGCAAACCGACTATGTCCGCCTGATCGACGACCTCGTACCCGCCGATGCCGGCGGTCGTATGGTGTTTGTGAACGGGCGCCACGTGCCGAAGCTCTCGTCCTTGCCGCCTTTGCCGGAAGGCGCGTTCGTCGGCACGCTCGCCCAGGCGATGAGAAAGATTCCTGACCGGATCGAATCGATCATGGCGCGGCGCGCGCCCGAGGACGGATTTGCGGCGCTCAACGGCGCATTTCGCAGCGACGGCTACGTGGTCGTACTGCCGCCCGGTTGCGCGCTGGACTGGCCGCTGAACGTGCTGTTCTTCAGCAGCGAGGCTGCGCTCGCCATGCATCCGTTCAACGCAGTGGTGGCGCAGCGGGGTGCGCGATGCTCGATCGTCGAGCAGTTCGCGGGCATTACCGACGAAGCCTATTTCGTCAACGCCGCTACGGAAATCGTCGCGGACGAAGAGGCGGACGTTCAGCATTGCCGCATCCAGCAGGAGGCGCGCAGCGCGTTTCATATCGCGCACGTAGGCGTTTCGCAGCGGCGCGCGAGCCACTTCACTTCGCACTCTTTCGCATTCGGCGGGGCCCTGTCGCGCACGCAGATCGACACGCGCCTCGACGCGCAAGACGCGCAAGCCGACCTGAACGGCCTGTATTTCGTGAGCGCGCGGCAACACGTGGATCACCACACGCGCATCGATCATGAGATGCCGCGCGGCACGAGCCGGGAATACTATCGCGGTGTACTCGACGGCGCTTCGCATGCGGTGTTCGATGGCCGCGTGATCGTGCACCAGGACGCGCAGCAGACGAACGCGCATCAGGGCAACGACAATCTGCTGCTCTCGCGCAACGCCGAAATCGACACGAAGCCGCAACTGGAAATTCACGCCGACGACGTGAAGTGCACGCACGGCGCGACCGTCGGCCAGCTCGACGAGAACCCGCTCTTTTATCTGCGCTCGCGCGGCATAGACGAGCGCATGGCGCGCGCGCTCCTCGTATGGTCGTTCGCGCGCGTGAGCGTGGATCGCGTGGAAAGCGCCGCGCTGCGCCGCCGGCTCACGCAACAATTGCTCGCGCGCCTGCCCGGTGGCGAATATCTGCGGGGACTATCATGAATCTGCTCGAGCCGGTGGGGATTCCGGACACCGAAGCGGTAATGGTCTGGCGCCGCGATTTTCCGATTCTGCGGCAAAGCGTGCACGGCAAGCCGCTCGTGTACCTGGACAACGCGGCGACCACGCAGAAGCCCGCGAGCGTGATCACCGCCGAGCAGGCCTATTACGAGCACGACAATGCGAACGTGCATCGCGGCGTGCATCTGCTGTCGCAGCGCGCGACCGACGCATACGAGGGCGCCCGCACGCGCATTGCGCGTTTCATCCACGCAACGAACGACAAGGAGATCGTGTACACGCGCGGCACCACGGAAGCGATCAACCTGGTGGCGCAAAGTTACGCGCGGCCCCGCCTTCAGCCCGGCGACGAAGTGCTCATCACCGCGATGGAGCATCACTCGAATATCGTGCCGTGGCAGCTCGTCTGCGCGCAGACGGGCGCGATACTGAAGGTCGCGCCGATCGACGACGACGGCGCGCTCGACCTCGACGCCTATGAGCGCCTGCTTGGCCCGCGCACGCGCATGGCGGCGGTGGCGCATGCGTCGAACGCGCTCGGCACGGTCAATCCGCTTGCGCAAATGATCGAGCTTGCGCATGCTCGCGGCGTGCCGGTTCTGGTCGACGGCGCGCAGGCGATTGCGCATCTTCCCGTGGACGTGGCCGCGCTCGATTGCGACTTCTACGCGTTCTCGGGCCACAAGATCTACGGTCCCACCGGTATTGGCGCGTTGTACGCAAAGGCCGTACTGCTCGACGCCATGCCGCCATGGCAGGGCGGCGGCGACATGATCCGTTCCGTGACGTTCGAGAAAACCGAGTACAACGTGATTCCGTGGCGGTTCGAAGCGGGCACGCCGAATATTGCCGGCGCGATCGGCCTTGGCGCCGCGCTGGACTACGTCAGCGCGATCGGCCTCGAAGTGGCGCAAAGGCACGAGGCCGACCTGCTTGCGTATGCCGGCGCAGCGTTGCGCGCGATGCCGAATGTGAGGATGATTGGAACGGCGAAGGAAAAACTGGGAATCCTCTCGTTCGTCATGGATAACGCGCATGCCCACGACGTCGGCACGATACTGGACCAGTGCGGCGTGGCGGTGCGCACGGGCCATCACTGCGCGATGCCGGTGATGGCGCGCTATGGCGTGCCAGCTACGGTGCGCGCCTCGTTTGCACTGTACAACACGCGTGCCGAAGTCGACGCGCTGCTGGACGGCCTCGCGCGCGTAGAGGAGATGTTTGCGCCATGAGCGACTTGCGCGACCTGTACCAGGAAACGATCTTCGACCACTACCGGCGGCCGCGGAACTGTCACACCGTGCCCGGTGCGACGCATACCGCCGAAGGCTACAACCCGTTGTGCGGCGATCGCGTCACGTTGTATCTGCGTATCGAGGACGGCGTGGTCAAGGACGCCGGCTTCGAGGGCGCGGGGTGCGCGATCGCAACGGCTTCGGCCTCGTTGATGACCGAAGCGCTCAAGGGCCGCACGCAAGCGGAAGTCGAGGCGCTATTCGAGCGCTTTCACGCCATGGCAACGGCGCCCTCGGATCGCCCGGCCTCTGCCGAGGGGCTCGGCAAGCTCGCGGTGCTCGCGGGCGTGCGGGAATTTCCGGCGCGCATCAAATGCGCGACGCTTGCGTGGCACACGCTGCACGCCGCGTTGCGCGACGAGCGCGGGACCGTTTCGACGGAATGATGCTGCGCGTGCCTGGAGGCGAATGACGATGAATACGCAAACGGCGAGCCACGACCTGCGCGAACGCGTGATCGACGCGCTGCGCTCGGTGTTCGATCCGGAGATCCCGGTGAACATCTACGATTTGGGGCTCGTGTATCAACTGGACGTGGACGCCGAAACGGGGCGCGTGACGATCCGCATGACGCTGACCGCGCCGGGCTGCCCGGTCGCGCAAACCTTCCCCGGCACGGTCGAGGAATACGTGAACGAGGTAGATGGCGTGAGCGCGACGCACGTGGAGCTGGTCTGGGACCCGCCGTGGACGAGAGCGCGCATGTCCGAGGCCGCGCTGCTGCAACTGGGGATGCTCTGACATGGCCGATTGGGTGGATGTGGCGCCATACGCCGGATTTCAACCGGGTTCCGTACGCAGCGTCGACGTGGACGGCACGCCGGTTGCCGTGTTCAATCTGGACGGAACCTGTTATGCCATCGAGGACACCTGTCCGCATGACGGCGGCGTGCTCACGGGTGGCGACGTGGAGGGCGACGAGGTGATTTGCCCGCGCCATGGCGCCCGGTTTTGCATCAAGACGGGGAAGGTCCTCGCGCCGCCCGCGTATGAGGATGTCGCGGTGTTCGCTGTGCGCGTGGAAGCGGGCATGGTGCAGGTGCGCGACACGCGCTGGGACGAAGGCTTTTCCTGAACGCGGCGCTCGCCGCGCGAGGCTGCGCACTCCGCCATTTTCGCGCCGCCGCGGCCGTGTGAACGCTCGCGGCCATGCGGCGGAGCCCGGCGTAGACGGCGAACGGGCAGGCCCGGGCGGCGGCATTGGCACCGCGCCGTGAGCGCGTCGAGGCGAGCGTCTTGCGCAAGGGCGGCAGTGAAGTGCAAACGAATCGCAAAAGGGGAATCTCTCGTCGGCCGCATCGGTGAAGCGGATGAAGCTGCGCAGGCCGTGTGGATGGCGGTCGGCAATGGCTTTGTCACGGGGCAAACCATTGCCGTCAACGGCGGCGCAGGTTTCATCCAGGCCGTTTTTCAATTTTGGGCCGCCGCGTAGCGGCCCATTGTCGACCCTGCGCTGATCGACCCGTCCTCCGTGGTGCGCCTCATCGAAGACAACTGGCAGGGCGCAGTGTTTTCAGCGGTCGATCACGCGGGGTGGGAAGCGTGCCCGTGATCGCCCGTTCCGCGCGCGTCGTCGTATTCGCGCGAAATGTCCTTGTTCGTGTAATCACCCATGCGCCAGGCGGCGAGCAGACTGATCACCGCGCACACCGCGATATAAATCGCAATGGCATAACCTGTGCGGTAATACGCAAAGAGCGCCGTTGCGATCAACGGCGCCGGGCCGCCCGCAATCACGGAAGCCAGCTGATAACCGAGTGAGGCGCCGCTGTAACGCAGCCGCCCCGTGAACGACTCGGCGATGAACGCCGCCTGCGGACCATAGAGCATGGCGTGCGGCACGAGTGAAAGCACCACGGCCGCGAAAATCCACGCCGGGTTTCCCGTGTCTACCATCCCGAAGTAGATAAAACCGAACACGCCCACGGCTACGGCGCCGATCATGTACATGCGCTTGCGTCCAATCAGGTCGGACACGTGCCCGAAGAACGGAATGGTCACGAACTGCAGCACGGCGGCGGCCAGAACCGCGCTGAGCATGAGGTCGCGCGAAACGTGCAGCGTCTTCACGCCATACGTGAAGACGAAGGCCGTGTAGATGTAGAACGGCGCCTGTTCGGCCATGCGCGCCAACGCCGAGAGGAGAATGTCCTTGGGCTGGCGGCGGATGACTTCGAGCATGGGCGTTTTCTCGATCCTGTTCTCGGCGAGGAGCTTCGCGAAGATCGGCGTTTCAAGAATGCTCAGGCGGATATAGAGGCCGATCGCGACGAGCACGATACTGAGCAGGAACGGCACCCGCCATCCCCATGTCATGAAGCTGTTTCCGGAGAACTGGCTCACGGCGAGCACCACGAGATTGGCGATAAAGAGGCCCGCCGGCACGCCAAATTGCGGCCAGGAAGCGACGAAGCCGCGGTGTGAGCTGGTGCGCGCCCATTCCATCGACATGAGGACAGAGCCGCCCCATTCTCCGCCCACGCCCACGCCCTGAATGAAGCGCAGCACCGTGAGCAGAACGGCGCCCCAGATGCCGATCGATGCGTAGGTCGGAACAAAGGCCACGGCAAAGGTGGCGAGCCCCATGAGCAGCAGCGTGACGATCAGCGTGGCTTTGCGGCCGACACGGTCGCCGTAGTGGCCGAATATGGCCGCGCCGACTGGCCGGGCGACGAAGCCCACGGCATAGATGAGAAAGGCTTGCAGGGTGCCGACGAGCGGGTCGGATTCAGGGAAGTACAGTTTCGCGAAGATAAGCCCGGTGACAATACTGTAGAGGAAAAAGTCGTACCATTCGATCGTCGTGCCGATGGTGCTGGCAATCACGGCGCGGCGCAACTGGCGATGGGCGTCTTCCTCCGAAAGGAGCGAGGCTCCCGGTTGATCGGCATTCATTTCGCACTCCCAAGGCAAGGGCGATATGGCCAATGCAAAACGCATGGCCAGGGCTCCCGGTGCTGCGCAAGAAACGTGCCGCCAGCTGCCGGGATGATGGCTTCGCCGGATCGGTTGGAAGTGTTACGTCCCTCGCTATCGCTTCATCCTGATCGGCGTGGGTTGAGGCGTCGTCATACAAGTCGATGATATGTCACGCTGTGATGCAGTGCGCGCATTTTAAATGCAACCGCCATGCGGCAGTGCATCACGCAACACGGAAGATGCAATGACTCTACAGCTATCCTCGCAGGCGCTCAGCCCTTCGGAGTATATTGCGCGGCATCTGCAGAATTTCGCTTCGTCCGCGCCGGCGTCGGCGATCGTGGATCAGCATCCGCACTGGTTCGTGTGGAATGAGAGCGTATTCGCCGTTGCGGCCGTTTGGTTCGTTGTGCTCGCATGCATCGGTGCGCGCCGCGACAGATGGGCGCTCTTTACGCTGATTCCCGGGGTGTCGTTCGGCCGGCGTCTTTATCTCTGGTGGTCATGCGCCTGGCGTCAGTGGCTTGCGAGCGCGCTGCTCTTCGTGGTGGCGTTCTCCGTGTTGCGTTTATCGCCCGGAAAGATTGCAAGGCCGCTCATGGCGTTTGCCGCGAACCGGGTTCCGCACGACCTCGCGCAATCGTCGCCGGCCATTTCGCTTGTGGTTGCGGGCATGCCTTTCATCGTGCCCATGCTCGCTTATGTTCTGCTTAGCCTGCCGCTCGTGGGGTACATGGTGCGACGCGGCCTGGCCGCGCACGCCATGCCCGTGCCCAGGCGTTTCGGCTTCTGGCGCGCAACGCTGCTCGGCTTGATGACCTATGCGTGGACCTTGCCGGGCAGCCTCGCCATTGCCAATGTGGACGTTTCCTCCGCGCATCCACTCGCGAACGCATTGCGCGCGATACTGCTCGTGGCCTGGGGCATGTATATCGTGCTGCCGCGCCAGGCGCGCAGCGTCGCGCGCCTGGCCCTCCCCCAGAGCCTCCAGGCAGTTACGTGACGGGATTCGCGTGCTGCGCGCCGAACTGCAGCGCCGCAAGCTGCGCATAAAGCGGCGAACTTTGCAACAGGTCCGCATGCCGGCCTTGCGCCACGATGCGGCCCTGCTCCATGACGATAATGCGGTCGGCTTGCTGCACGGTCGCGAGACGATGCGCGATGACGAGCGTCGTGCGGTTCTGCGCAGCGTTGTCCAGCGCCGTTTGCACGAGGCGTTCGCTGGCGGCGTCGAGCGCACTGGTGGCTTCGTCGAGCAGCAGAATGGGCGGGTTCTTGAGAATCGCGCGCGCGATGGCGATGCGCTGCCGCTGCCCGCCTGAAAGGCGCACGCCGCGCTCGCCGAGGAAGGTGTCGTAGCCTTGCGGCAGTTCCTCGATAAAGCCGGCTGCCGCCGCCATGGCGGCGGCGCGCTGGACGGCTTCGAGCGTGGCATCGGGCGAGCCGTAGCGGATGTTGTCGAGCACGCTGCCCGAAAAGATCACCGACTCCTGCAGCACGACGCCGATCGCCTGACGCAACGCCGCGAGCGACACCTGTTGCGTCGGGACGCCGTTGATGCTGAGGCCGCCCGATTGCGGATCGTAGAAGCGCAGGAGCAGTTGAAAAAGCGTGGTCTTGCCCGCACCCGACGGACCGACCAGCGCGACATGTTCGCCCGGGCGCACGTCGAGCGAGAAGGCGTCGAGCGCGGCAATGCCGGGGCGCGAAGGGTAGGAGAAGCCAACGTTGTCGAAGCGGATGCCCGCGCCATGAGCGGGCAGCGGCACGGTGGCCGCCGCCTGCGCTACGGGCGAGCGAGCGGCGAGCAGTTGCAGCAGCCGTTCGGTGGCGCCCGCGGCGCGTTGCAGATCGCCCCATACTTCGGCAACGGCGCCCACGGCGCCGGCCGTGAACACCGCGTAGAGAATGAACTGGGAGAGCTGGCCGGCGCTCATCTGGCGGGCCAGTACCGCCTGCGCGCCGAGCCAGAGCACGAACACGACGGCGGCGAACACGAACACGATCACCACGGCCGTCAACCCGGCGCGCGCCCGAATGCGTTTGAGCGCCGTTTCAAAGGCCATCTCCACGGCGCCGCCAAAGCGCTTCGACTCGAACGATTCCTGGGCATACGACTGTACGGTGGGCATGGCGTTGAGCACCTCGCCCGCCAGGGCGCTTGCACTCGCGACCTTGTCCTGGCTCGCGCGCGAAAGCCGCCGCACGCGCCGCCCGAAGATGACGATAGGTGCGACCACAACGACCAGTGTCGCGATGATGTAGCCGGACAGCACGGGGCTCGTCGCGACAAGCATCGTCACGCCGCCGACCGTGAGGAGCACGTTGCGCAGGCCCAGCGAGAGGCTGGTGCCCACCACGGCCTGGATCAGGGTCGTGTCGGTGGTGAGACGCGAGAGCACTTCGCCCGTTTGCGTGGTCTCGAAGAACTGCGGGCTCATGCGTATCACGTGGTCGTACACGGCGCGCCGCAAGTCGGCCGTGACCCGCTCGCCCAGCCACGAGACCCAATAGAAGCGCAGCGCCGTCGCCGCGGCGAGGATCAGCGAAACCACGAAGAGCGCGATGAAATAGCGGTCGATATGGGTGCGATCCCCGCTGGCGAAGCCACGGTCGATCAGGTACTTGAACGCCACCGGGAGAGCCAGCGTCGCACCCGCCGAGGTCAGGAGCGCGAGGAAGGCGAGCGCCCAGCGCCCCGCATAGGGGCGCAGGAAGGGCAAAAGCGCGAAGAGGGGCGCGACGCGCGAAGGGCGGCGGCCGGCGATATCTGGCATGGAGCTTCCTGGCGGATCGACAATGAAGGGATTGTGCCAGCCGTGGCAGGAGGAGGCAGGGCGAGGCTGGCTGTGGGCTGGCTTACTGCGTGCCCGGCGCGGCTCCATTGCGCAGTTGCTCGCGCTCTTCCGGCGTCATGTGCTGCCACTGTTGCCACTGGTGCCAGTGCATGCGCCGGCGGCAGCCGCCATGCCCGCGGAATCCGCCGAACAGGATCCGGCAGAGCACCAGCAGGCCGATCGCGCGTGGATAGTCGATGGCATGCGCGTTGGCCACGATTGCCGGTGCGATCCAGTTCCACAGGCCCATGACGATCCCGCCCAGCAGAGCGATGACCGCCGCCATCAACAGCGCCTTGACGAATATCTTGCGGCGAAGCTTCATACCATTTCTCCTTCGGTTCAAATTTCGAGGTCTTCCCATGACGCACGCAAACGTTCGCGCAGATGCAGCACCGCATAGCGTTTGCGCGCCAGCAGCGTATTCACGCCAACCCCGGTCGCGGCTGCCAGCTCCTTGAAACCGCGCCCCTCCAGCTCGTGTGCGATGAACACCTCGCGCTGGCTGGCGGGCAATTCGTCGAGTGCGGCGCGCAGTGCGCCGAGCATTGCTGCGCGCTCGTAAGCGGCCTCGGGGCCTGCGTCGGGCGAGGGCAGCGCGAGGTCGAGGCGGTACGCGCTTTCGTCCTCCTGCGGCTCCACGAGCGGCACTTCCCTGCGCTTGCGAAACCGGTCGACGATGCGGTTTCGCGCCACGCGAAAGAGCCACGCGCCGACCTGTTCGATGGGCTCCGGCAGCCGCCACGCCTGAACCAGTTCCTCGAATACGTCCTGCAGAATGTCCTCGGCTTCGTCGTGGTCGATCACGCGGCGGCGGATGAAATTGCGCAGCCTCGGGCGCTCGCGCGCGACCGTGTCGGCGATCTCGCGGTCCTGCGTACTCGGCGGGCTGGGGGTGGGCGGCGGTTCCATACCCGTGTAGACGATCCGGAAAGAGAAATATTGTGACGCGCCGTCTCCGATTTTATGTGGCATGAATAATCCGCTAATCAAGGACGGAGACAGCCCCATATTTATTGACATCAGTCACTATATTTCGGTCACAATGCAGCATCGAACAAGACCAAACCATTCACACGCTATCGGTCATGCACCTTCACGAGCCTGGCAGCGGTACTGCGTCGAAAACTCTGGAACGCCTCGCGGACCCCGGGCAGCTGCCCCTCGAAACGCCGCTGCCATTGGCGGTGTTTCACCATGACGGAACGATGCTGCTGCCGCAAGGCGGGGTGCTGAACAGCGAGCAGCGCGAGTTCCTCTTCGCGCACTTCCAGCCTTATCGCAACACGCCAGAGGAGGCGAGCCTCGCGGACACGCAAGACGGCCTCGCCGATCGTGGCGAGCGGGGCAAAGCGCCGTTGAAGCTGGACGACATGCATCTCGCCATTGGCGCGCTGCTGGGCATACGCAGCCAGGCCGGTACGGGGCGCGAAATGCTGCCGTGCCGGCTGATCGGTTTCCGGCCGGGCGGCGCGATGTTCGTCACGCCACCCGCTGCGGGCACGCCCGCGTGGGAGCCGTTCCAGGGCGAGCAGGTCGAGATCGTTGCGATCGCAACACAAGCGGTGTTCTGGCTAGTCTGCACCGTCGAGGCGGTCTGCACCCATCCGTTCCGCTATCTCGTGCTCTCCGAACCGGGCACGATTCGCCGGCTGCGCGAACGCCGGGCCGTGCGCGTGCGCACGCAACTCGCGGTGCGCTATGGTGTGGACTTGACGGGGTCGCAACTGGACCGGCTCGGCATTGGCTGCGATATCAGCGTGCTGGGGATGTCGCTCGCCGCCGGCCGCAAGATCGGCGAGGTCGGCGAGCGCATTTGCGTGGTGTTTCCCATCGAAGCGGGCAACGTGGGGGCGACGTTCCAGGCCGTCGCCGTGATTCGCAATCTGCGCGCCGATACTCCTCAGGCAGGACTCACCTTGCACGGACTGGAATTCGACCCGCTTTCCCCCGAGAGCCAGGTCGCCCTCAAGACGTTCGTGTTCGATCGGCAGGACGCCGTGTCTTACTGGGCTGGCATGCCGACCTGAAGACGTTCCGCGCGTGTGGCGCCTGATTGCGGTTAATTCCGCTGACTGCGCTTTGCCGCCACTGCGCTTTTCTTTGCGGCCGCCGCAGCGGCCGCGGTTTTCGCGGCGGCCTTGTCGGTCGACACAGCGGGCGCGGCGGCGAGTGTGGCGCCCTGTGCTTTCGCTGTCATGTGTTCGGCGATCAATTCGGTCTGAAACCGGTTGATCGTGTCGGGGTCCGTAAAGATGGTCTGCGTGTTGTTTTGCGCCAGGTAGCCCGGGCCTCCCGGTATACCCTTGATGACGAACGTGCCCTCGCCGGCCGCGGACCAGTTCACCGATCCCTCGCCGCCCACCTTTCCGTCGGCCACGAATCCCTTCGTATGACTGATTTGATGGGTCGCCGATTCGCCTATCGTAAAGAACGTGTTGAATCTGGCCGGGTCCCGAGCGATATCGGACTCGAGTAGTTTCTTTTCATGCACGCCGCCTGCCTGGCTTTTGTCGAGCGTGATCATCATGGCGATGGTCGGGTCGAGTGCCTGCTGCATGAGGATGTCGTTGAGCTCTTCGTCGTCGAATCCGAACATGTTCATGTAAAGCGAAATGCTGGCGCGGGAAAGGACATACTTCAGGATGTCGTGAACGTCGTCGCGCCCCACGTAGAAGAGATGGAAGTCCTTGCTCGCCGTGCTCGAGTAGCTTTTCTCGCGGGTGTATTGCTGCAGTTCGAGCAGATCGAAGGTCTGCAGGGTTTGCGTGACGTCGGATATGACGTTGCTCGCACTCACGTTCTCAGCCATTTCAGGTTTCCTCGTTTGGGTCAGTGCAACGGCCGGGTATTCGAACCCGAAGGCATGGGCGTGAACGTGCAATCCGGGTCTTTGTGAGCGGGATCTTTGCAGCAGGCCAGCAAGGCAGCGACCGACGCGACGTTTGCCTTGTCCCACTGCTCATGGCTCATCGCGTTGTCGGTCGGCATCCAGTGGTTCAGGGGATAACGGTTGGCGAGCGAGTCGTTTCCCGGCGCTTTCAGCTTGCCGACCGAAAGCCCGAGATAAACCGTACAGCTCTGCTCGCTGCCAATGCGGTGGCAGCCGATGCAGGTGTTGCCCGGTGTGCTCATCGTCATGAGGTGATAGGGCAAGAAAGCCTGTCCGATGCTCGAATACTTCCCCCATGGGTCCGTGGGTACCTTGTCCCACACTTGCCCGATATACGGGCTGAAGATGAACGGTCCCGCGTCGTGGCATTTGAGGCAGGTGGGCTGTTTGGAGGCGACCACGGCGGGTGTTGTCCAGAATTCGACTGCGGACGGTTGTCCGGAAGGCGGCTTTCTCTCGTTTGGCGGCGGCACACGTGTCGCAACGAACCCACTGCTCGTCGGCGCGTCAGCTTGCGATTTCGGCAATGGCGGGGGCTTCGACGCGAACCAGCAGGTTTTGCCGTTACCCGAGTGATGCATGACGACGACAACGCCGTCATAGCGCGGGTCCTTGTCGGGGCGCAGCACGTCGCGACGGCAGTACGCGGAAATTTGCGTGTTGCCGCGCGATAGATTCAGAATTTTCGAAAACGGTATGCATTGACCTTTTGCTTCTGAAGCCGGGCTCAGCAGTGAGGGTTTGTCGCATCGCGTAGGGGAGTCATTCGGCCCCGGCGGTTTCCCATCGATCGTAATGGGAATATCGGTCCCGTCATTGCAGTCGAATGGCGGGATTGCGCCTATTTCCCTCACGCATTGATCGGCGTATTCGAGCAAGGTCTGCTCGTGTGCAAAAGCAGCAAGCGGCGCGGCGAAGAGGAAGCACAGAGCGAACAGCCGGGCGCGGACAAACATGTCATCCTCCGCTTTTCATCTGCACTAGCGCGACTTTGCGAATCGCTTCGCGATACTTCACATAGCCTGTGCAGCGGCACAGGTTTCCCCCCACCCAGGTGTCGATTTCCGCTTCGAGCTGGTCCGCGCCGATACGGTACGCCTTCACGTGCTCGAGCATGGCGCTCGCCGCCATCAGAAAGCCGGGCGTGCAGTAGCCGCACTGAAACGCGAAAGACTCGAGGAACGTCTGCTGCAGCGGAGAAAGCCGGTTGCCGTCCGCGAGGCTCTCCACGGTATAGATATGTTGATTCGCGACCGCGCTCACGGGCGTGACGCACGCCAGGGTCTTTTCCATCAGCGCGTCGCGGCTGCTGCGCAGGCCTACGGTGCACGCGCGGCAGGCGCCAATGCCGCAGCACACCTTGGTCCCCGTCAGGTCCATCCGCTCGTGAAGATATTCGGCGAGACTCATGTCGGTATCGGCTGCCGGTACCGTGACGGCGCGCCCGTTCACGTGAATCTTGACGTCGGCTTCGCTCACTTCAGGGCCTCGCGTATCTTGTCGGGCGTGATGGGGGTTTCCCTGAAGCGATGCCCGGTTGCCATGGCCAGCGCGTTCACCAGCGCCGGCGCGATGGGACACATCACGGCCTCGCCGATGCCGCGCGCGCTGTGACGGTCCCCATCCGGCGGCGGCAGCGCGATCAGTTCCTGCTGCGGGACGTCGGTCATGCGCGTGATGAGGTAGCGGTCGAGATTCCATGTGCCGTTGCCGGGACCGTGCTCGCCGAGCGGACACGCTTCGCTCAGCACATTGCTCATCGCCATGGCTACCGCACCTTGCGACTGGCCTTGCACGATCTCAGGACAGATCAGGCGGCCGGCGCTCAGCGTCGTGACGACATGTTCGACCTTTACGTGCCCGCTTTCGGGATTCACGGACACCGCGACGAGCGCTGCCGAAGGCGCATAGTTCGTGCGCCCGTAATTGAACGTATCGTGTGGCGGAAGCAGCTCGCCTTGAGGCAAGCTCTTGAGATTGTGCGTGTCGGGGCCGACGGCTATGAAGTCGCAGTCCATCTCGAAGACGCCCGACGCGAACGTGTACTGGCTTCTCCAGAACCCGCCGGCATAGGTGACATGGGCGGCGGCCACGGTAGGCAACTGCTGGCGGTTGATCTCGTCGAGCAACGCGGGCCAGCTGATTGCCGGGTGACCGACGGCGGTCAGCTTGCCGCTCGTCCACTTGAGGTCTTGCCGCTCGACGTGCGGGTTGCGCCATAGTGCGCGCGCCGCAGGCAGCACGCTTTGCAGCATCAACGCCATCGCGGCGCGGTCCACTGCCTGAAAGTGATGGAACGCACCAAGGCAGGCGCTCGAAGAATTAAAGGGGCCCGAGATCGGTTTGCTGCGGCGATCGCCGAGGATGCCCAGCTTTGAGTAATCGAAACCGGGTATCTGAAACGCGTCGACTTCGTTCATGGTGATTTTTTGCGCGTTCTGCCCGAGGCAAGCGGCAGGCGCGAGGGCTAGCGTAGTCGCCGCGCCATTGCCCATGTCCGTGTAGTGCGTGAGTACATGCAGGCCCGCGTCCGGCTGAATCTGCACCATGGCAAATACGGCGTCCTTGCCGGTGCCGTATGCCTGATTCGCCATGGCGAGCCCAACGCCATATCGCAACCCGAGCGTGCTTCGTTGCGCGCGCGCGTTTTCCCGGTTGCGCCATAACTCGTGCGCCTCGAGCCGGTTCAGCAGGTCGGCGAGTTGCAGGTCGAACAGAATGGGGGCGCCAGTGAGCGTTTTGCCGTGCTTCCTGCGCAGCAGGTTATTGCGCCGGATGTCGAATGGACTTTTGTGCAGCGCCTGGGCGGCCTCGTCCATGAGCGTTTCGATGGCGAGGTAAGCCTGAGGACCGCCGAAGCCGCGCTGCGAGCCGCCGAACAACGCTGGCGTATAACTCACGGAGCTTTGGGCAATGGCGCGCGGAATGTCGTAGCAACTCATGGCGCTCATGGCGGCAAGGTCGCCAACGGCGCCCGTGAGATTTTCCTTGCCGCCGCCATTGAAGCTGAAGGAGCTGACAAGCGCCTGGAGCTTGCCGCTACCGTCGAGCCAGATGGACTCCGTGAAATCCGTTTCTGCTCGTTTCAACCCGACCTGAAACTGTTCATGGCGCGACTGCTGCCAGCGCAACGCCCCCTTCGCGAAAGGCGCGGCGAGCGCAAGATAAACGGGAAAATTCGATTCGTCACGGCCGCCGAATCCGCCGCCTGGGTAGCAGCTGATCACGTGAACGTGCTTGACGTTGATATTGCTGTCCTTGAACACCTTGCCTGCGGATGTGCAGTCGGCGCGCGGGGACTGTGTGCCGAGCACGAGATTCAGACAACCGGAATCCGCCTGAAACCACGCCAGTCCCGACTCCGGTTCCATGAAAACGGGATCGATTGCGGGCGTTTTGAAGGCGCCATCGAACTGGTGCCAGGCCCTGCTGTCGACTCTGGCGCCGGCCAGATTGAGAATGCCTTTACCAACGTCGTTGCATTGGGCGGCGAATGTCTTGTCGGCGTGGCCGCTGCTCTGGAGATTCGAAAACGACCTGGCGTCGTCGCGCACATAAAGCTTGGACGCGGACGCATACAAGGTCGTCGTGGTGCTTTTTGGCACCGTTGCTCCGTAGCGGATCACCGACTCGTTGAAATCGAGCCGTTTCTTTGCGCGGCGATACGTATCGAAGTCTTCGAAGATCAATAAGGCGACGGGCTGACCGTAGCAATTGGCGGGTTTGCCCTTCTGCGCGAAAAGATAGATATCTTCGTTGGCTAGCGGATCTTTCCCGGCAGCGAGATAGATGCGATTGTCGTTCAACGTCTGGTTCGATACCACGGCGATCGGCCGAAGATCATGCGGCAATACGCTCAGGTCGAAGTCTTCGAAATTCTTGTCCACGCAATTGCATCTGAGAGCGTAAAGCCAGTTTTCTTCTTTTGGCCAGCCGTCGAAGTCGCGCGCCTTGTAATCGCGCGCGTAGAGCTTCGCGCCCGTGACCTTGCTCACGCCCTCGATGCGCCAGCGCGCCTTGCCAGGCTCCGGCGCCCAGTCGGGTGGGCCATTCGGTGCCGGTGGTGCGGCGTGTGCGCCCGTCGCCGCTTTCGCGGCTGGGCCAGCCGCGAAAGCGGTAATGGAGCTGACTGACATCGTGAACGCGCCGCTCCCCATGGCCTTGAGGAATGTCCGGCGAGTGATCGGCACATCGCAAGCCATGTTGCCTCTCCAGGCGAGACCCGCAGCGTAATCTGCGTTATTTCATGTCGCGCGCTACGCGGAATCCATTGGCTTCGTAGCGTACGCTGCTGTCGTATTTGAAGCGCGTGGCGGCGAGCATATAGCCCGCGCCGTCGCGCCACGATCCGCCGCGGATCACGCGCGTCTGGCAGTTGGGCTCGTCCCACGAATGGCCGTCGTTCGGCGCGTTCTTGTACGAGTTGTGCCAGCAGTCGCTGACCCATTCCCACACGCCGCCGGCCATGTCGTAGAAGCCGAACGCATTGGCCGGAAAAGAGCCGACGTCGTCGGGCGCCTCGACGTGCCACGGCGGGCCACAGTCCTTGCAGTTCGCCGTTCCCTTGCGCATGTCGTTGCCCCACCAGTAGCGCGTTTCGGTGCCGGCGCGCGCGGCATATTCCCATTCGGCCTCGGTCGGCAAGCGGTAGGGCTTGCCGCTGACCTTCGAAAGCCATTTCACGTATTGCTGCGCGTCGTCCCAGCTCACGTCGCGCACGGGGGCGTTCGGCGAGGCGTTGTTCTCACTCGACAGGCGCGGGCAGGCGCCGGCGGCCACGCACGCGTTCCACTGCGCCACCGTCACCGCATATTTCGCGAGCGCGTAGCTATGGCTGATCGTCACGCGGTGCGCGGGCCGCTCCGAGGCGTCGTCGGTGTCGATGCCCATGGTGAAGTTGCCGGGCGTCACCGCGACCAGCACCGGACAAGATGGGCAGTCCTGAATGTCGTGCGGACCCGGCTTCGAAATGGCAGGGTTGCCCTTCGCGGCGACAGCCGCAGCCGCAGCCGCTGCGGCGGCCGGCGGTGCGGACGCGGGCGCTGCCTTGGTCTGCGCGGCTGGCGGCGTGGGTGGCAGGGCCGCGGGGGCGGGCGGCGTCTTCGCCTGAGGCGCCGGCGCGGGAGCGGGTGGGGGCGCTGCGGCAGCGGGAGTGCTGGCCGGGTGCAGGGCGGGCGTAGCGGACGTAGCGGGCGTAGCGGACGCCGCAGCGGGTTTCGATGCCTCCGCACGCAAACGCGTCAGGCGGGCTTGCGCGAGCGGCGCGAAGCGTCCGTTCGGATAGGCCTTGAGATACGCCTCGTAGTCGCTCGCGTATTGACTGTCCTTGATCGAATTCCAGAACGTGATTTCGTATTCCTGGGAAGTGTCTTTCGGCATCAGGCCGACTCGCACGATCGCGACGCCATAGCGTTGCCGGGCTGCGCCGGCTGCGGCGGTGCGCTCATGCGCGGCGTAGGCGGTTGCGTACCGGCCACGGTCGTGCCGCCCGAAAGACGGCTGCTCGTGTGCCGAAGCCGAACGGCCATGCACCGCCGGCGCGGCCGGGCGTGGCGTCGAGGTCAGGCCTAGCGAGATCAAGAGGCACACAGGCAACACTAGCCGCCACATGTTCGTTCTCCCTATCAGGTGCCAACCCGGGTGCCGACCGAGGTGCCAACCCAGGTGTCACGCCTTTCAATGCCGACGGTGCGCTACCCCGCAGCAGTCGCCAGCCGCGCTAGCGTGAAACGCGGGCGCGCCGCCGGCACAGGCACTGCCTGCGCACAACTACAAAATAGCACGCACGCCGCGCGATGCAGTAGCTGGGTGCCACCCACACGCGCTGCGCCGATTTATCCCCGTCGGCTTGAATCCGTCCTAAGCTGTAGAACACGCACCGAACTCCAAAGCCGCCTGCTGTCCGCCGAACAGTCTGCCGAACAAGGAGCACGAAGATGCAACGAAGAACAACCCTGTTGGCCCTGGCAGCGACCGTTCTGATGCCGCGCCTCGCGTTTGCCGAGCGCACCCCGTCGCCGCCCGGCGCGGAGGTCTACATCATCTGGCCGCCGGACGGCGCGACGATTCCCACCGGCAAGTTCTGGGTGCGCATGGGCCTGCGCAACATGGGCGTCTGCCCCAAGGGGATCAACAAGGCGAACACGGGCCATCATCACTTGCTCATCGACACGGACCTGCCGCCGCTCGATCAGCCGATCCCGTCGGATCGCAATCATTTGCATTTCGGCGCGGGCGAGACGGAAGCCCGGGTCGAACTTCCGCCGGGCAAGCACACGCTGCAGTTGCTGATGGGCGACTACAACCACGTGCCGCACGATCCACCGGTGTACTCGAAGAAGATCACGGTCACGGTCAAGTAGCGCAGGACATCCGTCTTTAGCCGCAGCGCAAAAGAAGCGGGAGTGCACGCCATGAACAGGTTCCTCGTTTTTGCTGCCAGCCTCGTGCTGCTCGCGGGCGGTGCGGCGCATGCAGGCACGACGCCGGCCGACCCGAACGCGCACGTTTATATCGGCTGGCCCAACGACGGCCAGGTGTTGCCGGCCGGGCGCCCATTTCGCGTCTGGTTCGGCCTGCGCAACATGGGTGTGGCGCCTGCGGAAGTCGAGTTTCCCAACACGGGCCACCACCATCTGCTCGTCGATACGGACCTGCCGCCGATGGATCAGCCCATTCCATCCGATCGCAACCACCTGCACTTCGGCGCCGGCCAGACCGAAACCATGCTGCAGTTGCCGCCGGGCAAACATACGCTGCAGCTGCTGATGGGCGACGCGCACCACGTACCGCACAACCCGCCTGTGTACTCGAAGAAAATCACCATCTACGTTAAGTGATCCATACGATCCGCTCGCGCGCCCCGCAGCGCTACTCGAACGTTTGCGACGCTTTCATGTCATCCCGCGAACCGGTGTTCGCAGCGCACCAACATAAGTCGACCGACGAGTTGGCGCACGCCCATCACAACGCACGACGCGCGCGCGCCACGCGCCACGCCTGAGACTCCCGGCATTCCAGAACAGTCCTTATGCAACGGGCGTTGCGCCGACGTTCGCCCGCGCGCTCGCGTACCTGGCACGCCTCATGCCTTGTTGGACGCGAGCCCGCAACCTTGCAGCTCAAAACCCCAACACTGTTGCATCCATTTCTGGAGAACTGCCATGAGCAAGCTGATGATCGCCGACCTGAGCGTCGCACAGGAACTCGACCGCCGTGAAATGAGCGCCGTGCGCGGCGGCCTGGGCCTGTGGCCCGTCTACTACCCGACGATGCCGAGCGTGAAGGTCGACTCCACCAACTTCACCGCATCGCAGTTGATCGGCCAGACGAACACCATCCTGTCCAACACGGGCAACGACGTGGCGTTCGTGAACAACCTCCACGCTTCGACCAACCCCGTGCAAACGGCTCACAACACGATCAACTTCTGATCGTGCTGCCAGCCGTGGAGGCTTACCCGCCTCCACGGCGCCGCCTTCCACCGCCTCCGTTGCACACCGCTTCTTCGCCGCGACCTTCGCCGCCTTTTCCTTGAGGAGCCGATCGTGAACACACCGCTCCCGTCGTCCGCCGCACATGCAGGCCGCGGCGCGTCGCGCTGGCTGATCCGCGTCGTCGGAACGGCCGGGTTGTGTGCCATGGCGCTGTGCGGCTGCACGGATCTGAGTACGCCTGCGTACCGGCGCCCGGACATGCCTGAGAAGGGCGCCTGGGCGCATACGAGCCGCACGTTTTCCGCGGCCGATACGGTCAATCCGCAGTGGTGGAAAGCATTCGACGATCCCTACCTGAATACACTCATAGAAAAGGCGATTGCGGGCAATATCGATATCCGGGTGCTGGCTGCGCGCATTGGCGTGGCCGGCGCGCAGATCGGGGAAGTGCAGGCCGGTGCGCTTCCCACGGTCGACGCAGGCGCGGGCATCGACTATGAGAAGAGCACGGGGCTGGCGCTCTCGAAGACCTATAACGTCGCCACTCAGGTGAACTGGGACATCGATATCTGGGGCAAAGTCGAAAAAAGCGTGCAGGCCCAAAAGGCCGAGTATCACGCTAGCGAAGCGGATTGGCGTGCAGGCTATTTGACGCTCGTCGCGAATGTGGCGAGCACTTATTTCCAGATACTCCAGTTCGACGATCAGATCCGCGACGAGGAAGACACGCTCAAAAGGAACAAGCAGATTCTCACGATTTACCAGCAGATGTACGCAAACGGTGTCGCGCCCAAAACCGAGGTGCTGCGCCAGAGCGCGGAAGTCAACGGCGTGACGAACGAACTGCTGGAACTGCACCGTGAGCGCGATACGGCCGAAAACGCGCTTGCCACGCTGGTCGGCGTGCCCGCAGGCGAATTCAGGATGCCGTCAGGCCAGTTGCGCGAGCGCGTGAAGCTGCCGGACGTGCCCATGGGCCTGCCCGCGCAGCTGCTGGGGCGCCGCCCCGACGTGGTGGCTGCGCAGTACCGCATTCTCGAATCGTATGACGAAGTCGGCTCTGCGCGGCTCGCGCAACTGCCGACCATCAGTCTCACGGGCCGCGCCGGCACAGCCGCGTTCTCGCTCTCCGATCTGTTCAAGGTGTTCACGCTGAGCTTCATGCCGAGCATCGACTTCCCGATGTTCGACCCCAGCGTGCATGCCCATATCAAGACGACGGAGGCCCAGAGCAAGGTTGCCGAAGAGCAGTATCGCCAGGTGGTGTTTACGGCGTTCGAAGAGGTCGAGAACGCGCTCGTGAACCTCGACGCGCATAAAAAACAGCGCATCGAATTGCTGCAGCAGAACGAACGCCTGCGCACCGTCGCGGCGCAGGTCGAGGCGCAGTTGAAGGAGGGGCTCATGTCGCAGCTCGAAGTATTGGAGTCCGAACGTTCGCTCGCTAACGCGGAACAGTCGCTTCTCGCCAACCACGAGCTGATCCTGAGCGACACCGTCACCCTCTACAAGGCGATCGGCGGCGGCTGGCCCGACGTCGATGTCGCCAACGTGGCGTCGAGTTCCGCTGTGCCGGCAGCGCCCGTCAAGTGAGCGCGTCCGTTGCAACGGGCCGCGTCAGTTGTTTGACTCCAGCCAACAGTCGCCTACACTTTTCTCACACCCCGATCGCCATGTGCAAGGCGCACGGCTTCACACGGAGAGTCAGTGCGCACGCGGCGCTTGCGCCACGCGCGGCCTGGCTGACAACTGCTGATCGCTGGCGGAATCATGGTGCCTGACGCCGCTTCCATTGCCGAGAGCCAGACTTCGCTCGACCGGACGTTCGATATCGTGCTGCGGCCGATATCGCATGCGGAGCTGGGCGAAATCCGCATCGACAAGGACCTTTTCGCAGTCGGGCGGACACAGCCGCCTTTTGCCGCGGCGCGGCCCGAGGTCGTGGTCGATGTCTCGCGCCGTCACGCGCGCATCTTCTGCGAGGGCGCGGCGGCCTACGTGGCCGACCTGGGCAGCAAGAACGGCACCGCGGTCAATGGTGTCGAAGTCACCCAGAAGCCCCACGTGCTCAACGACGGCGACGAACTCAGCTTTGCCGGCGCGCTCGCGTTTCGCGTGAGCTTCGCGCCGCGTGCGGTGCGCGCGCCCGGGCGGGCGACCGTCGTGACGCTGACGCCGGAGCGTACCGATCTCGGGCTGCAGCAGATCGTGGTCACGAGTTTTCCGTTTCTGGTCAGCAAGGCCGACGAGACGTTCTCGCAGTACCACGACGCCTATCCGCATCAGGTGAATTATCTGTCGCGGCGTCATGCGCACATCTACGCCGAAGACGACGCGATGTATGTCGAAGATCTGGGCAGCACCAACGGCACGTTCCTCGACGGACAGCGGCTCGACGATCACGCGGTCAAGCTCGAAGACGGCCAGCGGATCGCATTTGGCGGCGAGCACTTCGTCTACCGGGTCGGTCTCGAAAGCACGAGTGGAAGCGATGCCACCGTAACGGCGACGCGCGAACGCCGCGCAGCGGCGCTCGCCGAAGACGCCGACCGCACGACCTTCATTGGCAGCGCGCACTCGTTTCTCGACATTTTCTGCACGCCTCCCACACCCGCGCAGGACGACGAAATCAACCCCGATGCGCCGCAACCCGCGCCTGAGCCGGGCCGCGACGCGCGACGCCGGCGCGGCAGGATCGAGGTTTTCCTGAGCGAGTTGAGCGAAGCGCTGGGCGGCAGCGGGAAGATCAACATGGGCGCGTTTGCGCGCTGGGGCGGCGGCGGGATTGCCATGATCCTCGCGCTCGTTGCGCTTACGTATTTTCAGGGCGCGCCGCAACGCGACATGCAGGCGTTGCTCACGAGCGGACAGTTCGAAAGCGCGGCGCGCATGGCCGATCAATATCTCACGCAGCACCCGAACGACAGCACGTGGCGCGCAATGGGGACGGAAGCGCTCATCAAGGCGAACGTGCCCGACTGGGTCGCCGCAATCAACGCGGGCGCATTCGACCGTGCGCGTGCCATCGTGGAAGACATGCGTACGCTCGCGCGTCACAATCCGGACGCCGCGCCGCTCGTGGAAAACATCGGCTGGATCGGCGCGCTGCAATCGTTCGTAGAGGGACGGGGCGGCCCGCAGGCGCCGATTCGCATCTATCGCGACGAAGCGCCGATCCATGCGCTGACGAGCCGCTGGAATGACGACCCCGGCGAGCATCAACGTGCCTTCGACCGGATCGCGGCCTATGTGCCGGCGTTTGCCGCGGTGTATGCGGATTCGCTCAGCCACTTGCGCAAGCTGCAGAGCGACGACTCGGTGTATGTGGCCGCCCTCGATCGCATCCAGCAGGCAATCGACAGCGCGCTCGCGAGCGACCGCTTCGACGCGCTCACGGCGATGCTGAGCGACTATGCGCAGCGCTACCCGCGCCTTGCCGGGCTCGATGCCGTGCGCGCCGACGTCGAGCAGTATCAGCAGATCGACAGCGAGGCGCACGCGGGCCATGTGCAGGCCGTGCACGACCGCCTGGCCGCGGCTCACTTCACCACGCCGCCGTTCGCGGCGCATGCGGGCGCGCTCGAAAAGCTGGCGCTGGCGGGAGGGCATGGTGAATCCGCGCCGGCTCATTGAGCGCGTGCGCCAGGCGCTCGGCATGCATGGGGGGCATGCCGTGCCCGAGCCGCCGCGGCCGCTTGGCGAAGCGCTGGGCGACCACAGCGAGGAAGGCGTGGCGATCCTCACCGCGCGCCCGTGGCGCCTCATCGAAGCCACGATCATCACGATGGTCGCGCTCGTGGTGTGCGGCCTCCTGTGGTCGTTCGTCGGCCGCGCCGATGTCATCGTGAGCGCGCAGGGGGCGCTTGCTCCGGAATCCGAAGTGCGCCGCATTTACGCGCCGGTGGATGGGGAACTCGTGGATATCTATATCGCCGAAGGTCAGCCCGTGGAGAAGGACGACGTCATTGGCCGCATCAACGCGCGCGGCGCGATCCAGGCGGCGACCAACGCGCTCGACGCGCGCCTGAAGCTCGACGACGCCGAGCGCGACTGGAAGGAGTTCCCCGAGAAAAAGGCGCTCATGGAGCGCAAGGCCGAGGCGCTCAAGGCGCAGATGGACGTGGAGGCGCATCTGCACGAAACGCGCGTAGCGGAAGGCACCAGCAAGCTCCAGCAGGCCGAAAACGCCCAGCTCGACGAAGCGCGCGGCAATATCGACAACGCGCGCCACGTGCGCGATCTCGCGAAAGAAGATCAGGACAAGTACGAGCGCCTGTTCGCGCTGCCCGGCGGCGGTGGGGTGTCGCAAAGCCAGGTCGAGGAAAAGCGCAGCGCGTTCTTGCAGGCCGATAACAACTACCGGATCGCGCAGGCGCGGCTTAGCGAATTGCAAGCGCAAACGAGTCACGAATTCGCCCAGGCGAAGGCCCAGCTCGAAGGCAGCGCCGGGCAGCTCACGTCGCTGCGCATCGAATACGACGCGACGGAGCGCGAAATCGCCAATACCGAAGACAAGCTGCGCCTGCAGGTGCAAACCGCCCGGCTGGCCGCCGACGCCGCGGCGCGCATCCGCTTCGAGAACATCGACAAGGACAACTTCCTGCTCGTGCTCGCGCCGGTCTCGGGCGTGATTACGGACGTGACGACGACGCAGCCCGGCGACAAGATCCAGGCGAACACGCCGCTGGGGGGCATTGCGCCGGCCAACGCGCGTCCGGTCGTGAAGGTGGCGATCGCGGAGCAGGACCGCGCGTTCCTGCACGAAGGCTTGCCCGTCAAGCTGAAATTCAACGCGTTTCCGTACCAGCGCTATGGCGTGGTGGACGGCACGCTCGAATATATTTCGCCGACCACGAAGCCGCAGGCGCAGACGAAGGAGCCGGTTTACGAGGGGCGCGTGCGTCTCGCGCGCGATCATTTTTCGATTGGGGGCGCGACGTATCCGCTGCGCTACGGCATGACGGCAACCGCCGAGATCGTGGTGCGCGAGCGGCGCCTGATCGATTTCGCGCTGGACCCGTTCCGGCAGGTCGCCGGATGAAGACACCAGCCAGTCCAGTATTCGGGAATCAGAACTCAGGGGAACGCAATGACGACAATCGTACGGATCGACGATGAAGCGATCGGCACGGATGATTTCATCCGCGTGCTGAAACTCACGGGGCAGTTCGAGAGCCTGGTCGAACAGCAGGTGCGCGACCGGCTGACAGTTATCGCCGCGAAGAAAATGGGCGTGAAGGTGGAGCCCGACGAAATCCAGCAGCGCGCCGACCAGTTTCGCCGCGTGCGTGGGCTGCACCGCGCGGCAGACATGAATCGCTACCTGGACGTGTTCGCTATCAGCCTCGATGAATTCGAGCGCTTCATTACCGACACGCTCTATCAGGAGAAGACCTTCAACCTGATCTGCAACGACGAGGCGGTCGAAATCTATTTCAAGCTCAATTCGCCGAAATTCGACAGCATCGAAGTGAGCCATATCGTGGTGGAATCGGAAGGCAAGGCACGCGAAGTCATGTCGATTCTGGAGGACGAGCCGCAGGCGTTCGGCGAGATGGCGCGCGAGCATTCGATCGCGGACACGAGCGAGCGCGGCGGCGTGATCGGCAAGGTGCTGCGCGGGTCGTTGAAGACCGATATCGAGGCGAAGGTGTTCAACGCGCAGGTCGGCGACCTGCTCGGTCCGTTTCCCGCGCCGGACGGCTCGTTCTTCGAAATCTTCTGCGTGACGGCAAAGCATCCGGCGTCGCTCGAAGCGGACGTGTCTTCCGAGGTGCGGCGGCTATTGCGCGAAGAGTGGCTCGCGGAGCGCGCGCAAGAACATATCATCGACGCGCACTGAACGCGCCGAGCCACGCAGATGGACACCCAGGCGCCCGCACCGGCTAGCGCGCCGTCGCTAGCGGATTTTCTCGCATCGGTCGAACCGCTCTCGCTCTTTTCGCGCGAGGAACTCGACCGTCTGGCCGCACAGGTGCAAACGTACAGCTACGCATTCGGCGACACGCTTTGCAAGCGCGGCGAGCCCGCAGCCGGACTCTATGTGATCCGCTCGGGGTCCGTGCGGCTCATCGCCGAAGAACGCGGCAAGGAAATGAGCCTCGGCGTGCGCAAGGAACGTGAGGTGTTCGGCGAAATCGCCATGCTGCGCGATTACTGGCACGAGGTGTCGGTGCGCGCTTCCGCGAAGACGGAGGTGCTTTGCATCCCGCGCGCGGCGCTCGAACCGCTGCTGGCCGCGAATCCGGCCGCGCAGTCGTTCGTGACGAGCTATGTGGCGATCAGCTCCGCAGGCGGCTTCGTCACGCGGCTTTTCGACCTGCGCGGCAAGCTTTCCCGCGCCGAACTCGAAGAGTATGTGTCGAGCGTGGGCGTCAAGCGCGTGAGCGCGGGCAAGGAGATCATCCATCAAGGCGCCGGTGGCGACATGCGCCTGTATGTCGTGCGTCAGGGCGAGGTCAGTATTGCGCGCGAGGAAGAAGGCAGCGTGTACCAGATCGCAAAGCTCGGCGCGGGGGAGATCTTCGGCGAACGCGCGTGCCTGCTTCGGCAGGATCAGCCCGCGACCGTGACGGCGCTCACCGATGTGCGCCTCCTGGTGATTCCCGAGAAGACCGTGCATTTCATGCTGGAGCGCAACCCAAAGCTGCGCGAGGTGCTGGAAGAGCGCGTGCGCTTCAATGAGCGCGAATTGCAGCGGCAGAAGAAGCTCGCCGAGCGCCGCAGCCGGCCCGTTGCCGTGGACAGCGGGGCGGACGCGACCTTCAGCGAGCGCGTGATCAAACGCTTCGTGCTGGTCGAGCAGGCAGAGGAGATGGACTGCGGCGCGGCATGCCTCGCCATGATCTGCCGGCATTACGGTATTCCCATGACGCTCGGCAAGCTGCGCGACCTCGCGAACGTCACGACGCAGGGCGCGACGCTGGACAGTCTCGCGCGCACCGGCGAGGCGCTCGGCTTCACCACGCGCGGGGTGCAATGCACGTACGAAGCCCTGCAAGGCTTCGAGCTGCCCTTCATCGCGCACTGGGAGGGCTACCACTATATCGTCGTGTACGGCGTGTCGAAACAGTGGGTGAGGGTGGCCGATCCGGCGCTCGGCTTCCGCAAACTGAGCGTCGAAGCGTTCGAGCGCGGCTGGAGCGGCACGTGCCTGCTGTTTACCGCGGGCGAGACCACGGGCGCGCAGGCGGCGACGCGCTCGCCGTGGGTGCGCTTCATCGGATACCTGCTGCCTTACCGGAAAATACTCGCCTACCTGTTTCTCGCGACCTTCGTCATCCAGCTGCTGGGCGTGGTGCCGCCGCTCATCATCCAGAACATTCTCGACAGCGTGATTGTTCACCAGAACGTGAGCCTGCTGCATCTCCTGATCGTGGGGCTCATTATTTCACACGTGTTTACGCAGCTCATGACGACGATACGCGCGCATCTATCGAATTTCATGGTGCGCAGTCTCGACTTCGCGATGATGTCGCAGTTCTTCAAGCACACCATGTCGCTGCCGTTCTCGTTTTTCGCGCGACGTAAAACGGGCGATATCTTCGCGCGTTTCCAGGAAAACCAGACGATACGCGCGTTTCTGACCGAATCGACCGTGACCACGGCGCTCAACCTGCTGATGATCTTCATCTACTTCACGATCATGTTCCTCTACAACGTGAAGCTGACACTGCTGCTGATCGCGTTCGTGATCCCTATCATGGCGCTCACCGCGCTGGCCACGCCTCGCATCAAGCGCTACGCGCGCGAGGTCTTTGCCGTGTCCACCGACGCGCGCTCGATGTTGATGGAGACGCTTGGCGGCATCGAAACCGTGAAGGGCATGGGGATAGAAAGAGCGGTGCGCCTGAAGTGGGAGCGCAAGTACGCGAAGTCGCTCGAAGTGCAGTATCGCGCGCAGGCGTTCAATATTCTCGTTGGTCTGGGCAGCCAGCTGCTCAACGCTGCGACCACGATCGTGATTCTGTGGGCGGGCGCCACGCTCGTGCTCGATCAGGAGCTGAGCATCGGCCAGCTCATTGCGTTCAACGCGTTCATGGGCAGCGTGCTCGCGCCTCTGATGGGTCTCGTCGGGCTCTGGAGCCTCATGAACGACGCGGCGGTTGCGATGGAGCGGCTAGGCGACGTGCTCGACATCGAGCCCGAGCAGAAGCCGGCCGACCTCGGTGCGCGCGTGCTGCTGCCCGACCTGCAGGGCGACATTGAATTCGACGGCGTGTATTTCCGCTATGGCGGCAGCGAAACGCCATACGTGCTGGAAAACATCAGCTTTTCGGTGGGGCGCGGCCAGATGGTGGCGATCGTGGGACGCAGCGGCTCCGGCAAGACGACGCTCGCGAAGCTGCTGGTGGGCTTCTATGCGCCTACCGAAGGCAAGATCAACGTGGACGGCTACGACATGGGCGCGATCGATCACGCGTACTTTCGCGCCCAGGTGGGCTATGTGATGCAGACGAACCTCGTGTTCTCCGGCACCATCGCCGAGAACATCGCGTGCGGCGATGCGACGCCGGACTGGCGGCGCATGGAGGAGGTGGCGCGCATGGCCGATGCGCACGCGTTCATCAGCAAGATGCCGCTCGGCTACGAGCAGGTGGTGGGCGAGCGCGGCATGGGCCTTTCGGGTGGGCAGATCCAGCGCCTTTGCATTGCGCGCGCGCTGTATCACGATCCGCGCCTGCTCGTGTTCGACGAAGCCACCTCGTCGCTCGACACGCAGTCGGAAAGCAACATCCTCTCGAACATGCACGACATACTGCAGGGCCGAACTGCGCTCATCATCGCGCACCGGCTGAGCACTATCATGCGGGCGGACAAGATCCTTGTGCTCTACGAAGGGGCGATCGTGGAGCAGGGGCGGCACGAAGAACTCGTCGAGCGCAAGGGCATGTATTACCAGCTAGTCCAGAAGCAGCTGGGAGCATCATGAAACTCTTCGACCCGCACGGATTCGGCAGCTCGGTTGTGTCGTATGCCGGACTGCTCGAGAAGATCGAGATCCTGCGTTCTACGCTGCGCTGGGCACCGCGGCTCGAGCGCACCGACATCGAAAAGCTCTTGAGCCAGTCGAACGCACTGCGCGACGAGGTCATGCAACTCTCGCGCAAGGAGCGCTTCGTCGAAGCGGCGGCCGAGGCGCCCGAAACGCTCGATGCCTTGGCAAGGCCGGACGCCCTCACGGCCAGCGCACACCGGCGGCGCGAGGCGTTGATGGAGCGCAGCTTCATATTCGAAGGCATATTCGGCGACAACCCGAAGCTGCTCGCCGCGCTGGAGATCGCGGAGAAGGCGGCGCCCACCGACTTGCCTGTGCTGATCGACGGCGAAAGCGGGACGGGCAAGGAATTGATGGCAAAGGTGATTCACGCCAACGGCGTACGCGCCGACCGACCATACATCTCGGTGAATTGTGGCGCGATCCCTGAGAACCTGCTCGAGTCGGAGCTGTTTGGGCATCGCAGAGGGGCGTTCACAGGGGCGTCGAGCGATCGCAAAGGGAAGTTCGAAAGCGCGCATACGGGGACGATCTTTCTGGACGAGATCGGCGAGTTGCCGCTGCAGGGGCAGGTGAAGCTGCTGCGTGTGCTCGAATCGCACGAGATTCAGCGCGTGGGCTCAGACGAACCTATTGGGGTCGACACGCGCATTGTTGCCGCGACGAATCGAAACCTGCGCGAACTCGCGGCGCAGGGGCAATTTCGCGAGGATCTTTTTTACCGGCTAAGCGTGATTCATGTCACGCTGCCTGCGCTGCGTGAGCGCAACGACGAAATTCCGCTGCTCATTGCCTATTTCGGCGATGAGGCTGCCGGGCAGCTTAAACGCCGGCCTGTGAAGCTCACGCCCAAGCTGCGTGATTTCCTGCTGACGTATGCTTATCCGGGGAATATTCGCGAGCTGCGCAATCTGGTTTATCGGCTTTCGTGCCTTGCGGGTGAGACGGCCGATATCGAACATCTGCCCGACGATATTCGGCCTAAGCCTGCTGCGCTGGCGTTGCGGGTGGTGGAGGCTGAGGCGGCCGGCGCGCCGCTGTCGCTTAGCGATGCCAAGCGCGCTGCGAGCGATGAAGCCGAGCGGGCGTTTCTCGAGCGTGGGTTGCAGGAAACGGGAGGGACGGTGGCGGAGCTTGCGAGGCGCTGTGATATGAATCGGTCGCATTTGCAGATGCTGCTCAAGAAGCATGGGATTCACTCGAAGGATTTTCGGCATGCCGAGAAGGTGAATCACGAGAAGCAATCTTGAAGAGCTGGTCTTCGTTTGGGTGTTTTTTGCGGTTCCTCCGCGGTTTGGGCTTTTCTTGAATTCGCGTCCCGACACGAACACAAGGAAAGGCCAAAAGCACAAAAAATCAAAACCTACCGCCCAACAGCAGGATTAACGAGCGTGCGATCCGACGCCCCCGGATCATCCACCCTCACGACCACGGCAGTGATGTTATCGCGCCCCCCTGCCTGCAAGGCCATCTCAACGAGAGTATCGGTAGCCTGCCGACAGTCGCCACCGTCGAGCGCGCGCACTATCTCAGGCGCCTGCACTTCATTGCTCAGGCCGTCGCTGCACAGCAAAAAGAGGTCTCCGTCGCGCACGACGATGCGGCCTTCGTCAAGATCGAGCCAGTCCGCCGCACCGACGGCCCGTGTTATCAAATGCTGCGATGGATGGTGGCGCGCTGCCTCAGCGCTCAAATGCCCCTGCGCCTGCAATTCCGCCACGTAACTATGGTCGGTCGTGAGCGGTTCTAGCTGCGCATCGCGATACAGATAGATGCGGCTGTCGCCCGCCCAAATCCAGCCGAATTCGCGTCCCTTCGCCATCAGCACGGCAACGGTGCTGCCGATCATGCGAACCCCGCGCCGCGCCGCTTCTTCGCGCAACTGGTGATTCACCGTCTGCAGCGTGCCGCGCGCGGTGGCCGTAAAGCTGGTGAGCGTGTTGGGCACGGCAAAGCCCCCGAGCGCGCGCACGATCATGCCACTGGCGAGATCGCCCGCCGTGTGCCCGCCCATGCCGTCGGCCACTGCCCACAGGCCCTTCTGGGGCAGATCGAGACACGCATCTTCGTTGAGCGCCCGCACACGGCCTACGTCCGTACGCGATGCCGAGCTCCATAACATTCCGCCTGTCACGATCGAGCCCCCATAGGCTACGCGACGAGTCCGTTATTCCTGCCGTTCTGGCCCACGCTCACCGTCACGTTCGAGTTCGACGCCGAATTGGTCACGTCAAGCGTCTGGTACTGATTGACGACCTGATTCGCGTAGAACGTGTTGTTGGTCTGGTAAAGGTTGATGACGGGGCCGAGCGGCGAAGGCTGCGCGGGCTCGTAAGGCTGTATCCAGCCGAATACCCACGGCGCGCCCGCGCCCCGGATGAACGACATGGCCTTGCGGTCGAGATCGCATTGCAGGTGAAGGTCGGTGATGGCGAGCGAGGTCATGACAGGTCTCCGTCAAGATGATGGCCGCAGGCGCGCGGCGTTCCGACCGTATCTCGCAAGCAGCATGCCATTTTTCGGCGCGTCGCGGCGCTCGCGCGCCATATCCCCGTGAGGCTTGTCCCACATGGCGCCGCACTCGCGCAGCGCCTTGCGCGAGTGCCCACGTCTCGTGCGGCCGCGGCGCAATGGTCGCGCGCTCGCCAACACGTTGGTTGCCCGTCGTCATCAGGACTCCAACACATACGCAATGCCGCTTCGTGAGCCGGGTTGGCAGCGAACCGACGGTTCGGTACCGACACAATCGAAGCATTCGAGTTGGTGCCCCGCCGACACACGGGCTGCTCCGTCACGCAAATTCTCCCGCCAGGCCTTATTCAACCGTGATCGGCCGCCTGGCATGTCTGATGCAGGGTAGTTGGCAACCGGCAAACCGTTGAGCAGCATGGGAAGCCGGCAACCAGCCAGACGGATGCAGCCATGAGCCTCGACCACCAACCGACGATGCAAGCAGACGAACCGCCGCTCGGCGCGCATCTCGTATCGCGTCGCGCGGGCTACAGCCATCACGGTATCTACGCAGGCGGTGGGCGCGTCGTCCACTACGCCGGCTTGTGCGTGTCGCTGCATCGCGGTCCGATCGAAGAGGTCACGCTCGAACGTTTCGCGGCCGGCTACGAAGTCACTGTCGTCGCGCATCCGTGCGCGGTCTTCGTGGGCCGCGAAGCCGTGGCGCGTGCGCGCTCGCGTCTCGGCGAAGACCGCTACCGCCTGCTCAGCAACAACTGCGAACACTTCTGCACCTGGTGCGTGGACGGCAAGGGCCGCAGCGACCAGGTCCGCACGTGCATTGCCCACCCGCTGGCCGGCTTGCGCGTGGTGCGCGCGCTGGTTCACGCGCGGCGCATGCAGGCCAGCCGCGACGCGTACGCCGTTCAGGCGGCGTGAACGCCATTTCCAGTCGAGACCCAGGAAACGCATCGCCACTCGTATCGGAGACCATCATGAATTCCGCTGAAACTTCGTTGCGCAACCTCGTCGACAAGTGGCTCGCACCCAACGCGCGCGTGCCGGCCCGCGTGGTGCGCTTCAGCCGCACGCAGGAGCAACGGCTGCGCTATGTTTGCGTAGAGGCAGTGCATCCCGCGCGCACGATTGCAATCTTCTTCTTCCGTCACGACGATGGCACGTGGTGCGTATTTCCGCCTGCCAGCACGCGTGCCGCCATGACTGCGCGCGCTGCTTGAATTCAACGCAGCAGCGTCGGACGGGGCCGCGCCGTGGGGACGGTTGCCGGCCCTCGCTGGGCGGGCGAGCCTTCGATCTCCACACGTACGCCGATGAACGGCCGCGGCACGAGTAGCGTGCGCCGCGAGGCGACGCGGGCGCCGCCCACGATCGCGGCCATAGCCTGCCTGTCCAGTTCCACGCTTTCCGGAAGGTCCTTGATGACGATGATGCTCATGGTTTGCTCCACGAGAGCGAATCTGGCTTGTGGGGTGTCGTTTGAGTATAGGCGGTAGCGCGCGGCGCACGCAAACAAGCGGACGGCGCCTCGCGGCGCCGTCTGCATTCTCTTATTGCGGCGGCTAGAACGTCACGCCGGTGTTCGCGTATTGCGAAGGATTGACCTTGAGATTCAGCGGCCCGAAACCAGCGCCGATATAACCGATGTTGTTGAGCGCGGCGACGTCGACCACCTGGACCTGCGAGATGTTCTGCACGATGTTCGGCGAGACGGTGATGTTGGCAATCGAGCCGTAGCCACCGTAGGAACTGCCGTTGCCGCCGCGTACGGCTGTCATGGCGCGGCGGTCTAATGCCGTTCCGGGAGCCAGTTCGCGGATAACGAGGGAACTCATGATGAGCCTCCAGTTGCTGATGAACAGGGCGGACGAACCGGGGCAGGCGCGGCACGCGAGTGAACGCAGGGCGCGGCCGCGCCGCCGGCGGGACGATCAGAAGTTGATCGTGTTGTGTGCCGTCTGCACCGGGTTGACCGTCGCGTGGATGTTCTGCGCGAAGGCGACGTCGTTGCCCACGTTGTTCTCGATGGTGTTCGTCTGGCCGATCAACTGCTGGGCGTTGAAGTTCGTCGTGTCGTACTTGAACGACGGCGCCGGGAAGTAGCCGGGCCAGAGGCTCAGGCCGCCGCCGCCGCGCACGGCGCTCATTGCCTGGTGGTCGAGTTCTTGCGCGACGCTCAGGTCGGCGATCATCAGCTTGCTCATGACAGTTCTCCAGAAGGGCAGTACAGGGTAGTTGGCAATTGAGCTGCAGTATCTTGCGGGCTCGCACCTCTTAATGCACAGGGTGTGCCAGCGGCTGGGCGCTTACCACACGAACCGCTCGACGCCTTGTGCGACGGGGCTTTGCGGCAAGCCGCCGGGTATGTGCAGGAGACGTTGCAGCGCTCGCGCGCGAAAACGCTGATGGCGCGAGCCCAACAGCACGCGGCGAGGCCGTTGGATCCGCCGCAACACGTACGAGCCAGGGAATGCCTGGTTCAGGCACCGATTGCACTGCGCGTTGCCGCAGATTAATCTTTCATCAGACCATGTTGCATGGTTGCAAGCGCGTGCGCCGGCTGAGATCACGGTGCGCGCAGATCCGGCGGCGACTCTGTATGCTTTAAAGATGACGAGACCGCGCTGCAGCGGACTCGACGGGGATCGCGGCAGCCGCCACACGCGGGCGCGATCGTGCGCCGGGAACGTGTGACGCAAAGCGCCTCGGCCATCCTGAAGCTGAGTTGAAGGCATACGAATGATGAGCCTTGCGCAGCTGATCCAGACATTCCAGAGCGGGGCGCTCTCACGCGAGGCGTTCTTCGCCGAGATCGACCACGTGCTCGCGGTCGACGCGGCCAATTGCGCTCGTTTGCGCGAAGCGGTGGACGCGACGCAAACCGTCCATCCGCTGCCTGATGCCGTGTATGCAGAGGTCCTGCGCCGCATCGAACATCGCCAGGACAACGCGGAGGCGGTGGACGACTCCACTCGCATTCACGAAGCCCTTGCCGCCGCGCGTTCCGCCACCACGAGCGACGACGCGGAACACGTGAAGGGGATCGGCGACACGCTCAACGGCCGCTTCGTGCTCGAGGAATGTCTGGGTGTGGGCGGCATGGGCACCGTCTACAAGGCACTCGATTTGCGCAAGCTGGAAGCTTCGGACCGCAAACCTTATATCGCGATCAAGGTGTTGAACGTGCAGTTCCGCGGCCAGCCGACGTCGCTGATCGCACTGCAGCGCGAGGCTCGCAAGGCGCAGACGCTCGCGCACCGCAATATCGTCACAGTGTACGACTTCGACCGCGACGGGCCGCTTGTCTACCTCACGATGGAATATCTGTCGGGCAAGCCGCTCAGCAAGCTGCTGCGTGCGCCGGGCTTTGCCGGTATGCCATTCGAAAAGGCCCGGCCCATCATTGCCGGGATGGGGCAGGCGCTGGCCTATGCGCATGAGCGCGGCTTCGTGCATTGCGACTTCAAGCCGGCCAACGTATTCCTCACTGATGGCGGCGATGTGAAGGTGATCGACTTCGGTATTGCGCGCGTGTTCCAGCGGCCCGAAGAAGATCCCGACGTCACCGTGTTCGATCCCGCGACGCTCGGTGGCATTACGCCCGCCTATGCAAGCCCGGAGATGTTCGAGCATCGCGAGCCGGATCCGCGCGACGATGTCTATGCACTTGCCTGTGTGACCTACGAACTGTTGACGGGCAAGCATCCGTTCAACCGCAAATCGGCCACCCAGGCTCGCAGCGACAAGATGCGCGCCGAGCGGCCGCCGGGCCTCGATCGCGGTCAATGGCGCACCTTGAGCGCGGCGCTTTCGTTTGACCGTGCCTCGCGCACGGCGAGCGTCAATCAGTTTCTCGAGGGCATGGGCGTGCTCACGCATGCACCTGCTTTCCCGGGCGCCCGGGTTGGCGCCATTGGCGTGGGGGCAGCCGTCGTCGCTGCCGGGCTATGGGTCGGGTATCGAGTGCTTTCCGGACATGGGCAAACGGGCGCAAGACCCTCGACGGTCGCCATGGTGTCCGCCAGTGCGCCGAAGGCAGTTTCGGAGACGCCGGCCTCGCCGGCGCTCGCTGTGGCGCCAGCAGCGGTCGTCGCGAGCGTGCCTGTAGCGGTTCCCGCATCGAGCGCGCCGGTGGCCGACGCGGCGTCGATCGCTGCGCTGAACGCGACGCTCGCGCGTATTCCGTGCTCGGCGCTTGCCGCGTCGCTACCCGGGCACGTGGTCCAGGTGCGTGGCTTTGCCAATACGGGCGAGAACATGGCGCACATTCGCGACGCGCTCGCGCAAACGCCCGGCGGGCAAGCCGCGAAACTCGACGTGACTGCGGTGGAGAACCACAACTGCGAAGTCGTGAGCGCATTCGCGCCGTATTGGCGCGCCAACCATCTGGCGGGCGGCGGTGCGGCGATCCATACCCGGCCCCTCGACGCGCGCCTGACGCAGGGCATGCCGCTCATCGTCGATATCACCACGCCGCATTACGATTCATACGTCAACGTGGATTATTTCGCACTCGACGGGAGTGTCGTCCATCTTGTTCCCAGCAATGTCGAGCGCGACAACCAGGCGCCGCCCGGGTTCTCGGCGACGGTTGGAGGATCGGGATACTGGCTCGTGGACAAACCGTTCGGCACGGAGATGATCGTTCTGCTGATTACGCCGGCGCCGTTGTTCGATGGGCTGCGTCCGGCTTCGGAGTCTCGCGCGGCCTATCTGGCGGCGGTGGAACAGCAGTTGAAGCAGATGCAAGCGCACTACGGCACAGCGCACATCGTTGCCGATTTCGTGCAGATCACGACGCACGCGCGCGGTGAATCGCAGTAGTGCACGGCAAGGGTCGTCACATTCCATCCGCCGGCGTCGGCATCCGTCATGTCGCCGTGTGCAGTACCGAATGGGCGAGGCGCAGAAGATCGTCAAACTGCGTGACCAGCTCGAAACAGAGCAGAAAACCGATCGCGGCGACCGGCCCGGGGTAGCGCATGACGTAGCGCATGAAGGGCTTGACCGTGTGCCTTCTCACGGCTCTGCGCGTCATGATCCAGGTAATCACGATGCCGATGAGGGCGCCGGCGAGCAGATCCGTCGGGTAGTGATAACCCAGGTACGCGCGCGGAAAGCAGACGAATGCCGCGACAGACAGGAACGCAAGTATGCCGATGCCTCGCCAGACGAGGAAGATCCCCATTGCCACCGCCGTCCATAGCATCGCGTGATCGCTTGGAAAGGAACTCCAGTGCATCAGCCCGGCGAGCTGCACGGGCGACGAGGCGAAATGCAGATTCAGCCCCGGTGTGAACAACGGCCGTTCCCTGTAGGGCAGCATGCGCGCAAGGAGGCGCCCTACCGCCAGTGCAATCAGGCCGCTCGCCAGCGTGGCGAGTACGATCTCGCGGCGCCAGCCGCGCCGCTCGTGTGGCTGGAACCAGATCCACCACAATAGCGGGATCAACAGATAACCCTTGAACGTATAGAAGTCGGCAATTACGCCAATGGCGTAATTGACCTGGGGAGGAAGCTGGAGTTGGGTGAGGGCTCCCAGAATGACGATATCGAAGCTGTTCATTATTGTGGCCATCCCGCTGATGAATTCGTGAGAAGGGCGGTCTCGAACAGAATCCTCAACCGCCTCCGTGCCACATGCGCAGGGCATTCTTCATCTTTTTGTCAAGCTGGCGCACACGGTGAAAGCAGTTCGCAGCGGCAAGCCTGCTGCGATGCAATCCCGAACGTGCGCATATTGCGTGCCTCCGATCTCACTGCAGTGCGTCAAAGACCTGGCGGCATTCGCATTCAAGGGAATGACATCGCTGGGCGCGCCTTCACGTCAACGCACTTCACGCCTCGGGAGCGTTCATGTCAGAAGGCATGCGCTCGCGATTGTCATTTCGTCGCTTCGGGTAGCTTCGACATTTTCCCTGTCGTGCCTGATGTCGGCTTCGTTCTTTCCAGGCTTGTACAAGCAGTCTCGCAAGAAAATCTGGCAGCGTCCAGCAGAGATCCGGTGGGGAAGAATTTGTCTTGTAATTGATTCGATCTCCTTCCTATGTTCCGCGAATGCTGCCAACAGGCCAGCGCGGCCCGCGTGCGCACGAAAATAGTCTTCGAGGGCCTCCGGAGATATTTCGCACATGACCCATGTGCCGTCGACGATGGCGCGATACCGGATCGTGCCATACGCGTAGTAGAACGCATCTTCATCTGGAAATTGTATGAGCACGATGGCGACCTCTGTGACTTCTGCACCTGCCTTCCAGCAACCGGTGTTCCTCGCTCGTCTGAAGAAGTCTGAAAGCACGCATCATGGGTTTGCCGATTGAATCGAAATCAATTCCCAAATCGTTCATGGCAACCATGTCGGGGGCGAGTTCGCTTAATTGGATGACGCGCTGCTGGTGTGGGGCGCAGATAGCGGTCCGTAGCGCAGGTGTTGCGCCACCGACATGGGCACCTTGGGCGAGAACATGCCGACGATCGTGAGCGCATAGACGATCGCCGCGACGCCGGCCACCACGCGAACGGGACGGGCGATCATCGAATTGCCGACGGCGATGTTGAGGTAGAACCAGATGCCGAGTAAAGCGAGCAACAGCAGGCGCGGCATGGGTTTCCACCCGTCGCGCCCGACTTCGGAGATGGACCAGACGAGCGCCGCGACGAGCGTGAAAAAGACGCTCCAGAGGCCCGCCGATCGGCTTCGCACCATGAGGGTACCCGAGCCGATCAGCGCGAGGCCGGTGACGACGTAGTAGGGCGTGGAACCCATTGCGACGAGCCAACCGCCAAGCACAGCGAAGGCGGCGCCCACCAGTACCAGGACTTCCCCTGTCTCGGCAGGAGAGGTCTCGTGTCGGTTCGACATAGAAGAGCCCCCGCTCATGCAAATGTCTGGCATCGCGTTGCGTCGTTCTGAAAGCCGTCTGGGTCTTTGTGGGTCATCTGACAATCAGCGTTCACGACAACGCCCTCGCTTGGAGCGCAAGCGCCGTACCCCCTCGATCGACAGAAAAATTTGCCGGGTCCCGGTAAGGAATCTGGGTTCCAAATCAACGATATGAACAATAAGGAGGCTGTAATATAAGGGCGTCGAAAGCACCGACGCGTTGACATATCTACAAGCGGTCATTGTAGAAAAAGGCCGCTACGACGTTTGTCTTTACCTTGAATCGAAATCAGAACTGAATCTCGATCTCCCGAATCTAGACCTTCGGAGGCTTGTTGACCGGCAGGCCCGACGACGGATCCAGAAACAGCTTGCGCTGCGCGAGGTCTTCGCCACGACGGCCGAAGTCGAACATGCCCATGATGCTGCCTCCCTTGCTGTCGAACGATCCACCGCCGATACGTTGTCCGTCGAGCCAGTTGTCCTCGATGAAGCGGACGACCGATGACTGGTCGATCAACGTATGGTCGACGTAATTCTCCTTCGCCCAGGGCGAAATGACGAGAAACGGAATGCGTGGACCCGGGCCGCAGCGGCCGTTCACGGGTTTTCCTTTTACGCCGTCCTGCGCGGAGCCAGTGCCGCATTTTCCCTGGCCATTGAGACGGTCGGCGAACGAATCGTATGACGCGCTCGTTGGCAATGCGTAAGCGTGGTCGTACCAGCCATCCGAGTCGTCCCACGTCACGACGATGGCGGTGCTGGTCCAGTCCGGCTGGCGCTGCAGGAAGTTGACGACCTTCGCGACGAAAGCCTGCTCGTCAAGCGGATCGGAATAGCCGGCGTGGCCATCCTGGAATGCGGGGGCCTTGAGGAAGTTCACGGCCGGAAAGTTGCCGGCGCTTACCGCTCTAAAGAAGTCGTCGGAATCGTACTGATGATTGGCGGGGTCCGGGGTCCGGCCATCTCTTTCCAGGGTGTGTCCGATCGCCTCGATAGAGCTCGGACGCCGATGCTTCGGATTCGACGTCGACGCGTAATACTGAAACCAGTTGTGATGCGGCACGTAGTCGGCAGTGGCCGCGCCGACGACTGCCGATAGCGTGCTGCGCCTGCATGCGGTCGTGCCATTGCTGTTCACGGTCTCGAGATTGAAGCCGCCCATGAAGCCGCCCCACGAAATATCGCGTGCGTTCAAGAGGTCGCCGATATTCCTGCCCGTCATCATGACGGTGTCGCGCTGGCTCGAGCATGTGTCGAAGGCCGGATCGACGTCGTCGATCAACGTGAAGCCGCCTTGTCCGTCGTTCACGTAATAGGAGCCAGGCGCCGAAGGCTTTTTTGTCGTGAGCACGGGCATCACGCCGTTGGTTTGACCCGAGACTACCTCCAGGGCGCCCGGCGTCGAGGGCCCATAGGTCGACGACCAGGCGTTGTCGCTCATCGCGAAGCGCTGCGCGTAGTTCCACAGCGCGGTGACTGTGTTGCCGTCGTAATAGCCCATCACTTCGCCGGTGTTTCCGGACTCACCGGCGCCGTCTCCCGTACCTTTGCCCGTGTATTTCGGGAACAGGTCGACCGCGCCGTTGTCGTAGGCTTGTTGTTCCGCCGCATAGGCGTGGTCCTGGTCGGCGGTGGCGGCCTGCGTTCGGTCAATGCGGAAAGGGTTCGCTGCGCCCGCGCCGTTGGCCAGATTCGTCGCATTTGGATTTCTGGCGAGCAGGGACCCCGAGAGACCATTCACGCCGGGCGTACCGGGCAGTGCGTTGAACGCCGGTTCGTCTGAGGGATTCGCCGCGTGCGGATAGGTCGCGAAGTAGTGATCGAACGAGACGTTCTCACTATAGATCACGACCAGGTGCTTGATCGGGGTGGCAGTATGGGGGGCGTCCGGCCGATTCATCGGCGGGTAGCCGCTCGCACCCCATGCAATCGGCAATGAGAAGGCTATGGCCATGAGCGAACCAGGCGCTAGATGACGCCAATGCATGTCGGGCTCCTGTAAGTTGCGGTCCTTCGTGGCGCAATGGGAGTTCCCGGCTGGCGTTGCCGTGGCTCAGGCAAGCGAACGGCAGTCCATGCGCGCCTTCGCCGGGTGGCAATACGCGCACGGATTCGAAAACCTCAGCAAACGCCTTGACGAGCGCGTTATCTTTCAGGGATCGCACTACGCGAGCGGCGCTGGATGCATGGCACTATGCGATGAAAACGGCAGTGGCAAGTCCACGCTGTCAGGCATCCTCTCCGGCGCGGTCGATGCCGATGACGGCGAGGTCTGGCTCGCCGGTCATTCGCTGCGTTCCGATGCGCTCAAGGCAAAATCCGCGCTGGCCTACGTGCCCGACGACTGCATGGCGTATCCGTTCCAAATGGGCCGGGCGTTTCTCGAACTCGTGGCGTCTGCAAAGAAGACCTCCGTCGACGCCCGCCCGCTCGATCTTGCGCACCGCTTCGGCCTCGCACCGCACCTCGACAAGCGCTTCTAGCAGATGTCGCTCGGCACGCGCAAGAAAATATTCCTGACGGCGACGATGCTGGGCGAGCCCGCCATCGTCGTTGCGGACGAGCCGGGAAACGGACTCGACGCCGCCGCGCGCGCTGCTCTCATCGAACTGTTCGAGAATCTGGCCGAAGACAGCGCGGTCTCTTTTTTGAGTCACGATATGCAACTCGCGCGAGCTTGTGAGGCAAAAGTCACGAGTTTCGCGGAGCTTGGGGTGGCTGGCTGAGGCGCAGTCCGCTGGCGCCAGCCCCTTCGCGCGCCGTGGCGCCAGGCACGCGGAGCGGCCGGCGCCGACAAATGGACGCATGTACTAAGGATATCGAACGGATGGATTTATGCGGAATGCACATGCGGTAGCTGAACGCACGCGCAAGACGCGCGTCACTCGCGCCATCGCTGCGTGCGTTGCTGTACCCCGCGCAGCAGGCGGAGCCCTGTCTGGACGATAAGGTTTGCTAACCAGTCATGCCGCCAATCCTGACAAGCGGCAAGCCGCGCCTCAGGAGCCTGCTGCTTCCAGCAGGCTTGCATGCGAGTAACGACAGCGGACCGTTTGGCAGGACGGCGCGCGGGCTAGTCAGTGCCCGTGCGCCTCGCGGAATCCGGCGTCCTTTTCGAGCCGACGGCTGTGGGTGCCGACGTGGAATCCCGCGGAAATCACAAAGAGGACTCCGGCGAAAGGCCAGATATAGATGGCCAGCGAGAAGCAAATCCAAATGGCTTCCTGTGGCGGATACGCCTGGAGTGCCCAGACAAGACAGGCAACTGGCAACAGCATCAGACACAACGCCGACCGGGTGAGAAAAGTGGCGGCCCTGGCTTTCTTTAGCGTCTCTGCTTGCATGCCTGGCTCCATAGGGAATGGCATTGGAACGTAGAGTCGCACGGCGACCATTTGTCGCATACTTAGTACTATCCCTGACAGCTGCCATTTTGCGCACTGCAATCTCCGAAACAGATGCGTGATGCTGCATAGCCTTTCCGAATCGATCGTAGTTCTGATCGACTTGCAAACGAGACTGCTGCCTGCGATTCACGACGGCGAATCCATTGCCCCTCAAGGCGTTCGGCTCGGGCGGATTGCTCGGGGTCTCGATGTTCCGGTCATCGGGACAGAACAGAATCCCGACGAACCTGGCGAGAACGCGAGGGAAATAAAGGACTGGTGCTCGATCGCTGTTGCAAAGCACCATTCAAGGAGGTGGCCGTTTTGCGAACGAACAACGCGGGCGCCGAAGTGGCGACGGTCGAGATAGTCGCGTTCGAATGGCTGCGCTCGAGTCGGTACCCGCGATTCCGCGACGTACTGCAGTTGATCAAGTAAGCGGCCGCCAGCGGCACGATCATCCACAAAACGCGGCGCCGGTGAGCAAGGCAAGCATCGTCGAAGGCGCGAGATATTCGACGAACGTCCAGACAATAAGCGATCCGAATGAAATGGCCAGCATGACCTGCATGATGCGCACGGCCAACACCTCGCTCACGAAGGCTGGCCAGCGATCATGGCACGCTGTACGACCTGCTCGTCGTCGATCGGCAAGTGCATCAGGCCTGCAATGATGCCGAGCGCAATCGAACCCTGCCAGAGCAGGCCGTAGCTATGCGTCGCGTCGAACACGACGCCGCCCAGCCAGACGCCGAAGAAGCCCCCGATCTGATGCCCGAGAAAAACGAAGCCGAAGAGCGTCGAGATATAGCGCACTCCGAACATCTGCGAAACGATCCCGCTCGTCAGCGGCACGGTGCCGAGCCACATGAACCCCATCGCGAACGCGAACACATAAAGCGTGAGGGCCGAGAGCGGCAACGCGAGGAACAGCGCCATCACGCCCGCCCGTGCGAAGTAGATAGCCGAGAGCAGATACTTGCGGCGCAGAAATCCCCCCGCGTAACCGCATAGAAACGTGCCCGCCGTGTTGGCCAGCGCGATCAGCGCGAGCGCCAGACTGGCTTCGCGCGCGCTCATGCCTTTGTCGAGCAAATACGCCGGCAGGTGCGCGCCGATGAACGCAAGCTGGAAGCCACACGACAAAAAGCCCAGATTGAGCAGCCAGAAGCCGCGATGCGCGAACGCCTTTCCGATCGCACGGCGCAGGGTGTCGTGCGTATCGATCGCGCCGCTGCGCGCCACCGGAAGATCGCGCAGCCATGCCGCGAGCGGCGCGCTGGCGAGCATCATGGCGGCGAGCACGAGAATGGCGGTGACCCAGCCGAACTTGCCGATCATCCCCTGCGTGAGCGGCACGACGCAGAACTGGCCCAGGCCGCCGAACATGCCCGCCACACTCAGTGCCCAACTGCGCTGATCGGCTGCAAAGAGCCGCGAGAGGGCGCCATAGACGGCGCCGAACGCCGTTGCGGACAATGCAACGCCGAGCACCACGCCCACGCCAAATGTGTAGATGCCAGGCGTAGCGCTCAGTGCCATCATCGCGAGTCCAAGCGCGTAGAGCAGCGCGCCCGCGAAGATCACGCGTGCGGAGCCGAAGCGGTCGGAGATCATGCCCGTGAGCGGCTGTGCAATGCCCCATAGCAGGTTTTGCAGCGCGAGCGCGAGGCCGAACGTCTCGCGCGACCAGCCGCGATCGAGCGTGACGGGCAACAGAAAAAGCCCTTGCACGTTGCGCACGCCGAGTGCCGCGCCCATCACCACGCCACCTGCGATCACGAGCAGCCAGCGGCGGCGCCATGCATCGTCCATACCGGTCATCGTTCGCCTCCTCGCGAAGGGCGCCTTGCTGTTGCGCCGCGCTGCGCCTAGTAGAGCGCGGGAAGGCGAGTTGGCTCAAGCGAGTTTCTGGCACGCTTCGCATGCGTGCTGATCATGTGATCTGGCTTTGGCGAGCTTGTTCGACGATCCAGTCGATGACGTCGCGCACGTCGTCGCGCGGCGCTTCGTCGGCCTGATGCAGCCAGTAGGCGTAGCCGGTCGGGCCCTCGGCGCGCGCATTGCCGATGGCGGCGAGTCTGCCGTCGGCGAGCAGCGGCTGCACGAGGGCGAGGCGGCCGAGCGCGATACCCCGGCCGGCAGTGGCGGCCTGAATGACCTGGTCGTACTGGTTGAAACGCAGCACGCCGCGAAGCGGCGCGCCGTCGATGCCGCGCACGCCCAGATGATCCGCCCAGCGAAGCATCGGGCGGCGCACGCCTTCGAATTCGAGCAGCACATGGCGCGCGAGCGTGGCCGCGTCGAGCTTCTTCACATTCAACGAAGGATGCGCGACCGGCAGCACGTATTCGTCGTACAGATGCACCGATCGGTTCGCTGCCTCGCGCGCGATACCGGCCGGTGCATAGCGCAGCGCGAGGTCGATGCCTTCGGCGCGCAGATCGAGCACCTTCTCGGAGGTCGCAAGGCGCAGATCGATATCGGGATGCACGCGTTGCAGCTCGCCGATCCGCGGCAGCAGCCACAGGCCCGCAATGCCGATGCTGGCGGTGATCGTTACAGGCTGCCGCATCCGGGGCGCGGCCAGTGCGCCGACGATTTCCTGCATCTGCTGCACCGCGCTGTCCGCTACGCGCAGCAGGCGCTCGCCTTCCGGGGTGAGCGAGATCGAACGATAGCCGCGGTTGAACAGGCGCACGCCCAGCGTCTCTTCGAGCGCGGCGATCTGGCGGCTCACGGCGGATTGCGTGACGCACAGGTCGCCGGCGGCGAGCGTGATGCTCATGCGCCGGCCCACCGCGACGAACCCGCGAATGAGGTCGAGAGAAGGGAGTTTTACGAGCGGCACCGACATGCGTTTTCCTCATGCGAAAGCTGCGCAAAGATTGATTGAAGCAGCGGCCGAGGTCAAGTGAAATCGACGCTCCGGTCTCTTCATGGAGCACGTTCATGCATTCAGCCGATCCGGACGAGGCGCGTCCGCTCGCCGTCGCCATCACCGCCGCCGATGGCTTTACGCTTCGCGCCTATGTATGGCGTCGACACGCGCTGCCGAACGCGGACGCCTCGCGTGCGGTGGTCATCGTCAATTCGGCCACGTCGGTGCGCTGCCACTATTATTTCCGCTTTGGCGCATGGCTGTACCAGCAGGGTTTCGACGTGCTGGTCTACGACTATCGCGGCATTGGCGCTTCTCAGCCTGTTGCACTCGCAACGCTCGATGCGAGCTGGCTGGAATGGGGGGAACGCGATTTCGAAGCGGTGCTGCGCTACGCGCGAAGCCTGTTTCCCGGACAACCGATCGACGTCGTGGGGCATAGCATCGGCGGCTTTCTGGTCGGGCTCGCGCCGTCGAATCATCTCATTCGCCGCGTCTTCACCGTCGGCACACAGTACGCATACTGGCGCGATTACGCACCGCGCAGCATGCCGCTCATGCTCTGGAAATGGCATATCGTGATGCCGGTTCTAACCGGCCTGATGGGGTATTTCCCCGCATCGTGGTTCGGATGGATGGAGGACACGCCGCGCGGCGTCGCGAAGATCTGGAGCCGGGGCCGCGCCCGCTTCGAAGACACGCTGAGCAAAGGGACGCTCGCACGCACGCCAGCGCAGCGCGCGGACATCGTCGCTCGCTTTGGCAACATGCACGCGCCCATTCTTGCTGTCAGCTTCCCCGATGACCCGTTCGGCACCATCCGCGCGATCGAACGCACGCTGCGCTACTTCCCATCCAGCGAGTCGACGCATGTACGCATCGCACCTGCCTCAATTGGCGAGCGCAGCATCGGGCACTTCGCGTTTTTTCACTCGCGATTCGAGCGCAGTCTGTGGCCGCTCGCGCGGCATTGGCTGGCCGACGGCAGCGTCATCGCGACGCCTCCGGCAGCCACGCACCCGAGTTCCAGCCGCGCCGAGGCCGAGAGTGATTCGCCGAGCCACGCAATGCCCCTGCGATGACCGGCCCCGCAGCAGGAGCGACCGGCGAAAGTCCCGTGATCCGCGGGATTGCGCCTTAGAGGTTGATCTGTCCACCCATCTCGACCACCCGGTTCGCAGGGAGGCTGTAGTACTCGGCCGCCTGCGCCGCGTTGCGCGCCATGAAAGCGAAAAGCTTCTCGCGCCATAAGGACATGCCTTTGCTTTGTGCCGTTGCAAGGATCGTGTCGCGGGCCAGAAAGAACGAAGTCGCGGCCGGCTCGTACTGCCAGGTCGGTATCTGTTTCTGCACGAGCAGAAGCAGTGCCGGCACGTTGGGCATTTCCATGAAACCGTGACGCGCCGCGACCACGTAGCAACCGTGCCCAAGATCGCTAACCGAGACTTTTTCGCTATCGGGCACGTGCGGAATGTTCTCGGTCGTGCCGGCCAGAAAGATATTGGTCTCGTGCATCACGCCGTTATGCTTGAGATTGTGCATGAACGCGCTCGGCGTCATGCCGGGCACGCCGCCCGGAAACACCGCCGTTCCGCCCACGCGGGGAGGCGGGTTTGATCCGTCGCACAAGGAATGAATGAATGCCGGAAGCGGCAGGTTATCGCTTTTCACGCGCTCGACGACCATTTCCCGACCGCGGTGCCATGTCGTCATGATGGTGAACAGCACGCCGCCGGCCAGCAGCGGGAACCAGCCGCCATCGAGAACCTTGCTCGCATTGCTCGCGACGAATATCGCATCCACGACGGCGAGCGGCCCGATCACGGCCAGCGTTGCGAGCGGCTTCCAGTTCCACAGGCTGTGAGTGATGAAGTACATGAGCAGCGTCGTGAGCAGCATCGTCGAGGCGACTGCGATGCCGTAAGCGGCCGCGAGATTATCGGAAGACCGGAAGAACACAACGAGGAATACGACCGCCGCATAGAGCGATATGTTGATGAACGGTACGTAGACCTGACCGACTTCGTGTGTCGAGGTGTGGACGACGGGGATGCGAGGCAGCAACCCAAGCTGGACAGCCTGCTTCGTCATGGAAAACGCGCCGGAAATGACGGCTTGCGAAGCGATGATAGTCGCCGCCGTTGCGAGCAGTACTAACGGAAGCAGTGCCCAGCCGGGCGCCTGGGAGAAGAATGGCTGTGTGAGCGCCGAAGGCGTCGACAGCACGAGCGCGGCCTGGCCAAAGTAGTTGAGGATGAGGCTCGGCAGCACGAGCAGCAGCCACGCGAGCCGGATCGGCGTCTTGCCGAAGTGCCCCATGTCCGCATAGAGCGCTTCGCCGCCGGTCAGGGCAAGGAACACGGAGCCGAGGACGACGAACGCGGTACCGGGTGCGTGCGCCACGAAGCTCAAGGCGTAAGACGGCAATGCGCCGCGCAAAATGCCGGGGTTGCGTGCGATATGAGCGACGCCGAGTACGGCGAGCGTCAGGAACCAGACGATCATGACCGGCCCAAAGACTTTTCCGACCGTGGCCGTGCCGTGTTTCTGGAGCTTGAACAGGCCGGTCAGGATAACGAGTGCGATAGGCACGACCCACGCGGCCAGATGGGGATTGACGAGTTCGACGCCTTCCACCGCCGAGATGACCGAAATGGCCGGCGTAATCATCGAATCGCCATAAAACATCGCGGCGCCGAACACGCCGAGCGTGAGAAGCACGGTGCGCAAACGCACGGGCGCCACGCGGGCCGCCAGCGCCGTGAGCGCCAGTATGCCGCCTTCTCCGTCATTGTCCGCGCGCATGACGAAGCTCACGTACTTGAGCGTCACGACGATGATGATCGACCAGAGGATCAGCGAAACGATCCCGAATACGTTGGTCTGGCTAATTCCGCCAGCGGCTTTCAGACATTCGCGCAACGTGTAGAGCGGGCTGGTTCCGATGTCGCCGAACACCACGCCTATGGCGCCCAGAATCAGGGCGGAAGGGACGTCTGTAGCTTGACTGGATGATCGCGCGGATAGGGAGGCCATAGGTCAGGAAAATGAAAATCAGCGTCCCTCAGGACGGGCTGTGGAGCACAGACGTCAGGCCTGGTCTCGCGGCTGATGGGGGTAACGCGGCCTCAGGAAGGCTGCGATCGGGAGGCAGGCGTCTTGTCCGGGACGTCCGCCCGATTTTCATGGGCGTCCGGTTGCCTGAGACTCCATATTCCCCAGATTGCGATCAGAAGGCCGCCGCCAAAGCCGCAACCCAAAAGAAGCCAGGCCGTCGTCATGTCGTATCCCCAAAGTGTGTCGAACGCGCGCAGCGACAGCGGGTCCGGACTCGCACGCTGCAATCGCGCGACAGATACTACAGGCGCATCCTTTCAGAACGCATGACCCGTCTCCCGACGCTCAAGGAAACCGTTCGCGAGCACTGCGCCGGCTCGCCCTGTGGGGCCCAGGCTTGCTCGCGATGCTGGCCGACTGCGACGCCGGCAACGTCGTGACGGCCGCGCAGGCCGGCGCGCTCGAGGACCGTCGCGATCGCGCGCCCGGGTTCTATGGCGCGTGATATGGGTGGGTGCGGTTGTGTGTGCTGCGGGGGCCTGGGGGGCGGTGCAGGGTCTGCGTCCTTCAAACGCGACCCCTGGCTTACAGATTTTTCAATAACGCGAAGTAGACGGCGGCAAACACCACGACAATGCCGATGTTCGCGGCCAGCCTTAGCCAGAACAGATTCTTGAGGAAAATAATATCCACGCCGACGACAACGGCTATCAACAACAAGACGTAAATCGCAACGTACACGTTTCTCATCATTTCGATCGCCAGTCAAAAGAACCCGGTCGCCTGCTGCCATGGAAGCAGCATACGCCGGGACCACGCACTCCACACATCGCATACGTTTCCATTCATTCGTTTCGCAGCCTGGTGCGGCGCATCAGCCAAGGTTGCATGATGCGGCTGGGCGCGCGTTTCCCGGTTTTGGTTATTTTGTTGCTATCTTGCTGAAATGGATGTTGCGAAAGGCTTTTCTGTCTATAGTTAAAGTGCTTTCTCAAAAACTTGATGCGGCGCGGCAAGCTTTGCGCTTTGCATCAGGAGCGTTCGGTTTGCGCAGGGTGTTTTTGCGGCTTCCGGCGAAGAACCTGCAAAACGAACCGGTCTCTGGGAGGACCAGATGAGGCGCACAAAAACGCAGTCACTGCGTTATCAGGTCGAAAAATGGCTCGCACCTACCACACCGGTGCACGTCACCGCGTTTGGCCATACCCCTTCGGGCAGAGCGCGCTATGTGTGCGTGGAGACGCGTCGGACAACGGGATTTCACGCGCTGTTTTTCTTTCAGCATGACGACGGTTACTGGAATGTGTTTCCTCCCGTGGGTGACGAGGCGTAGTGAGGTGGAAAATATAATCAGGCGTCCAATCCAATATAAGTGAAAGTGCTTCACTGCATGCCGGGACCGTTCGCATGCATGCGCCGTTGCAGCGGTCCCAGCGCCGTGGAAAGCAGTGCGCAAGGCAGCAGGATCGCGACGAGCGCGAACATCGTGGTCCTGAACGCATGCGCGTAATCCGTCATGCCGGGCGCCGCGCCGAGCGTCGAGAAGAACAGGCCGCCTAACGTCGCCGCGCCGACGGCGGCGCCGATCTGCAGCGTTGCCGTGACCATGCCCGAAGCGATGCCCGCGCGCTCGGGCTCCACTTCGGCCAGCACGATGCGCACGACAGAGGGCAAAACGAGCCCCTGGCCTATGCCGATCGCGGCGAGTCCCAGGTAGAACCCGGCGCCGGGCTGTGCCGCGCCCGCGAGCGCAGCCGCAATCGCAAGCCCGCTCGCGAGCAGCAAATAGCCCAGTGTCAGCACGCGATAGCCGCCGAACCGATGCACGAGGCGCGGCATCAGCAGCGGGCTGGAAAGAAAGCCGATGCCAAATGGCAGGATCGCGAGTCCCGAAGCGAGCGGCGTCCAGTGCAGGCCGCCTTGCAGATAAATGCCGTAGGTCAGGAAGAACGCGCTCATCGTATAGAAGAGGAACCCCAGCACGAGACCCAGCGCGATGACCGGATTGCGGAAGAGGCGCACGTCGAGCAGGGGATCCTTGCCGTTGACGAGGCTGCGCCACTCCACGCGCAGCAGCAGGCCGAGCATGGGCAGCGAGCCGGCGAGGCAGACGAGCATCCAGAGCGGCCAGCCCGACTCGCGTCCGCGCGTGAGCGGATAGACGAGCATCAGCAGAAACAGCGACAGCAGCAGGGTGCCCGGCACGTCGATGCGCTTGCCGCGCGGCGGCCGGCTTTCCGGGATGAAGCGCCAGCTGCCGATGAGCGCGAGTACGCCAATGGGCAGGTTGACGAGAAAGATCGCGCGCCAGCCCAGACCGAACGGGTGCAGGCTGATGAGCGCGCCGCCGCCAAGCTGCCCGATCACGGCGGCAACGCCGAACACGAAGGCATAAAGCCCCATCACGCGTACCTGCTCGTGCGGCGTGAATACGCTGCGGATCGTGGCGAGCACCTGCGGGGCGAGGGTCGCGGCGAACAGGCCCTGCAGGATGCGCCCGGCGACGAGCGCCGTGCCGCTGGTGGCCAGGCCGCAGAACGTGGAGGCGACGACGAAGCCCGCCATGCCCGCCATGAAGATGCGCTTGCGGCCGTACAGGTCGCCGAGGCGGCCGCCCGTGATCAGCATGACGGCATTCGCGCACGCGTAGGCCGAGACGACCAGCTGGAGTTCGGACGCGTTCGCGCCGAGTCCGTCGCGAATGGCGGGCAGCGCGAGGTTGACGATGAAGTAGTCGAGTGGCGGCAGAATCGCGCCCACGAGCAAAACGACCAGCGCCCAGCCGTGATGGCCGTGGCTGGCGGCGGCGCGCGGCGCCACGGCGCAGGCGGCGTACGTATTGTCAGACATGTGTGTGCTCACTGATAAAGGGCCGGATTTCGTCAGGCCGCGCTATCCAGCACGCGCGCAGCGTGAGTGTCCAGTCGGCATTCTGCGCGACCTCTATCTGACGGAAAAGCGGGAATTGATGGTACTATCCATCGAGTTATTCGATGGATTTGGAACGTCATGCGTGGCTTCGAATTCGACCAGTTGAAGACGTTCGCGGCGGTAGCGAACGTGGGCAGCCTTTCGGCGGCGGCGCCGCTGCTGCATCTTTCGCAATCCACGATCAGCGAGCAGGTACGCAAGCTCGAGGTGCGCGCGGGCATGCCGCTTTTCGTGCGCAGCAAGCGCGGCGTGGAGCTCACGCCCGCGGGCACGCGTTTGCTCGAACATGCGCGGCGTCTCGTCGCGCTCAACGAAGCCGCCTTCGACGACGTGCGCGGCCAGGCCATCAAGGGAGAGCTGCGCGTGGCGATCACCGAGTACTTCCGTACCAACGAGGTGGCCGGTTTGCTCGTGCGGCTGCGCGATTGTTATCCGCAACTGAGTTTGCACGTGAGCGCGATGAAGAGCGCCGATATCGAGGTCGCGTATGCGAAGCGGCAGATCGATCTCGGCGTGGTCATGCACCTGTCGCGCGGCCCGTTCCGGGCCGCCGCCACCGACGCGGACGCGCGCTGGGAGTTGCTGCGCGAGCCGCTCTACTGGGTCGCGTCGCCCACACTCGCCGAGCAGTTGCCGCAAGCGTTGCCGCTCGTGCTGCTGCCGGGGGACTGCATGATGCACCAGGTCGCGGTGCGCTCGCTCGAAGAAAACGGCATTCCCTACGTGCTCGTTCACAGCGCATCGGGCGTGGCCGGGCTGCAGTCCATGCTCGCGGCCGGTCTGGGCGTGGGATGCCTGTGCGCATCGGCGATCGGGGAGGGCCTCGCGCGGCTCGGTCCGAAGCACCGGCTGCCGGCCTTGCCCGATGCCGTGTTCTCGCTCATGCCGCCGCATCCCGGCGAAGGAGACACCGTGACACAAGCGAGAGAAGTGCTGGCGCGGCAACTGCTGGTGTGATGCGCTCGCCGCGCCGGTGCTTCGCGCCTCAATGCGGCACGTTCACGATTCCGTCATTCGCGCGAATCGCATTGCTGCCCGGATGCTCAACGATGGCCGGCAGGTTGGCGAGACCCAGCGGCGGCGCGGCGCCCGGGTTGCCGCCGCGCGGGATCGTGCGGATGACCTGGGAGGGCGGCAGCGGCGTGCCATTCTTCAGATGACTCCACATCAGATTGAGCGCGGCGATGTTGTAGTAGTGCACCGGCACGAAGCGCGTATCGAAGCCCGGTACGGCGAGGAACGCATCGAAGTGCTGACCGTTCAACACCTCGTACAGCGACAAGTGGCTGCGCGAACCTTCCCGTTCGCTGTTAGCCGCGAGATACGCGCGCGAAGCATGATTGATCGGCACGAGCGCGTCGCTGCGGCCTTGCACGATGATCGCGGGCTTGCCGTGCAGGTTTGCATTCACACTGATCGCCTGCACGCTCTGGCGCATGCGCGGATCTCCCTTCGTCCACAACGCGCGCAGACATGCCGCGCCCGCGAAGCTGGCATCGGGCGTGGCGAGCCGATGGTCGGCGCCGCCTGGCGGCGTGAGGTTGTAGACGAGATTGACGCCATTGGTCGGCGGCACGCCGTTGCCCACGCCAAAGAGGGTGAGCATCGGCGAGACGGCGGGCGCAACGCCCGCAGCGCCTGTCGAAGCGTTGGTCGTGCCGAAGCTGAAGCCGCACAGGTTGTCGAGCACGCTCGAGCGCGTGTAGGCATCGGCATAGGTCACCGCGACAGCCGGGACGGCCTGTGAATCCCACATCGGCGCGTGCAGCAGATCGGAGTCCGCTTCATAGCCGGCCTCATGCAGGCGCGCGAGCGCGTCGTTTGCCTGCGCCTGCGTGTCGCCGCCGCGGATGTAGCCTGCCGCCGCGAGCGATGTGCAGCGCGCCTCGCGAATGGCGGTCGTGGTCGCCACGGGCAGCGCCGTGAGATAGGGCGCGCCGGCGGCGGCGTCTGCGAGCGCGGCGCAGGGCTGCAGCAGGTTCGCGAGCGTCATGTAGTCGGCCAGCGGTTTGCCGGCCGCGGCAATACGCTGACCGCCTTCCCTGACTTGCGCGTCACCGGGCATGCGCACGTTGATCTGCGGTTCGCCGACCACGACCGCCGTGATCCACTTGCCCGTGTCCTCTTCGGCTGCCGCGAGCGACGCGCCGCCGCCGTTGCTCACGGATGCGGCGATCGTCGTGATGTCGCCGGGCGCGTAGCGCACACCGCGATTCGATGCGTCGACGCGCGGCGCGAACTGCTGGTTGAGCACCCAGTACGCGAACTGGACCGCTTCGAGTGTGTCCTTGCCCCAGTCCGCTTCGGGGTTCAACTGCGAATGCGCGTGCTTGAACGCATAACGGTTCGGAAACGTCTGGTTGTAGGCGGCGAGCGCAGCCGCCGGCACGTTCGCGGTGAACAGGCTCGTGCGTCCGGCTGTTGCGGCGTTGGCCGTGACGCCATCGATCAGCGTCACGAGGCCGCTCATCAGTTCCTGCGCACCGTTACCCGTGCCCTTGTCGGTATAGGCAACCGCGCAGCCGCGCTTGAGACCCCACTCGCCGGCTGCCGAGATCGCGCCGTACACGCCGCGCGAGCCCGACGACGTGGCTGTCACGATGCATGGGTTGGCCGGATCGAAGCTGGTTGGCACCTGCACGAGCAGGCTGACGTTCTGGCGGCCGCTGCCGTCGTCGGCAAACGCGAGATATTCCGCGCCGGCAATTTTGCCTTCCCCCAGGGTGTCGTTGCCGTAGACATCGACGTTGGGCCCCCAGAAGCGGCCATAACCGCCGTTCGCGCTGATATCGACCAGCGCGCGATAGTTCGCCCAGATCGCGAGCCGGCGCAATTCTGCTGCCGTCGGGGCCGCTGGGTTCGCGATGGCCGGTTGCGGCCCGGCAAGCCCGGTTTTACCGAGTCCGGCGGTCAACAGATCGTCGCTCACGCCATCGTAACGGGTGGTTTGCAGACTACTCGCCACCACGAACGACGGCAGTCTGTTCCATGCCGGGTGGCCGGCGTGACTTTCGTCAGCGCGTGCGCCGGGCACGAGCGCCGCGCCTGCGATGGCGATTGCGGCACACAGGCGTGCCGTTTTAAGCCGGACTGCGAACGGGGTACCTCTCATGGGTGTCTCCTTGTTTGTTGTTAGGGTAGGACGCACTGCATCGGGAAGACCGTTTCGACGTGCCGGCATCGCGGCACCCATGGACATTAGGACATCCCGAAAGCAGATACCAGGAGAGAATGCATGCGGGCATAAGGAGATCGCCTTCCATGCCGTGCTGGCGCTGGAAGGGCGAACTCGCCTGTTGTACACGCGCGGCGGGGATCGCGTTCGCCTGGCGGATTCCCTGCGGGGTTATTTGCAGAGCAGGAGCAGACGCTCCTGATCCGTGCATGGCCGCCCATCGGCCCGCTGCGCGGCGGCGGCACCTTGCGCCGCGGTCGAACCCGTGGCGGCCTGCATGGCGGCCCGATGCGCGAAACACGCCTTCAGACGCCGCTCTACGGGCGGATAGTATTGCCAGCCTTTGCCGAGGCCCGGCAGGTCGAGCTTTACCTGCTTCCACTTCGGATGGCCGTGCTCCTGCAGGTTGGTGAAGTTCTCGCAAAGCGAATCGGCAAAGCGCTTCAGGTTGCCGACCGTATCGCGCAGGTTGTAGTCGTAGGTGACGAGAAAGGCCTTGACCGTCCACGTCGGCACGTCTTCCTTTAGCCAGTTCGGGTAGCTCGACACATGGATCGTCGCGGGATAGTAGGTTTGCTTCGCGCGCGCCGTTTCTGGCGCGTTCGGATCGACGCGCAGGAAGCGGATCTGCTGCAGCAGTTCGGGGTTCATGTCGGTAAAGAGCTTGGCGGGCTGTCCGGCGACGATGATCGCCACATCGATCTTCTTGACGATGAGCGCAGCCAGCGCGTCTTCGTTGCTCAAGTGCTGCGCATTCTGCTCGGGAATCGGCTGGCCGAACATGAGTCGGTACAGCGTCGTTGCCGACTGCGCGGTGCCGCTGCCGATCAGGCCGACGCTGATCACCTTGTCCTTGATCTCGTTGATCGTCTTCATCGGCGAGTCGCTACGTACGACGAAGTAAATCTCTTCGTCATAGAGCGGCATGATGAGCCGCAGCGGCCGTATCAGTGTGCCCGCCTCTTCGTTGCCGGCATTGGCCATATCGACGTAGGCCTGGTAGACGTCGGACTGTACGAGCGCGAGCTTCACGCCGGGCTCGAAGCGCATGCGCTGCACGTTTTCCGCCGAGCCCTTCGACGGGATCACTTCGAGGTCGATGCCCGCCGGCGGCGCCACCCATTTCGCCAGATCCTGGCCGATCTGAATGTACGTGCCGCGCTCCGGGCCGGTCACGATCTTGTAGTTCGCGTCTGCTGCGGCGGCGAGCGCGGCCGTGGAAAAAAGCAGGGCGATCAGCGCCGCCACTCCTGCCAGAGTCTTTTTCAGCATGGTCTCTCTCCCGCCTTGTTTGCGATGTACGGCAGACTTCGATATGTTCTCGAATCCTGTTCAATGCGTGGCGCCCGGCGGCGCGGCGCGCTTCCAGCCGTTTTGCACGATCGCGCGCTCCTGTGCGTCGACGCCGTTGTCGCCGCCGGCGGGACTGGATGCCGGCGCGACGTTTGCTGCGTTCGCTGCGTTCGTGACATTCGTCGCGTTCGCGGTGTTTGCGGTGTTCGCCGTGTTCATCGCGCCCGGCAGGGGGGGCGGCGCTGCGCCCGTATTCCAGTCCTGCGATGAAGGCAGCCGCACGGTGTTCGCGCCGCGCGGCAATGCCGCTGCCGCGTTCGTTGACGGGGCGCCATTGGCTGGGCTTAGCGGCTTCCAGGCCGTCGATACGATGGCGCGCTCCATCAACGATTGCGCGGCTTGACTGCCCGAGTCGATCGCGAGCGCTTCCGAAGCCTGTTGCTGCACGCAGGCCCAGGCACGCTGCGCGACGCAGCGGTCTGCGTTTTGCAACGCGCTATCGCGCCGCTGCTCGCGCGCCGCAATATCGCCTTGTAGCGCGCGCGCCTCCTCGTTGACCGGGTCGCGCGCGAGCACGGCATTGGCCGCGGCCTTCGCGTCGAACAGGTTATTCTCCGCGAGGCTGGTCCGCGCGACACGCAGGCCCTCGGCCACGTCCGCGAATTGCGGCGCCGGGTGCGCATTGCGCGAGGGCGATTGCGGCTGCTCGCTCATCTGCTTGCCATCGGCAGCGGACGTCTCATCCGCCTGCTGCGTGGGCGCATTGGTCGAAACCGAACCGCCCGAAGAGTGCAGGGTCGCTTCGCCGGCTGTGCCCTCGCGCGGCCGGTTCGCGCCGAGCAGCAGATACGTGCCGTACGCGAACGCAAGAATGAGCGCGAATACGAACAGGCCTCTGGGAAAGAGCCATTGCCCCATCTGCGCAATCCGCACCCCGTGTGCAAGCGCCAGGGTGTGCTGCGCGGCGTGCTGACCGCCGGTGTCCAGTGACGGGCCGTCGGTCGCGGGTAGGCCCGCTTGCGCGAGCTTCGCGGCCATGGGGGCGGGCGGCGTCGCCGCCGTGGCGCCGAGGGGCGTCACCGTGGCTTTCGGATGAGTACCCGGCGCGACCTTGCCGAGTGGACAATCAGTGCCGCAGTAAGGGCAGAAGTCGAAGTTCTCGTACAGTAGCCCGCCGCAACGCTTGCACGCTGCGGGAAAATTCTGGTCGCGACCAATCTGAGCGGACATGATGTCGTCCTACCGTTATGGCAATGCCATTTCGGCATGCTCAGAATCGTCGTTGAAGCGAGGGGCAAGGCCTCGCGGAACTCACGATCTGCATGCGCAGGAAAGCGACGGGGCCGGACCGAGCACAGCCGTCTGGTCAAAATATGGTTGATTTCGCACAGCGCGTCAATCTCGGTTGTTGTCCAGCGCACATATGCGCGATGGCTGCGTTCCGGTAAAAAGCACTTTGCGGAATTTATTACCGTGCGGGGCTTTTTTTATTTATCAGAATAGCTAAATGAGATGGTGTCCTTCTTCGCCGTTCCGCATCTGGCGAGAAGTGTGGCCCTAATTGGGCGCGTTGGCGGATGCACGCGAGCCACGGATTGCAATCATCCAGACAATCCGTGGGGCATGGTCGAGCTTGCATTCACCAGAAGCTCGCGGTCGCGCCGCAACGAGATCTCGCATCGCCGGCCCGCATGCATACGACCGTTTCACCCTCGACGCAATTGCTGCGCGCGCAACGAATCAGCGTGCATAGGCTCCGAAACTATCCCTTGACAAAGTACTGCGTCGCCTCCTATTTTTCCTCTGCCATCCTTTCATTACCAAATATTTCCAACGGAATCACGTCGGTAAAACTCAACGGTTTTGCTCGATGCGACATGGATTATTTAGGTAACCATAATAAAAAATTTCCGTTCGATATGAATCGTTTTTGTCAGGAATGGAAAGTTAAATGTCAGCCGTTTTTTGCTGGTAATTTCATTTGAATTCCGGCGTCTTGTTCAAGGCGTTAATGCCGGTGAATGCGGTCCCCGCGTAGTGTGATGTCGTCATTCGAAGGGGTATAACAATGCATCCGGACAGTCAATCCAGCATGGGCTTGAGCTGCAGCCGCAGCCAACTGTGCCATGCAGGCGCGATCGCTATCGGCGTGGTGCTGCTTGCGGGTTGCGGCGGTGGCGACAGTAGCCCGTCCTCGTCTGGCGCGAGCGCGCTGAACCAGGTTTCGGCGAGCGCGAAAGCCGCCGCGCAAACGCCGAACTCGCCAAACGCCAACCAGCCCTATACGGACCCGATCGCCTATTCGGCGAACGCCAGCGATGGTCTTGCGGCGTCGCAGGTTGCCGAGAAAGCCGCGATCATGCATTACCGATGGACCTCAGGCAAGACGACGATCAACTACACGACGACAACCGGACACCTGACCGCATCGGACGCAAACGGCAATCCGGAGGCGACGATGTCGTACGTTGCCTATACCGCGCCGGGCACGAACGGCTCGCCGCGGCCAGTGACGTTCATCTATAACGGCGGACCGGGTTCGTCGTCGATCTGGTTGCGTCTTGGCTCGTTTGCGCCGACGCGTGTCGCCACGCCCGATCCGCTGCTCACCAACTGGCCGAACTTTCCGCTCGTGAACAATGCCGAGAGCCTGATCGATACGACAGACATGGTGTTCATCGACCCGCCGGGCACGGGGCTTTCGGAGGCCATTTTGCCGAACACGAACCAGAAGTTCTGGGGCTGTGATCCCGACGTGAACGTGATGCGCGATTTCATCAAGCGTTACCTGGCCGTGAACAACCGCAGCAGTTCGCCGATTTATCTCTACGGCGAGTCGTATGGCACGCCGCGCACCGACATGCTTGCGCTCGCGCTCGAGGCAGCGGGCGTGCAATTGACCGGCATCGTGCTTCAGTCGTCCATCCTGAACTACTTTGCCGATGCGATCGAGGCGACGGCCATCACGGATTCGACAGCGGGCCTGTTGCTCGATACCGATACACTCGCGGGCTATTATCCAGGCTACGCCGAGGTGGCCGCCTACTTCAATCTGGTTTCGCCGCCATTGATCGATCAAGGTCTCTTCGCGTTGCAGTCGGAGATCTTCGCCACGGGCCAGTATCAGCATTTGCGCAAATACGCGCAGTCGTGGGTGCTGAGTCAACTCGGCATTCCCGATGCGCTGGGCAAGCCGGTCTTTCCACCCGAGAAAACGCTGGAGTCGTGGCGCTGGCCTTCGAGCCTCACGTTGCAGGCGCTCAATGGCTACTTCAACGTGAATCCGTTCAATAACGAACTGATCCCGGGCACGACGATCGGTCGTTACGACGGGCGCGTATCGTTGCCGAATTCGGATCCGCGTTTGCAGAGCGACGGCGACCCATCGGACATTCTCATCGCGCAGCCGTTCACGACCGCACTCGCCACGCAAATGCCGGATTATCTCGGCTACACGGCGCCGAATGCGACGTACATGCCACTGAACGACAACATCATCGAGGTCTGGGACTTCTCGCACGACGGCCAGCCGCTGCCCGATACGCTGCCCGACCTGCTCGGCGCGATTCAGCTCAATCCGCAGCTGAAGGTGCTCGCGGAGAACGGCTATCACGATCTCGCTACGCCGTTCTTCAATACGGAGAAGCAGCTTGCGCGTCTGCAAACGGTGGCTGGCTTGAGCCCGAACCTGCAGGTCAACTTCTTCCAGGGCGGACACATGATTTATCTGGACGACGTGGCGCGTCCGAAAATGAAGGCTGATCTCGTGAGCTACTATGGTGGTCAGCCCATACCACTGGCGCTTTCGCTCTGGACGCTTCCGCAGCCGTGGCCCGACGAGAATCCCGCGGGTACGCCGACTTCCACGGCAGTCGCAGCAGCGGCCCAATAACGTCACAGGCAGGGGCTCTCGTCGAACGTCGTTGATCGATAGTCGGTGGAGGCCCGCTCCTCACTCATTGAAAGCGAGCGATCATGTCTACGTTCAAAAATCTGTGGTGCGTTGCTCCGCTCATGTTGGGCGCGGTCGCTGCGGTCGCGGCTGGCCATGCCCAGGCGGCAACGCAAGCGGTGGCGCCCGTTCAGCTTCCGAAGGGCGGCCACGGTGTGGATGGCCCATTTTTTCCGTCGAGCCGGCCAGCACCGCTCACGCCTTCCACCGGTACACAGTTGCAGCAGCAGGCGCAGCAGCGAGTGGAGGCTCGCCTGGGCGCGAATTCCACATTGAGCAACGGCGCTTCGATCACGAAAGCCCAGGCGCAAAGCAGCGGGCTGGGGTATATCGCGCAGCATTTCGATCAGATCGACACGGCGCATACAGGCAGGGTGTCGATGAGCGACGTGCGACAATATCTGCAGAAACAGGGTCAATGAGGCCGCAAGTCTGTCGCGCTGCAGTGGGCCGCGTTGCACGTATTCGTGGCGCGCAACGCGGCCTTTCGATCCACACGATGCTTCGCTCTTTCGCTGAATAAGCGCGAAAGCGACCGCAGCGATTTAATTCGGCATTTCCGGTGCATGCACGCCGTTTCACAGCAACGGCGGGGCCAATGGTACGCTTGGGCTTATCGAGACCACGTGGCTGGAGATTGCCGATCATGAAGCGTTTGTGCTGCGCAGCGTTCCTTGCTTTACTCGTTGCCGCTTGTGCTTCACCGCCGCCGCCGCCCGCTGCCGACACCAGCACCTACATGCTGCACACACCCGATGGCGCGAAGCCCGGTTCGGCCACCTCGAAGCCGCCTAGACTCACCGTGGGCGTTAGCGATCCCGACACGCAGCTGATTCTTCCGTGGTTTCTCAACGACATCATCAACTTTGTGAATTACCGCTAGTTCCTGCGCTTTCTCCCGACCCGGAAAAACCCTCCCTTGAAGCCTGAAAATCCTTTTCCTACTCTATGAAACGTTTCAGTCCGGGCATATAACCGCAAGCACATCACCTCGGGCGGACAGACCAGCATGGACGACCGCAAGAAAAGTGCCAGTACGCTGAAGGACGTCGCGAATGCGGCGGGTGTCTCGCTGGGCACCGCGTCGAAGGTGCTCGCGGGTGCCGCAAATGTGAGCGAAGCGCGCCGGCGGCAAGTCTGGGAAGCGGCCCGCAAGCTCGGCTACCGGCGCAACAGTCTGGCCGCCGAATTGCGCAGTTGCCGCTCCACGTCGATTGGCTTTGTCGTGCCGGACCTGACCAATTCGTTCTTCATCGAACTGGTCTGCGCACTCGAAGACCACGCACTCGAATCGGGTTACCGGCTCATCCTTGCGCATGCCCAGGAAGACCCGGAGCGCGAAGCGGAGCGCATCCGCTTCGTCCTCTCGCGCCAGGTGGCGGGCATGATCATCATTCCATGCCACGGCTACGAACACGCGATCAGCGAACTGCGCGAGTGCGACGTGCCGCTTGTGATGGCCGATCGCGTCGACAACAGTTTTCCCGCCAACACGGTCACGACCGACAGTCATCGCGCGGCGCTGGACGGCACCGCGCATCTGATCGCCCTCGGCCACCGCCGTATCACGTTCATCGTCAACGCGCTCGATCTCGTGAACAGCCGCGAGCGTGCCCAGGGCTACCGGGATGCGATGCAGCGCGCCGGACTGGCGCCGCACGCCAACGTCGTGGTGTGCGGCATGAGCGAGACCGAAAGCCACGCGACGACGCTCGGCGTGCTCGCCGCGCGCGAGCGCCCCACGGCGCTCTTCACCGGCGCGAATGTCGCGACGCTCGGCGCGCTGCGGGCAATCCGCGACGCGGGCCTGCAACTGCCGGACGACATGTCGCTGCTTTCCTTCGACGACGCACCGTGGATGTCGGTGCTGCGTCCCGGCATCAGTTCGATTCGACAGCCCGCCGAGGCGATTGCCCGCGGCATCTGGCATCTCCTGCACAAGCAGTTGCTGGGCGAGAACCCGGAGATCGTGCACCTGCGCATGCGTGCCGACTTGCGCGTGCGCGACAGCACAGGCCCGGTGCGGGATGACGAATGGGGCGAAGCGGCACGCGCTGCCGCCGCGCCGCCGCTATAACGTTCTATTTTTTGCGGTACCCGAGGCAGGCCGCACGTGCCGCCCGGTTCAGACAACAAAGGAGACAGGGCAATGGACAGTCAACGACGCATTCTGATTGCGGGTCTGGTCGCCGTGCCGCTTGCCGGTGCAGCGGGTCTTCTCGGGACGCTGAGCGCACCCGCGTTCGGGCAGCAAAAGAAATACCGCTTCGGCTTCTCGCAGGTGACCACGGTCGAGCCCTGGCGCGTGCAGTTCAACAAGGACATGAAAGCCGAGGCCGCGAAGCATCCCGAGGTCGATCTGATCATTGCCGACGCCGGCGACCGCACGGACAAGCAGAATGCCGACATGGAGAATTTCATTGCCCAGAAGATGGATGCGATTTTCATTTCGCCCAAGGAGTCGGCGGGGCTGACCGGCGTTGTGGAAAAAGCCTATAAGGCGGGCATTCCCGTGTTCGTGCTCGACCGCGAGGTGAACGGCGAGTCCTATACGCAGTTCATTGGCGGCGACAACGTGCAGATCGGCCGCGAAGCGGGCACATTCATGGTCAAGCTGATGGGCGGCCCGGGTCATGCACAGGGCAATCTCGTCGAGGTTTGGGGCGGCTTCGGCGCGCAGCCGGCGCACGACCGCCACGATGGCGCGGCGAGCGTGATCGGCAAGGAGCCGGGCATCAAACTCGTGGGCGAGCGCGTGGACTGCGACTGGAAGCAGGACAAGGCATACGAGTATATGAAGACGGTGTTGCGCGTGAATCCGAAAATCGATGTCGTCTACGGGCACAACGATCCCATGGCCTATGGCGCCTATCTTGCAGCCAAGGACGCGGGGCGCGACAAGAGCATCAAGTTCGTGGGCATCGACGGCTTGCCGCAGGAGGGCGCGACCTGGGTCTCGCAAGGCCTGCTTGCCGGCACATTCATGTACCCCACGCCCGGCGCCGAAGGCATACGCCAGGCGCTCAAGCTGCTCCACGGCGAAAAGATCCCGAAGAAGGTCACGTTGCCGACCCAGGGCATTTTTGCAGACAACGCCAAGGCGTATATTGCTAGCCACTCCTGAATGAATGCCACTGCCACCGCGCCGCTCATCGAGGCGGCAGGCCTGTCGATTTCGTTCAACGGCAGTGCCGTGTTATCGGGCGTCGACTTCGATGTCGTGGCGGGCGAGGTGCATGCGCTCGTCGGCGAGAACGGTGCGGGCAAATCGAGCCTGATGAAGATGCTGGGCGGGCTGTATACGCCGGACAGCGGCACGATACGCGTGCGAGGCGTGTCCACGCGCCTCGCGAGCGTCAACGACGCAATCGATGCAGGGATCGCGGTCATTCATCAGGAGCTGAACCTTGTCGACACGCTCTCCGCGGTCGACAACATATTCCTCGGCAAGGAACCGCGCACACGCTGGGGCTTTCCCGACCGGCGCGCCATGCGCACGGCTGCGTGCAGCGTACTTGGTCAACTGGGCTTTCGCGCGAGCCCGGACACGCTGGTCGGCGCGCTGCGGGTGGGCGAAAAGCAACTGGTGGAAATTGCCAAGTCGCTGGTGGCCGAAGCACGGGTGCTGATCATGGACGAGCCGACCTCGGCGCTTTCCGACGCGGAGACGCACGCGCTCCTAACGCTCACGCGGCAACTGCGCGAACGCGGCATGGGCATCGTGCTGATCAGCCACCGGTTGGGCGAAGTCTTCGCCGTGGCCGACCGCGTGACCGTGCTGCGCGACGGCCGGCGCATCTCGACGCTGCCGGTCGCACAGGTGGAGTCGTCCACCGCGATCGTCTCGATGATGATCGGCAAGGACTTCGCCCCGCCGGAGCGCGGTGCGGACGAGGCGCCGCGCGCTCGCAGCACGAGTGTGGAGGTACGCAATCTTTCGTTGTGGGGGCCGTCTCGCGCGATGGTGCGCGACGTATCGTTTGCGGTGCGCGAGGGCGAAGTGTTCGGCCTCTCGGGTCTGCTGGGCGCGGGCAAGACCGAAGTGCTCGAAGCGATCTACGGGATCTCGGCCTACCGAAAGGAGGGGAGCATTGCGATCGCGGGCCAGCGGCGTTCATTCAGGCATCCGAACGAGGCTGCGCAAGCGGGTCTCGCTTTCGTGACCGAAGACCGCAAGAAGGATGGTCTCGTGCTCGACCAGTCGCTGGAAGCGAATTTCGTGCTGCCGTCGTTACCGCGCGTGCCCGGCTTTCCGTTCTACCGGCGACGCAGGCTGTGCGGCTGGGCCGCCGAACAGGCGCGCGCCTCGCGGGTCAAGCATCGCAGCCTCGCGCAAAGCGCCAACAGCCTGTCGGGTGGCAATCAGCAAAAGCTCATCATCGGCAAATGGCTGATGACGAGGCCGCGCATCCTTTTGCTCGACGAACCGACGCGCGGCGTGGACGTCGCCGCCAAAGCGGAGATATACCGGCAGATTCTCGACGCGGCGCGCTCGGGCGTGACGGTGCTGATCGCCAGCTCGGAAATCGACGAGTTGACTTTGCTGTGCGACCGCATTCTCGTGCTGTGCGAAGGGCGCGCCAAACAGATCGTGCCGCGCAGCGACTTTTCCGGCGATCTGCTGATCAATCTCGCTTCGCCTTGAATCGACTCTGACTGGAGGCTGACCATGCTGCATGTGCAGGACCACGTCGCCGAGCCGGACGCGCCAACGCGCAGGCGTCAACTCAGCACGCTCATGACGCACCTCAAGTACTACCTGGGGCTGATCCTGCTGCTCGTGGTGGGCGCGTTCACTTCGCCTCACTCGACCGATGGCGGCAACATCTTTCTTTCCAGTGCCAATATTTCCGACGTGTTTCGCGAGGTCGCCAACGTCGGCGTGATGTCGATCGGCATGACGCTCGTGATCATCACCGCGGGCATCGACCTTTCCGTCGGGGCGATCATGGGGCTGGGCAGCGTGCTGACCGCCATGCTGCTCACCACGGAGGGTTGGAACCGGGCGACCTACGCCTCGCTCGTGCTCAACGCGATTGCCGTGTTCTCGATCGTGTTCATCGTATCAGGTGCATGGCGCAGGCCGCAACGTCTGCAGGGTGTGCATACGGGCGCCGCGCGCGCGGTGCGCGGCGGCATTGCGCTGCTGTGCGCGGCGCTGGCGTGCCTGTATATCGCGTTGCACGCGGCGCACCGCATGCCGCTTGCAGGCGTGCTCTGGATCGTACCGCTCGCGGGCTTCACGGTGGGCAGCATCAACGGCTGGATCATCACGCGCGGGCGCATGCAGCCGTTCATCGTCACGCTTGCGGCGATGGTCGGCGTGCTCGGCGCCGCGCGGCTGATCGCGGGGCAGGATACCGCCGTCTATTCGATTTACAGCGGCACGAACGCGACCGCCGATATCGAGAATCTGCGGGCACTGCTGTTCAATCTGATCCCCGTGCCTGCGCTTTTCTTCCTCGTGATCGCACTCCTATTCAGCTTCGTGATGAATCGCACGGTGTTCGGAAAATATCTGTATGCGATAGGCGGAAACGAGAAATGCGCCGTGGTTTCAGGGCTCGACGTCAACCGCTACAAAATGATGGCCTACGCCGTTTCCGGTCTGCTCGCTGCGCTGGTTGGCGTGCTCTATGCGGCGCAGTACCGCCAGGGGAAGGCCGATGCCGGGACCGGCTGGGAACTCGATGCAATTGCGGCCGTCGTGATTGGCGGGACGAGTCTGGCCGGCGGTGTCGGGCGGATATCGGGCACGGTGGCGGGCGTGCTTATATTCGGTTTCCTCGGCAACATTCTGTTGCTCAACGATATCGACAGCAATACCCAGCTGGTCCTCAAAGGCCTGATCATCGTGATTGCCGTGTTTCTGCAGCAGACCGACTATGGCCGCGGCGGCTGGATCAAGCGGATCAAACATGTCGTTGCGCAGCGCGATCGATAAATAAAGCCGGAAAGCCCGCGGGGCGGATTCAAAGTCCCGCGCGGAATGTGCTTACCGGAGAATCTCAACTCGTTGCCCGGCAGGGTATACCTTGATGACCTTCACTATTGCCAGGCCTGCTGGTGACAGCGCTGTCAGTAGAGCCCGCAACGCTGCAGACACAACGGGCAAAATATTTTCGTGTTGTCGTTGCAACTTCACAACATCAGGGCGCCGCGTTTGAAAGCGCTGTCAAGCGCGATTTGGCCGATGTAGCGCGGTTGTTCGGTGCATTTCCTTCGCTGCGCATATTTTCTCTCACGACCGCGAACGGAGTTGCGAGCTTCGTGACCATAACGGAATGGTCACGAAGCAGGGGCCTACTCCTGGGCCGTGCGCTGTGCAACTGTTATCGGTAACAGCGTTTTCCCTGGCCCGCCGGTTCGATACACGGCGCAGGGGCGTCCCTATAATCGCCTCGAAATGTGATCTGGAACATTTCAGTGAGGCAGCCTGGTAGGGAACGTGTAGAGCGCACGCGACCTGCGCGGTTTGGAGACGCCAAAATATATATAGGATATCTAATGAAAAAGAAGCTTATTGCATTGTCGGTGATGGCAGCTGCGACGACGATGGCGCACGCGCAGAGCAGCGTCACACTGTATGGCCGTATCGACAACGGCGTGCAGTACGAAACTGGCCTGCCCGGCGGTAGCAGGTTCTCGGCACAGAGCGGCGACTGGGGTTGCTCCTGGTTCGGCCTGCTGGGTTCGGAAGATCTCGGCGGCGGCACGAAGGCCGTGTTCCAGCTGGAAGGCCAGCTCAATACGATGACCGGCGCTTCGGCGGGCAACCTGTTTGGCCGTCATGCCACGGTGGGCTTCTCCAACGACCGCTTCGGTCTGTTCAAGATGGGTAACCTCGGCGCCGGCGAACTCTCGCAGGACAGCTGGGGCGCGGACCCGCAGCTGATGCAGCGTTACGCCATCTCGACGCTGGTGCGCGGCCGTAACTGGGCGAGCACGAGCAACGGCGCCGAATATGATTCGCCAACGCTGTTCGGCGGTCTCGTGTTCAAGGGCCAGTATTCGCTGACCAACAACACGAGCTGGAACTCGGCGCCTGTCAACGCGCAGGGCGTGCCGACGGGGCAGGGCCGCACGAACGCGGTCGAAGGTATCTACACGTGGGGCAGCGGCGATTTCCGCGTGATTTATGACGAAGTCCGCGGTGCGAACGGCTCGTTCAACAATGTGTATTCGGCTTCGCGCTCGCTGCTCGTCGGCGGCACCTACGTGCTCGGTCCGGTGAAGATTTACGCGGGCTACCAGCATCTGAGCGCACCGGACGCCACCAACGCAAGCATGGGCGTGACCGACGCGTCGCAGCCGGCTGGCGTGAGCGCACCGACCTCGGTGAACCACGAGTGGATCGGCGCCGGCTGGCAGGTGAACGACGCTTCGGCGATTACGGCTGCCGTATTCCACGCGAACGCGAACAACGGCAACGGCAACGCCACGCTGTTCACGCTCGGCACGACGTACAACCTGTCGAAGCGCACGTTCCTGTATGCGGAAGCCGGCTACGTCCACAACAGCTCGACGTCGAACATCAACCTCGGCAATGGTCCGTACGGCAACAACAACTTCGACGCGGCGACGGGCACGTCGTCGAACGACAACCCGAACTACGGTCACAGCCAGACCGGCGTGTTCGCGGGCATCATGCACATGTTCTGATTTGACTTCGTTTGACCTGTAGTTGTTGTGATCTCTTTGTGTTAGGTACTGCTTAATTCTCTTACATAGAGAGGCCGGTGCGATCTCTCCTCCACCCTGGTCGCACCGGCTGCTTTTTCTGTGGTTCCTTTGGTAGTTTCTGTTAGTCATTTCGAATTCGTATCTGGAAGCGTTTTTGTGTTTGAAAGCGCTTTCATGAAAATGTCCAGGCGGAACTCATGACCGATGGCACTAACGAAGCGCCCGGCGCGCCCCGTGTCCAGAGCGGACCCACTCCTGGTCCCAACGTGACGCTGGAAGAAATTGCGCGCGCAGCCGGGGTGTCTCCGAGCACGGTGTCGCGCATCCTGAACGGCACCGCGCGTGTTCTCCCTGAAAAGCAGCGCGCGGTGGAAGAGGCGATCGCGCGGTTCAACTATCGTCCGAACGTGCTGGCGCGCAGCCTGGCGAGTGGCCGTACCGAAACCATCGGCGTCCTGACGCAGGCCGTGTCGAGCCCGTTTTACGCCGAGTGGCTGCGCGGCATCGAAGAGGCGCTTTCTGAGCCGGGCTTCACGCCGATTTTCGTGAGCAGCCGCTGGAATGTCGTCGACGAAAAAGCGCGCCTCGAAGAATTCATCGCGCGCCGCGTGGACGGCATCATTCTGTTGCACGCGCAACTCGACGAACCGACGCTAGCGGAATACTCGCGCTACGCGCCCATGCTGGTGCTGGGGCGCTCAGTGCAAAACGGCACGGCGCTGGCGGGCCTGCCGATCGACAACCTGCAGGGCGCACGCGACGCGACCCGTCATCTGATCGAGCAGGGCCACCGCGAAATCGCGTTCATTGCCGGCCCGGACAGTCACGAGGACGCGCTCGAGCGTCTCGACGGTTACCGCATGGCACTGGAAGACGCGGATATCGGGTTCGACGCCGATCTGGTCGAGCAGGGCGATTACCTCGAGACAGGCGGGCTCGCGGCCATGGAGCGGCTGTTGGTGCGCCGGCCGTCGTTGAGCGCGGTGTTCTGCGCGAACGACCAGACGGCGTACGGCGCGCGCCTTGCGATGTTTCGCCGCGGCGTGCGCGTGCCCGAAGATGTGTCGCTGGTCGGTTTCGACGATCTGCCGACTTCTTCATACATGACGCCGCCGCTGACGACGGTACGCCAGCCGACCTATGAAATCGGCCGTCTCGCCGCGCAAGGCATCGTGCAGATGATCCGCAAGCAGCCCATCGCACTGAGTCCCATTCCGCTCACGCTGGTGACGCGCGAGACGACGCGTCGTATCGGGCCGCCACTGAGCCCGGGCAACACGGGTGCATAAGGTCCGCGTCCAGATCGGGCCGTTTTTTGGTTTTGCGGTGAAAGCGCTTTCAGGCAACAGGGCGCGGCAGGGCGTAGCGGAGTGCAGTGCACTGCATTGCAGTGCGAATCAATACAACAAGGGAAGTAGTTCGTAGCAGCAGGGGAGCATTTGAACGTCACTCGTAAACGTTTCATCAGGAGACATGTAATGAAATTCCGTTTTTCAGGCACCGCCGCGGCAGTCTTGCTGAGCGTGGCTACCATGGCTGCGCATGCCAATACCACGCTGAGCGTCGCGGTGTTTCCGAAGCTCGACCAGGAAATCAAGGACGCGATTCCGGCGTGGAAGAAGCTGCATCCGGACGTCGACATCAAGGTGTCGTCGCTTGCGATCGGCGATCACCATAACGCCATGACCACCGCGCTCGCAACTAGCTCGGACCTGCCCGACGTGATGGCCGTCGAAGTCGGTTTTATTGGCCGCTTCGCCGCGGGTGGCGGTCTCGAAGACCTCGCGAAGCCGCCTTATAACGCCGGTCAGTACAAGAGCCAGTTCATCAATTACACGTTCGCGCAGGCCACCACGCAGGACGGGCAGATTGTCGGCATGCCGGGCGATATCGGCCCGGGCACGCTGTTCTATCGCAAGGACATTCTCGACAAGGCAGGCGTGACCGAAGCCGATCTGACCAGGTCGTGGGACTCGTATCTCGCGGCCGGGCAGAAGATCAAGAAGGCGACGGGCGCGTACCTGATGGCATCGTCGCGCGATATCGAAGACATCTATATCCGCGCCGACCTGAAAGAAGGCGACGGCGTGTACTTCGACAAGGCCGGCAATCCGGTCGTGACCTCGCCGCGCTTCGTGAAGGCATTCGAGCTGGCGAAGAAGGCGCGTGATCTCGGTCTCGACGCGAAGATCACGCCGTGGTCGAACGAATGGGCCGAAAGCTTCAAGCGCGGCACGGTGGCCACGCAAATGATGGGCGCATGGCTCGGCGGCCACCTCTCGTCGTGGATCGCGCCGGATACGAAGGGTCTGTGGCGCGCAACGAATCTGCCCGGCGGCGCTTATGCATCGTTCGGCGGCACGTTCTGGTCGATTCCGGCGAAGGCCACGCAAAAGCAGCTGTCGTGGGAATTCATCAAGTTCCTGACGACGCGCACGGACGAGCAGCTCGCTTCGTTCCGCTCGATCGACGCCTTCCCGGCGCTGCTTTCCGCGCAGCACGACGACTTTTTCGCGCAGCCCGTGGCATTCCTCGGCAACGAGAAGGCTCGCCTGATCTGGCGTGACGCCGCCGAGCATATCCCGGCGATCCAGCGCAGCAAGTATGACCAGGTCGCCGAAGAGGCGGTCCACTCGGCGCTCGACAAGGTGGTCGACAGCAACGAGGACATCCACCAGGCGCTGCAGGAAGCACAGGCTGAGATCACGCATCGAGTCCGCCGCTAAGCGGTTCCAATGAAACGGCGCGGCGCCCGTTGCCGCGCCTTGAAGCCCGCTGCAACAGCGTGACCGGCCGCCCCGGCCGGCCACGCCCGAATGGACGGAACTATCGATGAACTCTCCTCTGCCCACAACTGAACAGGTCTCCCGGGAAGGGCTCGTGCGCGATACGCTTGCGCCGCTCGCCCACGCTCGTGGAAAACCGCGGTTCAATCCGGTCAAGATCGCGCCATACCTGTTTCTCGCGCCGTTTTTCCTGCTGTTCGCCGTATTCCTCGCCTTTCCGCTGCTGTTTTCGCTGTATCTCTCGTTCCAGAGCTGGGACGCGACGGCGGGACTGGCGAGCATGAAGTGGGTGGGCCTGTCGAACTTCACGTTCACGCTGACTGACCCGTGGTACTGGAAATCGCTCTACAACACGGCTTCGATGGCGGTCATGTCCGGCGTGCCGCAGCACCTCATTGCGCTGCCGCTCGCGTTCTTTCTGCAAACTGCATTTCGCCGCTGGCGTAATTTCGTCGTCGGGCTGTATTTTCTGCCCTTCATCACCTCGAGCGTGGCGATCGCGCTGATCTTCTCGTCGCTGTATTCGACCGAGTTCGGCATGATCAACCTCGCCATCGCCGAAATCGGCAAAATTCCGGGGCTGCACTGGATCGTGCCTTCGAAACCGGTCGAGTGGCTGTATAACCCGGCAAATGTGAAGCCGGCGGTCTCGGTCGTCGTCTTCTGGCGTTACGTGGGCTGGAATACGGTGCTTTATCTGTCCGCGCTGCAGACCATTCCGAAGGACATTTACGAAGCGGCACGCATCGACGGCGCCAATGGCTGGCAACAGTTCACGCGCATCACGATACCGCTTCTCAAGCCGATGATCTTCTTCGCGGTCACGCTTTCGATCATCGGCGGCCTGCAACTGTTCGAAGAGCCTTTCATCCTGCTGCCGAACGAAGGCATGGGCACGAGCCAGTCCGGCCTGACGACGGCCGTCTACATGTATCGCACGGCATTCCACGACGGCGACTTCGGCACGGCTAGTTCGATTGCGTGGCTGCTCTTTATCACGATTTCCGCGCTGATGTGGCTCAACACGCGCATTTTCCACCGCAGCGGCATGAAAGAAGAGGCTCAGCGATGAAACTGTCGAAAAACAAGGCGCGTTATACCGGTTATGCCGTCGTGCTGGCCGGCGCGGTGCTGATGTTCTCGCCGTTCTGGTTCATGTTCGTGTTCGCCACGCACACGAGTTCCGAGATTTTCTCGATGCCGCCGCCGCTGTGGTTCGGCAATGCGTTTCTCGACAACATGGCGTCGCTCATGCGCCACATTCCGTTCTGGCGCAATCTGGGCTGGAGCTTCTACACGGCGACGATCCAGACCGTGCTGACACTACTCGTCACCTCGATGGCCGGTTACGCGTTTGCGATGTACGAGTTCCGCTTCAAGAAAACGCTCTTTGCCGTTGCGCTCACGGCCATGCTGGTGCCGCCGTTCCTCAGCATGATTCCGACCTTCATGACGATGAACCTGCTCGGCTGGATCAATCAGCCGCGCGCGCTGTATGTGCCCGGCGCGGCTGCCGCGCTCGGCGTGTTCCTCATGCGCCAGTACATTGCCTCGGCCATTCCGTCCGACCTGATCGAGGCGGCGCGCATCGACGGCTGCGGCGAGTTCCGTATCTACTGGAGCATCGTGCTGCCGCTGCTCGGGCCGGCACTGGGCACGCTCGGGCTCATCAGTTTCATTCAGGCCTGGAACAACTTTCTCTCCGCGCTGGTGGTGCTGCGTTCGCCGTCGATGTACACGCTGCCCCTCGCGCTGCGCATTCTGCAAAGCCCGACCAATTCGGACTGGGGCGCGGTGATGGCGGGCTCAGCGGTCGCCGTGGTGCCGTTGCTGGTGCTGTTCGCTTTCACCTCGCGGCGCTTGATCGACGGTTTAACGACCGGCGCGGTCAAGGCCTGAGTTTCTCTTCATTCGTAACATGTCCGCTCACAAAAAACCGGACGCAACTAATCAGGATACCTATTGTTATGCCGACGTTTCGATTCAAGGAAAATTTCGTCTGGGGCGTGGCCACCAGTTCGTATCAGATCGAAGGCGCGGCCCGTGAAGACGGCCGTGGCGAATCGATCTGGGACACGTTCTGCCGCGTACCCGGCAAGGTGGTGAAAGGCGAGAGCGGCGACGTGGCCTGCGATCACTACCACCGCTTCGAGGAAGATCTCGATCTGATGGCGCAGATGGGCGTCAATGCCTATCGCTTTTCGATCGCATGGCCGCGCGTGCAGCCGGATGGTCGCGGCGCGTACAACGAGAAAGGCCTCGCGTTCTACGAGCGTCTGGTCGACGGCTTGCTCGAGCGCGGCATCCAGCCGTTCGCGACGCTGTATCACTGGGACTTGCCGCAAGCGTTGCAGACGCAGCAGAACGGCTGGGAGAGCCGTGACACGGCTTATCGTTTCGCCGACTACGCGCGCAAGATCGGCCGCGTGCTGGGCGACCGCGTGGCTTCGATCGCCACGCACAACGAGCCCTGGTGCACCGCGTGGCTCGGCAACGCAACGGGCTACTTCGCGCCGGGCAACGCCGACCTGAAGAAGGCGGCGCACGTTGCGCATCACCTGCTGCTTTCGCATGGCCTTGCCGTTCAGGCCATGCGCGCCGATGGCGTGAAGGCGCCGCTCGGCATCGTGCTCAACCAGTCGCCGGCACATGGCGCGACCGACGCGCCTGAGGACCTCGTTGCCGCCTCGCTCGAATATGCGAAGTTCGTGCGCTGGTACATGGACCCGATCTTCAAGGGCGAATATCCGGCCGAAGCGTTGCAATGGTATGGCGCGAACGGCCCGCAAGAGGTGATTCGCGAAGGCGACTTCGACATCATCGGCACGCCGCTCGACTTTCTCGGCATCAACTATTACACGCGTATCTTCGCGAGTGCTTCGGGCGACAAGCGTCCGCCTGGCGTGCACGGCTTTACGGACATGGACTGGGAAGTCTATCCGGAAGGCCTGACCGAACTGCTCACGAAGCTTAATGCCGAGTACAGGCTGCCGCCGATCTTCATCACCGAGAACGGCTGCGCGTCGAAAGACGTGCTCGAGAACGGCCGCGTGCAGGACACCGACCGCATCCACTTCCTCGATCTGCACCTGGCCGCGCTGTCCGACGCTGCACGACTGGGCGTGGACGTGGCGGGTTATTTCGCGTGGAGCATGCTGGACAACTTCGAATGGGCGTCCGGTTACGACAAACGCTTCGGCATGGTGTACGTCGACTACGAGACCCAGAAGCGCACGCTGAAGGACAGTGCGCACTGGTATAGCGAGGTTATCGCGGAGCACGCCGCCGAAGAGGCGGCACGCTAACGCGGCCACACAGACAGCACCGTAACCTGCGCGAAGCGGGAAGACACACCGTCTCGCGCGGGACAGCAAGCAAGAGCAACAAGGAGGACGTAACAATGGGCGAACTCGCATTGCGCAACGTCGCGAAGACGTATGGCGAAGGTCCGCAGATCATTCAGGGCATCGATCTTCATATTCCCGACGGACAGTTCACGGTATTCGTCGGGCCGTCGGGTTGCGGGAAGTCGACCATGCTGCGCATGATCGCCGGACTCGAGGAAGTGAGCGGCGGCGACATTCTGATCGACGGCATACGCGTGAACGATCTGCAGCCTGTGGATCGCGGCGTGTCGATGGTGTTCCAGAGCTATGCGCTCTACCCGCATATGACGGTTGCTGAGAATATGGGCTTTTCGCTGAAGCTCTCGGGAAAATCGAAGCGCGAAGTGCGCGAGATCGTGGGCCGCGCCGCCGAAATCCTGCAGATCACGCACCTGCTCGAACGCAAGCCCAAGGCGCTCTCGGGCGGCCAGCGGCAGCGCGTTGCGATTGGCCGCGCGATCGTGCGCAAGCCGCGCGTGTTTCTGTTCGACGAGCCGCTGTCGAATCTCGATGCCGCGCTGCGCGTGCAGATGCGCATCGAACTGGCGAAGCTGCACCGCGAACTCGGCACGACGATGATCTACGTCACGCACGATCAGGTCGAGGCGATGACGCTCGGCGAGCAGATCGTGGTGTTCAACAAGGGGAACATCGAGCAGACGGGCGCGCCGCTCGATCTGTACGACCGGCCCGCGAACCGCTTTGTCGGCGGCTTTATCGGTTCGCCGCAAATGAACATGCTCAGCGCCACGGTCGTGTCGCAAAACGGTACGCAAACCGTCCTCGCGCTTGCGGGTGCGAGCCACCGCGTTGCGTTGTCAGGCCGTCCGGATCGCGCACTCAACGGCGAGTTGACCCTGGGTGTGCGCGCCGAACACCTGAGCATCGGACTCGCGGATGAAGGCATCGCCGCTCGCGTGGAACTGGTCGAGCATCTGGGCGATGTCTCGATCCTGCATGCGTGCCTCGACGGCATGGCGCACGCCATCTCACTCAAGCTCGACAAAAAGGACGCGCAATACGAGCCGGGCGCACGCGTGGGCATCAAGGTGGCCTCGTCGGCGGTCACGCTGTTCGATGCGAAGGGGGCCGCCGTGGCGTTCGAGCGCCCCCAGGTGGGGGAGAACGTTCAAGCCGTCGTTTGACGTGCCGGTTTGCGTAGGGGAAGCGTGCCATGGTGAACAAAGGGTCGAAGGACGCTTTCGCGTCCACCGCAAATGCGCCGCGCGGGAGGGTTGCGATAACCGCTCAAACGCGCGACCTGACGGGCGGTGAACGCGAGCCGCAACGCAACCGCCAGGTGAGACGGCGCGAGCCGCTGCATGCATTCATCGTCCATTTCGACGTGGAGCCTTCGTCGAAGCCGCCATTCCCGGATGATCCGGATTAGCGAGTGTGACGATATGGGGGCAGGGATGATTACGAGTGTCGCGAATGGGCGTTACGACTTTTCTCACCGCACATTTAACGTTAGCCGGAACGGTACTTTTTTGCAGTACGCTGTTGCCGGCTTACCAGGCGCTCTTTCCTTGCCAGACCGGGCTCCGGCGGGGTTTACGCGGACTCCGCATGAATTCGCCAAGCCCAGGTAAACCACGCATGGCGGCGTTCAAACGGGGAACTTAACATGATCTAACGTTAAGGGTAACGTTATTATGTTTCTGTTTAATCGATGGTCTGCAACAAGAGCAATCATCTCCCCCCGCGCTCCGCTTTCCTGCGGCAGCGTCCGTGTCGGCAAGCGAAGCGTACACCGCCCTCGCGCCTGGCCGCCGGCAAGCAACACACCCTGTTGCCGTGCCTTGCGGGTCGCTCGTTCACAAGTCGGACTGCTTGACGGGCAATCACCAGACAGATCGATTACATGAAAGCGCAAGGGCCGCTGGGCGTATTCGGGCGAAAGACGTTACCGGTAAAAACCCGCGGTCCGTTCGAGCGGGATCTGCCGGCGCAGGGGCGTCATTCAGGTAGCAGACCGTTGGGCAACGCCGATAAAGAGCCATTGGGGTGCGATACACAATTTGGTTGTGTGTGCAACGACCCGATGCAATAAAAATCCGATAGAATTTTGATGGGTGGAGAGCGTCATGGAAAAACGAGTATCCAAAGCCATTTTCAAGTCCCGCGCCTGCGAGCTGTTTCGTCAGGTCGAAACGCTGGGCGAAACCGTCGTCGTGACGGACCGGGGACAACCCACCATTGAAATCCGGCCGTATCGCAGCAAGACGGAAAATCCGCTCGAGTTGCTGCGGGCCTCGATCACGCATGTCAATCTCAAGCACGCGCTTGCACCGGTTCCCGCCGAGCAGGAAGAGTAATGATCACGCTCGACACGCTTGCGCTCGTGTGCTGGCTGGGCAGGCAGAAAGCGCTGAGCCAGGCAGCTCACGATGCGATCGACCGTGAACTCGCCGGCGGCGAGATCCTGATTTCGGCCATCAGCGCGCTCGAAATTGCGGAGTTCGTAAAGGCGGGCAGCCTCGGGCTCACCATGGACGCGCGCAGCTGGCTTTCGACGTTTTTGAAACTGGATGGCGTGCGCCTGATTCCGGTCGATTCGGAAATTGCGTTTCGGGCGGCGACGCTGCCGCCCGCGCTCACCTCGCATCAGAGGCTGATCGTCGCGACCGCGCGCACGCACGGCGGCGCGCTCGTGACCTCCGATGCGAAGGTGCGCGCCTCGACCTACGTCGAAACGATCTGGTGACGCGAGCGGCGGTGCCGGGCTCGCACCGGCCCGGTCGAGTCGCGCACCACCAGTTCGGCAGGCAGTGTGATGCGCTGCGAAGCGGCGTCGATGCCGGCGATCTGCGCGAGCAGCGTATTGACCGCCGAACGCGCCATTTGCTGGAACGGCTGGCGAATCGTAGTGAGGGCAGGATGAAACTGCTCGGACATGGGAATGTCGTCGAACCCGATCACGGAAATGTCGTCGGGCACGCGCAGGCCCGCTTCCCTGACTGCGGCGATCACGCCAAACGCGCTCTGGTCGTTGGCCGTGAAAATCGCGGTGGGCGGATCGGCGAGGTTGAGCAGGTCGAACGTAACATCGAAGGCCATCATTTGCGAAAGATCGCCCGCGGCAACCAGCGCGTCTTCGCGCGGCAAGCCGAGCTTGGCAAGCGTGTCGCGATAGCCGCGTTGGCGGTCGCGTACCCCTTCGATGGTTTCGTCGCCGGCGAGGAACGCAATGCGCTTGTGGCCGAGTTCCGCGAGATGTTCGACCGCGAGACAGGCGCCGCCGTAATTGTCGACCGATACCGAAGGAAAACCCGTAAGCGTGCCGCGCTGATCGACCACCACCACCGGCACTTTGGCCGTGGCGAGCGCTTCGAGACAGAGCGATTCGCGCGGCAGGATGGCGAGAATGCCGTCCGAAAACTGTTGAATCAACCCGAGCAGGTCGTGATGCGCATGGCGGTCTTCGTCGAACACGGTGTACACCAGCATTTCCATGCCCGCGCCGCGCGCCGCGCGGCCCGCGCCGAGCACCAGTTCGCTCGAGAACTGCGTGTCGAGCGTGGGGGTAATGATGCCGATGATGCCGTTGCGGCCGCCCGAGAGTTTCTGCGCCGTGCGGTTCACGACGTAACCGATGTCCGAAGCGATTCTCAGCACTTCGTCGCGCGTTTCGCGCGACACGCCCGGGCGTCCGTTGAGCGCGCGCGACGCGGTCATCTGCGACACCCCGGCCAGCTTCGCGACGTGCTCGAGCGTGGGAGTTTGCCTTGCCATGCGTGGTGTGGGCTTACGAGAGGTCATGTCTGCGAAGACTCGCTCGTGACTCGCGGGTTACGCCGCGGGTTAGGCGCTCGTCACGTTAGCGATACCGTTTATGTGCTGGCTATTCTATCAGATGCGCAGTCAGGCGCAGGCAGTCAACCGTTCCCCGCGCACACCAACCTTGCGCGCGGCGCAAGCTCCGGGCGGGGCCCACCAGGAAAATCCCGCATAGCCGTAGTTCGCGTCACGGCTTAACATCTATTAACGTTAAGGCTAACGTTAAACCCGCAGATAACTCAGGTAGCTCTCAAAATTCCTAAAGAGGGGACACAAACATGGCGTACCCAGGTTTCTCCAAGGCACGGGCGATAGTCGGCGCCACCGCATTGGCGTTTTCACTGTCGGCCGTCGTTTCGAACGCCGTCGCGGCGGACACCAGGACGATTACGGTTTGGGATCAGCAGACCAATGCGTCGTCGAGCAAGATCATCCGCGACGCCTCGGAGCGCTTCGAAAAAGCCGATCCGGGCTACAAGGTCGAGAATTCGCACGTTCTGAACGAGGCCTACAAGACGAAGCTGAAGGTCGCTTTCGGTGCGAACCAGCCGCCGTGCGTGTTTGAGAACTGGGGGGGCGGCGGCCTGCAGGAATATGTGAAATCCGGTCAGATCGTGGACCTCACGCCGTACCTGAACAAGGACCCGGCGTTTCGCAACCGCTTCATGCAGTCGTCGTGGAGCGTGACGACGTTCGGCGGCAAGACCTACGGTGTGGCTGCCGAAAACGCGGCGGCCGCGGTGATCTTCTACAACAAGGAAGTGTTCAAGAAGTACGGCATCACGCCGCCCAGGACGTGGGATGAGCTGATGCACGTCGTCGATGTGCTGAAGCAGCACAACGTGGCCGCGTTCTCGCTCGCGAACAAGAACAAGTGGACGGGCTCGATGTACTACATGTACCTCGTCGACCGTATCGGTGGTCCGCAAGTCGTGAGCGACGCCATCGCAGGAAAGGGCAAGGGCTTCGAAGATCCGGCGTTCATCGAAGCCGGCAAGCGTATCCAGGAGCTCGTGAAGGCTGGCGCGTTTGCGCCGGGCATCAACGGTCTCGACTATGACTCGGGTGCTTCGCGCCGTCTGCTGTATTCGGGCAAGGCCGCGATGGAGCTGATGGGCGCCTGGGAAGCTTCGACGATCGCGAACGAAAATCCGGGGTTCTCGAAGGATCTCGACTTCTTCCCGTTCCCGAGCGTGCCGGGCGGCAAGGGCGATCCGCGCGACCTGATCGGCACGGTGGGCGACGGCTTCCTGAGCATCTCGACCGAATGCAAGACGCCGGACGCCGCGTTCAAGCTGATCCAGGCGCTGACCGACGACCAGGCGATGCAGGCGCGCGCGTCGGATGACCACAAGCTCCCGCCGGTCAACAACGTCAAGATCGACGACCCGTTCACGCAGCGTCTGCAGCAACTGCTTGCTGCGGCGCCGAGCGTGCAGCTCTGGTACGACCAGGCGCTGCCGCCGGCGTTGGGCGAACTGCACAAGGACACGACGCAGGCGCTGTTCGGTCTGTCGCTGACGCCTGAGGCGGCCGCGCAGCAAATGGAAGCCGCTTCGAAGAAGGGCGGTTGATCTTTAGGGCCTGTTCACATTCATAACGGGCTTGCGCTGGCCGCCAGAAGGACCAGGCGTGAGGATTGATGTGAACAGCCCTGACACTCAGGAAAAGTCCGGCTGGCGCCGCAGGGGGCCAGCCGGCAGACAAGCTCGTGAATATCGTACTTTCCGCTACTCCCGAACGCCGGCTGAAGCTTTCCTCGCAAACGCTCGTCACGGTCGTGTTTCTTGCGCCGGCGCTGCTGCTGCTGGCCGTGTTCCTGCTTTATCCGCTCGTTTCCAGCTTGCGGCTGTCGCTGCTCGACTGGAATGGCCTCGGCAATACGGCCCGCTATACGGGGCTCGCGAACTGGGCGCGGCTCGCCCATGACACCGTGTTCTGGCAATCGCTCAAGAACAACGTGATTCTCGCGCTCGCCTCGATCGTCATTCAGCTGCCTGTCGCGCTCGCGCTCGCCGTACTGCTGGAAAAGGCCGGCCGTGGCTCGCGCGTGCTCAAGGTGCTCTATTTCCTGCCGCTGCTCATGTCGAGCGTGGCGATCGGCGTGCTGTTCAAGCAAATCTACGATCCGAATTTCGGACCTCTGAACGTTGCGCTGCAGGCATTCGGGCTCGATGGTCTCGCGAAGGACTGGCTGGGCGACCCGCACTTCTCGCTGGGCGCGACCATCGCCGTGATCATCTGGCAGAACGCGCCTTTCTACATGATTCTGTTCCTCGCCGGCCTCTCGTCGATGCCGGCCGAGGTCAACGAGGCCGCGCTGCTCGACGGCGCTTCCGAGTGGACCATCTTTTGGCGCATCAAGCTGCCGCATCTGCAGGGCACGGTGCGCACGGCCGTGATCCTTTCCGTGCTCGGCTCGCTGCGTTACTTCGATCTCGTCTTCGTCATGACGGGCGGCGGCCCCGAGGGCTCGTCCGAGGTGATGGCCACCTATATGTATCGCACGGTGTTCAGTTCGTTCCAGCTCGGCTACGGCAGCACCATCGGCTCGGCGATGTTCCTGATTGTCATCGCCGTGGCCGCGGTGTCGATGTACTTTACGCGCCGCTACGCAACCGAGGTTTGAACCATGAACAAGAAATTCCGCTTCCCCCGGGTAACGATTCCGATCCTCGCGCTGATCTGGCTGGCGGTCACGACGGTCCCGTTCATTTTCATGGTCGTGTCGAGCTTCAAGAGCCAGGAAGAGACGTTCTCGACTTCCGTGTGGGCGCCGCCGAGCCATCTGTACTGGGGCAATTACGCGGCCGTGCTGCAGGGGCCGTTCTTCACGTATTTCCGTAACAGCCTGTTTACGGTGGGCGTGTCGGTCGCGCTGATCGTCGTCATCAGCGCGATGGCGGCCTATGTGTTTGCGCGCATGCGCTTCAGGCTGAACAAGCTGCTCTTCGGTCTCGTGGTCGCCGGCATGATTGTGCCGCTGCATGCCACGCTGGTGCCGATCTATCTGCTGACGCGCAACCTCGGTCTCTACGATACGCAGTTCGCACTGCTCGGGCCGTATGTGGCGCTCAGCCTGCCGGTGTCGATCTTCATCCTGACCGAGTTCATGCGGCAGATTCCGCGCGAGCTCGAAGAAGCCGCGCAACTCGACGGCTGCAGTCCGTTCCGCATTTTCTGGCGTATTTTCTTCCCGCTTTCGGGGCCGGGGCTCGCCACGGTGGCGATCTTCAACGGCATTGGTCTCTGGAACGAGTTCATCTTCGCGTACATGCTCACGTCGACGTCCGAGCACCGGACGCTGCCCCTCGCTATCTGGGACTTCATGGGGCAATACGCATCGAACATACCCTCGATGCTGTCTGTTCTCGTGCTCACGTCGTTGCCGTTGATCGCTGCCTACGCGTTCGGTCAAGAGCGCGTGATCAAGGGGATGATGGCCGGCTCGCTCAAGGGCTGATTCAGGGCTGATCCGCATCGCTAACCGAATTTCGCATAAATCGATATGGCAAGCATTTCCCTCAATAACGTACAGAAAGCCTACGCGAGCGGCAACGCGGTGATCCGCGACGCCAACCTCGAAGTCGGCAAGAACGAATTCTGCGTGTTCCTCGGCCCGTCGGGCTGCGGCAAGTCCACACTGCTGCGCATGATCGCCGGGCTCGAATCGATTACCGACGGCGAACTGCGCATCGACGGTGAACGGATGAACGAGGTCGAACCCGCGAAGCGCAAGGTCGCGATGGTGTTCCAGAACTACGCGCTCTATCCGCATATGAGCGTGTACGAGAACATGGCATTCGGTCTGCGCCAGGCGAAAGTCGACAAGGCAATCATCGACAAGAAGGTGCGCAGCGCCGCCGCCGCACTGCAGCTCGACAGCTATCTCGAACGCCGCCCCGCGGCGCTATCGGGCGGCCAGCGCCAGCGCGTGGCGATCGGGCGCGCGATCGTGCGCGAGCCGGGCGTGTTCCTGTTCGACGAGCCGCTGTCGAATCTCGACGCGGCGCTGCGCGTGCAGACGCGCACCGAGATCGCGCGTCTGCATCGCGAGTTCAGCGAGGCGAGCGCCGTGTACGTGACGCACGATCAGGTTGAGGCCATGGCGCTGGCCGATCGCATCGTGCTTCTGCAGGCGGGCGACAACATGGAGCGGCACGGCAGCGTCGCGCAGGTGGGGGCGCCGCTCGACCTGTATCACCATCCGAAGAGCCGGTTTGTCGCGGGCTTCATCGGCTCGCCGAAGATGAACTTCTTCGCGGGCACGGTGGTGGGCGGCGACGATGGCGGCGTGGACATCGACCTGCAAAGCGGCGAGCGCGTGCGTGCGAGCGTGGACGGCTCGCGTGCGCGCGCCGGCATGAAGGTGACGCTCGGTGTGCGCCCGGAGCATTTGCGTGTGGCCGGCGACGCGCGCCACGAACAGACGCTGGCGTGCCGCGTGAAGCTCGTGGAGCACATGGGCGAGCACAGCTATATCCACGCGACGCAGACCGGCCCGGTAGCGGCGACATTGATCGCCAAGGTGCCGGGCGACAGCGCGTTGACACACGATGAAGTGGTCAGGCTTGCGCTGCCAGCCGAGGCCTGCCACGTGTTCGACGATCACGATATGGCGCTGCGCCGTCTCATCTAGGCCGAGCACGTCTTTCGCCGCGCGCCTGCGCAACGCCATTTTAAAAAAAGCACAACTAAACAGACGGCAAGAAAAAAACGCCGGCTCGTGCAATACCAGGGAGTGAAGCCATGTCGCTTGAACACACCACCGAGATACCGCTTTACCGCCGCTCCGACGCACCGACCGCGCAGCGCGTGGCGGACCTGCTCGCGCGCATGACGCTCGACGAAAAAATTGCCCAGCTTCACGCCGCGTGGCTGGTGCTCTCGGCCGACGGCGAACACAAGGCGCGCAGTATCGATTTCGCGCAAAGCGCCAACAGCCTCACGGTGGACCAGATTCTCCAATACGGTCTTGGGCAGATTACGCGTCCGCTCGGCACGCACACGGTCGATCCCAAAGAGGGCGTGCGCGCGCTCAACGAATTGCAGCGCAAGATGGTCGAAGACACGCGCCTGGGCATTCCCGTCATGTCGCACGAAGAATGCCTCGTGGGCCTGATGATCAAGGACGCCACGCTGTTTCCCTCGCCGCTGAACTACGCGGCGACGTGGAACCCGAGCCTCGTGGGCGAAGTGGGGCGCATCATCGGCGAGCAGGCGCGCTCGATCGGCTGCCACCAGGGCCTGGCTCCCGTGCTCGACGTCTCGCGCGATCCGCGCTGGGGCCGCACCGAGGAAACGCTCGGCGAAGACCCGTATCTGGTAGGCGTGCTCGCGTGTCACTACGTGAACGGTCTGCAAGGCGAGCGGCGCGACGTGCTCGCCACGCTCAAACACTTCGTCGGCCACTCGGCGAGCGAAGGCGCCCGCAATCATGCGCCCGTGCATGTCGGGCCGCGCGAGTTGAACGACGTGTTCCTGCTGCCGTTCGAAATGGCGGTCAAGCTCGCGCACGCGGGCTCGATCATGCCGGCGTACCACGATATCGACGGCGTGCCCTGCCATGCGGACCGCACGTTGCTGCACGACACGCTGCGCGAGAAATGGGGTTTCGAGGGGCTCGTCGTGGCGGACTATGCTGCCGTCGACCTGCTCTACAGCCATCACGCGGTGGCGCACGACAGCGCGTCGGCGGCGGCGCTCGCGTTCAATTCGGGACTCGACGTCGAGTTGCCGGGGCACGAGTGCGCGGTTCATCTGAAAGAGGCGCTCGATCGCGGCGAGATCACCGAAGCGACGATCGACACCGCCGTGTCGCGCGTGTTGAGCACGAAGTTCCGCCTTGGCCTTTTCGAGAATCCGTATGTGGATCCCGAACGCGTGGATGTGAAAGGCACGGCGGCGGCCGATACGGCGTATCAGGTCGCGCTCGAATCGGCCGTATTGCTGCGCAATGAAGGCGGCGTGCTGCCGTTGAACGCCAGTGGCGTGGAGAAAATCGCGGTGATCGGTCCGACCGCCGACGACCCGCTCGCGCTGCTCGCCGGCTACAGCTTCCCGGTGCACCTCATCAATTCGGGCGAGCAGTCGGTTGCTTCGATCGCCACGCCATTGGGCGCATTGCGCGCGCTGCTGGGCGAGCCGCGTGTGGTGCACGCCAAGGGTTGCGACATCATCAAGACCCGCCGTGCGGGCGCGCCGGTGTTCCCGGGCGATGTCTCGCTCGATCTGAGCGGTGCCGCCAACCGCGACGAGCTGATCAGCAAGGATACCGAAGCGATTCCCGAGGCGGTCGAAGCCGCGCGCAAAGCAGACGTGGCCGTCGTGTTCGTCGGCGATCTGGCGGGCCTGTTCCAGTCCGGCACGGTGGGCGAAGGCTCCGATACGGACAGCCTGGAACTCCCGGGCGTGCAACTGCAACTGCTCGAGGCCGTGGTCGAGAGCGGCACGCCTACGGTCGTCGTGATGACGGGCGGCCGGCCGTACAACCTGGGCGGCCTCGAAGATCGCATTGCCGCGCAGATCATGGCGTTTGCGCCGGGCGAGCGCGGCGCCGAGGCGCTTGCCGATCTGCTGGTGGGCCGCGCCGATTTCAGCGGCCGTCTGCCGCTGTCCGTGCCGAAGAGCGCAGGGGCCGTGCCGTATGTATACAACCATCGCCTCAAGAGCGCGGGCACGCCGATCGCCTACCACTTCGGAAGCCGCTATCCGTTTGGTTTCGGCCTCGGCTACACCCAGTTCCGTTACGGCGATCTCGCGGTGGCGCAACGCGAAGTCCCGCTCGACGACGGCACGGTCGAGCTGAGTTTCGCGCTTGAGAACATCGGTTCGCGCGACGGCACGGAGGTCGTGCAGATTTACGTGCGCGATCAGCACGCTTCGGCGGCACGTCCGGTACGCGAACTCAAGGCGTTTGCACGCGTGCCGCTCGCGGCGGACGCGCGCACTCGCGTGAACGTGAAGCTGCCCGTCGATATGCTCAACTTCACCGACGCACGCGGCGAGCGCATCGTCGAGCCGGGCAAGTTCGATTTGATGGTGGGCAGTTCGAGCCGCGACATTCATCTAAGCGGCACGGTCACCGTGGTGGGCAACGCAACGCGCACGCTTGCGCGCGACTGGCGTATGCTGAGCGCCGTCGAGGTCGTGTCGTAACGGGAACGAAAGCGGCAGCGCAGGGCGGCGAGTCGTCTGCGGCTCGCCGCCCTGTTTGGGTTCTGACAAGTCAACACTGGAATATCTGATGTCGTACGCAATCTATCCGAGCCTGGCGGATAAAACCGTCGTTATCACCGGCGGCGGCAGCGGGATTGGCGCTGCGGTCGTGGAGGCCTTCGCGCAGCAGGGCGCGCGCGTGTTCTTCCTCGACGTGGCCGAACACGATTCGCTGGCTCTCCAGGAGAAGCTTCGCGATGCGAAGCATCCGCCGCTGTTCAAGCGCTGCGACCTGTGCAGCGTAGACGCCATCGAAAGCGTGTTCGCGTCGATCGTCGATGCCGCGGGACCCATCGACGTGCTCGTGAACAATGCAGGCAACGACGATCGCCATGATATCGGCGAGCTGACCGCAAGCTACTGGGACGGGCGTATCGCCGTGAACCTGCGTCACCAGTTCTTCTGCGCGCAGGCCGCCGCGAGGGGCATGCGCCAGGCGGGACGCGGCGTGATCCTGAACTTCGGTTCGGTGTCGTGGCACGTCGCCTTGCCGAACCTGCCGATCTACCTGACCGCCAAAGCCGGCATCGAAGGTCTGACGCGCGGTCTTGCGCGCGATCTGGGCGGCGCGGGCATTCGCGTGAACTGCATTATCCCGGGCGCCGTGAAAACGCCGCGGCAGATGAATCTGTGGCAAACGCCGGAGAGCGAGGCGAAAGTGGTCGCGGGTCAGTGTCTGCGGCTGCGCATCGAGCCCGAGCACGTCGCCCGCATGGCCTTGTTTCTCGCATCCGACGACGCCTCGCGCTGCTCCGGGCGCGACTACTTCGTCGACGCGGGATGGTACGGAGAATGACAATGTCGCATCCCGTGTGCGTATGGCCGATCGGCGCGGAGCTTGGCGAGGGGCCGCTGTGGCAGGCCGCGGAAAACGCAGTCTATTTCGTCGACATCGAGGGCCGCCGGATTCATCGTCTGGTGGTCGCGACCGGGGAGCGCACGACGTGGTACGCGCCCGACCAGGTCGGCTTCGTCGCGCCGCTGGGCGAGCGGATTTTCGTGTGCGGCCTGCCTGACGGCCTGTATCGTTTCGACGCCGCGAGCGGGGAATTCGACAAGCTGGTGGACGTCGAGCCGCATTTGCCGGGCAATCGCCTCAACGACGGTTTCGCCGATGCGCGCGGACGCCTGTGGTTCGGCTCGATGGACGACGCCGAGCAAGCGCCGAGCGGCACGCTGTATCGCGTGGACGCAGGCGCGGCGGTGAGCGCCCAGGACAGCGGCTACGTGATCACCAACGGCCCGGCCATGAGCCCGGACGGCTGCACGCTCTATCACAACGACACGATGCGCCGCGTCGTGTATGCGTTCGATGTGGCGATTGACGGCACGCTGTCGGGCAAGCGCGTCTTCACCGCAATTGCCGGCGACGGGCACCCGGACGGCATGGCGGTGGACGCCGAGGGCTACGTGTGGGTCGCGCTGTTCGGCGGCTGGCGCATCGACCGTTATTCGCCCGAAGGCGAACGGGTCGATCAGGTTGCGTTTCCTTGCGCGAACATCACGAAGCTCGCGTTCGGCGGGGACGATATGAAGACCGTATACGTTTCCACCGCGTGGAAGGGACTCACGGCAGCCGAACGCGAGAAACAGCCGCTGGCGGGCGGCTTGTTCACGTTCCGCTCGCCGGTGCCGGGGCAGGCGCCGGCGAGCTGCGCGGCGGCCTTCGCACGTTAGGCGCAGCCTGGATCGTATAGGACCAAAGTCCGATGGCCGGGGCGTTCTGCAGTGCTAGGCTGCGAGAGCACACGCCATGGTCTCTGACCGGCGCAGCAAGCGCGGCACCTGATCGCTTCAAGGGGACTACCATGCTCTATCGATCGAATACGGGCGTTGCTTTCGCGCGCTGCCTGGCGCTCTCCGTGGCGGCCCTCGGCTTGCTTGCCGCCTCGGCGCCCGTCTGCCGCGCGGCCGACACGGACGCCTCCGCCGCCTCGGAAGCCATGCCGGCAGGGGCATCCGTCGACACGGAAAGCGGCACCATCAGTTTGATCGATCAGAAGAATGCGCTCATCGTCGTGACCGTGCCGGGCCGCGACGACCTGAGCTTCAGTGTGAAAGATCATCCCGGCGTGCTCAAGGTCGTCAAGGTCGGCGACAAGCTGACGACCCACTTTATGGAGCCGTACGTCACCGGGTTGACGCCTGCCGGCGGCGCGGCGGTCACGCGCCTGACTCACACGGCAAAGATTACCCAGCATTCCTCCGGCGCCGACAACGAAAACTTCCAGGTGCTCCGCGTCTTCAGCGGCGTGGCGCAGGTCACGGGCGTCGATCGCAAGCTCAACCTGCTGACCGTCGTGGACAAGTCGGGCACCGCGCGCTCCGTTCGGGTCAGCCGCCCGGACCTGATCGAGGTGATGCAGACCCTCAAGCACCATAGCCACGTGAAGATCACGTACGAGTCCGAGATGACGGTCATCGTCGCCCGTTAGCGGCCACGAAAAGCTTTCTTTTTGCGCGTTATGTGCTGGATGGCGCGGACTTGCAAGCGCTTCTGCAAAGAATCGTGCTTCGTCTGACGTAATCGCACAGGGCACGTGCAAATATCTTCCATTGGTTGCCAGTTCAACCAATGACTTCCCCACCCCCGCATTCCTAAAGTTTTCCTTGCAGCCCGCCGTTATGCAGTAGGGCGGCGGCGCCCGTTGCTTTCGCACGGCCGTACGACCCGGACTTTACAGGGCGCGAGAGGCGAAAGCGCCTGGGCGCGCAGTACGACCGACGGTGACGCATGTGAGCTCCCGCAACGAAATCTACTCTTTGCCGCGTGGCAAGCTGGCCCGTTGGCTAACCGAGCCCGGGCAGGACACGCCGCACGAAATCCGTGTCGCCCTTGTCGGCACCTTGTTCGGAACCCTGCCGATCTTCTTTGGCGGTGTATCCAATACCGTGGCCGTGGCGTGGGTCCTCGCTTGCCGTCACGCAACGCTGCCGTTCAAGTGCTGGCTCATCGCCGAAATCGTCGTTTGCGCGGTGCGCCTCGCGACGCTCGCCCTGTCACGCCGCCGGGCAAGGGAGGGCAAGAGCACGCCCACCGACTTCTATATTCTTCTCGCGCCGTTGTGGGGCGCGACGGTCGGCTATGGCGCGCTCGTCAGCGCCATGAGCCGGGACTGGGTATCCGCTACGCTCGCTTTTCTTTCCGCTGCCGCCATGGTGGGCGGGATCTGCTTTCGCAATTTCGCGGCGCCGCGACTGGTGGCAGTCATGATCTGCCTTTCGCTCGGCCCGTGCTGCATCGGCGCGCTGCTGGGCGGCGAGCCGGTCCTCCTGCTCACGCTCCTGCAAATTCCGTTCTATCTGTTCGCCATGAGCGCCGCCGCGCGCCACCTGAACGCCATGCTCATTTCGACAATGAAGGCCGAACGGGAAAACAGCCATCGCGCGCGCCATGACGCCCTCACGGGACTCCTGAACCGGGATGGCCTGTTCAGCGCGGCCGGAACGACGAGCGCGTCGCCCCTCAAGGCGGGCATGACAGTGTTCTTCGCCGATCTCGACGGCTTCAAGCTGATCAACGACGCGCATGGCCACAAGGCCGGCGACATGCTGCTCGTGCAGGTCGCGAGCCGCCTGCGCATGCTGGCCAGCGCGGGCGCATGGGTGGCGCGCATGGGCGGCGACGAATTCGTCATCGTCGACCCTCAGGTGGACCGGGCGCCGCGCGATTGGGCCAGCCTCGTGACCGAAGCGATCGAGCGGCCGTTCGAACTTGCGCCGGGGCTGCAGGTGAGCGTCGGGGCGAGCGTCGGATTCACGACGGTCGCGGCCGATGACCTGGACTTCGATCTGGTCCTGCGCCGCGCCGATCTCGCGATGTACGCCGTCAAGCGCGAGAAGGCGCAGGGCGAACAGGTTCCGGCGCTTGAAAGACCCGCATGACGCACACCGGGCGTGCCGCTTGCATCAGGGCTTTGCCGCGAGATCCAGCAGGCGCACCGCATTCTCTTTGAGGATCAAGGGCCGCACCTCCGGCTTGATGTCGAGCGTATCGAAGTCCGCGAGCCAGCGGTCCGGCCGGATCAGCGGGAAGTCGGATGCGAACAGCACCTTGTTGCGCAACAGCGTGTTCGCGTACTTCACCAGTTCGGGCGAGAAGTATTTCGGCGACCAGCCCGACAGGTCGATGTAGACGTTGGGCTTGTGCAGCGCGATGGAAAGCGCCTGCTCCTGCCACGGCCACGAGGGATGCGCGATCACGATCTTCATGTCGGGGAAGTCGGCGGCCACATCGTCGAGATAGATCGGCTCGGAATACTTCAGACGCAATCCGCCGCCGCCACGCATGCCCGAGCCCATGCCCGAGTGGCCGCTATGAAACACGGCGGGCAGGCCATATCCGGCAATCACTTCGTATAGCGGATACGCCAGCCGGTCGTTGGCGAAAAAGCCCTGCATGGTGGGGTGAAACTTGAAGCCGCGCACGCCGTGATCCTCGATCAGCCGCCGCGCTTCGCGCGCGCCGAACTTGCCCTTGTGCGGGTCGATGCTCGCGAACGCGATCATGATGTCGGCGTTTTGTTGCGCGAAGCCGGCGATCTCCTCGTTGTCGATGCGGCGGCGCCCGATATTCGCCTCGCAGTCCACCGTGAACATCACGAAGCCGATCTTGCGCTCGCGGTAGTGCTCGATCGTTTCCGCAATCGTCGGACGGCGGCCAAGCTTTAGCACGGTCCCGAAGTATTTGTCGGCGGCCTCGTCGAATTCCTTCGCGAAGAGGTCGGGCGGCTGGCAGCACGACACTTCGGCGTGGACGTGCGTGTCGATGGCAACGAGCGGGTCGATGTTCAAGGGTGTCTCCCTGTTTTTGTCATTTGCAGCGGGCTCGCCTCAAGCGGCGCGCAGATTGCGCACGCAGGCATGCAGCAGCACGTGCAGTTTTTCCGCTGTTTCGGTATCCATATCGTCGAGCATCGCGCCTTCCACGTGATCGGCGGCGGCGTCGCATTCGCCCAGCAGCGCGTTGCCGGCTTCGGTGAGCGAAAGCAGCACCACGCGGCGGTTCATCGGGTCGGCTTCGCGCATGACCCAGCCATTCGCCTCCATCGTCTTCACGACTTCGTTGGCCGCCTGCGGCGTGATGAACGAGCGCTCGGCGAGTTGCGCGTTGGAGGCGCGCCCGCGCGCGCGCAGCACGGAAAGCGCGGTGTACTGCGGCAGCGTGAGACCGTGGCGGGCGAGCGCTTCCGTCAGGCGGCGGGAGACGACGCGGTCGAGCTGGCCGATCAGATAGCTCAGGCGCATGGGCGGCACGGTGTGCAGGCTGCCTTCGGCGGACGGTTGCGCGGTTCGGGAGCGCGGCGCGGTGGGGGGCGTTTTCTGGGTCATCGCGTTTTACGGGTTTGTACCGACGAGATCATATTCTACTTTACATATCAGGTAACCTGATAGTAAATTGATTTCAAGCCGCGAGTGCGGCAGTGTCCACGGAGATAGAGAATGAGTTACGAAGGTCGCTGGAAAACGGTCAAGGTTGCAGTGGAGGGTGGCATCGCCTGGGTGACGCTCAATCGCCCGGAAAAGCGCAACGCCATGAGCCCGACGCTCAACAAGGAAATGATCGACGTGCTCGAAACGCTCGAGCTCGACGCCGAGGCGCAGGTGCTCGTGCTGACCGGCGAAGGCTCGGCGTGGACGGCCGGCATGGACCTGAAGGAATACTTCCGCGAAGTCGACGCGGGCCCCGACGTGCTGCAGGAACGCATCCGCCGCGACGCGAGCCGCTGGCAATGGCAGCTGCTGCGCATGTATTCGAAGCCGACCATCGCGATGGTCAACGGCTGGTGCTTTGGCGGCGGTTTCTCGCCGCTCGTGGCATGCGATCTCGCGATCGCCGCCGACGAAGCCACGTTCGGCCTTTCGGAAATCAACTGGGGCATTCCGCCGGGCAACCTCGTGAGCAAGGCAATGGCCGATACCGTGGGACACCGCGAGGCGCTTTACTACATCATGACGGGCGACACCTTCACGGGCCAGCAGGCCGCGAAAATGGGGCTCGTCAACAAGAGCGTGCCGCTCGCGCAGTTGCGCGAAGAAACGATCGCGCTTGCGGCGAAGCTGCTCGACAAGAACCCGGTCGTGCTGCGCAACGCGAAGCACGGTTTCAAGCGCTCGCGCGAACTCACCTGGGAGCAGAATGAGGACTACCTCTACGCGAAGCTCGACCAGGCGAACCATCGCGACAAGGAAGGCGGCCGCGAGCAGGGCCTCAAGCAGTTCCTCGACGAGAAGAGCATCAAGCCGGGCCTGCAGGCATACAAGCGCTGATCGCTCACAACGCACAAGGACGGAGGAGACAACGACATGCATGAAACTGGCCTCTTGATCGGCGGCGCGGCGCGCGCCGCGTCGAATGGCAAGACGTTCGAGCGCATCGATCCGGCCACGGGCGCGGTGGCGACGCGCGCGGCAGCCGCCACGCAGGAAGATGCCGACGCGGCCGTTGCCGCCGCCGCGCGCGCCTTTCCCGCGTGGGCCGCGCTCACACCCACGGAGCGCCGCAAGCGCCTCTCGGTTGCCGCCGACAAAATGGATGCGCGCACAACGGATTTCATCGCCATCGGCGCGGCGGAAACGGGCGCGATGGCGAACTGGTACGGCTTCAACGTGATGCTCGCGGCCAACATGCTGCGCGAGGCGGCTGCCATGACCACGCAGATCGACGGCGCGGTGATCCCCTCCGACGTGCCGGGCAGTCTCGCGATGGCCGTGCGCCAGCCGTGCGGTGTGGTGCTCGGCATGGCGCCCTGGAACGCGCCGGTGATTCTCGCCACGCGTGCGCTCGCCATGCCGCTCGCGTGCGGCAACACGGTGGTGCTCAAGGCTTCCGAAGGGTGTCCTGGCGTGCATGCGCTGATCGGCGAGGTGCTCAACGAGGCAGGGCTCGGCGAGGGCGTCGTGAACGTGCTCACGCATGCGCCGGAAGACGCGCCGGCCATTGTCGAGCGTCTGATCGCCAACCCTGCAGTCAAGCGCGTGAACTTCACGGGCTCGACGCGCGTGGGCCGCGTCGTCGCGCAGCATTGCGCACGGCATCTGAAACCGGCGCTGCTCGAACTGGGCGGCAAGGCACCGGTGCTCGTGCTCGACGACGCCGACATCGACGCGGCAGTGGAAGGCATTGCTTTCGGTGCGTTCTTCAACCAGGGGCAGATCTGCATGTCGACGGAACGCGTGATCGTCGATCGCAAGATTGCCGACGCGTTCATGGAAAAACTCGTTGCGAAGGCGCGTACGCTGAAGGCCGGCGACCCCGCGCAGCCGGGGTCGGTGCTGGGTACGCTGGAGAGCGAAGCGTCGGCGCGGCGCATCCGTGCGCTTGTGGAAGATGCGCGCGAGAAGGGCGCGACGCTGCCGCTGGGCTGCGAGGTGAACGGCGCGATCATGCAGCCCGTGATTGTCGAAAACGTCACGCGCGAGATGAAGCTCTATGCGGACGAATCGTTCGGCCCCGTGGTGACGGTGCAGCGCGTGGATGGCGACGACGAAGCGCTGCAGGTGGCGAACGACAGCGAATACGGTCTTTCGGCGGCCGTGTTCAGCCGCGATATTGCGCGTGCGATGAACGTGGCGAAGCGCATCGAATCGGGCATCTGCCATATCAACGGGCCGACGGTGCACGACGAAGCGCAAATGCCGTTCGGCGGCGTGAAGGCGAGCGGCTATGGGCGCTTCGGCAGCAAGGCTTCGATCGCCGAGTTCACCGACCTGCGCTGGATCACCGTGCAGACCGGCCCGCGCCACTATCCGATCTGAACGCGTTCACAACATGAAACACCGGGCCGGCAGCGCCGACACACGGCGCTGACCGGCACCGGCCAGACAAAGGAGACAGGCTTTGGATTCGGAGCCGACCCAAACGCACGCGCGCGCGCGCGTGCAGCCGGACTTCGCCGGCTACCGCGCCGTCGCGATCGGCTCAGCCGCGCCGCAGATCGAACTGCGTGGCGACTGCTGGTATTTGCGCTCGACCGAGACGCTCGAGGACTTCCCCGCACGCGTGACCGACCGCCTCGCGAGCGGCGCGCGTGCGCATCCAGACCGCTGGCTCGTGGCGCGCCGAGGCGCCGATGGGCAATGGCAGGGCATCAGCTACGCGCAGATGCTCGAGCGCGCACGCGCGATCGGGCAGGCGTTGATCGAGCGGGGTTTGTCCGCTCAGCGTCCGGTCGCGCTGCTTTCGGGTAACGATCTCGAACATTTGCAGATGGCGTTCGGCGCGCTGTGGGCAGGTGTGCCCTACGCGCCCATTTCACCCGCGTATTCGCTCGTGTCGAGCGACTACGGCAAGCTGCGGCACACGCTGGGGTTGCTCAACCCTGGTCTGGTATTCGCCGCCGATGGCCCGGCTTACGCGGCAGCACTCGATGCGGCCGTGCCCGACTCCATTGAGCGCGTGGTGGTGACACCCACGGGAGGCGCGCGCCGCGAGACGCCGTTTGAGGCGTTGCTTCAGACGCAGCCGGGCAGCGTCGAAGATGCGCAAGCGCGCGTGAACGGCGACACGATCGCGAAGTTCCTCTTCACCTCGGGATCGACGCGCCTGCCCAAGGCCGTGCCCACCACGCACCGCATGCTGTGCAGCAACCAGCAGATGCTGTTGCAAACCTTCCCGCAGTTCGGCATGGAGCCGCCTGTACTCGTGGACTGGCTGCCGTGGAACCACACCTTCGGCGGCAGCCACAACGTGGGCATCGCGCTCTACAACGGCGGCACGCTCTATATCGACGATGGCAAACCCGTTGCGGGCCGCTTCGAGGAGACGCTGCGCAACCTGCGCGAAATCGCTCCGACGCTCTACTTCAACGTGCCCAAGGGGTGGGAAGAACTGACCGCGGCGCTCGAAACCGACGCACGCCTGCGCGAGACGTTTTTCTCGCGTGTGAAGATGTATTTCTTCGCGGGAGCGGGGCTCTCGCAGGCAGCGTGGGACCGGCTCGAACGCGTGACGCAGGCCCATTGCGGCGAGCGCATCCGCATCATGGCGGGGCTTGGCATGACCGAGACCGCGCCGTCGTGCCTTTTCACGACCGGGCCGGTGATGGGCTCGGGCTATATCGGGCTGCCCGCGCCGGGCTGCGAGACGCGTCTCGTGCCGGTGGACGGCAAGCTCGAAGCGCGCTTTCGCGGACCGAACGTGATGAGCGGCTACTGGTGCGCGGACGAGTCGGACCGTCACGACGTGTTCGACGAAGAGGGCTACTACCGTACCGGCGACGCCGTGCGCTTCGTCGATGCCGAACGCCCCGAACTGGGGCTGCTGTTCGACGGGCGCATTGCCGAGGACTTCAAGCTCAGCTCCGGCACGTTCGTGAGCGTGGGGCCGATGCGCGCGCGCATCGTCTCGGGCGGCGCGCCGTATGTGCAGGACGCGGTGATCGCGGGCATGGACCGCGACGACATTGGCGTGCTGATTTTCCCGCGCCTCGATGAGTGCCGCCGGCTCGCGGGGCTCGACGCGGGTGCGGCAGCGCGCGACGTTCTGGACTCGGCTGCGGTGCGGGATTTCTTTGCTGGCCTCATGGAGCGGCTGAACCGCGACGCAACGGGCAGCGCGACCCTCATCACGCGGCTTCACGTGATGGACGCGCCGCCTTCGCTCGATCTCGGCGAGATCACCGACAAAGGGTCGATCAATCAGCGCGTCGTGTTGAGCCAGCGCTCGGCGCTCGTGAATGCGCTCTATGCCACGCACGGTGAGAGCGCCGCAAGCGCGCGCGTGATTTTCGCGCGTCATGTGCAGCAAGTCTAAGGAACGGTCACGATGAGTCTCGACTATCAGGTTCCGCTGCGCGACATGCGCTTCGTGATCGACGAATGGATCGACGCGCCGGGGTGGTGGCGCAGCGTTCCCGCATGGGAAGACCTCGACAGCGCGACGGCGCAGCAGGTGCTCGAAGAAGCCGCACGATTCGTAATGGAACGCATCGCGCCGTTAAACGCGCGTGGCGACCTCGAAGGTTGCCGCTTCGAGCGCGGCGAGGTCGCGATGCCAGCGGGCTTTCGCGAGGCATATGCGGACTTCGTGGCGGCAGGCTGGCCCACGCTCGCGCTCGATGCCGACGCGGGCGGTCAGGGCTTGCCGCAACTGCTCGAAGTCGCGTTCCAGGAAATGCTCGCGGCGGCCAATCATGCGTGGCTGATGTCGCCCGGCCTCACGCACGGCGCGACGGCGTGCCTGATGGCGCACGGCTCCGATGCGCTCAAGCGCGACTGGCTGCCGAAGATCGCAAGCGGCGAATGGCTCACGACAATGTGCCTGACCGAGCCGCAGGCGGGCAGCGATCTCGCGCTGCTGCGCGCGCGGGCGGCGCCGGACGCGGCGCACGACGCGTGGCGTATCGACGGCAGCAAGATTTTCATCACGGGTGGCGATCACGATCTGACCGGGAACATCGTGCACCTCGTGCTCGCGCGTCTGCCCGACGCGCCGCCGGGGACGAAAGGTCTCTCGCTTTTCCTCGTGCCGAAATGGTTCCTGGGCGAGAACGGCGAGCGCGTGCGTAACGGCGTGCATTGCGAAGGCATCGAGAAAAAGATGGGTCTGAAGGCGAGCCCGACCTGCTCGATGCGTTTCGAGCAGGCGCTGGGGTGGCTCATAGGCGAGCCGCACCGCGGCCTCGCTTCGATGTTCGTGGTGATGAACGCGGCACGCCTGCAGGTGGCGATGCAGGGCGTGGGCCACGCGCAGCTTGCCGCGCAGCGCGCCCATGCCTACGCGCACGAGCGCGCGCAGATGCGCGCCGTGAGCGTGCCCGCGCACTACGAAGGCGAGCCCGGAAAGGCCGCGCCGATTGCGTTTCATCCGGCCATGCGGCGCATTCTGCTCGATTTGCGCGCGACCGTGGAAGGCGAGCGGGCGATAGGCTACTGGACCGGTTACTGGCTCGATGTGGCCGCGCGCGATCCCGACGCCACAGAGCGCGAGGCGGCCAGGCAGCTTGCCTCGCTGCTCACGCCTGTCGCCAAGGCGTTCTTCACCGCCAATGGCTTTGCGGCTGCGTCGAGTGCGCTACAGGTGTTCGGCGGCTACGGCTACATTCACGAGTACGGCGTGGAGCAGACCGTGCGCGACAGCCGCGTCGCCATGCTTTACGAAGGCACGAACGAAATTCAGGCCATCGATCTGCTCGTGCGTAAGGTGCTGGGCGATGGCGGCGAGGCGTTGCGCGCCTTGTTGGCGCATGTCACGGCGGAGGCGGCGCACTGTATGGCATCTGGCGATCCGGCGCTGAACGGCGCGGGCGCACGGCTCGACGCGCTGGCTGCCGACGTGCAGCGCATCACTGGTGAAATCGGGCAGGGCAGTGCCGACGATCGCGAGTTGCCCTACCGCGTAGCCGACGACTACCTCGCGCTCCTCGGCTGGCTGCTGCTCGCATTCGCATGGGCGCGAACGCTGCGTATCGCGTCGAACGCACCCGCCGGCGATCCGTTCTATGCCGGCAAGCTCACCACAGCGCGTTACTTCTTCGCTTACCCGCTCGCGGCGTTCGATCACCGGTTGCGGCTCATCGAAGCGGGCTGCCGCGCTCCGCTACTGCACGTTTGAAAATTTTTCAGCACGTAGATTAGGCTAACTAACTAGTGCCGGCGCGGTGAAAGGCCGCGGCATTCCATTACAAAACGAGGAGGCAACGTGTCGTCATCGACTACGCAGGTGGGCGCCCGCACGGCGGCGGGCGCCGCATGGGTGTTGGGTTTGTGTCTGATCGTGGCGGTGCTGGAGGGCGTCGATCTTCAATCGACAGGGGTTGCCGCGCCGCGCATGGCGCGCGAGTTCGGTCTTTCGGTCAGCCAGATGGGGCTCGCGTTCAGCGCGGGCATGCTGGGGCTCCTGCCCGGCGCGATGATCGGCGGACGCCTCGCGGACCGCATCGGACGCAAGCGCGTCCTGCTGCTCTCGATGGTGGCGTTCGGCGTGTTCTCGATCTTCACTGCCCACGTGTGGAGCTTCGCCTCGCTGCTGGCGGCGCGCGTTTTGACCGGCATCGGCCTGGGCGGCGCCATGCCGAACCTGATCGCGCTCTCGGCCGAAGCCGTGGCGCCGCGGCTGCGCAATACGGCGGTCAGCATCATGTATTGCGGCATGCCGCTCGGCGGGGCGCTTGCGGCGTTGATCGGCGTGCTCAGTGCGGGCGATACCGGATGGCGGCATATCTTTTACGCCGGCGGCGTCGGTCCGCTCGTGGTCGCGCCGCTGATTCTCGCTTGCCTGCCGGAATCCGCAGCCTATGAGGCCGCCGCGAGCCGCGCGCAGTCCACGCAGGGCGGCCCGCCGCCCACGTGGCGCGTGCTGTTCGGCGAGGGCCGCGCCAGGGTGACCGCGCAGATCTGGATCGGCTTTTTCTGCACGCTCATCGTGCTGTACTTTCTGCTCAACTGGCTGCCCTCGCTGATCGTGAGCCGCGGCCTCACGCGCAGCCAGGCCGGTGTCACGCAGATCTTTTTCAACGTCGGCAGTGTGATCGGCGTGCTTGGCATCGGCGTGCTGATGGATCGCGTGAAGCCCGGGCGTGTCGTCGCGGCTGTCTACGCGGCCATTGCGATTTCGCTCTTCATGCTCGCGGGCGCGGACAATCTGTTCTGGATCTGCGTTTCGGTGCTGCTCGCGGGCATGGGCGTGGTGGGCGCACAGTCGATGCTGTACGCGCTTTCCGCCGCGAGTTACGCCACCGTCATGCGCGGCACCGGCGTGGGCGCGGCTGTAGCGGTGGGCCGCGTGGGTTCGATCGTCGGTCCGCTCGCGGCCGGGCAATTGCTGGCGGGCGGCGCGAGCGCCACGACGGTGATTGGCGCGAGCGTGCCGGTCACGGTGGTGGCGGCGCTCGCGGCGCTGCTCGCGGTGCGGCGCGCGCGCACGTCGTGACGCGCGGCGCCGCATCGAAGCGTCAGAGATCGAGCACGAGCATGGGCGTGCGCGAGCGCGAGCAGCACGGCAGCAACTGGTCGTTTGCGGCGCGCTCCTCGTCGGTCAGATAAAGATCGCGATGGTCCGGCTCGCCGGCTAGCACGCGCGTGAGGCAGGTGCCGCATATACCTTGCTCGCATGAGACCGGCACCTCGACGCCGCCCGCCCGCAGCGCTTCGACGATCGATGTCCCGGCCGGGACGTCGAACACGCGCTGGCAGCTCGCCAGCGTGACCTGGAAAGCGCCGTTGGCGTCGGCGTCGGTGCTTGCGGACGGCTGAGCGGCGCCGAAGTACTCGCGATGCACGTTCTGCGCGGGCCACCCCGCGTTGGCCGCTGCGCCGAGCACGGCTTCGATGAAGCCCGCGGGGCCGCATACGTAGGCATGCTTGCCGTCGTGCGGCGCGCCGAGCACCCGTGCGAGGTCGATGCGGGCATCGGCTCCCTCGCTGTCGAAATAGAAGCGTGCGTGCTCCGCGAAGCCCGCTTCGGCCAGCCGCTCGCGAAACGCGGCGCGTTGCGGGTCGCGGGCGCAGTAGTGCAGCTCGAATGTGCGGCCTTGCTCGCGCAACTGCTCGGCCATGGCCATGAGCGGCGTGATGCCGATGCCGCCCGCGAGCAGGATGGTTTGCGTGGCGCGATCGTCGAGTGGGAAATGATTCTTCGGCGTACTGATTTCAAGGATCCTGCCGGCTTCGAGCGCGTGCATCGCGACGGAGCCGCCGCGCGAAGCCGCGTCGCGCAGCACGCCGATGCGGTAGGCGCCCGCTTCGGAGGGGCGGTTGCAAAGCGAGTACTGGCGCACGAATCCATCGACGTGGACGTCGATATGGGCGCCCGCCTCGAACGCCGGGAGCGGCGCGCCGTCGGCGCTCGCCAGTTCGAAAACGCAGATGTCGGTGGCTAGGGGAATCTTGCGCAGAAGGGTGACTTTCATGATGCGTTGGGGCAAGAGAAGGAGGGCGGCCGCGCGTGCGCACGCGGCCGTGGCTTCAGGTCGGTCAGGCAGCCGTAGCGGGCGCGCCGCGCTCGGCGGCGATCAACCGGTCGAGCACGCGGCGCGACTGCACGCCGCCCGCATCGATGTTCAGGCTCAGAATGCGGCGTTCGGGCCACGTGAGCAGATTGCGCTGCTGCGATTCGAGCATGTCGAGATCTTCCGCGAAGATCTTGCCCTGGCCCGCGCGGATCGTTTCGGTGAGCGCCTGATCGTGCACGGCGAAGCTGCGTGCCATGCCCCAGAAGTACCAGATCGACGTTTCGGTCTCCGGAGTGATGAAATCGACGACGATGCTCGACGCCTTGTCGCGCGTCTCGGCGTCGTATCCGCCCTTGCCCGCGTGCGCCACGCCCACTTCGATCATCACGTGGCTGGGCGGCGAGAAGTGGCAGATCTGCCAGCGGTCGCAGGGCACGTTGTCGGCGAGGCCGTTGCCGCGCAGCGCCGCGGCCCAGAACGGCGGCGGCATGATGTTGTGCATGAAACGGCTGGTCGTGACCACGTCGCCGTTGACCGTGGTCCTGGGCGGCGCTTCCTCGATCTCGGGCTGGCCGATGCTCGAGGCGTGCACGTAGGTTTCGTGCGTGAGGTCCATGAGGTTGTCGACCATCAGGCGGTAGTCGCACTGGATGTGATACAGGCCGCCGCCGTAGGCCCACGCGGGATTGTCGGCCCACTCGAGGTGATGGATCGTTGCGGGGTCGGCCTGCGCGGCATCGCCGGGCCACACCCAGATGAAGCCATGGCGTTCGACCGCGGGATAGCTGCGCGCGGACGGAATGCCGCCTACGCGCTGGCACGGCATGCTCACGCATTTCCCGCCCGCGCCCACCGTGAGGCCGTGATAGCCGCACACCAGGTGCCCCTCGCGCACGGTGCCGAGCGAAAGCGGCGCGCCGCGATGCGGGCAGAAGTCTTCGAGCGCGGCGACGCCGCCATCGGCCGTGCGCCAGAACACCATGCGCTCGCCGCAGATTTGCCGGCCAAGCGGCTTGCCGTCGATTTCATCGGGGGTGCACGCGACATACCATGCGTTCTTCAGGAACATACGTCTCCTCCAGCGCGCTTCGTTGCGCCTTTGTTCAGGGTGGGGGGCGGCACGCGTGCCGCCGTTCAGGTCAAGCCAGGGCGCCGCACGTCGCTAGCGCGGATTGCGGCGAATGAGGTTGCCGCCAATCAGTCTCGTCATCGCGCGCTGATTGTCGAGCACGCGCTTGAGGTTTTGATGGGCGATATGCGAGTGCTCGCGCATCAGCGCTTCGGCACGCGCGCCTTCGCGGCTTTCGATCGCTTCGAGCACCGCGCGATGCTGGGCTTGCGCCACGATCAGCGTTTCGCGCGCACGCGGGTCGAGCGACTGCACGACCACGAATGCGCTTGCCGAGGCGAACGGCAGCGTCGCGACTTTTTCGATCTGCCGTGCAACGACTTCGCTATCCGAAGCAGCGGCGAGCAGGCGATGAAAACGGCCGTTGGCTTCGACATAGCGCGAGAAGGTTTCCTCGCTCAGTTCGCCTGCGAGCAGTTCGTCGATCTCGTCGATGCAATCGTGCAGGTCGCGGAACATCGAATGGGTAATGCCGCGTTCGGCGGCAAGGCGTGCGGCCAGCCCTTCGAGCGTGCCGCGCAGTTCGATCGAGTCGCGTATTTCGTTTTCCGAAAACGAGCGCACGGCGTAGCCGCCGCTCGGAATCGGTTCGAGCAGCCCTTCTTCCTGCAGACGCATGAGTGCCGCGCGCACCGGCGTGCGCGACACGCCAAGGCGCTCTACCACGCCCAGTTCGGAAATGCGCTCGCCGGGCGCGAGTTCGCCGCCGAGTATCAGTTCTCGCAGCCCGAGTTGGGCTTTGACGGTCTGCGAAGCGGCGGAGCCGGCGCGCGTGCTGGCGGGGGTGTCGTCGATGCCGTTCATGCGTATGGGCGTGGTCGGAAACGGGTGTGAATGGCGCGCGAATGCAATCTGCTGGTCGCGTCGTGTTGTGTACGGATTGTATACAGGCATCTGGAAAAATCAATCAAACCAACGCCAAAATCCGGGTAAACGTGTAAGGGCAAGCCGAATGCAAAGGTAAATTGTGTACATCAGGGGTCATTAAGTTGGGCTTCTAAAACTTCCGCGCGGGGCCGTTCGCGAAGATCGGAATTCCGGGCAATCCGCCCTTCGCGCCGCAATTCGACTGGGACCGCATGGCCGGCGCCACGGTCGGGAACCCGGTCAAGTATCAATCACCGAAGTTTGGTGGATTCAGCTTCGGCGGCTTGTACGGCTTTGGCGGTATTCCGGGCGCATTCGGACGCGGCAACACCGTCAGCGCGGGAGCGAATTACACCAACGGTGCGTACGGCATGGCGGCGGCGTCTACGGAGGCAAAATACGTCGAGGATGGCGAACCCGATGTCGGCATTCGCAACTGGGGGGTGGGCGCGCACTACGACTTCGGCAAGGTCATGGCGACGCTGCTCGTGACGACCGTGCGCAACACCTGCAACGGCGGCGCGATCGCTCAGGCCGAGGTGGGCGCGAACTGGCTGCTCGCGCCGGCTCGGGCGATTGGGGCCGACTACATGTACATGAAGGGCAACGCGTACCTCGACAACAATCACGCCCAACAGATCACCGCTATCGTCGATTACTTCCTGTCCAGGTGTACCGTCGTCTGTGGGGAGACCGTGTATCTGCGTACCAACGCAGGGGCGCAGGCGCTGATCAGCGGCGTGCTCGATCCCGATGGCACGTCGAGCGGGCCCAATCAGTTCATCGCATGCGTGGGTGTGCAGACGCGCTTCTAAACTCAGGCGCTTGCCGGCGCCGTGCTTGAAACGACATACCGGTTTTCCGGTAACGCGTCGCGGCGCGCCTTCAGCCTGCTATCCGGGCGCCAGGCATAAGCATCAAATCGATGCGTATTTTGTCCCTGGAAAAATAACGTTTATTTTTCCGGGGCTGAAGTGACATAATCTTTTCCCCGCTGGCGCGGCGCGCAGCGGGTCACCGCACATTCCGTTCATAACCCTCTTGTCGACCCCGCCAATCGCAGGGTCACACGCGGTCCTTTTTTTAATGTTAATTTAAACGCTATTCCTGATTGGCCATTTAAACGGCGATTTTCCCCATTTTTTGGTGCGAAATTGCCGAACAATGGCTTTTATTATTCGCCACACACAAAACAGTCATCGAAACATGAACGACCGTTCTCCCAATCTCGCGCCCGCGCCGCTCGCAGAGACGACGCTGCGCCAGTGGCTGTCCGTCTTTGCCGTGGCGATCAGCGCCTTTGCGTTCGTGACGTCCGAGTTCCTGCCGGTCGGTTTGCTCACCGAGATCGCACGCGATCTCGGCGTGACGGCGGGCACCGCTGGCCTCATGGTGACCACGCCGGGTGTGATGGCCGCGATCTTCGCGCCGGGCCTGATGATGTTTGCGGGACGCATGGACCGGCGGCAGGTCTTTCTGTTGCTCACGGCCATGCTGCTCGCATCGAATATCGTCTCCGCACTCTCGACTGATTTCGCGCTCATGCTGGTGGGCCGCGCGATGCTCGGCGCGGCGCTCGGCGGCTTCTGGACGCTCGCGACCGCAGCGGCGGGGCGACTCGTGCATACGAGCGACGCCGCGCGCGCCACGGCGATCATCCTGACCGGCGTGACCTGCGCGACGGTGATCGGCGTGCCGGTCGGCACGTTTATCGCCGGGCTCGCGTCGTGGCGCATGTCGTTTTTCGTGACGGGCGGCCTCGTCGCGCTCGCGCTGATTGCCCAGGCGCTGCTGGTGCCGTCGCTGCCTTCTGCCGCCGCATTGCGTCTTGCCGATTTCGTCACGCTGCTGCGCCGCCCGCATGTGCGGCTGAGCATGCTGATGGTCGCGCTCGTGTTCGGCGCGCATTTTTCGACGTACACCTTCATTTCACCGCTGCTTCAGCAGGACTTTTCGATGGGCGCGATCACGCTGCTGCTGCTCGCATTCGGCGTGATCGGCTTTTTCTCGAACGCGTTGACTTCGGCGTTCGTCGCCACGCGCTTGAAGTCGGCGGTGGCGACGATGACGGCGCTGCTGTTGTGCGCGATCTCGGCGATGATTCTGCTCGACCACGCACGCATTGGCGAAATCGCGGCGATGCTGATGTGGGGCGTCGCGTTCGGCGCGATTCCGCTGTGCTTTTCCGTGTGGATTCAGCGCGGCACGGCCGATCAGGCCGAAGCGGGCTCGGCGATGTTCGTGAGCGTGATCCAGGTGGCGATTGCGCTGGGCTCGTCGGTGGGCGGCGCGATCGTGGACCGTGCGGGCATACGCGCGGACCTGGTGCTAGGCTGCGCGCTCGCGGTGTTCGGACTGGTGACGTTGCAGCGGCTTGCGGCCATGGAGCGGCCGGCGCGGGCCGCGGCGCTTGACTGCGAATGCAGCCCGTCGCTCGACTGAAACGGGAGCGACGCAAGGCGGCGAGCCATCGAGTTCGCCGCACCGTGTGGCGCGAAATGGGTACGCGTGTTCCGGGTCTGCGCAAAGAGACCTGATACCCATGCACCACGTTAGCGCACAGCACCACGCTAACGTTTGTGAGCGGGAATGAATGTTCGTCCGCAGGCGCTCGGCAATTCGCGCGAGCCCGGCTCACGCGTCTCCCTCAAGTGACGCCCGGTTTCGGCCGATATGCAATGGGGTTCTCCTGCGTTCCGCGGGGTCCGCCACTCCCGAACTGAAAGCGAGCGTTACGTGCACGGAATCAAGTTGACCTGGCTGCTGCCCGGTTTGATCGGCATGCTCTTGCTTCTGGGTTGCGATCCGCACAATGGCGCCCGGAGCAGCAAGGCCGCGCCGGCACGGACCACCATCACCGCACTGATCTGGGCGCCGGACTGGCCGGAGGAGATGCTCCAGATCGCCGCCGAGTTCGACAGACTCAATCCCGATCTGCACGTGAACGTGCAGTTCATGGTCGGCAACTCGGTCGAGGAGAACATCAAGCCGCGCGTGGCGGCAGGCACGCTGCCGGACCTCGTCAGCATCAATCCGAACGCCTATGCCGCTGAGCTGGCCGACCAGGGCGTGCTTGCCGATGTCCGCCAGAGCTCCGCATGGAAGAACATGCTGGACCCGCTCAAGGCCGACTGGACCAGCCGCGACGGCAAGGGGTTCGGCATTTCGGGCGGCGTGGCGACGACGATGATCTATTACAACCGGGCCATGTTCGCCAGGGCCGGTATCGATACGCTGCCCACCAATTTCGATGAATTCCTGGCGGTATGCGCCAGGCTCAAGCAGGCGGGAATGATTCCGGTGATGTGGAACGGCGGCTTTCCGAACATGCTCGGCAACGGACCATTCGCGTCCGGCTTTGCCAACAATGTGGTCGCGCGCGAACCGCACTGGAAAGAGAGGATGGCGGACGGCACATTGAACCTGGATACGCCGGCGGTAGCCGACATCTTCGCCAGGATCGCATTGATTCCCGCACGCGGTTACGCCCAGCCATCGTTTATGACGACGGGATACGACGAGGGCATTCGCCTTTTCAGGGAGGGCAAGGTGGCAATGGCATTCCAGGGCAGTTGGTCCGCCGGCCTCATGCTGCGTGGAAACGACTTCTCGGTGGGAGTGTTCGTGCCGCCCTGGAACGCGCGCGGCCAACGCGTCGTGCCGGTGCTCGGCAGCGAAACGGGCTTTGCCGTTTGCGAAACGCCCAACAAGGCCGCGGCCATGCGTTTCCTGGAATTCATCGCCGGCAAGGGATTCCCGATTCTTCAGAGGAAGCGCCACAACGTTTCGCCGTTTCAGCAAGGCATGGGCACCGTGGTGAGCGACGTGGAGATCGTCGACTACACGAATGCGCTCAGCCGCTATCCGGTCACGGCAAGCCCCTATTATTCGTCGCTTCCTTCCAACACGATTGAGCTCGTGCACAAGTTGATGCAGGATGTACTGCTCAGGAAAATCACGCCCAGGCAGGCTGCGCAGCGCCTGGACATCTCGGTCAAGACTGAAGCGAAGATGCACTACAAATGAATGCAATCTCCGCGCGGCTGCGACGCGCTTTCGACTACCTTTGCCAGGATTTGCTTCGACGCGTCGAAATTCGCTATCGGCTGATTGGCGCTTTCATTCTGTTGGCGCTGCTGCCCATTATCATTTCGGGCTGCATTTCCTATGTGAAGTCGGTCGCGGCGATCAAGGAAAATGCGGAGATCTTTTCGAAAGAGGTCGTGAGGCAGGTTTCGAGAAATGTCGGGCTGCGCATGCAGCAAATCGAAACGGAAAGCAATCTTCTCGTACTTTCGGACCGGGTGCAGGACGCGCTGGCGAGAGCGGCAAGCGGCGGCGCCAGGGAGCAGAGCGAGGCGCGTGAGGACATGACGCGTTTGCTGCTGGAGCACTACGGGTCGGTCGATTTCATCAATCAGAAATATTTTCTCGACCAGAAAGACCGGATTCTGGATACGCAGGCGTTTGCGCAGTTGACTACGGGGGTGACGGCGCTCGTCGGCGTCGCGCAAGAGTCGCAGGAACGCACCTACTGGGGCAGCTACGACGATGGGGTCGGCCAGCAGAATCTGGGCATGGTGCGCGCCATCTACAACAAGAGCGACAACACGAAGCTCGGCAGTCTGGTTCTGGTCGTTCGCCCTGAATATTTCTCGACGATTTTCAACGACGTCGCGACAGGCAGCGGGACCGAAATTTACGTGTTCGATGCGAGCGACAACAAGATCATCGTCGTCCCGAATAATGCGTCGTCGCCCAGCGCGGGCGCCACGCCCGAACCTGGCCTCATTGAAGATATCACCCGCCACCGCCTGTCGGGCGAGTCAAGCCGGTTCGTCAATTTCGCCGCAAAACGCGGCGGGCATTTTCTTGCTGCCTACGCACGCATTCCCGGCACGAGCTGGTTCGTCGTCAGCACGATCGCGGAACAGAGTCTCACTGCGGAGGCACAGGCCGTACGCAACCAGATCGTGGTGGTCGGCATTTCCGGGTTCCTGCTTTCCATTTTCCTCGCCTACTTTATTTCGAACAGTATATCGGCGCCGCTGCGCGACCTCGTGCGACGGATGCACGACACGGGCGAGGATGCCGGCGCTGTCGAGGACGGCGGCACGGAAGGGGCGGGCCCGCTCGGCGGACCGGACGAACTGGCGCGCCTCGCGCAGCGTTTCGAGCGCATGCGCACGGCGATCAGGCAGAAGATCCACAAGATCAACGAAATCAATGCATCGCTCGAACAGGCTGTCGTCGACCGAACGGCGGAACTCGTTGCCCGCGAACGGGAGGCGCGCACGCTGATCGAGAATTCGCCCGATACGATCACGCGATATGACCGTGAGCTGCGCCGCACCTTCGCCAATCCGGCCTTTTGCACGTCGGCGGGGTGCGATCTCGCTACCGCCCTCGGCAAGCGGCCTTCGGAGCTCCCCGGCGGTGCGAATGCGCTGGTCTACGAAAGGAAGATCGCCGAAGTCATCGCGACGGCAAAAAGTGCGCAGTTCGAACTGCGGTGGGCGGGAAAGGACGGGCAGGAGCAATGTACTCACATTCGCATCACGCCCGAGATCGATCGCTCCGGCTATGTCACATCCGTGCTCGCCGTCGGTCGCGACCTCTCCGACCGGATGGCGTTCGAGGCCACCATCTGGAAGCAGGCCAATTTCGATGCGCTGACGGGTCTGCCGAACCGGCAGCTATTTCACGATCGTCTCACCGAAGAGGCCGCGCTCGCGTGCCGTTCGCAAAGGCGCGTGGCCCTGATGCTGATCGACCTCGATCGCTTCAAGGAAGTGAACGACTCGCTGGGCCACGACCGCGGCGACGTGCTGCTCATCGAAGCGGGGCGCCGCATTAGCGCAAGCGTGCGCAATCTGGACACCGTCGCGCGACTGGGCGGCGACGAGTTTACGGTGATCCTGCCCGATCTCGAAGACATGGAAGCGGTCGAACAGACCGTGCGCAGTATCAATCGCAGATTGACCGAGCCATTCAAACTCGGCGCGGACGAGGTCTATATTTCGGCAAGCATCGGCGTCACCGTTTTCCCCGACGACACCGTCGAACTCGACGCGCTGTTCAAGAACGCCGACCAGGCCATGTATGCGGCCAAGAATGCCGGACGCAATCGCTTTAGTTACTTCACGCCCGACATGCAACTGGAGGCGCAAACGCGCTTGCGTCTGACGAGCGACCTGCGTGCAGCGCTTCCTCGCAATCAGCTTCGGCTGCTGTATCAGCCAGTCGTCGATCTGGCAACGGGCCAGGTCCGCAAAGCGGAGGCGCTGATACGCTGGCTGCATCCCGAGCGGGGCATGATCAACCCGCTGGAATTCATTCCACTCGCCGAAGATACCGGACTGATCATTCCGATTGGCGACTGGGTGTTCCGGCAAGCCGTGCAACAGGCGCGGCTATGGCGCGAGCGATACGATCCGTCGTTCCAGATCAGTGTCAACATGTCGCCGGTGCAGGTCCGCCAGGACAGCACGCTCGGCGCGAGGTGGCATGACTATCTCAATCGTGAGGGCATGCCGGGACAGAGCGTGGTGGTGGAAATTACCGAGGGGCTGCTGCTGCAGGCTGAATCGCATATCGACGAGAGGCTGCTCGATTTCCGTCTTGCGGGCATTGGCATTTCGATCGACGACTTCGGGACCGGTTATTCCTCGCTGGCCTATCTCAAACGCTTCGACATCGATTACCTGAAAATCGATCGCTCATTCGTCCAGAACCTGAGCGTGGACGAAAACAATCAGGTGCTATGCGAGGCGATGGTGGTGCTTGCGCACAAGCTGGGCATCCAGGTCATCGCCGAGGGCGTGGAAACGGTCGAGCAACGGGATTTTCTCAAATCAATGGGCTGTGATTTCGCGCAGGGCTATTTGTACTCCATGCCCGTCGCGCCGGAGCCGTTCGAACATCTGGTCTGGCCGTTGATCGCAGAAGGGGCGGCTGGCGAGCAGGGGCGAAGCAATAGCTAACGAATCGATGCCGCCAGCATCGTATCGACTCACTGCGCCACGAACCGAAAGGCGCGCGATTGACGCGTTGGCTTGACGACATATCAACCCGCGTCGCTCGCCCGCCGCCGCCACGCTTACTGCGCGAGCCAGCCTCCGTCCACCTTGAGCTCGGCGCCGCGCATCTCGTTCGCTGCCTCCGAGCACAGAAACGCCGCTACGCCGCCAATTTGCTCGACCGTCGCAAAGCTTGCCGACGGTTGTTTTTCGCCGAGCAGTTTCAGCGTCGCGTCTTCGACGGAGATTGCCTCGCGGCGGGCCAGATCGTCGATCTGCTTCTGCACGAGCGGTGTGAGCACCCAGCCCGGACAGATCGCATTGACGGTCACGCCGCTGCGCGCGGTCTCCAGCGCGGCGACCTTGGTGAGCCCGATCACGCCATGCTTGGCTGCGACATAGGCCGACTTGCCGACCGAGCCCACGAGCCCGTGTACCGAAGCGATATTGATCACGCGTCCCCAACCCGCTGCGCGCATGATGGGAAGCGCCGCGCGCGTCGCGTGAAACGTCGCGCTCAGATTGATCGCGATGATCTGATCCCAGCGCTCTGCCGGGAAGTTCTCGATCGTTTCGACATACTGAATACCCGCGTTGTTGACGAGAATATCGAGCCCGCCGAACGTGCTTGCCGCGAAAGCCACGAGGGCTTCGATCTCGGCGGGACGGCTCATGTCCGCGTTGTGATGCACGGCGCGCGCGCCGGCCGCTTCGATTTGCGCAAGCGCGGCCGCCGGATCGCCAAAACCGTTCACGACGATATTGGCACCTGCGCGCGCCAGCGCCGTCGCAATGCCGAGACCGATGCCGCTGGTCGAACCGGTGACGACGGCGGTTTTTCCGGCGAGGGAGAGCGTGTTGAGGAGAGGCATGAGTGAGGGCCTGGTACGAATGCGGGTTAGACGATACCGGTCAGGTAGAACACGGCGATGACGAAGAAGACCGCGAGCGTTTTGATGATGGTCACAGCGAAAATGTCGCGATACGATTCCCGGTGCGTGAGGCCCGTGACCGCGAGCAGCGTGATGACCGCGCCGTTGTGCGGCAGCGTATCCATGCCGCCGCTCGCCATCGCCACCACACGGTGGAGCACTTCCATCGGAATATGCATGGTCTGCGCGGTCTTGATGAAGGTGTCCGACATGGCGGCGAGCGCAATGCTCATGCCGCCCGACGCGGAACCCGTGATACCCGCGAGCGCCGAAACGGAAACGGCTGCATTGACGAGCGGATTCGGAATGGCCTTGAGCGCATTGCCGATCACGAGGAAGCCGGGCAGCGCCGAGATCACGCCGCCGAAGCCGTACTCGGATGCCGTATTGAGCGTGGCGAGCAGCGCGCCGCCCACGGCGGTCTTCGTGCCGGTCGCGAAGCGTTCCTTCACGCGGCCGAACGCCGTCGCGATGACGAGCAGAATGCCGGCCAGCAGTGCGCCCTGCACGGCCCAGATGGCCACCACGCTTTTCACAGCGACCGTCACGGGCGCATGAATGCCGGGCAGCACGTCCGGCGCAACGGTGAAGCTTTCGCCGTACCACTGCGGAATCCACTTCGTCAGCAGGAAGTTCGCGACGCCAACGAGCACGAGCGGCGCAATGGCCAGCGCCGGATGCGGCAGGTTGCCGGTCTCGACGCGCTCCGGTTCGTTCACGAGCGAAGTGCCATAGCCTTCGCCCTTCGCCATGGCGCTGCGGCGGCGCCATTCGAGGTACGTGAGGCCGACCACGATGATGAAGATCGAGCCGATCACGCCGAGCCAGGGCGCGGCCCACGCCGTGGTCTTGAAGAACGTCGTGGGGATGATGTTCTGGATCTGCGGCGTACCGGGCAGCGAATCCATCGTGAACGTGAATGCGCCGAGCGCGATCGCGCCGGGCATGAGGCGCTTGGGAATGTTGCTCTGGCGATAGAGTTCGGCGGCGAACGGATACACCGCGAACACCACGACGAACAGCGAGACTCCGCCATACGTGAGCAGCGCGCACACTGCGACGATCACGGCATTGGCGCGCGAGCGGCCGATGTAGCGGATCGCGGCGGCCACGATCGCCTCGGAGAAGCCAGATAGTTCGATGACCTTACCGAACACCGCGCCGAGCAGGAACACGGGGAAGTAGAGTTTGACGAAGCCGACCATCTTTTCCATGAAGATGCCGGAAAACACGGGGGCGACGGCGGAGGGATCGATCAGCAGCACGGCGCCCAGGGCGGCGATGGGCGCAAAGAGAATGACGCTGTAGCCGCGGTAGGCCACGAACATCAGGAACGCCAAAGCGGCGATCACAATCACAAAGGACATCTTGTCTCCAGTCGGTTATTCGTGCAGGTCTGTTTGTTGTTTGCGCGCGCCGAAGCTGGCGCGACCGCGCAATAGAGCACGATATGTGCCAGCGGGCGTAGAGCCTTGCGCGAAGCGGCGCGCAAACGGGTGGCATGGAACATGTGGGTGCGCTGCGGTGGTTGCGGCGGCGGCAAGTCTCAAAAGTGAGACGGCCAAGGCGGAAAAGCGCGCCGTGGCGAGCGAGCCCGCGCGTCAATCCGCGAAATTGCCGGGAATATGGCGCAATCTCATTTCTGAGATAATGCGTCCCGAAACTGGGAATTCGGTGACCGTGACAAACCACGTCAGGGCCGCGACCAAAGAAAAGCACCCAATGGAAATCGAAACGACCGCGCTGCTGGCCGACTACGACCACGTGCGCAAGCTGGCGATGCAATCGCTCTTTCAATCGCTCGACAAGTTCAGTGAAGGCACTGTGATCGTTGATCGCAACGCGCGCGTGGTATGGATCAACCGCGATTACGCGGCGCGCTTCGGCTTTAACGATCCCACGGCGGTGATCGGTCTCGATTGCGAAGCCGTCATTCCGAACAGCATGATGCGCGACGTCGTGAAGGGAGGCGAGCCCATCCTGCTCGACATTCTCGAGACCGATCGCGATCCGATCGTCGTCACGCGTTTGCCGATCAAGGACGACAACGGCGAAACGATCGGTGCCGTCGGCTTCGTGCTGTTCAACGAACTCAAGGGGCTGTCGCCGCTATTCAGCCAGTACGCGCGGCTGCGAGCCGAACTGATCAGCACGCGTCAGTCGCTCGCGCAGGTGCGTCGCGCGAAGTACAGCTTTTCGAGCCTGATCGGCACGAGCGCCGCAAGCCTCGAAGTGAAGCGCCAGGCGCGCCGGGCTGCGCGTCTCGCGTCGCCGGTGCTGTTGCTCGGCGAAACGGGCACGGGCAAGGAGCTGCTTGCGCACGCCATACACGGCGCGTCCGGACGCGCGGACGCACCGCTCGTGACGGTGAACGTCGCCGCGATTCCCGACACGCTGCTGGAACTGGAGTTCTTCGGCGCGGAGGCGGGCGCCTACACGGGCGCGGAGCGCAAGGGGCGCATCGGCAAGTTCGAGCTGGCGCAGGGCGGCACGCTATTTCTCGACGAGATCGGCGACATGCCGCTCGCGCTGCAGGGCAAATTGCTGCGGGTTTTGCAGGAGCAGGAGTTCGAGCCGCTCGGCTCGAATCGCATCGTGCGCACCGACGTGCGCATCATTGCGGCGACCTCGGCGGACCTGCCCGCGCTCGTGGCGCAGGGCCGGTTTCGCGCGGACCTCTACTATCGGCTCAACGTCCTGATGATTCGTGTGCCGCCGCTGCGCGAGCGCCTGGCAGACATCGAGGCGATGGCGTATTCGATTCTCGACAAGCTCGCGGTGGAGAGCGGTGCGGGGCATCTCGAACTCGACAAGGATGCGCTTGCAGTGCTGTGTGCGTACACCTGGCCGGGCAACGTGCGTGAGTTGCGCAATACGCTCGAGCGCGCGGTGCTGCTATCGGATAGCGAGCGCATCGATGCGCGCTCGCTCGCGCGCTTCATCGGCGATGGGCGCGGACAGCGCCGGGACGAGGCGGAGGGCGATCCGCACGACACGCCGGACGGTGCCGGCGTGCAGCAGGATCCGCCGTACCAGCAGTACGGCGAAGCAATGCGCGATTACGAACGCCGCTTCCTGACCGAAGCGTTGCGCGTAGCGGGCGGGCAGGTGACGAAAGCCGCCGCGCAGATCGGCATGGCGCGCGCGACACTGTACCGGCGCATCGTCGCGCTGGGCATCGACGTTTGATGCCGCGAGTCCGTGCGGTCACCCGCCCGCGATGAGTTGTTTGCGCGCGGCCTTCACGCGCGCGACATGCGCTTCGTCCCAGTCGTAAAAACCCGCGCCGCTGCGCACACCCACGCGGCCTGCCTGTACTTGCGCGCGCAACAAATCGATCACGTCTTCGTCCTTCGCGAGTTCGGGCATGAGATGCGAGGCGATGTCGACGAAGGTGTCGAGGCCGCCCATGTCCGCGCTCTCGAATGGGCCGACGATGCCCCACCGGCGGCCGAGCGACGCCTTCATTACGCGGTCCACCACTTCGGGACTCGCCGCGCCCGAACGCACGATATTGAGCGCCTCGCGCAGCACCGCGAATTGCAGCCGGTTGCCGACGAAGCCGGGGATCGCCTTCGCGAGCACCACGGGCTCCATGCCGATCGCGCGCATGAGCGTCTCGGTCCGCGCGGTGACGTCGGGCGTGGTGGCGCCCCCCGGCACGACTTCGACGAGCGGGATCATGTGCGGCGGATTCCAGAAATGCGCGATCACGAAGCGCTCGGGTGCGGCTAGCGGCCCTGCCAGCAGATCCGGCTCGAAGCCGCTCGTGTTGCTCGCGAGAATCGCGTCGGGGGCCAGCACTGCTTCGATTTGCGCATAGAGCCGGTGCTTGAGATCGAGCACTTCGGGCACGGCCTCGAAGACGAACTGGGCGTCGGCCATGGCTTCGAGTGTTGCGCTCGTTTCGATACGCGCAAGCGCGGCTGCACGTGTGGCCGCATCGATGCGGCCCGCGTCGGTCAATTCGTCGAGCACGGCTTGGGCCTTCACGGGCACGCTCTCGAGCCGTGCGGGATCGACGTCATGCACGATCGTGCGCAGGCCGTGCAGTGCACATTGCGTCGCGATGCCGACGCCCATCAACCCCGTACCGACCACGCCCGCCACCGTCACCGTTTTCTTCATGCTGCGTCATCTCCTTGCTGTTCCTGATCTGGGTTCGACAGCATAGCGCTTCGCATGGCACGGCGTCGTCCCGCTTCGGCTGGCCGTCGAGAACCGGGGACATAGTGACCTGGGCATCCGGTTATACCCTGGGTCTATTTCACTCGCGCGGCGACTCTGGTATAACTGCGCTCCCAAGCTGATTACGTTTTAGCACGGCAAAAAACCGCAGGTGCGGCAAGCCGTGGAAAGGGAGTGCAATGGCGCGCGTAGTGGTGGTGGGCAGCATCAACATGGACATGGTCGTCACGACCGATACGTTTCCCCGGCTCGGAGAGACGCTGTTCGGCACGCATTTTTCGACGCATCCGGGCGGCAAGGGCGCGAACCAGGCGGTCGCGGCGGCGCGCCTTGGCGCGGAGGTGACGATGATCGGCTGCGTCGGCGCCGACGCGTTCGGTGGCGAAATGAAAGCGACGCTGGCGCGCGAAGGCGTCGATATCGCCCATGTGAGCACGGCGCGCGAGGCGACCGGCATCGCGTCGATCACGCTCTCGGGCGGCGATAACGCGATCATCGTCGTGCCTGGCGCGAACCACGCGCTTTCGCCCGAAGACATCGACCGTGCAAGCGCCGCGTTCGCACAGGCCGACGTCGTGCTCGCACAACTCGAAGTGCCCTATGCAACGGTGCTGCACGCCGCGCGGCGCGCCCACGAACACGGCAAGCCGTTCTTTCTCAATCCCGCGCCCGCAATCGAACTGAGCGGCGAGCTGCTCGAGCTGACCACGTTGCTCACGCCAAACGAGCATGAACTGGCGACCGCGCTGCAAACACCGGAAGGCGCGTGGGCCGAGGTCATCGTGCGCGCGTCCGCGCATGGCCCGCGTATTGCCATGACCCACGGTAAAGACGGCGCGTATTACGCGAACCCCGACGCCGGCGCTAATGGCGCGCTCGTGCATGAGCCGGGATTCAGCGTCGAAGCCGTCGATACGACCGGCGCCGGCGACACCTTCAACGGCGCGCTCGCGGCGTTCTGGCATCTCGGCATGGGTGAGGCCGTGCGGCGCGCGAACGCGGCGGCCGCGCTTTCGGTGACGCGCGCCGGTGCGCAGGGCGGCATGCCCACGCTCGCCGAGCTCGAAGCCTTTCTGAGCGCGCAAGCCCGAGGTTCGCAGTGAAAAGACACGGACATCTGAATCGCGACATCGCACGCGTGCTGGCCCGCATGGGCCACACGGACAGCCTCGTGATCGCCGACTGCGGGCTGCCGGTTCCCGACGGCGTGGAATGCATCGACGTTGCGCTCGCGCTGGGTGTGCCCGACTTCTTCGCCGTGCTCGACAGCGTGCTCGCCGACTTCAAGGCCGAGCGCGCGGTGTTCGCGAGCGAGGCGCAAACGCACAACGCGGCCGTGGCGGCACGCAGCCGCGATATGGCCGCCGCGCACATCGCGGTGGAAAACGTGCCGCACGAAGAATTCAAGCGCCGCTGCCGCGAGGCGAAGGCGGTGATCCGCACCGGCGAATGCCGCCCCTACGCGAATGTGATCTTGCATTCGGGCGTGATCTTCTGAGAGGTCCAGGATGCAAGTGATGATGCAGGGGATCGGCAAGGCGTTCGGTCCGGTTCGGGTGCTCGAAGGCGTCGATTTCCGCATTGAGGCGGGCGAGATCCACGCGTTGATGGGCGAAAACGGCGCGGGCAAATCGACGCTCATGAAGATCCTGAGCGGTGTGTACCAGGCCGATGCAGGCGAAATCCTCGTGGATGGGCGCGCGATGCAGATCCGCAGCACCGTCGAGGCCGAACGCGCGGGCATTGCCATCATTCACCAGGAATTGAACCTCATCCCGCAGTTGACGGTGATGGAGAATCTTTTCCTTGGCCGCGAGCCGAGCCGCTTCGGCATGGTCGATACCGCGACGATGCGCAAAGAGGCGCGCAAATGGCTCGACAAGGTCGGTGCGCAGCGTATCGATCCGCAGACCGAGGCGGGGCTGCTCTCCATCGGGCAGCAGCAGCTCGTGGAAATCGCCAAGGCGCTGTCGCTGAATGCACAAGTCCTTGTGATGGACGAGCCGACCGCGGCGCTCACGGACCGCGAGATCGAAACGCTCTTCGCGATCATGCAGTCGCTCAAGGCGGGCGGCGTGGCGATCGTCTACGTTTCGCACCGCATGGAAGAGATATTCCGTGTGTGCGACAAGATCAGCGTGCTGCGCGATGGCCATTTCGTCGGCGAGCGCGCGATTGGCGAGACCGGTTTCGACGAGATCGTGCGCCTGATGGTGGGCCGCGAGATTGGCGAGCGTTTCCCGAAACGCAGCCATGTGCCGGGCGACATCCGCATGAGCGTGGCGGGGCTTGCGGACGACGGCCATATCGAAGGCGTTACGTTCGACGTGCGCGCGGGCGAGGTGCTCGGTATCGCCGGACTGATGGGAGCAGGCCGCAGCGAGATTCTGCGCACGCTGTTCGGCGCGAACCGCAAGACTGCGGGCACCGTCATGCTCGACGGCAAGCCGTTCGAGGCGCGCGACGCGTCTGGCGCGATTGCGGCGGGTATCGGCTTCGTCACGGAAGACCGCAAGCGTCAGGGGCTCGTGCTCGGCATGTCGGTGCGCGAAAACGCGACGCTCGTGCATCTGGACCAGTATGCCACCCTCGGCTTCGTCAACGAGCGCGCGGAGCGCAGCGCTGTCGACGGTCTCATCAAGCAGTTGCGTGTGCGTACGCGCGACGCCGAACTGGACGTCAAGGCCCTCTCGGGCGGCAATCAGCAGAAAGTCGTGTTCGCGAAGTGGCTGGCGCAGCCGCCGAAGGTGCTGCTGCTCGACGAGCCCACGCGCGGCGTGGACGTGGGCGGCAAGGCCGAGATCTACACGATCATCAATCAGCTCGCGGAGCAGGGCGTCGCCATCGTGATGGTGTCGTCCGAGCTGCCCGAAGTGCTGGCCATGAGCGACCGTATTCTCGTCATGCATCAGGGGCGCCAGAACGGCATCTTCGAAGCGCACACGGCCACCCAGGAACGGATCATGACCGCGGCAGCCGGCGGTCAGGCGGCTACGCAAGCTGTCGCAGCCTGAGCGAAGGCGCCGACTCATTCACTGAAAACTAGCGAGACATGACATGTCGCAAGTGACCCTCACCCCCGGCAGCCGGGCGACGCTGCAAAAGCTCGGACCCTTCGTGGCACTCCTGATCATTTCCGTGGCGCTCTCGATCGTGAGCCGCGATTTCCTCACGCTCGACAACCTGCTCAACGTGATGCGGCAGGCGTCGATCAACGCGCTGATCGCGTTCGGCATGACGCTCGTGATTCTGCTCGGCGGCATCGATCTCTCGGCGGGCTCCGTGCTCGCGCTGTCGTCGGTGATCATCGCGACGCTGCTGAGCGCGGGCACTCCCGCCATCGTGGCGACACTCGCCGGCCTCGTGGCTGGCGGTTTGATGGGCTTCGCCAACGGTCTCGTGATCAGCAAGGGCAAGGTCGCGCCGTTCATCGCCACGCTCGGTTCGATGACAGTGCTGCGCGGTCTCGCGCTCGTCGTGTCGAACGGCAGCCCGATCAGCAGCTTCAACAGCGACTTTTTCTCGCTGCTCGGCGGCGGCTATGTCGCACGCCTCGTGCCGATTCCCGTCGTGCTCATGCTCGTGATGTTCGGCGTGTTCTGGATTCTGCTGCGCAAGACCGTGTTCGGCCGCCATATCTACGCAACGGGCGGCAATGCCGAATCGGCGAAGCTCTCCGGCGTAAAGGTCGATCGCATCCAGCTGTGGGTGTACACGCTCGCGGGCGTCATGTCGGCGCTCGCCGGCGTGGTGCTGACCTCGCGACTGAACTCCGCGCAGCCGACCGCGGGCACGGGCTACGAGCTCGATGCCATCGCGGCGGTCGTGCTGGGCGGCACGAGCCTCACGGGCGGCCGTGGCTGGATCTTCGGCACGCTCGTGGGCGCGCTCCTGATCGGCGTGCTCAACAACGGCCTGAACCTGCTCGACGTGTCGTCGTTCTATCAGCAGGTCATCAAGGGCATCGTGATCCTGTTCGCCGTGCTGATCGATCGCGGCAACAAGAAGTCGTCGTAATACCCGAGCCGCGCCATGTTCCATTCGCGCGGCGCGGCAGTCCCGTATCAGTAGTTATCCTGAGGTTTTTATCTCCACACACTCCACATATAACGAGGAGGAAGACAATGCATAAGCACAACTCGCCGTCCATCCCGAAACTCCTGGCAGCGCTCGTCGCCGGTTCGCTCGTGCTGGGCCTCGCGGCCTGCTCGAAGGAAGGTCCGGGCAGCACGGCCGACGCCGGCGCGAGCGGCGCCTCGGCCGCGGCGCCGGCTTCGGGCGGCGCGGTCACGGTCGGCCTGTCGATCTCGACGCTCAACAATCCGTTCTTCGTCTCGCTCAAGAAGGGCGCCGAAGACGAGGCCAGGAAGGACGGCGTGACGCTCATCACCGTCGACGCGCAGAACGATCCGGCGAAGCAGCAGGCGAGCGTGGAAGACCTGATCGAAAAGAAGGTCAACGTCATCCTCATCAACCCGACCGATTCTTCAGCGGTGGCCAACGTCGTGAAGGAAGCGACCAGCAAGGGCATCAAGGTGATTTCGCTCGACCGCAGCGTGAACGGCGCGCAAGTCAGCTCGCATATCGCTTCGGACAACAAGGCAGGCGGCAAGATGGCCGCCGCTTTCCTTGCCGACAAGCTGGGCGGCAAGGGCAACATCGTCGAGCTGCAGGGCATTCCGGGTTCGTCGGCTGCCAACGAGCGCGGCGCCGGCTTCGACGACGAAATCGCGGCAAAAGGCGGTTTGAAGATCGTCACGAAGCAGCCGGCCGACTTCGATCGCGCCAAGGGTCTTTCGGTGATGGAAAACATCATCCAGAGCAACAAGGACATTCAGGGCGTGTTCGCGCAGAACGACGAAATGGCGCTGGGCGCGGTGAAGGCGCTGCAGGCTGCGGGCCTGAAGAACGTGGCCGTGGTCGGCTTCGACGCGACCGACGATGCAATCGCCGCGGTCAAGGCCGGCCAGATGGCCGCGACCGTGCAGCAGCAGCCCGAACTGATCGGCCAGTATGGCGTGCAGGCCGCGAAGAAGGTGGTCGACGGCCAGCCGGTCGACAAGTTCATCCCGGTGCCGCTGAACCTGTACAAGCAGTAAGCACGTTTTCAGGCGCGCGCGAGCGTAGTACCATCGGACGCGAAGGTTTTCGCGTACGCGCGCGCTTGAGAGCGACTGCGCGCCCCGTGCCATACGGGGCGCTTCGTTTTGGGGCTTGCCCTCGCTCACCGCCGCATCGCCGGCGCTTCGCCTCGCGTTCACCCGATCCCCAACCTACATCCAGCAGGAACGCCGCGTGTCCCAGTTCGAGCGTCTGACTATCGACGACATTGCCCGCCTCGCGGAAGTTTCGCGCACCACGGCCAGCATGGTGCTTAACGGCAATGCCGAGCGCTACCGCATATCGGCGGCGACGGTCGAGCGCGTGCTGCAGGTGGCGAGGGACCATCATTTCACGCCGTCGCAGTCGGCGCGCGCGCTGCGCTCGCGGCGCAGCAACACGATCGGCCTCGTGATCCCCGATCTGACCAACTCGGCGCACGCCGCGCTTGCCCAGGCCATGGAATGGCAATGCCGCGAGCGCTACCGCTATCAGCTCGTGATCGTGACGAGCGACGAAGACCCGGTGCGCGAGACCGAAGGCATCGCGCATCTGGTCGCGCAGCAGGTGGACGGCGTGGTGGTCGTGCCGTGCACCGCCGATGCACCGCGCTACGACAAGTGGGTCAAGCGTTTGCCGATCGTGTTCGCCGACCGGCGCGTGGCGACGAGCGCGATTCCCTATGTGATTACCGACGCCGCAGAAACGGTGGCTGCGTTGGTCGGCGAGACGATCGAGCAAGGCGCGCGGGAAGTGGTGTTCTTCGGCGGCCAGCCGGAACTCTCGCCGAGCCGCGACCGCCTCGCGGGCTATCGGCTCGCGCTCGAGCGGCACGGCATTGCGGAGCAGGCCGGCTGGGTGTTTCAGCGCGACTACCAGAGAGAGTCGGGTTATGCGCTGATGAAGGCCTGGTTCGAGGCGCATGAGCGCTATCCCGAGGCGCTGTTCGCCGGTTCGATCACGTTGCTCGAAGGCTTGCTGGAATTCGTGAACGAAGCGCATCAGCTCACGCAGGCGCCGGGCCGCGTGATGACCTTCGACGATCATCAACTGCTCGACTGCCTGCCGCTTCGCATCGACGCCATCGTGCAGGACAGCGGCCAACTCGCCGAACATAGCCTGCGGTGCGTATTTTCGCTGCTCGAAGGCGAAGGCGCGCCCGAGTCCATTCAGGTGCCCGCGCAGATCCACTATCGGCGGCACGGGCGGCCTGACCTGCGCTAACCCTGCACGCACGTAAACGACTTCGCGCTGTTCACGTCGCCCGCGCCGTTATAGCTGGGCCATGCGGGATACTGGCACAGCGGCCTTGTGCGGCCCGGTACGCCCGCGGTGTCGGTGACGACCTGGTGCGCTGGCGGCGTGCCGTGCTCGACCCAGTTTTCCAGTGCCGTGAGCGAATCCCACGACGCGTTGAACTCGGTGCCGACGGCGTGCTGAAGCCCCGGAATCTCATAGAAGCGCACGAACGACGCCACGGCGCCGAAACCCATCGCCAGCTGCATGCGCTGGAAGTAGACCTCGGTCGCCCGCGTGCTGACGGTCTGGTCCACCGTGCCGTGCGCCATCAGCAGCTTGCCGCCGCGCCGCATGAAACGCGTGAGGTTCGCGTCGGTCGCGTCGAGTCCCGAGAGCATGCTGATGCGCCCCGACGATTGACCCGCGAGCGCGGGATTGAACGTGAGCGAGTCGAAGTTCGGGTTGTCGATGACCGTGTAGCGGACGAACTCGTCGGCGATCTGCCCGTCGAACATCGCGGTGCTCTGCAGCGGATACGACGGCTGCGTCGTGCCCAATGCGAGCGTCGTGACGGTCGGCTCGAGCGGCGAGTTGCTGCCCACGCCGAGATCGGCGCCATACACGTTGTAGCCCGGATACTGCGTTTCGCCGCTTTCGAGCGGGTACGCAAACACGAGCGGCGTATTCATGGTGTTGAGCGCCGCGATCTGCGGGTCTGAAAGACACGTGTCGCCGTGCGCCACCCCGCCTGCGCAGCGCAGGGGCGCGCCGTCGACACTGGCGGTTGCCGGGTTGAACGTCGCGTTGCACGCCTGCACGTTGCTGATCAGGCCGTCGACGACACCGTCGAGCCCGTCGCATGCCTGCATGACCGCCTTGAGCAGCAGCGCGCGCTGCGCGGTGTCGGGATACGCGCCTGGCGCCGCGAAGCCTTCGGTCACGCGCAACTGCTGCAGGCTCAGCGTCGTGAAGTCGTAGGCGGGATAGAACGCGATCACGCCGTCCCAGTCCCGCGGCCAGCGCTGCGCGACGGTCAGCGCCTCGCGCCCGCCAGTCGAGCCGCCCGCGAAATACGCCTTGAACGGATGCACGCCGTAATGGGCCTTGACGATCACGAGTGCGGCGTCGTGCGTTTTCTTCAGCGCAGCGCCCATGAAGTTGTCGTACGCTTCGGCGTTGACGGAAAACGCGCCGTTCACTGCGCCGTTGGTTGCTTCGTGCCCGGAATCGCTCGCGAACACCGCGTAACCGCGCGACAGCGGTCCCGGCAGATTGGGCGGCGCGCTCGGCACGTTGCCGGTCACGGCGGGAATCGAGCCGTCGAAACCGCCGCCGCCGAGCATCAGGACCTTGCCGTTCCACCGGTCAGGCAATGCGATGTCGAAGAGGATGTCCGGCGCGGACGGATCGACCGGATGGATCGCGCCCGCTACGAGACAGTACGAACCGGTGGCGGTCGCTCCGCTGCCGCTTGCCGCCATCTGCGTTGCGGACGTGACGACGGCGCCGGTGGTCGGCAGGTCGATCTTGCGGGCCGCAACGGTCAGCCCGATCAATTGCGGGCAACCCGTTTTTGACGGCGGCGGCGTCCCGTGCGGTCCGCAGGCCGCGTCGCGGCACGAGTCCGCTACCGGTTGCGCATACGTGCCGAGGCTCCAGATGGCGCACAGCACCAGCACGCAGAACGCACCCGCTCGCGAAGGTACGAGCCTCCACGCGCGCCACAGCCCGCCGTTCGAGTTCATTGCGTTGTCTCCTTCCAGTGAGGCCTCGAGACAGCGCTGCAAGCCGCGGCATCGGCCCCTATGCCGCCGCGCACTCCTACCCCTGATTCCTTTTGGCAATGGCATAGCCGCCGCTTTCGAGTTCGCGCGCGGCGCGTGATGCGTGAATCCATAATAGTCGCTAGTGCGCGCGGCACCCGCCAATTTGCGCACGACCTGTTTGCCCGATGCTGGCGGATGTTGGCGGTTCGTCTTTCGATTCGCTTTCCGGCTGTGGCACGCCGACGGTAGTATCGTTGCGCAGGTGATCCACGAGAGCAGGACAACCGATGACGCGTCTTGATAGCCCCGTCGATGCGCAGCGCCTCGACGACGAATGGCTCCAGGTGGACGGCGCTGGCGGATTCGCGTCCGGCACGGTCGGCACCGCGCGCACGCGCCGCTATCATGCGCTGCTGCTCACGGCCAGGCAGCCGCCCACGAACCGCGTGGTGCTCGTCAACGGCATCGAAGCCTGGCTCGAGGACGGGGAGCGCAAGACGGCACTGACGATGCAGCGCTACGCCCCCGATCTGCTCTATCCCGACACGTCGGAGCGCATCGCAAGCTTCGACACATCGCCGTGGCCGACGTGGCGCTACCGGCTGGAAGGCGGCGCCGTGCTCACGGCAGAAGTGTTCGTGGCCAGGGCGACCCGCGAGACCGTGCTGCGCTGGCGGCTCGACGGAGTGTCCGGCACTGGCGAAGCCGTGCTGAAAGTCCGCCCGTTGATTTCGGGCCGCGACTATCACGGGCTGCATCACGAGAACGCGGCATTCGATTTCAACGCCCGGATCGACGGCGAGCACGTACGCTGGCAACCGTACGGCGATCTGCCCGCCATCGTCGCGCACGCGAACGGCGGCTATACGCACGCGCCGGACTGGTACCGCAACTTCTGCTACACGCGCGAGCGCGAGCGCGGCCTCGACTGCATCGAGGATCTCGCGACGCCAGGCGTGTTCACATTCGATTTGCGCAAGGGCGACGCTGTAATGCTGTTGCGCGCGCAATCATCGTCGGGCGTACCCGATGCCTCATTCGACAGCGGAGAAAGCGCGCTGAGCCGCGCGCAACGGCTCGCCGGCTTCGAAGAAGTGCGCCGCGCGGCGCCCGGCTCGCGCCTGCAGCATTCAGCCAGCGCCTATGTCGTCGCGCGCGGCGACGGCCGCACGATCGTCGCGGGCTATCCGTGGTTCACCGACTGGGGCCGCGACACGTTCATCGCCATGCGTGGCCTGCTGCTCGCGAACGGGCGCTATGAGGAGGCCGGCACGATCCTGCTCGAATGGGCGGCGACCGTTTCAGAGGGCATGCTGCCGAATCGCTTTCCCGATGCGGGCGGCGAGCCCGAATACAACTCCGTCGATGCATCGCTGTGGTTCGTCGTGGCGGTGCACGACTACTTCGCCGCTGCGAACGTGCCGCGCGAAGCCCGGCACGCGCTGCAATGCGCCGTCGACGCCATCCTCGAAGGCTATGCGCGCGGCACGCGCTACGGGATCGCAGCCGATCCGCGCGACGCGCTGCTGCGAGCGGGCGTGCCGGGCGTGCAGCTCACCTGGATGGATGCGAAGGCGGGGGACTGGGTGGTCACGCCGCGCATTGGCAAGCCGGTCGAAATTCAGGCGCTGTGGATCAATGCGCTGCGCATTGCCGCGGCATGGGATACGCGCTGGCGCGAACTCGAAGCGCGCGCCAGCGCCTCGTTTGCCGGGCGCTTTGTCGATCCGTCGACGGGCGCGCTCTTCGACGTGGTCGACGTCGATCATGTGGAGGGCACGGCCGATCGCTCGATTCGGCCGAACCAGATCTTCGCGGCAGGCGGTCTGCCGTTCGCGCTGCTCGAAGGCAATGCGGCGCGCCCGGTCGTCGCCCAGGTCGAGGCCAATCTGCTCACGCCCATGGGGCTGCGCACGCTCGCACCGTCGGACCGCGCGTATCGTGGGCAGTACCGGGGCGGTGTGCTGGAGCGCGACGGCGCCTATCATCAGGGCACTGTCTGGCCCTGGTTGCTCGGCCCCTTCGTGGATGCCTGGCTGCATGTGAACGGCGATCACGCGACGCAGCGCGCGGTGGCTCGCGAGCGGTTCATCGTGCCGCTGCTCGCGCATCTCGACCGTGCCGGGCTCGACCATGTTTCCGAGGTCGCCGACGGCGACGCGCCGCACGAGCCCGGCGGCGCACCGTTCCAGGCATGGTCGCTCGGCGAATTGATGCGCGTTCTCAAGCGGCTTGGCGACGCGGGCTAACCCGCGCCCGCGGCGCTGCGCGCACGCCCGACGGGCAAACCGCGCTAGCATGGAAGACTCGCGGCGTTCGCCGCTCGCGCCCCACCCTGGCGGCCCCAATTCAAGGAGATGCCCATGCTGCAGCGCGCCGCCGGCCTCATCCACACGGTCGAAGGCCAACGCCTGTACTCGGCCGACTACGCCCGCTGGCAGCGCTGGGGACCGTACCTCAGCGAGCGCCAATGGGGCACGGTGCGCGAGGACTATAGCGAGCATGGCACCGCGTGGGACTACTTCCCGCACGACCACGCGCGCATGCGCGCCTATCGCTGGGGCGAGGACGGTCTGGCCGGTTTCGCCGACGAGCGGTTGGACTGGTGTTGTTCGCTCGCGCTATGGAACGGCCTCGACCCTATTTTGAAGGAACGCCTGTTCGGCCTCACGAATCAGGAAGGCAATCATGGCGAGGACGTGAAGGAGCTGTACTTTTACCTCGACAGCACGCCGACGCATTCGTATATGCGCATGCTCTACAAGTACCCGCAAGCCGCGTTTCCCTACCAGGACCTGATCGACGAAAACGCGCGGCGCGGCGTCGGCTTGCCCGAATATGAAATTCTCGACACGGGCGCATTCGACGATGAGCGTTATTTCGATGTGCAGATCGAATACGCAAAGCACACGCCGGAAGACATCGCCATGCGCGTGACAGTCGAGAACCGCGCCGGGCAGCACGCATCGATCGACGTGTTGCCGCAGATCTGGGCGCGCAATACGTGGTCGTGGAAGGCCACGAGCAAGCCGTCTCTCACGCTGGTCTCGTCGGCGGGGGGCGAGCACGTCGTCGCCCACTGTGGCACGCACGAGCCGCTCGTCGTGACGGCCGCCGCAAAAGGAGGCGAGCGCGTCGAATGGCTGTTTTGCGAGAACGAGACCAACGTGAAGCGTCTCTTCGGCATGGACGGCGCCGGTCCGTTCAAGGACGGTTTCGACGACTATGTCGTGCACGGCAACCACGACGCGATCCGGCGTGACGCGGGCACGAAGGCGGCCGCGCGCGTGCATCTCGAGATCGCGGCGCACGGCCGCGCGGTCGTCACGTTCCGCTGGCGTCCGCTGTCCGCGCCGAAGGAGGACGTGGCGCTCGACATCGACAGCCTGTTCGCGCAGCGCATCGCCGAAGCGGACGCGTTCTACGACGCGTTGCAGCGCGACATCGAGAGCGCCGACGCGAGGCTCGTGCAGCGCCAGGCGCTGGCGGGCATGCTGTGGTCGAAGCAGTACTACCAGTACGACGTGAACCGCTGGATGGCAGGCGACCCGCTGCAGCCGCCACCGCCCGCAGCGCGCCAGCGCGGGCGCAACGCGGACTGGCGGCATCTGTGCAACGCGGACATTCTCTCGATGCCGGACAAATGGGAGTACCCGTGGTATGCCTCGTGGGACCTCGCGTTTCAGGCGGTCGCGTTCGCGCTGGTCGATCCGATGTTTGCAAAGAAGCAGATGCTGCTGCTCGTGAAAGACCGCTATCAGCATCCGAACGGCCAGTTGCCTGCCTACGAATGGGCCTTCGGCGACGCGAATCCGCCCGTGCACGCGTGGGCGGCGTGGCGCGTGTATGAGATCGATCGCGCAATCACCGGCAAGGCGGACCGGGATTTTCTCGAACTCATCTTCCACAAGCTGCTGCTGAACTTCTCGTGGTGGGTGAACCGCAAGGATGCGGACGGCCACAACATCTTCCAGGGCGGCTTCCTCGGACTCGACAACGTCGGCATCTTCGACCGTTCGTCGCCGCTGCCAACAGGCGGGCACCTCGACCAGGCGGACGGCACCGCGTGGATGGCGGCTTATGCGCTCGACCTGATGCGCATCGCGCTCGAGCTCGCGTTCGCAAACCATGTGTTCGTCGATATCGGCGTGAAGTTCTTCGAGCACTTCCTGTATATCGCGGGGGCAGTGAGCTGCGACGACGGCTGCGACACGGGCCTGTGGGACAGCGTGGACGAGTTTTTCTACGACAAGCTGAGGCTGCCGGACGGCAGCAGCGTGCCGCTGCGCATGCGCTCGATCGTCGGGCTGATTCCCTTCTTCGCGGTGCGCGTGCTGGAAGAGCGGGTCCATGGCGGGCTGCCGGGGCTGCGCGAGCGGCTTGTTTTTTTCCTCCAGCACCGGCCCGACCTGGCGAGCCTCGTGTCGCGCTGGAACGAACCCGGCAAGGGCAATGCGTTGCTGCTCTCGCTATTGCGCGGGCACCGGATGAAGGCGCTGCTTCGGCGTATGCTCGACGAAGCCGAGTTTCTCTCGGACCACGGCGTGCGTGCGCTCTCGCGCGCCCATCTCGACGAGCCTTTCGTCTACCGGCACAACGGTTGCGACTTCCGCGTCAAGTATCTGCCCGCCGAATCTGAATCGCGCGTATTCGGCGGCAATTCGAACTGGCGCGGCCCGGTGTGGATGCCGGTCAACTATATGCTGATCGAGTCGCTGTACGAATTCCACCGCTACTATGGCGACGATTTTCGTGTCGAGTATCCGACCGGGTCAGGCAAGAAGCTTTCACTTGCACAGATCGCCGACGAGCTCGCGCGCCGCGTCACGACGCTCTTCCTGCTCGACCGCAACAATGAGCGCCCGGTGATGGGCGCGTACCCGCTGCTGCAGGCCGATCCGCGCTGCCGCGGTCTCGTGCTGTTTCACGAGTACTTCCATGGCGACAACGGACGCGGCGTCGGCGCATCGCACCAGACCGGCTGGACCGGGCTCGTCGCGCTGATGCTGCAGCCGCGCATGATGAGCCCCTCGGGCAATGTGCCGGTGGCGGGCCAGATCGAAGACGTGGAGGCGGTGAAGTGAGCGCGACGGATCAGCCTCGATGACAACTGTGTGCCGCAAACCGGCACTCGCCATGTTTAAGAGTCGGTCAGGAGATAACACCCGCGCCGCCCGAAATTCGCAAACATGGCCAGAACGCCCAGCAGTAAAGCGTTCGAGAGTACTGGCACAGTCGATGCGTTCACGCCGACCGACAGTTGGGCACAGCCAGCTGCAGCCGAGTCGAGGTGCAACATGTCGAGCGTTCCAGATCGCAGGCCCGCGGGTCTTTCGCATGTGTTGTTGCTGATCGAACTGATCGGCCGCGCTCCACGGGAGCTATGGCCCTTTGTGCTGACCTGGGTCATCGTGGTGCTGACCGTTCCTTTTTGCTGGCTCGTCATCTCGGGGGCGCTCACGCAACACGTGCTGGTGCCGCCGATTGAAACGCCGAAAGCGCTGGCCGAAACCGGCTATGCCCCGGAATTGCTGGCAGAACGCATTCTTGCGGCGATGCGCGGCATCAGCAGCGACAGCGACGCGGTTCCGCACGATGTATCGCTGGCCGATAACGACAGCCCGGATATCAAGCTGCCGGGCCAGGACATGTCCTATGCCTCGATTGTCGGGTTTCTCAAATCGACGCTGTTCAGGAACAAGCAGGACGTGGTCGTCCATATCGGCATTACGCATGCGGCCGACGGTGCGGATGCGTATGTCGCGCATATCCAGATCGAAAACGGCCCGTTCAACGCCATGCACGACGACGTCGCGTTCACAGGCAAGGACTTCAACCAGTCGGTGCGAGACATCGCGATCGAAGTCATGCGTCTCGTCGAACCGAATACGCTCGCGAGCCACGTGTTCTCGACGGTGCAAAAGACACGGTGTTCGCCGGGTCAATGCGACTACAGCGACGTCGAAGCGATCTATGACGATGTCCTCGGCCGGCCAGGCTCGCCGCAACGCCAATGGGCGCTCGCTGGAAAAGGCTGGCTGCTGCTGAGGCAAAACCGCTCCGAGGAGGCGGAACAGCAGTCGCGCGACGCGCTGCTGCTGTATCCGCACTCGGCCGTCTTGCGGGCCAATCTCGGCATTGCGCTCGAGCAGGAGCATAGAATCGACGCCGCGATCAAGGAGCTTCGCGCGGGCGCTCACGAGCGGTGGAGCACCGCGGAGAACCAGCGCCTGCTCGGCGACGTCTTGTTGCACGCGCACCGGTATGCCGAAGCCCTCAGCGCGTTTCACCGCGCAGATGAAATGCATCGCGACGACGTGAACATCCTGCATGACTGGGGAGAAGCGCTCATCGACAACGGCCAGTATGAGGCGGCGATCGTCAAGCTCGCGCATGCGGTGGAACTTCGTCCCGATCTCGCGCCCTCGTATGAACTATGGGGACAGGCGCTGGAAAACGAAGGCGATCTGTCTCATGCGGCACAAAAATATGCCGAGGCGGACAAGCGCGACAGCGGGGCGCTGACGCCGCACGAGAAGCAACTCGCCCTGCTCGGTACGCCGCGCAGATTGCCGCCGGTATCGGCGAGTCTGCAGGCGCCGGAGAGTCACGCATAGCGCTCATAGCCGTCCATGGGTTTTTCGCTAGCTAGTTCAGTCATTGCGTGCTCCCGCAAAGCAAGTCCTGGCTCTTCACTGGAATAAACGCTGCGTCCTCCTCGTTCTGTTTCCGTTAGTCCCTTGGACTGAACGAGGAGTGCGGTCATGAAGTCTCTACTCGCCGTATTTGGCGTCGTAGCGTGTGGCGCGGCCATCGCGACGCTCGTGTCGTGTGGCGGCAGTTCCGGTTCCAGTTCGGGTTCCGGCAGTGCGAGCGCGCCCGTCCAGTCGTCGTTCGCGGCGACGGCGCTCGTTTCCGATGGCGCGGTGGCGGCCGCCCACATCGACGGGAATCTGAGAAACCCGTGGGGTGTCGCCTTTAATCCGAAAGGTTTCGTCTGGGTTGCGGACAACGGCACCAATGTCGCAACGCTCTATGACGGCAACGGCGTGCCGCAATCGCTGATCGTCGCGATACCGAACGGGAAGAACGGCACGGCATCGCCCACGGGCCTCGTCTTCAACGGCACACAAAGCTTTACCGTCACGGAAAACGGCAAGTCCGGCGTCGCGGCATTCATCTTCGCGGGCGAGGGCGGCACCATCACCGCGTGGGCGCCGGCGGTCGGGCCGACCAACGCGTTCGTCATGTACGACGACGGCACGGGCGGCGCCGTGTACAAGGGTCTCGCGCTCGCGACGATGAACAACGCGAATTTCCTCTACGCGACCGACTTCCATAACAACAAGATCGATGTTTTCAATACCTCATTCAACAAGGTTACGATGCCCGGCGGCTTCACGGACCCGGCGATCCCGGCCGGCTTCGCGCCGTTCGGCATTCAGGCGGTCGGCTCGAATCTGTTCGTCACGTATGCCATGCAGGACGCGGCCAGGCACGACGATGTCGCAGGCGCGGGGCTCGGCATGGTCGACGTGTACGACACGGCCGGCAACCTGAAGCAGCGCTTCGCGACAGGGAGTCCGCTCGATGCGCCATGGGGCATCGCCCAGGCGCCGGCAAACTTCGGCTCGATGAGTGGCGCGATACTGATCGGCAATTTCGGTAACGGCGCGATCAATGCGTTCAACGCCTCGAACGGCCAGTCGATGGGACCGCTCGCCGGGTCGAACGGCAAGGCGCTTGTCGAGCCGGGCGTATGGGGCATTGCGTTCGGCAACGACCTCAGCAATCAGCCTTCCAATACGCTGTTTTTTGCGGCGGGGCCGAATGACGAAGCCGATGGTGTGTATGGAAGGATCGATTTGAATGCGACGTCGAACACAGGCGCGACTACGGGCACAGGCACCGGCATCGGCACCGGTACGGGAACGGGAACGGGTGCAGGGACGAGCATGGGCATGTAGCGCCCGGCACATTGCCAGCGCGCTTCGCGACAGTCGAAGCGTGCCTTTTCGCTGTCTATGGGTCGACGCGTGAATTCCTGTGAGAATATACGCGCAGAGGGGGCGCTTTTTCCTCGGTTGACTCGACCCGATGGAGGCAGCATGAATAGAGACGGTGCGAAGGGAACGATCTGCGTGATGGTGTTCGTGGCTGTCGCGAACTGCGCTGCCAATGCGAACGCGCAAACCGGTATGAACGAGCCTGTCGGTGGGGCCGTGCAAAGAGTCTCGGCATCGACACCCGGAACCCGGCCGGACAGCTCGGTGGTACGCGACGTTCGCCGCGCCATCAGGCGCGTCCCGGATCTCGACGATTCGGATATTCACATCCGGGTCAGCCATGGTGTCGTCACGCTCTCGGGCACAGTCCCACAGACCTGGCAGATCTCGCGCGCGGCCAATGCGGCAAGGCCGGTGCTGGGCGTGAAGGCCGTGACGAACCGCTTGACAGCCCGGAAAGGGGATGCCGCGGCCAGCGAATAGCATCTCGCGCGCCGCCGCACTGGGCAACGCCTCCGGAAGGCGATGCCCCATCTTTTCATACGCCGGCGAAAGGGCTTCCTGGTAACTTTGTACTCAAAGGCCACGCTTTTGGTAAGTACATTAGTTAACGAATCGTCGTGGCGTGCATGAGGCGATTTATTGCGCGCGCTGCGGCTGCCCCGTCTCGGAAACAGCTGTTTTCCGGCAACCCCTACCAAGGCTGGTTTCGCGGGCGTGACGGGAAAACCGGAGGGGCGGCACCCTATGTCGGTCTCCATGCGTGCGCCGTCTGCGCATAACGTCACACAGTAGCGATTTCCAGCGTCTCAAACTCGACGGCCAGTTCCGCGCCGGCCGTAGCAAGGACTAACGCTATCCGGCTCCCTGGCGTATCGGAAAAACGCTCACTCTTCGCTAGCATAGCGAGCGCGAGGTCGTAATTAGCATCGCCCGGTTTGAGTATCGTTACTTCAAAAACGATGTTATTCGCCACGCTGAAATGCTCAACGGTACAGCGGCTAGTCCGTTGAACCGGATGAATTGCACCGGATTCGCCGCGATGGATCGGAGTACTTCCATTTCAACGGGAGCGCCTGCTTGTTGTATTGACGTATGTAACGCATGAGCTTTTTGTCGAGATCCTTGGTGCTGGTGAATACGCCACGCGCAATGACGTCGCGCTGGATGCGGGCAAACCAGTTCTCGACCTGGTTCAGCCATGACGAATACGTGGGGGTGTAATGTATCGAGACCTTCGGATGGTCAGCCAGAAATGTTTGAACAGCGTCGGTTTTGTGGCTGCTCACGTTGTCGCAGATCACGTGAATCTCCTTTCCGCGTGGCTGCGCCGATACCACCTCGGTGAGGAACGCAACAAACTGGGTGCTGGTGTGGCGTGGCGCGGTTTTGCCCAGCACCTCACCGGTGGCAACATTCAATGCCGCGAACAGGCTCAGGGTGCCGTTGCGTTTGTATTCAAAGCCATGGCTCTCGGCGCGCCCGGGCGAGAGCGGCAGCATCCGGTCCTTGCGATCCAGCGCTTGGATGGCTGTCTTCTCGTCCACGCAGAACACCACCGCATGCAATGGCGGATTGAGGTACAGCCCGATCACGTCGGCCGCCTTCGCCTCAAAGTCAGGATCATTGGACACCATGTGCGTATCGAGACGATGTGGCCGAATGTCGTGCTTGCGCCAGATACGTTGCACGGTCATGAAAGCCATGCCCAGCTGTGCCGCCAGTTTGCGGCTGCTCCAGTGCGTCGAGCCGTCGGCAGGCTTGCGTCGCAGCGTGTAGTCGAGCACTCTCGCTTCAAGACCCGCGAGGTCAGGTCGCGGCGTGCGGCCTGGATGTCTGCCGTACAGGCCTGCCAGGCGCTCACTTGCGAAACGCGTTTGCCACGTTGTGATGAAACGCGAATCGCAGTGCAATTCGGCCATGATCGCCGCGCGCGAGGCCCCTTCGTCGAGCAGCAAGATCAATCGCGCACGCCTCACCTGGCCAACGGCCATCGTGCGGCTGCGCTGAATCGACATCAGCTCTTCGCGCTCGGTTTCACTCAGATTCATTTTACCCATGCACTATTAGATCAGTGCAATTTCAATGGTTCAATGGACTAGTCCTGTTAAAAGTCAGTGTTGCGCGTTTCCCGTTGAATTCAAGCGCAATGATGAGTTTATGGCGATCACGCACGGCGAGTGTATCCATATGCCAGTCGTGGAAATACTAAAACTCTTTTAGCCTGTTCACACAAAACCTCTTTAATAAGCCAACAGGGAGAAGGCATTCCCGTTATCTCTGACGCCGTTGTCCCGATTATGCGAATGCGGGGCGCCGAAACCATGGTCATGGTCGAAATCAATGTCTACGGCAGCGTTACCGTTCCCGTCGTAGAGACGCTAAGTGTTCACGAGAAATTGATTTGAAAGTCAGTGCCGTATCTGCATTAGCAATGCTGCAAGTTCTGCGTCAATGGTATCGCGTGTCCAGGTGAGGGCTCGACGCCATCGGTATTTCAGGGGTGGCATCCGCGAGCAAGCCGTCGATGAAGTGCTCGACGTTCGGGGCTTTGATAGTCCCGCCATGCGCGGCGTGGATCAACGTGTTCTCGCCGAAGTCCAGCGCACCGATCATGCTGCGACGGCAATGATGATTCGGTTCGAACTGATGGGGCAAGCCTCGCGGTGACCAGCTACGCTGAACCGGCGGCGATCCATGAAAGCCCGCCTCATCCAGATACAGCCGCACGGCACCATCGCGCGCGGCCTGCTGGAGCTTCTCGAGTGTGGTCTGTTTCATCGCGAACACTTCTTCATTACGCTTTTTTGAGCGCGTAGCGGTTTCGCTTGAACGAAAAGCCATTGCGCTCGAGTGCTTCACCCAGCGTTTCAATCTTGCAGGGCAGCGGTCCGTTGAGCGCAGCTTCGAGGCGCTGGGCGATGCGACTCAACAGGGGTTCGGCGCGCGCGATGTCCAGGGCCACGGTGATCTAGGCCTCACTCAGCAGCGCATGCCGACCGCCGTTATGCGCACCCATCAAGCCGCATACGCCGCACTCTCGCCATGCGTGCGACAGTTGTAGACGCTCTGGCCATTCACGCCCAGTTGGGCCGCGATGACACGTGGCTTGAGGCCACGTCCGAGCATCAACAAGCCCGCCGCGCGTGTTCGCGTATCCCCCGAAGAGGGTGATTGATCGACGTCTGCTGCAACGTCAGCTCCTCAACTGCCTCCAGCACAACGACACACTTCATCCAAGACCCGGCATCAGCGAAAACGCCAGGCTAGCAAAAATCAAACGCTTTTACCATGGAACACTTATCAACATAGATCGGAGAATTCGTTAAATTAAATTAACATTTATTCGATATCAATGTGCATCGAATAAATTATTAAGATAAGTTAGTAAACCTAACGTATGTTTGACAGCCATCAATAAGATTCGTTGAAATACGTGGGATTCTACTCTTTACAGAGATTTTGCTAGCGCATTGAGCTATGTTAGCCAATGTTAAATTATCGATCGAGCACTTTATGCCATCTCATTACTGTATCGCCTCGCGTACATCGAGGAATACGACACCCCCGGTGGCCAGCCGATCAGCGCCATGATCAGCGACTTCGAGTTTTCGAATTCGCCGATGGACATCGCCCTGCTGCGCAACATCTCGAAGGTGGCGGCTGCCGCGCACATGCCGTTCATCGGCTCGGTGGGTCCGGCATTCTTGGGCAAGCAGTCGATGGAAGAAGTGGCGGCCATCCAGGATATCGGCAACTATTTCGACCGCGCCGAGTACATCAAATGGAAGAGCTTCCGAGACATGGATGATGCCCGCTACGTGGGTCTGACGATGCCGCGCGTGCTGGGCCGTCTGCCGTATGGCAAGGACACAGTGCCGGTGCGTGCCTTCAACTACGAAGAAGCGGTGAAGGGCCCAGATCATAACCGGTACCTGTGGGTCAACGCATCGTTCGCGTTCGCTGCGAACATGACGCGTAGCTTCGTGAATAACGGGGTGGTGTGTTCAGATCCGCGGTCCGCAGGCTGGTGGCAAGGTCGAAGGGCTGCCTCTTCACCTTTACGACCTTGGGACTGGTGTCCAGCCGAAGATCCCGACGGAAGTGCTGATTCCGGAGACGCGCGAATTCGAGTTTGCGAATCTCGGTTTCATTCCGCTCTCGTTCTACAAGAACCACGACTTCGCGTGCTTCTTCTCGGCCGATTCGACGCAGAAAGGCCAAGAGCTGACCGGGCTGATCTGACGATTCCCGCATGTACCCGCCGGGGCACCGATCAGTGCCCCGGCTATGCCGTTGCGTTCGCGCGTTGAGGAGGTCTCCGATGTCGATGGTCATGCCGTTGCAGGCTTATGAATTGAAACTGGCGCCACACCCGGCGCCCTTCTCGGTCCTGAAATTTGCTGGTATCGACAGGATCAGCCAGCTGTACTGGTACGAGATTGAATTCACAAGCCCCATGGCTGGAATCCCGATGGACCAGGTGATCGGGCGCCCCGCCCGGTTTGCCATCGATCCGATCGATCCGAACATGGGCAATCTGCTCAGGATGTATGGCGAGAACGCGCAGAAGTTCAGCAAGAAGCCGCCTGCATACACCATTCACGGCATCG
>NZ_BBJH01000027.1 GCF_000739775.1 Paraburkholderia heleia NBRC 101817 | reverse complement strand
TGAACTCACACGAGCACGCCTCGATGCGTGGGGATCGTGGCTGCTGCCGCTCCCGGGTGAAGGGGGCGTTGGCCGCGACCCCGGTTACGAGGATGCGTTTTTCACGCTCAAGGACGAGGCAGGCAAGCTCTCGGGTATCGACGACGGCCTGATCGTCCGTTCCTGCGAGCAGCTTCTGAAAGAGACCGGCAAGGATCTGCGTCTTGCTGGCTACTATGCGTTCGCGCGGCTGCGCCAGGATGGGCCAGCCGGCTTTGCCGACGGATTGGAGCTATCCGCAGCACTCGTCGACCGGTTCGGAGAGGCCGTGCTGCCAGCGCGTCCAGAAGCGAAAAAAGGCGCGCTCGAGATGCTGGCAACCACGCGCGTGCTGGAACTGCTCGAGAGCCGCGGCGAGTTCGCGCCGGCGGACCTTGAACGCGCGCTTGCCGCGCTCGACGTACTAGTCACGCTGACCGGCGGATGGACCGAAGCCGCGCGTCCGAACCTGCAACCGCTGGTTTCAAGGTTCGAGCGCAAGGACCGTATCGCTGGTGGCGGCGCAGCGGATTCCGCCCAGGCGGCATTGCCAGTCACGGCGAGTACGTCGTCGGGGTCGATTGCCTCGACGCGTGATCTGCTCGAGCAGGCTCGCACGATGGCCATGTGGCTGCGTGATCAGGAGAACGGCTATCTTTCATCGGTGCGACTCGTGCGCAGCGTGCGCTGGGACACGTTGCACGAGGTGCCTCCATCTGACGCCGGATCACATACACGGCTTGTGGCACCGCGCGCGGAACTGCGCGCGCAAATGAAACGGCTGGTACTGCAGAAGCAGTGGCACGAATTGCTGGAACGTGTCGAGGGCGCGTTCATGGAGGGTGTCAATCACCTCTGGTTCGACCTGCAGTGCTTCCAGCACGTCGCGCTTGACCACGTAGGCGCGCCGTACAGCGCATGGCGCGAACTGCTGCGCGCCGACTTTGCGCTCTTTCTCGAGCGTCTGCCGGGCATCGAGCGCCTGTCGTTCAACGACGGCACGCCCTTCGCCGACGATTCAACGCTCGAATGGATTGCCCGGCATGCGGTCGTGCGGGATCTGGAGGCAGGCGAGAGCGTGGCGCCACTGCCGGTTTCAGCCGATAGCGAAGACGGGAGCGCCGGCGACTGGCCCGAGATTGAAGCGCAGGCGAGAGACCTGGCCGGACGCGATGGTATCGAGGCGGCCTTTACCTGGCTCGAAGCGCTGCCGGGCATGAAAACAGATCGCCATCGCTACCTGCAACGACTCGTCATGGCGCGCCTGGCCGACCATGCGGGCCGTCCCGATACGGCATTCGCACTGCTTAGCGATCTCGATGCGGCCGCACGCTCCCTGCCGCTCACGCGCTGGGAGCCGGCACTGGTATTCGAAGTCAAGCAGCAGCTAACCCGGGCGTTCAAGGCGATGAGCAATCGCAAGGATGCTGACAAAGCGGCGCTCGCGCGCCGCATCGGTGAGTTGCAGGCGGAACTGACCGTGCTCGATCCAGCACGTGCATTAACTCTCCCATAAAAGACCGAATGAAAAAAGACGACACGATCCTGCGCTATTACGAAGCCGAGATGCGCTACCTCAGCGAATCCGGCAAGGAATTCGCCAAGGCGCATCCCGACCGCGCACGCCTGCTCAACCTCGATCGCGTGGGTGACCGCGATCCGTATGTCGAGCGACTCCACGAGGGCTTCGCCTTTCTGACGGGGCGCCTTCAGCAGAAGCTCGACGACGAGTTGCCGGAACTCACCGAAGGGCTCGTGAGCCTGCTGTGGCCTCACTATCTGCGCATGATTCCGTCACTTTCGGTCGTCGAACTGATCCCGCTACGGGAAAAGCTCCAGCGAACCGAGGTGGTGCCTGCGGGTGTGCCCGTCCGTTCTGCGCCCATCAGCGTTCCGCCGCCATCGGGCGCCGAAGGCACGACGCCGAAGACCGTACAGTGCCTGTACCGGACCACGCAGGCCGTGCAGCTTCAGCCACTTTCCATTACGCACGCAGGACCGACCGTGCGCCACGATGGCCGCTCGGTGATTCGTCTCGCCTTCGAGCTGCATCATTCGGCCCGGCGCGAGGAAACCGATCTGTCGCGCTTGCGCCTGCACCTGAATGCCGATCTGCCGGTCGCGTTCGCCATGCACCTTGCGCTCACACGTCAGGTCGATTCGGTCCTGTGGCGCATTCCGGAGGTGCGCGACGGCGAGGCTGTGCCGCTGGCCGGTATCACGATCGAGCCCGCGGGATTTTCGACCGAAGAGCGATTGTGGCCCAAGGCGGACGCAGCGTTCTCGGGCTACCAGCTTCTGCTGGAGTACTTTTCATTTCGCGAGAAATTCCTCTTCATTGACCTGTGCGGGCTCGACGTCGCGAAGCTTCCGGCGGGAACGACCCGATTCGAGCTTGAACTTGTCCTGAAAACGGCTTACCCGTCGGACCAGCATTTCAGCAAGGACAATGTGAGGCTGTTCTGCTCGCCGGTGATCAACCTGTTCGAACTCGATGCCGAACCCATCGAGATCAATCATCACGAAACGGAGTATCGCGTCGTGCCGGCGGGCCATCAGGGCGAGCACGTCGAAACCTATTCGGTCGACGCGATCGGGACGTTCGATCACGACACTGCCGAGCGCTACGAGTATGTGCCGTTCGCCACGTTCCGGCATCGCGGTGGCATGCTTCGCCACGAAGCGCCGGAACGGTATTTCCATGCGCGCGTGCGCCCCGGCATGGCGGGGCTTCACGAGACCTGGGTGATCCTGGGCGGCCACGCGTGGGAGACCAGGGAAACGCTGCCGGAAGAAAGCCTGTCGCTGCGTGTCACGGGGACCAACGGGATGCTGCCGCGCAAGGGACTGCGCGAGGCAAACCTCAGCGAACTCGCTGAGAGCACGCCGAACGTGACGTGGGTGCGCAATCTCGTCGCACCGACGTTACCGCTTTATCCGCCCACGGGCGACCGGTTCCAGTGGCGCGTGCTGTCACATCTTGCCCCGAACTTCCTTTCGATGATGGATGCAGAGGTGCTGCGTGGCGCACTCGCGCTCTACGACTGGACTGATGATGAGCTTAACGCGCGGCGTCTGGCCGGCATTCTCTGGGTGTCGCAGGAACTGCTCGAAGAGGTGTCGGGTGGTTCCGTCGAGCGGGGGGTGCTCATTGAGGTGACGCTCGATTCGCAGGCGTTCGCCGGTGAGGGCGACCTGATGCTGTTTGGCGAACTGCTGCATCGCTTCTTTGCGGCATACGCGGAAATCAACCTGTTCACGAAGCTCTCGATCGTGAGCTTGCCGTCGCAGACCCGTACGGTCTGGCCGCGCAGCAAGGCACAACGCGCTCCGCTATGAAACCGCACGATCTCCCTAACGTCGAGCCGCTCGTCGCGTCCCTGCTCGCACGTGCCCCCCGGATGAGCTTCATGCAGTTGTGCCGCCTGCTCGAGGTGCGTGCGCCAGAACGTCCGGAATTCGGCTCGCGCGACACGCCAGAGCATGAGCCTGTGCGTTTTGGCTCGTGGCCGCGCGTCGGGTTTCCCGCAGGTGAAGTCGCCAGAGTCGAATTCGGTGACGCATCGGATGACTACAGGCCGCAAATGCCTCCAATAGTGCGTACGACATTCATGGGCCTGTATGGCGTCGATTCGGCGGTGCCGCCGCACATGATCGACGATATCGTCCTGCGCGAAGAAGGGCACGAGGCGGTCGAAGCTTTTCTCGACCGCTTCAATCACCGCATCGTCACGCTGCTGTACCGCGCCTGGAAAAAGTACCGCTACCCGGAAAGCTTCCGGCCGGGAGGGAGCGACGCGCATTCGCGCTACCTGCTGTGCCTGGTGGGGTTTGGCTGGGGCAGGAAGCCCGAGCGCGCCGGGGTGCCGGATTCCCGGATGCTCGCGCTGCTGGGCCTGCTGAACCTGAAGACCCGTACGGCCGAAGGTCTCGCGGGTGTAATCGCGCTGGCCGTGCCAGGAGTGGACGTGCGTGCCGACGAATTTTTTCCCGCCCTTACTGGGACCGGCAAACCGCAGCCGCTGACGTCGCACTCCACAGCCACGCAACCGGGAGAAGGGCCGAGGCGGGGGCTTGGCAGTGGTTATGTGCTCGGCAGACGGCTCGCCTATCGCAGCCGGGCCGTGCGGGCTACGCTGCGCCCCGACAATGCGCAGCATGCGCACGACCTGCTCCCCGGTGCATGGCTGCATCGCGAACTCATGGCGTTCGTCCAGCTGTACGTCGGCGTCAAGGCTGACGTTCATCTTCGCATGGAGGTTTCGTCGCGCCTTGCCCCGGTCCCGACGATCGGGATCGCTCCTGCGGGCCCCGCGCCGCGACTCGGATGGACGACCGTGCTGCCCGCCGACGAGGAGCGCATGATCACCATTCCACTCGGTGTGCGTGAAGCCTTTCCTGCACCACCGCCCAATCCATACCTGAGCCCGCAACACGCGGAACCGAGGACCCGTTGATGTTTATCCGTCTGGCCATTACTACCGTTGCTTCCGCCTTGCTGCTCTCGGCCTGCGGCGCGTGGCAGTCTGTTTCCGACACGACGTCGAGCGCCTACCACGCCGTTTTCTTCAAGCAGGTCAAGGTGCTCAATGTCGATCTGTCCGCACGGGAAGCACTGAATCCGGACGATGCCGGGCGCGCGACCTCGGTCGCGGTGCGTATCTACCAGCTCAAGGATCGCAAGCTCTTCGACGGGGCGTCGTATGACGATCTTCTGAAAAACGATCGCACCCTGCTTGCACAGGACCTGCAGGACAGCATGGCAACCGTACTGAACCCGGGCGCCTCCGCAAGCCTGTCGCAACCCATGAAGGCCGACTCGAAGTACGTTGCCATCGTCGCTTTCTACCGGAATCCGGGTACGGGCAACGGGTGGAAATATGTTATCGAGAAAAAGAAACTCGACGCAAACAAGCCACTGAAGCTTGAAATGGTGGATCAGCTACTGCTTGCGGGTGGTGAATCATCAAAATGAATTCTTGCACATGATGATCGTCCATATCACCCGGAATTGCGTGGCCCCGTTCACTGCGCGACTGTCCGGTCTGCAAACGCGGCCACATGGTCTGCGGCGAATACCTTCGACCTGGCGCGCCGCCGCGGGCACCGCCCCACCAGCAATGAGGCGCGAACGCAACTCCTCGTGGGCGCCGAACCCGGCAAATGCTGCGGGTCCGCGCAACACGCATGTCCACTGCGGTTGCTATGCGCTTTCCTCCTGCGGCCTGGGCCGCGTGAAGACCGTCATGCCAGGACGTGCCTGCTTCATCGTGCATCCAGCCGCTCTTGCCCTCGACTCCCTTCCCACATTCGACGGTCACAACCAGCGCTGCACCGAATCAATTCCCATAGTCACCGACAGCGGAGCGGCTTAGTTCAAGGAATTTTAGCGGAGCGGAAGCGGCTCGTTCGCCGTGGCCCTGAACCCCTCATTGCGCCGTTTCCGCTCCGCTAAAAATCCTCTGGTTTACTCGACGCACGCGGCTAGCGAGCGTGGCGTGACGCGGCGCGTTTGAAGTGTCGTCCGGGGCGCGTCTGCGACAGTGACACCGACACCGACACCGACACCGACACCGACACCGACACCGACACCGACACCGACGCAAACGTCAGTGCGGGCCCTGCGATGCGGGATGCGCGTTGGCCGCCTGCAGCCCGACGCGTGCGCCCGGGAGCCACGCCAGGCGGTTCAGGCAGCCTCCCGGCGGCGGTCGCTCAATCCGGCTGAGAAGCGCCGTTCTCGTGGGCGGCGCTGGCGAGCATGGCCTGGATCGCCCGCAATAATCCGCGCTTCAGTGCCGGACAACTGGCGACATGGCCGCCGGGTACGCGAGCGATGCGCGCGGACGGCGCTGCCCGTGCCAGCCGCTCGACATTGCGGACCGGGCACACCGGGTCGCGCAGCCCGTGAACGGCATGGATCGGCACGCCCGCTTGCTCGGCGGCACGCGCCAGTGCGAGTAAGCGGCGCTCGCCCAGCCAGCAGTCGTGCATCAGGTAATGCGCCTGAATCCTGTACTTCGCGATCAGCGTGCGCACCACCTTCGGCGCATCTGCGCGAGGCGGTCGCGATCTGCCGGCGCGCCCGGGCCGGAACGAAGCGAGCAGGGCGTCCTCATACGCGCGCCACGCGAGCGCGACTTCGCGTTGTCGTGCGTAGGCCGCGCCCGGCTGCAGGCGTCGCGCGCAGCCTGCCAGCAAAGCGCCCGGGCTGGCACATCCGGCGGCCGCGCTCAGGCGCCGCCAGGCGCGAGGCGCGCGGCGGCGCGAGGTGACGAAGAGACGCCGAATTTCGTGGTGCGAGGTGAGAAAGAGCCCGCGTAGAACGACCCCTCGCACGCTTGCCGGATGCCGCCCCGCGTACGCGAGCGCCAGTGCCGCCCCCCACGAGCCGCCGACGACGCTCCAGCGCGTGATGCCGAGCGCGCGACGGATCGCTTCCAGGTCGCCGACTAGACGATCCGTGCGATTGGTCCGCAGCCCGCCGCGAGGCGACGAATTTCCGGCGCCGCGCTGATCGACCATGACGACGCGTGTTGTCGTCAGATCGAACAGGGCCAACATGCCGGGCTGGCTGCCGCTGCCGGGGCCGCCATGCAGCACGACGACTGCTGTCGCCGCGCCCGCGCCGGCGACAGTGAAGGCGATCGAGTGGCCGTCTCTGCGCAGGTGTTGCTGGCGCGGCGGTTCGCCCGAAGATGGCCGGCCGGCAAAGCGTTTGCTCATGAATGCGCCACTCCTGAGGTCTCGTCGGCGGATCGGAAGGCGGCCTGAATGGAAAGCGGTCTTCACCGCCGCCGCTGGGTGAATATAGCGCCTCGATGCGATCCTCGTGGCAAATGCAAGGGCCCGAATGTCATCGGGCCGTCCATACGATCACGTCGCCACACGCGCGGCGAGCAACCGTGGGACTTCGGCAAGCGACCCGATCAGCGCGTCGCCCTGCAGCGCCCCCGCGCCGCCTGGTCCGGCATAGCCATAGTCGACGATGAATACCGGCACGCCGGCCGCCCGGGCCGCAGCGACATCGACGGCCGAATCGCCGACCAGCACCGTCTGCCGCGACGTTGCGCGCAGCCCCCGGCACGCGTGCCACAGCGGCTCGGGCGCGGGTTTCTTGCTGGGGAGCGTGTCGCCCGCGACCAGCCCGTCGAGATAGCCGGCGAGCCCCGTCATTTCGAGCAGGGGCGCCGCGAGCGCTGCGGGCTTGTTCGTCACGCAGGCGAGCCGGCATCCGCGTCGCCGCAACGCATCGAGACCGGCGAGCACGTGCGGATAGACCTTGCCGTAGCGGCCATTGGTGGCCGCGTAGTGGTGTTCAAACAGCGTGAGCGCGCGCGTGGCGTCGATGTCAGTGCGCAGGCCAGCAAGCGCCACCGCGCGACGGACGAGCGGAGCTACGCCGCCGCCGATCAAATCGCGGATCGTCGCGAGCGGCAAGCGAGGCGTGTCGAAAGCGGCGAGCATGCGGCCAACCGCTTCCGCGATATCGGGCGCCGTGTCGACCATCGTGCCGTCGAGATCGAGGAGCACGGCGCGGACCGGTTCGCCGTCCGGCAACGAAGGCGGGCGCATCATCATGCGGTCCCGGCCAGCGTGTGGCGATGCCAGCGGCGCAGGGTGACGAGATCCACCCATCCCGGCGCTTCGCCCGCCACCGGCGAGGGGACCGGCGCGTGCGGATCGCCCAGGTGCGGGAGCACCGCGAGCGCGCCTTCAAAGGTCTCGTGCGCCGTGTATGCGGTCGGCGTCACGATAGTGGGCACGCCGGCCGCGCGCGCGGCGTGCAGGCCGTTTGCCGAGTCTTCGAAGGCAATGCAGTTCGCGGCTTGCACGCCAAGCTGGCGGAGCACGTCGAGGTAGACGTCGGGAGCGGGCTTTTTCACCTGGGTCGTGTCCGCGTCGGCGATGGCGGCAAAGCGCATGCGCCAGTCGCGGCCGAGCGGCGCGCGCAGCAGCGCGTCGAGATTGGCCGGAGTCGTGGTCGTGGCGATCGCCACGGGAATGCAGGCGGCCTCGGCTTCGGCTATGAGACGCGCAATGCCCGGACGCAACGGCAAGCCGCCGTCGCCCACGCGCGCGGCGTAGTGGCGGGTTTTCACCGCGTGCACGGCGTCGATCACGTCGTGGATGCACGCGCCGTCCGCGCATTCGAGATCGGCCACGTGCCAGTAGTGCAGCAGGCGCTCCTTGCCGCCCGCGACTTTCAGGAGCCGCGTATAGAGCGCCTCGTCCCAGTACCAGTCGAGCCCGACCTCGGCGAAGGCGGCATTGAATGCCTGCAGATGGGCGCTTTCGGTATCGGCCAGCGTGCCGTCGACGTCGAATATCAGGGCCTCCATGGTCCGCTCCTCGCAGTGGCGCATGACGTCACGATAACGAAATCCCTGGAGGGGCTGAATTCAATGATTCTTTGAGTCTCGCTAAAGCATGCTTTAAGCGCGCCGGGCCAAGTGGTCGGGGCGTCATGGCCTCGCGCGGGGTTCGGTCACGAAGGCGATTTTCGCAAGGCCGCCGGCTTGCGCAGCCGACATCACGTCGGCCACGCGCTCGTAAGGCACCGTGCGGTCGGCGCGCAAACGCAGCTCGGGCTGCGGCTTCTCGCGAGCCGCGCCGGCGATCTTCGCGCGCAATTCGACGTCGGTCACAAACTTGTCGTTCCAGAGCAGCGAACCGTCCGCCCGCACGGACACGTCCAGGTGCGCGGGCTTCACGACCTCGGGCCGGCTGCTCGCACGCGGCAGATCGATTTTCACGGCGTGCTGCATTGCCGGAATGGTGACGAGAAAGATGATCAGGAGTACCAACATGACGTCGACGAGCGGCGTCATGTTGATTTCGCTCATCGGCGCGGTTTCATCGTCGGAGAAGGGCGTCATTGCCATCCTGGGGCTCCGTCGTGAGCGGTTGCGCTGGCGTTCGCGGCGAGCGGGCCGCTCGAGCCGCGGGCCGCGCCACGCGCATCGGGGCTCGCGCTCGCCGGCCAGGGCGCGCCGCTCGCGAAGCAGGCGTGCAGGCCATGCGCGAAGCCCTTGAGCCGCGTGGCGACCGTCTTGTTCGCGCGCGTGAGCGCGTTGTAGCCGAGCACTGCCGGAATCGCCACGAACAGGCCGAAGGCCGTCATGATGAGCGACTCGCCAACGGGTCCCGCTACGTGGTCAATCGAGGTCTGGCCCGTTTCGCCGATCAGGATCAGCGCATGATAAATGCCCCAGACGGTGCCGAAGAGTCCCACGAACGGCGCGGTGCTGCCGATCGACGCCAGCATCGCGAGTCCGCTTTGCATGCGCGCCAAGGTCTCGTCCATGACGTGCTGCAGGCGGCGCGTGATCCATTCCGATAGCTCGCCGCGGTCATGCGGATGCGCTTGCGTCCGGCGATGCTGCGCGGCCTCGGCGCCGGCCAGCGCAAGTGCGAGGAGCGGGTTGTCACGCGCGGCCGCGGCCGGTGCGTGGCCTGCCTGGTCCTGCAGATTCGATAGCGCCTCGGCGAACGTGGGCGCGCGCCAGAACTGCGCTTCGGTGCGTGCGCTCACGTGGCGGATGCGCATGAAGGCCCACAGCTTGAAAAGCATGACGGTCCAGGAAAGGATCGACATCAGCAAGAGCGCGCCGAGAATGCCGCGCGTGACGAAGTCGCCGTTTTCCCAGACATTCGCGAGGCCGTAGTGTTGCATGATCGCTTTCCTTTGCTCCGGTGACGGGATCGGCCCTAGTTGCTCAAGCCGAACACGAAAGATTGCGCGTAGGCCGCGCGCACGGGCTCGCCGTTCTCGCGATACGTCTGGCACGTGCCGCCCTCAATCGCGGCGAGCGCGGCTTCGTCGAGCCGCGTATAGCCGCTGCTCCTTTGCAGTTGAACGGATTCGATTTTCCCGCTCAGACCGACGACGAAGCGAACGACCGACGTGCCGCTTTCGCCACGCCGCTTCGATGCTTCGGGATAGTCGGGGGCGGGGATATTGCAATCGACGTGCGAGACGGTTTTGGGCGCGCTCGACGCGGGCGTGGCGTGGGCGGCCGCGGTCGCCGCGGGCGCGTCGGACGGGGTGGGCGACGCGGATGCGGGGGACATCGGCGCAGGCGCGGGAGACGTGGCCGGCGCCTGGGGCGGCAAAGCGGCCGGGGGCGTGGCGGGAGCTGCAGGCGTTATCGGCATGCGTGGCAGAGGTTGTCGAGCGTTGCTGTGCGCCGCGCTGGCGTGCGGTGCGGGTCGATTGCGCGGCGCGCCGGGCGCGGGAGGCGCGGGAGGCAGCGCACGCGCCGCGGGCGCCGGTTTGGCCGCATCGGGCGCCTCGGTTAACAATGTCGCCACGATCAATGGCGCTTCGACTGCGCGCTCGACGGTGCGCTCGCGGGCCGTCAACACCCACGCGAGGAGGCCGGCGTGTGCGGCCATCACGACGCCCAGCGTCGCGGCGATCCGGCGGGCGCGCGTCTTGTCGCGCGTTGCGCGCGTGCTGTCCGTCGCGCCCGCGCTCCATCCGGTCGTCGTCGAAGCAAGCTGCCGCATCAGGGTCGAAGCCACGGGTTGGCCACCTCCGCAGGCATTGTCCCTCTCGGTGCGGCGGCTGAGAACGTCCGCGGGCCTTTTGGCGTGAATTCGGGAAAATCTCCCGACCGCAGTCCGTTGCCAAACAATCCCGCGATGGGCTACTTTGCTTGCATGCTGCGCGGGTTTGCCGCGCAGGGAATTCATTACGGAGCAGACCACCATGCAGGAGACGCCGTTACGTATCGTCCCCCCCGCGTTTGCGCGCCGGCCCCGGCGTTTTCTCACCGTGGCGTTTGGCGCATGCGCCACGGCGGCCGCGCTGACATTCACAGCCGCCGCCGCGACCTCCGCACCGACGGCGTACGTGACGAGCGAAAAGGCCGGCGTCGGCGTGATCGACCTCACGCAGATGACGCTCACCAAAACATTCCCCGTGGGCGCGGCGGGCCCGCGCGGCCTGAGCCTGAATGCGGACGGCACGCGCCTGCTCGTGGCCAACAAGAACACCGGCGATCTCTCGGTGATCGATACGGCCACGGGGGACGTCGTGCAGCGCGTGAAGATCGGCAAGAACCCCGAATATGTGCGCGTGCACAACGGCTTCGCCTATGTGACCTACGAGCCCAGCGAGGAAGGCGGCCCGCCGCCGGCCGCCGGGGCCGCGCCGCAGGCGGACAAGAAGCCGGGCGGCAAGCCCGGCGCCGATGACGACGCCAGCCAGCCGCCCGCGGAAATCGCCATCGTGGACATGAAAACGTGGCGCGTGGTGCGCTCGGTCACGAGCGGCCACGAAACCGAAGGCATCGAGTTCTCGCGCGACGGCAAGACGATGCTCGTCACCAACGAAGGCGATGACACGGTGTCGGTCTATCACGCGCAGACGGGTGCGCCGATCCGGACGGTGAAGCTCGTGGCGGGCGGGCGCCCGCGCGGCATTCGCCTCTCGCCGGACGGCAAGGCCTACGTGGTCACGCTCGAATCGCTCAGCAAGTTCGTCGTGCTCGACGCGCATACCTTCGAGGTCCTTAAGACCGTCGATACCAAACTCGGCCCCTACGGCGTGGCGTTCGGCCCCGAAGGCCGACGTCTTTTCATCGCCGCGGCGCGTGACAAAACGGTCCAGGTCTTCGACGGCCGCAGCTACGAGCATGTCGCCGACGTGCCGGTCGGCCAGCGCTGCTGGCACTTCAGCTTCACGCCCGACGGCGCGAAGCTGCTGGTGGCTTGCGGGCGCTCCGACGCCGTCTACGTGCTCGACGCACAGAGCTACCAGCCGATCAAGCAGATCGGCGACCTGCCGCTCGCGTGGGGCATCGTGACCTGGCCGCATAGCGACGGCTCGATCGAATCGCGCTGATTGCGGCGCCTCACGTCATATCGCACCGATGCGCGCCGGCCCCGCCGGCCGCATTCATTTCCACGCATAGCGCAGGCCCACCCAGAAACCGCGCGGCGCGCCCGGCCCGATGAACTGTTCGTTGGTCGGGTTGCTGCCGTCAAACGTATGGTTAGGACCATTGAAGAAGTTTTCGCCGAGCGCACCGAACGTGGCGTAACGCTTGTCGAGCAGATTCGTGATGTTGGCCCACAGTTGAAGCTGCTTCGTGACCTGCCAGGTGGTGTCGAGATCGATCAGGAAATAGCCGGAGATCTTGCCGTTCACGTCCTGGTTGTTTTCGTCGCCTTGCGCGTAGATGCTGCCGCGCCAGGTGAGGTTGGTGCCGATATTCCAGTTCGGCATGGGCGTGTAGTCGAGACGCAGCTTGACCGTGTTCGCGGGAATGCCGGGAATGCGGTCGCCGGATTTGACGGTGATGTTGCCCTGCGCGTCCGCGCTGGAGTTGCTCGGGCTGTTTTCCGTCCAGCTCGACCGGTAAGTCGCGCTTACATAGCTGTAGCTCGCCGTCACGGCCACCGGGCCGAACTGCGAGTGACCCGATAATTCGAAGCCCTTGCGGCGCGTGCGCCCCACGTTCTGGAAGTAACCCTGATTGCTCGTGGCACCATTGCTGCTGATGAACTGGATGTCGTTGTCGAGCGTCGTGTTGTAGACGGCGGCGCTCCATGTCGTCGAAGCGCCGATGCGTCCGCGCGCGCCCACTTCGAAGGTCTTCGAGATCACCGGCTGCAGGTCCGGGTCCGAGACGAAGTCGTTGGGCAGCGAGCAGGGCGCGGAAGGGTCGGCGCACGCGAGCTCGATGGCCGTTGGCGAGCGCATGCCTTCGTTGTAGGTCGCATAGGTCGTGAGCGCCGGGCTCGGGTTCCAGTTGATGCCGACCGCTGGATTGAAGCGCGAGAACGTGTGGTGCCCGTCGAGTTGCGGCTGCGTGCCGCTCGCGTCGCCAATGGTGGCGCTCGCCCAGTTGTAGCGGCCGGCCAGCATGATCGACCATTGCTTCGTGAGCGACAAGGTGTCCTGAAAGTAAATACCGTAACTGGAGTTGTGGGTGTTGGCCGCGGTCTCCTGCTCGAAGTCGCCGATGCCGACGGTTGCCCGCGAAGGCGTGAAGTACGCGGCCTGCGACGACTGCGCGTAGCTGGAGTTCGCGATGTCCGCGGACACGCCCGCGACGAACTGGTTCTCCATGCCCGCGAGCTTGCCGAGCAGCGTGAGCTGCAGGCTCGCGCCATAGCTGTCCGTTGAAACGATGGATTCCTCATTGGTGGCCTGCGTGGTGTCGATGGTGCCGTCGTCACCCGTTTCGCCGTAGTTGGGGTTGGTGTTGCTGCTCACGTTGCGGTTGCGAAAATGGCGGTAATACGCATTGCCGCTCAATTCCACGTTGTCGCTAATGTAGTGGTCGCCCGATAGCGTGACGAACGCCGCGCTGTTTTCGTTCAGGTCGGGATACGTATAGGGCTGCTTGCGATTGTCGAGAAAGGACCGTGGAATGGTCTGCGTGCCGTACAGGCTGTTGTCCGCGCCGCCTGCCGAGAGCGAGAGCGTGGTGTCGGCGTCGGTGTAGCGAAGCTTGCCGAAGCCCTGGCGCACGCGGCTCGCATTCTCCTGCGCCCAGCCGTTGTCGTTGGTCGCGGTGCCCGTTACGTAGTAGTCCAGATTCTGGCCGATGGTGCCGCCCTGTTCGATCTGCGCGGTCTTGCGGCCCCATGAGCCCAGCCCTACCTCGGCCTCGCCGCCGGGGCTCGTCTTGCCGTTTTTCGTGGTGATCACGAGCGCGCCGCCTAGTGTGTTGAGCCCGTAGGTCGGATTCGAACCGGGAATGAGCTGGATCGTGTCGATGGCCTGCTGAGGCACCAGATCCCAGTTCACCACGTCGCCGAAGGGCTCGTTCACGCGCACGCCGTCGAGAAACACGGAGATGCCCTGCGGCGTGCCGAGCACCGGCGACGCCGTGAAGCCGCGATAGTTCACGTTGACCTGATACGGGTTGCCCTGGGCGTCGTTGATGTCGACGCTCGGCAGATTGCGCTCGAAATATTCGGTGAGCGTGCTGCGATGCTGCCGCTCGAGATCCTGCGCGTGCACGGTCTGCACGTTGGCGGGCACGAGCGTGAGCGGCGTGCCGATGCCGAGCAGCGGCGTAGTGCCGACCACGACAATGGGCGAGAGGTTGGTTACGGGCCGCGTGGCGCCAACGGCAGGCACCGCTTCGGCAACGGGCGCTGCGGAGGTCCCGGAGGCTGCCACGGCGGGCGTCGTCTGCGCCCAGGCGGCGACCGACAGGCTCGCCAGCGCGCTGCCGAAGCCGAGCGTGATGCCCGCGCGGCGCGGCCAGTTCGGCAAGCGTTTCCAGCTTGCCTCGCCCGGCACGGAGGTCAAGCGTTTTACGCGCCGCGCGCGCAATCGCATGCTCATGGTCGTATCTCCGGCTTTATCGGTCTTATCGGTGCGAGCGACACTATCGGCGTGAGCGCTGCCGCGTTGTGATACACGTGGCGCTTCCTTGCAGTGTGTGTAAAGCTTCGCATACGGCGCGGCGCGTGGCCCGGGACCTTTTCCCGAAATGACAGGGAAAGCTTCCTGAGCGCGTCGCGGCATCCTTGTTGCATGTGTGGCGTGAGTAGAATGCAAAGCGATGGCAAGCGAACTCCAACCCCCTCCTTCCACGCCCACCAGCGTGCGAACCACGGCGCACTCCGCCGCGCGACCCGTGCCGCCGCATTCGACGGTATGGCGTGACCTTGCGTGGGTGCTCGCGTTCACGGTGCTCGCCGGGGTGCTCGGCGAAACGTTCGATTTCAGCGAGCGCCTTTATCGCTGGACGCGCGGCCTCGAGCGCTTTCAGATCGACGAATTGCCGGCCACGCTATGCGTGCTTTGCGTGGGCCTCGCGTGGTTCGCCTGGCGGCGGTATCGCGAAGCGCGCCGCGAGCTTGGCCATCGGCGTGCGCTGGAAGATGAGGCCGAGCGCCTGCTCGCCGACAACCGGCGGCTCGCCAACCAGGCGTTACAGGCGCAGGAGCGGGAGCGCCGCCATCTGGCGCGGGAGTTGCACGACGAACTGGGCCAGTACCTGAACGCGATCTCGCTCGACGCGGCGCGCATTCGCGATCTTGCCGAGCGGCGCGAGCCGGAGATTCAGCGTATCGCGGTGGCGCTCATGCAGAGCGCGAGCCATGTGTACCGGCAGATCGGCGGCATGATCCGGCGGCTGCGTCCCATCGGTCTCGATGAATTCGGCTTGCCGAGCGCGCTCGAACATTGCATCGACGGCTGGCGCGAGCGCTTGCCGGACGCCTCGTTCCAGCTCACGATCGAAGGCGATTTCACGGGTCTGAGCGACGCGCTCACAATCACGCTCTACCGGCTGGTGCAGGAAGGGCTCACGAATGTCTCGAAGTTCGCACCGGCCTCGCGCGTGGAGGTGTTCATGGTACGTGCGCCGCGCGAAATGCGGGAGAACGCCGCGCAAGGACGGAAAAACGGAACGCGCGCCGAGCGCATCGACGAAATCGTCGTCACGCTGGCCGACGATGGGCCCGGCGTCGACCTGGAAAAGCCGCGCCGCGGGCTCGGCCTCATCGGCATGCGCGAGCGCGTGGAAGCGCTAGGCGGCGAATTCCACGTGGCCAGCAAGCCGGCCGGCGGTTTTCTGATCTGCGCGCGCGTGCCCGCTCAGGCGGGGCTGGCCGAGCCCGTGAACTGAAGGCCCAGGCGGCTCGCCATCTGCGCGAGCTGCACGCCGTTGTCCGCACCGAACTTCTGCCGGATCACCGACTGGTGATTGGCCACGGTCTTCTGGCTGAGCCCGAGCTTTTCGGCGATGCTCACGAGCGTGTAGCCCTGCACGAGCAGGCGCAGCACCTCGAACTCGCGCGCCGACAATTGCCGCCCGGGCGGCCCTTCGCTGAACGCGTTGCGCAGCGCGAGCGCCTGCGAAATGTCGGGGCTCAGGTAGCTCACGCGCCGCGCGATGGTGCGCACGGCTTCCATCAGCACGTCTGGGGCGCTGGCCTTGGTCACGTAGCCGAGCGCGCCGGCGTCGAGCGCGCGGCGCACGAAGATCGCTTCCTCGTGCACGCTGAAAATCAGCACGCGCGCGTCGGGCTCCCGTGCGAGCATGCGCCGCATCGCTTCGATGCCGCTCGCGCCCGGCAACGACACGTCCATCACGACGACGTCCGGGCGCAGCGCGCAAAAGCGCTGATAGGCCTGGGCGGCGTCGGCCGCTTCTCCGCATACGCGCACATCCGTAGCCAGTTCGAGCAGGCGGCGATACCCTTCACGCACCACCGCATGATCGTCGACGAGCAGAACGTTGATGTCTCCGGCTGTCATGGTCAACCTTCCAAATGGCAGCGCCCTTGCGGCTCGTTGCCCGAGGGGGCGGCGGCCAGCCGGCGCGAATTGGCGTCGTTGCGAAACAGGATGGGTTGCTCGTGCGGTTCGGCTGGCGAGGCCGCGTGCTGCAACTGTGCGGCATTCACCACCTTCACCACCGCCTCGTGCGAAGGCGACTTGTCGCAAACCGGATCGGCGTTGGCCGCGTCGCCCGTGAGCAGATACGCCTGGCAGCGGCAGCCGCCCAGGTCGTGCTCCTTTTCGCTGCAACTGCGGCACGGCTCCTTCATCCAGTCGAGACCGCGAAAGCGAGAAAACGCGTCGCTGTCGTACCAGATCTCGCGCAGCGACATGTCCCGCACGTTCGGCAGCACGAGTCCCGGCAAGCTGCGCGCCGCGTGGCAGGGCAGCGCCGCGCCGTCGGGCGCCACGCCGAGAAACACCGCGCCCCAGCCGTTCATGCAACGCTTCGGGCGGCGTTCGAAGTAGTCGGGCACGACGAAGAAGATGCGGCAGCGCGCGCCGTGCGTGCGACGATAGCGTTCCACCACGGCTTCGGCCTCGTCGAGCTGCTCGCGCGTGGGCATTAGCTGCGCCTGGTTGTGGTGGGCCCAGCCGTAGTACTGCGTGTTCGCCAGCTCCAGATACTCCGCGCCCATGGCGAGCGCCATGTCGATGATCTTGTCGACGTGGGGCAGGTTGTAGCGATGCAGCACGCAGTTGAGCACCATCGGAAAGCCGTGGCGCTTGATCGCGGCGGCCACGCGCTGCTTGAGTTCGAAGGTGCGCGTGCTGCTGAGGAAGTCGTTGAGCGCCTGGGTGGAGTCCTGAAACGAAAGCTGGATATGGTCGAGGCCCGCGTCCTTGAGCGCGCCGAGCCGCTGGTCGGTGAGACCCACGCCGGAGGTGATGAGGTTCGTGTAGAAGCCGAGCTTGTGGGCTTCCTCCGCGAGCACTTCGAGGTCGTCGCGCACCAGCGGCTCCCCGCCCGAAAAACCGAGTTGCGCCGCCCCCAGCGCGCGGGCTTCGCGCAGCACGCCGAGCCATTGCTCCGTGTCCAGCTCCTGGTTGTGCGCCGTGTAGTCGAGCGGGTTGTAGCAGAACGCGCAGTGGAGCGGGCACCGGTAAGTCAGTTCCGCAAGCAGCCAGAGCGGAGGCGGGGTGACCGGCGCGGCTGCCCGGGGCGCCGCTGCGGCGGCGGGATGCGAGAGATCCGTCATCGCTTCACTCCAGCCAGCCGCGCTCTTGCGCGTGGCTCACGAACGCGCGCACTTCCGGGCCGATGCCGGCTGTGTCGAACGCGCGCTCCAGGTCGGCGATCAGCGCGTGCATCTCGCGCGTGCCGTCGCAACGCAGGAGGATTTGCGCCGCGCTCGGGTTAAGTTGCACCATGCCTTCCGGATAGAGCAGCACGTGCGCATTCTGCGCGGGTTCCCATTGCAGGCGAAAGCGCTTGCTGAGCGTGGGCCGCGTCAGTGCCGGCAATGCGTCTTCGGGGCTTGACTGGGCGTTCATAGCGGAAAGGCCTTCTCGATCGAGTCCAGCATGGTCCACAGAATGTCGAGCTTGAACTGCAGGATCTCGAGCGCGCGTTCCTGCTGCTCGCGGCGCACGAAATGCGCGAGGGTGACTTCGAGCCCGTGCTGCACGTCGCGTTGGGCGAGGGTGATGCGCGAACGGAAATACGCGAGTCCGGCGGGATCGATCCACGGATAGTGTTCGGGCCAGCTGGCGAGCCGGTCGCGATGCACCTGAGGCGCGAACATTTCCGTGAGCGACGAGCAAACCGCTTCCTGCCACGGCGCGCGGCGCGCGAAATTCACGTAGGCGTCCACGGCGAAACGCACGCCGGGCGTGACGAGCTTGAGCGACCAGAGGTCGTCGCGCGAGAGGCCAACCGCGTCGGCGAGCCGCGCCCACGTTTCGATGCCGCCTTCTTCCTCGCCGTAGCCGTCGTGGTCGAGAATGCGCAGCACCCAGCGGCGGCGCGTCTCGCGATCGGGGCAATTGGACAGCACGGCGGCGTCCTTGAGCGGAATGTTGATCTGGTAGTAGAAGCGGTTGGCCACCCAGCCGCGAATCTGCTCGCGCGAACAGCCGCCGCTGTTCATCTTCACGTTGAACGGGTGGTGAATGTGATACGCGGTGCCTTTCGCGCGCAGGCGGGCTTCGAAGGTTTCGCGCGTCCAGGCCTCGCTATCGTTGCCGGCCTGCGCTGCGCGCGGTGTTGCCTCGCGCAGGATGTCTGCTGCGTTCATGTCGTCTCCGCTTTGTTGTCTCATCAAACACTTCGCATGGCGAACGATATTGCTTCGTCTTGCGCGCGCCTCAAAGTTCGAAACTCATGCCGTCACTGGCAACTTCGATCCCATGCTCGCCCAGCACCCGGCGCTCCGGGCTGTCTTCGACAAGTATCGGATTGGTGTTGTTGATATGAATGAGCACCTTGCGGGCGTCGCGTGCGCCAAGCGAAGCGAGCACGTCGATCATGCCGCCTTCGCCGCTTTGCGGCAGGTGTCCCATCTCCGCCGCGGTTTTCTTCGAAAGCCCGAGGCGGATCATTTCGTCGCCGGTCCACATCGTGCCGTCCACGAGCAGCAGATCCGCCTCCCGCATGGCCGCGAGCACGTGGTTTTCGACCTCGCCTAACCCCGGCGCGTAGAACGCGCGCTTGCCCGTTTTCGGGTTCGTGATGACAAGCCCGATGTTGTCGCCGCGCTCGGGCGCGTGGCGATGCGGCGAATAGGGCGGCGCCTTGCTCGACAGCGGCAGCGCCTCGATCTGCACGCCTTCGAGTCCCGCCATGGCGAGCGGCGCGCCATCGAGCGCAATGCGGCGGTGCTCCACGCCGCAATAATGCGAGAGCATGGTCGCGACGGGAAAGCCGCTCGTGAGGTCTTGCCAGACAGCGTCGGTGGCATACAGCGGCAAGGGCGTGTCGCGCTCGCGCAGCATCAGGAGGCCGGTGACGTGATCGATCTGTGCGTCGATCACGAGTACGGCCGCAATGCCGCTGTCTCGCGCGCGGCGCGCCGGTTGCAGCTCCGGGTGCGCCGCGATTTGCGCGAGCAGATCGGGTGACGCGTTGACGAGCAGCCAGTCCTCGCCGTTCGCGCTCACGGCAATCGACGACTGCGTGCGGCGGGTGGCTTTGAGCGTGCCGCGCCGCACGCCGTCGCAGTTGCGGCAGTTGCAGTTCCATTGTGGAAAGCCGCCGCCCGCGGCCGAGCCGAGCACCTTGATCTTCATGGCAGCATCCTTGCAAGGAGATTGTCGCGATCGACCCACTGATGCTTGAGCGCGCCGGCCACGTGCAGCGCGATCAACGCGATCAGCACCCACGCGATCGCTTCGTGCAGCCCGAAAAAACGCTCGCGCAAGGCGGCGTCGTCCCAGCCCCATTTCGGCAGCGCGATGCCCCAGAACCGCGTGCCATAGCGGTTGAACGATGAGCCGAGATAACCGGTGAGCGGCATCGCGACCATGGCCACATATAAAAGGCCCTGCGTAGTGCGCGCGGCGGCGCGTTGCCACGCACGCATCGGCGGCATGGGCGGCGGCTTGTGCGCCGCGCGCGCCATGATGCGTAGAAGCACGAGCAGGAAAACCGTCAGTCCGATCGACTTGTGCAGATTGATGAGCGTTGCCTTGAGCGGCAGCCCTTTGGGTAGGCCGACCATGTAGAGACCGAGCGCGAGCAGCCCGATGATGCCGAACGCAATCAGCCAGTGCAGCGCGATCATCGATCCGGCGTAGCGCGGCGCGCTCGCTTCGGAGCGTTGCGCCGGGCGGGAATGCGCGAGGGTCATGCGTGTCTCCTTCGTTGTACTGCGTTTCTGGCAAAGCCGGATCTAGTGGCCGACGAGCAGTATTTCTCCGCGTCCGTCAACCGCGAGGTCGCCCGTGTAGCGCATCGGCAGCGCGGGCGGGCGTGTCGCGCGCCACTGTGAAAATGGCGCAGTCTCGCTCGCCTCACTGGCGAGGCTGCGCACCAGCAGCGTCCAAAAGACGTCGAAACCGCGTCCGCCTTCTTTGAACGTCGGCGGCAGGCGTTCCGGTCGTTGCGCAAGCAACAATGTGCCGCGCCGCATACCGTACGCGTAGTGCGCGCCCAGCCGTCCGGCCACGGCCACGGTGCCGGCCACGAGCCGCGAGGCCGCGAACTCGCCCGCGTCGCCGCCCACCAGCACGAGGCCGCGGCGCATGCGATCGGCGAGCCGCGCGCCGGTGTTGCCGTATATCGTCAGCGTGCCGCCCGTCATGCCTTCCATCTCGCCCGCGCGCGCCCCGGCCGCGAAGTCGCCGCTGTGGCCGCGCACGGTCAGCCGTCCGCCGCGCATCTCGCATGCCGTGAAGTGGCCTGCGTCGCCGTCGATCTGCAAGGTGCCGCCCGCCATCCGGAAGCCGCTCGCTTCGCCGGTCGTGCCGTGCACGATCAGATGCCCGTGCGTCATGTGCGCGCCGACGTGGTCGAGCCAGGGCGCGTCGCCGTCGATCACGAGCGTGGCGTCGTCGTCGTTTGCGCCGGCGCTCGCCGCGCGCGACACCGCGAACATGTCGCCCACCACGCAGCGTGCGTTGCCAGCGGGCAGCGCCAGACGCTCGATTTCGGCCACCGAAAGCGTCGCGAGCGGCACGGGCAGCAAGGCGCCGGCGTCGACGCGCACGCCGGGCGCCGTCTTTACGCGCAAAGTGGTGACGTGGCTCATGCGCGGCCTCCTTCGAGCCCTTGCGCGAGGCTGTGCAGATGGAAGTGGTAAGGCCCGAGCTTGCCGCCGTAATTGCCTGCCGAAATGCGCAGCACGCCCGCAGGCTCGCCGAGCCCCGCAGCCGCGCCGATGCCGGCGCGCATGGCGGCGCTCACGTCGGCGTCGGTGAGCCCGTCGATCACGACTTCGAGTACGCAGCCCACGTCCGCGCTCAGTTCGCTGCGTGCGGAGAGGCCCACGAGCGTCGGGCAGAACGCGTCGTTGGTGGAAGCGCTGGCCCCTTTGTATTTCGAGCCGACTTTCGAACCGGAGCGCACCACGCCGCCCGGGAACGGCATGATGACGTTGGGCAGCATGCGCATGGCGGCCACCGCGGCTTCGGCGGCGGCAAGCGCCGCGTCGACGTCGCGCGCGAGCAGGATGAGGTTGCCGCCGCCCACGGCCTTCACGGTCTGCGTCGCCTCTTCGCACACGAACTCGCCGTCCATCACGGGCACGCGCCAGTAGCGCGTGCCGCCGAGCAGCTTCGAGATCTGCCAGCCGTCGCCGAAAAAGCGCAGGCCGCTACCTAGCGGCGCGCGATCGGAGAGCGGCGCCTGGCTCGTTTCGGGATCGATGCCGCCATACACGGCGCTCGTGGGGCAGGTGAGCACGCATTGCCCGACGCGCCGGCCGATCTGTTTGGCCAGTTCCTTCGACGACACCGCGAACAGCAGCACCGAGACCCCCGGCCGCCCGTCCGGTGTCTGGTCCGGTGCGAGCGCGCACTCCACCCCGGCCTCGCAGCCGCAGCCGATCACCGAGGTCGCGAAGCCCGTGAGCGAGTGCGCCGCATGCATGACCCACGCCGGCGTGTGCGCGGTGATGACGAGCCGCGTCGCCTTCATCGGAAACGCTTCCGCGAAGGTGGCGTCGATCAGGGTGCCGTTGATCAGCAAGGTGGCCGGGTCGCTCATCGTGGTCGGTTCAGCTCTGTGGGGAGCGCGACAGGCATGCGACGGGCAGCAGCCGGCCGCCGCGGCAGCAACTGCACACCTCGTCGTCGCTGATGGCGGCGTGGGCGAAGTTGCTCGCGAGGTTGGCTTCGCTATAGGCACGCAGCGTCTTTTCGATGCCGCGGTCGAACTCGGGCGCGACGTAGTGAATGCCGCCCGTGGGTGTGGCAACGAGCGCGCCGTCGCGCACGACCAGCTCGCCGTCCTTGAACACATAGGCGGGCGAGGTGAACATGCGCTCGCGGTCCGCTTCGTCGCGATAGACGGCGATGTCGGCCGCCGCGCCCGCGCCGAGATGCCCGCGATCATGCAGGCCGAGCAGGCGCGCCGGCCCCGCGCGCGTGATGATCGCGATCTCGTAGAGCGAGAACTCGCGTTGCAGTTGCGGCAGCGCGCTCGCCACCTGGGCGTCGGGGTTCAGTCGCGCGAGCTGCTCGTCGCGGAAGGTCTTGTCCATCAGCAGACGGATGAGATGCGGATAGCTCGTGAACGGGCCGCCATTGGGATGATCGGTCGTCATGGCCACGCGCCACGGGTCGTCCACCAGCAGGAAGATTTCCAGCCCGATGATCCATTGCAGCGCATTCACGTAGCTCTGCTCACGATAGCGAAACGGCACCACGCCGCAGCCCGCGTCGCACTCGATGTCGCCCACGACCCACTTGTGCGGCCGGGCGAGCGGGGTGTTGCGGAACTGCATCATGGTGTCACCCGAGGCCGTGACGGTTTGCCCGAAAATGATCTGCCCCACGTCGATCGACACGTTCGGCCGCGCATTCACGGCTTCGGCAATGCGCTGCGCGCCCGAGGAAAACCGCTGCGGGCCCTCGGTGCCGTAGCTATGGAACTGGATGTGCGTGAGGTGGATCGGCAGACCGTCGGCGGCGTCCATGGTGGCGATCGTCGAATCGATATTGCCCGGCACGCCGAGATTGCTCGCATGCACGTGCAGCGGATGCGGCACGCGCAGGTCGGTCAGCGCGCGGGAGAGCGTGAACAGCACGTCGCGCGGCGTGACGCCGTATTGCACATGCGGCTCGTCCACATCGAGCGAGCGCTGGTTGAACTTGAAAGCCGAAATGCCGCCTGGGTTGACCACCTTCACGCCGAGCGCCTTGCTCGCGTGGATCGTCCAGCCCACGTAGTCGCGCAGGCGCGCGTAGTCGTCGCGCGCGGCGAGCAGGCGCAGGAACAGTTCGTCGTTGCCGAGCATCACGTAGGCGCCGTGATCGATGATCGGCGTGTCGCCCATTTCCAGGTGCGTGTGGCGCGCGTTGGAAGGCATCATGGCGGGCTCGAACGCCGCCGTGTAGCCCATCTCCGCGTAGCGGTAGCCGGTGGCGAGCGTGCCCGGCGCGCACACGCCGCACGAGGGCAGCCGCAGATAGTGCCCGCTGGCGTCGCGTACCGGGTCGCCGGCTCGCTCGCGCACGCGGTCGTCGCGATGATCCTCGGGCAGCAACAGCCGCGAGAGATTGGTCTTGCCGCCGCCGATATGCGAATGCATGTCGATGCCGCCCGCCATCACGATCATGCCGGTGGCGTCGTATTCGCGCTCGGCGGGCATGGTGGCGGGGACGTCGACGATGCGGCCGTCGCGAAACGCGAGGTCGCGGCGCTCGCCGTTCACGCCATTGGCGGGGTCGTAGAGCGTGCCGCCCTTGAGCCGCACGAGACTCATGGCCGCTCCTGGGGGGGTAGCTTCGCATGCAGCCTTTCGCCGAGTTGCGCCGCGATGGCCGCAACCGTGGGCAGCGGCGCGCGGCGCGCGGCCACGAGCGGTGTGACGACCGGACCGTCAGTGCGAAAGAGATGCCCGCCGCTGTCGATGCCGGGCGTGGCGACCGGAATGAACACGGCAGGGCCGCCGTGCGACCTGACGGCTTGCGCGAGCGCCGGATGGCCCAGCACGATCGTGGGAATAGACGGGGGCGCATCGGGCAGCGCCGCTTTCGGCGCGAAGCTCGCAATCCACAGCAACGCGTCGACCTCGCCGCCGGCAAGGAGACGCTCGGTGCGATACCGCCAGGGGTTGTGATCCAGAGGCGGCGTGCCTTCCATGCGTCCGGGCGCGACCACGTGCGTGCGCAGCGGCAGGCCCGAGAGCCACGTCACGGCCTGGCTCACGGCGAGCGCGCCGTCGTCGCCGCCCAGCGCGAGACAGCCCGCACGGACCGTGCGATTGGCTGCTTTCACGATACGGTGCAAGGCTTCGATGAGCAGCGCGGCATGAGGGGCGGGCAGCGCAGCCGGCTCGTACACGACCACGCTGTATCGGGCTGCGGCGATGCGCGCCTGCAAGGCGGCGAGCATCAAGGCGGCGTGGTTGTCGGAACTGCCGGCCGCGCCGCCCAACGCGCCGGGCGCGCGCCCTTCGCTGAGCGCGGACCAGAGCGCGAGCGTATCGAACGGATCGGCGCCGGGCAGGATCGCTTCGACGCGCGTATTCGCGAGCCCTTGCGCCGCCGGGTCGGGTGGGCAGCCGACGAACACCAGCTCGCGCGCCATTTCCCCGCCGGCCAGCGTGCGCGCGTAGAAACGCGGGTAACGCTGTGACGGCTGGCAACCGAAAAACACCGCCAGGTCCGCGCGGGTGCGCACTTCCGAGAGCGTCGTGAAGAACGCCCCGCGATCCTGCAGCGCGAGCGTGGCGGCGCCGAGCGCATCGCCGTGCAGGTGATCGAGGATCGCGCCGCACTGCGCGGCGAGCGCGTAGAGCGCGCGTGCCCCCGCCACGTCGGTAGCGAGCCCGCCGAACAGCGGGCGCCGGGCCGTGGCGAGAATCTGCGCCGCGTGCGCGAGCGCGGCGTCGAGATCGGCGTCGCTCGCGTCCACGCTGCTGCGGCAGTGCGCGTCACTGGCGCTGTAGCCCGCGAGCGCTTGCGCGAGACGCGGGCAGTCGGTGCCGGGCGCGGCAAGCGTGGCGCCGTCAAGCGACTCGACCATCAGGTCGTCGCACAGCAGCGCACAGAACGGGCAGGTCCAGTCCCGCGTAATGGGCGCGAAGGCGCGGCTGGCCGCATCAGATGAGCCGGTGAGCGAGGGAGCGGTGGGCGAGCAATGCATGGGCCCATTCAAGCAAGCTCCATGCCGAAACTGGGTGTCAGCGCAACGCCCCCGGCGTGCCGTGCGTGGTATGCGGTTGGCGGCGCAGCTCATGTCGATCGCACGCCAAACGGCGATTCGTGCGGCGCGAACTCGCGGCACGCCTGGGGCCCAGCGGCGCCGCCTGGAGAATGCTCAGTGGGCCATCGCCGCGCTTACCCGGGATCGGCAAGCGCGGCCTTTTACGTGGCCGTGCGTGGCGCCGGGTGTTGCACGCCACACAGCATGTGTGCCGTTCTGGAGCAGAGTGTCACAGCGTCTTGCTAAAGGCTTACACCGGCATGGAGCCCGGCGATTGGCATGGAATTTGTATAGTTTTGCTACGCACAACCGGCGAGCGGCGCATCGATGCGGCCGTCATGCAACGCCGACGCCACGAGCCACGCCGCCGCGCCCGCGCGGGCTGCCGCCGCCAGGTCGTCGCCATGGCGAATGCCGCCGGCGCCGATCACGGTGGTCTGTGCGGGGGCTTCGGCACGCAGGCGTTCGAACGTGGCGAGGTCGGGGCCGTCGTAGCTGCCGACCTGGTCGAGCGTCATGGCGATGACGCGGCCAGGCCACGCCGCGGGCGCGAGTTCGACGCTGCCCGCGGCGAGGCGCTGGCCGGCGCGATGATCGAGCGAGAGGACCGGGGCGAGACGGGCGGCTTCGGCGTGGCGCAGCGCCTGCGGGTCGCGCAGCGACTCGGTGCCGAACACCGGCACGAGCGCGGCGAGATCGCGTGCTCGCGTGTGGCCGTGCCGGCCGTGCTTGCCGTGCTGGTCGATACGCTCGAACAGCGCCTGCATCGACGTGTAATCGGCGTAACCCGCGTCGAGCCAGATGTCGGTGCCGGGCAGCGCGGCGCGCAGTGCGGCGAGCGTTTCGACATGGGCGCCGCGCTGGAGAATCGCGCCGAGGTCGGCGATATAGAGCGTGCGCGCGCCGCTTGCGGCAAGGAGCGCGCGGGCCACGGGAAGCGGCTCGCTGGTGGCCGCGAGCGCAGAGCGGATGGGCAGGTAGTGGGTGCGTTCGCCGCGCACCGCGCGCACGACGTGACCGTCGAGCAGATCGAGAACCGGTATCACCTGCATGAGGGCGCATCCTTTGATCAAGATCTTTGTGTTCGAGTATCTCACCGGCGGCGGCATCGACCCGGCGCACGCGGGCGCGGGCAACCTCGCCGACCTGAGCGCGCTGATCGTCGAGGGCCGGGTGATGCGCGACGCGCTGGTGAACGACCTGCGCGTGCTCGACGGCGTGAGCGTGAGCTTCGCCAGTTCGCGCTTCGAGACCGTGACGTCGCCGCTCGCGCATTGCACGGCGGCGCCCGGCGAGCAGATGACCGCCTTCGTGGCCCGGGTGGCGCGCCAGCACGATTATGCCTGGATCATCGCGCCGGAATGCGACGGCCTGCTGCTGCATCTCTACGACGCCGTGGGCGCGGCGCGCTGGCTGGGCTGCGCGAAGGAAGCGATCCGCGTGGCGTCGAGCAAGAGCGCGACGAGCGCATGCCTTGCGGCGCACGGCATCGCGACGACGCCCGCCGTCGAGCCCGGCCAGTGCCTGGCGGACGCGGCGCATGGGGGCAGCGAGGGCGGCCGCTGGGTCGTGAAGCCCGACGACGGCGCGGGCGGCCTCGACACTTTCGTCTTCGATCGCTTCGCCCAGGCTTGCGCGGAATACGAAGCGCGCGCTGCGGCCGCGCGCAATCCCGTGCTGCAGGCGTGGGTGGAAGGCGAACCGCTCAGCCTCTCGCTGATCTGCGAGGACGGGCGCGCCGAACTCGTCAGCATCAACCGGCAGCATATTGGCGTGAGCGCGATGGACCGCTCAGATGGCGCTGGCGAAGCGCAAGCGCACGCGGCCTCCGTCCTTGAATTCGACGGCGTGAGCGTGAATCAGATCGCGCTTTCGAGCGAAAAGGGGCGCGAACTCGCGGCGCTCGCGCAACGCGTGGCGCAGGCGCTGCCGGGCCTGCGCGGTTTCGCCGGGATCGACGTGGTGTGGCATCCGCAGCGCGGACCGGTGGTGATCGAAGTCAATCCGCGCTTGACGGTCGCTTATGCGGGTCTTTCGGCGGCGCTCGGGGCGAATCTCGCGTCCGGCCTGCTGGCGGCGCACGGCGTGCGCCCCGAGCGCCGTGATGAGCCGCAAGCGTGCGGCGCCGCGGGGCCGGCGTGCGGGGTGCGGCCATGAATGGCGCACGCCTCGATGCCGCGAGCCGAAGCGCCGTGCGCGCGGCGGCGACGTTCGGCTGGGACGTGGGCGGCGCGCACGTGAAAGTGGCCATGACCGACGCCGATGGCGGTCTGCTCGACATCGCGCAATGGGCGTGTCCACTGTGGCAGGGGCTCGATCACCTCACGCGCACCATCGACCGCGTGTTCGCGCGCTGGCCCGCCGCGCAGGCGAGCGCCGCGCAGCACGCCGTGACAATGACGGGCGAAATGGCGGATTGCTTCGAGAATCGCGCGCAAGGCGTGCGTGCGATCGTGGCCGAGCTTGCAGCGCGGCTCGGGCCGGGCCTGGGCTTTTACGCGGGCGACGCCGGCTGGTTCAGCCCGGCCGCGTGTGAAGCGGGCTGGCGCAGCGTCGCATCGGCGAACTGGCTCGCGACGGCGCACTGGGTCGCCGCGCGCGTATCCCACGCGCTGCTGGTCGACATCGGCAGCACCACCACCGACATCATTCCCATCGCAGGCGGCCGTGTCGCCACCCGCGCCGCGACCGACGCGGAGCGGCTCGCCACGGGCGAACTGGTGTACCAGGGCGTCGTGCGTACGCCGTTGTGCGCGCTCGCGCAGCGCGTGGCGTTCGGCGGCGTGCAGGTGAACGTGATGAACGAATGGTTCGCGACCACGGCCGACGTCTACCGGCTCACGGGCGAGCTGGCGCCGCACTACGACCAGCATCCGGGCGCCGACAACGGGCCGAAGACGCCGGCCGCGAGCCGCGCGCGCATCGCGCGCATGATCGGCCGGGACGCCGGCGAGGCGAGCGACGCCGACTGGCGCGCGTTCGCGCAGCGCTGGCGCGAAGCGCAGCGGCGCGAGATCGGCGCGAACCTCGCGCGCGTGGTGGCGGCGCATCCCGCGCTGGCTGGCGCGCCGCTGGTGGGCGCCGGATGCGGACGCTTTCTCGTGGCCGAACTGGCGCGCGAGACGGCGCGCGGGTATGTCGACTTTGGCGCGCTCGCCGCAGGGGCGGCGCGGTGGGCCCATGGTGCGGAATTTGCGGAACGCGAGGATTGGGCAGCGACGTGCGCGCCGAGCGTGGCGGTGGCGCTGCTCGCCGCAGCGCGCTCGGCGCAAGGCCTTCTCGATAGCGGCGGCGCGCCTTCGCGGGCCGCACGAGCGGCGCCGGAGGACGCCTGAGGGATCAGGACAGGCAGTGCAGCACAGGCAGGCAAACGCGGGCCTTCCGCGGTCAACCGGAAACGAGGACAACGATCATGTGGGTGGTCAAGATCGGGGGCAGCCTGAGTCACGAGCCGATGCTACGCCTGTGGCTCACCGAACTGTGCGAAGTGGGGGGCGGGCGCGTCGTCGTCGTGCCGGGCGGGGGCGATTTCGCGGACAAGGTCCGGCAATACCAGAGCGAGTGGTGCTTCGACGACCTGGCCGCGCACAACATGTGTCTGCTCGCCATGGCGCAATACGCGCTGCTCATGCAAGGCGTGCTGCCCGAACTCGTGCTCGCCACGAGCGAGGCGAAGATCCGCCGCGCGCTGCGCGACGGCCATGTCGCCGTGTGGGTGCCGACCGCGCTCATGCGCGACACGCCGGACGCGATGAGCAACTGGGACACCACCTCGGACAGCCTGGCCGCCTGGCTCTCGACGATGCTCAACGCCGAGCGCCTGATCGTGGTGAAGTCGTGCCCGCTCGACGGCGACACGCCGCTGGAGACGCTCGCCGCCGCGGGCGTGGTCGACCGGCGTTTCGTCGACTATGTGAGCGAGGCTAATTACGTGGTCGAGCTGTTCAACAAGGACCACGTGGAGTTGATGCGCGACCGTTTGCTGAACACGCCGGTGACGTGACGCGCAATGGCGCGCGATGCGCCGGAACCCCGCGACACGTTGCTCAGAACCGCGGCACGCGCGCGGCCTCCGGCGCCTGCGCGGACCGGCCTGGCACGTAGTCGCCGCTGCTGCGGTGCAGCGCGCCGGCCCACTGCGCGACGCGTTGCGGATCGAGCCGCGAGCGGCGGCCATCCACGCACAGCGCCGTGCGAAAACCCGCCACGTCGGGCGCGAGCGCGCGGATCTGCTCCAGCTGGTCCCAGCCGAGCGACCCGGCGATGCCGCACAGCGTGCCGTGTTCGCGCGCGGTCCGTAGCCAGTGCGCGAGCGAGTCCGCATCCACGTGATCGAACAGGGTGCGGCCATCTTTGCCCGCCGTGTCGAACATCATGCCCACGAAGCCGAGTTCGAGCGCATGGGCGACCAGGTCTGCGGTCGCCGCCGCGCCTGTTTCACCGCCGGGCTCGGCGTCGCACAACCAAACCGGTATCACCGCGGCCGGCAGGCTGGCCAGCAAGTCGAGACAGCGCAGGGCCGCGGGGCCGGGCGCGACACCGACCTTCACATAATCGACCCCCGTTGCGCCGACCTCGATCACGCGCGCCGCGATCTCGTCGAGCGCGTGCGACGGCACGTCGCCGATCGTCGCGCTGATCGGCTTGACCGGATACCGGGCGCGCAGCGTCTCTACGATCCGCGCGACGTCGCCGGTCGCGAGACCACCCAGCGCGCCCGCTTCGGGCTCCTTCAGGTCTATGAGTTCGGCGCCGGCCGCGACGGCGTCGAGCGCTTCGTCGTGCGAGCGGACGCTCGCGAGCAATGCGGTCATCGATGTTCTCCGAAGAATGCAGGTGCATGCACGTGGATGCACGGGGAAAGGCATCTGGCGGGAGCGGCTGGCGGACCGGCCCCGCGATCAGGGCGAGCCGGACGCACCGGACGATGGCGGCGATCCGGCGTCCGCGCGATAACGCACGATGGCGGCGGTGAGCCAGCCCCAGGCGGTGCGCTCGGCTTCGCCCGCGGTCTTGTCGATGGCGATCTGCAGATACGCCATTTCGCGATCGACCTTGTCGGGCGGCAGCATGAAAAGCCTGCTCACGAGAATCGCGCCTTCCACCACGGCGGCCTGGGCGCGGTTGAAGCCGGTGAACGGCGCGTGGGTTTCACGGTGCACGCACTTCATGCGCAGCACGGGACGTTGTGGATCGTCGCGCAGCTCCTCCAGTTCGAGTTCGGCGTGCGCGAGCGATTCGGCGAGCCTCACGCTCGCCACGCGGCTCGCCACGCGCGTGGGCCAGTCGGCCGCGCAATGCGTGACGCAGCCCGCGAACACGCGCACGTCCGTGGTGAAATTGAGCACGGCCGCGCGCGACGCCACGATGTTATCGAGCGTGACCGAGGGACGAAACGGCGACAGAATGACGAAATCGCCCTCGTAGCGGGCGCCCATTGGCGCGATATGCGGATGGCCGCCGGGCGCTGCCGTGGTGACGATCGTTTCGTGAATCATGAGTGAGTGCGCGGGTTCCGCGGGTGACGCACCATCCAGCATCCAGGTAAGGGCCGCATGCGCGGCCCACGCGGTGCCTACCGCGTAGCGATATACATCGTGATTTCAAAACCAAAACGCATATCGGTGTAGCTCGGCGTTGTCCACTGCATAGATGCATCCTCCATGGTAAGACGTCGTGAGGTGATACGGCCTGGTGCCCCGGTCCGGCGCTTCGCCAGGCGACAGGGCCCGGGTTGCCACGCAAGCTCCATGCCGGGCGAGGCGCCGCACGAGGCGAAGGCCGTGGCCGCTGCGCTTCGATCGCGCGCCTGTCCGCCGTGATCCAGGCGCGCCGCTGCGCACTGTACCTGGAACGCAGCAAAGTGTTCCATGCGCCCCGCGTGCGGCGGGCTGACGTGTCACGCCGGCGCAATCGATAACGGATCAGTTAAGTCTCCCGAATAAAATCGTGAATTTTCAAGGGTGACGTCCTTGCCTAGAGTGCACTCAGGCGCTTCGTTCTTCCGGTAGCGCGCCAGTCCACCTTCGAGGAAACGTCATGAACGACTTCAGCCAGCCGGTGATCGACTCCCTTGCTCCGCAGCGCAATGCGGCCAACCCGCGCGAGCGTTATGCCGCGGGCGTCATGAAATACCGCGAGATGGGCTACTGGCAACCCGACTACACGCCCAAGGACACCGACGTCATCGCGCTTTTTCGCATCACGCCGCAACCCGGCGTGGAGCCGGAGGAAGCGGCCGCGGCGGTGGCGGGCGAATCGTCCACGGCCACGTGGACCGTGGTGTGGACCGACCGCCTCACCGCGTGCGACATGTACCGCGCGAAGGCGTACCGCGTCGACCCGGTGCCGGCCTCGAGCGCGGGCGAGCCGCAGTATTTCGCGTATATCGCCTACGAGCTGGACCTGTTCGAAGAGGGGTCGGTGGCGAACCTCACGGCGTCGATCATCGGCAACGTGTTCGGCTTCAAGCCGCTCAAGGCGCTGCGTCTGGAAGACATGCGCATTCCGGTGGCCTACCTCAAGACCTTTCAGGGGCCGCCGACCGGCATCGTCGTGGAGCGCGAACGCCTCGACAAATACGGCCGGCCGCTGCTCGGCGCGACGGTCAAGCCCAAGCTCGGCTTGTCGGGCAAGAACTATGGGCGCGTGGTGTACGAAGGACTGCGCGGCGGCCTCGACTTTCTGAAGGACGACGAGAACATCAACTCGCAGGCGTTCATGCACTGGCGCGACCGCTATCTGTTCTCGATGGAAGCGGTGAACCGCGCGCAGGCCGAAACGGGCGAGGTCAAGGGTCACTATCTGAACGTGACGGCAGGCACGATGGAAGACATGTACGAGCGCGCCGAATTCGCGAAGGAACTGGGCTCGTGCATCGTCATGATCGACCTCGTGATCGGCTGGACCGCGATCCAGTCCATGGCACGCTGGGCGCGCAGGAACGACATGATCCTGCACCTGCATCGCGCGGGGCACAGCACGTACACGCGTCAGCGCAATCACGGCATTTCGTTTCGCGTGATCGCCAAGTGGCTGCGCATGGCCGGCGTCGATCATGCGCACGCGGGCACGGCGGTCGGCAAGCTCGAAGGCGACCCGCTCGCCGTCCAGGGCTACTACAACGTGTGCCGCGAGGCGCACAACGAAGTCGATCTCGCGCGCGGCATCTTCTTCGACCAGCCGTGGGCCGGCTTGCGCAAGGTGATGCCGGTGGCCTCGGGCGGCATTCACGCGGGGCAGATGCACCAGTTGCTCAACCTGTTCGGCGACGACGCGATCCTGCAGTTCGGCGGCGGCACGATCGGTCACCCGGGCGGCATTCAGGCGGGGGCGCAGGCCAACCGCGTGGCGCTCGAAGCGATGGTGAAGGCGCGCAACGAAGGCCGCGACATCGTGCACGAAGGCCCCGACATTCTCGAAGCCGCGGCGCGCAGCTGCACGCCGCTCAAGCAGGCGCTCGATACGTGGCGCGACGTGACGTTCAACTACGCGTCGACCGACACGCCCGATTTCGCCGTCACGCCCACTCCGGCCTGAGGCGCCAGCGCAGGACGAGCCGCAGCGTCAGGCACGCTCTCGCAAAATGGCGAGGGACGCCGCGGGTCCCTTTGTTGCTTACCGGTTTCGCCATTACGAACGCCGCATTCATCGACGAGGTGCGTCATGCGTCTTACCCAAGGTACGTTTTCCTTCCTGCCCGATCTGACCGACGAGGAAATCCGCTTGCAGATCGACTATGCGTTGCGCCAGGGCTGGGCCTGTTCGGTCGAGTTCACCGACGACCCGCATCCGCGCAACACCTACTGGGAAATGTGGGGCCTGCCCATGTTCGATCGGCACGACGCGGCGGGCGTGCTCCAGGAAGTGCGGGCCTGCCGCGCCGCGCGTCCTGAGCACTACATCAAGGTCAATGCCTTCGATTCGGTGCGGGGCTTCGAGACGATGCGCCTGTCGTTCATCGTCAACCGCCCCGACGAAGAACCGGGTTTTCGTCTCGACCGCACGGACGCACAAGGGCGCGTGCAGCGCTACGGCATTTCGGGCTATGCGAGCGAGCGGCCTGCCGGCGAGCGTTACGCAAGCGCGGGTTGAACGCGCGCCGTGCCGCCCGGCGCGCGTGAACCGCGCCATTCGCCCAGGGAGGGGCCATGAACGAAGTCACCACCATGGAAGCCGATGCGCACACGCTCGCCCAGGACGGCGAGCAGGCCGTGGAGTCGCAACCGCAGCCGCAGCAGATCGATCTCGCCGCGTTGTATCGCGACTCCGGCATCGGCGACGTGCTTGCCGAACTCGACCGCGATCTGGTCGGGCTCGCGCCGGTGAAGACGCGCATCCGCGAAGTCGCCGCGCACCTGCTGGTGGAGCGCGCACGTAGCGCGCTCGGCCTCGCGGCGGGCGCGCCTACGCTGCACATGTGCTTCAGCGGCAATCCCGGCACCGGCAAAACCACGGTGGCGCTTCGCATGGCCGAAGTGCTGCACCGGCTCGGCTACATTCGCCGCAATCATCTGGTTTCCGTCACGCGTGACGATCTGGTGGGCCAGTACATCGGCCATACCGCGCCGAAAACGCGCGACGTGCTCAAGCGCGCGATGGGCGGCGTGCTCTTCATCGACGAAGCGTATTACCTCTATCGCCCCGAGAACGAACGCGACTACGGCCAGGAGGCGATCGAGATCCTGCTGCAGACCATGGAGAACCGGCGCGACGACCTGGTGGTGATTCTGGCCGGCTACGCCGAGCGCATGGCGGTGTTCTTCGAGAGCAATCCGGGCTTTCGTTCGCGCATTGCGCATCACCTCACGTTTCCCGACTACGGCGAAACGGAGTTGCTCGACATCGCGGAGCGCATGCTCGCGACGATGCATTACCGTTTCGACGCCGACTCGCGCCGCGCCTTCGCCGACTATCTCGCGCTGCGCATTCGGCAGCCGAATTTCGCCAACGCGCGTTCCGTGCGCAACGCGCTCGACCGCGCGCGCCTGCGCCAGGCCAATCGCCTTTTCGCCACGACGATGCAAAACGACGCGCCGCTCGACGCCGCGGCGCTCACGCTGATCGGCGCCGCCGACGTGCGCGCGAGCCGCGTTTTTTCCGCGGCGCATACCGAGGCTCAGACACAGGCTGGGCCACGCAGCGCGCCGCCGGGCTGACCGAACACCTGACTCTGGAGATCGCCATGCAAGACGGCCGCACGACCCTTTCCAAGTTCCTGATCGACACGCTCGATCGTCAGCCGGGCGGCACGGGCGAGGCGCGCAATGCCGGGCTCGCCGCGCTCCTGATCGACGTTGCCGCCGCGATCAAGTCGATCTCGTCCATGCTTACCAAGGGCGCGCTGGGCGGCAACTACGGCTCCGCGCTGAGCCTCAATACGCACGGGGAAGAGCAGAAAAAGCTCGATCTCACCACCAACGAGACCTTCGTGCAGCAATGCGAGTGGGACGGGCTGCTCGCCGCCATGGCGTCCGAGGAAATGGAGCGCATCTACCCCATACCGCCGGGTTATCCGCGCGGCGACTATCTGCTCGCCTTCGACCCGCTCGACGGCTCATCCAACATCGACATCAACGGCGTGGTGGGCTCGATCTTCTCGGTGCTGCGCCATGACGGCGCGGCCGTGGACGAAGCCGCGTTTTTCAGACCGGGCAGCGAGCAGGTCGCGGCGGGTTACGCCGTCTACGGGCCGTCGACGATGCTCGTGCTCTCGGTCGGCAACGGCACGCACGGTTTCACGCTGGAGCGCGACATCGGCAATTTCGTGCTCACGCATTCGAACATTCGTATTCCTGACGAAACCTGCGAATTCGCGATCAACGCGTCCAACGAGCGCTTCTGGGAGCCGCCCGTGCGCCGCTACGTGCAGGAGTGCAAGGACGGGCGCAGCGGCTGCCGCACGAGCGACTTCAACATGCGCTGGATCGCTTCGATGGTGGCGGAGGTGCATCGCATCCTCATGCGCGGCGGCGTGTTCATGTACCCGCGAGATTCGAAAACGCCGGCCATGGAGGGGCGCCTGCGCCTGCTCTACGAGGCCAACCCGATGAGCTTTCTGGTCGAGCAGGCGGGCGGACTCGCGATCACGGGACGCGAGCGCATTCTCGATGTGGTGCCGCGCACGCTGCATGGCCGCGTGCCCGTGATACTCGGCTCGCGCAGCGAGGTGGAGCGCATCGGCCGCTACCACGAAGAATACGACCGCGGCACGGATCAGCCGTTCACGTCGCCGCTTTTCGGCCGGCGCTCGCTGTTCCTGCCGGGCTTCACGGCCTGATCGCGCGCCGCGCGGAAAAAGAGAACACCTATCCCAGGAGACAAGCGCATGTCCATCAAGCACCCGATCATCGCGGTGACCGGTTCGAGCGGCGCCGGCACCACGACCGTGATGAAGAGCTTCACCCATATTTTCCGCCGCGAAAAGATCGACGCGCAGATCGTGGAGGGCGACGCGTTCCATCGCTACGACCGTCTCGGCATGCGCGAGGCGATGCAGCAGCACGAGCGCGACGGCATGCCGAATTTCAGCCATTTCGGCCCGGAGGCGAACCTGCTCGAAGAACTCGAAGCGCTGTTCGCGCATTACGGCGAGAGCGGCTCGGGGCGCTTGCGCCACTACGTTCACGACGCGTCGGAAACGCGGCTCTACAAGCAGGACGCGGGCACGTTCACGCCATGGCAGGACGTGCGCCCGGACACCGACCTGCTGTTCTACGAAGGGCTGCATGGCGCCGCGGTGAGCGAGGGCGTTGACATCGCGCGCCATGCCGATCTGCTGATCGGCGTCGTGCCGATCATCAACCTCGAGTGGATCCAGAAGCTGCATCGCGACCAGACCATGCGCGGCTATTCGCATGAAGCCGTGGTCGACACCATCCTGCGCCGCATGCCCGACTACGTGAACTACATCTGCCCGCAGTTCTCGCGCACCCATGTGAATTTCCAGCGTGTGCCGACCGTGGACACGTCCAATCCGTTCACGGCCCGCGAGATTCCGCAGCCCGACGAAAGCTTCGTCGTGATCCGCTTCGCGCGGCCCAAGGGCATCGACTTCCCGTATTTGCTGACCATGCTGCACGACTCGTTCATGTCGCGACCCAACGTGATCGTCGTGCCGGGCGGAAAGATGGGGCTCGCCATGCAGTTGATCTTCACGCCCATGATCCTGCAACTGATCGACCGGCGCGCGCGCGCCTGAGGTATGCCCCGCTCAGCGAAACACCGCTTATCGTTTTACAGGAGATCAACCATGAGCACCGTCGCTGAAACTGCCGCCGCACCGTCCGCCGCCACGCGCGAAACCCGTCCGATGGCCAACGCCCTGCGCATGCTCGCCGTCGATGCGGTGGAGGCCGCGAAGTCGGGTCATCCGGGCATGCCGCTCGGCATGGCCGAGATTGCCGTGGCGCTGTGGGACCGGCACCTGAAACACAACCCGCGCAATCCGGCCTGGCCCGACCGCGACCGCTTCGTGCTCTCGAACGGGCACGGCTCGATGCTGCTCTATGCGCTGCTGTATCTCACGGGCTACGACCTGCCGATCAACGAACTCGAGCGCTTTCGCCAGTTGCACAGCAAGACGCCGGGGCATCCCGAGGCGGGCGTGACGCCCGGCGTGGAAACCACGACGGGGCCGCTCGGCCAGGGCCTCGCGAACGCCGTGGGCATGGCGCTGGCCGAAGCGCTGCTCGCACGCGAGTTCAACCGGCCCGCGCACACGATCGTCGATCATCGCACCTATGTCTTTGCCGGCGACGGATGCCTCATGGAAGGCATTTCGCACGAGGCGGCCTCACTCGCGGGCACGCTCAGGCTCGACAAGCTCACGGTGCTGTACGACGACAACGGCATTTCGATCGACGGCCATGTGGCGCAGTGGTTCGCGGACGACACGCCCGCGCGCTTCGCGGCCTACGGCTGGCATGTGGTGCGCGACGTGGACGGGCACGACGTCGAGGCGATCGACCGCGCCTTGCGCGGCGCGCGCGGCGTGGGGCGGCCGACGCTGATCTGCTGCCGCACGGTCATCGGCAAGGGTGCGCCCTCGAAAGCGGGCACGCACGACGTGCACGGCGCGCCGCTGGGCGCGCAGGAAGTGGCCGCCACGCGGCAGGCGCTCGACTGGCCGCATGCGCCCTTCGGCATTCCCGCGGACATTCGCGCGAGCTGGGACGCCCGGGCGCGTGGCGAGGCCGCCGAGGCCGACTGGACGCGGCGTTTCGGCGCGTATCGCGAGCAGTATCCCCACGAAGCCGCCGAGTTTGCGCGCAGGATGGCGGGCGCCCTTCCCGCGCAATGGCACGACGCGGTGCGCGCCATGGTGCGCGACACCAACGGCGCCGCGCAGTCGCTCGCCACGCGCAAGGCGTCGCAGCAGGCCATCGCCGTGCTGGCGCGCGCGTTGCCGGAGCTGCTGGGCGGCTCGGCCGACCTCACGGGCTCGAACCTGACCGACTGGCCGGCCGCGCGCGCCGTTCATGCCGACGAAGGCGGCCTGCAGGGCGGCAATTATCTGCACTACGGCGTGCGCGAATTCGGCATGAGCGCGGTGATGAACGGGGTCGCGCTGCATCGCGGGTATCTGCCGTTCGGCGGGACCTTTCTCACGTTTTCCGACTATGCGCGCAACGCCCTGCGCATGGCCGCGCTGATGCGAACCCGAACGGTGTTCGTGTTCACGCACGATTCGATCGGCCTGGGCGAGGACGGCCCGACGCACCAGCCGGTGGAGCACGCGGCGAGTCTGCGGCTGATTCCGGGCCTCGACGTCTGGCGCCCCTGCGACACAGTCGAGACCGCGCGCGCCTGGGCGAGCGCCGTGGAACGCGAAGGGCCGACCTGCCTGCTGCTGAGCCGGCAGACGCTGCCGTTCGTCGCGCGCGACGACGCGCAGATCGACGCCATCGAGCGAGGGGGTTACGTGCTGCGCGACTGGCCGCGCAAGCACGACGCTCCGGCATTCGCGCGCGTGGTGCTGATCGCCACGGGTTCGGAAGTCGCGCTGGCGCTCGACGCCGCCGCGCAGCTCGCGCAGGAGGGCATAGGCGCGCGGGTCGTGTCGATGCCGTGCACCAGCGCGTTCGATCGCCAGCCGCGCGCGTGGCGCGACGCGGTGCTGCCGCCGGGCGTGCCGCGCGTGGCGGTCGAAGCGGGCGTGCGCGCGTTCTGGCGGCAATACGTGGGCCTCGACGGAGGGGTGGTGGGCATCGACACGTTTGGCGAATCGGCGCCCGCCGCTGCGCTGTTCGCCCATTTCGATCTGAGCGCGAGCGCGGTGGCCAACGAGGCGCGGCGCGTGAGGCAAGGCGCGCTTTGAACCACGAATTCAATCATCAGTATGACGAGATTGTTTGCATCAACTGCAAGGAGCCCGCAATGCCATTTATCGCACTGAGGCAGTTACTCGACCACGCCGCCGAGCACGGCTACGGCGTGCCCGCGTTCAATGTCAACAACATGGAGCAAATCCACGCGATCATGCAGGCCGCGCAAGCCACCGCGAGCCCCGTGATCCTGCAGGCGTCGGCGGGCGCGCGCAAATACGCGGGCGAGCCGTATCTGCGGCATCTCGTGCTGGCCGCGCTGGAAGCGCATCCGGACATTCCGCTCGTGCTGCATCAGGACCATGGCGCGAGCCCGGCCGTGTGCCAGCAGGCCATCCGCTCGGGCTTCACGTCGGTCATGATGGACGGTTCGCTCATGCCGGACCAGAAAACGCCCGCCACGTATGAATACAACGTCGAGGTGAGCCGCCGCGTCGTGGAGGCCGCGCACGCGGTGGGCGTTTCGGTGGAGGGCGAACTGGGTTGCCTCGGCTCGCTCGAAACCGGCGCGGCGGGCGAGGAAGACGGCGTGGGGGCAGAGGGCCGGCTCGCGCGCGAGGACCTGCTCACCGACCCGCACGAGGCGCAGCGTTTCGTGGACGCCACCGGCGTCGACGCGCTGGCGATCGCGATCGGCACCTCGCACGGCGCCTACAAATTCACGCGCGAGCCGACGGGCGACATTCTGGCGATCGACCGTATCGCCGATATTCACGCGCGCATTCCGGATACGCATCTCGTGATGCATGGGGCGTCTTCGGTGCCGCAGGAGTGGCTGGCGATCATTCGCGAATACGGCGGCGAGATTCCCACCACCTATGGCGTGCCGGTCGAGGAAATCCGGCGTGGCATCGCCCACGGCGTGCGCAAGGTCAATATCGACACCGATATCCGGCTCGCAATGAGCGGCGCGATGCGTCGCTCGATGGCACACGCGCGCGCCGAATTCGATCCGCGCGCCGCGTTGAAGGCGGCCACGGCGGCGGCGAGCGCCCTGTGCGCGGAGCGCTTCGAGGCGTTCGGCTGCGCGGGCCAGGCGCCGCGCATCAAGCCGCAGCCGCTCCAGGCGATGGCGCACCGCTACCACTGAACACCGCGTGAAGGAGACGGCCATGCGCGATTTCCTGATTGCCCCGTCGCTGCTCTCGGCGGACTTTGCGCATCTCGCCGACGAGGTGCGCGACGTCACGGCGGCCGGCGCGGACTGGCTTCATCTCGACGCGATGGACAACCACTACGTGCCCAACCTCACGGTCGGCCCATGCGTGTGCGCGGCGATCCGGCCGCACGCGAACGTGCCGCTCGACGTGCATCTCATGACCACGCCTGTGGATGCGCTCGTGGTGCCCTTCGCGCAGGCGGGTGCGAGCCTCATCAGCTTTCATCCTGAGGCGTCGCTGCATGTGCACCGCACGCTCGAACTCATCCAGGCAAGCGGGGCGCGCGCGGGGCTTGCGCTCAACCCGGCCACGCCGCTCACGGTGCTCGATCATGTGATCGATCAGCTCGACGTGGTGCTCGTGATGTCGGTGAATCCCGGCTTCGGCGGCCAGGCGTTCATTCCCGCCACGCTCGCGAAGTTGCGGTTGGTGCGCGAGCGCGTGGACGCCGCGATGCAGCGCACGGGCCGACGCTTGCTGGTCGAGGTGGACGGCGGCGTGAAGGCGTCGAATATCGCGCAGATCGCCGAGGCCGGGGCGGACGTGTTCGTGGCCGGTTCCGCCGTGTTCGGCGCGAGCGACTACGCGCAAGCCATTGGCGCGTTGCGCGGCGCGCTGGGGCAGCAGGAGCGCGAGGGCGCGGTCATGGCGCGTTGAGCATGTCCAGCCGGATACCGTTGCACGCTCAACGTTTTTTCATCGTCTCGCCGGGAGCGCACCATGCCGAGAGATCCTGTTCGTCGCGCTCGATCGCGCAGCCCCAGTCGAGCGGCTGGTCCTGATCGAACCGTTTGCCGAGCCGCCACGCAATCTCCGCGCGCGCGAGCTGCACGCCCATATAGAAGGCGTGGCCGCCGTCGGCTTCGAGGTGCAGTTGCGGGTAGAGCGCGAACGGATCACTGCCGCGACGATGGCCGTCGCGGTTGTAGACATGAAGGCCTTCGGCGCTGACCTGCACGCGGAAATTCGGGTCGCGCACCTCGCGCGCCACTTCGTCGATCTCGGCGGCGCTATAGGGAAACGGACGCCTGGCGTGCACGGTCGCGAGGTCGCCGTCGATGCCCTTGGGCAGCACCTGCGCCTCGCGCGCGGCATGCATCACTCGGCGCGCCACGTCGGCTTCGCGCACCGCGCGCCGCGCATGCTGGCTGACCGAAGTGGTGAGCACCGCGCTTACGCGCAACTCCGCCGCCATGCCGAGCAGCACGGCGTTGATGCCACTGGTGTCCGCTTCGGTCAGTTCGGTCACGTTGCCGATGCCCATCATGATCGCCACTTCCGGGTAGCGCGCACGCAACTGCACGTAGCGCGCAATCGAAGCGGCGAGGCCGAACGGGATCGGATCGAGAATCGGATCGGCGAGAAAAGGGCGTCCGCGCGCGGCGCAGTGTTCGATGGCTGCGTCGAGCGAGGCGGGGTCGCCTGGATGACGCGCCACGAGTATCGGCGTGGCGCTCACCTCGTCGGCAATCCACAGCGTGTCGAGGTTCAGGCTCATGAGGTAGTCCGCGCCCGCGCGGCCACCGCGCAGCAACTCGTCGGTGCGCATCGAGTCGACGCTCACGCGATGGCCTTCGGCCTTGAGCCGGCGCACCGCGTCTTCGAGGTGCGCGAACGGCGTATCGGGCAGGCAGCCCAGGTCGATCACGTCGGCGCCTTGTGCCGCGTAAGCGCGGGCGCGCGCGGCAATGGCGTCGAGATCGAGATGCGGCGCGTCGACGATCTCCGCGAATATCCCGGTCTCGTAGCGGGTCAGATCGAAGGGTTTCGCCGCATGGCCGAAATACTGCGGCAGGTCTTTCACTTCCTCGGGGCCGCGCTCGAACGGCACGCCGTAGTGCGCGCTCAGCGCGGCGAGCTCGCCCCGGCAGCGCCCCGGCACGATCACGCGCTGCGCGGCGAGCGGCGCGCTCACGCGACGGCGGATCATGTCGGCGGTCATCAGCGCGGCCACCTGCAGGCCGATTTCGCGAATCTCCCACGTGAACGGCGTGGGCGCCATGCCTTCCAGCACGCGCAGGAGGCTCTTTTCGGCGAGCCGGCCGGTCAGGAAGACGATGTGATCCATGCGAGACCGAGTGTCGACATGCGTGCTTCGAGCGCCGCCTTCAGTTCATCGAGCGAGCGGACGAGGGTGGTGTATTCGAAGCGCGACAGGCGCTCGACGTTGTCGAGTTCGATCCGCCGCGGGCGCAGCTCGACCCACTCGTCGGGGCTGTGCGTGAGCACGGTCGGCTCCGTATCGCACGCAAAAACAATGCCGGGAATGCATTGCTTGCCGGCCTGCGCATACATGTTGGTAGGGAGCGTGTCGGAGATGCCGAACGCGCATTTGGCCACGGTGTTGCTCGTGGCCGGCGCGATTACCACGGTGTGATACGTGCCGTGATAGAGCATGCCCACCGGCACGCCGCTCGCGCTGTTGTCGCGCAGCACGCGAAAGTGATTGCGCAGTCCGGGCAGCGTCCAGCCGTAGAGCGGCAGCACTTCCTCGGCGGCCGCGGATAGAAAGAGATCGACGCCCGGCAGCGTGAGCGCAAGCGCGAGCGATTCTTCGAGCAGATGGCCGGAGCCGGTCACGCACCACGCAAAGCGTGCGTCGTCCTTGAAGTGCTCGAGACGGCGGGCGGGCGCCTGGGTCATGCGCGGGTCATGGCTCGATTCACGCGCTTTCGTCGAGCGCCGCACCCTCGTGCGAGAGCCGGATATGCAGCCGGCGCATCTTGCGATACAGCGTGTTGCGGCTCATGGCCAGCGCCTTGGCGACATTGCTCACGTTCCAGCGGTGCTCGTCGAGCAGCGCGAGCACCGTCTCGCGCTCCTTGATCTGGAGCGCGTTGAGCGCCGGGAGGCCGGTGGCGTCGGCGGGTTGCAGCGGCGCAGGCGCCGCGGCGCGCGAGGCGGCCGGCACATCGGTTTCGGGCCCACGTTGCACGATTTCGGCGGGCAGGTCTTCGCTGCGAATCAGTTGCCCGTCGCATAGCGCGATCGCCATCTGCAAGACATGGCGCAACTGGCGGATATTGCCGGGCCACGGGTACGTGAGCAACGCGTGCTGCGCTTCGGGTGTCAGTTCCGGCGCGTCGTTGTCGGTTTCGCTCGCGAGCAGATGGTGAATCAGCGCGAGTTTGTCCACGCGCTCGCGCAGCGGCGGCAGGGTCAGCTCGACGCCCTTGAGCCGGTAATACAGATCCTCGCGGAATTGCCCGCCATGCACGAGTTCGAGCAGATTGCGATGGCTCGCGCTTACGAGCTGGAAGTCGACCTTGACGGTCGTTTCCGCGCCGAGCGGCGTGACCTCGTGCTCCTCGATCACGCGCAGCAGGCGCGCCTGCAACGCGAGCGGCATATCGCCGATCTCGTCGAGAAAGAGCGTGCCGCCATTGGCCTGCACGATCTTGCCGCGCCGCCCTTCGCGCTGCGCGCCCGTGAACGCGCCCGCGCGATAGCCGAACAGTTCGCTCTCGATCAGGTTCTCCGGCAGCGAGGCGCAATTCACCGGCACGAACGGTCCGGAAGCATGCGGGCTGATGCTGTGCAGCGCCTGCGCGAAGACCTCCTTGCCGGTGCCGGTCTGGCCACGCAGCACGATGGGGATCTTGCGCTGGACCACGCGCGCGGCCAGCTGGATTTGCGAGGCCATGAGCGGGTCGCCGAATTCGAGGTGCGCGATTTCGTCGAGCCGCGGCGGCGCAGGTTGCTTTTCCTGCGTGCGGCTGCGCGCGGCGGGCGCGGATACCGCGATGCGCGTGCTCAATCCCGCACTGTTCTGGGGCGTTTGCGCGACGAGGAAAAAGCGGTTGCTCGCATTCGCGCTATACACGGTGATCGGATGGAAGGAGCCGCGCATGCTGCGCGCGATCATGTCTTCGAGAGACGCATTGAACGCCTCTTCGATACGCCGGCCGCGCAATTCGCCAAGCGAGCGGAAGCCGAGCTGGAAGAGGGCGCTGCGGTTCGCCGCGAGCACGGTGCTGTCGTCGGCCACGGCCAGCTTGCCGCCGTGCAGCGTGCCGACGAACTCCGGGCGGCTATGAAAATGAATCATGTTCGCGTGCCGGTAACGCGCATCGAGCAAGCGGTTTTCGATCATTTGCCGCGACATGCCCACGAGCACGAGCGAATGCTGCTGCAGGAGTCTCGAACGGCTCGTCACGTCGAGCACGCCGGCAATCTCGCCGCGGTCGTCGAAAATCGGCGCGGCCGAGCAGGTGAGCGACGTATAGCGCGGATAGAAATGCTCGTGCTGGCACACGGCAATGCATTCGCGTTCCGCGAGACACGTGCCCATGCCGTTCGTCCCGGCCTCGCGTTCGCTCCACATTGCGCCGACGCGGAAGCCGTCCGCGGCGACCGCTTCGGCGAATGGCATCGAGGAGACCTGGTGCACGATCACGCCGCCGGCATCGACGAGCGCCACGGCGAGTTCCGGGTCGGCCAGTTGCTGATAGAGCGTGGTCATTTCCAGCTTCGCGCATGCGATCAGGTCGCTCACGGCCTCGCGGCGCTGGCTGAGTTCGTAGTCGGTCAGGACAGGTGGAGGGGTAAAGCGTGAAGGATCGAGATTGAACTCGTTGACGCAACGCGCCCACGATTGGGCTACCGGTTCGCTGGTAGGACGCGTGGCGAGTTGGCGGTTGACGACATTCATGACTTCACGGACGTGCAGATTGCTGTCAGTGAGCAACGACATGGGGCTTGTCTCCGTTGCGTCAATGCGTGCGCACCGGGCTGGCAATGCGGCGAAAGCCCGGGGGCTTTCGCCGCGGGTGCCTTGACCAGACATGCGCGACGACGATTGTCGCTTTATCGAACCTGTTTTCCCCGACGCCGCAACGTCTTGGGTTGTGTGCGTGCTGAGCGTCCCGCCCTGACATCCGGCGTTGGCTTAAAACTTTACGCCCGATGTCGTTTCCATTCAATAAGCAGTCGAAATAACTTTACATAGCGCGCCCGCTTTTTGCTTCTCTTCGCGCCATGCTGTACCGCAGCGCGCCGCCGTATGCAAATGCTGGCGCTAATTAAACCGTCGTGCGCATGCGTGTTGCAGGTTCGGCGCAGAGTGCTCCACTTTCCGTTCAGCCTGTATCGCGTAGCGCGGATTCGCATCGCATCATTCAGCCAATTGCCGCACTGCGGCGGAGGACACCATGTACCGAACCGATACCGCTCGCCTCGACGGTTTCTCCACCGCCTGCGCCGACGCCGCGCCGCTCGATGCGAGCTCCCCGCAAGCGTTGCCCACGCGCATGGATATCGTGTTCATCGAGAATTTCGTCGGGCACACGGTGATCGGCATCGACAAAAGCGAGGAGGGCGTTGCTCAACCTGTTCGCATGAACCTTGCCATCGGCGTACCCGCCATTCGCGCATGCAGCACGGATCGCATTGAAGACACCATCGATTACGCGGCCGTGCGCGGGGCGCTGCATGCTTTGCTCGCGGCGCACGGCGTGCGTTTGCTCGAAGCACTGGCTGAGGCGGTTGCGCGTCTCGTGATCGTCGAGTTCGGGGCGCACTGGGTGCGCGTGTCGCTCGCGAAACCCGCGAAGTTCGACGACGTTTCCGCCGTTGGCGTGCAGATCGAACGGCAACGCAGCGATATGGGCAAAGCGGCGACGGCGCTCGCCGACTATGCGTCGCTCGGCCAGGGGCTCTTTCCGAATTAAACGCTACGCATGCAAACGAGGCGGCGCCACGATCGGGCCGCCTCGCTGCTTATCAGGGTTCTTCCGCGGTTCTGGATGGTTTTGTGCGCCGCACGCTACGGCGTCGATGCCGTCTTCTCGTGGCCTAGCCCGCAACTGCGATACGCCTCGGTCTGCAACGTGCGAAATCGTTTGGCCTGTGCTTTCGCGCGGTCGACGCGAAACTCCGAGCCGCCTTCGCCGCCTAGCGTCGCGTACTTCGCGAAGGTGGACTGGTCGACGAAATCGTCGTAAGGCAGCACGGCCGCCATCCGGTCGATCACGCATGAGCATTTGTACACGTTTGCAAAGTCGTGACCGTTCTCGTCCATGCAGCCCAGCACGTATTCCACACGTCCCTGAGTCGGATAGTTGTAGCCGGCCGCCGGAGGCGGCGTTTTCACGGTGTCGTCGTCGGCCCGCGCGAGCGGCACGGCGAACGCAAGCGAGGCGCAGGCCAGCAACACACAGCTTCGTAGGGTCATTTCACACCCTCATGAGAGGAGTCGTACCTTGCGGCGCCCCATGCGGGGCGCCGGCCACCGGCATCGCCACGTTCTTTCGCGACCGGATTGCCCTAGTTCGGCGCGAACGGATGCGCGACGGTGCCCTTCTTCGCCACGACTTCGGCCGCGCTCGGCTCGCCGTTCACGGCACGCTTGATCGCCTCGCGCGTGGCCTTGTAGTTGTATTCCTGAATCTTCTTGTCGTCCTCCGCCTGCCAGTGAATGAACACGCCCACGCACAGGAAGAGGTCGTCGGCTTCGTCCTTCGGGATCGTGCCGTCTTCCACGCTGTCGGCCACCGCGAGCGCGACCGCATGCTGCGCGGGCCCGAACATCTGCACGGCCTGGCGCGCGCCCTTGATCGTCACCTTGTTGAAGAGGATCGTGTTCGGCTTGGCGAGCAGGTTGGGCGCCACCACGGCGAGCAGCGATGTGAAGCCGTCCTTGTTGTTGGTGAGCGCATTGCAGAACGCGAGTTCCGCAGCCGAACCCCGCGGGCCGATCAGCAGGTCGATGTGCGCGACTTCATTGCCTTCGCCGACGAGCGACTCTCCTATCAGGACGCGATTGATCTTGGCCATATTGTTCCTCCGTGATGGATAAGGGCCTGCTGACATGAATAACGGGCTTGCGAACGTGCCGGATGAAGTGCCGTCCAGGTCGGAGCCAGTCCGCGATCGACGGGCGGCGGGGTGAAACACGGTGGCATTCACTAACAGGAACCGTGCCAGCGCGCGCGGCGCGCTTCGCGAGGCGCGGCCGATGCAGTTCGCGCCGCGCTCATGCGCGGGCGAGGCAGCCCGCGACGAACAGCGTGGCGACCGTCAGGTCGGCGCTGGTGCCGGGGTTGATGGCGCGGGCCTTCAGTTCGGCGTCCCATGCATCGAATGCATCGAGCGCATCGAGCGCATCGAGCGCGTCGGGCGGGGGGGCGCGGGCGGCGTCGCGGGCGTCGAGCCGCGCTTCGTGCAGCTTGCCGAGCCAACGTGTGTGCCGCTCGCGTGCCGCAAGCGTGACACTGTGCGCCACGGCCGCGCCCTGCTTACGCACAATGTGCGAGTCGGGCCAGCGCGCGAGGAAGGTGAGAAACACGTGCAGCGTAGCAAGGCGCGGCTGGTTCGCGGGCATGGCGCGCCACGCGGCGAGGCCCGTTTCGAATACGTCGCGAAAGCCGTCCGCGTACTGGCGGGCGATGCTGTCGCGCGCGGCGGCGAGCTTCATCGCGTCGCGCAACGCGACGGTGGGCGTGCCATGAACGGACTGTTCGGGCGCATCGCCCAGGCCCCCCGGATTGGCGAGCGCGATCGCGCGATACGCGAGGCGTGTGTCGTCGAGATCGAGGCGCGCGAGCACGCGTTCCGTGGCGTCGCGCCAATGCGCGGCGCGCAGCGGGCGGGCAGTGTCTTCCAGCGCGGCGGCGAGCGGGGCGACGAGCAGCACGATGCCGAGGTTCGTGTTGCAGCCGGCCGCTTCGCGCGTGCGCGCGACCGCATCGAGCACGCGCTGCCCGACCGTTGCGCCGGGGGCGACGAGCGCGCCGGCGGCAGCTTCGGCGCTGGCGAGAAACTGCGCCGCGCGCATGCCATGGCCGGCGCTGCGCATGCTGACGTTGCCGGGCTTGGGGGTTTCCACGTCGAGACGGCAGGCATCGAGAAACGCTTGCCGGGCGGGTGCGAAACCGCTCTGGCCGGCGTGTGCGGTCCCAGCCGGTGGCTCAGCCATGGCCTTCGTGCAGGGCGACGACGGTGGCGTGAGGAGCGGCGTTGGTCTGCGCGGGCGTGTTGCGCTGCGCGGGCAGCTTGCGCAGCAGCAGGTCGTCGACGAGCGCCGCCGCGAGATCGACCGACGTGACCGACTGTAGCCCGCGCCACGCCGCCACGCCGTTCACTTCCAGCACCAGCGGCCGGGCTGGATCGTCGGGATCGGGAATCAGGTCGACGCCCGCGTAGTCGAGCCCGAGCGCCTCGGTCGCGCGTATCGCGGTGCGCGCGAGCGCCGCATCGAGTGCCGCGGCTTCGCATCTCGCGCCCTGGGCGACGTTATGAATCCAGCCTTTGCCGCCGGTGCGCCGCATTGCCGCCACGGCCCGCCCGCCGATCACGAGCACCCGCCAGTCGAAGCCCGGGCGCGCGCCCTCCACATAACGCTGCAAATAGGCCACCTGCCGATACGGCTTGAGCGAAGGCAGCGGCGCGAGAACCCGAGGCGGCGCGGCGCCGGGGCCGAGCCGTTTGAGGCCGTGGCCTTGCGAGCCGAACAGCGGCTTGAGCACGACGCGCCGCCCCGCCGCGGCCTCGCGCATGAGCACGCGCTGCGCGAAGGCCGCCGACTCACCCACCCATGTGGCGGGCGTCGGCACGCCGCTGCGGTGCAGCAGGAAGGTCGTCATCGACTTGTCGACGCTGCGCTCGATCGCGCGCGCGTCGTTGTAGACCGGCACGCCCGATTCGCGCAACGCGTGCAGGATGCCGAGGCGCAGTGTGACCTGCTCGAAGGTGCCGCCCGCGATGCCGCGCACGAATACGGCGTCGGGCAGCGTGCGGCCGAAGCCCGGCAGCGCGAGACCGTGCGGCGTCCAGGTCGTATCGATGCGGCAGTCGGCGAGATCGACGCAGCGCGCCTGGGCGCCGCGCGCGCGAAAGGCCTTCTTGAGCCGCGTGGTGTGCCAGCCCGTCTCGTCGGTCATGATGGCGATGCGCAGCGACGCCTGCGCGTCCGCATTGCCCTCGGCGGCGGCCTCGAGGCTCATGGCTGCGCGCTCCATTGGCCGTGCAGCACCGCGGCGTCGATATGCCCCCCGTGATACGTCGCGCCGCTTTCGAGGCTGCTCACCCACACCTCGGCGGGTGCGAACAGCGCCGGATCGATCTGATAGAAGTCGTGGTTGAACGACGCGAAGATGTCCGCGAACGGGCGGCCATGGTCGCGCGAAGTCGAGGCGGGCAATTCGGCGGCGAGTTGTTTCGCCACGGCGTCGTGCTTGACCGTGAGATGCACGCGCCCGCCATAGAGGATGGCGTCGTTGGTGCGGCCCATCGCCTGGAGGCCGTCGGGCGCGGGCGGCGGCAAGGGCGCCGAGCCGCCGGCTTCCGCCACTTCGTCGAGCGCCACGCCGAGCACGTGTGTCTTGTGCAGGGCGACTTCCACCACGCGCGCCACCACCTGTACCGTTCCCGCGACAGAGTGTGTCGGCGTAACGACGAGCGTGAGCTGCGCGGGCGCGAGGCTGCAATCGTGCAGCACCTTGTCGATCACGACCTGCGGCGGCAGCCGGTCGACTTCGAGCACCAGGGCGCCGCGCGGGTGCCGGTCGCGGTAGTGCAGCTCGCTGTACAGCGGCTCTTTCACGGCGAGTGCGCGCGCCGGGCCCGAGCCGAGCGAGAAGAACTTCTTGCCCCCGGTCTGCTCGCGCGTGGCGGAGAGGCTCCAGCCCGCGTACTGGCTGCCCAGGCACGCCAGCACGGGCCACGAGGTGCGCACCTCGATCATGCTCGGCCACAGCGGCTGCGTTTCCAGGCTCTCGCGCACGGTGACGTGGCCGAGGCCCCCCATGCAGATGCGCGCGATCAGCACGCCGGCCGCGACGCTGCCCGGCGCGTTCACGCCCGCGTCGACGATCACGGTGCCGTGCTCCGTGTGGCTCACCACGGCGCCGAAGCGCGGCGCATCGTCGACGAGCCGGCCGACGAGCCGTTCGCTCAACGCGTTTACGCTCGGCGCGGCGGCGCCGACAGGCGGCGGAGTATCAGGCGTTGCAGGAGAGTCGATCATGGTTGGGTTCCTGGCAGGATTCGATGCGTTGCAGAACGCGCTGTTGCTGCGCGTCGAGCGCGCGCTGCACGGCCTCCACCGAAGCGGCGCGCACGAGCAGCGTGCAGACGGGCTGTCCGGCCTCGATGCGCGTGCCGGGCATCGGCACATCGCGGCAGTGCGGGTCGCGTAGACAGGCGTCGCTCAACGCCTGTGAGACGTCGAGCCCGTGTGGCGCGAACAGCACGCGCTGGCCGGCCCGGCATGGCGCTAGTGCCGGATCGGGAGCCGCGCCGCCTGCACACGAGGCGCTCGAGGCGGGCGGCAGGCGTCCATGCAGGCAGGCCGCGATGTGCCACGCGAGCAGCCCGTGCGGCCAGGCGCGCGGCGCGGCGGTTTCGTAGAGCGCCATCGTCGCGGAAGGGCGCGTGTTGATTTCGAGCAGCGCAAACATGTCGCCATCGAGCAGGAAGTCGCAGCTATGCATGCCGGTGAGGCCGGTGCGCATGCAGAGCGCCGCAATGGCCGCGCTCACGCGCGCCGCGGTCTCCGGCGGCAAATCGATGGGGCCGATCGCCCCCGCATGCACGAAAGGCAGGCGGCCCATCGCGCAGACCAACTGCTCGGCGAAGCCAATCACGCGCGCCGCGCCGCGCGCGGCGATGAAGAGCGCGGAGAGCGGGCGGCCGGGCATTTGCCGCTGGAAATACGCCTGCGGCGAAAGGGGCGCGCCAGGCACGTCAAGTCGATCGCGGGCGGCCTCGGCGGGTTCGATATGGGTGCCCCCGCAACCATCGGCATGCTTGACGAGCCAGCCTTGCGGTGCGGCGGGCGGCGTGAAGCTGACCGGCGGGTGAGGGATGGCCAGCGCGTCCAGCAGCGCGAAGAAGCGCTGTGGCTCGCGCACCGCGGCGCTGGCGGCGGGCTTGCCGATGAAACGCGGCAGGCCCGGTGTGCCGCACATCGTCGCGACGAATGGTTCGAGCCCGCTGCCGGCAATCCAGCCGATCAGGTCTGGCTCGCGTGTTGCGGCGAGCGCGAGCGCCTTGACGAGCCGCCCGCCGTCGATCGACAACGGTGCGCCGCCAATGTCGATCCACTGCATGGCGGCTGCGCGGGTGTCGCGATCGCCGAAGATGTCGAGTGCGATCACGCGCAGGCCCGCGCGCGCGGCGGACTGCGCGAGCATACGCGCCGACAGTCCCGCCACGGCCACGCACGGTGTGGCGGTCGATGGCGAGTGTGCCGGAGGGGCGCTCATGGCGGCACGCAACGCCGCGCTCAATCGAGGCCCGCCGCCACGGCGCGGGCTTCGTCGAACGCTTCCGGAAAGCCCAGGTAGACGGGTTTGCCGCCGGTGCGCATGCGGATGAAGAGGCGGTGCTCCACCTGGTATTTGACGTTGCCGATCGCCAGCGCGCCGATACCGATGGCGTCGGTCGCGCCTGACCCGCCGGCCGCATTGGCATGGCCCGCGATCGGCTTGCCGTCGTTGACCACGTTGACGCCCGCGATGCCCTCGGGCGGCACGGCATTGACGTCGGCGGCGATCAGCAGATGGCGGGCGTGCGCGAGGTCTTCCGTGCTCGCCACCTGCACGCCGGCAAGCGCAGTGGCGAACACGATTTCCGTTTCCGCGAGCGCCGCGCGGCGTTCGGCCTGCGTCGCCGTGCTCACGCCCTTCGTCAGGATGCCAAAGCGCTGGTTGATTTCCTCGCTCACGCTCGCCGCGCGTGCATGGCCGGCATGGCTTGCTATCGACACGTCCGCCCCGAGCGAGGCGGCCATCGCGGCCGCCACCCGCCCGACCGCGCCGGTGCCGCCGAGAATCAACACGCGCTTGCCGCCCAGCTCCATGCCATAGGCCTTGGCCAGATGGCGCTCGACCAGCGCGACGAGCGCCGCGGCGGTCGTGTACGAACCGCTCGGGTCGGCGAACACCGACACTTCGAACGGCGGCACCATGGCCTTGCGCGCGGCGTCGAGCATGTCGGCGGCGAGCATGACGTCGCGTCCGCCGATGAAGATGCCGGTGCGCGACACGCCCTTGGGGCCGCGCGAAAAGATCGCGTCCTGGGTGAGGTTCGCGACCATCCTGGCTTCGACGTTGCAATACGGCACGATGACCTGGTAGCCGGCGTCGGCGGCCATGTTCACGTCGAACGGACTCATCTGCGGCGAGGCGGTGAACATGTGCAGGACGTAGGGCCGTTCGGCGGGCTTTTCGGTGGGCTTGTCAGGGGTGTCGGACATGGCATGGGGCTCGTTTCGGTAGCGAACTCATGGACTGCGCACGGGAGGGGCTCACGGCCGCGCGGGTGTGGGCTGCCGCGGGCGAACGGGGTGCCGCGCGTGGCGCGGGCGGAGTCTCATACGGCGTGGGCGCGCCGCTGGGCGCGCAGGGCGGCGCGCCGCACCTCGGCGCCGCGGTTGCGGCCCGCGACGACCGTGCATTCGATATGCGGCATGCCGCGCGTGGCGTCGCGCGCGGCCGCCAGCGCGCAGGCGGCGTCGTATTCGCTCGCGACGATCGCGAAGCCCGTGGGTCCCCAGGAGCTCTGGCCGATCCCCGCCGTGCATTGCGCCGCCACGGCGCGCAACGCGCGCTCGACGTCGGGGCTCGCAAACACGCCCCCCTGCACCGGCGCAAAGTATTCGCCGATGGTTTGCTGCAACTGCGTGAGGCCGCGCGCGAAGGGCACGATGTCCGCTTCGGCTGCGCCCGGGAGGATCTGCATCAGCACGAGGTGGCACAGATGCGCGGCGAGCGCTTGCGGAAACGGCGCGAGCGCGGCAAGGCCGCGCCGCTCCGCCTCGCCATGCAGTCCCACGCGCGCGGTGTCGCTCACGAGCAGCACGCGCCAGCTTTCCGGAAACGGCTGGCGCGCAAGCAGGGGCGGCAGGCTCGAGTGCAGGCCTTTGGCGGGGCCCCCGTCCACCAGCAGGCCGCCGGCTTCGAAGCCGAGCACGCCAATGCCGGAGCGGGCGCCGCGCGCGAGCAGCACGGCGAGTTCCGCGGGGGTGGCGCTGTGATCGAGCAGGCGCACGAAGGCGACGCCCACCGCGAGCGCGAGCTGCGTGCCGGACCCGAGGCCCGTGTGAGCGCGTGGCGTGCGGATCACCTCGATCGCCACGGGCGTCGGGTCGTAGGCGGCATGCAGCCGCGCGAGGCATATCGCGATGCGCTCGCGCTCCGCCTCGGTCAGCGCGCCGTCGATCTGGTCGCGCTCGGCGAGCCGGGCTTCGATGCGGGTGCCGCCGCCGTCGATCACGAGGCCGACGCTGCCGAACGCGCGGCCGAGCGAGGCGTTCGGATCGAGGAAGCCCAGATGCAGGCGCGCGGGCGCGTCGACGGTCACGGTGGCGTCGGGGGGTAGGCGGCGAACGTGAAGCTGCATCGCGAGAGTCCTCGTGCTTGGCTGTGCCGAAGCGCCGGCGCCGCATCGGCGAATGCCGTGGCGCAGCGGTGCGACGCCCGATCTCACGCAAAAGCTGTACCAGACGGCGTCGGGCATGCGCCGCGCCTCATGCGTCGTACTTGATATAGCGAAAGCGCGGGTCGTCTTTGGGGGTGCCTTCGAGCGCACCGCCTTCGGCGCCCGGCTGCCACTGGATCACCGATTCGATCTTGCTCGCCAACGCGAAGTCCTTGTCGGTGATGCCTTTCGCGGAATGCGTCTTGAGCTTCACGATCACGAATGCATAGGAGACCGTGAGATCGGGGTGATGCCACGCCGCCTCCGCGAGGTGGCCCACGGTGTTCACCACCATCAGCGTGCCCTTCCAGCCTTCCGTGCGGTACTTGCGCCGCAGCCAGCCGTCTTCCAGATACCAGTGCTGGAGCGGGCCGATGAGACGCTGCCGGACCTCATCGTCGGAATAGACCTGTTCTGCGTTTGACATGACCGTTGCTCCGTGCCGTTGCTTCCCATATAGGGGCGCCAGGCCCGGCGAGGACCTGGCGACATTGGCGTTGCGCTGCAATTGGCGGGCCAGCCCGGTGGTGCGGGGCGGCGCGGGGCGGGGCGCCGGGCGCACAGGCGCTTCGCGTTCGCCGTGCTTCGCGATGGATACGGTCCGTCCCGGCCGGTGACACAGTATGTCCCACCCCCAAGGGCACGGCGGTTCACACTCGTGACACCGGGCGCGCGCTCACGCGCGGCGCGCGGCATCCAGGCAGGCGGCCCGGGGCCGCTCCGTAGAGCCCGCCATGCGCGGCCGCGCTCGCGTTCGCGCCGCTGCAGGCGCGGACAACCAATGGCGTACCCGCGCACCACGCAGCACGCCGTTCGATTCCGGCATGAAACCTGCATTGGGCTTCATGCGCCGAGCAAAGCCCGACACTCGATCGGGAACGTGCGCGGGTTCGTTACCCTGCATTCGAAGAGGCGCGCTCGATGCGACGAGGTAGCGTGGGTTGTTTGTCAGTTGCACTGCAAGACCATTCTGGAGGAGACATGAACTTACGCACCGCGGTTCTTGGGCTCGCGATCCTCGCGTCGGCAGCCCTGAACGCTATCGTTGCACAAGCCGATCCACAGCTGGACGGACTCATGAAAAATCCGTCTAACTGGGCGTCGCAAGCCGGTGACTATGCGAATCACCGCTACAGTCCGCTCAAGCAGATCAACGAAAACAACGTCGGCAAACTTCAGGTGGCATGGACCATGTCCACCGGCGTGCTGCGCGGGCACGAAGGTTCGCCGCTCGTGATCGGCGACACCATGTATATACACTCGCCCTTTCCCAACAAGGTCATTGCGATCAACCTGAAGGACCAGACGTTCCTCTGGCAGTACCAGCCGAAGCAGGACGACGCCGTGATCTCCGTGATGTGCTGCGACACGGTCAATCGCGGTCTTGCTTACGGCGACGGCAAGATCTTCCTGCAACAGGCCGACACCAAGCTGGTCGCGCTCAACGCCAGGACGGGCGACGTGGTATGGACCGCGCAGAACGGCAACCCGAAAGCGGGTGAGACCAACACCAACGCGCCCCACGTATTCGGCGACAAGGTGCTCACCGGCATTTCCGGCGGCGAGTTCGGCGTGCGCGGACGTCTCATCGCCTACGACATCAAGACCGGCAAGCCGGTATGGACGGCCTATAGCACCGGGCCCGACAACGAGATGCTGATGGACCCCGACAAGACGATGACCTACGCCGACGGCAAGATGGTGCCGGTGGGCGCGAACTCGTCGTTAAATTCGTGGAAGGGCGATCAGTGGAAGCTGGGCGGCGGCACCACGTGGGGCTGGTACGCGTGGGACCCCAAGCTCAACCTTGTCTACTACGGCACGGGCAATCCGGGCACGTGGAACCCGACGCAACGGCCGGGCGACAACAAGTGGTCGCTCTCGATCATCGCGCGTGATCTCGACACGGGCATGGCGAAGTGGGTCTACCAGATGACGCCGCACGACGAGTGGGACTACGACGGCGTGAACGAGATGATCCTCACGGACCTGACGATCAACGGCAAGAACGTGCCGGCGATCGTGCACTTCGACCGCAACGGCTTTGGCTACACGCTCAATCGCGCAACCGGGCAACTGCTGGTGGCGCAAAAGTTCGATCCGGCCGTGAACTGGGCTGACCGCGTCGACATGCACACCGGCAAGCCCATTCGCAACGCAGCCTATTCGACCCAGGCCGCGGGCGCGGACCACAACGTGAAGGGAATCTGCCCGGCCGCACTCGGCTCGAAGGACCAGCAGCCGGCCGCGTACGATCCGAAGTCGCATCTGTTCCTCGTGCCGACCAACCACGTATGTATGGATTACGAACCATTCGATGTCGACTACGTATCGGGCCAGCCGTATGTGGGCGCCACGCTCTCGATGTATCCGGGTCCGAACGACAACAACTCGATGGGTAACTTCATTGCCTGGGACGCCTCAAAGGGCAAGATCGTCTGGTCCAAGCCCGAGCGCTTCTCGGTGTGGTCGGGTGCGCTGGCCACGGCGGGAGGCATTGCGTTCTACGGCACGCTCGAAGGCTACATCAAGGCGGTTCGCATCAGCGACGGCAAGGAACTGTGGCGCTTCAAGACCCCCTCGGGGATCATCGGCAACGTCTTCACCTACGAGTATCAAGGCAAGCAGTACATCGGCGTCTATTCGGGGATTGGCGGCTGGGCCGGCATCGGCATGGCGGCCGGACTCCAGAAGTCCACCGAAGGCCTTGGCGCCGTGGGCGGGTATCGCGAACTGGCAAAGTACACGGCGCTGGGCGGCACGCTCTTCGTGTTCGCCATTCCCGATAGCCATAGTTGAGCGGCCGGTCCTGGCGCAAAACGCGCGAGCCTTCCGCCCCTCGCATGAAGGGGGGCGGCGGCCGCGGCTTGCGCCGGGCGCACCCGACGCACGAGACGCACCCGAGGCTGGCTTCACGCGTCATCCGCTTCATGCATCGTGCGCTGCGCCGTCAAGGCGTCGCGGCGCGGCTTCACTCGCAGCCTTATTATCAGGGAGACATCTGCAAATGAAATACCCGACCATCCTGTTGCGTGCGGTGCTGCCCGCCGCATTCCTCGTGCTGCCCGTTGCGTACGCCCAGACCAATCCTGCGATTGCCCAGGTGACGTACAAGGTGGTGGACGGCACCAAGGTCGACGGCAACACGTTTCTAGGCTGGAAGACCTGGCGCGCGCTCGACTGCGAGCGCTGCCACGGCGCGCAGCAGCAGGGGCTGGTGGGTCCGTCGCTGGTCGACGCGTTCAAGACGCTCGACAAGAACGAGTTTCACCGGACCGTGTTCGGCGGCCGGATCGCCAAGGGCATGCCGGACTTCAGCTCGAGCCAGATGATGCAGAAGAACTGGGAAAATCTGTATGCCTATCTAAAAGGACGCTCGGACGGCCAGATCAAGCCCGGCGACCTGCAGTCCATGGATGCGAAATAGGCACGTTTGCCGACTTGAGGAGGTGATCGATGCGTCATGGCAACCGGATGCACGTGTACGTCCCGCTCGTGGCCGCCGCGCTGGGTTACGCGGCGCTCTCCTTCAGCGCGGTGCGGGCGCAGGGCGAGGCGGCCCTGCCCAACAACGACGGCGCCGACGGCGTGCTGCGCGTGTGCGCGGACCCGAACAACATGCCCCTGTCCAACGACAAGGGCGAGGGCTACGAAAACCGCATCGCGAGCCAGATGGCGAGCGACTTCGGCTACAAGCTCGAATACACGTATTTTCCGCAGCGCATGGGCTTCGTGCGCCATACGCTGCGCGAGAAGGCGCCCGACACCGATCGCTACAAGTGCGACCTGATCATCGGCGTGCCCAAAGGCTATGACTTGACCTCGACCACGCAGCCATATCTGCGCTCGACCTATGCCATGGTCTTTACGAAGCGGCCCGAACTGGCGTCCATCAACACGCCCGACGACCTGCTCAAGCTGCCGCCAGACGAACTCCACAAGCTGCGCTTCGGCATCTTCACGCAAACGCCCGCGGTCGACTGGCTGCTCAGCCACAACCTGATCGACCAGGCGGTGTCGTACAGGGTGCAAAGCGGCGACCCGCAGGACTATCCCGGCCAGATGATCGAAAAGGATCTGCGGGCGGGCAATGTCGACGTCGTTTTCCTCTGGGGGCCGATTGCCGGCTACTTTGCCAGGCGTTCCGGCGACACGGTGAAACTCGTGCCGTTCCCGAGCACGCCGGGCATCCGTTTCGACTACACGATTTCGATGGGCGTGCGCTATGGAGAGAAGGCGTGGAAGGACAAGATCGATCAATGGATCGGCGCCAATCACGACAAGATCGACAACATTCTCGCGAGCTACCAGGTACCGCTCCTGAAGCCTGTCGACGCGCCTTCCGCCAAGCCCGCGGACGGGGCGCCATGAGGCGCGGCCTGAAGGGCGCGCGCGAGCCCGGGCCGCGCGCATGGCGGCACGCGCTCGCCGTTTGCCTCGCGTGTTGCGCATGCGCGCTGCAGGCTCCGGCGCACGCCACGGGCACCGGCGATATTTCGCCCGCCGAGCGGCTCATCTTCATGACGGACCATCTGCACGGAGTCAGGCAAGAATCCGAGCTCGACTACGCATTGCTCAGTGCACAGCCGCCGGAGCAGGGCTCGGACACCGTGCGCGTGCTCGTGGTGAGCCCCGGCAACGCCAAAGGCGACGCCCAGGTTTCCGACCACAGCGGGGCGGTGCCGCTGCCCAACGGCGGCCTCGCGTGCAACCCCGTGATCATCTATTTTCTCGAACGCGACATTGCGGACATGGAGCGTGCGACGGGCGGAAAACGCCGCTATTTTCAGCAGCGCGTGCGCCTCGCGCTCGCCGCGGGTCCGAAGATCGAAACGGTAACGACCCAGGTCGGCGGCAAACCGGTGACGGCGCAACAGATCGTCATCCAGCCGTACAAAGACGATCCCAACGCGGAACGTTTCGCGCAGTACACGGGCAAGCGCTACACGTTCCTGATCGCGGACACCGTGCCAGGCCAGGTCGCGCTGATCCGCACCGAGGTGCCCGGCGCCAACGGCGACTTCGCGCATCCGTTGCAGACCCGCACGCTGCGCTTCGACACCGTGGTGCGCAAGCTGCCGGCGCCCACTGGCCCGAATGGGCCCGCTTCGCCCGCGAAGCCACCCGATGCGCCGCGCGCGAACCGATGAACGGGCGGGACCCCCGTGAATTTCGTCCGTTCGCTGACCTTGCGCCAGTTGCAGATCTTCGTCGTGGCGAGCCGCTACACGAGCTTCGCGCGCGCGGCGGAAGAGCTGCATCTCACGCAGCCGGCTGTGTCGATGCAGATTCACCAGCTCGAAGACGCGGTGGGTCTGCAGCTTTTCGAGCGCATTGCGCGCAAGCTCGCGCTGACCGAGGCCGGCGAGAAGCTGACGCATCACGCAAGCCGCATTCTTGGCGAGATCAAGGACGCCGAAGACGCGATGACATCGCTCAAACAGGCCGATAGCGGAACGATTGCGGTGGGAATCGTCAGTTCTGCAACATATTTCGCGCCCAAGCTGCTGGCCATGTATTCGCATCTGTACCCGAAGGTGGACGTACACCTTTCGGTGGGCAACCGCGATGCGCTGCTGCGCCTGCTGCAGGACAACGCCATCGATCTCGCCATCATGGGCCGCCCGCCGCCGGAACTCAGCACCATGAGCGAGGCGCTCGCATGGCACCCGCAGGTGCTGATCGCGCCGCTCGATCATCCGCTGCGCGACGCGCAACGCTTCGATCTGCAGGAGCTGCGCGGCGACACGTTCCTGTTGCGCGAACCGGGCTCGGGCACGCGCATGGCGGCGGAGGAAATGTTCAGGCAGCACCTGTTCACGCCGGCGAAGGTCGTGACGTTCGGCAGCAACGAAACGATCAAGCAGGCGGTCATGGCGGGCATGGGCGTGAGCCTGATTTCGCTGCACACGCTGTTGCTGGAACTGCGCACGCAGGAGATCGCGCTGCTCAAGGTGAACGGCACACCGATCGAGCGCACGTGGCAGATCGTGCATCTCGGGGCCAAGCAGCTTTCGCCCACGTGCCGCATGTTCCGGCAATTCCTGCTCGAGCAGACCGCCGCGTGGCTGGAACGCGAGTACGCGGTATTCGTGCCGTCGCCGGCGAAGTCGCAGGTGTGGGCGTGAAGCGCGTTGATGAAACAAGGGGAATGCATCGATGGACTCCGGCGAGCCGCTTCAGGACTGGCGCCAGCATGCCTTGCAGATCGAGGACGAAGTCTCGAGCGTCGTGATTGGCCAGGCGCAGGTCATCCGCCTCATCACCGTGGCGTTGTTCGCGCGCGGCCACGTGCTGCTCGAAGGCGGCGTGGGCGTGGGCAAGACGACCGTGTTGCGCGCGTTCGCGCGCGTGGTGGGCGGCGCGTTCGAGCGTGTGGAAGGCACGATCGACATGATGCCGGGCGACCTCGTCTATCACACGTATGTCGACGCCGAAGGCAAGCCGCGTATCGAACCCGGCCCGCTGCTGCGCCACGGCGAGCGGCTGAGCACGTTCTTCTTCAATGAAATCAATCGCGCCCGCCCGCAGGTGCAGTCGCTGCTGCTGCGCGCAATGGCCGAGCGTTCCGTGTGGGCGTTCGACCGCGAGTATCGCTTCCCGCACATGACGGTATTCGCCGATCGCAACAAGGTCGAACAGGAGGAAACCTTCGAGCTTGCTTCGGCCGCGCGCGACCGCTTTCTGTTCGAATTGAGCATGCCCACGCCGGACGAGGCCGAGGTGCGGCGCACGCTGGTCTTCGACGCGGCGTTCCACGACGTCGACACGCTGCTCGCCAGGCTTTCGCCCGCGGTCGTGCAGTGGGAACAGTTGAACGCAGTCGGGGCGATCATTCAGCAGAGCGTGCAGTCGAGCCGGACGATCGAGCGCTATGTGCTCGACATCTGGCGCGCGACGGAAACGCCCCGGCACTTTGGCATTGCGCTCGATGGCGTCGACATGGAGCGCCTCGTGCTAGCGGGCGCGAGCCCGCGCGGCATGGGCGCACTGTTGCGCGCCGCGCGCGTGGTGGCGTGGCTCGACGGCCGCTCATACCTCGTGCCCGAGGACATTCACGGCGTGCTGCTGCCCGCGCTCGGGCACCGCGTGTTTTTCACGCCGATCTACGAGCTGCGCCGCCAGGAGCTGGCGGAAGCCCTGATCGCGCAGATCGTGAACCGCGTGGCCGTGCCCTGAGCCATGAGCGCCGCCGCGCAATTTCATTACCGCTTTCCGTTGCGCGCTTCGGGGCACCGGCCCGGCGCGCACCCGGGCACGAGCGTGGGCGCGGGCGACGCGTTTGCGTCTCACGGTCGCCTGTTCGATCATCCCGACCCGCGCCGCCTGGACTTGCGCGCGAGCGTGCGCGCCGCCCGATCGGAATGGCTGGTGAGGCTGCACCTGCAACGCTCCGCCGTGCCGGTGCAAGCGGTGGTCGACGTCTCCGCGTCGATGCGCTTCGGCACGCGCCGCACGAAATTGCAGGTGGCCGCCGACTTTGTCGACGCGCTGGGCTACAGCGCGTTTCGCGCGGGCGATCCGTTAGGCATGCTTGCTTTCGATCGGGGCGAGCGCGAAGACCTGTTCATGCCTGCGCGGTCCGGTCGTGGTGTCGGCAATGTCTATGCGTCGATGCTGCGCGAGTGTGTGGGCGACGGCGATGACGCGGGCGGTGCGACGATCGCGGGGCTGCAACGTGCCGCGTCGAGACTCGCGGGCAGACAGGCCCTCGTCTTTCTCGTTTCCGATTTCCATTGGCCGCTTGCCGGCATGCCGTTGGTGCTCGATCTGCTCGTGCATGCATGCGTGGTGCCGATTGTGGTGTGGGACAGCGCCGAGACCACGCCGCCCGCAGGCGGCCCGCTGCTCGCGGTGCGCGACGCGGAGTCGGCGGCGCAACGCACGCTCTGGCTGCGCCACAGCGTACGCGAGCGCTGGCGCGAAGCGGTCTCGCGGCGGCGCGCAGAACTTGCCCAGGCGTTGACGGCCCGCGGAATCCGTCCGTTCTACGTGCAGAACGTGTTCGATCCCGAGGCCATGTCGCGCTACTTTCTGGAGGCGGGCGCATGAGCATTCCGCGTTGTCCGCGCGCGGCAATCGCACTGGCCGCTGCGTGCGTGTTGTCGCCGGGCGCGTGGTCCGCTGCGCCTCAAGGCCGCGTCGTCGAGTCCATGGTGCTGGAGCCGCGCGCGTTCGGCTATCTGCTCGGCGACGTGCTCACACAGCGCGTTCTCTTGCCGGACGGCGACAGCGGCGCGGTATCGCCGCCCTCGATCGGGCGCGCCACGGCGTGGCTCGAGCGCAGACGCGTGCGCATCGACGACGACGCGCAAGGCCGCACATGGATGGCGATCGACTACCAGGTCGTGAATGTCGCGCCAACCCTCACCCGCATTGCCTTGCCCGCGTTGACCTTGACCTCCTCGACCGGCGCGACGTTCCATGTCGCGCAATGGCCGATCAGCGTCGGGCCGATGACGCCCGCGGACGCCTTCAAGACCGGCGATCTGCAACCGCTGCGGCCCGACCGGCTCGCGCCCCCGATGGCGGTCGAACCGCTGCGTCGCCAGATGCGTCTCGCCCTTGGCCTGCTCGGGTTGACACTGCTCGCATGGGCGGCCTGGTGGCGGTGGCGCGGCTGGCGGGAGTCGGCGCAACTGCCGTTCGCGCGCGCGTGGCGGCAGATCCGCAAGCCCGGGGGACCGAATGGCGCGGCTGCTTCCGACGCGTGGGTCTGCCTGCACCGTGCGGTGAACGAAACGGCGGGGCACGTCGTACACGCGGGGTCGCTTTCGGGCTTGTTCGATCGGGCGCCGTATTTGCAACCGTTGCGCGTGCAACTGGAACAGTTCTATTGCCAGTCGACTGCGCGATTCTTCACGCCTGTGCAGGGAACGGCGGGCGCGCCTGCCACGTCGGCTGATCTCGATGCCGTGCGGACGTTGAGTCAGGCGTTGTACCGCGCCGAACGGCGTGAGCAGCGATGAACCTGTCACCCGATTTTTCGGCGCCCTGGCTGCTCGCCTTGCTGCCGCTCGCGGCATTGCCGCTGTTACCGGCAAGTCGCGATGCGCTCACGTTTCCCTCGCTGGCGTGGCTGCCCGCCGACCGCCTGGGACGCTGGACCGGCTGGATCAGAAAGGGCAGCGCCGTACTGGCGATGCTGGCTATCGTCGTCGGTCTCGCCGGTCCGGGCCGCCCGCACCACGACGTGCAGCGCACCGGCAGCGGCGCCCAAATTCTGATTCTGATGGATCGCAGCGCGAGCATGGACGAAACGATGAACAGCAAGGGCGCGGAAATGCCGGCCGGCGAGTCGAAGAGCCAGGTTGCGCGCGCTTCGCTCAGGCAGTTCGTCGCGCAGCGGCCGAACGACCAGCTCGCCTTCATGATGTTCGGTACGAGCGCGCTGCTGGTCATGCCATTCACCTATGACCATCGCGTGATCGATGCGGCGATCGCGGGCACGGCGGTGGGGCGCGGCATGCCGGATACGCAGCTCGACCGCGGGCTGCTTGCGGCTATCGACGAGTTCGACGCGGGCCTGTCGTCGGGGCGCAGGGCGATCGTCCTCGTTTCCGACGGCGGCGCGCGGCTCGATGAGCGAATCCGCCGACTCGTGCGCGATGGCCTGCTGCGCGACCAGATCGCGCTCTACTTCATCTATTTGCGCAGCGGCGTCTACAGTCCCGATCTGAATGCGGCGGTTCCGGCCAGCGGGGCTTCGGCGGAGGCCGAGCTGCATCGCTATTTTTCCTCGCTGAGCACGCCCTATCGTCTGTTCCAGGCGGGCAACGCCAAGGCGATGAAGGACGCCATGGCCGAGATCAACCGGCAGCAAAGCGCGCGCACCACGTTTGTCGAACATGTGCCGCGCCAGGATCTTAGCCCGTATTGCTTTGCCTTGGCGCTTGCCGCCTGCGTGCTGCTCGTGGCGCTGAGAGTCTTGCAGGTGCGGGACTGGGCATGAAGCGCGCCACGGTCCATCTCGTCTTCGCAGCCGTCGCGCTGGCGTGCGCCGGCGTGGCGGCTTATAGCGCCGTGCGCCTGCAGCGGGCACAGCGGATCAACGAGGCGGTGGCAGCCGCCTTGGCGCATCAACCGCAACCGAAAGGCGAAGACCATGGCCACGAGGCGAGGGAGGTGCGGCTCGCGCGTGCGGTCGCGCTCTCGAAGCAGGGCGCTGACGACGCGGCGGCCCCGCTGTTCGAAGCACTGATGCGCGATGGCGCACCCGATGCGCTTCGCCGCGCGGCGCTGTTCGATCTTGGCAATCTGTATCTGCGCGAAGGCATCGGCCACGGCGCGCCGGGCATGATCGCCTCGGCCGCGATGATCGAAGAGGCCAAGTCGCGTTATCGCGTCTTGCTGCGCGACGATCCCGATGACTGGGATGCGCGTTACAACCTCGAACGCGCGCTGTGGCTCGCGCCTGAGACGCGCACCGGCTCCGACAAGCCCGACATCACGGAGCAGCACGACGTGAAGGTGCATGACCCACAGAGCAAGGACCTTCCGTGAGCATCGGGGCCTTCATCGCGAACCCCCACTGGAAGATTCCGGCGGCGTGCGTGCTGCTGGTCGCGGCGGTGAGCCTGCCGCGCGTGGCGGTGCCGCGCCACACGTCGAGCTGGCTCGTGACGTTCGACATCACGCAAAGCATGGACACCGAGGACGTGTCGCTCGACGGTGTGCCGATGAGCCGGCTGGCGTTTGCGCGCGGCGCGACGCGCGATGCGCTGTGGCAATTGCCATGCGGGTCGAAAGTGGGCTGGGGCGCGTTCACGGGGCAGCGTACGATGCTGCTGCTGCCCCCTGTGGAGGTTTGCGCCAACTACGATGCGCTGCTCGCGTCGCTCGAGCGCATCGACGGACGCATGCGCTGGGCCAACTGGAGCCGCATTGCGGAAGGCGGCGTTTATTCGGCGGTGCGCGCGGCGCAGGACCTCGGCCATGGCACGGCCGTGATATTCGTGACCGACGGGCAAGAAGCGCCCCCCGTGCTGAGGGCCGACGCGCTCACACGCGACATCAATCCGGGGCGCGTGCAAGGCTGGCTGATCGGCATCGGCGGCGACCAGGCCGTGCCGATTCCCCGCACCGATGAGGCCGGCCATCGCATGGGCTACTGGCGTGCCGAGGACGTGATCCAGATACCGGAGCAGGATCGCGCAGCGAACGCCGCGCCGAGCCACGAGGAGCTATCGGCGTTGCAGGCGCATTACCTGGAGTCGGTCGCCGGGCAGATCGGCTTGCGCTACCGCCGTCTCACGGGCGCGGGCTCCTTGCGCGATGCGATGCTCGATGCACGGCTGGCGCACCGTGAGCCGGTGCCGACGGATTTGCGCGGTTTCCCGGCGTTGCTGGCATTGCTGCTGCTCGTCTGGCGCTTCCTGCCGGCCTGGTGGAGTCGTCGCGGGCCGCCCCCTGTGCCGCGGAAATGAAAATGGCGCGGCAGGCATGATGGGCCCTGCGGCGCGAGGCCGCTACAAAGCGGCTGGGAACCGACCATCGAACCGGCGCCGATTGTCTCCACGGACAGGCGATGTCGTGCCCCCGCGCTGCTCATCCCGTGGACGAGTCGCCTGCAACCGGCAACGAAACGGAGAGCACCAATCCCTGCCCGGGTGCTGTCTGTATCCACAGTTCGCCGCCGAGCGCCGCTGCGCGTTCACGCATGCCAGGCAGACCAAGCGAGTTCCGTGCAGGGCGCTTGTCGTTCGGACAGCCCCGACCGTTGCTGTGCTGCCGCCCGCGCAATTAAGGAGACCACGGGAAGGTAATAGGCCGTGCCGCCATTCAGGGATACTGCGGTCGGATCGCAAAAGGGAAGCAGTTAACTCCAGAGTTAAAGTTTTATGGTTCCCCGACCAGCCATCGCGCCGCCCCGCCAGCCTTATTGTCGCAGCAAGGCCATCATCGCGCCGAAACCAACGAACACCCCGCCCGTCACGCGGTTAAACGCCTTTGCCACGCGGCGGCTCTTGAGCGTGGCGCCGATACGCGTGCCGAAACCTGCGTAGACGAGATACCAGCTCACTTCGCACACGGCGAAGGTTGCAACGAGCACGCCGAACTGCGGCAGCACCGGTCGGGTCGCGTCGATGAACTGCGGCAGGAGCGCTGCCGCAAAAAGGATCGCCTTCGGGTTGCTGCCGCCGACGAAAAAGCCGTTGCGATAGAGCGCGAGCGGCGAGCGCACGGGGCGCGCGGCCGCACGCTCGGCGACGCCGGCGGCTGCCTCGGGCACGGGCGCGCGCCACGCCTTGATGCCCAGGTACACGAGGTACGCAGCGCCGATGAAGCGCAGCGCGTTAAACATGGTCGGCCACGCTTGCAGGAACACGCCGAGCCCGGCCGCCGAAACGGCCAGCATCAGAACCAGTGCGCAAAGGCAGCCGGCCATGGTCGCGCTCGTGCGGCGCAATCCGTACTGCGCGCCGTGCGACATGATGAGCAGCATGTTGGGACCGGGGATGGCGCAGACGACGAAGACGGTGACGAGGAACAGCCACCAGGTATGCAGATTCATTGCAGCGGCGAGATCAAATAGGGCTGGAAAACGGCGAAAGGGCGATTATGCCAGCGGACGACGCGAGCCTGGCCGCGGCCCGCAGGCCAGGGCGATCTGGTGCCCGGTGAGAATGCGCGGCTGGAAAAAGAAAAGCCCGCAGCGAATGCGGGCTTGAACCATGCCAATGGAGACATGGAGGAGACGTCTTCACTATAGTCAAACAATTGACGCATCGCAATATGTCTTTGTATATGGCATCGTTAATCATTGTCAGATTAATGAGTTAGTGATTGATGCGGCCATCGAGCAGGCACACAATGAGGCGGCGCGCTCACTGGATGGAAGATGCGGCGCACGGGAGGCGAGACATCGCCTCGTCAGCCCGGAGCGGGTTTCAACTGGAGGGGTGAAATGGGCATTCTGGACAAGGTGGGTGAAATTGCCGGTGCGGTTGCCGCTGTGGAAGGCGCTGAGAAGCTCGATCCGAACGCAGGCTTTCTGACCAAGGCAGCCGCCGCGGTTGCCGGTTTCGAGGGCGCCAAGGAAGTCGAGCAGCTAGTCGAGAAGAAGGAAGACGAAAAGCCCGCCGACGACAATACCGCGCAGCCCGCGGATGGATCGGATCAGCAGACGTGAGCGCATTGCGGCGCGCATGACGGTTTAACCGGGAAGTCGGGCGCGCATCGCTTCGTTTGGCTGTGCGTAGTTTCGCGTAGTTTTGTATCGTTCGATGCGCGATTGGCACGGGCAGGCAATACAGGCAGTACAGATACAGGAAAGCCGCGGCTGGATCAGCCGCGGCTTTTTCATGGGTTCGCGGGGCGGGGCGCTAGCGGCCAGAGGCCGGCGGCGCGCGATAAACGAAGCCGAGCGCGATCACCGCAACGGTGAAGCCGAGGACAACGAGGCACACGCCGCCCCAGCGCGCCGAGGCCCACGCCGCGCCGGCCATGAGCGCGCCGGCCGCGCCGCCGATGAAGAACATCCCCACGAAAATTGCGTTGAGCCGGCCGCGCGCGGCGGGGTTGAGCAGGTTGATCGCGCGCCGTCCGAGCGTCTGGTCGGCGATGACGCCGGCATCGAGCGCCGCTGCGCCCACGACGAGCAGGCCGAGCGCCAGCGCGGGATGCGCGGCGGGCGAGAAGCCGCCCCAGCCCGCGCCCGCCACGCCCAGCAGCGCGACCGCGCCGAGCATCGTCGCGTGCGCGGCGTATTGCACCGCGCGCCCCGCGCCATGATCGCCCAGCCGGCCCGCGAGCGGCGTGACGATCGCGCCGCTCGCGCCCGCCAGCGCAAACGCGGCAATGCCGTTCATGCCGAGCGAAAACGGCGGCTGGGAAAGCAGCAAGGCGACCGCGGTCCAGAATGCAGAGAAGGCTCCCAGGGCAAGCGCTGCAAGGAAGGCGCTGCGCCGTAGCACGCGCTCGGTGCGCAGCAACGTCCAGAGTGAATAAAGCAGATCGGCATAGCGCGCAGTCACGCTCGGCATGCGGCGCGGCGTATGCAGAAAGAGGACCACCGCGAGCAGGGCATCCGCCACCGCTTCGATGCCGTAGAACGCGCGCCAGCCCAGCGTTCCCGCAATCAGGCTCGCGAGCGGCCGTGACAGCAGAATCCCCAGCATCAGGCCGCTCATCACGTTGCCGACGGCCCGCCCGCGCTGGCTTGCGGGCGCCATCGAGGCGGCCATCGGCACGAGCATCTGGATGACGCTCGAGGTTGCACCCGCGAGGAACGCCGCGGCGAGAAAGAGCGGGCCCGAGCGCGCCAGCGCCGCGAGGGCCAGAAAGACGGAGCACGCAAGCAGCGTGCGGAAAATCAGCCGCCGGTTCTCGAGCAGATCGCACAGCGGAACGAGCAGCAGCAGACCGGCCGCGTAGCCGAGCTGCGGCAGCATGGCGACCGCGCCGACGAATTGCGGGCGCAACTGCAGCGAATGGCTCACGAGCCCGGCAAGCGGCTGGGCCGCAGACAGATTGACGACGATCACGCCGACGGCAGCGGCGAAGAACAGTGTCATCGGCAGCGTGAGTGTGGCGTGATCGGCGTGATCGGTGTGACTGGCGCGGCTCGTGCGGGCGGCTTCGCGCGCCATCACATGCTTACAGGTTTCAGCAGGGTGCTCCATCGACGGGCTCCGCAACGTGGCAAGTCCCGGTATCGTAGGGAGCGTTGCGTTATGCGACAATTGAATTATCGCGATAATCTTTATGCGGAGTTATTGTGAACACCCGGGATCTGGAAGCCTTCGTGGCGGTGGTCGAAAGCGGCTCGCTCGTGCGGGCGTCGGAGCGGCTGTTCCTCACGCAGCCGGGCCTCACGCGCCGCGTGCAGAGCCTGGAGACGACGCTCGGCATCGAGCTTCTGGACCGCCAGAGCAAGCCCCTCAAGCCCACGGCCGCGGGCAACGAGGTGTACGGCCTCGCGCGCTCGGTCCTGCGCGCGGTCGATGACCTGATGTCGGTCGCCTCGCCGCAGAGCGAGCCGGCCGGCGAACTCAAGCTCGGCGTACCGCCGTTTCTCTCGGAGCTGGCGCTCGAACAGCCCGTCGATCGACTGCGAAGCGAGTTTCCCAAACTGACGCTGCGCGTAAAGGCGGGCTGGTCGCCTGGGCTTCTCGACGAGGTCGAGCGCGCGCGACTCGATGCGGCGGTGATCCTGCTGCCCGCCGCGGTGATGCCGCCGGAGGGCGTGGTCGCGACCCAGCTCGGTTACACGCCGACCCTCGTTGTCGCGGCGCGCTCGTTTGGTTTGCCCGACGCGCCCACCACGCTTGCCGCGCTTGCACACCATCCGTGGGTGCTGAACCAGGACGGCTGCGGGATGCGCTCGGCGCTCAGCCGCGCCATGGGCATGGCGGGTCTGCCGTTCAACGTCGCGGTCGAGGCCTTCGGCTCGGAACTGCAGCTTTCGCTGGTCGCGCGCGGCATGGGCATCGGGCTCGCCGCGCCGCAGGCCCTCGCGCGCAGCCCGCTGCGCGACCAGTTGCAGATCATCGACGCGACCGACTTCCGCTCGGGCCTGAATGTGTGGCTCGTGCACGGGGCGCTGCCGGGGCGTCTCGTGCGGCCGGTCGCGCTGATCCGCGATGCGCTGGCCAACAGGCTGGCGACGGCTGAAGCGGCATGACGGCGTAGCGTCACGCGTTCAGGCGTGGGCGCCGCTGCCGATGGCGTCGAGTTCGGCGAGCACTGCGTCGCCCAGTTCGAACTGCGCGGCCGCCACGTTCTCGCGCAGGTGCGCAAGCGTGGAGGTGCCCGGAATCAGCAGGATGTTGGGCGAGCGCCGCAGGAGCCACGCCAGCGCGAGCGCCATCGGCGTGACTTCGAGGCGCGCGGCAACGGACGAAAGCGCCGACGACTGAATCGGCGTAAAGCCGCCGAGCGGAAAGAACGGCACGTAGGCAATGCCTTGCGCGGCCAGGGCGTCGATCAGCGCGTCGTCGTCGCGGTGCACGAGGTTGTAGTGGTTCTGCACGCACACGATCGGCACGAGGCGCTGCGCCGCCGCGATTTGCGCGGCGGTCGCGTTGGACATGCCGACGTGGCGCACGAGGCCGCGTTCGCGCAGCCGGGCAAGCGCCTCGACCTGCTTTTCGACGGGGCCTTCGGACGGCTTGTGGACGTCGCCCATGATGCGCAGGTTGACCACGTCGAGCGCTTCGAGACCCAGGTTGCGCAGGTTATCGAGCACGGCGCGCTCGATGTCGGCGGGCTCCAGTGCCGGCAGCCAGGCGCCCTTGTCGTCGCGCACGGCGCCCACCTTCGTGACGATCGTGAGGTTCGGCGCATACGGATGCAGCGCCTCGCGGATGATCTGGTTCGTCACGTGCGGGCCGTAGAAGTCGCTCGTATCGATATGGTCGACGCCCAGCGCGATCGCCTCGCGCAGCACCGCGACGGCTTGCGCGCGGTCTTTCGGGGGGCCGAACACGCCGGGGCCTGCCAGTTGCATGGCGCCGTAGCCCATGCGGTTCACGTGGCGGCCGGCCAGTTCATAGGTGGTTGCGGGTTGGCGGTTCGGCATGACGTACTCCTCGGTTGATGAATGTCCGCAGTATGGGCGGCTTCGAATTGTTCGATAATCCCGTCTGATCAGAACAGGCTGTGCGGGAAATCGAACAGTGCGGGGTGAACCATGCTGATGGAAATGAACGATCTGGCCGCTTTCGTTTCGGTGGCGCGCGCGGGCGGCTTTCGCGATGCGGCGCGCGTGGGCGGCGTTTCGGCGTCGAGCCTGAGTGCCGCGGTGCGCAGGCTGGAGGCGAAGCTCGGGCTGCGCCTGTTGAACCGCACCACGCGCAGCGTCGCGCCGACCGAGGCGGGGCAGCGTCTGCTCGAATCGATCACGCCGCTTTTCAGCGAGATGGAAGCGGCGCTCGACGTGCTCAACGGCTACCGCGAAAAGCCGGCGGGCACGCTCAAGCTCAATGTGCCCGCGAGCGCGGCGCGCACCATCCTGCCGGGCGTGCTCGCGCCGTTTCATCGCGCGTATCCCGAGATTCGCGTCGAGGTGGTGGTGGAGGACGGTTTCGTCGACGTGCTGCAGATCGGCTGCGATGCCGGGATCCGCTACGACGAGCGGCTCGAGCAGGACATGATCGCGCTTCCCATCGGTCCGCGCGTCGAGCGCTTCGCGGCGGTCGCCTCGCCCGCGTATCTTGCGGCGCGCGGGCGGCCTGCACACCCGCGCGAGCTGCTCGACCACGCTTGTCTGCGGGTGCAGTTCGCGGGCGGCGCGATGCCGCTCTGGCATTTCGAGCGCGACGGCGAAGTGCTGCGCCTCGACCCGCCCACGCCGCTCGTCGTGCGTCCCGGTGCGGCACTCGATCTGCTGATCAACATGGCGCTCGACGGCGTCGGCATCGTGTACCTGTTCGAAGAGATGTTGCTGCCGCATATCCGCAGCGGCGCGCTCGTGCGCCTGCTCGAGGACTGGGACGTGTCGTTTCCGGGGCCGTTTCTCTACTACCCTGGGCGGCGGCACCTGCCGGCGCCGCTGCGCGCGTTCGTCGACTTCGTCAAGGCGAATGCGCAAGACGATTCGGTGCTACGCAGGAGTGGTTAGGGCGTCGCGCCTGAACGCCGTCCTGGACGCGCTTGATGACGCCTAGCGGCGCTTCATGCCGTACTCGATGAACGTGCGGCACAGCAATTCCATGCCTTTCGCGTCTTCTTCGTCGAAGCGCGCGAGATGCGGGCTGTCCACGTCCCATACGCCGATCAGCTCGCCGTCCGGCGTGACGAGGGGCACGACGATTTCCGACTGCGAAGCCGAATCGCACGCAATGTGTCCCGCGAATGCGTGCACGTCGGGCACCACCTGCGTTTGGTGCGTGGCCGCCGCCGTGCCGCATACGCCCTTGCCCAGGGGAATGCGCACGCAGGCCGGTTTGCCCTGGAACGGACCGACTACGAGTTCGGTGCCGTCGAACGAATAAAAGCCCGCCCAGTTCAGGCCTTCGAGCGAATGAAACACGAGCGAAGTGAAGTTCGCCGCGTTCGCGATGACGTCGGTTTCGCCTTCGATCAGCGAGCGCGCCTGCGCCGCCAGCGATTCGTAGAGGGCGGATTTGTCGGAGGGAAGGGTGTCGGAAAGCGAGAACATAAGTCGGTCGATCAGGATATGCGCCGTTCCAGTGAAGGGCGCGGTGGAGCCAACCGGGAGTTTAGGCGAGATCGGGCATCGGCAGGAAATCGCCGGGCGCTGGATGTGGCGCATCCATGGACCGGAACGCGCCCTCGTGCGATTATTCACGTTTCGTGTTGAATCGATCCACGCCTGCAGGGCTGGTCGCCGGCGGGTTTTCGGGCATGCTGGCGCATCAGGACAGATTCAGGCACAGAAACGGAGAACGCAACATGAGCAGGACATTCAGAATCGCCGCCATTGCTGGCGACGGCATTGGTCAGGAAGTGATGCCCGAGGGCGTGCGCGTCGTCGAGGCTGCGGCCGCGAAGTTCGGCCTGAAGCTCGAATTTACCCATTTCGACTGGGCAAGCTGCGACTACTACCTGCAGCACGGCAAGATGATGCCCGACGACTGGTTCGCCACGCTCAAGGGTTTCGACGCGATCTACTTCGGCGCAGTCGGCTGGCCCGACAAGGTGCCCGATCACATTTCGCTGTGGGGCTCGCTGCTGAAGTTCCGCCGCGAGTTCGACCAGTACGTGAACCTGCGCCCGGTGCGTCTGTTGCCCGGCGTGCCGTGTCCGCTCGCCAACCGCAAGCCCGGCGACATCGACTTTCTCGTGGTGCGCGAGAACACCGAGGGCGAGTACAGCTCGGTGGGCGGCAAGATGTTCGAAGGCACCGAGCGCGAGTTCGTGCTGCAGGAGTCGGTGTTCACGCGCCACGGCGTGGACCGCATTCTCAAGTACGCATTCGAACTCGCGAACCAGCGCGGCCGGAAGAAACTCACGGCGGCCACGAAGTCCAACGGCATCTCGATCAGCATGCCGTACTGGGACGAGCGCGTGGCCGCGATGGGCGAGGCGTATCCCGGCGTGAAGTGGGACAAGCAGCACATCGATATTCTGTGCGCGCGTTTCGTGCTGCAGCCGGACCGCTTCGACGTGGTCGTCGCGTCTAACCTCTTCGGCGACATTCTTTCGGACCTCGGCCCTGCGTGCACGGGCACGATCGGTCTGGCGGCTTCGGCGAACCTGAATCCCGAGCGCAAGTTTCCCTCGTTGTTCGAGCCGGTGCACGGCTCTGCGCCCGACATCTTTGGCAAGCAGATCGCCAACCCCATCGCGATGATCTGGTCGGGCGCGATGATGCTCGACTTCCTCGGCAACGGCGACGCGCAGTACAAGGCCGCGCACGACGCGATCATGCAGGCCGTCGAGAAGGTGCTGGTGGAAGGCCCGCGCACGCCCGACATGGGCGGCACGGCCAACACGACTGAGCTGGGCGCAGCGGTAGCCGCCGCGCTGTGACGCACATGCCCGACGCACCGAAAGCGCCGAAATCCGTCGCGTCGCCGGAGCTCGACGACTTGCGCGTGTTTTGCATGGTCGCGCGCAAGGCGAGCTTCAGTGCGGCAGCCGAAGCGCTTGCGGCGTCGCCGGCCTATGTGAGCAAGCGCGTGGGCGTGCTCGAGGCGCGCCTCGGCACGCGCCTGCTGCACCGCTCGACGCGGCGCGTCGCGATGACGGAGGCGGGCGAGCGCGTCTACGCGTCGGCGGGCAAGATTCTCGACGACGTCGAGCGGCTCATCGATGACGTCTCCACGACACGGCGCATTCCGCGCGGCACGTTGCGCGTATCGAGCAGCTTCGGCTTTGGCCGCAATTTCGTGGCGCCCGCGCTCGCGGGACTTTCCGAGCGGTATCCGCAACTGAGCGTGCGGCTCGAACTGTTCGACCGGCTTGTCGATGTCGCGGGCGAGGGCTTCGACCTCGACGTGCGTATCGGCGACGAGATCGCCGGCCATCTGATCGCGCGGCGTCTCGCCACGAACTATCGCGTGCTCTGCGCCGCGCCCGCGTATCTCGCGCGGCGCGGCGCGCCTCAAGAGGTCGCCGATCTCGCCGGACACGCGTGTCTCGCGATCAAGGAACGCGATCATCCGTTCGGCGTCTGGCGCCTGAACGCGCACGGCGAAACGGTTTCGGTGAAGGTGGCGGGGCCGCTTTCGACCAATCACGGCGAGGTGGCGGTGCAGTGGGCGCTGGCGGGCCGCGGCATCGTGCTGCGCTCGATGTGGGATGTCGCACCATTGCTGGAGAGCGGACGCCTGCAGCGCGTGCTGCCCGGCGTGACGCAACCGGCCAACGTCTGGGCCGTGTACCCGGCGCGTCTCGCGCAGTCAGCGAAGGTGCGCGTGTGCGTGAATCATCTGGAGGAAACGTTCGCGCGCATCGGCATCGCGGCGCCTGCAAACGAGGACGAGAGCGGGCGCTGAACGGGGCCGCGGCACCGGACCCGGGTTCGATCAGCTATGGCACCGTCGAGCGCCACGAAGGCCGGTTGACGGCGCGCAATGCATCCGCTGAGGGCGCGGTGTTCACGGTCGAAATGCCGCAACTGGGCCCCGAGACGTGAGCGGCCGCCTCGGCCTGCGCTTACGCAATGAAAGGTCGATACGGTATCGGACAGTCGATTGAGATTAATCGCGAAATAATTATTTTCCTCTTTGGAAAAAGAAGCCTATTTATCTTTATAAATAGAAATGATGGATCGGCATTCGCCGCGAATTATTTCGCCAAATGCGATATTCGAATTATGGCGAATATTGAAAAGATGCAATGCGATAATTCGTATTTATTCTCTCCATCTCTATTGTTAGCATGATTACGCATCGTTATCAGGCGAAACGATGATGTTTTCCCCCGCTTAACCTCCTGCAACCTCGCATGGAGGTTTTTTTTCGCACCGCTTGCTGCCTTTGCCGCGTTGCGGCCGTTGGCGTGGTAGCGAAAGAAGCGTCGGTCCGGCTTTCGAAATGCCGATGATCAACCGGGGACCGGATGCAAAAGCAAAAAAGAAAGAGGAAGAAATTGAAAGAAGGAAGGCTTCGGCTTGGGGTGCTGTTTGCCGTGCTGTGCGCGAGCGCGACGTCTGCATATGCTGGGCAATGGGGTGTTCAATTCGCCGGCGGCGTGGCGGATCACGATGTTCGCAAAGCCGATCTCGGTATTGTTTGGGACCCGGGGCTGAGTTGGTGGGAAATTGGCGGTTATCATTTCACTGTGGTGGGGGAAGCGCATGCCGCCTACTGGGATATTCAGGAAAAACCGGGCTCGCATCCGGACATCTGGGAATTCGGGCTCACGCCGGTGTTTCGCTTCATCAAGAGTTCCGGCTATGTCCGGCCATTCGTCGAAGCCGGCGTGGGCGTGCGACTGCTTTCTCACGTGGATGAAACGCCGGACCGTAGCTTCTCGTCTTCGTTTCAGTTCGCCGACATGGTGGGCGTGGGCGCGCAGTTCGGGGCGCATCAGAACTACCAGGCCGGTTTCCGCTTTCAGCATTTGTCGAACGCGGGTTTGAAGCACCCCAACCCAGGCATCAACTTCAGCCAGGTATATTTTCAGTACAACTTCTGATTGTGTTGTCGTAGATACCCGGTGCCGAAGCGTTACCGATGCGGTTAGAAACGGGTGCGCAACCCGGCCGTCGCCACCACCTGATTCGCAGTGGAGGACGCACCGCCCGCCGTGTTGATGAACGCGACGTACTGCTTGCCGCTCACATGCTGGTACATGGTTTCGGCGTAGACATCGGTTTGCTTCGAAAGCGAGTAGATCACCTGTGCGTTGACCTGATTCCACTTCGGGTCGGCTCCATAGGTCGCGCTGTCGGTCACATGGCCGTCCGTGTAGGCGTAGGCGATGCCGAGCTTCAGCGCCGGGGTTAGCGCGTAGCGGCCGTTCAGTTCGAAGTTGTCGAAGCGGACCGTGCCGTTTGCCGAGCCGAACGACTTCGTGCCCTGGTACTGGCTGTGGGAATACACGAAGCCGAGCACGGCCGGACCCACCGTGTAGTTGATGCCGGCGGCGACGACGCGCTGCACGTCGGCGCCGAGCAGGAAACCGGCCGTGCCGTTGGCCGTGGACTCCGCCGTGTCGATCGCGCCGGTCGTGTTCGTGCTGTTCGAGCCGTTAATCTGGAGATAGCTGGCCGCCACTTTCAGCGGTCCATTCCCATAGCTCGCGCCCACGCTGTATGCACGGTTCGCACTGAAGTCGGTGCTGTTCGAGAAGGCATATAGTCCGCCGAACTTGAAGCCGCCGATATTCGGACTATTGAATTTGACGGCGTTGTTGATGCGGACCGAGTAGTCGAGATTGTCGTTGTCGAACGGATGGGAAAAGCCGGTCTTGCCGAACGTCGACGCCACTTCGGACAAGGGCGCGACGAAATCGACGCCAGAGTCGTACTGGCGGCCGAGCGTGAATGTCCCGTAGCTGGCGCTATCGAGGCCCACATAAGACTGACGCCCGAAAAAGCGGTTGTTTTGCCCCATCTTGCCGTTCTGGACGTTGAAGCCGCTTTCCAGCACGAAGACCGCATGCAGGCCGCCGCCAAGATCTTCGCTGCCGCGCACGCCGAACTGGCTGCCGTTGATGTTGCCGCTCGTGGCCTGGACGAGCGAGCCCGTGCTCGTTCCTTTTTTCACGTTGTTCGTGTACATGAGACCGGCGTCAATCAGACCGTACAGCGTGACGGAATTCTGTGCGTGGGCGAGTGGCGCGAGCAGGCTGCTTGTGACCGCCGCGCCCAGGAGAAACTTCTTTGACAAGGCTGACTCCGGGAAAAATGAGAGCACCGCGAGGTGTGCGAAATGCAAGGGCGATCATAGGAGCGGGTGGATTTCAGGCGAAACGATCTCTTGTCATATCGAAATCGATGCCGCTGCTTTGGGGATTGAAGAAGGGGAGAGACTGGCTATTGACCTGGCAATGCGAAATAAAATGAAGCGAGGATGAGGGGAGACGAGAAAGCCTTGTCGTACGGTGCTTTTGGCGCGCCAGTAGATCGCTATAGGAGCGAGGAAATCATGCCGACAATCCGGCTTGCCGACGCATCGCAGCCGGTCGCCGAAATTCGATTCCTCAGCGCTCTGGAAGAGTCTCTTGCAGTTTTTGGCTGAAAGCCGTCGCGTCGAGCCTGCTTTGGCCGTCCTGGCCGCGGACTTCGCGCGCGGCAACGGCGCCTTCGCTGCCGACTACCGCGGCGTGACCAACGCGGCGACAGGCGCTGTCGACAGGATCGGCCGCACTAACAATGTCGGTGTGGCGGTCGGCATGCGGCAAATGTTCTGACTATTGCGCGGCATTCACGCCAATGCCGCATCGCACGAACGCAGCCACAGCGTGAGCGCTTCGTGCGGCATTGGTTTTGCGTAGAGAAAACCCTGCAATTCATCGCAGCCGATGCGGCGCAACGCGTTGGCTTCGTGTTCGTGCTCGACGCCTTCCGCCACCACCCGCAGGCCGAGTTCGTGGCCGAGTTCGACGATCGCGCGAATCACGGCGAGATCGGAAGGCTCGTTGAGCCGGCCGTGCACGAACGCGCGATCGATCTTGAGCCGGTCGAGCGGGTAGCGGTGCAGATAGCTGAGACTCGAATATCCCGTGCCGAAATCGTCGAGCGACAGCTTGACGCCCAGCGCGCGGATCTTCTTGATAGCGTCGAGATAATGACCGACGCTTTCCATCAGCACGGTCTCCGTGATTTCGAGCTCGAGCCGGCCCGGTTCCACGCCATGCGCCTCGAGCGTATCGCGCAGATGAGTGACGAGCCGTTCGTCGTCGCGCAACTGGATGGCCGAGAGATTGATCGATACGCGCATGTCGGGCAAACCGGCTTCGCGCCAGCGCGCGATCTGGCGGCACGCCTCCTCGATCACCCACGCGCCGATCGGCAGGATTAGCCGCGTTTCCTCGGCGATGGGAATGAACTCCGACGGCTGGACGAGGCCAAGATCGGGATGTTGCCAACGCAACAAAGCCTCGACGCTCATCAGTTCTCCCGTCGATGCATCCACGCAAGGCTGGTACGCAAGCCACAGTTCATTGCGCTCGACCGCCGTGCGCAAGCGCGCTTCCAGTTCGAGGCGATGCCGCGTGTTTTCGGCCATGTCGGGCGAGAAGAACTTCACGAGATTGCGGCCGCTCGACTTCGCACGATACATGGCGGCGTCGGCGTTTTGCATCAGCGCTTCGATCGTCGCGCCGTCGTCGGGATACATGGCGATGCCGATGCTGCACGCGACCTGCAGGGTCATGCCGCCGATCGAGTGGGGCTCGCGCATGAGCGGCAGCAGCCGTTCGTCGATGAGCCGTGCCACGTCGGCGCTGCCGCCTACGCCCGAGAGCAGCACCGTGAATTCGTCGCCGCCGAGCCGGCTCACGGTGTCGCCCGCTCGCACGGATTGCAGCAGACGCCGCGACACCGAGCGCAAGAGTCCGTCGCCCGCGTGGTGGCCGAGCGTATCGTTGATGTCCTTGAAGCGGTCGAGGTCGATGAAAAGCACGGCTACACGGCCATTTGTCTGGCGCACGTCCTCGATGGCCGCACCGACGCGCCTCGTGAAGAGCGCGCGATTGGGCAACTCCGTGAGCACGTCGTGTTCGGCGAGAAACTGGATGCGCGCCTCGCTCTTCTTGCGGTCGGTGATGTCGATGAGCGTGCAGATATAGTGCGAGACGCTTGCGCGTTTGTCGCGCACGGCGCTGATCATGAGCCACGCGGGATAGTCGCCGCCCGCCCGCCGGCGCACGACGGCTTCGCCGTTCCAGACGCTCGAAATGTCGACGAGCGCGGTCAGTTGCGGCATCAACGGCTCGCCGTTCGGCGACGCCAGCACGAAATCGGGTAGCGTGCCGCACACGTCTTCGGCGCGATAGCCCGTGGCGCGATAGAACGAGGCGTTCGCAGCGAGCAGACGCCGGTTCCCGTCGAGAATCAGAATCGCCTCCGACGAAGCCTCGAACACCTTCGCCCATAGTTCGAGCCGCTGCTCCATGAGCTTGATCTGGTTGATCGGCGTAAAGGCGGTCAACACGGCGTCGCGGCCCTGAAACGTGAGGTGGCGCGCCGAGAGCATGGCCCATGTGGGTTCTTCGCTACCCATCCAGCGCACTTCGAACTCGTCCACGGCGTCACGATCGGAAAGCTGCTGGAAAAAACGCGCGCGCACCGCGGAATCGAGGCCCAACGCCCACGGGTCGGACGTGCAGCCATTGAGCCAGTAAAGGGCAGGGCGATTCGCGTGCAGCACCTCATGGCCCGGCACGGCCGTGACCATCATCGGCACAGGCGTCGCTTCGACGAGCGCATGCTGCGCCTGCGAGGCGCGCGCCGTGGCCGCGAGTTCCTTCTGCACGTCGCGCTCGCGATCGAGCTGCACGAGCATGTCGTTGAACCCCAGCACGAGCTGGCCGATCTCGTCCTGGCTGCGCCATGTGGCGCGCACGCCGTGGTCGCCCGTGCGGCGCACGGTGTCCATCACGCGCGCAAGCTCGCGCAGCGGCCGCGAGATCTGTTGGGCCACGAGATAGACCATCGACAGAATTCCGCACAACAGAAAGAGCGCGGTGCCCAGATGGAGCCACATGCGCGAGAAGAGGCCGCGTACGCGCGCATGCAGCAGCGTGTCGAGTTCGGCCCCCGTGGCGCGCCAGGCCTCGCCCACGCGCGCGACGAGCGCCTCGTGCGCGGCCTGTGCGGCCGCGCGGCTCGTGGCGTTGCCGCCGGACTGCGCGACCACCGTGCGCGCCGCCTCGCGATATGCCTCTAGCGCGTCGAGCAGATTCGCGACCGGCGCGGCGAGCGCCCGCTTCACGTCCTTGTTGGCGGCGGCCGCTTCGGCGAAATCGGAACGCAAGCCTTGCGCGACGGCGTCGAGCTGGCCTTCGAGCACGAGATAGCGCGTGCTCAGATCGCGGCGCGCGGGCGCACTGTCCGCGCCCACGCCGCCTTCGCGCAAACCTTGGCCGATGCCGTTCGCGGCGTCGAGCAGTGCCGGATAGCGCAGGATCGACAGCGACATCGAGTAGTAGCTGTCCAGATCGGGGTCGAGGATCAGGTTGGACTGATTGCCCACACGCGTGATGAGCTCGCGGCAAGCGTCGAGCGCCGCGCGCACGACCTCGGGCGCAGGCGGATAGGCCGCGTGTGCGGCGGCCGCGAGCGCGCCGAGTGCTCCACGCGCGCGTGCGTTCAGCTCGCTGCTCTCCAGGTTCGCGCCATATTGCGCTTCGGCGCTCGCGAGCGCGGACGTCAGGCGGGCGACCTGCTGTGTGTCGACATGACCGTCGGCGCCGCTTTGGGCGACGTCGATCAACACGTCTCGCAACGTGCCGAGATACGCATTGCCGATGATCTCTTTCTGTGAGAAGTCGATTGAAATATATTTTTCGTGAATCAGGATGCCGCTGATATACACCACCGCACTCAGATCGAGCAGATAGATCAGCAGCAGCTTGCGCCCGACACGCAAGCGCCCGAGCAAGCGAAGAAACGGATTGTGTTTCATCGGACGCGCCAAAACGACACCGGAAATTGCGCCATCTTCATGACCGAACAAACGGCGCGACTGAGAGCAAGCGGCTCACGCCGGAGCGCACTTGACTCTTGCGTAACGGCAACAGGTTACGGCAACTTTAACGTGCCAAAATCAATTCACTGCGTTGATGCGCGCTTGCTTCGGCGTGGTGCCCGGGTGCACCAAATGTGGCCGGATTGTGGGGCGAATTCGCGATCGCGATTCTTTTCCGTCGCGCGGGCTCCTTTGATAAGCTTTCCGACCATGCCCGACATCAAGCCGAACATGACGCTGGAACAAAGCCTCGCGATTGCGCCGGACGCCGCGCTTTCGCGGGCGGATCGCGTCTACTACACGCTGCGCGACGAAATCTTCGACATGCACCTCCTGCCGGGCGACCGGCTCACGGAAGGCGCCATCGCGGAGCGCTTCGCGGTTTCCCGCACGCCCGCGCGCGAAGCATTGCAGCGCCTGCAAAGCGATGGCCTGATGCAGGGCTACGTGCGCGGCGGCTGGGAAGTCGTGCCGATCGACAACAAGCGCTTCGACGACCTTTACGAAATGCGCCAGATGATCGAAACCTTCGCGGTGCGCAAGCTCTGCAACGGCGAAGCGCCGCAAGCGGGGCTCCATCTTCTGCTCGATGCGCTCGATCGCGTCTGGAAGGTCGGCCGCACGCAGCGCATTACCGATGGCCGCAAGCTCGTCGAACTCGACGAAGCGCTGCATCACGCGCTGGTCGAGGCCGCGGGCAACGACGAACTGACCTCGACGATGCGGCGCGTGACCGACCGCATCCGCGTCGTGCGCCGCCTCGATCTCGTGCACGGCGACGGCATTGCCGAAACCTACGAGGAGCATGCGGCCATTCTCGACGCCATTCGCCGTGGCGACAGCGCGTTGAGCGTCGAACTCGTCTCGCGTCACATCGGCGGCAGCCAGGCCAGCGTGAACGGTCTCACCATGCAGCGGTTGATCGCGGCACGCACCGAGCCGGGGCGCAAAGCCACGGTTGCGGCACCGGCGCGGCCTCGGCGCACCATCTGACGGCATGGCACGCCGCCGCAGCACGTCGCGTGCCGTGGCGCTGAAAACCTTGCCCAGCAAGCCTTACCAGGGTTTTTACGAGGTACTGGCACGGATCTGGCTTTGACGAATTTCGTTGTATACAAGGAAACGTCAATGCCTCTGGAAGTCTCCGCAGCAAACGCGCACGGCGCGGCCAGCACACTCAACCCCACACGCGGTTCGCGCGGCATGGCGGTCGCGCCGCATGCGCTTGCGTCGCAAAGCGCGCTCGCCGTCCTGCGCGAAGGCGGCAACGCGGTCGAAGCGATGATCGCCGCCGCTGCGACCATCGCGGTGGTCTATCCGCACATGAACAGCATCGGCGGGGACGGCTTCTGGCTGATCTCGCGCCCGGGCCACGCACCCATCGGCATCGAGGCGTGCGGCGCGGCGGCGATGCGTGCGGACATCGACACGTATCGCTCGCTCGGTCTCGCCGCGGTTCCGGCGCGCGGCCCGCTCGCGGCCAACACGGTCGCGGGCACGGTCTCCGGGTGGGACTTCGCGCAGCGCTTCTCGCAAGACGCGCTCGGCGGGCGGATGCCCGTCGCACGCCTGCTCGAAGACGCCATTCACTACGCGAGGCACGGCGTTCCGGTCACACGCAGCCACGCCGACTGCGTCGCGGGCAAAGGCGGCGAACTGCAAGGCGTGCCCGGCTTCGCGCAGACCTTCATGCCCGACTCGCGCGCGCCGCAAACCGGCGAGCGCTTCTGCAACGCGCGTCTTGCCGCGACGCTGCAACAACTCGCCGACGCCGGACTCGACGACTTCTATCGCGGCGATCTCGCACGCAGCATCGCAAGCGACCTGGCGTCGCTGGAAACGCTCGTCACGCTGGAAGACCTCGAGCGCCACCGCGCCCGCGAACGCACGCCGCTTGCGCTCAAGCACACGCTCGGCACCGTGTACAACATGCCGCCGCCCACGCAGGGTCTCGTGTCGCTGCTGATTCTCGGCGTGCTGGATCGCGTGCTGGCAGACGGCATGGATCCGCTCGGCCCCGAGTTCGTGCACGCGTGCGTTGAAGCGACCAAGCTCGCCTTCAAGGTGCGCGACGCGCATGTGACCGATCCCGACCACATGCGCATCGACGCGGTCGCACAACTCGAACCTGCCGCGCTCGACGCGCTGGCACGGCAGGTGTCGATGTCGCGCGCCGCGCCGTGGGGGCAGGGCCGCGGCCCCGGCGACACGGTCTGGATGGGCGTGATCGATCGCGACGGCGTGGCCGTCAGCTTCATCCAGAGCATCTATCACGAGTTCGGCAGCGGCATCGTGCTGCCGAACTCGGGCATCAACTGGCAGAACCGCGGCTGTAGTTTTTCGCTCGACGCGTCGTCGCTCAATCCGCTCATGCCGGGCCGCCGTCCTTTCCACACGCTCAATCCGGCGCTCGCCCAGTTCGCCGACGGGCGCACGATGGTCTACGGCAACATGGGCGGCGACGGCCAGCCCCAGTCGCAAAGCGCGGTGTTCTCGCGCATCGCGAACTTCGGCTGGAATCCGCAGGCCGCGATCGACGCGCCGCGCTGGCTGCTCGGCCGCACCTGGGGCCAGTCCACCGATTCGTTGAAGCTCGAAGCGCGCTTCCCCGCGCAGACCGTCGACGCATTGCGCGCGCTCGGCCACGACGTGGAAGTGCTCGCCGCCTACGACGAAGCGATGGGCCACGCCGGGGCAATCGTTCGTTATCCAGACGGATTGTTCGAAGCCGGCCACGATCCGCGCAGCGACGGCGCCGCCGCAGGCTGGTAGCGCACACGGGCGCAGCAGCACCCGCAGCACGCAACTGAAGCTGTCTCACCATCCGGTCCGGCATTGCGCCGGACTGGAGGGAGATTTTCGTCCTTTTAATTCCGTATCAAAACGGGGAATGCATATGAACACACGCATCCAGACGCTGCAAGACCATGCGGCCGCCAATGCGCCCGCCGTGGCCGCGCACAATCGCTGGCTTCAGCTTGGTCTGGGCCTGCTCTGCATGATGGCGATTTCCAGCCCGCAATATGTGTGGACGCTCCTGACCAAACCGTTGTCGGCGAAGCTCGGCGTACCGCTGCCCGAATTGCAGGTGACGTTCTCGTTGCTCATCATCCTGCAGACGTTCTTTTCGCCGTTTCAGGGCAAGCTGATCGACCGCTTCGGACCGCGCCTGCTGATCTCGCTCGGCACGGTGATGTCGGGCCTGAGCTGGGTGCTGGCATCAATGGTCACGAGCACGTCGATGCTGTATCTCACGTACGGTCTCGTCGGCGGGCTGGGCACGGGCATCGTCTACGTTGGCGTGGTCGGCCTCATGGTGCGCTGGTTCCCCGATCGCCGCGGCTTTGCGGCGGGCGCGGTGGCGGCGGGTTACGGCATGGGCGCCATCGTCACGACCTTTCCGATCTCGGCTTCGCTCGCGTCGCGCGGCCTCGACGCCACCCTGTGGATCTTTGGCATCGCCTTCGCCGTCGTGGGCTTTCTTGCCTCGCAGGGCTTGCGCGTGCCGCGTGATGTCCCGCCGGCGCAGACGTCTGCGCCCGCGCCGGCGGCATCGGGCGTGCCGAACCTGCGTCCCTCGCAGATGATGCGCTCGCCGCTTTTCTGGCTCATGTTCGCGATGATGACGATGATGTCCACGTCGGGCCTCATGGTCACCTCGCAGATGGCGACCTTTGCCGCCGACTTCGGCATCACGAAGGTCGTCGTGTTCGGCATGGCGGCACTGCCGCTCGCGCTCACCATCGACCGCTTCACCAATGGCCTTACGCGTCCGCTGTTCGGCTGGGTGTCGGACCGCTTCGGGCGCGAAAACACCATGTTCTTCGCCTTCGCGCTCGAAGGCGTCGCCATGGCGCTGTGGCTCCTGACGCGCGAGAACGCCGTATTGTTCGTGCTGCTCTCGGGCGTGGTCTTCTTCGGCTGGGGCGAGATCTTCTCGCTCTTTCCTTCCACGCTGACGGACACGTTCGGCACGCGCCATGCCACGGAGAACTACGGCTGGCTGTACATTTCGCAGGGCATCGGCTCGATCTTCGGCGGACCGCTTGCCGCGCTGCTGCATCTGCATGCGGGAAGCTGGGTCCCGGTGTTCAGCGTGGCGATCGCGCTGGACATCCTCACCGCGGTGCTGGCGATGTTCGTGCTCAAGCCGATGCGCGCGCGCTTCCTTCAGAAGGCGGCGGGCATGTCGTATATCGGTGCGAGAATGCACGAATAGCAAGCCTGGCAAACATATGTGGTGCACCACATATTTGCGGCATGTTCGGATGATCGGCCTGCGCGGCCATGGCATCGGGGCTCCGGCGACAAAACAAGATCGTTGGCATACCACTTGCATGATCCAGGGTGAATCGTGAGTACCAGGACGAATTATCGATTCGACGGTCATCATCCAACACCTAAGGGGTTCTTCATGCCAGTCCGTCTCACCCGCCGCGTTCCCGGTCAGTCGAAACAGCGCACCACGGTCATGCTCCTGCGCGCCGGCGCGCTCGCACTTGTCGCCACCTTCAGCATCAGCCATGCGAGCTACGGGGCCAGCATCGAGGAAATCAAGGCGCGCGGCTATCTGAGCGTCGCGACCGAGGATGACTACAATCCGTTCGAGTTCGTCGATAACGGCAAGAACACCGGCTACGACAACGAACTGCTCGCGCTGGTGCGAAAGAAAATCGGGGTCGACGTGAAGCAGCAGGTCATGCCGTGGTCCGGCATCCTCCCGGGCGTGACGACCGGCAAGTACGACATGGCGCTCACGGCCGTGCTCGTCACCGACGAGCGCAAGAAGACCTTCGACTTCGCTTCGCCAACCTGCGAGGCCGTCACGTTCTATGCCACGCGCAAGGGCTCGCCGATCAAGACGCCGGACGACCTCGTCGGCAAGGTCGTCGGCGCGGAAACGGGCAGCGCCATGCTCGCGGACCTCAAACTCTTCGACGAGCAGCTGAAGAAGAGGCACGGCGGCAACGGCCTCAAGCAGATCGTCGAATATCAGTCGTATCCGGAGGCCTATCAGGACCTCGGCCTCGGCCGCGTCGACGCCGTCGCCAACACGCAGATCAGCCTGAACTCGCTCGTGAAGACGCACCCCGACGCGTTCACGGTCGGGCAGGCAATCGGCAAGCCGACCTACATTGCGTGGGCCGTGAAAAAGGGCAACACCGACGTGCTGAAGATGGTCGACTCCGCGCTGCTCGAGTTGCGCAAGAGCGGCGAGATGTATCAGCTTCAGCAGAAGTGGCTCGGCGCGAGCTACAAAGACATGCCGCAGTCCGTCAACTGACATCTGAACGCCTTTGCGATTGTGCATCGATGAACGCCTTCGATTACTGGAGCATCGCTCAGGGCGCGCTGGCGACCGTGGTTCTTTCGGTCGCCAGCATCGTGGCCGGCGTGCCGCTGGGCCTCGCGCTCGCGCTTGTCCGCTGGGCGCGCGTGCCGTTTCTCCACCGCCTCGTGGTCGCTTACGTGAGTCTCATCCGCTCGTGCCCCGCCGTGACGCTCACGCTGCTGATCTTCTTCGCGCTGCCGCAGTTCGGCATCTCGCTCGACCCCACACCCGCCGCGATTCTCGCGCTCACCATCAGCACCGCCGCATTCAACTGCGAAATCTGGCGCGCGGCGCTCATGAACTTTCCCCGCGATCAATACGATGCCGCTCTGGCTTTTGCCATGCCGCGCAGCCTGCGCTTTCGCCGCATCGTGATGCCGCAGATCTGGCGGGCGAGCCTGCCCGGCCTCGTCAACGAGATGACCTTGCAGATCAAGTCGACGCCCGCGGTGGCGGTCATCGGCATCGTCGAGATCACGCGCGCGGCCCTGCGTGTCGGCGCGCGCACGTATGATCCGCTGCCGCCTTTCGCTTTTGCGCTGGTCATTTACGGGCTGATCGTGTTCGTGCTCATCAAGGCTCAGCGTATGATCGAGCGCCGCCAACCCCTGGAGGCCCGCGCGTGACGGAGAACTTTCTGATCATCTGGCAACAGCGCGCGGACGTGTTGTCGGGCCTGTTCGACACGCTCGGCCTGCTCGCGGTGGCGGCCGTCGCGTCGCTGGTTCTGGGCGCGCTGCTCACGCCCGCGCTGATGTCGAGACGCCCGGCGATTGCGCGGCTTGCCATGCTCTATGTGGACGCCATGCGCTGCGCGCCTTTCCTGTTGTTTGTCTATCTGATCTATTTCGGCCTCCCGACGGCAGGCATTCGCATGTCGAACTGGTGGGCGGGCGCCGTCGCGTTGGTCCTCTACAACACGGCCTACATGGCGGAGTTGTTGCGCGGCGCCTGGGCCGGCTTGCCCACGCCGATGATCGAAGCCGCGCGGGCCTATGGCTTTCACGGGTTCGGGCTGGTCCGGCGCATCATCCTGCCGCAGGTCTTTACAGTCGCCTTGCCGATGATCGGCAATCAACTCGTGCAGATCGTCAAGGACAGCGCGTTCCTCACGGTAATCGCGGTTGACGAGCTCACGCACCAGATGAACGGTATTCAGGCCACTTATTTCATCCCGTTCGCCGCGTTCATCACGGCTGTGCTGCTGTACTGGGCCATCTGCCTCGTGATCGAAGGCGGCAGCGGCTTGCTGTCGAGATTCGCCGAGGAACGCAGAGCATGAATATTTCGAACGATGTCCCGTCCGCCATCATTCGCGCCGCCGTTATGGAACATGCCGACGCGCAACCGGTGCTGCGGCTCAACGGCATTTCGAAGTCGTTCGGCGAGAACCACGTGCTGCGCGACGTGTCGCTCACCGTGCACAAGGGCGAGACCGTCTGTCTGCTCGGGCCTTCGGGTTGCGGAAAGTCCACGCTGCTGCGCTGCGTGAACTGGCTCGAAGTGCCCGACGCGGGCACGGTCCACGTGTCCAGCCAGCGCATGGGCGTGCGCGAAGGCTCGTCGATCAAGATGAGCGACGCCGAGCTTGCGCGCTCGCGCGCGCGCATCGGCATGGTGTTTCAGCATTTCGCGCTGTGGCCGCATTTGACGGTCTTGCAGAACGTCATGGAAGCGCCGCTGCACGTGCTCGGACGTCCGCGTGAAGAGGTGCGCGAGGAAGCCCGCCGTCTGCTGGAGCGCGTCGGGCTCGCGGGGAAGATGGATGCGTTTCCCTCGCGTCTGTCGGGCGGTCAAAAACAGCGCGTGGGCATTGCGCGGGCGCTGGCGATGAAGCCCGACATCCTGCTGTTCGACGAGCCGACCAGCGCGCTCGACCCGATGCTCGTCGGCGAAGTGCTGAATGTGATGCGCTCGCTCGCGCAGGAAGGCGCGACCATGGTGATCGTCACGCACGAGATGGAGTTCGCGCGACAGGTGGCGAGCCGCGTCGTCTTCATGGATGCGGGCGAGGTGATCGAGAGTGCGCCGCCCGAGCGCTTCTTCAGTGCGCCGCAGACGCCTCGCGCGCGGCAGTTTCTGGCGCGTTTTCGTTCGCCGCGCGAGGCCCTCGGCGATTGGAGCGGGGCGCCCATGCCTGCCTGAAGCGCACGCTCGTCGCCGCGTCCGGGGCGCGGCGACGAGCGTTGCCTGGATCATTGCGGCGCGGCCATGTCGGCGGCCTGCTTCACTTCACCGTCCTTGTATTTGCCCCACGTTTGCGCGAGTTCGTTCATCGAGCGCGGATCGCAGTCGTATTCGGGCAGCGTGTCGGGGTCCCAGTGACCGAAGCGGTCGGTGCCGCGTACGAGTGTCGCGCGCCGGCGGCCCGTAGCCGAGCGCACATGCGCGGGCACATAGAAGAATGCAAAGCCGATGCGCCTGTCGTCCGAGCGGTTGGGCAGCGAACTGTGCGCGGTCCGCTCGTGATGCATCGAAAACTCGCCGGGTTGCAGCGGCATCTCCATGGCGAGCGCCTCGTCGATACCGACAAGCGTTTGGCCCTTCGCCAGCATGTTGTCCTTCGCATAGGTCTCGACGTGCTTCAGATCCGGGCCGCGATGCGAGGCCGGTAACACGCGCAGCACGCCGTTGACGGAATTCGCGGGCGTGAGCGCGACCCAGACGGTCACTTCCTCGTGCGGCGTGAGCCCGAAGTAGGTCGAATCCTGATGCCACGACACGTAGCGAGGATCGCGGCCGTTCTTCGCGAATATCGACGCGCCGAACAGCATGATGTCCGGCCCGATGAGATCCTCGACCGCGTCGAGAATGGCAGGATGGCGCGCGAGTTCGACGATTGCCGGCAAGGCCAGGTGGCCCTTGATCTTCAAGGTCTTGTTGACGTCCTCGCCGGAGGCGGCCTCGTATTGCTCGATAACGCGGCGATACGCCGTTGCCTCTTGCGCGCTGATCGCCCGCATCGGAAAGACATAGCCATTCTGTTTGAAATGCGCCACCTGCGCATCCGTCAAGTGCTTCGTCATAACGTTCCTCTGGTGTGGGTTCGAGCGGGACAACACATGCGTCATGTGGACGCCAGGATCGACCTGGCCGGAAATTCACCGATCGGCCATGCGTATGGCTTCGTGCACGGCGTGCGCGACGCGCAACACGCCTTCGTCCTCGCCACGCGCACCGATGATCGAGAGGCCGACGGGCGCGCCTTCGAAGCGCATCCACGGCATGCTGACTTGTGGCAGGCCCGCGAGGCCCGCGACACAAAGCATCTGCTGCGCGCGCGCTCGCGCGTGATCGACCGTTTGCGCCGAAGCGTCCGCGCGCGGCGCGACGCCCGGCACCGTCGGCACGAGCCAGAACGTTGCGTGCGCAAGCGCATCGGCCATCGTTCGGATCGCTTCGACGCGCACGCGCTGTGCTTCGGCGATCTGTTCGCAGGTCACCGTGAGGCTCGTCGCGAAGCGCGCGCCCACGTCGGGGCCGAAGCTCCCGGCATGCTCGCGCGCCCACGCTCCGTAACGTTGTGCGATCTCCGCCGCCTGCAGCACGCGAAACGCCTGCGCCCAATCGGCAAGCGATTCGCCGGGCGCGACCTGCTTTACCGCGCCCCCAGGCGCGCGCAGCGCCGACTCGAAGCGCGCCGCCACTTGCGCATCGAGGCACGCGAGCATATTGCGCGGCACGTGCAGTGCGAATGATTCGCCGCCAGGCGCAACGACGCTGCGCGCCAGCACCTCGAACAGGTCCGTTAGCGTGCGTGCATCGCGCGCGAACCAGCCGATCGTGTCGAAGCTGTGCGCGAGCGTGAGACAGCCGTCCGCCGCGATGCGGCCGTGCGTGGGCCGCATGCCCCACACGCCGCAATAGCTCGCGGGCAGGCGCACCGAGCCGCCGCAATCGGTGCCGAGCGCGATGTCCGCGTGACCCGCCGCCACGGCCACGACCGAACCCGACGACGATCCACCCGGAATGCGCGTGGGATCGGCGGGATTGACGGGCGTGCCGTAGTGGGCGTTTACGCCTGCCAGGCTGTAGGTGAGTTCGTCGGTCACCGTCTTGCCGATCCACTGCGCGCCTTCTTCGAGCAACGCGCACACGGCGAGCGCGGTGCGCGCCGCGACCGGCTGGGCTTCGCGCCACGCGGGATTGCCGCTGCCCGTGCGCAGCCCCGCGATATCGAACACGTCTTTCACTGCGAGGCGCTTCCCCGCGAGCTTGTCGCCCGTGCGCGCGGGCAATGCGCCGGCGGGCAGGGCGTCGAAGCCATCGGCAACGAATGCGCCGTGCAGGCCTGGCTGGAGAAGATCGTTGCGGGTCATGACGGATCCATCCAGCTGACATGCGCGGCGACGACACGCCACTGGCCGTCGATGCACGCCCACGTCTGCGACTGTCGGCCGATACGCGATTCGCCGGCGCGCGCAAACGTGATGTTCGCCACGGCGAATTGCGTGCCGAAGGTCGTCACCGACCGATCGATGATCGTGCGCGTCAAGCCCTTGCCCGGCCGCTGCGCGCGAAAGGCGCGGATCGCTTCGTAGCCCTGCAGGTTTTCCGTCGCGCCGTAGCGCAGCGTATGCGGACTGTTCCAGAACAGCGTGTCGAGAACGGGAATGTCGTTGGTCGTGAGCGCCCGCTCGTAGGCGTCGAATGCGGCTTCGACGGCGGCGCGCGTTGCGGGATCGTTGACTGGCTCCGTGCTCATGCGGTTTCACCGTGGAGGCTGTTCAAGGCGCGCGCGAAGAGTTCGGGGGGCGCGGTGTAGATGCCTCGGCCCAGCAAGCCCGAGCGTCCGTCCGCGGCGATCATCGCAATCGCCGCGCGCGCCGCGATGTCTTCGCGAACGACGCGCGCGGCGTCGAGCACGCCGGGCAACCGGCTGAACACGGGGTGAGGCGCCGTGTGGATGCGCGATTGGCGATCGTGCGCGGCCGCTGGAAACCAGGTTTCGAAGGCCAGGGCAGGCTCGGGGGCATGGCCGAGCGCCTGCGCACCGAACCCGGCCGCGTCGATCACGCCGCTGTCGCCCGTGAGCGGCGCTGCCGCTGCCGCCTGGTCGGGATCGATGCGCGGGCCTTCCGGCGCGCGCGCATCGGCGGTGATCCAGCGCGAGGGCGCGCCCGCGAGCCGGATGCCCACGCGCTCGCCGTTGCCCGCGAGCGCCACCACCAGCGTCGATGCCGGCTCGCCCGCCTGCGCCGCCGCCGATAGCATCAGCGCGCAAGCGGCCATCCAGGGCGTCAGGAAGAAGAGGGGCGTTTGCGCGAGCATCGCATCGACCTCGGCGTGATTCAAACGCGATGCCAGCAACGCGCGCAGCGCGGCGGTCGCACCGGTTGTGCGCGCATGCAGGTCGTCGCCGCTGTCGAGACCGGCTTGCGCGAGTGGGAACAGGTCGAGCGGACCGTGCGCGAGGCCTTGATCCAGCACCGGCGCGAGCACGTCGTCGCGCCACGTCATGCGTTCGAGGATTCGCGGGTCGCGGCTGCCGAAGCGAATCTGCGGGCCCGCGCCGCTGCCGAGCAACGACCACGAGCGTGCCGCGCAGACCCGCGCATCGGCCACTTCGACGAGGCTCGTGCGCGGCGAGATCACGGCGGCGAGCGGCGTGACCACGCCATACGACTGGGCGCTTTCAAGGCGCACCTCGCCTTGCGCGATGAGACGTTCGGCGTGCGCTTCGTCTTTCGCCCAGCCTTCGTAGAGGCAGCACAGGACTGCAGATGAACGCACCACTGCGGAAGGCCTGTGTGCGTCTTCGAAAGGCGGCCCGGCGTGCAGCAGCGTGAATTCCGGCAAACGCACCGCGTCGCGCGCGGCAACGACGCCGCGCCATTGCGGGCGCACCGCATGCACGTGGCGCAGCGCGCGCACGTTGGCGTCGCCGGCGCGCATCGTCAGCGGCTCGCGAAACTGAAGAGTCCGCGCAAGCGCGACCAAAGCAGCTTCCAGAACAACTGGCCGACATCGAGCGGCGCGTTTGCCGGCCGGGCGCGCGTGGCAGCGGCGCGCGGTGCGGCGGGGGCATCCTGCGCGGCTTGTGTGGGTTGTGCGGGAACTTCGGTTGTGCGCGCAACCGGCTGCGCTGCAACGCCTTCGAGCTCGACGGGCACCGCCTCGGCAGGCGCATCCACGCCGATCTGCGCTGCGCCTGCCTCGTCGAGTTTCGCCTTGAGGTTCGCCGCGAACGCTTCGGTCATACGCGTGGCCAGTTCCTTCACGATGCCGCCGCGCGAGAACTGCGCGAGACTGCCGCTGATCGCGTAGTCCACCTTCACATCGACGCGCGTTTCACCCGCGCTCGCCTGAGCGAGCGCGAACGACGCCACGCCCTTCACGCGCGAGGAACTCTTGCGGTCCAGGCCCGTGCCGGTAATGCTGCCGCGATGCCCGGCGTCGTCGAGCGTCATCTCGCCGTCGCCCGCGAACGAGGCGACGATCGGCCCGAGCTTGACGGTCATCGCCAGCTTGAGCAGGCCGTTCTCGACCGGCGCGGTGAGCGATGCGCCAGGCAGGCACTCGACGATGCCGGGCGTATCGTGAAAGCGCGCCCAGACGGCGTCGCACGGGTAGGGCACGGTGAAGCCTTGTTCGATTTCCATGGCGAAAGATTCCGTATTCGATGCTTCAAGCCGTAGCGGCGACCGCCGCAAGCGGGGCCGCCGCGCTCGCGCGGCGCGCGTCGAGCACGCGGCGAATGGCGCGCACGATACCCACATAGCCGGTGCAGCGGCACAGGTTGCCGGAGAGTTCGAGGCGCACGCGGGCGTCGTCGGCGTCGGGCAGGCGGGTGACGATGTCGCGCGCGCTCATCAGCATGCCCGGCGTGCAGTAGCCGCATTGCAGCGCGTGTTCGGCGCTAAAGGCGGCGCGCAGCTCGTTCATGGTGGCGTCGTCGTCGAAGCCTTCGATGGTGCGCACCGCGCTGCCTGCGCAACTGATCGCGGGGGTGATGCAGGAGCGAGTCGGCACGCCGTCCACGTCGATCGTGCATGCGCCGCAAACGCCTTGTTCGCAGCCGATGTTGGTGCCGCACAGCATGCGCTGCTCGCGCAGGAAGTCAGCGAGGCTCGTGCGCGGCTCGACGCTGTCCGCGACCGCCGCCTGATTGACGACGAGTTCGATCGTCTTGATGTAGGCGTCGCTCATGACGCGCTCCCTTTCTGATTGCGGATGCCCGCCGCCGCTCGTACGAGCGCAGCGCGATGGACCTCATGTTCGTAGCTGCCCGCTTCGACGCCCGCCGCTTCCAGATGAGCATCGAAGCACGCTGCGGACGGATCGGCGGCGAGCAATTCGCGCGCGTCGGCGATCGCATAAGGCGGCGTGTCGAGCGCGCCGATCACGGCGCGGCACACGCCGCGCACCGCGTCGTCGATGAACACGGCGATGGCTTGCGCGAACTCACCCGGCTTGCGGTTGACCTTGTAGTAGCTCCAGCGTGCCGTTGATGAAAAGCGCGTGAAGCGCACGGCGGTCAAGATCTCGTCGGCTTCGAGCGCGGTCGTGAATGCGCCCGACATCCACTCGCCGTTGCCGATCGTGCGTGCGCCGCCCGGACCGCTCACCAGGCATTGCGCGTCGAGCGCGCACATCGAGTTGATCCAGTCGGCTGCCGGGTCGGCGTGCACGAGACTGCCGCCGAGCGTGCCGCGATTGCGCACTGCGCGATAGGCGATGCCGCGCGCGACATGCTCCATGAACCCGCGCGTGCCGGTGTCGATCTTGCCGTCCTCGATTTGCGCATGCGTAATGCACGCGCCGAGTGTGACGACCTCGTTTTCGATGCGGCACGCACGCAGCGCCTCGATGCCGCGCAGATCGACGAGCTTTTCCGGCTGCGCGAGGCGCAGGTTCATCATCGGGCCGAGTGACTGGCTTCCGGCCACGAATTTCCCATTGCCGTCGGCCGGGCCGATAAGCGCAATCGCCTCGTCGCAGGCGAGCGGCTTCGCGTAGTCGTAGGGCGCGGCTTTCATGCGGGGCGTTCCTTGAGTGAGTTGGCCTGCTGCTCGCGCTGCCTGGCGAGCGCTTCGACGATCAGGCGCGGCGTGACCGGCAATTGATCGATGCGCACGCCCAGCCCGCGCAGCGCATCGTTGACGGCGTTGGCCAGCGCCGCAGGCGGCCCGATTGCACCGCTTTCGCCAATGCCTTTTTGCCCGAACTCGGTATAGGGCGCCGGCGTTTCCATGTGCTCGATGCGGATGGAGGGCACCTCGGTCGCGCCAGGCAAGAGATAGTCGGCGAGCGTCGAGGCGAGCGGCTGGCCGTCTTCGCTATAGGGCATCGCTTCGTAAAGCGCGGTGCCGATGCCTTGGGCCGCGCCCCCATAGACCTGGCCGTCGACGACCATGGGATTGATGAGCACGCCGCCGTCTTCGACAATGACGTAGTCCAGAATTTCGGTTTGGCCGAGCACCGGATCGACGGCGACGATCACCGCATGACATGCGTAGCTGAACGTACCCGAATCGCGCTTCGCCTGATACGACGTCGAGACTTCGAGGCCGCGCGGATCGACGTCGGGCGGCAGCAATTGCGGCGCGAGATACCAGGTGCGCGCGAGCTGCGCCAGCGTGCGCGAATCCTGCTTGCCGACGACCGCGCCGCTTTCCCAGCGTACATCGTCCAACGGTTCCTGGAGCAGGTGAGCGCCGATCTTCAGGAGGCGCTCCCTGAGCTCCTTCGAGGCGCGGCCCACCGCGCCGCCTGCCATCACGATCGAGCGCGAGCCCCATGTGCCGGTCGAGTACGGCGTGACGCCCGTATCGCCGAGCACGACGCGTACGCGGTCCGTGTCGATGCCAAGCACTTCGTGGGCAATCTGCGCGAGGGTGGTCTCCATGCTTTGGCCGTGTGAATGCACGCCCGCGCGCACTTCGAGCACGCCGTCGGGTGTGAGGCGGATCACTGCGGGCTCATAGCCCGGCACCATCGGGATGCCCCAGCCGTGGTACACCGACGTGCCATGCGCGCCCTGTTCGCAGAAGACCGACATGCCGAAGCCGATGCGCCGGCCGTCCGGCTCGCCGCGCTGCTGACGCGCGCGCACTGCGGGCAGATCGATCGCGGCCATCGCGCGGCGCACCGCCTCGGGATAATCGCCGCTGTCGAAGTGCTTCTTGGTGATGTTGTCGTAGGGCATCTCGTGCGGCTGGACGAGATTGCGCAGCCGCACCTCGTAAGGCTCGATGCCGGCCTCGAGCGCAATCGCATCCATGACGGTTTCGATCGCATAGCACACGCCCGTTCTCGCCACGCCGCGATACGGGAGGATCGGCGGCTTGTTGGTCGCGACCGACCAGGTCCGGCAGCGGAAACGGTCCATCTTGTACGGCCCCGGCAGAATGCTGCCGACCTGCGCCGCCTCCAGGCACGCGGAGAACGGATACGACGAGTACGCCCCCGAATCCACATGGGCTTCGCACTCCACCGCAAGCAGGCGGCCGTCGCGATCCGCGTAGCCGGTGATGTCGTAGTCGTGCTCGCGGCAGTTCGCGTTGGCGGTGAGCTGTTCGCGGCGGTCTTCGATCCAGCGCACCGGCTTTTCCAGATGCATCGCGAGCCAGCCGCAACATACTTCCTCGGGCAGCAGAATGCCCTTGTAGCCGAAGCCGCCGCCGACATCGGGCGCGATCACGCGCACTTGTCCCTCGTCGAGACCGAGACATTCCGCGAGACCGGTGCGCGTGATGTGCGGCATTTGCGCGGATGTATGGACGATGAGCTGTGACAGGCGGCGGTCCCAATGGGCGACGACGCCGCGCCCCTCCATCGGCGCCATGCTTTGGCGCGCCGTGCGCAGCCTGCGATGCACGCGAATGGGCGCATCGCGCCGAATGGCGTCGAGATCGACGTCGGGGTTCGCATCGACGAAGGTTTCGAGAAACACGTTGTCGCCCCAATGCTCGTGCACGAGGGCGGAGTCTTCGCGGCGCGCAGCGAGCATGTCGACGACAGCGGGCAGTTCCTCGAAGTCGAGGAACACTTGCGCGGCGATATCTTCGGCTTGCGCGCGCGTGGCGGCCACGCACATTGCGACGGGCTCGCCGACCTGGCGCACCTTGCCGCTCGCGAGCACGGGCTGCTCGGAGCGCTTGAAGCCGGGCAGGCCCGAACTGGCGACGATGGGCTTCACGCCCTCCAGATCGGCCAGCGTATACACCGCATGCGCGAAAGGCTCCGGCTTCTCGATGCCGACGATATGACCATGCGCGACCGGGCTGCGCACGAACGCCACGTCGAGCATGCCGACCATGCGGATGTTGGGAACGTACCCGCCGCGCCCGTGCATGAAGCGCTCGTCTTCCTTGCGCCTGAGCGATGCGCCGATACCTTGCGGACCCTTGTCGCCGCCGTGGGTGTGAGGCCGTTTGATCATCGTTTTCGCCTCGCGTGGTCAGGCCGCGCGTGCGAGCGGCAGTGTGGGCGAGACGGCGTCGTGCCGCTCGCCGTCTCTCAGGCAGAACAGCGGCGACAGCATGCGGTCGGTGATGATCTGGGTGCCCTCGTTGTCTTCCAGCACCCAGCGGCCGCGGCGGTCTTCCAGCACGCTGATGTCCGCGCCGCGTCCCACTTCCAGCGAGCCGATCCGGTCTTCCATACCGACCATCTTCGCCGCATTGCAGGTCGCCATCGCGACGACGTGTTGCAGAGGCACTCCGAGCGCGAGCATGCTGGTCATCGCGCTGACGAGACTGAACTGCGTGCGGCCGAGGAACGCGTGTTCCTCGTCGGGATGGCTCTCCGGCGTGCCGGCAGGGGCGGGGACATGGGTGTTGTAGCCGTGCATATCGGCGCCGAGCGTGTCGGGCATCACGCCGGCATCGAGCACGATGCGCGCCGTCCTGAAACTGAAATGCGAGCCGTGGCCTACGTCGATCTTCAGCCCTCGCGCGATCGCTTCGTGTACGAGCGGATGCAGCTGTCCGTTCTCCTCAACGAAACCGCCCGGATGGCGGCTGAACGGATGCGCGAGGATGTCGCCCGGCTTGAGCGTCTGAACCACCTGATCGAAGATCGAGTCGGGTGCGACCGGCAGGCCGCCGCTGTGGGGTTTCGGCCACAACTGCCCGAAGTGAATGTACAGGGGCAACTGCGCGCCACGGCCGATCTGCGCGGCGATCTTCATCACGTCGAGCCCCCAGCGCGCGAAGCCGCCGATTTCGGCATGCGCCTTGATGCCTTTCACGAGATCGGCATTTGCCTGGATGGACTTGATGGTCGCTTCGGCATCGAGACAATCGGGGCGATACAGGTCGGGGTAGTAGTGCCCTTCGAGGCCGCCGACAAGATACGCGGAGATGAAGGCGAGCACGCGCGTGGCCGACCGCTCCGCTATGTAGTGCCGAAAGCCCGGAATCGTGATGCAGCTCGGTCCGCCCTGATCGATGATCGTCGTCACGCCCGACTGCACGCCGCACTGATCCGCGTTCAGGCCAAAGCGGCCGGTCACGTACTGATAGATGTGGCCGTGCGTGTCGATGAGCCCGGGCAGCACCAGCTTGCCGCTGCAATCGATCCGTTGCGCCTGAGGCACCTCGTTCGCGAGGTCGGGGCCGATGGCGGCGATCAAGCCGTCTTCCACCAGAACGTCGAGCGGGGCGTCGATTTTCCGGGCGGGGTCGATGACGCGGCCCCCTTTGAGCAGAACTTGGGACATGGACGGTTCGATAGCCGAGTGGGAAGATGCGTGGTGTACCGCAAATAGTGTGCCGGTTTTTCCGCGCGGCTTTCCGCCGTCGTATTTTCTTCTTCGGATCAGTGACTTATGGTCGCAGACATGGGCCGATGTGCGCCATGCTGCGGAGCTTCGATCGCCCGGTTCGCACCGATTCGGCGAGTGCCGGCGCGCGCGTGCACCAAGCGCAGGCGCGATGCCTTTTTATGGTGATTCGTTGGTGTACCGCGTATTTGCGGGGTGCGGTGGTTACGGCCTAGAATGCACATCAGGGCGTTCGAAATTCAACCATTTTCTTTTGAGCCGACTTCATGCGAACCACCGTCATCGATTCCATTGACATTCAAAGCGTCCGCGCAGAGCTAGCCGAGCGGCAGGCACGTTCTCCGCTGTTTTCGCGGCCGGGTTTTCTGATACGCCGCATGCATCAGATTCATACATTCCTGTTCGCGCAGGAAACGAGCGAGTTCAATATCACGCCGGTGCAGTACAGCCTGCTTACCGCGCTCGAATCGCTCGGGGAGATGGATCAGAATTCGCTCGCCATCGAAGTCGGGCTGGAGCGTTCGAGCGTCGCTGAAGTCATTCCGCGTTTGAACGCGCGGGGGCTCGTGAGCCGCACACAGGTCGAACACGACAAACGACTGCGGCTCGTCAGGCTGACACCTGCGGGCAAGCGTCTGGTCAGGAAGATGGCGAGCGCCGTGCAGCGCGCGCACGATCGCACGATCGAGCACCTGTCACCCGCCGAGCGCGATGTGTTCATGTTGCAGTTGATCCGGCTGGTGGAGGCCAACAATCCGGACAGTGCCGTGCCTTTCCGGTTGCCCGACAGCCAGTTGCTCGCGCAGGATGAGAGCGAGGCGGGCGCGAGCTGAATGAATCTCGCAGGCGCACCCGATACCGCTGCGCGCTCGCTGTGCCCGGATTCTCCTGGCCGGAATCGGGATCAGGTAGCACCCGCCGCCTCGGCGGAACGATCTCCGCCAAGCACCGCATCGGCCTCACGAATAAACTGGCGTTGCCCTGCACGCGCAGCGAAGCCGGGATCGAACTGATGCGCCGCATCAAGCGGGCGCTCGGTCCGGATGGGCTGCTCCCTCCCGCAAAGGTCCTGCGAGGGGCGCTGCGCTGCGGCACAGCGACTAATCCAGCACGACGCCCGTTTGCCTGAGGGCATCGCGCAAGCCGAGCCCTGGGTACTTGCTCTCGACCACACGCATGTCGCTGCGCGTTTCCTCGACGAGCCAGTCGCGCACATGGGCGACGATGGGCCTGAGCGGCCGGTTGGGCGGCGTGAGCAGGCAGCAGCGCCGGCTCGTCACGAGCAGCTCCTGTTCGGCCGGCACGAGCGCGCCTTGCGCGAGCCAGTGCGACGTCACAGTGAGCCAGCCGAGCGCGATCCCCTGGCCGAGCAGCGCGGCCTGCACCACGATCGCGTAGTCGTTGAAGCTCAACATGCTCTGCGCATGCCGCCGCTTCGAGGCGAAGGCCTGAAAGCGCTCGTGCCAGCCGCGCTCCTCGTCGTCCATGATGATGACCGTGTCGCCATGCTCGCGGCCCGCATCGCTCAGCGCGTGCTCGTGATACCGCGCGTCGCATACCGGCAGCAGCGTTTCCGGCATCAGCAGCACGGCGTTTTCGTCGATCTCTTCGTCATGCACGAAGCGCATGCCGAGATCGACGTCGACGAGCGGGCCGCCAATGCGCCCCGGTATCAATTGAAACCGCAGGTCAACCGAAGGAAACGCCTGATGCAGGCGGCTCATGCGCGGCATCAGCCAGTGCGTGGTGAAGCCGGTCGAAACCGACAGCGTGACGGTTTCCACACCGGTCGCACGCACTTCGATTTCGCGTATCGCGCTCTCGATGCCGCTGAAGCCTTCGGAAATCCTGGAGTAGAGAATCTTGCCGTTTTCGGTCAGCTCGATGCCGCCGCGCACACGTTCGAATAACTTCACACCAATGTGGTCTTCCATGCGCGCCAGCATGCGGCTCACGGCAGGCTGACTCACATAAAGCTCCTGCGCCGCGCGCGTGAAGTTTCCGCATCGTGCGGCCGCTTCGAACACGAACAGCGCGTTGGCGCTCGGCAATTTCCTGCGAAGGTTTGGCATGACCTGATGTTATGCCTCATCCAACAATTTTGGAATTGCCGCCAAAAAGAACGCGCCTTATATTTTTTTCAACTGATGCTTTGACCGTGAGAGCCCCACCATGGATGCGCGTGCCAAAACCGGAGTGTCAATCAGGGGTGCTACCAGGCGCTATGGCGCTGTGACAGCACTCGACGACGTCTCGCTCGATATCGCACCGGGTGAATTCGTCTCGCTGCTGGGCCCGTCGGGATCGGGCAAAACGACGTTGCTCGGCATTCTGGGCGGCTTCGTCCAGCCGAGTTCGGGCAGCGTATGGGTCGGCGAGCGAGACATTACATTTGCGCCGCCGCACAAGCGCAATATCGGCATCGTGTTTCAGAACTACGCGCTGTTTCCGCACATGACGGTGGGGGAAAACGTGGCGTTTTCGCTGCGCGCGCGGCGCGAGCCGAAGGCGACATGGGCGAGGCGTGTTGGCGAAGCGCTCGCCATGGTCGAGCTCAAGGGCTATGAAGGCCGCAGCGTGCATCAGCTTTCGGGCGGGCAGAAGCAGCGCGTCGCACTGGCGCGCGCCATTGTGTTCCAGCCGCAACTCATTCTGATGGACGAGCCGCTCTCCGCGCTCGACAAGCAGCTGCGCGAGACCATGCAGATCGAGCTGCGCAGGCTGCATCGGCAACTGGGCGCGACCATCGTCAACGTGACGCACGACCAGCGCGAAGCGCTCACCATGAGCGATCGTGTCGCCGTGCTGAAGGATGGCAAGCTCGTCCAGATCGACACGCCAGAGCGCCTTTACGATCGCCCGTGCGATGCCTTCGTGGCCAGCTTCATCGGCGAGGCGACGCTGCTCGACGTGAGCCGCGCCGGCGAGAATGCCGTGCGGCTGGGCAACACGCTCCTGCGCACCGCGCACCCGTTGCCGCGCGGCGACAAACTCCTGCTCGCCGTGCAAACCGAGAAGCTCGTCATCGACGGCGAGAACCGTCATGCCGATGCCAACCGTCTGTCGTGCCGGGTAACGGAAGTGCTGTATCAGGGCGAGAGCCTGCGCGTGTTCGCATCGCTTGCCGACGGCACCGCAATCAGCCTCAGGCAGCCGGGCGGCCACGACGCGCGCCAGCGCATTCCCGCGCCGGGCGCGCCCATGACGGTTGCGCTCGATCCGCAGGACACCATCGTGGTACCCGCATAAGTTCATTCCCCGCCTGTGCACGGGCGATTTCGACGCAAACGCAGATACGCAACCCGTAGAGGATGAAGCAATGAAGCTCACCGATTTCAAGGTCCTGACGTTCGATGTCGTCGGCACGCTGATCAACTTCGAGGCGGGCGTGCTCGGCTCCGTGCGCCGCCTTGGCGGCTCGAAGGCGCTAGACCTGACCGACGACCAGATCTTCGGACCGTACATGGAGGGCCGCGCGAAGTTCCATGGCCGTTCCAGCCATGAAATGGCGAACGTCTACCTGCATCTCGCGAAGAGGCTCGGCCTGCCCGACAATGCCGAATGCGCCGCGGCATTCCAGCGGGACGTGCTCGATTGGCCCGCGTTCGAGGATTCCGTCGCCGCATTGAAGCGCCTGCGCAAGCACTTTCGCCTCGTCGCGATGACCAACGCGGACCGCGTCGCGCTCTCGGCCTACGCGCATACGCTCGGCGACCCGTTCGACGACACCGTGTGCTGCGATGAAACCGGCGTCGCCAAGCCCGACCCGCAATTCTTTGCCTATAACCGCGGACGCCAGGCGGCCTTCGGCTACAAGTTCAGCGAGATTCTGCACACGGCGCAAAGCCAGTATCACGACATCGGCATCGCGACGAAGCTCGGCTACGCGACGTGCTGGATCGAGCGCCGTCAGGGTATGAAGGGCTACGGCGCCACGCCCACACCGGAAAGCTTCACGACGCCGACCTGGACGTTCGCGACGCTCGCCGGCCTCGCGGATGCCGTGGACGACGAGCTGCGCGCCGCGGCCTGACGATGCGCGCGCCGACGAACGCACCGCGCCCGCACGCCGAATCGCTGTGGCGGGCGATGGCCGGGCGCGTGCCGACCATGGACGCGCCGGTCAGCACCGGTGCGCCGCTTGCCCGCGATCTCGGTGTCGAAGTGGCGATCATCGGCGCGGGCTACTCGGGGCTGAGCGCCGCCCATGCACTGCAACAGCGCGGCGTGGACTGCGCGGTGCTCGACGCGAATCCGGTTGGCTGGGGCGCGAGCGGGCGCAACGGCGGCGTGGTGTCGTCGAAGTTCCGCCTCTCGTTCCCGTCGATCGCGAGTTCGCATGGGCTGGACGTCGCCATACGGATGCACCGGCTGGCGCATGACGGTGTGCGGGCGGTGCAGTCGCTGATCGACGAGTTCAAGCTCGAGCGCGCGCGCTTCGAACACACGGGCAGCCTGCGTTGCGCGCATACGGCCCGCGCGCTGGCATCGATCTGCGCGGAAGCGGACTGGGTGCGCAACACGCTCAGGGACACCTCGATGAGCGTGCTCACGCGCGCGCAGGTCGAGCACGAAACGGGATCGAAGGGTTTCGTCGGCGGCGTGCTGAGCGCCGATGCGGGCACCATCCTGCCGCTCGAATACGTGCGCGGCATCGCGGCGGGCGTGACGGCGCGCGGCGTGCCGGTCTACGAGTCGACCCCGGTCATCGACATGAAGCGTGCAGACGATGGCCGCGTGCTGCTGCGTGCGCCAGGCGGGACGGTGCGCGCGCAGCAGGTGATCGTTGCGACCAACGCGTATTCGAACCTGACCGAAGCGACGTCGCAGTACCATCGCGAACTCGTGCCGTTCAGAAGCGCAATGATCGCGACCGCGCCGCTGCCGCCCGAACTCGATGCGCGCCTGATGGTCAACCGGCGCAGCTACACCGAAACGCGGCGCATGATGAAGTGGTTCCGCAAGGTCGATGGCCGCATGCTGTTCGGCGGCCGCGACGCGTTCGGCAAGGAAGGGGAGCGGACTGGTTTCGACGCGCTGCAACGCGCGATGGCCGCGCTCTTTCCCGACCTCGCGCGCGTGCCGGTGCAATACCGCTGGTCGGGCTATGTCGGCATGACGTTCAACGCGTTGCCGCATGTTGGGCGCAGCGACGACAGGACGACCTTCTGTCTCGGCTACAACGGCGCGGGTGTAGCGATGGCGAGCCTCATCGGCCAGCACGCTGCGGCGCTCGCGCTGGGCGACACGCCCGAGCTGGCCATGCTCGCGCAGGAGGGGCTGCGGCCCGTGCCGTTTCACGCGCTGCGCGCGCCGGGCGTCAGGCTCGTCGCTGCGTGGTATCAGTTTCTCGACGCCGTAGGTGCATGAATGACAACAGCCAAACGGATGTTTCAAGACCCGACCATGCTTCACGCCGCCGCCATCGATCCTGCGGTGCGCCACCAGCGGCGCGAAGATCGCACGATGCTGCTGCTGATGGTGCCGGCCCTGCTGACGATCGTGGTGCTGCTGGTGGTGCCGCTCGCATGGCTCTCGTGGCAGTCCATCTATCACGACGGCGCCTTCACGCTGGTCAATTACCGGCGCGTTTTCACGGGCGCTTATCTCGACACGTTCCTGCTCACGTTCAAGCTCAGCTTCATCGTGACCGCCGTGACGCTGCTGCTCGGGTATCCGGTGGCGTATTTCGCGGCGTCCCTCCCGCCGCGCTGGAGCGCGCTCGTGCTCGGCATGGTCATCCTGCCATTCTGGACCAGCGTGCTCGTCCGCACGTATGCCTGGCTCGTGCTGTTGCAGCGCACCGGTCTCATCAACAAGGCGCTGCTCGGCCTGGGCCTGATCGAGCGGCCGTTGCAGCTTTCGTACAACCAGTTCGGCACGGTCATTGCAATGGTGCATATCCTGTTGCCCTTCATGGTGCTGCCGCTCTATTCAGCCATGCAGAAGATCCCCGCGAACCTCTCGCAAGCGGGCGCGAGCCTCGGCGGCTCGCCCCTGCATGTGTTCCTGCGCGTGTTCCTGCCGCTCTCGATGAGCGGCGTGCTGGCGGGCGCAACGCTCGTGTTCGTGCTGTGCCTCGGCTTCTACATCACGCCCGAGCTCATGGGCGGCGGCAAGTCGATGATGGTGTCGATGATCGTTAGCCGCAACGTCGAGATCTACAACAGCTGGGGCGCGGCGAGCGCGGTGAGCGTGGCGTTGCTGATCTGCGTGTTTGCGGTCTTCTATGCGGTGAGCCGTGTGATTCCACTCGAAAAGACGTTGGGAGCCAGGTGATGCAGATGAATCGCCAACTTTCGTTCGGACGCTTGACGCTGGGTGCCTCGGTGATGCTGATCCTTGCGTTTCTGATGGTGCCGGTGATCATCGTCGTGCCGCTGTCGTTCTCCGATGCGCGCTTTCTGACCTTCCCGCCGCCCGGCTATTCGTTGCGCTGGTATCACGCGTTTTTCGACAACCCCGAGTGGATCGCGGCCGCGAGGACAACCTTCATTGCGTCGACGTCTGCCGCGCTGCTCGCCACGCCGCTCGGCGTCATGGCGGCTTATGGCATCCAGAACGGCTCGCACTGGTCGATGCGCTACCTGCGCACGCTGCTGATGCTGCCGCTGATGGTGCCGATCATCATCGTCGCGGTGGGCGTGTTCTTCGTCTACACGCAGGCGGGCTATGTGAACACGCTCAGCGGCCTGATCGTCGCCGACACCATGCTCGGCCTGCCTTACGTGCTGATTTCCGTTGGCGCCGATCTGCGCACCTTCGACCGCACGCAGGAAATGGTCGCCCGCAGCCTCGGCATGAACCGCCTGCGGGCCTTCATGACAGTGACGCTGCCGCAGATCAAGGCGAGCGTGATCTCGGCCATGGTCTTCGTGTTCATCCAGGCACTCGACGAAACCGTCGTCGCGCTGTTCGTCTCGGGCGGCAGCAATCAGACGCTCACGCGGCGCATGTTCGTCACCCTGCGCGACGAGATCGACCCGACCATCGCCGCGATCAGCACGATGCTCACGGCCATTACGCTGTGCCTCGTGCTGATCGTCGTCGTCAGCCGGCGCTCATCCGCGGCGGCGCGCGCCTGATTCTTCTGGCGCGGGCCTTTATGCACCATCCGCAGCAGTGCTATATCGACGGCGAGTGGGTCGAGCCTTCGGGCACCGGGCGGCTGGCCGTGATCGATCCTGGCACGGGGCAAGCAATGTCACGGCTCGCCACGGCTTCATGCGTGGCGACGCAGCAGGTCCGCGACCCGTTCCGCCATCATGATCGTCGGCACATTCGTGTTCGCGCACGGAATGGACGGCATCAGCGAGGCATCGCACACATGCAGGCCCTCCACGCCATGAATCGCGCCCACTGAGTTCGTCACCGCGAGTGGATCGCTGGCCGAACCCATGCGGCAGGTTCCCGACGGATGCCACGTCCCGCCCACCGAGCATTTGACGAAATCCGTCATCGCGCGATCGTCGTCGAGCAGCGCGTCGAGCGTCACGCCTTGCGTCACGACGCCTTTGATCAACGCGCGCCGCAAAGGCCCGGCAACGTCGAGCAGGCCGCTCAGCAAGCCGCGCTGCACCGCGTTCCACATGCCGGGCACGGCCACCGCCGCCACACGCGGCGAATAGCTCGACGGGAAGATCACATCGCGACGCCCCGCCATCGCGGGCGAGGCCAGCGTCGCCGCGCCAAAGCGCAGCGCGAGCTTGAGCCGTTCGAGGTCGCGCGCATCGGAGAGCATGGCGAAATCGACTTTCGGTTCGTCGAACACGCTGGACGAAGCCAGCGTCACGCGGCCTCGCGAATACGACTTGTTGACCCAGAAGAAGAGGGTCCCGAGGCGGTAGCCCACCGAGTGCCAGCCCGAGCGCGACAGAATCGCGCCGTGCATGTCGCCGGGCACCGTGCCTTCGAGCGCCGACGAGAAGCGCACGATTGCCTGCTCATGATGCTCGTCGGGAAACGGCGTGCGTGCGCCGCGCGGCAGAAACGCCGATACCGCAATCGACGGATGCTCCATCAGGTTGCGCCCCACGCCCGCGCGATCCGCAATGACGTCGATGCCGTGTGCCGCGAGCTCATCGGCCGGGCCAATGCCGCTGCGCATCAGCAATGCGGGGCTATGAATCGCGCCGGAGGAGACGATCACGCGCCGCGCCTTCACGTCCTCATGCGTACCGTCCGCACGCACGATGCGCGCGCCGACTGCTACGCGGCCATCGAACAGGATGCGCTCGACGACTTCGCCCGTGCGTATCGAAAGATTGGGGCGCTCGCGTGCGGCGTCGTCGAGATAGCACACGGAAGTCGGAATGCGCTCGCCGTGCGCGCTCACCGCGATCGACCCGATGAACGTGCCGTCTTCCCACGGGCCGTTCTGGTCGCCATGGAGCGCGTAGCCGTTCTTGTCGAGCGCGTCGAGCACGGCGCGCACGAATGGCGAGATCCGCGGCCACGTCGTGCGCTGTATGCGCAAAGGCCCGTCGCTGCCATGATGCGGGCCGTCGAAATCGCAATCGGTTTCGAGCTTGCAGAAGTAGGGCAGACACGACGCCCAGTTCCAGCCCAACGCACCGAGCGCCTCCCATTCGTCGTAATCGGCGGGCGCGCCGCGATTGGCCATCAGCGCGTTGATGGCGGAGCCGCCGCCCAGCAAACGCGCCTGCTCATAACGGCGCATGGCGGCGCTCGCGCTCATGCGCGCCTTCAACTGCTGCCAGAGGTTGCGCGTTTCCAGATACGCGCGTCCCGGATAGCGGCTGCGGATCGCGTCGGGCATGGTATGCGCGGAGACATCGCGGCCCGCCTCGACGAGGCAAACCTTCACACCGCTGTCTTCCGAAAGACGCGCGGCCAGCACGCAGCCCGCCGAGCCGCCGCCCAGAATCAGATAGTCGATCACGTGTGGAATGCGTGAGCCGCGCACCTTGCACGATGTGCGGCACGTGGGGAACGATGTGAAGAGCGCCGTGCGTTACTGCATGAACTTGAGCCAGCGCGCCTTCGCCTGAATGCCCGGCTCCGACGCCCACCAGTCCTCCGACATCAGCGCCTGCTTCGCCGCGTTGGCCGGCGAGCTAGGCAGTTCGGCCGCACGCTTTTCGCTGATCTTGCCGGTCTTGAACGCAGCCGGGTTGCCCGGACCGTAATCGATATACAGCGGCAGATTGGCCTGCAGATCCGGCGACAGCGCCGCATTGATGAAGCGCATGGCGTCGTTCAGGTTCGGCGCGTTCTTGAGCACGCACAATTGCGTGTTTTGCAGAATGCCGTCGTTAAACGTGAAGCCGATATCCGGATCGTCCTTCATCACGGCGCTCGCGCGGCCATTCCAGATCATGGCCATGTCGACTTCGCCGTCATGCAGCAATTGCGCGGACTGGCCGCCCGACGTCCACCACACGGTAATGTCCGGCTTGATCTGCTCGAGCTTCTTGAAGGCGCGATCGACGTCGAGCGGATACAGCTTGTCGCGCGGCACGCCGTCGGCGAGGAGGGCGGCTTCGAGCACGGTCACGGGATCATTGCGCAGCGCGCGCGTGCCGGGGAAGTTCTTCACGTCCCAGAAGTCCTTCCAGCTTTGCGGCACTCTCTTCAGCGTTTTCTTGTTGTAGCCAATCACCGTCGAATAGAACTCGTACGCGACGGAATAGGGCGTGCGGTACTTTTCGGGCACGCTCGCGGCGTTGGGCAGCTTCGAGAAGTCGAGCTTTTCCAGTAGCCCCGCGCGGCCGCCGCGCAGACAGTTGGCGGTAGGGGTGTCGACCACGTCCCAGACCGGCTTGCCGGTTTCGCCCTGCGCCTTGATCTGCGGCCACGCGTCGGGAATGCTGTCCTGGTTGATGGTGATGCCGAGCTGCTTCGCGGCGGGGTCGAGAATCGCTTTGGTCTGGGCTTCCTGATAGGCGCCGCCCTGCGATACGAATGTGATCTTGCCCGCTGCAAAGGCGGGCGAGGCGCCTGCGATGGTGAACAGCAATGTCATGGCCAGCGGGCGCAGCGGGAAGCTCGAACAACGGAACCTTGCAATCTTCATCACGGCGTTTCCTCGACATGGGTGAAGCGGTGGACGTCTTGCAGGCGGCGCGCTTTCCCGCTGATGCACAAATGGGGCAGGCGCGTGTTTGAAGTGAATATATTGAGTCAATTGCGCGGCAGCAATGCCGGAATTGTTGGAGTGTCCATGACCTGATGTTATGTCGGCGCGAGCGTTGTGGACCTCCGGGATTCCCTCAATCCAGCCCGCCCAGGCAGAGGTATTTGATCGACTGATAGTCGTCGAGACCGTATTTCGAGCCTTCGCGGCCATAGCCCGATTCCTTCATGCCGCCGAACGGGGCAGCTTCACTCGAAATCGCACCTTCGTCGCTGCCGACGATGCCTGCCGCCAGCGCCCGCGACACGCGGTCGATAACGGCGCACATCCTGGCTGTGGAAGTACGACGCGATGCCGAATGGCGTGTCGTTGGCCGCCTGGATGGCGTGCGCTTCATCGTCGAGCATATGGAGTCTGGGAAGAGGGTGAGGCACGCTGACCGAACCCGGCGTGTACCTTACTCGCCTTCGGGCAGATCGAGCGCCTTGCGCTCGCGTCGTTCCTCGTTGCCGCGCCGCGCACGCTGGCGCTGGCGCGAAAGCACGGTGATGATCTGCCCCGTGGTGGCGTCGGCGGGGATTTCGTTGCGGATCACGTTCGCGACCATCGGCAGTCCCTTGCGCTGGCGGCGCAGCGCCTGCGCGATCGCCCGGCGGCACGCCGGCCCGTGGCAATCCCATTCGTCGCGCAGTTTTCCGCAGTAACGGCAGGTGTTCATACGTCCCAGTCTACCCAAAATCGATCGACGGTATCGGGGCGCAATCAGTGCGTGCCGCGCCTGTGCCCGCTCGTGTGCCGCCCGGCGCGAGCCGGCGGTATGATCTGCAGCGGACGCAGTGGGGATCGCAGTGGGATATTTTCGTGGCGGGAGCGGCAGATGGCAGCGATCGGCGTAGTCCTGTTCGACATGGAAGGCGTGCTGTCCCACTACGATCGCGGCACGCGCGTGGCGAGCCTCGCGGCGGCCACCGGCGCGCCGCCCGCAACGGTGCGTCACGCGATCTGGGGCTCGGGTCTCGAAGCGCGCGCCGACGCCGGTGAGATCGGCCCCGACGCGTATCTGCGCGCACTCGGCGAGCTGCTCGGGTGCGAGGTGGGGCGCGACGTGTGGCTCGCTGCGCGGCGCGCATCGATCACGCCGAACGAGGCGGCGCTCGCACTGGCGCAACGTGTGGCCGCGCGATGCCGCATCGCGGTGCTGACCAACAACTGCTCGCTCGTCACGCATCACCTCGACTATCTGAATCCGCCGGTTGCGCGGCTTTTCGGTTCGCAGGTGTATTCGTCGGCGACGTTCGGCGCGGTCAAGCCGGCCGCGCAGACCTACCTCGGCTGCGTAGCACAACTCGGTGCGCAGCCCGAGGAAACGCTTTTCATCGACGACAGCGAAGCGAACGTCACGGGCGCGCTCGACGCGGGGCTGCAGGCGTGCCACTTCGTCGAAGCCGGGTCGCTCGCGAGCGAACTGGCGCGGCTCGGGCTCATCGACGCTTGACTCAGTTGCCGTGCCGCACGCGCGGTCACGGCATGAATGAATGGCTGGCGAACGTACGGGAGTTTGCGATGAAAATTCAATGGAGCTGGAAATGGGTCGCGACACTCTGCCTGTGCGCGTTCGCGTCGCTCGCCGCGGCTCAACAGCCGGGCGCGCCGCTCGTCTACGTGACGGACTTCGAACTCGACGCGGCCAACGTCAAGCAGGATTCGAATCCTGTGGAGAATGCGCGCGAGCGCATGGGCGGCTTGCTGCCGAGACCACTGCTGCGCCACCGCGACCCGCAGCAGCAGGCCGATCAGGTCGTCGGGAAACTGGCCGATGCGCTGGTGAGCGACCTGCGCGCGAAGGGCCTCGACGCGCGCCGCCTGCCCGGCGGCGGGCCGCTACCCGCGCAGGGGTGGCTCGTGCGCGGCGTATTCCTGAGCGTGGACGAAGGCAACAGTCTGCGGCGTGCAGTGGTGGGTTTCGGTTCCGGCGCGAGCCAGATCGAACTGGCGGTGGCCGTGGACAACCTCGCCGCCCAGGCGCCGCAGCCGCTTTATCAGGTGATCGACAGCGAGTCGAGCCACGCGAAGCCGGGCGCCGGCGCGGCCATCGCGCTCAATCCCTATGTGGCGGCGGCCAAATTCGTGCTGGCGCGCGCCGACGACCGCAAGAACGTGGACCGCGCGGCGGCCGAAGTGGCCGACTCGGTTGCGGCGCGCGTGAAAGCGGCGCCGCAATGACGCTCGGGCGCGTTAGCCGCGCGGCGGAATGTTGAGCCCGCGCGCGACCGCCGGCCGCGCGACGAATGCGTCGAGCACGCGCGCGACGTTTTTGAAATCGGCGTAACCCACAAGATCACCGGCGTCGTAGAAGCCAACAAGGTTGCGCACCCAACCAAACGTGGCAATGTCGGCAATCGTGTACTCGTCGCCCATGATCCACTTGCGCCCCTCGAGGCGCTGGTCGAGTACGGCGAGCAGGCGCCGCGACTCGGCGATGTAGCGGTCGCGCGGACGCTTGTCCTCGTACTCCTTGCCCGCGAACTTGTGGAAGAAGCCCACCTGGCCGAACATCGGCCCAATGCCGCCCATCTGGAACATCACCCACTGGATCGTTTCGTAGCGCGCCGCGCCTTCGCGGGCGAGGAAGCGGCCGCACTTGTCGGCGAGATAGATGAGGATCGCGCCCGATTCGAACAGCGCGAGCGGCGCGCCGTCTGGGCCGTTCGGATCGAGGATCGCGGGAATCTTGTTGTTGGGGTTCAGCGAAAGGAATTCCGGCGACATCTGGTCGTTCGCGTCGAAGCGCACCAGATGCGGCTCATAAGGCAGGCCGCTTTCCTCCAGCATAATCGAGACCTTGACGCCATTGGGCGTGGGCAGCGAATAGAGCTGGAGGCGGTCGGGGTGAAGCGCTGGCCACTTGCGGGTGATGGGAAATGCGGAGAGGTCGTTCATGCGCGGTCCTTGAAGTCCTGCAGCGGCGGGCGCGGGCCCTGAAAGGCGCGCCACGGCCTGCCAGGGAAGCGGGAGTGGAGTCAGGCCGCCAAGTTTAGTGGAAATGGCGCGCGCCGTGTTTTCGCCCCCAAGGCGCGGCGTGGCGCTCAGGGATTGGCGGGCATGGATTGCGCAAGGCTCATCAGATTGAGCGGCGCGACGCGAATGAGGCCGCCGCGCGGGCTGTCGATATCGGCGATGAGCGTGAGCGAAAGCGTCACCGTGATGGGCAGGACGAGCAGCAGCACGCGCCGGCCGACCTGACCATGCGCGCCGTAGCCCTGCATCAGGTTGCTGAAGACGGCGATCAAGATCGTCAGCGTCCACGCGGCGACGGGAATGCGATTGATCCACGCGGCCTGCGTGTAGCCCTGCGAGTTGATGACGTCGTTCATGCCGGCGACCACGAGCGCCATCACCGGATTCGGCTGCGCCTTCGCGGCGTCGCGCACGGTCGCCCAGAGCTGCGTCTGAAGCTCGGCGGTGTTGCGGTTGATCTCATCGAGTCCGGCCGCGTCGTGCACGACATAGAACCGGATGCGCGCCTGGAGGTAGCGCGCGAGCAGCGCCTGGGTCCTGGCAGCCGCCTCACCGCCAAGCAGCTCGGCGCGCAGGTACGCCGTGCCGATCGCGTTGGCTTCCTCCTCCTCCAGGTTCTTGCGCTGGTCGTAGCGGCTCACGGCCATCGAAAGCGTGAAGCCGATCAGGAGCGCGAGCAGCGTGAGCGTCGCGCCCTGCACGATCTTGTAGTTCTCGCGGGCTTCCTCGGCGAGCGGGAAGTATCGGTGCAGCACGCTCGTGCCTAGCCAGGCGACGAGCGGCAGGACCACGATCAGCACGACGAGCAGAAGCGCAGGGCGCTGGAGGATGAGCGGCGTCATGGAGTCTCCGCGAAAAGCGTGAGAGGGACGAAGGCGCTGCAATGCCAATCGGCGTCGCCCGCGCGAGGCGCGGCGGCGCCGGTTCCACGACCGTTGCGCACGGCGGCGCGGGCCGCCGGCGGCGCTTCAGCGCACCGTGCGCTGCGGCCACATCGTGCGGCCCCAGAACGTCAGCGAGCGGTCCCACGCGAGCTGTGCCCAGACCGGGTCGTACTGCGTGATGGGGATGCGGTTCGGGCCCACGGCGGTCTCGTTCGCAAACGCGTGATGGGCGAGATAGCGATGGAATTCGACGTCGACGTTCGCGCCCTTGAGCTTCGTTTCGAGCTCCGCCACGGTTTCGATGCTGAACGCCTGGTCCTGGGTCGCGAAGTGGCCGAGGATGGGCGCCGTGATCTTGCTCGCGTCGATGTATTCGAGCGGCGGGAAGCCGTACCACACCACGGCGCTCGCCAGGCCCGGCACCATGGTGGCCGCGAGCAGCGTGAGCGCGCCGCCCATGCAGTAACCCGTCACGCCCACGCGGTCCGTGAGCGTCTTCAGGTAAGTGACGGCGCCGTACACGTCCTGCGAAGCGGCGTCCGCGAAGTCGAGGCCCGTCATCAGATGGTGGGCCTCTTCCTGTTCGACGGTGCTCTTGCCGCGATAGAGGTCGGGCACGAGCGCGAGGTAGCCCGCCTGCGCGAGCCGGTCGGCCACGCCGCGGATCTGGTCGTTCAAGCCCCACCACTCCTGGATCACGACGATGGCGGGTGCGCCTTCGGTCTTTTCCGGTTTGGCGAGATAACCCTGGAGCGACTGGCCATCAGGGCGGGTGAAGGAAATCATGGAGCCGGCGGACTGTTTCATTTGGGGCAACCCTCGGTGAGTCGGTTGAACGAAAGACGCAAGCATAGCGCTTGCGTGCGGGATTTGCGTGTAAGCGCCTGACCGGCTCATTCGCCGATCAAGTGCAGCACGATGTCGCGCGTGTGCGCCGCGCGGCGATGCTCGAACACATAGATGCCCTGCCACGTGCCCAGCACGGGATTGCCGTGCTCGACCGGGATGCAGAGTTGCGTGTGCGTGAGCGCCGCGCGCAGATGCGCGGGCATGTCGTCGGGGCCTTCGGTGTCGTGCTCATAGCGCTGCGGATCTTCGGGCGCGAGCTGTTCGAAGTAACGTTCGAGATCGCGGCGCACCGAAGGATCCGCGTTTTCCTGGATCACGAGCGATGCCGACGTGTGGCGGCAAAAGAGGGTGAGCAAGCCGGTGGCGACGCGCTGTTCGCGCACGAACGCGCGCACCTCATGGCTGATTTCGACGAGCCCGCGCGTGCGCGTGCTCACCGGCAGATGATGGATGGCCTGGCGCATGATCGGTATTCTCCTGACGGGCGGCGGCGCATGGCTCGTGAGCCGTCGCGGCGATTCGAGCTTTCAAGCATAGCGCAGGCGCGCTGGGCGCGCAGACCGCTCCCGCAGCCGGCGCGCGATGCTGGTACGATGTCGGCCTGGCCGGCTACTGCCCGGCCCGACCGCACACGAAGGAGAAAACCGCTTGAACCTCACCCGCTTCGCTAAAGCCCGCCACGCCACCAAGGCGTTCGATCCCGCCCGCAAGATTCCCGCCGCTGTGATCGACGAACTCAAGGAGCTGATCCGCTTCAGCCCTTCCTCGGTGAACTCGCAGCCGTGGCATTTCGTGCTGGCCGCAAGCGATGCGGCGCGTGCGCGTATCGCCAAGGGAATGGAAGGTTTCGCGTACAACGAACCGAAGGTTTCGCGTGCCTCGCACGTGATGGTGCTGTGCGTGCGCACCGACATGGACGAAGCGCACCTCGCCCAGGTGCTCGCGCAGGAAGAAGCGGACGGCCGCTTCGCCAATGCCGAGGCGAAGGCCGGTCAGGAAAAGACGCGCTCGTTCTACGTGAACCTGCATCGCGAGCGCAACGACCTGCCGGCGTGGATGGAGAAGCAGGCGTATCTCGCGCTCGGCACGCTGCTGATCGGCGCATCGACGCTCGAAATCGACGCCTGCCCGATGGAAGGCTTCGACGCGAAAGCGCTCGACGAGGAACTGGGCCTGCGCGAGCAGGGCCTCACCGCGCTCGTGGTGGTCGGTCTCGGCTACCGCAGCGCCGACGACTTCAACGCGAAGCTGCCGAAGTCGCGTTTGTCCGCGGCTTCGGTCTTCACCGATCTCGGTTGATACGCGAAGGTTTTCGCCGCGCTCGCAGCAGGCGCGGCGATTGACGCGGCCCGAAGCCACGCGGGCGCCGCATCAGGAGCATTCGTCCATGCAGGGTATCAAGCGCCGGATCGTGTACGTCACGCTGTTCGAAGGCATCGCGATCCTGATTACCGGTACGAGCTTCGCCTCGCTCTCGGGCAGCGGCATGGACCGCGCGGGCGCGGCGGCGGTGTTTTCGTCGCTGATCGCGGTGGGCTGGAACTTCGTCTTCAACCTGCTGTTCGAGCGCTGGGAAGCGCGCCAGACAAAACGCGGCCGCAGTGTCGCGCGCCGCATCGCCCATGCGGCCGGCTTCGAGGGCGGCCTCGTGGTGTTCCTCGTGCCGATGATCGCGCTCACGCTGCACGTGTCGCTGATCGAGGCGTTCGCGATGGATATCGGCCTCTCGATGTTCTTTCTTGTCTACAACTACGTCTACAACCTGATCTTCGACGCCGTATTCGGCCTGCCGGCTTCCGCCATGCCGGTGACGAGCGCTTCGGAATCACAGCCGCGCACGTAGTGCGGGCGCTTTCGACCAGGGGCTGAGGTCAGGGGCCCACGGCGGCGCCCTGCGTCCTGCTCGCTTCCACGTTCGCCGGACTGCCCGCGCCCGCGTCCGCCGCCGCGGCGCCGGAAGCCGGCATCACCGCACGCGCGGGATGCTGCGCATCGTGCAACTGCCCGGACCAGCCGCCTCCCAGGTCGCCGATCAATGAAGCCGTGTCGAGCAGCCGCTGCTGATGCACGTTCAGCGCGCTCTGCTGATTGGTCACCTGTGTAGCCAGCGCCGTGGCGACCGTCGTGTAGTCCACGGTGCCCGCCTCGTATTCGTTTTGCGCGATCTGCGCGCCGCGTATGGCGTCGCGTACGGCCGCGTCGAGCACTTCGGCCTGCTGCGCGAGGATGCGCAGCCCCGAGAGATCGTTCTCGACACCCTGGAACGCCGTCAGCACCGTGCCGCGATAGTTCGCCACTGCCGCGTCGTAGCTCGCGCGCGCGGCCGCGACCTGGCCGCTGCGCTGGCCGCCGTCGAAGATCGTCTGGGTCGCGCTCGCGCCGAGCGACCACACATAGTTGCTCATGTGCAGCAGGCCCGAAAGCGGCGACTGCGTGAAGCCGTCGAGCGCGGTGAGCGAGATCGACGGATAGTATGCGGCCACGGCCACGCCGATCGCCGCATTGGCCGACGCCATCTGGCGTTCGGCGATCGCAATGTCGGGCCGCCGCTGCAGCAGCGTGGAGGGCACGCCGGCGGGAATGGCGGGCAGTGCGGGAAGCTGCGTGCTGTGCGGGACATCGACCTCTTCGGGGTTGCGGCCCACGAGCACCGCAATGGCATGCTCGTATTGCGCGCGCGCCACGCCCAGCGCGATCAGGCTCGCGCGCGCCGATTCGAGCTGCGTGCGCGCGGATATCAGATCGGATGGCGGCACGGTGCCCGCCTGGTCCTGGTTGGCCACCACGCGCAGGAAGTCCGTGTACGCCTGCACTGTATGCGTGAGCAGGTCGATATCGGCATCGGTGATGCGCAGATCGATCACGGCGTTCGCCAGTGCGATTTGTTCGGACAGCGTAGCGTTCGCCAGCGTCGCCTCACTCGCCTGGGCCGTGGCCGACTGTTCCTCGATCTGGCGGCGCACCTGACCCCAGAGGTCGATATCCCAGCTCGCGTTCGCTTCGAGCGTGCCGCCGTTGACGATGCGCGCGCCGCTCGGCGTGGATGTGATGCTGCTCACGCTGCTGAGCGTGCCGGTGGAGGAACGCTCGCGCGCGAGCGAGCCGGTGACGCCGATGACCGGAAAGAGGCTCGCGCGCGCGACGCGCACTTCGGCGAGCGCTTGCTGGTAGTTCGCGTAGCTCTGCCGCACGGTCTGGTTCGAGACCTGGACGAGCGGTTCCAGTTCGTCGAGCAGCGGGTCCTGGAAGGCGGTCCACCAGTCGCCCTTGGGTCCCTGGGCGGCTTCGGGTTCGGCCTGGGTCCAGCCGGGCAGTTCTTTCCACGTGGCGGGCACGGCGACCTGCGCACGGTGGTAGTCCGGCCCGACCATGCAGCCCGCGAGCAGCAGCGCAGCGGTGAAGGGGGTAAGCGGCAACGCGGACGGCAGCGTGCGCGCGGCAGCGCTTGCGGCGGCGGAGATCAGCATTCGCATGAGCGAGGGATTAGGGCGAGTCTTCATCATGATGCGCTCTCATCGGCCTGGCGATTCCACGGCAGGCGCGCGGCCCAGCGCGCGAGGCGTGCGCGCAGGCGGTCGAGGAACAGGTAAATCACCGGCGTGGTGTACAGGGTAAAGACCTGGCTCAGGAGCAGGCCGCCCATGACCGTCACGCCGAGCGGCTGGCGCAGCGAAGCGCCCTGGCCGATGCCGATGGCGAGCGGCAGCGCGCCGAGCACGGCCGCGAAGGTCGTCATCATGATCGGGCGCAGGCGCACCACGGCGGCTTCGTGAATCGCGCGGCGCGCCTCCATGCCGTCGTTGCGCTGCAACTGGATGGCGACGTCGACCATCATGATGCCGTTCTTCTTCACGATGCCAATGAGCAGAATGATGCCGATCATCGCGATCACCGAGAACGGCGTGCCGAAGATCAGCATGGCGAGAATCGCGCCAATGCCGGCCGAAGGCAGCGTGGAGAGGATCGTGAGCGGGTGGATGGTGTTTTCGTACAGCACGCCCAGCACGATATAGACCACGGCGAGCGCAGCGAGAATGAGCAGCGGCACGACGCTCATGGACTGCGCGTAGGCCTGTGCCGCACCCGCGAACGCGCCGTGGATGGAGGCCGGCATGCCGATGTCGCGCTCGGCCTGCTCGATGATCTTGCCGGCCTCGGAAAGCGAGCCGCCCTTGGGCAGATTGAACGAAATCGTGCCTGCCACTTCGGTGCCCTGGTGATTGACCTGGGTGGCCGTGTGGCGCGTTTTCCAGTCCATGAGCGCCATGAGCGGCACCATGGTTTCGGCGGCCGTGCTGTCCGCGCTGCCGCTGGAGCTGCCGCCCTTGCTGTTCGCGATCGCGTTGTTCTGCTGGTTGGCCACTGCGTTCGCGTTGCGCTCGTTGGTGTTGCCGCTCGTTGCGCTGGCCGTGGTCACGGCCGTGAAAGGCGTGACGCCCGAGATGACGCTCGCGGGCATTTGCGTTTGCGCGGCGCCGCTGGCGTTGCCGGCCGCCGTGCTCAGCCAGATGTTCTGGAACGACTGCGGAAACTGCCAGTACTGCGGCGCCACTTCCATCACGACGAAGTACTGGTTGATCGCGTTGTAGATGGTCGAAACGGTGCGCTGGCCGAAGGCGTCGTAGAGCACGTTGTCGATCTGGTTCGGGTCGAACCCGTAGCGTTTGGCGGTCGTGCGCTGTACCGTCATGTAGGCCTCCAGACCGTTTTGCTGCAGGTCCGAGTTCACATCCGACATCTGGCCGCGGTGCTTGTTCAGCTCGTCCACGAGGCGTGGCACCCAGGTGAAGAGGGCGTCGGCGTCGTCGCTCGTGAGCGTGTACTGATACTCGGCCGCCGACTGCCGCCCGCCGATCTGCAGATCCTGCTGGGCCTGCATGAAAAGGCGTGCGCCCGAAACGGCATTGAGCCTGGGACGCAAGCGGTTCACGACCTCGGTGGCCGAAAGACGGCGCTCGGCGATCGGCTTCAGTTCGACGAACACGGTGGCCGAATTGAGCGCCCGGCCGCCCGTGAAGCCCGCTACCGACTGCACGGCCGGATCGGCCTTCACGATGGCCTGCAGCTGCGCGAGCTTCTTTTCCATCGCGGTGAACGAAATGCTCTGGTCCGCGATGATCTGGCCGATCAGAATGCCGGTGTCCTGCTCGGGGAAGAACGTGCCGGAAAGCAGCCGCGCGAGAAACACATTGCCCACCAGCAGCGCGAACAGGATGAAGATCGTGAGCCGCGCGTGATCGAGCGCGACGTCGAGCGTGCGCGAGTAGAACTGCTTGAAGCGCTCGAACTGCGCATCGATCCATACGGCCGCGCGCGAAGGCTTGCGGTGCAGCGCCTCGCGCTTGAGCACATAGGCGCACATGGTGGGCGTGACGGTGAGCGAGATCACGAGCGAGATGAGGATCGCGATGGAGAGCGTCATCGCGAACTCGTGAAAGAGCAGGCCGACGATGCCCGGCATGAGCAGAATGGGCAGGAACACGGCGATGAGCGAAAGGCTCATGGAAAGCACCGTAAAGCCCACTTCGCCCGCGCCTTTGAGCGCCGCTTCCTTCGGGTCCATGCCCGCCTCGAGGTGGCGCACGATGTTCTCCAGCACCACCACGGCGTCGTCCACCACGAAGCCCGTGCCGATGGTGAGCGCCATGAGCGAGAGATTGTCGATGCTGTAGCCGAGCAGGTACATCGGCCCGAACGTGCCCACGATGGAAAGCGGCAGCGCCACGGCGGGGATGAGCGTGGCGCGCGGCGAGAGCAGGAACACGAACACCACGCCGATCACGAGCAGCACGGCGATGAAGAGCGTGCGTTCGGTGTCGGCCACGGAAGCGCGCACGGACTCGGAGCGGTCGATCGCCACGTCCACCTTGATCGTGGCAGGCAGCGCGGCCTCGATGGAGGGCAGGCGCGCGCGGATCTGCTGCACCGTCTTCACGACGTTGCTGCCGGGCATCGGGTAGACGATCACGAGCACGGACGACTTGCCGTTGTAGAGGCCCGCGTTGCGGATGTTTTCGTTGGAGTCGATGACGGAAGCCACGTCGCGCAGGAACACGGGCGCGCCGTTGCGATAGGCGATCACCACGTCGCGAAACGGCGCGGCCTTGCTGATCTGGTCGTTCGAAATCACCGTGTAGCGCTGGTCGCCCTGGTCGATATGGCCTTTCGCGCTGTTGGCGTTGGCCGCGCCAATCGAAGCGCGCACGTCTTCGAGGCCGATCCCGTAGCTATTGAGCTTGCCCGGCTCCAGCTCCACGCGCACCGAGGGCAGCGCGCCGCCGCCCAGCGTGATCTGGCCCACGCCGTCCACCTGCGAGAGCTGCTGCTGGATGACCGAATCGGCGGAATCGTAGAGCTGCGCCTTCGTGAGCGTGTCCGAGGTGAGCGCGAGCACCATGATCGGCGCACTCGCGGGGTTGTACTGGCGGTACGTCGGGTTGCTGCGCAGCGTCGTGGGCAGGTCGGCGCGCGCGGCCTGGATGGCCGCTTCCACGTCGCGCGCCGCGCCGTTGATGTCGCGGTTCAGGCCGAACACGACCACGATGAGCGCGGTGCCGGTGTTGCTGATCGACGTGAGCTGGCTCACGTCCGCGATGGTGCCGAGGCGGCGCTCGAGCGGCTCGGCCACGGTGGACGCCATGATGTCCGGGCTCGCGCCCGCCATGTTGGCCTGCACCACGATCACCGGGTAGGCGATGTTGGGCAGCGGCGCGACCGGCAGCCGGAAAAAGGCGAGCATCCCCGAAATGAGGATCGCGATCGCGAGGAGTGAGGTCGCGACCGGCCGCCGGATGAAAAGCGCCGAGGGGTTCACGGCGTGCCCTCGGGCGCGGGTGGGGCGCCGTTGCCGGTACCGCCGTCCGTGTCGCCGCCCGCGCGGCTTTCAGGCTTGCGCTTGCGGCCGAAGCGTTCGGCCAGCCGGTCGAAGAACAGATAGATCACGGGCGTCGTGAAGAGCGTGAGCATCTGCGAAAGCGTGAGCCCGCCGATGATCGCAAGACCCAGCGGGCGGCGCAGCTCCGAACCCGTGCCGCTGCCGAGCAGCATGGGCAGCGCGCCGAGCATGGCCGCGAGCGTGGTCATGAGAATCGGCCGGAAACGCAGCAGCGACGCCTCGAAAATCGCCTCGCGCGGCGGCTTGCCCTGCACGCGTTCGGCTTCGAGCGCGAAGTCCACCATCATGATGGCGTTCTTCTTGACGATGCCGATCAGGAGCACGATGCCGATGATGCCGATCACGTCCAGGTCCTTGCCCGCGATCATCAGCGCGAGCAGCGCGCCAATGCCGGCCGAGGGCAGTGTCGAAAGAATCGTGACCGGGTGCACGTAGCTTTCGTACAGCACGCCCAGCACGATATAGACGGCCACGAGCGCCGCGATCAGCAGATACCCCTCGCTGGAAAGCGAATCCTCGAACGCCTGCGCCGCGCCCTGGAACGACGAGGTGATCGAGGGCGGCAGGTTCGCGGCGGCTTCTGCCTTGCGCACGTCGCGCACGGCGGCGGAAAGCGACGCGCCATCGGCGAGATTGAACGAGATCGTGACCGAAGGGAACTGTGCGAGATGGCTGATCATGAGCGGCGAGCGCGTAATGCTGATCTTCGCAATGCCCTTGAGCGGCACCTGGCCTTCGCTGCTCGTCTGGCTCGGCAGATACAGGTCGCCGAGCGATTCGACCGTGGGCAGCGCCTCGGGCTTCGCCACGAGAATCACGCGGTACTGGTCCGACTGCTGGAAGATGGTCGAAACGATGCGCTGGCCCAGCGCATCGTAGAGCGCGTTGTCGATGGTCGCCGCCGTGATGCCGTAGCGCGCCGCGAGCTGGCGGTTCACTTCGACGTTCACGGAAAGGCCGTCCGTGTTGAGGTCGCTCGTGACGTCGCGGATCGACGCGATCTGCTTCATGCGCGCGATGAGCGCGGGCACGTACCGCTCGAACGCGTCCTGGCTCGGGCCGCGCAGCACGAAGTTGTACTGGTTGCGCGAGACCGTGGTGTCGAGCGTGAGGTCCTGCTCGGGCTGGATATAGAGGCGCACGCCCGCGACTTTCGCGACCGACTGCTGAATGCGCCGCCCGATTTCGTCGGCGGTTTCGGAGCGGTCGTCGTGCGGCTTCAGGTTGATGAGGAAGCGCCCGTTGTTGAGCGTGTTGTTGATGCCGTCGATGCCCACGTACGAGGTGAGCGAAACGACATCGGGGTCCTTGAGGATTTCCTCGGCCAGCGCGGACTGGCGCCGCACCATCGCCTGGTAGGAGATGGAGTTGTCGGCCACGCTGATGCCTTGCAGCACGCCCACGTCCTGCACCGGGAACAGGCCCTTCGGAATCACGACGTAAAGCAGCCCGGTGAGCACCACCGTCACGAGGAACACGACGAGCGTGAGCGTCTGGTGATCGAGCACCCAGCGCAGGCCGCGCTCGTAGGCGTTCAGCGTCCGGTTGAAAAGCCCTTCGCTGATGCGCTCGAAGCGGCTGGGGTGGCGCTCGGCCTGAGCGCGCAGGATGCGCGCGCACATCATCGGCACGACGGTGAGCGAGACCACGGCCGACAGCACGATGGTCACCGCGAGCGTGACGGCGAATTCGCTGAAGAGCCGCCCGATCACGCCGCCCATGAAGAGCAGCGGAATCAGCACGGCGATGAGCGAGATCGTCAGCGAAAGAATCGTGAAGCCGATCTGGCCTGCGCCTTTTAACGCCGCCTGCAAAGGTTTGTCGCCTTCCTCGAGGTAGCGCACGATGTTTTCGATCATCACGATCGAGTCGTCCACCACGAAGCCGGTGGCGATGATGAGCGCCATGAGCGAGAGGTTGTCGATCGAGTAGCCCAGCTCATACATGATCGCGAGCGTGCCGATCAGCGAGACCGGCACCGAGATGCTCGGAATGATGGTCGCGGGCAGATTGCGCAGGAACACGAAGATCACGGCCACCACGAGCGCCACGGCGAGCACGAGTTCGAAGGCCGCGTCGCTTACCGAAGCGCGGATCACGCCCACGCTGTTCGACACCACCGTGACCTGCATGCCCGCGGGCAGCGCCGCTTCGAGCTGCGGCAACTGCCGCATGATCTGGTTGACGGTGGCGATCACGTTCGCGCCCGGCTGGCGCTGCACGTTCAGCACGATGGCGGGCGTCTTGTTGTACCAGGCGCCGCGCTCCACGTCCTGCGCGGCCGTGGACACGCGCGCCACGTCGCGCATGAACACGGGCGAGCCGTTCTGATAGGCGATGACGGTGTCTTCGTAGTCCTTCGGGTCCGAGATCTGGTCGTTCGAATTGATCGTGTAGTTCAGCTCGGGGCCGTCGAAGTTGCCCTTCGGGTTGCTCACGTTGACGTTGGCGAGCAGCGTGCGCAGGTCGTCGAGATTCAGGCCGTAGGCGGCGAGCTTGTGCGGGTCGGCTTCGACGCGCACGGCGGGCACGTTGCCGCCCGCCGTGGTGACGAGACCCACGCCCGGCACTTCGGAGATCTTCGTGGCGAGGCGATTGTTGGCCGCGTCCTGCAACTGCGTGAGCGACATCGACTTCGACGTGACCGCGAGCGTGAGGATGGGCTGGTCGGCCGGGTTCACCTTGGCATAGGTCGGCGGCGCGGGCAGGCCGCTCGGCAGGAAGCTGTTGGCCGCGTTGATGGCCTGCTGCACGTTCTGCTCGGCTACGTCGAGGCTCAGCGAAAGGTCGAACTGCAGCGTGATGACCGAGGCGCCCTCGGAGCTGTACGAGATCATCTGCTGCAGGCCGGGGATTTCGCCGAGCTGCACTTCGAGCGGCGCCGTGACGGTGGTCGCCATCACGTTCGGGCTCGCGCCCGGATAAAAGGTCTGCACCTGGATGGTGGGATAGTCCACCGCGGGCAACGAGGAAACCGGCAGGAACTTCATCGCGACGAGGCCGATCAGCACCATCGCGATCATCAGGAGCGAAGTCGCGACCGGCCGCAGGATGAAGAGACGCGAAATATTCATCGGCGCTGGGTCCGGGGCTCAACCCGCTTGCGAGGCCGCGGCGCTCGCGTCGGAGGCGTTCGGCGCCGTGGCGCCGGGCTCGCTGGACGCGCCCGGGGCGCTGCCATGCTGCGGCGCGCTGGCGGCGCCCGCGTGCGTGGCGGGCCTCGGCCCCGCGGGCTGGATCTTCGCGCCGTCGTTGAGGCGGTCGAGTCCGTCGGTCACGACATGCTGGCCCTGCTGCAAGCCCGCGGAGATCACCGTGTAGCGGCCATCGCTCGGGCCGAGCGTGACCTTGTGGACCGACACGGTGTTGTCGGCGTTCACGAGGTACACGTAGTCGCCGGGCGCGCCGGTCTGCACGGCGGGCGTCGGCACGAGCACGGCGTTCTGCAGCGTGTCGACGAGCAGCCTCACGTTGACGAACTCGTTGGGAAAGAGCGCCTCGTCGTCGTTGGGCACGCTCGCGCGCAGCGTGACCGTGCCGGTGGCCGTGGCCATCTGGTTGCTGAGCGCGAAGAGCGTGCCGGTGGCGATCTGGCGGGTGTTGTCGCTGCTGAAGACGGTGACCGGCAGCTTTGCACCGGCGTTGACGCGCTCCAGCACGCTGCCGAGCGAGGTTTGCGGGATCGCGAACTGGACGGTGGTGGGCTTGATCGTCGTGATGACGGCAATGCCCGTGGAACTGGACGACGTCACGTAGTTGCCCGGATCGACGAGGCGCAGGCCCACGCGTCCCGAGACCGGCGCGGTGATGCGGCAGTAGATGAGGTCGAGTTCGAACAGTCTGACGTTGGCCATATCGGCCTTCACGGCGGCCTCGTTCTGCATCACGAGAAACTTCTGGTCGGTGAAGGTCTGCTCGGCGATGGACCTTTGTTCGTGCAGTTGGGTAAAGCGCACGAGGTCGGCGCGCGACTGGGCGAGCAGCGCCTCGTCTTTCGCGAGTTGCGCCTGCGCCTGCTCCTTGCTGATCTCGTACTGGCGCGGGTCGATCTGGGCGAGGAACTGACCCTTCACGACATCCTGGCCTTCCTTGTAGCCCACCTCGGTGAGGTAGCCGCTGATTTGCGGCAGAACCGTGACAGTCGCGAGCGGGGTGACCGTGCCGAGCGCGTTGAGCGTCACGGGCATGGGCCCGAGCGTGGCGGCGGCCACCGTGACGACCTGCGGCGCCGCGCCGTGCTCCGTCTTCTTGTTGCGCATGATGTGCACGATCACGAGCACGATCAGCGCGATCACGACAATGGCGAGAATGATCGGCCCGAGCCGGCGGCGCCTGGGCGCCTGCGGGGGCGGAGCGGGCGGCGGCGGGGGCTGGGGCGCGGGTTGCGTCTGCGGGACGTCGCTCATGCCTGCCTCCAGGAGGTCGGACCGCCGCGCAAGGCGGTGCGGAGAAACCCTATCGGCGCGCTCAACGGCTTGGCCGCCGCGAATCGCTGCCGGTGACTGTCGAGTTGCTGCATACGCATTCTCATGATTGTTATGCCGTCGATGCCGGGCCCCATCGTGCGGTGAAGGCGCAGCGAAGGCCGAGACCCGCAGTCTAACCAACTCGTGCGCCAATTTCGAAACGTTAGTGATTTGTAAGATTTTCCGGCGGTTACAACGTTCGGGCCGGATGGACCGCGAGCATCGGCCGCGGTGTGCAATGCATCGCAGAAATGCTTGTTTGCGTGCACGCTTCCAACTGTCTAGATTGGAAGGGGTCAACGCCTCGCGAGGAGTCCGCCATGTCGAAGCTGTCGATGCTGTGCGTGCCGGCGTGGTTCGCGCGGCGCGGCCGGACGAACCATCCGCCGCCCACGCCTCAAGCCGATGAGCCCGAACTGCGCGACGCGTCGCGCGAAACCGAGCACCTCGAACGAATCGCCACGTATGCACGGGCCGGTTACTTCAATATGGGCTACACGCCCGACATGTTTCCGCTAGTGGGCGATCTGCCACCGCATTGAGCCGCACCCCGCGGCTACGCGCGCTCCTGCGCCGCGCTTTCCTCTGCGAAACCCGCTGTGCCGCCCAGGGTGCCGGTGGGCCGGAACTCGCTGGGCGGCACGCCCAGTTCGCGGCGGAACATGTCGCTGAAGCTGCTGGGGAGATAGCCCAGCATGCGCGCCACGGCGTTCACGGGCTCGCCTTGCGCGAGGCGCGACAGCGCGAGGGCGAGCTGCACCTGGCGGCGCCATTCAGCAAACCCCATGCCAAGCTCGCGCGTGAAGAGCCGCGCGAGCGTGCGCACGCTCGCGCCCACCCATGCCGCGTGCTGTTCGAAGCCGATATCGGCCGACGGATTGTCGATCACCGCGCGGCACAGCGTGGCGAGGCGGCGGTCGGACGCATCGGGCAGCGGGATGCGCAGCGTGGAGCGCGGCGCCTGGGCGAGTTCGATCGATGCGAGGCGATAGGCCGCGTCGAGCCAGGCGTCGTCCTCGGGTGCGCGTTCCGCGAGGCCCGTGATGAGTTCGCGCAGCAGGCCGTTGACCTCGAACACTTCGCACCGCTCGCTCAGGTGCCGGCTGTCGCGCTCGTGCAGATAGAGATTGCGCATCTCGACGGCGCTCAGCATGTGAATGGCGTGCTGCGTGCCGGGCGGCAGCCACACGGCACGCTGCGGCGGCACGACGAGCGCCTCGCGCTCCACCTCGACCCACATCACGCCGGAGACGGCGTACAGCACCTGTGCCCATGTATGCGTGTGCGGCTCGATCCGGAGGCCGCGCGGGTATTGGCGAGCGAGCGAACGGCCGCGCCCGGGCTCGTCGTCGAGTTCGGGCGGCGCGGCTTGGGGCATCGTGGGTCTCCGGGTACAGGTGAGGCGTGCGTGCCTCGTATGACGATCGTCACGCTAGCATGGTTGGACGTGTGCCGGAAGCACGGCCGTGGCGCCGCCGCGGTGCGCCAGGCACCGGGAATATGAGACGATTGCCGGAACGCGCGGCAGCGCCCTGTATTTTCCGTCCATGAACGCACCCGCCCCCGTACTGCAAGACGAAGACCCGCTCGGCCTCTACACCCGCGGCGACGGCCGCGCATGCGAATGGTGGCGCGTCACGCGTTCCGGGCGCGCACACATGTACCGCATCGAGCACGGCCAGGGCAAGGACGATGCGGTCGGTGAAGTCGACATCGACACCGAAATCGATCTGGACAACCTCGAAGCGAAATTGCTCAAGTGGCGTCGCGAGGGCTTCGTTTCCGAAGCGCAGCGCGCCGATGAAGCGCGAGCTGCACAGGCGGGCAGCACATTTTCCGTGGCCTTGCAACGGGCCGCCGAAGCGGCGCGCGAGGCCAAAGCGGCTCGCGCCAGGACGCAAGCCCACCCAGCCGCCGTGCGCATCGGCAGTGTAGACCTGCCGCGTGGCGAGCCGAACGCGCTCGTGCCGCGTGTGAACGCGGCCTACCTCTTCGCCGAACGCGGCGACGACATCGTTCAGGACATCGTAGAAAATCGCCGCGTCATGCTGATCGGCCATACGGGTTCGGGCAAGACAAGCTTCATCGAGCAGGTGGCGGCGCGCGCGGACTATGGCGTGCTGCGCGCGAACATGAACGGCCAGACCACCATCGGCGACTTCGTCGGCTTCTGGACCGTGAAGGGCGGCGAGACAACCTGGGTGGACGGCGTGCTGCCCGTGGCGATGCGCGAGGGCTACTGGCTGATCATCGACGAACTCGATTTCGCCGAGCCGTCCATTCTTGCCGTGCTCACCGCCGTGCTGGAACCGAACGGCCGCCTGCTGCTCAAGGAACGCGGCAACGAAATCGTCGAGCCGCATCCGTCGTTCCGCCTCTTCGCCACCGCGAACGCCGCGGGCGCGATGAGCGCGTATCGCCATCTGTATCAGGGCGCGAATCTGCTCAACGAGGCATTTCTCGACCGCTGGCGCGTCTACCTGTTCGACTATCTCTCACTTGAAGAGGAAACCGAAGTATTGCTGCGCACGCTGCCGATGCTCACGCGGCCGCTCGCGCGCACACTCGCTGCCATCGCCGCCGACTGCCGGACTGCGTTCGCCCGCGAAGATCTTGCGAGCGCGTTCTCCACGAGACGCCTGATCGACTGGGCCGAACTCATGCTGCGCACCGGCGATGTCGAACGTGCGGCGGGGCCGGCGATCTACGCGAAGGTGAGCGCGGACGATGCGGCGCTCATCCGCAGCGTCATCCGGCATCACGTCGTCTTCCACGCGTGAGTGCGGAGGCGCCTGTGTCGAGCTTGCAGGACGAAACAGCGAGTTTGACGGCGAGCGCCGATCCCGCGGGCGCGCTCGGCCGCCTGGCGCGGGTGCTGACCGGCGACTCGCGCGTGAGCGTGACGTTCGGCGCGGGCGAGCCGCGCGTGGAAGGCGAACGCTTCGTGCTGCCCGCGCGCCTCGCGAATGATGGCGCAGACGAAGCCGCACTGCTCGGCGCGCTCGACTTGCTGGCCGCGCGCCATCGCTACAGCGAGGTGACGCGTCTCGACACGCCGCAAGCCGGCGTGACGGGACGCATTGCGCAGGCGATCGAGGACCGTCGCGTGCTCGCGCAACTCGCGCGGGCGTTCCCCGGTGCGCAACGCTACACGCAAAGCTGGCGTACGCAGCGCGGCGAGGCAGTCTCGCGACGCTGGTCGAAACTGCTGTGGCGCGAGCGCCTTGTCTGGGCGATCGAGCGTGCGCTGTGGGATGAAGCGCCGGGCGTGCTGGAGCGCGATGCCGCGGCGCTTGCTGCCGCGCTGCGCGCGATCGACGTTGAGCTCGGCGCGGCCCGCGCGAGCCAGTCGACGCGCGCGAGCCTGAGCGCCGCCGCGACGATCGTGGCGGGCGTGCGCTCGCTCGCGTCGCGCGGGGCGAACAACATGATGCAGACCGCGGGCCCGCCCGAAGGGCTCGACGACGACCCGGCGCGGCTCGCGCAGGCGCTGGACGAATTCGGCGAGGACGGCGAGGACGACGAGGTCGGACCGCCGGGCGGCGCCGCGCAGCCGGATGACGCCCGCGACGGTGACGGCGGCACGTCAGCACGCGCGCGCGCCGAGTCCGGTTCCGCCGCCGGCGCTCCGCTTTCCGAAGCGGATGCGCCGCTCGCCGCCGCTACGCATCAGCGCTCCACGCCAGGGCGGCCACATTTGTCGATTCCGCTGACCACGGATTACGACGTCGTCACCGATCTCACGGGCCGCGGCGACGCCGCCGCCTGGCGCAGGCTGCGTGCACTGGCGCGCGCGGAGACCGGCGCGCTCAAGACCCAGCTCGAGCGCGTGCTCAAGGCCGACGAACTTACGCACTGGAAGCGCGAGCAGGAGCGCGGCGAGATCGACCGCGCGGCGCTCGCGCGTCTCGCCGCCTCGCGCGGCTATCGCACGCCGTTTCGCGTGGCGCGGCATGCGAGCGGGCGCGACACGGTCGTCACGCTGCTGCTCGACCTGAGCGGCTCGATGGCGGGCCGCAAGATCGAGCTGGCGCGCCTGTGCGCGGCGGCGCTCGCCGATGCGCTCACGCAGCTTGCCTTCGATTCGGAAGTGCTCGGCTACAGCTCGATCGAAGCGCCGGAATTGCGCGCGCGCTGCGAGCGCGCACGCGCGGCCGGTGCCGATCTGCGGGCCTATAACCGCCTCGTCGAGCGGCTGGATCTGCGCGTATTCAAGCGCTTCGACTCACGCGACCTGAGCGGACTCGCGGCCATCGAGTGCGGCCACGAGAACCCCGACGGCGAAGCGCTCGCCTGGGCGGCGGCGCGGCTCGCGCGGCGCAAGGCGCGCCGGCGGCTGCTTTTCGTCCTCTCGGACGGCTATCCATCGACGAGCGACGGCGACCCGGCTGTGTTGCACAGCGACCTGCTCGCTCGCGTGCAGGCGGTCAAGGAGCAGGGCATCGAGCTGGTCGGCATCGGCATACTGGACGATGCCGTCGAGACGTTCTATCCGGATGCCGTGGTGGTGCGCAAGCTGCACGAGCTGCCGGCCACCGCGTTCGCGACGCTGAGCCGCCTGCTAGCGCGCCGGCGGCACTAAAACCGTGCGGGCAACGGCAGCGGCGCTTTCCTTGCCGGACTCGGCGCGTTGCGCTAACTTGAGCGTACAGGCGTTGCGCCGCCTGCCAACCCATCCACCGACGAATAGATACAGGTCATGCCAGGCCGCGATTACCGACCCGTGGATTACGACCGCCTCTACTACCGGCTCGATCTCGAGCCGGGGGCGAGCGAGGCGGACATCAAGCATCACTATCGCCATCTCGCGCAGATCCTGCATCCCGACAAATGGCGGCACCCCACGGCCGCCTCGATGCGCTGGGCCGACGACCAGTTCAAGCGCGTCAAGGAGGCGCGCGAACTGCTCGAGGCGTATTGGTCCGTGCATCACGCGCCGCCGGTGAGCCGCTCCGCGCTGAGTGTGGCGCAGGCCGAGGCGCTGCACGCGCAGATGCAGGCGCTGCTGGCGCAGCGCGAACGCGTGCGCGCCGAGCTGGACGGTCTGCGTGCCGAGCGCACGCGTACCCTGGACGAGCTCCAGCGCATGCGGACCGAACGCGACTCGCTGCACGGCGAACTCACGGGGCTGCGCGACGAAGCGGATGCCGCGCAGCCACTAGATCCGCACGCCGCAATCGAGCCCCAAACCGATGGCGTGCACGCGCGTTCAGGCGGCGTGCGCGATTTCCTGTTTGCGAAATTCGACGACCCGTCGCGGGGCTGGTTGCTGACGCTCTCCGCGAGCGTGTTCGCGTGCGTCGTGATCTTCGTCGTTGCGCACTGGATCGCGGGCTTGCTGCTCGCGCCCATTGCGCGCTTCGAGTTTGGCCGCTGGCTCACGCATATTCTGCAGTGGGCGCTCGTGGCGGGCGGCGTGGTGCTGACGTTCGGCTGGGGTTGGTCGCAGCGCACGCTGTATCGCGCCGCGCGTGCTGGGCGCGAGCACCCGGTGGCTCTGCCCGCCGATGAAACGCGCCTGCGCGTGAGCGCTGCATTGCGTCATGAGGCGCACTACGGAGCGGAGTGGAGCATCGAGTCGTACGAGGCCGCGCCCGACGAAAGGCAATTCGCGCTGCGTGCGGTCATGCGTTTCTCGCCAGGCTCGCAAGCAGGTATGCGACGGCACATGGTGGCGTTCCGCTGCCGGGCCCAGACGACTGGCGCCGCGCAGACGGCGCTCGCGTACGACTTCTCCGTAGCGGCTCCCACGTGGTGGCTCGTACCCGCCGCGCGCGTGGTGCGCGACCTGCGCAAGCGGCTCGACGCCGATCTCGGCGCGCCGCGCTGAAGCGGCAGCGCTGCTTTCAGTCGACGACGAAAAGTTTTGCACCCGTGCAGGTGTACGATGGGTGCACCTTGGCGTTGTCGCACACCTGATAGCTCATGCCGGACGTGAGGACGCGCTTGCGCTGGTTGTCGAGCGTGGTTTCGAGTTTGCCTTCGAGGCAGAACGGAATGCGCCCCTTCTTGCACCAGTGATCCGCGAGGTAGTCCGGCGAATCGTCGACCATACGCACGCGGATCGGGTTCGGGGGTATCCGTTGATTTTTTCGTCGGTACCTCGTACTGATCTGACGAAGGCGAGGCGAGCGCATCGGAGGGAAGCGTCTCGCAACGATCAGTAACGTGTCGGCTGCCATTCGCCAGCCAGTAGACCGTTCCCCTGAAGTCGGGCGCTACCCGCCACTGGTCGTAGACAATGACCGCGACTTCGTTTTCCTGAACAGCGGATTTGTTTGTCGTCGGTATTGCTGGAGCGGCGACAACTACCGATAGTGGGCGTCGCAGGCGCGGTCATTTATGCGCGACGTGACGATGTGCCACTCGGTCTTGATCTAAATCAAATAGTTAGGAATATTTATGGTGAATAGGGCGGGGAATAATTAATCGCGTATTAATGAGATATAAAAAATCATTAAATATTGTCAGGCGACAACCTGAATATGGCTTTTCTGATGGCGATCCAAAGAGACGTCTGCTAGTCTCGTCACCCACACATTTGCAGTGGTTTTTAACGCGACGCCCGATTATTCGTCGCGGTCTTGTGTCGTCATAAAAAACTTGAAACGCCTCGCAACTGGCGGGTCCTCGTTCGGCTTTACAGATATAGGCATGAATAACAACTGTTACCGGCTTGTCTTCAGCAAGCTTCGGGGTATGCTCGTCGCAGTTTCGGAAACCGCAACCGCACACACGACCGGCCATGGCGAAACCGGACAGTCACCCGTGCTTTGTGCAATTACGCTTTTCGCGATGCGTCACGCGGCCTTTGCTTCGCTCGGACTCTTCGGACTGGCGCCGGTTCTCGCGGATGCCCAGATCGTGCCCTCGGGCGCGCACGCGCCGAACGTCGTCAGCACGGCTAATGGCCTGCCCCAGGTGAACGTGACGAAGCCGTCAGGGGCGGGTGTCTCGCTGAACACCTATTCGCAGTTCGATGTGAGCCGTCGCGGCGCGATCCTGAATAACTCGCCCGTCAATGTGAAAACGCAGCTTGCAGGGCAGATATCAGGCAATCCGAATTTCGGGGCGAATGACGCTGCGAAGATCATTGTCAACCAGGTCAACAGCAACAATCCCTCGGTACTCAAAGGATACGTTGAGGTCGCGGGCGCGAAAACCGCCGCTGTCGTGATCGCAAATTCTTCCGGACTTGTCGTTGACGGCGGTGGCTTCATCAATACCTCGAAAGGTATCCTCACCACCGGCAATCCACTTGTCGACGGAAACGGCAACCTTACCGGATTTTCGGTCACGGGCGGAACGATTACTGTCCAGGGCGCAGGCCTGAACGCCTCGAATATCGATGAGGTGGATCTGCTATCGCGTGCGGTACAGGTCAATGCGGCGATATATGCCAATACGCTGAACGTCACGACTGGCTCAAACAACATCGATTATGCGGGCCTGACGCCAGCAGCCATCGCAGGCGGCGGCCCCGCCCCCGGCGTGTCCATCGACGTTTCGCAACTGGGAGGCATGTACAGCGGGGCCATCAAACTTGTCGGGACCGAAAACGGCGTGGGCGTGGCGAACGCCGGTTCCATCGCGGCCCAGGCTGGCGGACTCACGCTGACAACCACTGGGCAACTGGTCCAGAGCGGCCAGATGACGGCCACGGGTAACCTGGGCATCAACGCTGCGGGCGTTGTGAATAGCGGCTCGATCTACGCGCAGCAGAGTACCGCAATCGCGTCCGATGGCGCGGTGTCGAATAGCGGTGTGATTGCGGCACAGCAGAATACGGGCATCAATGCTGCGAGCCTGGCCTCGACCGGCACGCTCGGCGCGGGCGTCAACAACGATGGGTCGGTGGGCAATTCAGGTAACCTGAATATTCAGACATCCGGCCAGTTGAGCGCGGCCGGCGAAAACGTCGCGGGCGGCAGTGCAACACTCTCAGGTAGTGGCGTGAATCTCGCAGGCAGCGAGACGGCGGCGAACGGCGATGTCTCGCTGACGGCAAGGGCGGGCGATTTGAACCTTGCGGGCGCGACGACAGGTGCCGGGGGCTCGGTGGCAGCGAATGCGACGGGCTCGGTCATCAATGACAATGGCACGCTCGCAGGTGGCAGCAGCGTGACGCTCACGGGCGCGAACATCTCGAACCAGGGCGGTCAGGTGTCGGCAGAGGGCCCGCTCGTCGCGCAGGCATCCGGCCAGATCAGCAACCAGGCCGGTTTGATGGTCTCCCAGGGCGCGATGCAGGTTCAGGGCGGCGCCATCGTGAACAGCCGGGGGACCATGCAGGGCGCGGCGGGTATGTCCGTATCGGGGACCTCCGTAGACAATACTGCCGGTCGCATCACGTCCCTCAACGGCGATGGCCTGTCGGTGACGGCCACCGGAGCGATCTCGAACGCGAATGGGACCATTGAGAGCAACGGGCGGGTCGTAGCCGAGGCCGATACGTTCGACAATGCAGGTGGCCTTGTTCGCGGACAAATGGGTCTGACGGCAACGGTTAACGGTGCGCTGAACAATACAAACGGCAGTCTGCTCTCGAATGCCGACCTGAGCCTCGCAAGCGGCACGCTCAACAACAACGGCGGCGAGGTCGGCGCCGTGTCGAACGAGACGATCCAGAGCGGCTCGATGACGAATAGCGGCGGCTCGATTGTTGCACCGAACCTCGCGCTCTCGATCGGCTCCACATTGGACAACTCGAACGGCGACATCGAGGCGAACCAGTTCGCACTCTCCGCGACCGATCTCCTCAATCACGGTGGGACGATCACCCAGTACGGCACGGGGCCGATGGTCTTTAACGTGAGCGGCACGTTCGATAACTCGAATGCCGGCACGTTCCAGACCAACAGCACGAACCTGACGCTTGCCCCTGCTGCCCTAAACAACGATGGCGGCAGGATTATCGATGCGGGAACAGGCATGCTGACGATCACGCCGGGTAATGGCACCGGGTCCCTCTCGAATGCCGGCGGCCAGATCATCATTGCGGGCCAACTGGTGGCGCGGGCTGGCGGGTTGAACAATACGGGCGGCGTCTTTGCGGCGCAGGGCAATATCACGTCGAACGTCACAGGTAACCTGATCAACACGCAGGGGGCAATCCGTTCGCTCGGGTCCATGTCGCTCACGAGCGGCGGCGCGCTGTCCACGACGAACGGACAGATCCAGTCCGGCACGGGCGCAACAGGGGACGCCAGCACGCTCGCCATCCAGGCCTCGTCCATCGACAACACGGGTGGCCTTATCAGCAATCTCGGCACGGGCGATGAAACCTTACAGGGTGGCAGCCAGACCATCAACGGCAATGGCGTCATCACGGGCAGCGGCAGCGTTGCCGTCAACGCCTCGGCGCTCGTGAATACCCAGGGCGCGCAACTGAGCGGTGCAAGCGTCGCGGTGCAGGCAGGCACGATCGATAACAGCAACAGCCTGATCGGCTCCTTTACGGATTCGACCGGCGATGTTGCCGTTACGACAACAGGTGCGATTACCAATACGAACGGGAAAATCGGCGCGACGCATGACCTGACCGTTAACGCGCCAACGCTCCTGGGCGGTGGCGCGTACAGCGCCGCGAATGACGTGGCCGTGAACGTTCAGGGCAATTTCGCACCGACGCCGGATTTCCAGTTCAGCGCTGGTCACAACCTGACCTTCACGCTGCCTGGCACCTTCACCAACACTGCGGCACTTCAGGCAGTCGATAACCTCGACGTCAAGGCGAACGATATCCAGAACAGCGGCGCGATGATGGCAGGCGGTACGCTCACCACGCACTCGACGACGCTCGAAAACATGGGCGCAATGGTCGGCAGCAGCGTTTCGCTCAATGCCACGCAAACGTTGTCGAACGTGGGCCCGACCGCGCTGATCGGTGCGACGGACAGCAATGGCACGCTTGAACTGCTTGCGCCTGACATCGAGAACCGCGACGACACCGCGATGACCGATACGCAGGCGACCACTGCGGTCTACGGTCTCGGCAAGGTCGTGCTGGCGGGCGGGAAAAATGCGGACGGCAGCTACAGGAACGCGAACCTGATCCGCAACCAGTCCGCGCTGATCCAGTCAGCGGGCGACATGGAGCTTGACGCGAACCAGTTCACCAATACCCGCGCGACGATGACGACGACCGGCCTGAACCAGCCCGTCGATACCAGCTTGCTGGCGAGCCTGGGCGTCAGGCTGAGCGGCACCACCGGCCAGGTGAACACACCTTGCCCGTCCTGTATCGGTGGCGTCTACATCGATCCGCCGCACAGCGGCCAGATGAACAGCGACTACGAATACACGACCTATACGGGCACGGCGCTGGGCAATTTCATTGCGTCCATCAGTCCGCAGGCGCAGGTCGTTTCGGGTGGCAGCCTGAATGCCTCGAACGTCGGCCTGTTCCAGAACTTCTGGAGTGCGGTTGCAGCAGCCGGCAACATTGCGATGCCGGTCACGCTCGACCAGGATAGCTGGCAGGGACAGACGGCACCCGGGGTACAGGTGACGTACTCGGGGCTTTACCACTACCGCAACTATGACGGCAGCATTCCCGACTGGACCTACTCATTCTGCGCAAGCGGCTGTAATGCACCGGCAGATATCCGCACCTATGCACTGCCGGGCTACGAATCGACCTTTGTTGCGGGCGGCACGATCACCGGTACGGGCGTCAACATCGACAACACCGCGGGTAACGCGGGTATCCCGTCGCTCGGCCTGGTCCCCGGCCAGTCGCTCGGTGGTGTGAGCGTCGGCGGCGTCACCGGAAATGCGGGCGGGTCGAAAGGAGGTACGGCTTCGGTCGATGGCGGCTCCGGGCTCGTTAATTCCGTGATCGCAAGCGCCACGGCGGTCAACGTCCTCTCCAACCTGACGATTCCCCAGGGTGGCCTGTTCCACCGGAATACCGCGCCGGATGCGCCGTACCTGATCGAGACGAATCCGGCCTTTACGAGCGCGAAATCGTTCATTTCGAGCAACTACTACCTCAACATGCTCGGGCTGAATCCGCAGAACGTGGAAAAGCGCCTTGGCGACGGTCTGTACGAGGCCCAGCTCGTCCAGAACCAGATCACCTCGCTCACCGGCAAGGCGGTCCTCGGTCCCTATACCGACACCCAGGCGATGTATGAGGCGCTGATGGCGGCGGGCGCGGCGCTCGCCGGGCAGCTTGACCTGCCGCTTGGCATGGCCCTGTCAGCCGATCAGGTCGCGGCGCTCACAACCAACGTCGTCATCATGCAGACCGAGGTTGTCGACGGGCAGTCCGTGCTCGTGCCGGTCGTCTACCTTGCGAAGGCGAGCCAGCAGGAGATGAACGGGCCGCTGATTGCGGCGACCGATATCGACCTGAAGAACGCGCAGACCTTCAACAATAGTGGCAATGTTCAGGCCAGCAATACGCTTTCGATCCAGGGCCGGCAGATTGACAACGCGTTTGGTGCGCTCAACAGCGGCGGCCTGATGTCGCTGACGACGACCGGCACTGTAGACCTGACTTCGGCCACCGTGAACGCGGGCAGTCTCGCGCTGAACGCGGGCGGCAACCTGCTTCTCAATACGGCGGTGAATACCTTCAACCAGGTCAGCGACACAGGCGCGACCCGGACCACCACAACGCTCGGGCCCATCGCGAACCTGAATGTGAAGGGCGATGCAGCCATCGTCACGGGCGGCGACTTCGAGCAGAACGGGGCCAACCTCAATGTCGGCGGTAACCTCGGCGTGGCCGTGGGTGGCAACTACGACGTCGGGACCGTACAGACAGGCGAACAGAAAGTCGTATCACGCGCGGGCGGCGTATCGGACACGAACATCAACGAGGCGACCGGCAGCAACGTGAATGTCGGTGGCGTGTCGCAGATCGGCGTGGGTGGGAACCTCACCGCGACGGGCGCGAATATCAACCTTGGCGGTGGCGGTACGGTTGTGGCGAAGGGCGACGTCACGCTTCAGGCAGCAAAGACGACCTCGACGGTAGACAGCAACAGTGCGACCAGCGATCACAACGGCCAATATACCGATTCGCTGCACAAGTCTGACGATACGCTGACGGCGACGACGCTCAACTCCGGGAATTCGCTGACCGTCGCATCGGGCCACGATATCAATATCACGGGTAGCACGGTCAATCTCGACCAGGGAACGGCGACGCTGGTGGCGGCGAATAACGTCAGCATCGGCGCGGCCACGGCGACCCATGTGGATAACTCGACGCAGACGGGCACCCATAGTCATGTGGTGAGTAGCAAGGAGGTATCGAGCAGCCGCGACACGACGACGACCGCCAACCAGGGCAGCACGGTTTCGGCGGATGCGGTGTCGGTCTCCAGCGGAAACGATATCAACGTCGCGGGCAGCACGGTTGTCGGGACGAACGATGTGTCCTTAAGCGCCACGCATGACGTGAACATCACGACGACGCAGGACACCATGCAGTCGTCGGGCACCTATCAGGAAAAACATTCGGGCCTGAGTGCCAGCGGCCTGACCGTTACGGTGGGTACCAGCAAGCTCGCAACGACCGACAGCGAATCGGGCGTCACGAACAACGGAAGCACCGTCGGTTCGCTCAACGGTAGCCTCTCGATTCAGGCGGGCAATACCCTGCATGTCACGGGTAGCGACCTCGTCGCGGCGCAGGACATTACGGGTACGGCGGCCAACGTCATTATCGACTCCGCGACGGATACCTCACATCGGGCGCAGACACAGAAAACGGCCAGCAGCGGGATAACGATCGGCCTCTCGGGCAGCGTGGGCGATGCGATCAACGGCGCATACCAGCAGGGCCAGGCGCTCGCGAGCGGCAACAGCAACGGACGTGCCGAGGCGTTGCATGCGATAGCAGCGGGCGGCGATGCAGCGCTGGCGGGCTATGGTGCGTACGACATGGCGAAGAACGGCATCTCGAACGCGGCCAACGCGCCGAGCGTCGGCGTACAGGTCAGCGTTGGGTCGAGCAAAAGCCAGAGCCAGTCGTCGGAGGATCAGACGATCCAGGCGGGCTCGAACGTTCAGGCAGGCGGTACTGCCGCTTTTGTGGCAACCGGCAGCGGTGCGCCCGGTAGCGGCAACCTGACAATCGCCGGTTCGAGCGTCAGCGCGAACGACGTCGTTCTCGCCGCAAAGAATCAGGTCAATATCGTCAATACGACGAATACCGATGTCACGCAAAGCACGAACAGTTCCAGCAGCGCGAGCGTCGGTGTGTCGTACGGGACGCAGGGTTTCGGTGTCTCGGCGTCGATGTCCAACGCACACGGCGACGCGAACAGCAACGCGGCGATCCAGAACGCTTCACATGTCAACGGGGCGAATGGCGTGACGGTCGTCTCGGGCGGCGATACGAATATCATCGGCTCGCAGCTCAACGGTAACCAGGTGACCGCGCAGGTCGGCGGTAACCTCAATATCGGGAGCGTTCAGGATACGACCGTGAGCACCGCGCACCAGAGCAGCGTGGGTGGCGGAATTAGCATCAGCCAGGCAGGAGGGAGCGCGAGCGTCAGCGCACAGAACGGCCATGCGGATAGCAACTACGCGCAGGTGAACGAACAGGCAGGCATCAATGCGGGCAGCGGCGGATTCGATATCAACGTCAAGGGCAATACGGACCTGACCGGTGCGGTTATTACCAGCACAGCGGACGCGTCGCAGAACAACCTCACGACCGGCACACTGACCTTCAGCGATATCCAGAACCAGTCGCATTACAGTGCCACGAGTGCGGGGATCAGTGCCGGGGTGGGTGTCGGAAATACCGGCAAGGCGACGGGTCCGGGTTCGGTGAGCGGCTCGGGTGGCGGGATTCCGATGGCCCTGAACGAGAGCGGCGACCAGAGTGCGACGACGCGTAGCGCGGTGAGTGCGGGCACGATCAACATCACCAACCAGGCCGCGCAGACGCAGGACATTGCGAATCTGGGCCGCGACACCACGGACACGAACGGGACGGTGTCGAAGACGCCGGACGTGAACCATATCCTGAACCAGCAGGCGGACACGATACAGGCGGCACAGGCGGCAGCCCAGGTGGTGGCGCAGGGGATTGCTGCCTACGCTGATGGAAAGAAGGCCGACGCCCAGAAAGCGGCAGATGCCGCAAAAGCCGCGGGCGACATGGATGCCTACACTGCGGCAATGGCCGATGTGAAGTCGTGGGACGAAGGTGGAACGAACCGCACGGAGCTGCACATTGCAGGCGGCGCACTGCTTGGAGGTCTGGGTGGAGGCGGGATTGGATCGGCAGCGGCAGGCGCTGCGGGCGCGGGCGTGGCGTCGGCGCTGGCTGGCAAGCTGAACGGGCTGGCTGACCAGATTGGCAGTGCGACGGGGTCGATGACGCTGGGCAATGTGGTGTCGAACGTGCTGGCCGGTGCGGGTGGAGCATTGGTGGGCGGGAGCATGGGCGCGTTCACGGGAGCGAATGCGGACCTGTATAACCGCAGCACGGGCAATGCGGCGGGCACGGGTGGCACGGGCAGTCAGTTACTGGACTTTATTGGCGATCAGCTTGCGAGCGCAGGGCGCGGCGCGCAAAATCTGGCGAACCAGTTTGCAGCGCTGGTGAATGCAAACGGGCCGCAGGGGCCGTATGTAAGCCCGGATGACCTGAACGGGCCGGGAGGGAACTCGAAACCACCGGCGACGGGTGGTTCAGCGGTTCCGGTTGCGGTGTGCGTGCCGCCGGTATGTACGGTGGTACCTGCCGTGACGCCGGGAACGCCCGGATACGTTCCGGGGTATGCGACCGGTAATACGACGTTAAATAGCGGCAACGGCGGGGATAACAGTCGTCAAGCTAACCCATCGAAAGCGGACAGTCCTGTTTGGCAAGGTCTTAATAGTGCTGGAAACGGTGTAAAGACAGACGGGAAGCTGTTTTATGAATGGGACTACACGCATAACGATATTGAGGTTTACAACAAACGCGGCGTGCATTTGGGCTCAATGGACCCGGTGACGGGCGATATGTATAAGGACGCCGTTCCCGGTCGAAAGCTCAACAACCGTTAATGCCATGAAAAGACATGATTTGCTGCAAGAACTGATTGAAGGTCTCATCACTGATGCGCAGGCCGAGGACATTTCTGATGAGGTCCTGGCAGATATGGACAGGACTATTCCTGTGCATGACGCCTTAGGTATGTCTCGAAGCGAGTGGACTGCATATGCGCACGGGGTTGAGTTCCAGGAAATCGCGAAATGGCGTGCTCATGGGTGGCCAAATCGGTGCTTCGTCTGCGGGCAGCTAATTAATGTTGAGAACTTTGGATGGCTTGCTCGAGAACACGACGGCCGAATGCAACTGAAACACGTTGTTTGTCCAAAGAAAAATTGAAGTGGCAGTAACAACAAACCCAGCTATCGAGCTGGGTTTGTTGTCTGTGGAGCTGTTCAGTCTGGCGTGATGACGAGCCTGCCGTGCTCGACGGTGACCTGAAGAGTACACAGGTGTATACGCACATTGCCATCCGCAAGCTCAAGGAAGTGCATGCCGCGACGCATCCGGCGCGATTGCGGCGGCGGTTGAAGAAGTGAAGAACGATGAAGGCATGTGCGGCGGCCCTGCGGGCCGGAGGGGTACGAGGGCCGGGGGTAAATTGGTTATTGCCCGTCATCCCTTCGGGCTGCCAGGTAATAACCAATTCAACATAAGGCTGGGAAATTAGCGACGGCCAGCGGGCCGTCGCCTTCGGTCCACCTGTCCCATCGCGGCGCCGGCCCGCTGGCCGTCGCTAATTTGCCTTATGTCTGGCGCCCCCGGCCCGCCGTGGGCGCGTTGCGCCCAGGAGGAAGTCAGGGCCATAAAGCGGCCATGATCCTGGAATACGAACAAAGACCTGGTCAGCGCGCGGTGCGCGAAGGGTGACGGCCCTGCCCGCCCAGGGGTCTGCTGCGCTCGGGCTGCGGCCCTTCGGGCCTTCGCTCCGTGCTCGCAGCCGCCCTCCCGTCCGCCCCCGAGGGGCTCCCTGGTTAGCCGCCTGACGGCGGAAGCAGCAGCAACGCAAAAGCGCGGTCTGCATGCGGTGCAAGCCGCCGTGTCGTCTTGCACCGCATGGCCGAGCGTGGCACACCGCCCGCCGTCAAGGCTGCCCCTTCGGGCGCGCGTTGCGCGGCCTTGACGGGTTCAGTGCCGGGGCGGTGCGCGGACGGCCACCACGGTCATGGAGCAGTGGTCCACAGTGGCCCCTGTTCCGCCTGGTTTGCCGGCGGCCGCAGGCCGACGGCAAACCAGGCGGGATGATGCCTTGTCCTCCAGTGCAAATTGAGACAGGGTGAGCGCCTCCTCTGGCAAACTCGCGTCTTTAGGCTTAAACCCGCGTCGGGGCAAAAAACTGCATCCCGAAGGACGGGTCAGGGCAAAATGGTTTGCAAGTGCCGGAGGCGTCAGGGAAAAACGTGGTTCGACAACGGCGGGTGCGTCGGGGGTGAGTGATCGGGGTATGGGGCTGGTAATGCGATACTCAACAGCGGCGATCAAAACAACAACGGCAAGGCACAAGGTTCCGTCATTGACGACAAGATCGGCAAGCAACTGCCAGAACGAGGATGGACGGAGCAAGACGTTCAAAATGCGATCAACAACGGTCCTACGGGCACAGCTTTCGACAAGCGTTCTGCATCGAAAACACCGGACGGCTTACCTAGAAACGACACGGCTACGGTGTATGGGTCGAAGGACGGTTACGTTGTCGTGAACGACAGGACCGGAGAGGTCGTTCAGATTAGTGACAAGACCGATCCAAGGTGGATAGCTGATAGCCGTATTCAATGGAAGAGCAAATAATGAAGCTTGATAGAACAAAGCGCTACACGGATGCTGACGACTACTTCTCGCTCGGGGGAAGCATCGTCATGAAGCTCTCAGCCGAAGCCGCGATTTCTGTCTGCACAAACGCAGCAGAACACGGGGTTATAGTTTCTCGCATCGAGGGCGGAATATGGCACAACCCGGGATTCGAGGCACGCATTGACTGCATCTGGGACGGCGCGGAGCCACCGATTGATTTGAATTCAGCGCGTGTAAACAATCTCGCTGCAATTGAGTTCATCCGCTCTGAATTGCCTGAGCACGACACGTTCATTATTACGGCTCCGTCAATATCAGGATGGTAAGTGCAGATCGGGGTATGGGGCCAGCAACGCAACCTTATCCAGTGGCGGCGATCAACAGTCAACTGGGAGCGCAGATTCTACACCTGGCCGGGTTCAGTCACGGATTAACGTAACCAATGATGGAATGGATCACATCGCGGACCGCCATCTCGACCCAAGCGTGAATGCGAGCCAGTTTACAATCAGCAAAAGTGAGTTGAGTAATTTGCTGAAAGATCCGAATACCGTTTCAACTCAAATTAGAAAAACCGTTCAAAGCGGCTCTGGCGTTAGTTATGTCCGAGAAGTGGATACGGGACGCGTCATCGGAACAGACAAGTTCAACAACAATCAACCGACTACCGTAATGACGGTTCTGACGGATCAATACGGAAATCTCGTAACGGCTTTCCCTGGAAAATTGAAATGAGCGCAAACCGAGCAACCGCGAAGGAAGAACTGCGCAAGCAGATGCTGGAGGATTCGGCATCTCTGCAAGCCGACGATAGTTTGTTAGGCAAGACGTTACGATCGATTTTTCCTCACATGAGCCGAGCCTTCGTTTTGCAATGGATTCCCGAGCAAGCGGAAGATATTTATTGGGTTCTAGTTGGTCGGGAAAGCATCGTGACAATAGAAATTCCGCGAACCATTAGTGCTGATGCGTCCCCATCCGTGAAACTGACAACAGTCGATAAATATCGTGAACGAAGGATTTCGAAAATTACGCGTGAAAAGTTGGAGATGGCACTTTCCTTAATCTAAACCGGCGACACCGGGAATATCGGGGTATGGGGGCGGCAATTCAACACTCAACAGTGGTGGCAACGACGGTGCTAGTGAGAACGGTGGTGGCAGTAGCGCCTACGATCGTGTTTATGGCGGTCGCACATCCGTTGAGAACGTCACGTCCCGTGGAACCAGCATTGAGACTGTCCCCAATAGCGATAGTGCGACAGCCGCTGGCGACTTTGCAGCCCTTAAGCCTAATAACGTCAAAACCGTTTCAACCGGGCGTGGTGACGTGAGCATCGGAACGCTTGACGACGGCAGTACCGTCATATTGCGTCCTAGCAAAGATGGTCGCACAACGATTGAGTTCCAAAATGCAAATGGACGCACCACGAAGGAGATACGGTATGGATCAAAGTAATAGACGCGTTGAATTTCTCCGTAAGGATCTTGCCGATGTACGGAAGATTTTGGATGCGGATGGCTCGCTAAACGAAGCTGAGGTTGCTCGTCGTTCATGGCACGTTTGTGAAATTGATGACAAGTCGATATTTGACGAGGATGCACGCAATCTAGCGACTGCATTACGAATTGAAAATTCCGGTATTTTTTACGTTGTCCGGGTCTGTGACCTGCTTTCGTTGACTACTTCAGTCGCGGCATACAGGTTCGAATCGACTCAAGATGAGATAGAGGCGTTTCAAGGCCCGGCTTGGTTTGAGATAAACCTTGACGATTGCTTGCTGTTTAATCTCCCTTTTACGTGTGCGGTTCTGCGGCCAGGGCAGGTTAATGTGACGAAATTCTTGGGGGATACGGCATTCGTCGAGGAGATTGAGAAGATTTGAAATTGATCGGGGTATGGGGCTGGTAATACGACGCTCAATAGTGGGAACGGCGAAGGGCAATCTGCGAGCGGACAAAGCGGGAATAGTTCGGACGGGAAGAGCACTGTAGTTGTCGACAATGCAAGAGCCGGGCATATATTCCGTGATTCAGAAGGCCATCTTTCTGATACACCAGCAAATCGCGCGCTACTTGAGCAAGTTGCAAATAATCCAGCCGCCGTGGCTGGTACAGATAAATATGGGACCATATGGTCATCCTCGATACAGTCAGATGGCACCCAAGTTTGGGTAGGGGTTAGAGACGGTAAGGTTAGCTATGGTGGAGTTAACCAAATACCCAAGGAATTCAATTCGCAAACCGGGTTCTCATCACCCACGAAGCCGGGAGGAACAAAATGAGTGAGCAAATCTCAGTTGAAGATGCGTTTCGTGCGATGGTTATCTTTTTAGATCGCTACTACGACCGTGGCGGTGGCGTTGATACGTTGGGTGACATATTGAGCGCGATCTCACAGACCATATGGGCAGACGGTAGCCCGAACGATCCTGCGCAATGGCAGGATTGGTTAGACGCAATCAAAGAAGCGAAGAAGTGAGACTTCTTGCGAAACATCAGTGACAACAAACCCGGCTGCGGCCGGGTTTGTTGCTTGTGACGTCGTTCAGTCCGGCGTGATGACGAGCCTGCCGTGCTCGACGGTGATTCTCACGCGCTGTCCGGGCTCGAAGCCTGCCTGTATGAGCCACTTTCCGGCGATGCGCAGCAGCGGAAAAAACGCGGGGTTCTTCCACTGCCCTTGCCATTTGGGCGGGGGACGCCAGCGCATGCGTTGCTGGACGGTGGCGTGCCGCTCGGGATGGGCGGGCAATGCATTAAGATTGGCGTCAGCCATGATCAACTCCTGTGGTGAGTTGGTGGTGGTCAGCGGGTCGTATGGGTTGCAGCCGATGCGGCCCGCGCTTCGTTTACGGTGCTGCGGGACTCCCTTCCTTAACGGCTTCGTTTGCCGGTCGGCTGCGTGGGCGCTGCCGGTGCGGCGGCGAGTTGCGCCCATCGCTTGGCGTCGTGCATGTGCAGGACGCTGGCAATCACGGTCTCGATGGCTTCGCGTTCCTTCGGATCAAGCCTGGAGACGGCTTCGAACTGGAGTTTGAGTCGTTCGTCCGGACCTCGCTCGTTCTCCTCAAAAAGCAATGTATCTGCGCTCACACTCAGCGCGATCGCGATCCGGCGAAAGACCTCGATGGTCGGCTGCGATGTTCCTGCTTCGTAACGCTTGTATTGCGAGATATGCATGCCGATCTTGTCTGCCATCTGCTGCTGTGTCAGGCGGCATTCCTTGCGGTAGGCGCTCAGGCGTTCGGAGAAGCTCATGGGCAGACGAAAAAATTGAACATAGGCAAGGAGTGTAAAACCCCCCCTTCAGCGACACCTGGCACAATATCCCATAGCAGGAGAAATGAAAAGGCTACTGATATGGTATTTGACAGGCCTTAGCCGAAAGGACGGTCCATGCCGCGCATCCCAGCGCGATGCCACGTCGGCACGCTGAAGAAGCGATGCGGACGAGACGACACAATGTCGCACAATTGACCGAAATCAGACACAGACCTGACGCCGCACAGGTCCGCGCGCAGGCGTGCTTTTTGTGACTTTTCACAATCACCTTATCCGCTTTCCCAGTTCTCCCGGCGCAGACAAGTCCGTAGCATGGGCATGATACGCGGCACATTGCACACAAGCCGCGACTTGATTTCATGGAGACGAACGTGTCGAAAGCCCCCTGGCTCGCCAGCTATGGCGAGATCCCTGCCACCATCGATCCCGATCGGCATCCGTCGCTCGCCCATATGCTCAATGAGGCCATGCGCGAACATGCGCACCGGCCGGCATTGCGCGCGGGCGACGCCACGCCGGGCGACGCTTCACTCAGCTACGCCGACGTCGATCGTCTTTCGCGCAATTTCGCGGCGTATCTGCAGCACGCGGGCGTGAAGAAGGGCGACCGTGTCGCCGTGATGTTGCCGAACCTGCTCGCGTTTCCCATCGCGCTGATCGGCATCGTGCGGGCTGGGGCAGTGCAGGTGAACGTGAATCCGCTCTATACGCCGCGTGAGCTTCAGCACCAGCTGGTGGATTCCGGCGCGCAAACGCTCGTGGTGTTCGACGGTGCGTTGCCGACTTTCGATGCGATCAAGGCGAATACGTCCGTCAAGACCGTGCTGAGCGTTGCCGCGAGCGATTGCACGAGCGCGAGCGGCGAGCGCGCTGCGCAGCCCGGCTCGTTTGCGGCGGCGCTCGCGCAAGGCGCTGATTTGCCGTTCGAAGCTCCCATGTTGTGCGGCGCCGACCCGCTCTTCCTGCAATACACGGGCGGCACGACCGGGCTTTCCAAGGGCGCGCTGCTCACGCATCGCAACCTCGTCGCCAACGTCGAGCAGTTCAAGACCTTCATGCCGGACTTCATGAACCCGGGCGAGGAGGTCGTCGTCACTGCGCTGCCGCTCTATCACATCTTTGCGCTCACGGTGAATCTCATCGTCTACTTTTCGATAGGCGCGGAGAACTGGCTCATTGCGAACGCGCGCAATCTCGATGGCGTGATCGACGTGTTCAAGGCCGCGCGTCCTACAAGCTTCATGGGCGTGAATACACTCTATGCAGGGCTCGTTGCACATCCGCGCATCGGTGAGGCCGATTTTTCGCGGCTGCGGCTCGCGGGCGGTGGCGGCGCGGCGATCATTTCCACGGTGTCCGAACGCTGGCAGGCCATGACGGGCGGTTTCATCCGCGAAGGTTACGGGCTTTCGGAGACGAGCCCGGTGCTGTCGTTCAATCCGGGAAGCGTCGATCACTTCACGGGTACGACGGGACTGCCGGTGCCTTCCACGGACATCAAGCTGATGAACGACGGCGTCGAAGCCGCGCCGGGCGAGCCGGGCGAGATCTGCGCGAAGGGCCCGCAGGTGATGCAGGGCTACTGGAACCAGCCCGAGGCCACGCGCGCCGCCTTTACGGACGATGGCTACTTTCGCACCGGCGACGTAGGCGTGTTCGACGCGCGCGGCTTCCTGCGCATTGTCGATCGCTCGAAGGACATGATTCTCGTTTCGGGCTTCAACGTGTATCCGAATGAGATCGAGGCGATCGTGACCGCGTTGCCGGGCGTGGCCGAATGCGCGTGCGTGGGCGTGGCCGATGAACGAAGCGGCGAGGCCGTGCGCGTGTTCGTAGTGCTCGCGCGTGAGGCGGTGCTGAGCGAGGAAGCCGTGATCGCGCATTGCCGGGCGCAACTCGCGGCGTACAAGGTGCCGCGCGTGGTGACATTCGTCGAGGCGTTGCCGAAGTCGACGGTAGGCAAGATCTTGCGGCGGGAATTGCGCGACGGGGAGTGAGGCGAGGGCGCGCCGCGTCATTCAGCGCGCCGCGCTCTTCGCCTTCTTCGCCGCGAGGCGCCCCTTCTTCTCCGTTTTCTTGCCCGCGCGCTCCGGACCCTGCGTCGCCCCGCGCAGCTTGAGCGCGATATCCAGCCGCGCAATCCAGTGGGCGTCGGCGAGTTTCGCGCCCAGCAGCGTCTCGATGCGCTCGAGCCGGTAGTCGAGCGTATTCGGATGCACACCTAACGTTTCAGCCGTCTGACGCCGGCGCTGCCCGCTGGCGAGCCACGCTTCGAGCGTGGCGAGCAGGTCCGCCTCGGTCGCCAGTTGCTCGGCGAGCGAGACGAGATAGCGCAGCACGTTCGCGCTGCTGCGCACACTCTCCTCGATGGCAATCGACGAAAAGCGGTGCACGCGCAGGAAATTGCCGGGGCCGTTGCCATTTTCGTCGCCGTCGTCCGCGCGGCTGCCGCGAGGCGCGAAGTCCACGGCCTTGAGCGCTTCTTCCACCGAGGCCGCCCAGCCGCGCGCCCCTTCGTTCATGAGCCCGATGCCGATGCTGCGCACGCGCGGCTCGGCACGCGCGAGCGCGGCCGCGTGCTCGGCCACGCGCTGATCGTTGCGCGTCATCGAATCGCCGCGCACGCACGGCAGCCAGAACACCAGCCGCTCGCGGTGCCACGCGCGCACCAGCGCGTCGGGCTTCAGCTCGAGGTGCCGCGCGGCGCTCAGTGCGAAACGGTCGAGCGCATCCTCGCGCACCGAAGGCGCGTGGTCGCGCAAGTCCAGATCGACGGCGAGCGCAATGCGCGGCAGCGTGGCGTCGAGGCCGAGCGCCTCGACGGTCTCGCGAAAGCGCGCGGCGTCGTCGGGGGCATGGAACACGAGGTCGTAGAGCTGCTGCAGCAGCGAGCCGCGCCAGCGCGCTTGCTGATGCTGCTCGTCGAGATAGGCCTCGGCGATGTGCTCGGCCATCGCATCGAAGTAATCGAGCAGATAAGGCGAAATATCGAACAGCAGTTCGTGCGCGAGCGCCGGGTCGGCCTCGGCAAGCTCCGTGCAGGTGCGCCACAACTCGCGCGCCCCAAGGCGAAATGCACGCAGCAGCGAGCGCAGCGGCACGTTCTGGTGCACGCGGCGGCGCGCGAATGCCGCGATCTGGTCCATGACTTCGGCGGTGGGCGGCGTGCCGTCGAGCAGGCACTGGAACCACAGGCCCGCGGAAAACGCGATCGACGAGAAGATGTCCTTGCGCGCCGCCGCCGAGAGCGCGCTATAGCCTTCGAGCAAGAGCAGCGTGTCGTAGGTGCGCTCGACAGCCCTGGTCTGGGTTTTGGCGAGCGTGCGCAGCCGGCTGCGCAGGCGTGGGCTGATGGCGGGGACGGGGGGCGGCACGGTGAGTTCGCGGAATTCGCACGGGTTCGTTTAGGCGATATCCGCGAGTGTACTCAGCGCCGTGCCGCTGCGTCGAGGGGGGCGAGCGAAACCGGGGGACGGCGAGGCGGCCCCGGCGGTGCATCGGAACAATGATCAGAACAACAGCGCGATACCGGCCATGCCGACGAACTGCGAGCGTGTGGACGAGGGCGTGGCGTTCTGCGAGTCGCCCACGGCCGGGCTCGCGTTGACGATGTTGCCCGCGCCGTTCGCGCCGAGCGTCTGGCCGCCCGCGTGCTGGTAGGCCTGCAGCGCATAAAGCGTCGTGCGCTTCGAGAGGTGGTACGACTCCTTGAGCGAGTACTGCTGATAGCGCGCCGCGCTCGTGATGCCGTTGGCCTTCGAAGCGAGCGTATCGGCGAAGCCGCCGCCCACGTCGAAGGCCGGCGTGAAGCGGTACACGGCGAGCGCCGCCCAGGTGTTGAAGATGGCCGTGTCGTGGAAGATCGACTTGCCGCCCGCAATGTACTGAACGTTCGAATACGATGCGCCGAGGACCAGGTTGCCGATCGTGTAGTTGCCGCCGGCCGCGATGTGCTGGACCGCGCTCGCCGAGACATAGCCTGTGTTCAGCGACGACTTGCCGAAGCTGCCCGTGGAGGCGCTGTCGAATCCGCTTGTCAGCTGTGCGTTGTCCATCCGCAGGATGGCCGCAGCGAGGCTCACCGGGCCGGCGGAATAGCGCAGCGCGGCGCTCCACGTCTGGCCCTTGCCGGTGCTGCCCGCAATGCCGCCGAGCGCGTACATGGCGCTGGCCTGCACGCCGTAAACGATCGGCGAGGTGTAAGTGGCCGAATTGTTGATGCGCACGGTCGTGTCGAGACCGTCGATATCCCCGGGGTGCGCGCCGGTTGCGCCGGTGAGCCACGAGCTTCCCGTGAGCGGCCCGACGAACAGGTAATACGGCGTGTACTGACGGCCAGCCGTGAACGTGCCGAGGTTCTGGTTCTGCAGGCCCACGTAGGCCTGGCGATTGAAGATCAGCCCGCTCGACGACAGCGCGCCCGTGTTGAGGTCGAAGCCGTTCTGCAGGTCGAAGATCGCGAACGTGCCGCCGCCGAGATCTTCCTTACCCTGCAAGCCGAACTTCGACGCATACAGGTTGCCCTGGCGCAGATAGACGTTCGAGTGACCGTTCTGGTTGTTGACGTAGGTGATGGCGTCGTCGACTGCGCCATAAAGCGTGACGCTGCTTTGCGCGAACGCGGGGCTGGCCACGAGCGCCGCGCTGGCGGCGAGGCACGTGCCAAAACCAAGGCCTGCTTTCTTCATCGTTGAGTGTCTCCGGGTGAGATTTGGACTGCTTATATTTTTCTTTGCTACGCCGCATGATCTTCAGATCGACACGGCGTGTGTACTGCTGCGCGAAGCGACTAAGGTGACTGCGTTTGAATCAATCCTGGGGTGCGCGCTCGCCCTGTGCGGCGAGTGCGCGCCGGCGCGCCTGCGCCGCGAGGCGCACGGCTGCGTTGGGCGCGCCGTAGCCGTCGTAGCCGCCGCGCCGCTCCACGATCTCCAGGAAGAAGCGCTGGTCGAGCGTTTCCGTATAGGCGTGCAGGAACTCGCCGCCGCGTTCGTCGCGGTCGTAGAGCAGGTTGTGGTTGCGCAGTGCGTCGAGAAACTCGGGGTCGAGCGCGTGGCGCGCGTCGAGATCGTCGTAGTAATTCGCGGGTACGCGCAGGAGCGGCACGCCGGCCGCCTCGAATTCGGTCACGGCGCGAAAGATGTCGCCGGTGTTGAACGCCACGTGGTTCAGGCCGGTGCCGTGATAGGCGCGCACGGTTTCTGCCGCGGCCGTGTGCTGGTCCACCGAGGCGTTGAGCACGACGCGCAGCCCGCGGCCGCGGCTCATGAGCGCGCGGCTGCGCACGAGCCCGTAGGGATCGGGCAGCAGCACGGCGGACGTCGCTTCGAGCCCGAACGCCGACTTCAGGAACAGCACCCACGAGTCGAACGAACCGGCAGGCAGCGAAAGGCTCACGTGATCGATGCCGGCGATAGGTCCCACTTCGACCGGGCCGTCGATATCCGTGAGCGAGAAATCGGCTTCGAAGAGGGTGGGCTGGTCCGGCTCTTCGTTCACGAAATAGTTAAGACTGCCGTCAGGCCCCTGGACAGCGGGCACCACGCGCTCGTTCGGGCCCACGCGGCCCGAGAACGGCGGGTAGCCGAAGCCCGCCGCGCGTTCGAGCGCGAGCCGCGCATCGTCCACGCGAAATGCCGAGGCGCAGAGCGAGAGCCCATGGCGCTGGAAAAACGCGTCGGCGAACGAGCCGGGTTCGGCGTTGAGCACGATCGCGGCCGAGCCGTGCCGATAGAGCGTCACGTCTTTCGAACGATGCTGGCCCGCGCGGCGGAAATGCAGCTTTTCGAGCCAGTTCGCCACGTGCGCGCGCGCGGTGTCGTCCACAGCGAATTCCAGGAACTGCCACTGCGCGTTCGCGGGCGCGGTGCCCGGATGGTAAAGCGCGTTTGCTTCGACATGCTCCGCTTGCAGAGTCTCGCGCGTGAGCGATTCGAGCAGCAGCAGCGAGCGATAACCGTCGGCGGCGGTGGCGGCGGGCGGCGCGCCGCGAAAGCCGTCGTTGAAGATTTCGAGCGAGAGCGGGCCCGTGTAGCCGCTTTTCACCACCTGGGCCGTGAAATCCGCGAGCGCGAAGTCGCCCTGGCCCGGGAAGCAGCGATAGTGCCGGCTCCATTCGAGTACGTCCATCTGCATTCTCGGTGCATCGGCGATCTGCACGAAGCCGATGCGCGAACCCGGAATCGCGGCGATGCCGTCGGGCGCGTCGTCGAGCGAGAGCGTGTGGAAACTGTCCAGCGCGAGCGTGAGGTTCGCGTGATCGACGGTGTTCACGAGCCGCCACGCGTGGCCATAGGTGCGCACGTGGCGCCCCCATGCAAGCGCCTCGTAACAGATCGTCACGCCCGCTTCCCCGGCGGCTCGCGCGAGCGCGCCAAGCTGTTCGGCGGCGAGGCCGTCGTTGCAGATCGTGTCGGGCGAGACGTTGCTGCACACCAGCAAACGGTCCGTGCCCAGTTGGTGCATCACGTCGAACTTGCGCTTCACGCGTTCGAGGTTGCGAGCGAGGCGCTCGGGCGCGACACCCTCGAAATCGCGGAACGGCTGGTACAGCACGATATCGAGGCCGAGATCGCCAGCCATGCGGCGCACGTCGGCGGGCGAGCCTTCGAAATAGAGCAGATCGTTCTCGAAGATCTCGACGGCGTCGAAGCCCGCGGCACGAATCGCAGCGAGCTTTTCGGCGAGCGTGCCGCTGATCGACACCGTGGCGATCGAGCGGCGCAGCGCGCGAGAGGGGGTGTGGAGCGGCTTGGACATGGGCATGGCGTGCGTGCTGGCTGCGACTTCGGTGTTGAACAAGGGTCCGGTGCGGCGGCGTGGAACGGGCGTTTAACTAACTGGAGCACCGCAGACACACTGGCCACCCGCGTGACCGCAGGATACGGCAAACTAACTAGTTAGTACAAATTCTGGCAAACCCCAGGTGACCGGTGGACCGCTTCGCGGCACACTTTCGACCATGCGGTGAAACATGCAACGGTTCTTCGGCATGCGCCGCGCCGGTCGTCAAGCTGTTCTGGAGTGTGTGTAATGGGAATGCCTTCGGTGCTGGTCCTGAACGGACCGAACCTGAATCTGCTGGGAACGCGGGAGCCCGCGATCTACGGCGTTGAAACGTTAGATGACGTTGCCAGGCTGTGCCGCGAGGCGGCGGGGCGTCTTGGGCTCGAGATCGATTTTCGCCAGTCGAACGCCGAGCATCAGTTGATCGACTGGCTGCATGAAGCGCGCACGCGCGTTGACGGCATTGTCATCAATCCCGCTGCCTATACGCATACGTCGGTGGCGATTGCCGATGCGCTTGCGGCCATCGCGAAGCCCGTGATCGAGGTCCATATCTCGAACGTCCACAAGCGCGAGGCGTTCCGGCACCATTCCTTCGTTTCGCCCGTTGCGCAGGCGATCATCGTCGGCTGCGGCACGCAAGGGTATGCGCTCGCGCTGGAGCACATGGCCACGCTGCTTGCCAAAGAGGTGGCGAAATGAGCGCCCCGAACAACGCTAAAACGCATGCGCTGGGCGCGCGCGCAACCGCCAACTCGTTTCTCTGCGGCTTGATCGGCTCGGGCATCGGCGGCTCGCTCACGCCAGCGATGCAGGAGCAGGAAGGCCGCGAACTCGGCTTCAATTACATATACCGGCGCATCGACCTCGAAGCGCTGAAGCTCACGCCCGCCGCGCTGCCCGAACTGTTGCTGGCCGCCGAGCGCATGGGTTTCGACGGCTTGAACATTACTTATCCGTGCAAGCAGGCCGTGATCGAACTGCTCGACGAACTCTCCGACGACGCCCGCGCGCTCGGTGCCGTGAACACGGTGTTGTTCCGCGATGGCAAGCGCATCGGCCACAACACCGACTGGTCGGGTTTCGCCCGCGCGTTCCAGCGCGGCCTGCCCGACGTTTCGCTCGAAGCGGTCGTGCAGCTGGGCGCGGGTGGCGCGGGCGCGGCGGTCGCACACGCGGCGCTGCAGATGGGCGCCCAGGCGCTCACGCTGTTCGACGTGGACGCCTCGCGCGCCGCGTCGCTCGCCGGCGAATTGCAGGCGCGCTTCCCGGCGGCCCGCGTGAGCGCGGGCGGCGATCTGCGCGAAGTGCTCCAGCACGCCACGGGCCTCATCCATGCCACGCCCACCGGCATGGCGAAGCTGCCCGGCATGCCGCTGCCTGCGGAGTATCTGCACGAGCGGCTGTGGGTGGCGGACATCGTGTACTTCCCGATCCGTACCGCGCTGCTCGAAGCGGCCGAGGCGCGCGGCTGCCGAACGCTCAGCGGCGGCGGCATGGCGGTGTACCAGGCAGTGGACGCGTTCCGGCTGTTCACGGGCGTCGAGCCCGACGCGGAACGCATGTATGCGCATTTGCAATCCATGCTGGTGGCGAATGCCGCAAGCGTCGGCGAATAACAACGACAGCGCCAGGCGGGCGTCAGGCTTCACGCGCTGACACCCGTCAATACACATCGGAGACGAAGACATGGCACCACCCGTATCGACGGGGCGCGGCGACGCGCCGAACCTTTCCGCAGCCGCGCCCGTCGACGGCGCGATGCGCCGCTCGAAAGCGCGCTACCGCATCCTCGGCCTGCTGGCTGTCGGCACGATGATCAATTACCTCGATCGCACCGTGCTCGGCATCGCAGCGCCGCAGCTCACGCGGGAACTGGGCATCAACGCGGCGCTCATGGGCCTCGTGTTCTCGGCGTTCTCGTGGAGCTACGTCGTCGCGCAGATTCCCGGCGGCGTGTTCCTCGACCGCTTCGGCAGCAAGTTCACCTACTGGCTGTCGATGACGCTCTGGTCGATGTGCACGCTCGCACAAGGCTTCATCAGCGGCGTGGGCGCGCTGTTCGCGTGCCGCCTGGGTCTCGGCGCCGCGGAGTCGCCGTGCTTCCCGACCAATAGCCGCGTGGTCGCCACGTGGTTCCCGCAAAGCGAGCGCGCGTTCGCTACGGGCACTTATACGGTGGGCGAGTATATCGGCCTCGCGTTCTTCAGCCCGTTCCTCTTTGCGCTGATGGGCGCCTACGGCTGGCGCGCGCTCTTCTACGTGGTGGGCGGCGTGGGCATTGTGTTCGGCCTCGTGTGGTGGCTCCTGTATCGCGAGCCGCACGAGCACCCTGCGGCCAACCGCGCCGAGCTCGACTACATCGAGGCGGGAGGCGGTCTCGCCCGCCACGAGCGCAAGGCCGACACGCAAGCGGCTGCCGGGCAACCGAAAAAACAGGGCTTCGACTGGCGCATGGCCGGCAAGCTGGTGCGCCGCCGTCAGCTCGCGGGCATCTGCCTCGGACAGTTCGCGGGCAACTCCACGCTCGTGTTCTTCCTCACGTGGTTTCCGACCTACCTCGCCACCGAGCGCCACATGGGCTGGCTCAAGATCGGCTTCTTCGCGATCATGCCGTTCATTGCCGCGTCGATCGGCGTGATGTTCGGCGGCACGTTCTCGGACTGGATGCTGCGCCGCGGCGTCTCGGCCAACGTGGCGCGCAAGCTACCGATCATCGCCGGTCTGCTGCTCGCTTCGACCATCATTCTTGCGAACTTCGTGCAGAGCAACGTGGCCGTGATCGCGATCCTCTCGGTGGCGTTCTTCGCGCAAGGCATGGCCGCGCTCGGCTGGACGCTCGTGTCGGATATCGCGCCGGCCGGCATGCTCGGGCTCACGGGCGGCATCTTCAACCTCGCGGCCAATCTGGCAGGCATCATCACGCCGCTGGTCGTGGGGTTGATCGTGGGCGCGACGGGCTCGTTCGTCTGGGCGCTCGTGTTCATCGGCGTGATCGCGCTGATCGGCGCGGCTTCGTACATCTTCATCGTGGGCGATATCAAGCGCATCGAGCTGTAAGGCTCGCAGGCCGCCTGCGGGCGGCTTTCGGCGTGGTAGCGGGACGTGGCGCCAGCTGGAGGGCCGCGCCCCGCGTGCTAGAATTCCCCGCATCCCATCCCTGCTGCGGGCCAAGAAAAACATGGCAAGACCGGCGGCTTCGGCCGAACGCAACGATGCTCAATCCGAAAGCCGGCGCAAGTACGATCCCGAGCAAACCAGGCGCAATATCCTCGAAGTGGCGACGGCCGAATTCTCGGCCATGGGTCTCGCAGGCGCGCGCGTCGACGCGATCGCCGAGCGCACCAACACCACCAAGCGCATGCTGTATTACTACTTCGGCAGCAAGGAAGGGCTGTACGAAGCGGTGCTCGACAAGGTCTACAGCGACATCCGTGCGCTCGAACTGGACCTGCACATCGACGAACTGGACCCAACCGAAGGCCTGCGCCGGCTCGTCGAATTCACCTTCGACTATCACGACCGCCACCGCGACTTCGTGCGCCTCGTCACCATCGAGAACATTCACGGCGCGAAATACATCGAGCGCCTGAAGACCTTCCGCAGCCGCAACGCCAGCGCGATCCGCACGATCGAAGACCTGCTGGCGCGCGGCGTGGCGAGCGGCGCGTTCCGCGACGACATCGATCCCATCGACCTGCACCTGCTCATCAGCTCGATGTGCTTTCACCGCGTGGGCAATCGCCACACGTTCGGCGCGGCGTTCGGGCGCGACCCGTCGCATCCGCGCCTGCGCGCGCGCCATCGCGAGATGGTCGTCGACGCCACGCTGCGCTTCGTCAAGAAGTAAGGCGGCCCCGGCGCCGCGGCCGGCCCGGCCGCGCGGGCGATTCCCCGCGCTTGCCGATGCGTGACGCATGGGCCGCGGCGCGCCCTTATCCCCGCACGGCGCCGCGCAGGGCGGCCAAAAGGCCCCCGCGAACCCTGCAAATTCATCTCCAAAAGCCCGGCAAGCCCCGTCCTACGTGGCTGACAGCTAGCATCGCTTGTCCCATAAAAGCGCGCAAACGCATTACACTACGGCGGTCCGGGCCGCCGCGCGCGGCCTCGCCCTGCGCAGCCGCGCCCCGCCTCACCGGCAGGGCGGGCGCGCCGGTCCACGCCACCGGAGAGTCTTTAGCGCAATGAGCACCGCCATGCCCCGTTCCGGCCAAGCCGGCCTGCCTCGACAGACTCAGGGTCGCTACACCCTCGGCACACGCATCGTCCTCAGCTTCGGCTTGCTGTTCGTGCTGATGCTCGCGATGGCCGCCGTCTCCTGGGATCGCCTGCGCTCCATCGACAGCGAGGCGATGAGCCTGACAACCGACTCGGTGCCGGGCCTGTTCTATGCGACCTCGCTGCGCGCGGCGGCCAATCAGACCTATAGCCTCGTCGAACGCGCGGCCTTCGTCGATGCCGACGCGGACAGCACGGCGCGCGACCTGTCCGGCCTGCCCGCGGCCATGGCGCAGGTGGAGGAGGTCTCACGGCAATACGAACGCACGCTTTTCCGCAGTGACGACCGCGAGCGCTTCCAGCGCTTGCGCGACGCCTACGCGCGCTATCTGCCGATGGCGAAAGCGGTAGCGAGCCAGCTGCCCGCCTCGCGCCCGGCCGCGCAGGCCGCGTTCGCGCAGATCGGCCCGGCCTGGCAGGAGGTGCTCGCCACGGCCAACTTGCTCGTCGACGAGAACCGCCAGCAGGCCGATGTGTCCGCGCAGGCCATCCGCAACTCGGTCACGGGCACGGAAATCACGCTCGCCACGGCGCTGGGCGTCGTGCTGCTCGCCGCGCTCGCCACCGGGTACGCGCTGTATCGCGCGATCACGGTGCCGATGGCGCGGCTCGTGGAGGTGCACGACTCCATGCGCACCGGCAACCTTTCGCAGCGCCTCGCGTTGAACCGCGGCGACGAATTCGGCGTGCTGGAGGACGGCTTCAACCGCATGAGCGACGAACTGGCGAGCCTCGTGGCGCAGGCGCAGAAGTCGTCGCTGCAGGTCACGACTTCGGTAGCCGAAGTGGCCGCGACGTCCAGGGAGCAGCAGGCCACTGCGAGCGAGACGGCGGCCACCACGACCGAGATCGGCGCGACTTCGCGCGAGATTTTCGCCACGGCGCGCGACCTCGTGCGCACCATGAGCGAAGTGGCGACGGTGGCCGAGCAGTCGGCCGGGCTCGCCAGCACGAGCCAGAGCGGCCTCACGCATATGGAAGACACCATGCGCAGCGTGATGGACGCGGCGGGCTCGGTGAACGCGAAGCTCGCCATCCTCAACGAGAAGGCGGTGAGTATCAATCAGGTGGTCGCGACGATCACGAAGGTTGCCGACCAGACCAATCTGCTGTCGTTGAACGCGGCGATCGAAGCGGAGAAAGCGGGCGAGTACGGCCGGGGTTTCTCGGTGGTCGCCACCGAAATCCGGCGCCTTGCCGACCAGACGGCGGTCGCGACCTACGACATCGAGCAGACGGTGAAGGAAATCCAGTCGGCGGTCTCGGCAGGCGTGATGGGCATGGACAAGTTCGCGGAAGAAGTGCGGCGCGGTATGCACGACGTGCAAGCGGTGGGCGTGCAGCTTTCGCAGATCATCGGCGCGGTGCAGACGCTCGCGCCGCGCTTCCAGGTCGTCAACGACGGCATGCAGGCGCAGGCCACGAGCGCCGAGCAGATTACCCAGGCGCTCACGCAGCTTTCCGAGGCCGCCCAGCAGACGGCGGAGTCGCTGCGCCAGTCGTCGCAGGCCATCGACAATCTCACGCTCGTCGCCAACGAACTGCGCACCGGCGTGTCGCGGTTCAGGATCGAGGCGTGACGCGGGAGCGGCGATGCTCTTCCTGGTATTCGAACTGGACGGCGAGCGTTACGCGCTCGATGCCCGCGAGATCGCGCACGTGCTGCCGCTCGCGCCCGTGCGCGCGTTCCCGGGCACGCCCGCGTATATCGCCGGCGTGATGGACTACGAGGGCGCGCCCGTGCCCGTGGTCGATCTGCCGATGCTCGCGCTTGGGCGCCCGGCGCGCACGCTCATGTCCACGAGGCTCGTGCTCGTGTACGACTGCGAACACGACGCCGACCCGGCTTCCTCTCATGCGCCGCCGCGCCTTCTTGCGCTGCTGCTCGAAAGCGCGACGCGCACGCAGTCGATTGCGCCCGAGCGTTTCGCCGAAGGCGGCATCGCCACGCCCGAAGCGCGCTGGCTCGGCCCCGTCGCGCGCGACGGGCGCGGTTTCGTGCAGTGGGTGAAAGTCGCCCAGCTGCTCGACACGCGCGTGCGCGCGCTGCTCTTTCCCGATCCACCTTCGTGGCAAGGCGTGCCATGAGACAGGCCGACCCGCGCTTCGCCGCCTGGCTGCTCGACGAAACCGGCATCGACGCCGAATCGCTGGGCGCCAACGCGCTCGCTCGCGCGGTGGGCGCACGGGCGGCGGTGGCGTTCGAGGTCCAGGCGGATCAGCATCCGGCCGCGACGCGCAAGGACTGGACGAGCGGCGCCGCGCTGCCCGAATGGGCGTACGAAGCATACTGGCAGCGTCTTACGAGCACGCCTGCCGAGCGCCAGGCGCTGATCGACGCGCTCGTCGTGCCCGAGACCTGGTTCTTTCGCGAGCGCGAGGCCTTCGCCGCGCTCGCGCGCCTTGGCGCGAAGCGGCTGGCCGCGCAGCCGGGCGACGTGCTGCGCGTGCTGAGCGCGCCGTGCTCGAGCGGCGAGGAGCCGTACTCGGCGGCCATGGCGCTGCTCGACGCGGGGCTCGCGCACGAACAGTTCGCCATCGACGCGATCGACATCAGCGCGCAGTCCATTGCGGCGGCCGCGCGCGGCGTGTATGGCCGCAATGCGTTTCGCGGCGACGGCCTCGCGTTTCGCGAGCGCTATTTCGAGGCGACGCCGGACGGATGGCGTATCGCCGCGACGGTGCGGCGCGCCGTGACGTTCGAGCGCGCGAACCTGTTCGACTGGCTCGCGCCGCACCCGGTGCGCTACGACTTCATTTTTTGCCGCAACGTGCTGATCTATTTCGACCGCGCCTCGCAGGACCGCGCCATCGACCTGCTTTGTGCACGCCTCACGGCGGGCGGCATGATCTTCGTCGGACCGGCGGAAACCGGGCTGATGATGCGCCATGAGATGGTGTCCGCCCATATTCCGCTTGCGTTCGGTTTCCGCGCGCCGGAACCCGGCGCGACGGCGGATCATCATCCGGCGAGCCCGGCGGCGGTGCCGCCAGCGCTCACGCCGCTGCCGGTGACGCCGCTGCCGGTGCTTGCCGCGGCGGCAGCGGCGCCCGTATTCGGCAGCGCGCCGGTGTTCGCGCCGCTGGCCACGCCGCTGGCCGTGGCAGCACGCGCTCC
>NZ_BBJH01000028.1 GCF_000739775.1 Paraburkholderia heleia NBRC 101817 | reverse complement strand
GGCGGGCGTGCCCGCCTCGATCAGCAGCGTGGTGGAAGCGCCCACTTCGCCGCCCGCGGAAAACCCCTGCAGCAAACGCGCGAACACGATCAACACCGGTGCGGCCACACCGATCTGCGCGTAGGTGGGCGCAACGCCGATCAGCATGCAGCCCAGCGCCATCATGAAGATGGTGAGCGTCATGGCGGGTTTGCGTCCGGCGCGGTCGGCATAAGCGCCGATCATGACGCCGCCCAGCGGCCGCATCACGAAGCCCACGCCGAACGTCGCCACCGAAGCGAGCAATTGGCCGTAGCTCGACATGGTGGGAAAGAACAGCTTGCCGATGGTCAGCGCGAAGAAGCTGTAGACGGTGAAATCGAAGAATTCGAGCGCATTGCCGATTGTGGCGGCGACGATTAACTGCGTGCGGCTCAGTTTGCCCTTGCGCGCTCCGGTCATGCTGACGCTGTTCATGGCTCTCCTCATCGGCCTCTGGCGGGCCTGAATGTTGACCGTGCAACGGTAGCATTCGCCTGGGCGTACGCGCCACTGATCAAAACCCGGGTAGGCCGCAAAACGGACACCGCATTGAGGCGTCCCTTTTATCGAGGCCCGGCGTGCGCGTCTCATCCGCGTTCGTAAGGTAAAAGAGGCATACTCCCGGCATAGTCAGCACTCACGTTTCGCGCGCCGCGCCGTTTTTGGCGGTTCCGCAAACGCCATGTGGCCTACCCGTGCACAAAGTGGGCACCAAAATTGCGGCAGTGCGTCGAACGTTCCGACGAATCGGGCGGCGGCAGCCTGTGTGCCGCGCCAACGCGCTTCCAGCCGCGCGTTTCGTTCCGCTGTCTTTTCCTCCGCCGCCACTGAAGGGTCGCCGCAGTCGCGACCCGTAAGCCAATGACAAGGATGTCCCTTTCTTCTGCCTTTCGGTTTCCGCGCTCGTCGCGCCTCTATGCTCTCGTTTCCGCCCTCGCCGTTTCAGCCGGCCTGACGCTGTCGCCCGGCGCGTCGAGTGCAACGGCGGCTATACCGGCCACCGTCGCCGAAGCGTTCAAGCCCGGCACGAGCCCGGCGCATCCCGCCCAGCCTGCCGCACCCGCCACTAACGCCAACGCGGCCAACACCGCGGCGCCCGTGGCGCTCACACCCGCCCAGGCGCAGGCGGCCCTGCAGGTTCTCGACGATCCCGTGCAGCGCGGCCACATGGAAGACACACTGCGCGCCATCGCCGCCGCCGGCGCGCTGGCCGCGCCCGCCTCGGCGACCGTACCGGCCAGTGCCCCCGCCGCGGCCTCCGGCGTGGCCGCGGCCACGCCCGCTTCGGCGCCGCTCGCAGGCGCACTGCGCTCCAACGGTCTGGTCGTGCAGATCGCCGATCACGCCGCGCACGGCGCACGCATGATCGGCCAGCATCTGAGCCATACGTTTGTGACGCTGCTCGGCCTCTGGTCTACGCGCAACTGGTGGCAGGACCATCTGAACACACCGCAAGGCCATGCGCTGCTGCTCGCGCTGCTGCGCGTGCTGCTGCTCACGCTCGTGCCCGCGCTCGCGCTCGCCACCGTGCTGCGCCGCGTCGTCGCCTCGCCGGAGCGCGCCATCGCCGCGCATCAGGCCGCGAAACAGCGCGAGGACGCCACGCCCCCGCAAGGCGGCACGCCCGCGCCGCAGCCACAAACGCCTGAAGCGACGGGCACGAGCGTCGCGCTCGCCGCGCAGGCGCAAGCCGCCGATGCCAAGGCCGACGCGGAGCAGGACGCCCTGCGCCAGGCCGCGGGCATGGAGCCCGCCGAGGGCAAGGACGACAAGGACAGCGACCCGAACGCAGGCCCCAATGCGAACGCCAATGCCAACGCGGCGGCGCGTGCCACCGTGGTCGCGGCGCAAGCCGGCGACAACGCCGGCGCCTCGCCAAAAACCGCCGCCGACCGCGCGAAAGAGGCATACCACGCGCTGCGCGGCGCGCATCACTGGCGCCTCCTGCAGCGTCTGCCGGGCGCGTTGCTCGTGATGCTGCTCGAAGTCGTGCCCGTGATCGCCTTCGGCCTGTGCGCCGCGGGCGTGCTTTCGCTCCTCGGCCCCGACGACGCCGCGCCCGCCGAAGCCGTGGGCCAGATCGTCGATACGTATGTGATCTGCCGCGTGATCGTGATGTTCGGCAAGCTGCTGTTCGCGCCCGACGCCGCCGCGCTGCGCCTCGTGCCGCTCCCCGACGACTGGGCCGCTTATGCGCAGCGCTGGCTCGTGCGCGTCGTGATGATCGGCGGCGTGGGCGGGGCGCTTGGCGGGGCGGTGCCGCTCGGCATGACCGAAGACGCGCATCTCGCGCTCGTGAAGGTCGTCTCGCTGGCTGGGCACCTCGCGCTTGCCGTGATGGTCCTGCAACTGCGCCGCCCCGTCGCCGATGCCATGCGCGCCGCCGCCGCGCGCCATGGCTCGTATGCCTGGTTCATGCAATGGTTCGCCGACATCTGGGTCGGCGTTGCGCTCTTCGTCGTCCTGGCGCTCTGGTTCGTCTGGGCGCTCGATCTGCGCGGCGGCTACGCGGCGCTGCTGCGCGCGGGCGGACTCTCGCTCGTCGTTCTGCTCGCCGCGCGCATGAGCGCGATCGTGCTGCTCGGCGCATTGAGCCGCGTGTTCGGGTTGCGCGAGGAACAGGAGAAGATGAGCTTCGGTCAGCGCCGTGCGTATCGCTATTACCCTGCGCTGCGGCGCATCGTCGTCGCGGCGATCTGGATCGTGACGCTCGACCTGCTGCTGCATGTCTGGGGCCTGCGTCCCGCACGCATTCTCGCGCTCGCACCTATCGGGCATATGCTGGGTTCTGCAGTCCTGACTATCGTGATCGCTGTCTTCGCCGCTGTCGCGATCTGGGAGTTCGCAAACGGCGCGGCCGAACGGCGCCTGAACGCGTGGACCGACGCCGGCGACTTCGTGCGCGCCGCGCGCCTGCGCACGCTCTTGCCGATGTTCCGCACCACGCTGCTCGTTTCGATCCTTGTCGTGGTCGGGCTCACCGCGCTCTCGCAGCTCGGCGTGAACACCGCGCCGCTGATTGCGGGCGCGAGCATCTTCGGCGTGGCGCTCGGCTTCGGCTCGCAAAAGCTCGTGCAGGACTTCATCACCGGCATCTTCCTGTTGACGGAAAACGCCATGCAGGTGGGCGACTGGGTGACGGTGGCGGGCGTCTCGGGCACGGTCGAGTTTCTGTCGATCCGCACTGTGCGCCTGCGCGGCGGCGACGGCTCGCTCTACACCGTGCCGTTCAGCTCGGTGACGACCGTCAACAACACGAATCGCGGCATCGGCAACGCGGCGGTGAAAGTGCAGATCGCGCATGGCGCGGATCTGCAGCGCGCCATCGACACGCTCAAGGATATCGGCGCCGAGATCCGCAAGGAAGACGCGTTCAAGAACGGTATTCTCAGCGACTTCGCGTACTGGGGTGTCGACCAGGTGGACGGCGCGGCTGTGACGCTCGTCGGGCAGATTCAGTGCAAGGACTCGGCGCGCTGGGGCGTGCAGCGGGAGTTCAACAGGCGCGTGCTGCTGCGCTTCACGGAACGCGGCATCGAACTGGCGAATCCGCAGCGCAATTTCCTCGTGGGCATGGCGCGCGCTGACGATGTCGAAGGGCATACGTACGGCGACGATCACGACGACGCCACCGGCAACGATCGCACGCGGGCGCAGGCGCGCGGCGCTTCGACGAAAGCAGCTTCGCAAGGCGGCAAGCCGCGCACTGGCCGCGCCGGGGCATCGGGCGACGGTAACGGGTCGTCGAGCGGCAAGCCGAATTGATGCATGGACGCCATGGCCGGTGCGCGGCTCGCGTGCACCGGCCTCACCTTTCGCTTCGTCCGGTCGGTCTCCTGAAAAAGCTCACCGATACACTGCAAGCCATCTCGCGGCGCAACGCCGGCAGGGTAAAGTTCTCCGACTAATCAAGGGTCTGCGAGCGCAGGCATGGTGCGCCGCACGCGCGGCGCGGCGGGTCCCGAAGAAGCTCACCTTGCGCCGGGCGTCTGAACCGTCATGCCGGCAACGAACCGGGACCCGGACGGCGCGCCCGATATAATCGATTAGCCATTCAACGAGGACCTTTCATGAAATCACTGCTTGCCCTGGTCGCCGCTGCCACCGTTGCAACGACCGCATTCGCCGCCAACAGCATCGACAAGCTGCCGTCGGGCGTCGTCGTCGAACACATCAAGCAAGGCACCGGTCCACAACCCACCGCCACCGACGTCGTGCGCGTGAACTATCGCGGCACGCTCGCGAACGGCACTGAATTCGACAGCTCCGACAAGCACGGCGGCCCGGCGACCTTCCCGCTCAATCGCGTGATTCCCTGCTGGACGCAAGGCGTGCAGAAGATGAAGGTCGGCGGCAAGGCGAAGCTGACCTGCCCGGCGGCGACCGCTTACGGCGATCGCGCGGTCGGCCCGATCCCGCCGAACAGCGACCTCACGTTCGAAATTGAACTGATCGGTATCGGGCAGTAATCGAGTCCTGGATACGCCTGGCCGACGTCGGGCGAAATCGGGCATCAGGTATTAAAAAAAACCGGTCGGTCATACCGTCCGGTTTTTTACTTTGCCATCTCAAACCAGGGATGGCAGTTGTGAAATCTGCGCTAACCTGATTGGAAGTCAATGCAATTGATGTAGCAAGTCGCTTGCCTCGAATAATCCACGAAATGCCATGGTACAGTGCTACGGTCAATTCAGTTCCGGAAAGGTAAACCTGTGCATAGACGACATAAGGTATTGATAGGACTGACTTCCGTACTCTTGCTTTGTTATCTCACAATAACAACACGCATCCCTTCTCTACCGACTGCCACACCATGCACTGACGAGTGGTTCAACTATATTGAAGAAAACTACTTCTCTACGGAACGAGGCGATATGTGGAGTGACCCTGTTCGCCTGGACTGGACTGTTGACGGGGACTGGCGGTGGTTCGAATACGTCGAAAAGAAGGCAGGCGCAATGCCTGCCCCGGTCGGTACATCAAAACAAAAGCGCTGTGAAATACTGCAATCGCACCTTGGTTCACACCTTTACATCATTAACGACTCCATTGGCTTATCTATTTCAATTCCCCGGACAGGCTCGCCCTTTACCACTGCTCAGCGCTTGATACTCTCTACCTACTGAACGTCCCGAAGAATTCGCACCCGACATCCCTCGAGGGATTTCGAATCGCCATGAGCTATCCCGTATGCATATCTACAGTAATCGGAGAGTTCGCTGCGGACGTCGGACGGTAGATCATCGACGGCTGGCGCATCACCTTCATTTGCAAAAGGATTAATAAATTCGCTTCTTAGGGTTGGGGTTTCTTTTAAAAAATACACCCTATGTCCATCATGATCAATATATGAATTATAGTATCCAACATACAAATCAAAAACGAAACCGAGCAGCCCGCCAATGACCAGCAAGACGACTACAATCCACTTTTTCTCATGAATCACGCTCCGGGGGCCCCAAGTGATAATCTTGAACGCAGAGATTTTACAATATCCATTCCAAGGTTACCGGGGCATGCTCGCCCCTGCCGATTCGCAAGCCGCTGATATTCCCTGTGCCCGCCAAGCCTGTAGATATGAAAATAATCCTTCAACACACCACATAAAGCGACTGCCGCATTGAGTTGCTGAGTCGTTGGATTATCATGCTTAACGATAACCTGATCAGTCAAGATGACGCGAATATTCTTGATTTTCTCCAAAAACGATAGATTACTGTATTCCTGCTCAAATGCTTCACCAGCCTTCACAAGATCGGCAAGAAACACAATTCCAATCTTTCCAGTATTATCTCCGGCGACATGCTCACCAATAAACCTGATATCACGCGCCTCGTATATTTCGCCTTGACATGAAACGGCGTAGTGATATCCCGCATCATTGAACGGCGGACTTCTGCCCATATCGTCCGCCTGCACACGCTGCATTTCTGCAATGGACGGCGCACCACAGGAATAGCTGCGGCCCGCGTGGTGTATAACGATGTCCTGATAGTCCCAATGGCTCGGACGCATACCTGGGCGCGGCGGTTGCGCGTGCCAGCTTGAACGCTCTATAAGCGGATACCCCTTCCGCCTCAACTGGGTGATGATGGCCTGCCGCGTCGCGGCTCTGTCATCAATACGGATTGCGACGGCATCATTTTTATTGCCGTCCGCCGTGGTATGTGCGTTGGTCCAGTGCTCAATCGTGTAATCAGCCACTCTCAGGCCCCCCGATATGGTTTCAGAGACCGCCTGGGCGATGAAAAGGTGGCGTGGATCTCAACCGACTGCCCACCGTCGGTTTCAATCTTCGTATAACCGTCACTGTCAGTTTTTCCGGACTGTCTGGAACCCGCAACGTCTGCCACATAATCGCGGTTGCGAAGTGGCTCACCGGTCGCTGCGTCCCACACATAGAACCAGCGAACATGGCGCGGCACCTCCGGTTTCTGCGGCGCGGAAGATACTGCGCCCGTCGCGCTTTCAGCGATGCCGCTGCGCATCGCCCCGCCGCCGTCAATGATCTTGAACTTCTGTCCATAAACGGCAACGATCCGGGGCGGAGTCGCGCATTTGCCTCGTCTCCGATAAATACCATACGACGGGACGTACCACTTTCGTCCTCGATGGTCCCGATGGTTTTCTTTGTCCCGTAGACGTGGCCGCCTTCACCACTGTCGAGTGGATCGCCTTCGACCGCTGCATAGTAAATAGCCATTTGTCCCTCTACCGTTTTTCTGCTGGTTGATTCCCGCAGGCAGAAGCTCGCGCGAGCGCGCCTCCTGCGCCCCAAGGTCCGCAGATCCCATCCGGATATACAGACCCGAGATTTATGATCGACAAGGCCGGGGCTGCCCGATATCAGACAAGTTTGAAAACGTATGGCCAGAAATGCAAAAAGCCGCCCCTTGTAAGGGCGGCGCAATGTCCCAGGCGTAGTTGAAGAAGGCCGCGGTTCCCGCTGGGAACCCGAGAGAATCGGGTCTCCACGACCCACTTCCCGGACAGGAAACCAGGGGGGCCTTACGCCTCGACGTCCTCGAAACTGAAGATTTCCGACTGGTCGTTATACGAAAACACCTCGCCATAACGCGCCCACTCGATCACGGTATCGAGCGTTTCTTCGGCGTCGACATCCGAAAGCACGTCCTCCAGCTCCTGCTCGAAGCGCACGCGCGGCGCACGATGGCCGGGCCGCTCGTCGAGCACCTTCTTGATCCGCGCCGCGAGCGGAACATTGCGCAGCAGATGATCGGCGAACATGAGCTTGCGCGCCTGCGTGCCCATCTCGGCGAACACGCGTGCGGGCGGCGTGAGCAGCACATCGCCTTCGCGCACGTCGGCAAAGCCGAGCTGCTGGAGCATTTCCACGATCGGGAACAGGTCGTCGACTTCCAGATGCAGCGAGCGCGCGATTTCCGGCATGTCGGCGCGGCCGTGATACGGCGCGGCCGCCAGCGTCTCGATCAGACCCGCCATGATGTTGGTCGACACGTCCGGCAGACGGCTGCCCACTTCGAGACGGCGATGCGTGGCCTCGGCGGCTTCGCGCGCCGTCATCTTCGCGTAGATGTCGTCCACGAGCTTGCGGAACGCCGGGTCGAGACGGTTGCGCGGATGCTTGAACGGCACCTTGATTTCGGCCGACACGCGCCCCGGGTTCGACGACAACACGAGAATGCGGTCGCACATGAACACCGCTTCCTCGATGTTGTGCGTGACGATCAGCACCGACTTGATCGGCAGGCGGCCTTGCGTCCACAGGTCGAGCAAATCGGTACGCAGCGTTTCGGCGGTCAGCACGTCGAGCGCCGAGAACGGCTCGTCCATGAGCAGAAGTGTCGGGTCGACCACGAGCGCGCGCGCGAAACCCACGCGCTGGCGCATGCCGCCCGAAAGCTCGCGCGGATACGCGTTTTCGAAGCCGTCCAGACCGATCAGATCGATGGCCGCGAGTGCCCGTTCGCGACGCTCGCGCGCGCCCACGCCCTGCGCCTCGAGGCCCGCTTCCACGTTCTGCAGCACGGTGAGCCACGGGAACAGCGCGAAGGTCTGGAACACCATCGACACGCCTTCGGCAGGCCCTTCGAGCGGCTTGCCGAGCCAGTTCACCTCGCCTTCGGTCGGCTCGATGAGCCCGGAGATGATCCGCAGCAGCGTGGACTTGCCCGAGCCGGAACGGCCCAGCAGCCCGACGATCTCGCCCTCGCGCAGCGTGAGGTTCACGTCGTCGAGCACGAGGCGCTCGTCCTCTTTCTTCGCGAAGCCGCGCGAAACATGCTTGACGGCGAGCACTTCCTGGCCGGGAGCGGGCCGCATCGGCAGCAGGTCGGATGAGACGATTTTCGGATTCAGCATGATGTCACTCCATCTCAATCGAGGCGCAGCCGGGACTCGGCGTACGTGTACAGCGGACGCCAGAGCACGCGGTTGAACAGCGTAACGAACAGGGACATCATCGCGATGCCCAGAATGATCTTCGGGAAGTCGCCGGCAGCGGTCGTTTGTGCGATGTACGAGCCGAGGCCATGCGCGACGACTTTCGTGTCGCCCCACTGCACGAACTCGGAGACGATGCTCGCATTCCATGCGCCACCGGAAGCCGTGATCGCGCCCGTGATGTAGTACGGGAAAATGCCCGGCAGCATGGCCTTCTTCCACCATTGCCAGCCGCGAATGCGGAAGTTCGTGGCCGCTTCCTTGTAATCGTTCGGATACGCACTGGCGCCCGCGATCACGTTGAAGAGGATGTACCACTGCGTGCCGAGCACGATGAGCGGCGAGAGCCAGATGTCCGGGTTCAGGTGAAAGCGCACGATCACGATCACGAACACCGGGAACAGCAGGTTTGCCGGGAATGCCGCGAGAAACTGCGCGAGCGGCTGAACCTTCCCGGCGAGCGCCGGGCGCAGACCGATCAGCACCCCGAGCGGCACCCAGATCACCGAAGCGATGGCGATCAGGAGCAGCACGCGCAGCAGCGTGATGAGGCCGAGCACGAACACGTGCCAGACTTCATCGAGCGTCACGCCCGTGCGTACATAGGCCACGACGTGCCACACCACGAACACGGTCAGCGCGATCACGAACGCGGCCCAGATGATGTCGCCGATACGCGAGCGCTTGCTGATCGTGGTGACGACAGGCAGCGACTTCGGCAGTTGCACGCGCAACGGAATGCGCGCGAGCGTGGCAAGCAGGAAGCCCATCGGCACGAGCAGACGATGAATGAGGCGCGTGCGGCGAATCAGGTCGAGCAGCCACGATTCCGGGGCGTCGCCCGAGCTCGTGTTCTCCATGCGGAACTTGTCGGCCCACGCGACGAGCGGGCGGAACAGGAACTGG
>NZ_BBJH01000029.1 GCF_000739775.1 Paraburkholderia heleia NBRC 101817 | reverse complement strand
ACTATGTGTTAACACTAATTCGCAATTTTAGCGCCTTTTCATATCGCGCTGCAGCGAAACCCGCCTCGGATACAGCTGGTGGCGCGCGCAAGCAAAGGCACTCTGGGGAAGGGCTCCGCGCCTTTTGCGCGGTCGCCCGTCAACTCAAATCATTCTGATAGTAGTACCCGGTTGTGACATACCATCCGCGGCGTACCTCGACCGGCCGGTCTCCATAGGTATAGGACACGCGCTCGACCGATAGCAAAGGAAAACCTGCCGGCACCTTGAGGAGGTCGGCCACGGTGGGCTCCGCGGCCACCGCGCGGATCTTCTCGGTCGCACGAATCATGCGCGTGCCGAATTCCGCTTCGAACATGGCGTAGAGCGGGCCTTTGTACTCGGCGAGGCGCTCGCTCGTGAGCCCGCGGAACACGCCGCCGGGCAGCCAGATTTCGTCGAGCACGGTGCTCTCGCCGTCGAACTGCAGCAGACGCCGGATCAGCACCACCGGATCCGCGGGCTTGAGGTCCAGTTGCCGTGCGATCTCGGCCGAAGCGCGCAGGCGCCGGCACTCGAGCAGCTTGCTCACGTGCGGGTGCTCCGCGCCGTCATCGGCGAGTAACCTGAGAAAGCGAAACTGGGCGCGCTCTTCGTTGTGCGTTGCAACAAACGTGCCCTTGCCCTGGCGGCGCACCAGCAGATTGTCGGCAGCCAGTTCGTCGATCGCCTTGCGCACGGTCCCCTGGCTCACCTTGTATCGGGCGGCCAGTTCGACTTCGCTGGGGATGATTTCGCCGGGCTTCCATTCGCCGGACTCGAGGCTCTGGGTAATGAGCCCCTTGATCTGCTGGTAAAGCGGACTGAAGGTCGGGGACGGCGGCACCGCGGGCGCAGACGCCGGAACCCCGCTCTCGGGAGCGGTGGAATTCGCGTTGCTGGCCGGGTTTGCACTCATGGCGCGCATTTCAACATAAACCCCCCTACGCATCAAGCATTTTGCCTGTAATAGTTATGTCTTATATAAGACATAAGATACGGTTGACTTTGATCCTGTCGACTTCTACACTCCCGATCGAGCAAGGGTTTGCGGGCAGGCTGCATGCTAATTTCAGGACATGAAACCGGCATGACGAGGAGACACCGCCGGCCACATCCGCCTCGTGGCGCATACGCCGCGAGCCGCCTTGCACGATGCTGTTCCCCACGCAGTCAACGCAGTAGAGGTTTCGATCCGCCCAGCCGGCGCGCGTGAGTCGTTGCGCGCCGCGCGTTTCGTGGGAGAGCCCGAGCGAGCTGTTGCAGGAGTCGGCACACGCGAAGCGGCCAGCGTCTGGCGTTCCTCGAAGGGCGCCCCGTTCACCTCTTGCCATGTTGCACAGGTTACCGGCACGGTGGTCCGTGCCGGCGGCGCACGCTTCACGGCTTGTCAGTCAGGGTTGTTCCAGTGAAGCGCGCACGCCGGCGATAAAGACCGCCTGTTTCACCTACGCTTCGTGTATCGCGCATATAGAATGGCGTTTTACCCTGGCGTCTAACGCATCTTCCTGGAGATTTTCAATGGCTAAGCCCGCAAAGCGCGTTGCCGTCACCGGCGCCGCAGGTCAGATCGCTTACTCCCTGCTGTTCCGCATTGCGAATGGCGACCTGCTCGGCAAGGATCAGCCCGTCATCCTGCAACTGCTCGACCTGCCGCAAGCGCAAGCCGCCGTCAAGGGCGTCGTGATGGAACTGGACGACTGCGCATTCCCGCTGCTCGCGGGCGTGGTCATCACCGACGACCCGAAGGTCGCGTTCAAGGACGCCGACGTCGCCCTGCTGGTTGGCGCACGTCCGCGCTCGAAGGGCATGGAGCGTAAGGACCTGCTCTCGGCCAACGCCGAAATCTTCACGGTTCAGGGCAAGGCGCTGAACGACGTCGCCAGCCGCGATGTGAAGGTGCTGGTCGTCGGCAACCCGGCCAACACGAACGCCTACATCGCCATGAAGTCGGCTCCGGATCTGCCGAAGAAGAACTTCACCGCCATGCTGCGTCTGGACCACAACCGCGCGCTCTCGCAACTGGCCGCCAAGTCGGGCAAGCCGGTGGCTTCGATCGAGAAGCTCGCCGTGTGGGGCAACCACTCGCCGACGATGTATCCCGACTTCCGTTTCGCCACCGTCGACGGCCAGTCGCTCAACGCGCTGATCAACGACGACGTGTGGAACCGCGACACGTTCATCCCGACGGTCGGCAAGCGCGGTGCGGCGATCATCGAAGCGCGCGGCCTCTCGTCGGCAGCTTCGGCCGCCAACGCAGCGATCGACCACGTGCGCGACTGGGTCCTCGGCACGAACGGCAAGTGGGTCACGATGGGTATCCCGTCGGACGGCTCGTACGGCATCCCCGAAGACATCATCTACGGCGTGCCGGTGACGTGCGAAAACGGCGAATACAAGCGCGTGGAAGGCCTCGAAATCGACGCGTTCTCGCGCGAGAAGATGGACGGCACGCTGGCCGAGCTGCTCGAAGAGCGCGAAGGCGTGGCTCACCTGCTCGGCAAGTAAGCCGGCGGTACGAACGGAACGCGCGTTTGACGCCCGTTCCGTTCTGCTTTATGGGCCGCGGTGCAGCCTCCGCAGGCCGCCTTGGGCGGGCCCCCTACGCAGGCCGCCCCGGCCCCCCCCCCCGATCCGCATGCGCCTTGCCGGCAGGACGCATCCGAATCCGGTATCTCCTGTAAAACTCGACTCCCGACGCCGAAGATGCGCGCCATTCTGCCAGCCGAAGTGTTGTTTGACGGCGAAGCGCCGCCCGCCATCCTGCCCGCATGCGACCACTACGCGGGCAGTGAGAAGCTGATGCTCAAATCGCTCGCGCTGCAACAGCAGCTGGGCCCGGTATTCGACATCACGCTCGATTGCGAAGACGGCGCGCAGGTGGGCCGCGAAGCCGAACACGCCGAACTCGCGGCGTCGTTCATCGGCGGCGAACACGACCGCTTTGGCCGCGTCGGCGTGCGCATCCACGATTTCCATCACCCGCACTGGCGCGACGACGTGCGCATGATCCTGCGCGCCGCCAAACGCGCGCCGGCCTTCATCACCCTGCCGAAGATCCGGGCCGTGGGCGACGCCGCCGAAATGACGGCATTCATCGAGGCCACGCGCGTCGAGATGGGCATCGACAAGCCCATTCCCGTTCAATTGCTCGTCGAAACGCACGGCGCACTCGCGCGCGTGTTCGACCTCGCCGCGCTGCGCGGCGTCGAGTCGCTCAGCTTCGGGCTGATGGACTTCGTCTCCGCGCACGACGGCGCGATTCCCGACACGGCCATGCGCTCGCCCGGCCAGTTCGACCACCCGCTCGTGCGCCGCGCGAAGCTCGAAATCGCAGCCGCGTGCCATGCGTTCGGCCGCGTGCCCTCGCACAACGTGAGTACGGAGGTGCGCGACATGGACGTGGTGGCGAACGATGCGCGCCGCGCCCGCAACGAGTTCGGCTACACGCGCATGTGGAGCATTCACCCGGCACAGATTCCCGCGATCGTGGCCGCTTTCGCGCCGCGCGACGAAGAAATCGCGCTGGCCGCCGACATCCTGCTGGCCGCGCAACACGCCCAATGGGGTCCGACACGCCACGGCGACACGCTGCACGACCGCGCGAGCTACCGCTACTACTGGTCCGTGCTGCGTCGCGCGCGCGCCACGGGCCGCGACTTGCCGGCCGAAGCGGCGCCGCTGTTCGCGCGGGGCGAGCTGGCGCAGGAGTCGGCCTGATGCGCGCCGCGAATGGGTGCAGAAAACGTTTTCAGCGTATCGCGCCACGACGACGACGCGGATCTCGCACCGCATAGCGCAGCGGCGGCAGTCACGGACAGTTACAGGCAGTTACTTGCGAACCAGGCTGCAAACAACACCGGGCCGGAGAAATTGAAGCTCATGGCGATAAATAGGTGAAAATAGCGTCCGCTGCGCGCTTTCGGGGCGCGCGCCGTGCAAACGGCGGTTGCCTGTTCAACCGCGCACTGATCAACCGCATTTAGATAGATAAAGGTTTGACACTCATGAAGAAACTGCTGATCGCCGCTGTCATCGGCACGCTGTCCTCGACGCTGATGCTGGCCGCCACCGACGCCGCCGCACAAGGCACGTCGACCACGGCCAAAAAGCCGGCTCCGAAGCATCGCATCATCAAGCGCAAGGCCAACCCGGCCAAGGAAGCGAAGGTCGATCCGATCCCGGCAGGCTCGGAGCACTGGAGCTGCGCGGAAGGGGCGCAATTCGACCTGAAGGGCGACATGGCACGTGACCAGATCGTCACCGTTCACTGGGCGAACAAGAACTACAACCTGCCGCGCCAGGTCACGACCACGGGCGCCGACCGCTTCCACGACGCCGCCACCGGCCTCGACCTCGTCGTGATCCCGACCAAGGCCATGCTGTTCTCGGACAAGGACAGCTCGCGTCTGGCCGACGAGTGCAAGACGGTTGCAATGCAGCAAGGCGCAATGGCGCCGACCCAGGCGCAGGCGCTGAACCCGGCCAACCGCGCTCCGGCAGCCGCCAGCGGCGCTGCGGGCCAGTAAGTCCCGCAGGATCGCCTCGATGTCCGCCCTGATCTCCAACGTCAGGCCGCAGCCGGACCAGGTGCTGGTCGATATCGTCGACTACGTACTGGGTTTCCGGGTTGACAGCGCACTCGCGCTGACGACGGCCCGGCATTGCCTGATCGATACCCTCGGCTGCGGACTCGAGGCGCTCTCCTACCCCGCCTGCACCAAGTTGCTGGGACCGATCGTGCCGGGCACGATCGTCCCGCACGGCGCGAAGGTGCCGGGCACGTCATTCCAGCTCGATCCGGTTCAGGCCGCGTTCAACATCGGCGCGATGATCCGCTGGCTCGACTTCAACGACACATGGCTCGCCGCCGAATGGGGCCATCCGTCGGACAACCTGGGCGGCATCCTCGCGACCGCCGACTGGCTCTCGCGCACCGCCGTCGCCCAGGGCAAAGCGCCGCTCACCATGAAGCACGTGCTCGAAGGCATGGTGAAGGCGCACGAGATCCAGGGCTGCATTGCGCTGGAAAACTCGTTCAACAAGGTCGGTCTCGACCATGTGCTGCTCGTGAAGCTCGCCTCGACGGCCGTGGTCGGACAATTGCTCGGGCTCGCCCGCGACGAGCTGATCAACGCCGTAACGCTTGCGATGGTCGACGGCCAGTCGCTGCGCACCTACCGCCACGCGCCCAACACCGGCTCGCGCAAGTCGTGGGCCGCGGGCGACGCCACCTCGCGCGCCGTGCGTCTTGCGCTCATGGCGAAAACGGGCGAGATGGGCTATCCCTCGGCGCTCACGGCAAAAACGTGGGGCTTCTACGACGTCTCGTTCAAGGGGCGGCCGTTCAGGTTTCAGCGCCCCTACGGCACGTATGTGATGGAAAACGTGCTGTTCAAGATTTCGTTCCCCGCCGAATTCCACGCACAGACCGCGGCCGAAGCCGCGATGACGCTGCACGGCGTGCTCGCGCAGCGCGGCAGGACGGCTGGGGACATCAAGCGCATCACCATCCGCACGCATGAAGCGGCCATCCGCATCATCGACAAGCGCGGCCCGCTTGCCAACCCGGCCGACCGCGATCACTGTATCCAGTATATGGTCGCCGTGCCGCTGATCTTCGGCCGCCTCACCGCCTCCGACTACGAAGACGAAGTCGCAAGCGACCCGCGCATCGACGCGCTGCGCGCGAAGACGGTATGCGTGGAAGACCCGCAGTTCACGAAGGATTATCACGATCCGGACAAGCGCGCGATCGCAAATGCGCTCACCATAGAGCTCATCGACGGCACGACGCTCGACGAGGTCGTCGTGGAGTATCCGATCGGCCACAAGCGGCGCCGCGAAGAAGGCATTCCGCTGCTGATAGAAAAGTTTCGAATCAACCTCGCGCGCCGCTTCCCCGCGAAGCAGCAGCAGGCGATTCTCGACGTCTCGCTCGACGAGGCCCGGCTTTGCGCCCTGAGCGTCAACGAGTACGTCGACATGTATGTGATCTGAGCAATCAGGCAGGTAACAGTGACAGCAGCAAACGAGCAGTAAGCGTTATTTCCGCGATTAAACGAAGGAAAACACTATGGCCCACAATCTCCACAAAACGCTAAAAGAATTCGACAGCGGTTCCGGCAAAGGCAAGTTCTACTCGCTGCCGCAACTCGGCAAGCAGCTTGGTGTGAAGATCAATCGCCTGCCGGTCTCGATCCGTCTGGTGCTCGAGTCTGTGCTGCGTAACTACGACGGCAAGAAGATCGCGGAAGAGCACATCGAGCAACTGGCGAACTGGAAGCCGAATGCTTCGCGCGTCGACGAAATCCCGTTTGTCGTCGCCCGCGTCGTGCTGCAGGACTTCACCGGCGTGCCGCTGCTAGCCGACATCGCCGCCATGCGCGGCGTCGCCAAACAGGTCGGCAAAGATCCGAAGGTCATCGAGCCGCTCGTGCCGGTGGACCTCGTCGTCGACCACTCGGTGCAGATCGACTACTTCCGCCAGAAGGACGCGCTCGACCTGAACATGAAGCTGGAATTCCAGCGCAACAACGAGCGCTATCAGTTCATGAAGTGGGGCATGCAGGCGTTCGACACGTTCAAGGTCGTGCCGCCGGGCATCGGCATCGTCCACCAGGTGAACCTGGAATACCTCGCGCGCGGCGTGCACAAGAAGACCGAAGGCGGCGACATCGTCTACTACCCGGACACGCTCGTCGGCACCGACAGCCACACCACGATGATCAACGGCATCGGCGTGGTGGGCTGGGGCGTGGGCGGCATCGAAGCGGAAGCCGGCATGCTCGGCCAGCCGGTGTACTTCCTCACGCCCGATGTGGTGGGCGTCGAGCTCAAGGGCAAGCTGCGCGAAGGCTGCACGGCAACCGACCTCGTGCTGACCATCACCGAAATGCTGCGCAAGGAGAAGGTGGTCGGCAAGTTCGTCGAGTTCTTCGGCGAAGGCACGGCGTCGATCGGCGTGCCCGACCGCGCGACCATCGGCAACATGGCGCCGGAATACGGCGCGACGATGGGCTTCTTCCCGGTCGACGAAAAGACGATCGACTACTTCAAGGGCACGGGCCGCACGCAAGCCGAAATCTCGGCATTCGAGAACTACTTCAAGGCCCAGGATCTCTTCGGCGTGCCGAAGGCCGGCGACATCGACTACACGAAGACGCTCACGCTCGACCTCGGCACGGTCGCGCCGTCGCTGGCCGGTCCGAAGCGCCCGCAGGACCGCATCGAAATCGGCAACGTGAAGTCGACCTTCACGGACCTGTTCTCGAAGCCGGTCGCGGAAAACGGCTTCAACAAGAAGGCCGCCGACCTCTCCGCCGAATACGCGGCGGGCGAGAAGGTCAAGCTGCACAACGGCGACGTGCTGATCGCCGCGATCACGTCGTGCACCAACACGTCGAACCCGAGCGTGCTGCTGGCCGCCGGTCTGCTCGCGAAGAAGGCCGTGGAAGCGGGCCTGACGGTCGCGCCGCACATCAAGACGTCGCTCGCGCCGGGATCGCGCATCGTCACGGAATACCTGACGAAGACGGGCCTGCTGCCGTACCTCTCGAAGCTCGGCTTCGAACTCGCGGCATACGGCTGCACGACCTGTATCGGCAACGCCGGCGACCTGACGCCCGAGCTGAACGAATCGATCGTCAAGAACGACGTCGTCGCGGCTGCGGTGCTCTCGGGCAACCGTAACTTCGAAGCGCGTATCCACCCGAACATCCGCGCGAACTTCCTGGCCTCGCCGCCGCTGGTCGTCGCTTACGCGATCGCGGGCAACATCACGCGCGACCTGATGACGGAACCGGTGGGCAAGGGCAAGGGCGGCCGCGACATCTACCTCGGCGACATCTGGCCGACGAGCGACGAAGTCAACGCGCTGCTCAAGTTCGCGCTCGATCCGGAGGCGTTCCAGAAGAACTACAGCCAGCTCACGAAGAAGGGCGACCTGTGGAGCAAGATCGAAGGCGAAGAAGGTCAGGTCTACGACTGGCCGAAGTCGACCTACATCGCCGAGCCGCCGTTCTTCGGCAGCGACTTTTCGATGACGCCGTCGTCGGCAGTGCCCGAGATCAAGGGCGCACGCGCACTGGGCATCTTCGGCGACTCGGTCACGACCGACCACATCAGCCCGGCTGGCTCGATCAAGGAAGACTCGCCCGCAGGCAAATGGCTGAAGGAAAACGGCGTGCAGAAGGCCGACTTCAACAGCTACGGCTCGCGCCGCGGCAACCACGACGTGATGATGCGCGGCACCTTCGCGAACGTGCGGATCAAGAACCTGATGATTCCGGCGAAGGCCGACGGCACGCGCGTGGAAGGCGGCCTGACGATCCACCAGCCGAGCGGCGAACAGCTGTCGATTTACGACGCCGCCATGAAGTACATCGACGCCGGCACGCCGACCATGGTGTTCGCAGGCGAAGAGTACGGCACGGGCTCGTCGCGCGACTGGGCAGCCAAGGGCACGCAGCTGCTGGGCGTGAAGGCCGTGGTCGCACGCAGCTTCGAGCGTATCCACCGCTCGAACCTCGTCGGCATGGGCGTTCTGCCGCTGCAGTTCAAGGGTGCGGACAGCGTTCAGTCGCTCGGCCTGACGGGCGAAGAAACGTTCGATATCGAAGGCCTGACGGACGACTTCAAGCCGCAACAGGACCTGACGCTTGTGATCCACCACAAGGACGGCAAGGATCAGCGCGTGCAGGTGCTGCTGCGCATCGATACGCCGATCGAAGTCGACTACTACAAGCACGGCGGTATTCTGCCGTTCGTGCTGCGCTCGCTTCTGGCCGCCTGACTCGCGGCTTAAGTACGCAGTTTTTTGCAGGTGCCGCGCCCGGCAACGGGTGCGGTCACACTTGGAGCCCGGCGTAAGTCGGGCTTTTTTTTCGACTGTGCTTTGGGTCGCGCTATTCGATCAGCTTGTTCAACGTCGCAAACTCGATCAGCGCCGCAAGTGACGAGACGCCGAGCTTGTCCAGCACGCGAGTCTTATAGGTGCTGATGGTTTTATCTGAAAGCCCGAGCCGTGCCGCGATACCCTTGTTGCTCAAACCGCGCGCGAGATACTGCAGGACTTCGACTTCGCGAGGCGACAGCCCGTTGAGCGCCACGTCGCGGCCGCCGCCGCAGCTGCCCGCCGGGAAGCAGTCGTAGCCGAGCAATACCGCCCTGACCACCCCGCACAGTTCCTCCACGCCGCGATTCTTGTTGACATAGCCGTTCGCGCCCGCGATACGCGTGTGATTGGCCATGACCAGCTCGGGCTTCGCAGAGAGCACGAGAATGCGCGCGCCGGGCTGCTGCGCGCGAATGCCGCGGATGACGGAAAGGCCGTCGAGCTTCGGCAACTCGAGGTCGAGAATCGCCAGATCGGGACGCAGATCCTGTACGAGCTGCAGGCCCGCTTCGCCGTCGCTGCACTCGCCTACCAGCTCGTACTCCGTATTGAGTACGTTGGCGAGCATCTTCCGCACAATCGGATGGTCGTCGATGACGACGACGCGCTTCATTTTCTGTTCCATGATGGCGTGACTTGTTTATCCCTTCAGCGTGAATCTCACAGCCTGAACGCCACGCGAGCATTTTTATATAGGAAAGTTCTGAAAGAACCCGCAGGGAACTGTCGCAGGGTTAACCCGCAGCGCACGCGATTTGAATTTAACTAATGCGTGAATTAAAGTAGAACGATGATCACGCGCGCCCGCACCGCTGCCGCTGCGCCCCGCCCGCGCGGCCGACGCCGCGCCGCCGCCGACCTCGACATGCGCGAGCGGCTGCTCGCCAGCGCCACGCAACTGTTTGGCGAGCAGGGCATCGCGGCCACCACCATGGCGCAGATCGCCGAGGCCGCGGGCGTGACGTCCGCCATGGTCCACTACTACTTCACGAACCGCGAAAAGCTGCTCGACGCCGTGGTCGAAGAGCGCATTGCGCGCTCGATTGCCTTCGTGTGGGAAAGCGTGGACAGCGCCCGGGGGGATCTCGCGCAAGACCCACATGCGCTCGTGGAAGAACTGGTCGCGCGGCTCTTCGAAGTGACCTCGCGCATGCCCTGGCTACCGCCGCTCTGGCTGCGCGAAATCGTCAACGAAGGCGGCTTGCTGCGCGAGCGCATGCTCAAGCGGCTGCCCATCGAGCCGTTGCAGCGCTTCGCGGCGCGCGTCAACGAGGCGCAGCGCGACGGCAGCGTCAACGCCGAACTGGAAGCGCCGCTGCTCTTCATCTCGATTCTCGCGCTCGTCATGCTGCCGCTCGCCACTTCGAAGCTCTGGCAAAGTGTGCGCGGCTTTCCGAAGATCGAGCGCGAGGCGCTGCATCGGCATGTGAGCGCGCTGTTGAGCGCGGCCTTGCGGCCTGCGCCGCAGGACGCGCGCGCGCGCCGCGCGACGGGCTCGACTGCCGGCCGCAAGGAGGACGCGTCATGAAGCGCCGCATTGCCGGCACGTGCGCCGCGGTGCTCGTGCTCGCCGCCTGTTCCCGGCATGGACCGGCTGGCTGGCAGGGCTATGCCGAAGGCGAGTACGTCTATCTCGCGTCGTCGCAGCCAGGCACGCTCACGCACCTCGAAGTGCAGCGCGGGCAAACCGTGGCCGCCCATGCGCCCGCCTTCGCGCTCGACTCCGTCGAGGAAGCGGCGGCGCGCGACGAGGCGCAGCATCGCCTGACGGCCGCACAGCAGCAGCTCGCCGACCTCCAGACCGGCAAGCGTCCGCCCGAAGTGCGCGTGACCGAGGCGCAGCTCGCGCAGGCCGAGGCGAATGCGCGCAAGGCCGCGCTCCAGCTCACGCGCGACGAAGCGCAACTGCGCGCAGGCGGCATTGCGCAGGCGCAGCTCGACGACTCGCGTGCGCAAGCCGCCTCCACGGCCGCGCAGGTGCGCGAACTGCAAAACCAGGTGCGCGTGGCCAATCTGCCGGGACGAACCGCGCAAATCGCGGCCCAGGCCGCCGACGTCGAGGCCGCGCGCGCCTCGCTCGCGCAGGCGCAGTGGCGGCTCGACCAGAAGCGCGTGAGCGTGCCGAGCGGCGGCCTCGTCTACGACACGCTGTTTCGCGTAGGCGAGTGGGTGCAGGCGGGCAGCCCCGTCGTGCAGATGTTGCCGCCGCAGAACGTGAAGGTGCGCTTTTTCGTGCCCGAAACGATCGTCGGATCGCTCGCGCCGGGCCGCAAGGTGAACGTGCGCTGCGACGGCTGCGCCGCCCGGATCCCGGCCACCATCACGTGGATTTCGAACGCCGCCGAATATACGCCGCCCGTCATCTACAGCAACGAGAACCGCGCGAAGCTCGTTTTCATGATCGAGGCCCGGCCTTCTGCAGAAGACGCCGTGAAGCTGCATCCGGGTCAGCCGGTCGAGGTGACGCTGCAATGAGCACACCTGATCGGCCTGCCGGCGACTACGCCATCGACGTGCGCAATCTCAACAAGCGTTTCGGCAGCAAGCACGTCGTGAACGACGTGTCGCTGCGTGTGGCGCGCGGCGAGATCTTCGGCTTTCTCGGCCCGAACGGCAGCGGCAAGACCACGTCGATCCGGCTCATGTGCGGGCTGCTCACGCCCGATTCCGGCTCGGGCACCTGCCTCGGCTACGACATCCTGCGCGAGAGCGCGCAGATCAAGCGTCACGTGGGCTACATGACGCAGCGTTTCTCGTACTGGGAAGACCTGACGATCCGCGAGAACCTCGACTTCGTTGCGCGCATCTACCAGATGCGCAACCGCCGCGAAGCCGTCGACCGAGCGCTCGAATCGCTCGGGCTCGCAAGCCGCGCGGGCCAGCTCACGGGTGCGCTCTCGGGCGGCTGGAAGCAGAGGCTCGCGCTCGCGGCCTGCATGCTGCACGAGCCCGAATTGCTGCTGCTCGACGAACCGACTGCGGGCGTGGATCCCACCGCGCGCCGCGACTTCTGGGAGGAGTTGCACCGGCTCGCCGCGCGGGGCATTTCGGTGCTCGTGAGCACGCATTACATGGACGAAGCCGAGCGCTGCCACAAGCTCGCCTATATCGCCTACGGCAAGCTGCTCACGCAGGGCACCGCCGCCGAGGTGATCGCCGAACAGAACCTCGAAACGTGGGCGATTCATGGCGAGCGGCTCAGCGCGCTCGCCGCGCAGTTACGCGAAGCGCCAGGCATCGACCAGACGGTGGTGTTCGGCTCGGCGCTGCATGCGAGCGGACGCGATCATGCCGCGCTGGCCAAAGCGGTCGAGCGCGCCGTAGAAGGCCAGCCCCTGCGCTCGGAGCGCATCGACACCGGTCTCGAAGATGTGTTTATCTACCTGATGAGCCATGCTCAGGACAATTACGGAGTCGTGTCGTGAGCGCGTCGTTCCCGTTTTCCGTGGCGCGCTGGTGGAGCATCGTGCTCAAGGAGTTCCTGCAGCTCAAGCGCGACCGCATCACGTTCGCGATGATCGTTGGCCTGCCGATCATCCAGCTCACGCTGTTCGGCTATGCAATCAACACCGACCCGAAACATTTGCCCACCGCGATCGTCGTGGGCGAGGACAGCGTGTTCGCCCGCAGCTTCGTCGCGGGCATGCGTAATTCCGCCTATTTCGACGTGGTCGAAACGTTGCCCGACGAAGCCTCGGCGCGTCATGCGCTCGCGCGCGGCACGGTGCAGTTCGTGCTCAGCATTCCTGTCGATTTCTCGCGGCGCCTGCTGCGCGGCGAAAGACCCTCGCTGCTTGTCGAAGCCGACGCGAGCGACCCCACTGCCATCACCACCGCGCTCGCGGCGCTGCCCGGGCTTGTCGCGCCCGTGGCCGCGAAAGACCTCACCGGCCCGCTCGCGCATCTGAACGGCACGCCCGCCGCGTTCGACGTGCAGGTGCACCGGCTCTACAACCCGGAGGGCATCACGCAATACAACGTCGTGCCCGGACTCATGGGCGTGATCCTCACGATGACGATGGTGATGATGACGGGCCTCGCCATCACGCGCGAGCGCGAGCGCGGCACGATGGAGAACCTGCTCGCCACGCCGGTGCTGCCCATCGAGGTGATGACGGGCAAGATCATTCCGTACGTGGCGATCGGGCTGATCCAGGCGACCATCATCGTGCTCGCGGCGCGCTACGTATTTCACGTACCGTTCGCGGGCGGTCTCGTCACGCTCTATCTTGCGGCGCTGCTGTTCATCGCCGCGAATCTCACCGTGGGCATCACGCTGTCGTCGCTCGCGCAGAACCAGTTGCAGGCCATGCAGCTGACGATGTTCTATTTCCTGCCAAGCCTGCTGCTCTCCGGCTTCATGTTCCCGTTCGGCGGCATGCCGCGCTGGGCGCAGTGGCTCGGCAACCTGCTGCCGCTCACGTATTTCAACCGCCTCGTGCGCGGCATCCTGCTCAAGGGCAACGGCTGGACCGACCTGTGGCCCGCGGTGTGGCCGCTTGCCATATTCACGGTCGCGGTCATGGCGATTGCCGTGCGCTTTTACCGGCGCACGCTCGACTAGCGCGAGGCACACGACCATGACACGCGACGCCGCCCTTGCCTTCCTGTTTGTGCTCATGCTCGCGGGCTGCACCGTGGGCCCCGATTTCCACCCGCCCGCCGCGCCCGCTGCCACGGGCTGGACGCGCGAGCCCGTGCCGGTGTCCACCGCCGGCACCGCCGGCCCCGGCGGCGGCGCGCAAACCTTCACGGCCGCAGCGCACGCGCCAAACGACTGGTGGACACAATTTGGCAGCATGCAGTTGAACGAACTCGTCGATCAGGCCTTGCGCGCGAGCCCCACGCTCGACTCGGCGCGCGCCAGACTCGTAGAAGCGCGCGAAAACTACAACGCGCAGGCAGGCGCGACGAACTTTCCCGCCGTCGATCTGAAACTCTCCGGCACGCGCCAGAAGGTCGATCTCGCCGCCTTCGGCATCACACAAGTGCCGAACCCGCCGCCGTTCACGCTTTACAACGCTTCGGTCGGCGTCTCGTACGTATTCGACCTGTTCGGCGCTAACCGTCGCGCACTGGAATCCACGCTCGCGCAGGTCGATTATCAGGCGTACGAAATGGAGGCGGCGCGCCTGACGATAGCCGCCAACGTGGTGTCCACCGCCATCCGCCGCGCCTCGCTGCAGCGCCAGATCGACCTCACCACGCAGCTCGCGCAGACGCAGGCACGCCAGCTCGCGATCATGCAAGCGCGCTACTCGGCCGGCGGCGTGGCGCAGATCGACGTGCACAGCCAGCGCACCCTGCTCGCGCAAACGCGCGCCTCGCTGCCGCCGCTCGAAACGCAGCGCGCGGCTGCGGAGCATCAGCTCGCCACCCTGCTGGGCGTCGCGCCTGCGCAGTTCGCCGCGCCGCTCGACGCCCTTTCTCTCGATACACTGCATCTGCCTGATACGGTCTCGCTCACCGTGCCTTCCACGCTGGCCCGCGAGCGTCCCGACATACGTGCCGCCGAGGCGCTGCTGCACCAGGCCGGCGCGAACGTGGGCGTGGCGACTGCGAACCTCTATCCGCAGATCTCGCTCTCGGCGAGCATCGGGTCGCAGCGCACGCATATCGAAGACGTCATCAGCGGACTGAACATCTGGAATGTCGGACTCGGCCTCACCCAGCCGCTGTTCCATGGCGGCGAATTGCGCGCGAAGAAACGCGCGTCGGAAGCCGCCTATGAAGCCGCTTTCGCCGATTATCGGCAGACGGTCCTGCAGGCGTTGCAGCAGGTCGCCGACTCGCTCCAGGCGCTCCAGAACGATGCGACCGAACTGCAGGCGCGCGACGACGCCGCGCGGGAGGCGCAGGCCAACGCGGCGATCGCACAAACGCGCTACAACGCAGGCGGCGTGAGCGAGTTTGCGTTGATCGATGCGCAACGCCAGGCGCTTCAGACTACGCTCGACCGCTCGCGCGTCCATGCGGATCGGCTAACCGACACCGCGGCGCTCTATCAAGCCCTCGGTGGCGCGCCGCTTCCCGGTACCGCGCCGCCCGCGCAAGGCAACGACGCATCGGCGCCCAGCGCGCCCGTCCGGTAAGCCGGCCGCCCCGGACGGCAACCGGCAGCCCGCTGCGGCAACCATTCGTTTCCTTTCGTCTGCGCCGCGACTGCGCGACAATGACCCTCCCGCTGCTCCATCCGCAAACGAGAGACACGTATGAACCCGGCATCGCTGTCCCCCGCAAGACTGTCCCCCAACGATCTCGTCGCGGCCGAGGCATTTGAGCTTTCGGAATGGATACGCCTGCGCCAGGTCTCCTGCCGCGAGGTGATGAGCGCGTTTCTCGATCATATCGAGCGTGTGAATACACCGGCCAACGCCATCGTCTCGCTGCGCGAGCGCGCCACGCTGCTCGCCGAGGCGGGCGCTCGCGACGCCCAGCTCGCGCGCGGCGAATACCTGGGCTGGATGCACGGCATGCCGCAAGCGCCGAAGGACCTCACGGCCACGGCCGGCGTCCCGTGCACGCAAGGCTCGCCGCTGTTCCGCAACGAAGTGCCCGCAGCCGATTCCCTGATGGCCGCGCGCATGCGCGCACAGGGCGCGATTTTCATCGGCAAGACGAACACGCCGGAATTCGGCCTTGGCTCGAACACCTACAACACGGTCTTCGGCACCACGCTCAACGCCTACGACCCCACGCGCAGCGCAGGAGGCAGCAGCGGCGGCACGGCCGTGGCGCTTGCGCTGCGCATGCTGCCCGTGGCGGACGGCAGCGACATGATGGGATCGCTGCGCAATCCCGCCGGGTGGAACAACGTGTTCGGCTTTCGTCCGTCGCAAGGGCGCGTGCCCTCCGTGCCTGCGCACGACCTGTTCTTCCACCAGCTCGGCTACGCGGGACCGATGGCCCGCAACGTACCCGACCTCGCGATGCTCCTTTCCACCCAGGCGGGCTACGACGCGCGTGCTCCGCTTTCCATGGCCGAAGATCCTGCGCAGTTCGCGGGCTCGCTCGAACGCGACTTTGATTGCGCGCGCATCGGTTGGCTAGGCGATTACGACGGCTATCTGCCGATGGAAGACGGCGTGCTCGCGCTTTGCGAAACGGCGCTCAAGGACTTCGAATCGACAGGCTGCAAGGTCGAGGCCGCACGCCCCGACTTCCGGATGGAACGCCTGTGGCAAACCTGGCTCACGCTGCGCCATTTCTCGTGCGCAGGCACGCTGGGCGCGCTTTATCGCGATCCGGAAAAGCGCGCGCTGCTCAAGCCGGAAGCGCAATGGGAAGTGGAAGGCGGCCTGAAGCTCTCGGGCGAAGACGTGTGGAACGCCACGGTCACGCGCAGCCAGTGGTACCACGCGCTGCTCGCGCTCTTCGAGCGTTACGACTACCTCGTGCTGCCCAGCGCCCAGCTCTTCCCGTTCGACGCGAACGAGCACTGGCCAAAGTCGATCGCGGGCCGCACGATGGACACCTATCACCGCTGGATGGAAGTCGTGATCGGCGCCAGTCTCGCGGGGCTGCCGGTCATCAGCGTGCCTGCGGGCTTCAATGCACAAGGCCTGCCGATGGGGCTGCAGGTGATCGGCAAGCCGCGCGCGGATCTCCAGGTACTGCAACTCGCCCACGCGTACGATCGCGCCACGCAGTGGGTCAAGCGGCGTGTGCCGCCGCTGCTTCAGGCGTAACGCGCACAAGCCAAAAGGCAGCGCCGCGGCGCTGCCTTTTCTTCATCGCCATCCCACGCCCTCGCACCCTCACGCCTTCACCGCGCGCGCCGCATTCCTGCCGCGCAGCCATTCGAGCGCGAGCAGCAGACATGTGGAGAACACGATCAGGATCGTGGCGAGCGCCGCGATCGTCGGGCTGATGTTCTCGCGGATGCCCGTGAACATCTGGCGCGGCAAGGTGGTCTGGTCGGCGCCCGCGAGGAAGAGCGTCACGACCACTTCGTCGAACGACGTGGCGAACGCGAACAGCGCGCCCGAAATCACGCCCGGCGCGATGACGGGCAGCGTGATGCGAAAGAACGTCGTGACCGGATTCGCCCCGAGCGAAAGGCTCGCGCGCACGAGATTATGATTGAAGCCCTGCAGCGTGGCCGCGACCGTGGTCACGACGAACGGTACGCCCAACGCCGCATGCGCGAGGATCAGCCCGAGATACGTGTTGGCGAGTCCGAGCGGTGCGAAGAACAGGTACATGCCCACGCCCACCACGACCACGGGCACGATCATCGGCGAGATGAGCACGGCCATGAGCAGCGCCTTGCCGCGGAAATCGGCCTTGGTGATGCCGATAGCCGCGAGCGTGCCGAGCACGGTTGCCACGAAGGTCGCGGCGGGGCCCACGATGAAGCTGTTCTTCGCGGCCATGCGCCATTCGTCGGACATCACGAGGTTCTGATACCAGCGCAGCGACCAGCCCGGAATCGGATAGACGAGGAACGTGCTCGACGAAAACGACAGCGGCACGATCGCGAGCACGGGCAGGATCAGATACAACAGCGTGAGCACGACGAGCGCGCGCAGCGCGAAGTACCACACGCGTTCGACGGCCGACATATGCGGCGCAAAAAGCGGTTTGGCGAATTTCATGGTTGCGCCTTCCTCAGCCGAGGCTCAGTTGCGTGCGCGTGAAGCGCCCGTAGACGAAATAGAGCACCGTGGTCGCCGCGAGCAGCAGCGCGCCCAGCGCGCAGGCCATGCCCCAGTTGATCGACACGTTGGTGAAGTACGCCACGTAGTAGCTGACCATCTGGTCGCCCGGGCCGCCGAGCAGCGCCGGCGTAATGTAGTAGCCGATCGAGAGAATGAACACGAGCAGCACGCCCGCACCCACGCCGGGGTACGTCTGCGGCACGTACACACGCCAGAAGGCCGCGAACGGATGGCTGCCGAGCGACACGGCCGCGCGCTGGTAAGTCGGCGGAATCGACTTCATCACGCTGTAGAGCGGCAGCACCATGAACGGCAGCAGGATATGCGTCATCGAAATGTAGACGCCCACGCGGTTGAACAGCAGCGTCAAGGGCTGCGAAATGAGGCCCGTGCCCAGCAGCGCCTTGTTGACGAGACCCTCGCCCTGGAGAATCACGATCCACGCGGCGACGCGCACGAGAATCGACGTCCAGAACGGAATCAGCACGAGGATCATCACGAGATTCGCGCGGCGCTCGGAGAGCGTGGAGATCCAGTAGGCGAGCGGGTAGCCGAGCAGCAGCGCGAACACCGTCACGAACACGCTGATGACGAAGGTGCGGCCGAACACGTCGAGATAGATCTGCTGCTCCGGATCGGCGGCCACGATGCGGCCGAACGCATCCTGCCGGTGGTCCAGCGATGCAAGCAGGTAGAACGGCGAATAGCGCGAGCTGTTCTTCGCGATCGCCTGCCAGTAGGTGACGTCGCCCCAGCGGTCGTCGAGTTCGACGAACCTGGCGCGCGTTTGCGCGGGCGTGAGCGTGAGCGGCTTGCCGTCGTCGTCGGCGAGCGGCATGGCGCGCGCCGTCTTCGCCACCAGCGAGCGGAAGCCCGCGATTTCCACGTTCAGGCGGCGCGCCAGCGCGCCCATCGCGTCGCCGTCCTTCACGATGGTCAGGTCTTGCGCGAGCGCTGCGTAGGCCGCGTCGGGCGGCGCGCTCTTGCGGTCCCAGCCGCGCAGCGCCGCGATAGTATGCGGCAGCGCCGTCGCCACTTCGGGGTTCTGAACCGCGCGCGTGAGCAGCGCGGCGATCGGCACCACGAAAATCAGCAACAGAAAGATCGCGAGCGGCGCAATCAGCATGAGCGCCATCGTGCGCTTCTTCGCTTGCGCTACGCGCAGTTCCCGCTTCAGGCGCGCTGTCTCTTCGCGCGCCGGGCCGGCAACGTTGGTCACGGTCGTCATTGTGGTCACATCCGGTCTCCAGCCATGCAGCCAAAGCGCTCCGGCGCCTGCGCGCCGGAGCGTCTACCCCATCCTTACTTCGCGGCCCACGAGGCGAAGCGCTGCTCCAGTTCGTCGCCGTGGTCGGTCCAGAACGTGAGGTTCTCCTGAATCGCGGTCTTGCCGTTGGCCGGCGAGTTCGGCAGGTTGGCGAGCGTCTTCGCGTCGAGCGCCTTGATCGCATTCGCGTTTACCGGGCCGTAGGCGATGTGCTGCGCGTACGCCTGCTGCGGCTTCGGCGAGAGCGTATAGGCGATGTACTGCTCGGCCAGCGCCTTGTTCGGCGCGCCCTTCGGGATCGCCCAGTAGTCGAGGTCGTAAATGCTGCCGGTCCACACGACCTTGAGGTTCTTGCCTTCGCGCTGAGCGGCGTCGATACGGCCGTTGTATGCCGTGGACATCACCACGTCGCCCGCGACCAGGAACTGCGGCGGCTGCGCGCCGGCTTCCCACCACTGGATGTTCGGCTTCAGTTCATCGAGCTTCTTGAAGGCGCGGTCCTGACCGGCCTTCGTCGCGAGCACCTTGTAGACGTCCTGCGGCGCAACGCCGTCGGCCATCAGCGCGAACTCCATGTTGTAGCGGGCGCCCTTGCGCATGCCACGCTTGCCCGGGAATTTCTTCACATCCCAGAAGTCAGCCCAGTTCGCCGGTGCGGTCTTGAGCTTGTCGGCGTTATAGGCGAGCGCCGTCGACCACACGAAGAAGCCTGCGCCGCAGGGCTGTTGCGCCTCTTTCATGAAATCGCCCTTGTTGCCGAGCCTGGCCCAGTCGAGCTTCTCGTAGAGACCTTCGTCGCAGCCGCGCGCGATGTCGCCCGTTTCGACTTCCACCACGTCCCAGTCCACGTGCTTTGCGTCGACCATGGCCTTCACCTTGGCCTGCTCGCCGTTGTACTCGACCGCGGTGATCTTGTTGCCCGTCTGCGCCTGGAACGGCTCGTTGAACGCCGCCTTCTGCGCATCGCCATTGGCGCCGCCAAAGTTCACGACGGTCAGCTCCGCGGCATTCGCCACGCCGAACGAGAATGCGAGCGCGGCCGCGACCGCTGCAACGCGCATGTTGCCGATCTGTTTCATGGTTGAGTCCCTTCTCCTTGGTGGTTTGTCTTGCCGGGCCCTTCGATGCGAGAAACGTGGCCCGATCGTCGAGACGCCTGCTTCGCGGGGCAACGGCGCGAGATTGCGCGCCGCGCCCGCACGCCTCATGCGAACACGCGCAGATGCTCCGGCGCGAATTCGAGTGCGACCGGCTGGCCGGGCGCGAAGCCGTCGAGCGCCTCGGTGCCGAGCGGCACCTTCACGAAGCACTCGTCCTGCTGGGGCACGCCACAGCGCATGCGCACGTGGTCGCCGAAATAGATGAGGCCGCGCGCTTCGCCCGCGAGCGCGTTCGCGCCGTTGCCCCTGGAACCGTTCGCGAGCTTCATGCGCTCGGGACGAATGCAGGCGATGGCCGCGGCACCCGCCTGCGCACCCGCCACATTGCGGCCCTTCAGGCGCGTGCCGTCGGCGAGATGCATTTCGCAGTACTCGCCATCGACGGCGGCAATGGTGCCGCGCAGCCGGTTGCTGTCGCCGATGAAGTTCGCCACGAACTCGTTGCACGGCGACTCGTAGAGCCGGTCCACGCTGTCGAGCTGCTGCACGATGCCCTTGTCGAACACGGCCACGCGGTCCGACATGGTGAGCGCCTCGCCTTGATCGTGCGTGACATAGACGAACGTGACGCCGAGCTTTTCATGCAGCGACTTCAGTTCGTACTGCATATGCTCGCGTAACTGCTTGTCGAGCGCGCCGAGCGGCTCGTCCATGAGCACGAGCTTGGGCTGGAACACGAGCGCGCGGGCGAGCGCGATGCGCTGCTGCTGGCCGCCCGAGAGCTGCGCGGGATAGCGCTTCGCGAAACCTTCCATGCGCACCATCCTGAGCGCGTCGTTCACGCGCTGTGCGCGCTCGGCGGTCGGCACCTTGCGCACGCCCAGCGGATAAGCCACGTTCTGCTCGACCGTGAGATGCGGAAAGAGCGCGTAGTTCTGGAACACCATGCCGATGTCGCGCTTGTGCGGCGGCACGTTGTTGAGCAGCTTGCCTTCGAGGCGGATCTCGCCGCCGGTGGGAAACTCGAAGCCGGCGAGCATCATCAGGCAGGTGGTTTTGCCCGATCCGGACGGCCCGAGCAGCGTCAGAAACTCGCCCTGATAGATATCGAGGTCGAGTTGTTTGACGACCAGTGTTTCGCCGTCGTAGGTCTTGCGCACGCCGCGAAAGCTGACGATCACATCCGAGGTCTTCATTCGCCCTGTCTCCTTTGCTGACCCTTTTTCCCGGCCCTTCTGACGCGATTAAATAAATCCTGTCGCAGGCATTAACCGAAACTGACGTGCGAATTACTATAGATGGTCCCGGCTCTATTCAATGGAGCCATTTCATTATTATCGATGGAACCACTTGGCCATGGTGATCCTGTCCGAATGGCTCGCGGCGCAGCTCGACAAGGAGAGCGCCGAGCCCGCCTACCGTCAGTTGCTGCAGCTCATGCAGCAGGCCATCCTGACGGGCCGGCTCGCGCCCGGCAGCAAGCTGCCCAGCTCGCGCACGCTCGCGGGCGACCTCGGCGTGGCGCGCAACACCGTGCTCCATGTGTACGACCAGCTGAGCGCCGAGGGCTACGTGATCTCGACCACGGGCAGCGGCACCTATGTCGCCGACACACGCCCCGACTCGGCCGCCGTGAGCACGCCAACGCCGGCGTCTGCCCCCGCCGACGATGACGACGACGCGAGCGGCGCCTCCCCGCGCGGCGACATGTCGATGCGCGGCCAACGGCTCATCGACGAGGCGGGCGTGTCCGCCAGGCAGTGGGGCGCCTTCATGCCGGGTGTGCCCGACGTGGCCGAATTTCCGGCGCGCACGTGGAGCCGCCTGCAGGCGCGGCTGTGGAAATCGGCGAACCATGGGTTGCTGACTTACGCGCCCGGCGGCGGCTACCGGCCGCTGCGGCGTGCGCTGTCCGACTACCTGCGCGTGGCGCGCTCGGTGCGCTGTACGCCGGACCAGATCATCATCACCACGGGAATTCACCAGTCCATCGATCTCGCCGTGCGGCTGCTCGCCGACGTGGGCGACCGCGCATGGGTGGAAGAACCCTGCTACTGGGGCGCGCGCAGCGTGTTGCAGTCTTCGGGACTGAAGCTCGCACCCATCCCCGTCGACGACGAAGGGCTCAATCCGCGCGAACAGGACCTGCGCGACCCGCCGCGCATCGCGCTCGTCACGCCTTCGCATCAATACCCGCTCGGCATGGTGATGAGCCTCGCGCGCCGCCGCACGCTGCTCGAATACGCGCGCCAGCACAAGGTGTGGATCATCGAGGACGACTACGACAGCGAATTCCGCTACGGCAGCCGGCCGCTCGCCTCGCTGCAGGGTCTCGACGAATCGGACCGCGTGATCTACGTGGGCAGCCTCGGCAAGCTGCTGTTTCCGGGCCTGCGCATCGGCTACATGGTCGTGCCCGAGCGGCTCGCGGCCACGTTTCGCACCGGCGTGGCGGAGCTGTATCGCGAAGGCCAGCTCATGCAGCAGGCCGTGCTCGCCGAGTTCATCATGGATGGCTATCTCACTTCGCACGTGCGCCGCATGCGCACGCTCTATGGCGAGCGGCGCCAGTTGCTGATCGACGCGGTCACACGCCACTTCGGCGACGCACTGCCGGTCATGGGCGACGAAGCGGGCCTGCACTTCGTGCTCGGCCTGCCCGACCATGCCGACGATCGCGCCGTCGCTGCGGCCGCCTACGACGCCGGCGTGATCGTGCGCCCGCTCGCGGCCTACTACAGCCAGCGCCAGGAGCGTAAAGGATTGCTGACGGGCTACGCGTGCGTGCCGCACGAGGAAATCGAGCCGGCCTTTGCGACGCTCGCGCAGGTCATCGAGGAACACACGTTTGCGAAGCCCAAAAAGCTGCGGCGCGCCGGTTAGAACGAAGCGCGCCGCCGCATCGAATCGCGCCGCTTATTTCAGCCCGAAATCCACGCGCGTCGTCGCGCCCTTGTCGTCGATGCCCTTGGCGTCCAGCCTGGGCGCCACGATGAACACGCGGCTCGCATCGACCTTGCCTTCGAAATACTGCTGTACCGCCTGCGCGCGCTGCTGCGCGAGGTTGCGCAAGGTTGCGTCGTCAACGGGCGCGTGGTCGGCCAGCGCCTGCTTCATGTCGTCCACGGGCAGCGTCTTCGTGAAGCCGATCATGTTGTGCGGCTTCTTGAAGTCGGCATCCTTATAGGCCTTGGTGAGGTACTTCTCGTACTCCTTGTCGTCCACCTTGACCTGCGAGGTATCCACGCTCTCGCCGTTGCCCACCGTGTCCTTCACCTTCTGAAGCCGCACGAGGCGATCCACGTACTGCTCGCGCAGCGCGGGCGTGTCCACGGCCGGATCGACGCGGCCGATCAGGTCGATCTTGACCGAAGGCTTGTCGTCGAGCGCCTTCACGATCGTGTCCAACTTCTTCTGGTCGGCATCGGTCAGCGTTGCCGTGCCCGCTGCGAATTCGACATAGCCGAGATCCTCGCCACCACCGCCAAAGGCGTTGGCGAGCAGCGTGAACGGCGCGGTCACCGCCTTCGCGATGAGGTTGAGCACCGCCTTCCAGATCAGGCCGCCCAAGCTGAACTCGGGGTTCGAGAGCGAGCCCGACACCGGAATGTTCACGTCGATCTCGCCCTGGCGGTTCTTGAGCAGCGAGATCGCGAGCCGCACCGGCAGCTTCGTGGCCGTGTCGTTGTCGATGTGATCGCCGAACGTGAGCTGGTCGATGAAGAGATGGTTGTTCGCCGTGAGCTGGTCGTTCGCGAGCTGGTAGTGCAGGTCGACATTGAGCTTGCCCTTCGTGATCGGGTAGCCCGCATATTTCGCCGAATACGGCGTGAGGTTCGTGAGCTCGATATCGTGCGCGCTCGCCGTGAGGTCGAGCGACGGCTTCTCGATGAGCGGGTTCACCGTGCCCTTGATCGAGAGCGGACCGTTCGCCGAGAGCTTCGCGGAAACATCCACGGGCGCCGGCGTCGTCGACTGCGTGCCGAACGCGCCCACCGTGCCGTGGATCTGCACGAGATCGGCGGTGTAGTTCGGCTTGATGAAGTTGTCGGTGTAGTTCACGCGGCCGTCCTGCAGCACGAGCTCGCCGAAGTGCAGGCGCACCGGGTGCTTCGGCGGCTGCGCGGCCACGACCGTCGCAGGCGCGGAAGCCGGCGTGGGCGCGGACGCGGTCTGTACGGGTGCGCTCGCCGCCTGCGGCGTGAGCGGCACGGGCTCGCGCGCGCCGGGCCTGGCGCTCGCATCCTGCGTGAGCGACTGCGCCGCGCCGGTTTGATGCGCAACCACGTCCTTGAGATTGAGCTTGCCTTGCGCGTCGAGCAGCACGCGGCCATAGAAGCCGGCGAAGGTCACGCGGCCCGCGTCCACGTCGGTGCCGCGCGCGTCGTCGTAATTCGCCTTCAGGTTCGTGAGCGCGAGCGAGCGCCAGCCCGCGAACGGGCCGGACGTGGCCTTGTCGAGCATGCGCACGTCCACGAGCGCCGCGTCGCCGCGATAGTTCGCCTTGAACGCCTTGCCCTGCTCAACCAAAAGCTGCCCGTTCATGTTGAGCAGCGCGCTCGCGATCACCGCGTTGAGCTGATTGCCGAAGTAAGGCTCGAACGCGGCGGCGTCGAGCCGGTTCGCGTCGATCTTGAGTTGCGCCGTGAGCGGCGTGGGGTTGATCTTGCCGCTCAGCGCGAGCGTGCCCTTGCGGTTGACGGTCGCCTTCAGGTCGATCGGCAGCGGGTGCCTCAGGTCGTCGCTGATCTGCTGGATCTTCAGGTCGAACGGCGTGATCGCGAGCTTGACCGGCCGCTGCGTCGAGCTGTCCGTGAAGTTGATCGTGCCGTTGTTGAGCGTCAATGCGTCAATCGTGTAACGCCAGGCCGGCCCTTCCTGCGCCGACTTCTGCGCCGCGCGTATCGCCGTGCGCTCGGGCGCCGCCTGGTGCGTGGAGGCGAGCTGCGCCAGGTCGATCTTGCCGTCCTTCTGGCGCTCGGCGTTCACCACGAGGCCCGTCACGGCCACCGAGGCGATCTGCGCCTTGCGCGCGTTGAGGTCGATGCCGCTCACCTGCACCGTGCCCTGGGCGAGCGCGATGGCCGGCTCCTTCGCGCCGCGCGCCGCGAGCTTGAGCGATTCGAGGCCGAGCGTGCTCTGGCCGACCTGCACGACGGCGGGCTGCTGCGCCCAGTCGGCCTTGAGCGCGGACGTGAGATTGAGCTTGCCGTCGAGGATCTGCGCGCCGCTCAGGTTGTCGATATACGGTTGCGCCTGCGGCAGGCTCACGCGTTCGAGCGCGAAGTTGGCTTCGGCGTTCCTGCCCGCCATGCTGAACGTACCCGACGCCCTGGCCGTGCCGCCGTCATTCGCGGTGGTCGCGAACGTAAATGGCGCGCCCGCCTTCGCGGTGCTCGAGAAGTTGGCGAGCGTGGCGGAGAGCTGGGTGAGGTCGAGGTTCACCGGCCGCGCGGGCAGATCGTCAGCGATGTGCACGGTGCCGTTCGTGAGCGCGAACTGGCGGATCGAGAGATCGAGCGGCGCGGGCTTTGCTTCCCCGGACGCCGCCTGCGCGCTCCGGGCACCCGAGGCACCCGAAGCGCCCGAAGCCGGCGCGGCGCTCGCGGCCTTGTTTTCAGCCGGTGCTCTTTGTCCCGCCGACGCGCCCATCAGCTTCTCGACGCTCAGCACGCCTTGCTTGTCGCGCGCGACCCACACGGTGGGCGCGTCGAGACGGATTTCGTCGAAACGATAGACGTTGCTGAACGGTTCGAGCGAGGCCGCCGCCACGTGCAGGCTGCGCGCGCCGAAGAACGGCGCGTTGGCGTTGTCGGTCGAGTCGAAGTCGTTCAGGTCGGTCGTGCCTGTCACGCGCAGCGTGGGCTTCTCGCCCGACATCACGAAATCGAGCTTGAGGTTGGTCGAGAGCTTGCCGCTCTTCACCGTGACGGGCAGCTTCGTCGGTGCGTAGGTGAGGAGCTTCGGCACGTCGAGGTCGGTCAGGCGCAGCTCCACTTCCGACTCGCGCGTCGCGGAAAACGGCTTGGTCCTGCCGTCGATGGCGAGCGTGCTCGCGCCGTCGATGCGCGCGCGCAGCATCGGCTGGACGAAGATATCGGTCTTGGAAGGCAGCGTGGCGATGAACGGAATGCCGAGCGACCAGCGGTCGATCACGTGCTTTTCGTTGAGCAGCCGATCGTCGAAGGTGATCTGGCCGTTCTCGATGCGGATGTTCGAAACCGAAAACTGCGCGGGCTTGCTGTTCGGTTTCGAGGGCGTCGAGAACTTCTCGATGAGGTCCGAGAAGTTGAAGTGCTGCGCGTCGAGCCGCACGATCGTGGCGCGCGGCGAGTCGAGCCGCAGCTCTTCGACGATGGGCGCCGCGTGAAAGATCGACGACCACGACGCCTGCACGACGGCACGCGAGACATCGAAGAAGTCGCCGTTGCCGCCGCGCTCGCCGATATGCACGCGGTCCGCTTCGAGACGCAGCGTGTACGGATTGAGCGCGATGCGGCCGATCGTGACGGGCCGGTCGAGCTGCTTGCTCAACTGCTGCTCGGCAACGTGGCGAATGATCGGCGGCGCGGCGAAGAAGCCGACCAGACCGAACACGATCAGGAAGATGAGGACGCCCGTGAGGATGCGCCGGGTGCGGGGCGCACGCGCGACCGCGCGCACCGATTGCAAGGAAGAGTTGAGCGACGCTTTGTTGAGGCTTGCCATGCTTGCTTGCGGATGAGGCGGCAACAGGCCCGCCGCGGGATGTGGGTCTGATGTCGGAAATCCGGGGATGCCGACAGCCGGAAGTATAGGTCCGATAGAAGATCGGACGGCGGGAAAACGCCGCCCTCGGCGCAGGTATTGCGCAACAAGAAGTAACAAGGAAAGTGCGGTTGCCCGGTATGTCGCGCGTGTTGCGCGATGCATAAGCATGCGGGCGTTGCGCGCTTGAGTGAGCTTATGCAGCGCAAAAAAAGCATTGGCGGGACAGCGTCCCGCCAATGCCTGGTTCAGCGCTTACTGCCGCTCGACGGCGGGCGGCTGCCAGCTGCCGTCGGTCGCTTGCGGCTTCGCGGCGTAGAGCCGCATCACAAGACGGAAGTCGCCATGCGGCGCCGGCACCCAGTTCGCGCCGCCGCGCGGCCGCCCGGCGCTCACGTGCACGTCGAGCGAGCCGTCGCGGTTGCGCCGTGCGCCGCTGCGGTCGCCGAACGCCACACGCACGGGCGCGTCGGCGTCGAGCGCGCCGTCGGTCGTATAGGCCGTGATCGACCAGAAGCCGCGCACCGGCGGCAACTGCTTTGCCGCGAAGTGGATCGTGTAGCGGTTCGCGCCGTTGAGCGCATGACCGTCGCTGTCCTGGCTCACGCGGGCGCGCACCTCGTCGCGTGCCGTCGGCAAACCCGGCGACGTGTACGCCGCATAGGCACGCAGCGCGTAGTCGGGGCCGTAGTTGCCCGCGTCGTCGCCCACCCAGAGCCAGCCGTTGCCCGCCAGCAGGTTGGGCGGCGGCGTCGCGGCGCGGGTGCGGCCATCGGCGAGGCCCGCCTTCACGACCGCGGCGTCCTTCGCCCCCGAGGGCAACTGCGCCGGGTCGCCCGGGTGCACGCCGATGTCGCCGAGAATCTTGAGCGCGTGCGCGTCGTCCGCCGCGGGCGGGTTGTCTTCCAGCGCCTGGGCGAGCCGGTCGAAGAAACCGTTCGCGTCGAGCGCAGCAACCTGGGCGGACGGCGTGCCCGGCGCGGCCGGATCGCCACTCTGCGTGGCGCCGGCCGGCTCGTTGCCGTGGCCGCCGCGAGCGCCGGACTTGCCGCGCGCGCTGCGATCGTCCCATTCGGAAAGCGCCGTGACCTGCAGGCCGTGCTGCAGCCGGCGCACGGCCGCGAGGTCGCCGCCGCCGCGCGTCTGGATGCGTGCGAGGAACCACACGTAGCGCGTCGATACCTCGACGCGCTTCACGCGCGCGGGCAGCGTACCCTTCCAGCCGACCGGCACGAATGCAATCGTTTGCGCTTTCAGACCGCTGACATGTTCGCCGGTCTGGGAGGCGGCAGTCGACCAGACGACGTTCGTCCACATGTCGAGCGCGCGCGCGTCCATGTAGCGGCCATGCGTGTCGGGCAGCGTGACGAGCACCGGCTCGCTCGAAACGTCGAGCCAGCCGCTGGAAGCCAGCGTGTCGAGGTTGGGTTCGGACGGGTTCGAAGCCCCGACGGGCGGCAGCGACTGCGCGTGGCGCAGCGTGTTCGGCGCGGCCTGGCCGGGCCCGCTGCCCGTCCCGGCTTCGCGCGCCACGTCCATCAGCACGAGCGGATAGCCGAACACATAGGAGTCGGAGACCTCGTCCTTCATCCAGCCGTTGCTCTTCGGCGCAACGTCGCCCGGCGCCGAGGCGCATCCGGCGATCAGGGCAACGCAGGCAAGCGCTGAGCAGCTACGGTACGTAGAGAATGCTCGATGTATTGTTGTCATTTGTTGGTTGTATTCGGTGCGGGCGGTCCATGAAGTGACGTCGACCGGCTGACCACTCCGCGCGCGAGCCCCCCCAGGGCCGTAGTCAGGTGCGCGCGACAAGGCGCCAATGCCGCCGGTTGGTATCGTATCGCTCGCGCATGGGCCTGAAAAGACTGCAGCGCGGAATATTGAGTTACAGCTGGATAGCTTGCGCCCAGGACTTCCCTCTGAAACGGAAGTGGCGTAGTGTCGCGCCCGTTGACGCCCCTTGACCTTCCCATGATGGGAACGTAGATACTGCTTGATATCGATGACAGCCAGTGCTCGCACCCCATCATGAATGAACCCCTCGTAGCAGAGCGCACCGATACCGCCGTGGCCGAATTCGAGATCCACGGCATGACGTGCGCCTCGTGCGCCATGCGCGTCGAGAAAGCGCTTGCCAAGGTGCCGGGCGTTACGCGCGCCTCGGTCAACCTCGCCACGGAAAAGGCGACCGTGGAGGCCAGCGGCGGCGTCGCGCCCGGCGCCCTCGTCGCCGCCGTCGAAAAGGCCGGCTATGAAGCCGTGCCCGTCGCCACGGAAACCGCCACGTTCGCCATCGGCGGGATGACCTGCGCTTCGTGCGCGAACCGCGTCGAGAAGGCACTCGCGCGCGTGCCCGGCGTGGCCGGCGTGAGCGTGAACCTCGCCACCGAGCAGGCCACCGTCAACACGCGCGCGCCGCTCACGGGCGAATTGCAGGACCGGCTCGTCGCCGCCGTCAAGAAGGCCGGCTATGAAGCCACGCCGCTCGCCGCCGACGAAGACGCCGCTGCCCCGGCGAAGCGCGCCGCCGCCAGCGACGAGGCACGCCGCGAATGGCGCGCCGTGCTGGTTTCGGCCGTGCTCACGGTCCCGCTCGTGCTGCCGATGTTCGGCCACTGGCTCGGTCTCGACTGGATGCTGCCCGCCGCGGCGCAGCTGGCGCTGGCGAGCGTCGTGCAGTTCGTGTTCGGCGCGCGCTTCTATCGCGCCGCCTGGAAGGCCGTGCGCGCGGGCGCGGGCAACATGGATCTGCTGGTCGCGCTCGGCACCTCGGCCGCGTATGGCGTGAGCGTCTATTCGATGCTCGCGCACCCGGGCGACATGGCTCATCTGTATTTCGAGGCTTCGGCGGTCGTCATCACGCTCGTGCGCTTCGGCAAGTGGCTCGAAGCGCGCGCGAAGCGCCAGACCACCGACGCGATCCGCGCCCTCAACGCGCTGCGGCCCGATCGCGCGCGCATCCGCGTCGAGGGCGCAAATGGCGCCAACGCAGAGGAGCGCGAAGTCCCGCTCGCCCAGGTTCGCGTGGGCGCCGTGGTGGTCGTGCGTCCCGGCGAGCGCCTGCCCGTGGACGGCGTTGTGCTCGAAGGCCGCAGCCACATCGACGAATCGCTCATCACGGGCGAAAGCCTGCCGGTGCCGAAAGCGCCCGACGATCCCGTCACCGCCGGCTCGATCAACGGCGAAGGCGCGATTCTCCTGCGCACCACGGCCATCGGCGCGGAAACCACGCTCGCACGCATCATTCGCCTCGTGGAAAGCGCGCAGGCCGAAAAGGCGCCGATCCAGCGTCTCGTCGACCGCGTGAGCGCCGTGTTCGTCCCCGCGATTCTCGTGATTGCGGCCATCACGCTGGGCGGCTGGCTGTTCGCGGGCGCGAGCGCCGAAACGGCGATCCTCAACGCCGTGGCCGTGCTGGTGATCGCCTGCCCGTGCGCGCTCGGCCTCGCCACGCCTGCCGCGATCATGGCCGGGACCGGCGTGGCCGCGCGCCACGGCGTGCTCATCAAGGACGCCGAAGCATTGGAGACCGCCCACAACGTGAGCGTGGTCGCCTTCGACAAGACCGGCACGCTCACGCTCGGCCAGCCCTCGCTCACCGCGTTCGATGCGGCCGAGGGACTCGAACGCGGCGAGACGCTCGCGCTCGCCGCCGCCTTGCAGCGGCAAAGCGATCACCCGCTCGCGAAGGCCGTGGTGCAGGCGTACGAGGCACACGCCCAGGCGTCAGGCGTTCCGGCCGGCGCCGCCCATGCGCGCGCGGTGCCCGGGCGCGGCGTGGAGGCCGAAGTGAACGGCCGGCGCCTCGCCATCGGCAGCGGCCGCTGGCTCGACGAACTGGCGCTCGCCGTGCCGCCCGCGCTCGCGGCCCGCGCGCGTTCGCTCGAAGCGGCGGGCAATACGGTGTCGTGGCTATTCGAGCCGCACGGCGGCGTCCTCGCCCTGCTCGCTTTCGGCGACACCGTGAAGCCCACGGCGCGCGAAGCCATCGCGAGCCTCGAGGCAATGGGCATCCGCAGCGTGCTCGTGACCGGCGACAACGCAGGCAGCGCGGCGGCCGTCGCCGCGCAGCTCGGCATCGGCGAAGTTCACGCGCAGGTGCTGCCCGACGACAAGGCGCGCACGATCCGCGACCTCAAGATCAAGAGCGGCGGCATCGTCGCGATGGTCGGCGACGGCATCAACGACGCGCCGGCGCTCGCCGCCGCCGACATCGGCATCGCCATGGCGACGGGCACCGACGTGGCCATGCACGCGGCAGGCATCACGCTCATGCGCGGCGACCCGGCGCTCGTTGCCGCCGCAATCGATATTTCGCGGCGCACGTGGCGCAAGATCCAGCAGAACCTGTTCTGGGCGTTCGTCTACAACCTGATCGGGATTCCGCTCGCCGCCTTCGGCCTGCTCAACCCCATGCTCGCGGGCGCGGCCATGGCGTTTTCCAGCGTGAGCGTCGTGACCAACGCGCTCTTGCTCAGAACGTGGCGGGCCCGCCGCTAGCGCAGAATTTCACGGCGCGACGTATCGCGCGAAACATAACGCAAGGGCGCTTCGTGCGCCCTTTTCTCCTTATATCGATATTATTCCGGGATCCGAAACATCCCACAGTCTGTACAGCAAATCGCGTGACCGATCGGAAAACTTTACATGTTTGTAAGGTTTTTCGGTCCTACCCCTAAAGGATCCCTCGCGCGCGCCGTAATGCGTCATACCAGCGCCTTGAAGGCGCAGGCTCCTTCTTGACACGCTCTATTCCGGAACCGGATCCATGCTTTCACGCTTATCAAGCCGCGCGAGCGTCGGCGTGCGCCTCGCCTTGCTATCGTGCGTGCTAGTCGCAGCCATCTTTGCAGCCTTCACATGGGCGATCACGCGTTCGGCGGCAACGCAGGCCGGCGACCAGGTACGCATGCGCATTGCCGAAAAGGACCAGTCGGTCGCTTCGTCGATCTCGCTTATCAACGGCGCGCTCGAAGCCGAAGTCGACCGCGCCATGCAGCTCTTCGAGAGCTTCCTGCCCGGCGCCTTCGCGCTCGACCCCACGCAGACGGTCGACATTGGCGGCCAGGCCACGCCGGTCTTCAAGTCCGGCGACCACGTGCTGAACCTGGACTTTACGATTCCGGACCAGTTTCTCGCGCGCAGCGGCGAAATCGCCACCGTTTTCGCGCGCAGCGGCGACGACTTCGTGCGCGTGACCACCTCGCTCAAGAAGCAGGACGGCTCGCGCGCGATCGGCACGCTGCTCGACCGCAAGGGCCCCGCGTATGGCCCGGTGATGGCCAATCGCACCTATACCGGCCTCGCCCAGTTGTTCGGCAAGCAATACATCACGCAATACAAGCCGATTCTCGATGCGAGCGGCCACGTGATCGGCGCGCTCTTCGTCGGCGTGGACGTGGGTGCGCAGATCGATGCGCTCAAAAGCGAGATCGCCAGGCTCAAGATCGGCGAGAGTGGTTATTACTTCGTGATGGACGCTTCGAACGGTCCGGCGCGCGGCACCTTCCTCGTGCACCCGGGCGCCGTCGGCAAACACTACGACGACGCCGACGCGCCCTGGTCGCGCATGCTCGAAGCGCGCGAAGGCACGCTCGACTACACCTCCGCCGACTCGACGCGCGGCGAGGGCGACGCGCGGGCGAAGTTCGTCTCGTTCATGAGCGTGCCGCAGTGGCAATGGCTCGTGGGCGGCGTCGCCGTGCGCGACGAGATCATGGCCGACGTGAACGCCACGCGCGACCGCTTCGCGGCCATCGGCCTCGTGCTGGTCGCGCTCTTCGCGGCGCTTTCGATCTACGCGGCGCGCCGCCTCGTGAGCCGGCCGCTCGACGCCGCAGCGCTTGCCGCCGGCCAGCTCGCCGCGGGCGACCTCACGGTGCGCATCGGCAACCGCAGCCGCAACGGCATCGGCAATGGCGACGCCGCGCACGCGCAGGACACGGCGGGCGCCGACGAGATCGGCCGCCTCACGCGCGCGATCGACGGCATCGGCGTGGGCCTCGCGCAGATCGTCGCGCAGGTACGCAGCGCCACGGCGCAAATGAGCGAGGACACCTCGCGCATCGCGCAGGGCAGCGGCGAGATCGCTTCGCGCATCGCGAGCCAGGCGAGCAGCCTGGAGGAGACGGCGGCGAGCATGGAGGAACTCACGTCCACCGTGCAGCAGAACGCCGACCACGCGACGCGCGCCAACACCGTGGTGACCAGCGCTGCGCAAGCCGCGCTCGACGGCGGGCGCGCCGTGAGCCGCGTCGTCGAAACGATGAACGACATCAGCCGCGCGTCGCAGAAGATCGCCGAGATTACGGGCGTGATCGACGGCATCGCGTTCCAGACCAACATCCTCGCGCTCAACGCCGCCGTCGAAGCGGCGCGCGCGGGCGAGCACGGCAAGGGCTTCGCGGTAGTCGCGAGCGAAGTGCGCGCGCTCGCGCAGCGCAGCGCGGCGGCCGCGAAGGAAATCTCGGCGCTGATCACCGAATCGTCGACGACGGTCGAGACGGGCTACCGGATCGCCGGCGAAGCGAGCACGACCATGCGCGGCATCGTCGCGCGCGTCGATGAAGTGCGCTCGATCATCGGCGAGATCAGCGTGGCCTCGCGCGAGCAATCGGGCGGCATCGAGCAGGTAAATATCGCGGTTTCGCAGATCGGCGCGGCGACGCAGCAGAACGCCGCGCTCGTGGGCGATGCGGAGCGCGCCGCCGCCGCGCTCAACGACCATGCGGCTGCGCTCGCCGAGCTGGTTTCCGTGTTCAAGGTTCGCGAGTAACGACGCGCAGGCTTCGGCGGAAATCGTGGAGCCCGGTTTGCTCCCTGGATATGCTCGTTAGCGAACACACCCCTACCCCAAGGGCAGATACCCTTGCGGGCGCAAGCAACAAGAAAATCGCAAGGGGAACGAGTCATGCAGGGTACCCAGCCGGGTTCGAGATACGCCACGCTGGATGGCCTGCGCGGCGCTGCTGCGCTGCTGGTCGTCTTCGTACACTTTCCCATGCTGTGCCACGTGCGTGACATCGAGCACGGCCATCTGGCGATCGATCTCTTTTTCGTCATGAGCGGCTTTGTCATTGGGAGTACGGCATCTATGTGCTTCATGTGCCGCTCGGATTCATCGTGCAGGACCTCGTGTCGCGCGCTCACACGCTGAGCCATCCGTCCCGGCTCATCGCCGCGGTGCTCGTGCCGGGCGTCGTGCTGCTTGCGTGGGCCGCCAATCGCTACTACGACGCGCCGGTACGCCGGGCGTTGCTCGCCCACCTGCGCGAGCGCCACGCGGCGCGCCCCGTCGCTACGGGCACGGGAGAAGCGCGCGCGACCCGCTGAGCCGGCCGTGCGAGACCGCGCTCATTGTCCCTGCGGCTGCGCCACCGGCGGCGTGTAGCTCGCGCTCGCACCCGGCGTGCCAGGGTCCGCCTCGTCGGGCGTCGGGGTCGGCGCAAGCGCCGGCGCCTGTGCCGGATACGAGGGCTGCGGGGCAGGCGCCGGTGGCGCGCTGGACGGCCCGATGATCGGCGGCAGACCCATGATCGCGCGCGCGGCCGCTTCCGCGGCCGCCGCCGAAGCGGCAGAAGGCGCCGATGCCTCAGAAAGCGCCGATGCCCCAGCCTCCGAAGCCGCTGCAGGCACAGACGCAGGTGCCGGGGCACTCACGCGTGGCGGCGGCGCATGCCGCACCGGCGACGCCGGTGGCGGCGCTTCGTGCTTGCCGAATAGCTGGTCCATCCACGCGCGCAGCTTCTCGCGGAAGGTTTCGAACGCACCCGGCGTCACTTCGGTGTCGAAGCGCGCACGCGGATCGACGAGGCGCGAGCGCAGCGCGCGCTGGAAGAAGTCGCCGACGATCGGCAGCGCGCTGCGCGCACCCTGCCCCCAGTAGTCGTCGAGCGTCACGCGGCCGTCGTCGAAGCCCACCCACGCGCCCGCCACGAGTTGCGGGTCCATCAGGATGAACCAGCCGTCCGTGTTGCCCTGGGTCGTGCCGGTCTTGCCCGCCACGTCGCCGCGAATGCCGAAGCGCGTGCGGATGGCGGAGCCCGTGCCGCGGTTCACGACGTCGCGCATCGTGTCGAGCAGCGTGCGGTCCGCCTCCGCCGAAAGCGCCCGCTCGGGCGAAGCGCTCCCGAACTGCGCGAGCACGTTGCCCTTGTGGTCCTCGATACTCGTGACCATGCGCGGTTCGAGATACTCGCCGTCGTTCGCGATGGTGCTGTAGGCGGAGACCATCTCCTTCAAGGTGACCGGACTCGTGCCGAGCGCGAGCGACGGCACCGGGTCGAGCTGGCTGTCGCGCACGCCCATCGCGCGCGCGAGCCGGGCGACCTTGTCCGGGCCTACCGTCTGCATGAGTTGCGCGGTGATGCGGTTGCGCGAGAACGCGATCGCGTCGCGCAATGTCATCGGGCGATTGCTCGGCGGCACGTCGTCGGTCGGCTTCCAGATTTCGCCGCCCGCCAGCGGGATCTCCACGGGCTGGTCGATGAACGTGTCGCCCGGCTTCGCGCCGGCCGCGTAGGCCGCGCCGTACACGAACGGCTTGAACGTCGAGCCCGGCTGACGGCGCGCCTGCTGCACGTGGTCGAACGGTTCCTCGGTGAAGTCTCGGCTGCCCACCCACGCCTTGATCTGCCCGTTGCGCGGGTCGATGGCAAGGAAGCCCGCCTCCACCGCGGTCTTGCTCTTGCAGAGGTTGCGCATGAAGGCGCGGTCGCCGGCGAGCTGCTTGAGCGCGTCGGCGTCGGTCGCGCCTGCGTCGCGTGCGCTCTTGTAGTCCTGCGTTTCGCGCATGAAGGTCGCGAACAGGTCGTTGCCGGCCACACAGCCGTTGCGTCCGCTCCATGCACCGTTGGCGATGCCCTGGAGCTGGTTCGTGTGCTGGCGCAGCGCGGCGCTTGCCATCTGCTGGAGGCGCGAATCGATCGTGGTGCGCACCACGAGGCCATCCGAATAGATGTTGTAGTCGTTGCGGTCGGCCCACGCAATCAGCCACTTGCGCAGTTGCAGCGCGAAGTGCGGCGCGGGGCCGGGCGGCTCGGTCTGGCGCTCGAAGTCGAGGCGCAGCGGCTTCTTCGATAGCGTGGCGTACTGCGCCTCGCTGAGCTTGCCGTACTTCACCATCTGGCCGAGCACGGTGTTGCGCCGCGCGAGCGCGCGCTCGGGATTGATCACGGGGTTGTAATAGGCATTGCCCTTGAGCATGCCGGTGAGCGTCGCGGCTTGCAGGATGTCGAGCTGATCCGCCGAAACGCCGAAGTAAGTGCGCGCCGCCATCTCGATGCCGTAGGCGTTGTAGAGGAACGGCACCGTGTTCAGATAGGTCTCGAGAATCTGCTGCTTGCTGTACACCGCCTCGATCTTGAACGCCGTGATTGCTTCCTTGATCTTGCGCGTGAGCGTGGGCGCGCGGCCGATTTCATCGGGATAGAGATTGCGCGCGAGTTGCTGCGTAATGGTCGAGCCGCCCTGGCGCTCACCCGAGAACGTGTGCAGCGCCGCGCCCGCCGTGCGCTTGAAGTCGATGCCGTGGTGCTCGTAGAAGCGGTGATCCTCGGTGGAAATCAGCGCATCGACCATGTGCGGCGAGATCTGCGCGAGCGGCACCCATTCGCGGTTCGAGGGCTTGAACTCGGCGAGCACCTTGCCGTCGGCGGAAAGAATCTGGGCCGGTTCGTCCACCCGCGCCTTGCGGATGTCGCCGATGCTCGGGGTGAACGGAATCAGCACGAGCACGTAGAGCACGACGAGCGCGGGCAACGCGCCCATCGCCATGAGCACGCCGCGCCGCGTGGGATGCCGCAGATGATGGAGCGCACGCGCCCCCAGCGGGCGAATAAACCCGCCCAGCCGCGCTGCGGCGGGCTTCAGGCGGGACAACGACAGCGCGATTCGATCGCGGATCAACGGCACGTAACGCTTCACGCGGCAGGTAGGGTCGGCTGGCAAAGCGTGAATCGTACCAAACTCGCAAGGCCGCTCCTGCTTCGCGCCGGGCGCAACGCTCCCGGTCGCCCGAATCGATGCCTGAATCGATGCCTGAATCGATTTATGACAGGGAGATGAAAACATCCTTCCAGATCGAGGAAGAATCCTCTCCAGTCACAGCCGGTTTTTCCCGCGCCTTTCACTCCCTACACTCCTTTCGCTGTTGCAAACCCGCTTTTGCACAAGCCGTGAAACAACAACGCTACAGGAACCCCGAATGAAGAACACCTTCTCGCTCACCACCGCTGCCGCCGTGATCGGCGCCCTCGGCACGCTCGCCGCGCCCGCCGCCCACGCGCAAAGCTCGGTCACGCTCTACGGCCTGATCGACGCCGGCATCATGTACACGAACAACGTCGCGAGCGGCAAGTCGTCCGGCGCGCTCTGGCAGGCAACGAGCGGCAACGTGAACGGCAGCCGCTTCGGCGTGCGCGGCAGCGAAGACCTGGGCGGCGGCCTGCATGCGGTCTTCGTGCTCGAAAACGGCTTCAACGTGCAGAACGGCAAGCTCGGCCAGGACGGCCGCATGTTCGGCCGCCAGGCCTACGTGGGCCTCGCGAGCGACCAGTTCGGCTCGCTCACGCTCGGCCGCCAGTACGACTCGCTCGTCGACTTCGTCGCGCCGCTTTCGGCCACGGCGGGCACCTTCGGCGACACGGGCTTCGCGCATCCGTTCGACAACGACAACCTGAACCACTCGCTGCGCATGAACAACGCGGTCAAGTTCACGAGCAACACGTATAGCGGCCTGAAGTTCGGCGCGCTCTATGCGTTCTCGAACAACACCGACTTCGCCGTGAATCGCGCCTACAGCTTCGGCGCAAGCTACACCAACGGGCCGCTCGCCATCGCCGCCGGTTATCTGCAGCTGAACGGCACCCAGGGCGCGACGGCGAGCAGCCCCGGCGCGGTGGACCTCGCGGAGTCGACGGCCAACGGCAAGGGCGGCTTCGCGCTCGGCGCCGACCGTCTGCGTTCGTTCGGCGGCGGCATCAACTACACGTTCGGCCCGGCCACGGCGGGCTTCGTGTTCACGCGCAGCGAGTACACGGGCACCAGCTCGTTCGGCTCGCAGCGCGGCGACATGAGCTTCAACAACTACGAAGTGAACGGGAAGTATCAGCTGAACCCGGCGTGGAGCCTCGGTCTCGCCTACACCTTCACGGATGGCCACGTGAGCAACACGACGACCTTCGGCGCCGATCCGAAGTGGAACCAGGTGGACGCACAGGTCGTGTACCGCCTTTCGAAGCGCACCGACCTCTACGGCGAGGCGATGTACCAGCACGCCACGGGGCACAACTACGTGGCGTTCATCAACACGGCGGGCGGCGCGTCAACGACTGCCAATCAGGTCGTAGGCACGGTGGGGTTGCGCGCCCGCTTCTGATCGCGCGCCGGATCACAGCACGAGCGACAGCACGATCGACACCCACACGGCAGCCGCGCCGCAGAGAAAGGCGCGGCGCGCCATCAGGAAACGCGATTCGTCGTTGGGCTTCGCGGGCGAGGTGGCGAGCCAGGGCACGCTGCCAAGGCAGGCGAAGCCCACGAGCGCGATGCCGACGACCACCCGGTCGCCGATACGCCAGGCCGTCGGCTCGTGCAGTCCCCAGTAGCCGAGCGCGATGAGGCCGATCGAAAACATCGTCGAGGCGGCAGAACTGAGCGCCACTACCGATCCCGTCGGAGATTGCATGGATTGCCTCCCTGCGCGCCTCGCGCTGTCGGGCCATTATCTGCGGGCGGGCTGGACGCGGCAACGCCGCGACCTGCTCACGCCCGCAGCGGCCTACGCGCTCGGCCGCACCATCTGGAACATCTCGCCGATTTGCGCGTAGTCGGCGCGATAACCCGCGCGCATGACGGGCTGGGCGGCGTGTGTGTCGAACAGGCCGTCCTTCAGAAATTCCTCGCGGATGTGCACACCCACCACCTGCCCCAGCGCGAGCCAGTTGTCCATGGGCGCGCCGTCCAGTGTGTTGAGCCGCACGACCTTCAGCAGCTTGCATTCGAGCGCGGCCGGCGACTGCGCCACGTGCGGCACCGCCACGCTGCGGCCCGGCGCGGCCGTGAGGCCTGCGAGCGCGAATTCGTCGACGTCGGCGGCGACCGGCGCGGAGGTGCGGTTCATCTGCGGCGCCAGCGCCTTCGACGTGAGATTCCAGACGAACTCACCGGTCTCTTCGATGTTGCTGATGCTGTCCTTGCGGCCTTCGCTGCAGAACCCGATGATCGGCGGAAACGTGGCGAACGCGCCGAAGAAACTGTAGGGCGCGAGATTGAGCGCGCCGTTTTTTGCGCGGCTGGAGATCCAGCCGATCACGCGTGGCGCGACGATCGCCTTGAACGGATCGTGCGGCAGGCCATGGCCCTGGGCGGGGTCGTAGAAGTAGGTATTGGACATGGGGTGAGAGGCGTAGCGATTTCAGTGCGGCATTACTATGACACGAGCCGCGCTCGCTCGCCGTCACGCCAGACGAAGCGACTTCGCCGTGCAACAGCCCCATAACGCAAGCAAGGCCGGCTCTCTTGCGAGAGCCGGCCTTGCTCGAAGACCTGGCGGTCCGACCGGAGAAGCGCGTTGGGCGGCGCGCGCCGCCCGAAGCGCTTCAGCTTCGATCAGTCACGCGGCATGCCGAACGGCATGTAGTGCGAGCGGCGAACGCGCTCGGCTTCGCGGTGACGCGCTTCGTACGAATATTCCGAATCCATCGGCAGATACGGCGACGCGAAGAGATCGCTGACCTTTTGGAACAGGGCAAAGATGAAGCTCATGGCGACTCCCAGTTAGGCTGCAGTTCAGGGTTTTCCCTAAGACAGAACGAATTATAGGGTTTCCCCCAGGGCAACGCTAGTGCAGCGCAGCAAAAAAACTGCGACGCGCTGCCGCACGGGGTCGCACGCATTCGATGCGTTGCAACAAAACAACGCATCGGGATTTCGGATACAGGGGCGGGATCGCGAGCCGAAGCCGGTCAGCGCATGGCTTTCTGGACGCTTTTCGCGTGAGCCGCGCGCGTGGCATGCGCCGCCGTACGGTGCGCGGGGGCGGGCGATGCCTTGGCCGGCGCCGCCCGGGACGGCACGCGCACGGGGGGCGCCGCTGGGGTTTCCGCAGCAGCGGCAGCGGCCGCCGCTGCCGCGGAGGCCGCTGCGGTTTGCGCGGCAACGCGCTGCGAAAGGTCGTCGAGCGCGGACTGCTGCTTCAGGATGAACTGCTCGAGGCGCGCCTCATCGGCGCGGGATTCGTTTGCGAGGCTGTCGAGCCGCACCGACTGCGCAATCCCGAAACCGACCGATGCGAGCACCGCCGCCGACGCGGCGGCAAGCACCCACTTTTGATGCCGCGACGAAGCGAGCGCCATGCGGCGCTGCTCGGCGAGCGCGCCCTGGAGCGCGTCGAAGCGCTGCGTGAGCGCATCCGGTTCGGAGGCTGCCTGCGTCACTTCCGACGCGAACCCGGTGGGTTCCACGCGCTCAGCCGGGCCGGCGGCAAACGACGGCTCGGCGATCAAGGCGGCGGCAGCCGGCTCCTGCACCGCTCCGACGCCCGGCTCCGCCGCTTCGGCGAAGGCAGGAGCCGCAGCACGTTTCGCCCGCGGCGCGCGGCGCGCTGTCGTTGCACCCGCAACGGAACTGGCCGCGCCGGCCTCGTCGGCGGGCGCGGCCGCCGCCTGAGCCGGCTCGGGGCTTTCAAAGCCGCTCAGCGTGCCCTGGCGCACGGCGGCATCCGCTTCGGCAACAGCAGCGAGTGCCTCGCCGACAGGCGCGTGTGGCACATCGGATTCGACAGCAAGCGGCGATTCAGTAACGTCGGACGACGCAGACGTCGCGCGGGGCTGCCACGGCGCGTTGTGTTCGGGATGCGAAGAGGATGCGGTATCTGCGTAATCAGCCATGGGTCAGCGATGCGGTTCGCGTCGCGCGCCGGCCGGTCACGGCCGCTTGGCGACGTCCTCGTGTTCTGGTTCGAACGCCCATTGTCGCATGCCAGAACGCGCAGCCAGGGGCGCTTCCCCGACTTGGGGGCTGTCCGCGACAATCACAGGCCCAATCACAGGCCCTGGCCAGCCGGCATCGACCCGACGCCCCGCACAGTCAACCCGGTGCGCTGTCCTCGCCAAACGCTTTCACGTTGGGCGAGCGGCGCAGCGTCGCGCAAATCGCCTCGTACTCCATCGCACTGCGGCTGCCCGGAATGTCCGCGCCATGCGCGAATGCGTACAATCGCCGGCATTGCTCTTTTGATGTGACACGCTTCGCCGCACCTTTTCGCCATGAACACACCTACGAGCGCAGCCAGCCTGCGCGAGCATTTCGACCGCGTCGTCCTGCCGATGTGGCGCGGCCCGGGCTTCAATGCCGAACTGCGGCTGCCCTACGAGGCGCTCGATGCGGCCGGCGTGCAGCCGCTGCCCGTCACGCGCTACCGCGCGATGGCATGCGCCCGCCAGCTCTTCGTCTTCTCCGAAGCCGGCGACGCCGCGCACGCACAAACGCTGTTCGAATCCCTGCGCCGCACTTATCAGGACCCGAAGCACGGCGGATGGTTCTTTAGCGTCGACGCGGCCGGCGCGCCGCTCGACACCACCAAGGACCTCTACACGCATGCCTTCGTGGTGTTCGCCACCGCGGCTTACGGCCAGCGCTTCGGCGCGGCCGAGGCGCTCGACCTCGCGCGCGAAACGTCCTCGCTGATCGTCGACCGCTTCGCTGCCCGCGACGGCCTGCTCAACGCGGCGCTCGATGCTTCCTTTGCGGGCGTCACCGGCGGCCCGCTGCAGAATCCGCTCATGCATCTCACCGAAGCCTGGCTCGCGGCGAGCGAGGCAACCGGCGACAGCGCGTTCGACACGGCGATCACGGGGCTCGTCGAGGCGCTCGCGCGCGGCTTTCTGCACACGCCGACGGGCTGTATCGCCGAATTGCCGGTCGGCGCGGCGGACAACCGCCTCGAGCCCGGACATCAGTTCGAATGGTTCTGGCTGGCCTCGCGTGCGGGCGCCCGGTTGGGCGCATCGGGTCTGGACGAAGCGCTCGCGCGCGCATTCGTCTTTGCACAGAAGCACGGCGTGGACCCGGAAACGGGCGCCGTGGCGGCCGCGCTCGACGAGCAGGGCCGGGTGATCGATGCAACGCAGCGCATCTGGGCACAAACGGAATACCTGCGCGCGCTCGCCACGCACGGCGACGCCGCGGTGCGCGCCGCGCTCGCGCCGCAGACCGGGCGCTTCGCGCCGCGCTTTCTCACGCCGCAGGGCTGGGTGGAATGCCGCAGCGCAAACGGCGACGTGGCGCGCGCGGACATGCCGTCCACCACGCCGTATCACCTCTTGACCGCCTACCAGGGCATGGGCGTCTGAGCCGCGACGACGCAAAACGCCAATGCAGGCGGGCGAAAGCCCGCCGCCGATGCGCCCGGAGCGCCCGGGTCGCTCAGGCCGCCAATACGGCCGGCGAAATCTCGAACGCGGCCACGGCCTCGGAAAGCTGGCGCGTCTGCTGATGCAACGAAGCCGCAGCCGCCGCGGCCTCCTCGACGAGCGCCGCGTTCTGCTGGGTCATCTGGTCCATCTGCGAGACGGCCTGATTCACCTGATCGATGCCCGTGCTCTGCTCGAGCGACGAGGCGCTGATACCCGCCATCATCTGCGTGGCCCGCGAGATCGAGTTCGACACCTCGCGCATCGACTCGCCCGCGCGCTCCACCAGCTCCGAGCCGCCGCGGATCTGCGAAACCGACTCGCTGATCAGCGTCTTGATCTCCTTGGCCGACTGCGCGCTGCGCTGCGCGAGCCCGCGCACCTCGCCCGCCACGACCGCGAAACCGCGGCCCTGCTCGCCCGCGCGCGCCGCTTCCACGGCCGCGTTGAGCGCAAGAATATTGGTCTGGAACGCGATGCCGTCGATCACGCCGATGATCTCGGCGATCTTGTCCGAGCTTTGTGCAATGCCGCGCATGCGCTCGACCACCTCGTCCACCACGGCGCCGCCGCGCGCGGTCGCGTCGAGCGCCGCCTCCGCCAGCGCGTTGGCCTCGCGCGCGTTCTCGGCGGTGTTGCGCACGGTGCCTGTCAATTCCTCCATGCTCGCCGCCGTTTCCTCCAGCGAAGCCGCCTGCGATTCGGTGCGCGCCGAAAGATCGGCGTTGCCGGTGGCGATCTCGTCGGCGCCCACGTGGATCGAGCCCGCCGTTTCGCGCACGGTGTGGACGGTGCGCGCGAGGCTCGCCTGCATCAGCGCAAGGCCCTGGAACAGCCGGCCGATCTCGTTCTCGCCGCGCGCGGCGATGCGCTCGTCGAGACGCCCGCGCGCGATGCGGTCGAAATGGCGGCCCGCTTCCTCGAGCGGTTCCACTACGCCGCGGCGCAGCGCGAAGTGCACGCCGGTCGCGAGCGCGATCAGCAGGACCACGATGACGACGCCCACGCCCTGGAACAGCGCGAGGCGCGAATCGACCGAGTCGAGGGAAGCGCGGCTCGCCGCGGCGCTGAACTGAGCGAAGGCGTGCAGTTCTGCGAGATAGGCGTCCTGGTACGACTGCGTCGGCTGGTCAAGGAAGGCCTGCAGATTGTTGCCGTTGAGGTCGTCGACCAGCTCGCCGAGCGCCTTGCGGTACACCTGGTAGCGCTCGCCGAGCGCGGCGACGCGCGCGCGGTTGTCGTCGTTGATCGGCGGCACGGCCATGAGCGCCGCGAACGTGGTGTCGGCGGCGGCCAGCTGGTCGCGCGCGTGATTGACCATGTCGGTCGGCACCGTGCCGCCGCGCACCATGCGCGTGCCCGCACGCGAGAGATTGATACGGGCGTCCATCAACTGCTGGGTGATGACGTTGGCGGCGCTCGCCTGCCGCAACGCCACTTTCGAGAGGTCGGCCACGTCGTCGTGCGTGCGCGTGAGCGACCAGTAACCCAGTCCTGCGGTCACGAGCTGCAGTACGCAGAACGCGACGAGGACACACAACAGGCCGGATGCGACCTTGATCTTGCTGAACATCGGGGACACCTGGGATAGCAGTGAATGAGTGAGGCGCGAGCATGTGATCGCCCGGGCCCGCACTGCGTTTACGGCCACGCAACCCCGGTTTTTGAGCCCTAAACCGTGAAAAAACACCCCAAAATGCGCAACAAATCATTTCGGCAATGGTTGCGCGGTCATTCCCTCCATTTCTCGCAACAATAGAATGACCGATTCGATTCGATTCACCTTGACTCGACGCGGAGGCTTCCTAGAGTGGTTAGGAAACCACTCGGGGATAGACCCAGGGAATGCGACGATGACCGATCTTGTGGACCGCGCGCGCGGCGCTTTGCATGCCCAACCGTTCAGCGTGCTGCTCGGAACCGAACTGACCCATGTGGGAACCGACGAGCTGACCCTGCGCCTGCCCGTACGCGACGACCTCAAGCAGCAGCACGGCTACGTGCATGGCGGCGTGATCAGCTATCTCGCCGACAACGCGCTGACCTTCGCCGGCGCGCTGGCGCTCGGGCCGCGCGTGGTGACGGGGGAATACAAGATCAACTATCTGCGCCCGGCGCTCAAGGGCACGCTGATGGCGCGGGCCCGTGTCGTCCACGCGGGGCGCCACCAGGCCACCTGCCAGTGCAGCGTGTACGTAATGGAAAACGGCGACGAAAAGCTCGTGGCGCTCGCGCAGGGGACGGTGAACCGGCTTGCCGAGGGCAGCGGGCCGGAAGACAAAAGTCCGACGAACTGAAAGGCCTGTGTCACAAAACAAGGCGCGCGAGGCGAAGCGGTCTGTCCCGCCTCCCCTCGCGCGCTTTTCGTGCTGGCGGCGCGCTTACTCAGCCGCGCGCGTTTTTTGCTGCTGTTCGCCGAGGCCCTCGATGCCGAGGCGCACCGTTTGCCCCGCCTTCAGGAACACGGGGTTCGGCTTCACGCCCATGCCCACGCCCGGCGGCGTGCCGGTGGAGATCACGTCGCCCGGCTGCAGGCTCATGCACTCCGAGAGATACGAAACGAGCTTCGCGACCGTGAAGATCATCGTGCGCGTGCTGCCGTTCTGGTAACGATGGCCGTCCACTTCGAGCCACATGGAGAGGTTCTGCGGATCGGCCACCTCGTCACGCGTGACGAGCCACGGGCCCGTCGGGCCGAAGGTGTCGAAGCCCTTGCCCTTGTCCCACTGGCCGCCGCGCTCGATCTGCCATTCGCGCTCGGACACGTCGTTGACCACGCAGTAGCCCGCCACGTAGTCGAGCGCGTCCGCCTCGCTCACGTTCTTCGCGTGCTTGCCGATCACGACGCCCAGTTCCACTTCCCAGTCGGTCTTCTTCGAGCCGCGCGGGATCTCGATATCATCGTTCGGGCCGACGATGGCGCTCGTCCACTTGTTGAAGACGACCGGCTCGCCCGGCACCGGCATGCCCGACTCGGCGGCGTGATCGGCATAGTTCAGACCGATACAGACCATCTTGCCGATATGGCCCACGCAGGGGCCGATACGCGGATTGCCTTCGACGAGCGGCAGCGTTTCCGGATCGATCGTGCGCAGTTGCGCGAGGCCGGCGTCCGAGAGCACGTCGCCCGCAATGTCGGCCACGTTGCCCGAGAGCGCGCGAATGCGGCCTTCGGCGTCGAGCAGGCCCGGTTTCTCGTGGCCCTTCGGGCCATAGCGAAGCAGTTTCATCGTCTGTGTTCCTCGTGTGTCTGTGCGTTGCAGTCGGTCAGGTTCGCCTGGGGGCTAACTAGTTAGACCATCCGCCGTCGATCACATGCGCCTGGCCGGTCGTAAACCCGGATTCGTCGCACGCCAGGTAGAGCGCGAGCGCCGCGATTTCCTCGGGCTTGCCCACGCGCCCCATCGGCTGGCGCGCGACGAACGCGGCGCGCGCCGCCTCTACGGTCGTGCCCTGCGCCGCCGCCTGGGAGGCGATGCGCTCCTCCAGCGACGGCGACGACACCGTGCCCGGGCAGATCGCATTGCAGCGGATGCCGCGCGTCACGAAATCCGCGGCCACGGCCTTCGTCAACCCTATCACAGCGGCCTTCGAGGCGCCGTACACGAAGCGGTTGGGCACGCCCTTCACGCTCGACGCCGCCGACGACATGTTGATGATCGACCCGCCGCCCTTCGCCAGCATGGCCGGCAGGAAGGCGCGGATGGTCCGGTACATCGCCTTCGCGTTCAGATCGAACGCGAAGTCCCAGTCTTCTTCGCTCGCTTCCAGGATCGAGCCCGCGTGCACGAAGCCCGCGCAGTTGAACAGCACGTCGATCGCGCCCAGTTCCTGCGCGAGCGCCGTGATCGCCGCGCCGTCGAGCACGTCGAGCTTGCGCGCCTCGACCGGCAGCGCGGCAAGCGCGTCGATGCGCAGGTCCGTGGCGACCACGCGTGCACCCTCGCGCGCGAACAGCTCGGCGGCCGCGTAGCCGATGCCCTGGCCCGCCGCGGTGATCAAGGCCGTCTTGCCGGCCAGTCTTTGTACCATCTGCCACTCCGGTTGGAAGCACGGCACGGCGATACCCCGTATTGCAGCAGGCTCCCATGCCGCGATCGAGCGATGAAATCGCGGGAAGAAGTTGGGATGACGCGAACGGCCATTATGGCGACGCAGGTGCGCCTCGTGGCGTTCGGCGGACGTTTTCTAACCGGCTGGATGGCTCCCGGGCCCGGTCTTGAGCCCGGTCAGCCGATAAAAAGCCGCAGCGTTGCCGCCGAATACGGCGGCGCGCTCGTCTGCGGAAAGTGTCTGTGTCAGCTGTTGCGCGCTCGCGTGCCAACGTGCGTAGTCGCCATTGAGGTTCAGCACCGGCCAGTCGCTACCCCACATGAGGCGTTGCGGCCCGAACGCGGCGAGCAGATGCGCGACCCATGGCGCCAGCGTGGCGTCGTCCCAGCCGGGCGCGGCTTCGGTAGCGAGCCCCGACAGCTTGCAGTGCACGTGCGCAAACTGCGCGAAGCGCGTGATGGCCTGCGCCCACGCCGCAAAACCGCTCTCGCCGCCCGCCGCGATCGGCGGCTTCGCGCCGTGATCGACCACCACGCGCAGGGTCGGATGCCGCGCGAGAAACGTCGCCAGCGCCTGCGCATGACGCGTGAACACGAGCGCGTCGAAAGCGAGATCGTGCGCGATGAGCGCTTGCACGCCGCGCGCGGTATCGGCTTTCGCGATCCAGTCGTCGTCGGGCAAATCCTGGAGCATGGGGCGCACGCCGCACAGCTTGGGCTCGCGCGCGAGTTCGGCGATCAGCGTGGCGACGTGGGGGTCGTCCAGCGGCACCCAGCCCACCACGCCCGCAATCGAGGGCTCGTTGCGCGCAAGATCGAGCAGCCAGCGCGTTTCCTCGACAGTCGGCGCCGCCTGCACGACCACCGTGCGCGCCACGCCGCACGCGGCGCGCAGCGGCGCGAGATCGGCGGGTCCGAACGCACGATAAAGCCCGCTCATCGAAGGCGTGAGCCAGCCGTAATCGCCGCGCGCGGGGTCCCAATAGTGCTGATGGGCGTCGATCGCCTCGAGCGTAGCCATGGCTCAAGCCTGCGGAAGCGGCGCGCGCGGATCGAGGAGACCCTTGTCGCGCAGCGCGAGCCACAGCTCGCGGGGCAAATTCGTCTCGAACGAGGCGACGTTCTCGCGCACCTCCTGCGGGTTGCGTGCGCCGTTGAGCACCGTCGCCACGGCCGGGTGCGCGTAGGGAAACTGCAGCGCCGCCGCCGCGAGCGGCGCGTCATAGGTCCGGCAGATCGTATCGAGCCGCGCCACGCGTTCGACCACGTCCTGCGGCGCATCGGCGTAGTTGAACTTGAGTTCGCCGAGCAGCCCGTGCGCGAGAATGCCCGAGTTGAACGCCCCGCCCAGCAGAATGCTCACGCCCTTCTTCTCGCACTCGGGCAGCAGGTCGTCGAGCGGCGCCTGTTCGAGCAGCGTATAGCGGCCCGCCAGCAGCGCGCAATCGATGTCGAATTCCTGCATCGCCTCGCGTATCACTTCGCGCTCGTTCACGCCGAAGCCGACCGCCTTGATCGCGCCGGCCTTGCGCAATTCGTCGAGCGCCTTGAAACCGCTGTCGCGCAGTTGCCGCCAGTAGTGCTCGTTGCGCTCGCCGTGCGTGTAGCGGCCGATGTCGTGCACGAGCAGGATATCGATCTCGACGAGGCCGAGCCGCTGCTGGCTGTCCTCGAACGAACGCAGGATACCGTCGCGCGTGTAGTCGAAGATCGCTTCGAAGGGCAGCGGGTTTTGCCAGCCCTCGCTGCCGTCGTACGCGTGCGTGCGCGGCACGAAGTGGCGGCCCACTTTCGTCGACAGCACGTACTCGTTGCGCGGATAGCGCCGCAGCGCGGCACCCAGCCGATGCTCGGCCTTGGTGTGGCCGTAGTGCGGTGCGGTATCGAAAAAGCGGATGCCGGCTTCCCACGCGGCGTCGACGGTCGCCTGCGCCTCTTCTTCGGACAGGTCGCGATACAGGCCGCCGAGCGGCGCGGTGCCTAGACCCAATGCGCTGACTTCGAGCGCCGTGCGGCCGATACGGCGCTTGTGCGCCACCCTCGGATGCTGTTCTTGCGCCATGGCTCGTCCCCTCCTGGGAGATGGTTGTTCCCACAACGAAATCGTACGACTGCGTGCTTCAGTTCGCAGCTTCGACGATCGGCACGCGCGCACTGGCGGGCAGGCATGCGGGACCGGCTGGCTCGAAGCGCTTGTACGTGAGGATAAACTCCTGGTGCCCCAGCATTTCCGACTTCGAACGCTCGCCGCCGGCCACCGCCAGCGTGCGGTCGAACACTTCGCGCCCCACTTCGTCGAGCGTCGCGCACCCTTCGAGAATGCGGCCCGCGTCCACGTCCATGTCGCCGGCGAGGTTGCGGTAGGTCAGCGGGTTCGCGCACACCTTGATGACCGGCGCAAGCGCCGAGCCCACCACCGACCCGCGCCCCGTCGTGAACAGGATCACGTGCGCGCCGCATGCGATCAGCTCCGCGATTTCCGCATTGTCGCTGATATTCGGAAAGCCAAAGCGCGGCTCGCCATCGGGCACCACGTCGAGCAGATAGAGACCGCCCGTGGGCGGCACGTCGCCCGGCTTCACAATGCCGACGATCGGCGAGGCGCCGCTTTTTGCATACGCACCGAGCGACTTCTCTTCCAGCGTGGTGAGGCCGCCGTCCGCGTTGCCGACCGCGAACGAACCGTGGCCGAGTATCGAGTAATAGCGCGCCGCCTTGGCCACGCACGCAACGATCTCCTCACCCAGCTCGGGCCTGGCCGCCCGGCTCTTCATGTGGAACTCACAGCCCACCAGTTCGCCGGTTTCCTCGAACAGGCAGGCCGAACCGGCTTCGATCAGCTGATCGAAGGCGCGGCCCACAGCCGGGTTGGCAGTGATGCCGCTCGTGCCGTCCGAGCCGCCGCAAATCGTGCCGACCACGAGTTCATCGAGGCGCATCGGCACCTTCTGCTGCTCGGCAAGTTGCGCACGCGCTTCGCGCACCCAGTCGAGACCGTACTGGATCGTGCTGCGCGTACCGCCCTTTTCCTGGATTGTCAGGACTTCTACCGGACGGCCGCTAGCACGCACCTGCTCCACGAGATAGTGCTTGTTCATGCTCTCGCAGCCGAGCGAAACGAACAGCACCGCGCCCACGTTCGGATGCGTGGTGAGCTGCTTCATCATCTTCTCGGCGTAGCTGTTCGGGAAGCAGCCCGGAAAACCGATCAGATGCACCGGCGGCTCTTTGGGCTGCTGCAGCGCGTGCGGATCGTCGAACGCGCCAAAGGGCTCGCGGAACTGCGCGACGATTTCCTGCGCCACGTGGTGCGCGCATTCCACGAGATAAGCCACCGCAACCACGTTGCGGATGCCCTTGCGGCCGTCGTTGCGCAGCCAGCCTTCGAGCATCGGCGCGGCGGCGTGTGAAGGGGTGACGTTGCTATCGCTCATAACTTGAATCCTGCTCGCGGCGCATGCCGCATCATGGTGGCGTTACGCGTGCGGCACGAACTCGTGCCCCGCGTCGTGCGTATAGGTCGGCAAGTAATCGCTTTCGAGGTTGTGCGTGTGCAAATGCTCGCCGCGCGCCACCGGCTCGTTCACGTGGCCGATGCGCGCGCCATAGCGCAGCACCTTCCCGTCTTGCGCGAGCGCGTGGCGCGCCACTTTGTGGCCGAGTTCGATCGTCTTCGCGAGCGTCACGCGCTCGCCTTCTATTTCCACCGTCTCGCCGGCTGCCAGGCGCGCCGCCGCGATCAGGCAGTTGTCCTCAGGCGCGAGCAGAATGAGGCGGGCGTCGGTATGGGGTGCGTTGCCGTTCACAGATAGTCTCCGCGTTTAGTTCTGTGCCTCGCCGCCGGCGAGCCGCGCCACCATCAGCGAGCCGAGGATGATCGCTCCGTAAATCGCCTGAATCCAGAACGACGGCACCTGGGCGAGCGTGAGCAGGTTCTGCACCACGCCGAGCAGCAGCACGCCCGAGAGCGCGCCGAGCATCGTGCCCTTGCCGCCATCGAGCGAAATGCCGCCGATCACGGCCGCCGCAAACACCGTGAAGATCATGCCGTTGCCCTGATTCGCGTTGATCGCGCCCACATAGCCGGTGACGATCAGCCCGCCAATCGCCGCGAGCACGCTGCCGAGCACGAACACGCCCCACGTGATGCGCTCCACCCGAATGCCCGCGGCGCGCGCCGCATCGGGATTGCCGCCGATCGCATAGAGCGCGCGGCCCACGCGGTGATAGCGCAGCATGAACGCGGCAATCGCGAACGCGGCAGCGGCAAGCCATACGGAAACCGGCAGCCCGAGCACGATGGTGGTGGCGAGCGTGAAGAACGACGACGGCATGTCGAAAAGCGTGCCGCCCTTGGTTGCGCCCACGAGCATGCCGCGCAGAACGATCAGCATGGCCAGCGTGACGATAAAGGCGTTCAGACGCAGCCGCACGACCAGAAAGCCGTTGATGAAACCGATCAGCGCGCCCACCGCCACGATGGCGGCGAGCCCTGCAAAGGCAGGCCATTGCAGGCCGAAGCCCGCCGAAGCAGCCGGCATGACGAGCATCGCGCCAACGGCGGGCGCAATGCCCACGGTCGATTCGAGCGAAAGATCGAATTTACCGGTGAGGACGATGAGCGATTCGGCGAGCACCACGAGCGCGAGCGCAGCGGAAGCCCCGAGCACGCTGATGAGATTCGCCCGCGTGAGAAAGCTCGGGCTCACGAAACCGCCGATCACGAGCAGCAGTACCAGCGCGGGCAGCAGCGCAAAATCGCGCAGGCGCGCCAGCTGCATGCGCGGACGCGCCCGGCGAGCGCTCGCGGCCGCATCGGCCTGCGCCGCCGCGAACGCGGGCGTCGAAACACTATTCTTCATGGAGATCGACTCCTTCAATCGATGCGATCAGTTCGTGGTCCTGCCATCCGGCCGCCATTTCGGCGACCACCTCGCCGCGAAACATCACGAGCACGCGGTCGCAGGTGCGCAAGTCGTCGAGTTCGCTCGACACCACGAGCACAGCCTTGCCTTCGTCGCGCACGCGCTCCACGACCGAGAGCAGCGCTTCCTTCGACTTCACGTCCACGCCCGCCGTGGGGTCGATCAGCACGAGAACCTCAGGATTGCTTGCCAACGCGCGAGCCATCACCACCTTTTGCTGGTTGCCGCCCGAAAGCCCCGAAACGACATGATCCGGACCTTGCGCGACGATGCCGAGCGTCTCGATCATGCGCTTGCCGAATGCCTGCTTTTTCGCCGGCGATGCGAAACCGAAGCGCCCGAGCAACCCCGCAATCGTCATGGAAGCGTTCTCGGCCACCGACTGCGTGAGCACGAGCCCTTCGTGATGGCGGTCCTTCGGCACGCAGCTCACGCCGCTCGCAAGCGCCGCGGGCACGTCGCCGGGCTTGAGCGGCGCGCCTTTCACGCGAATCTCGCCCGCGCGCTGCGCCGCGAGCCCCGCAATCGCCTCGCCCACGCTCGTGCGGCCGCTGCTCGTCGCGCCCGTGAGGCCGACCACTTCGCCGCGCTTGAGCGTGAACGACACGTCGCGATAGTCATGCCCCGCGAGACCGCGCACTTCGAGCGCGAGCGGCGCGTTGGCGGGCAGCGCCGCGCGCGCCGCCGCATCGGCGACGTGCAGGCCGCCGCGCTCGCCCGTCATGGCTTCGATGAGCCGCTCGCGCGGCAACTCAGCCACGCTTGCGCTCACGATGTGGCGCGCGTCGCGCAGCACCGTGACGGCCTGGCAAATCTCGTACACCTCCTGCAAATGGTGCGAGATGAACAGGAACGTCACGCCTTCGCGCTGCAATTCGTCGATACGGCGGAAAAGGCGCTTGATTTCCTCGCCGTCGAGCTGCGCGGTCGGTTCGTCGAGGATGATGAAACGCGCGCCGTACGAAAGCGCCCGTGCGATCTCCACGAGCTGGCGCGCCTCGACGGTGAGGTCGCCGGCGCGCGCGTCCTCGCGCACGTCGATGCGCCAGTGGTCGAGCAGCGCACGCGCGTCGCGGCGCATGGTTGGCCAGTCGATCACCCCGCGCCTGCCTGGCTGGCGATTGATGAAGAGGTTCTCCGCGACCGTGAGATCGCGAATGATGGTCGAATGCTGATACACGCAGGCCACGCGCTCGCGCCAGGCGTCGCGGTCGGCGAGCGCGGGCGCACTCTCGCCATTGAAGCGCACGCTGCCTTCGTCGGGCTTGCGCAGGCCGGTGAGGATCGACACGAGCGTGGACTTGCCCGCGCCGTTGCGACCCACCAGCGCGTGCGATTCGCCGGCCATGACGCGCAGGCTCACGTCGGCGAGCGCGGCGGTGAAGCCATAGCGCTTCGTCACGCCGCTCGCCTCGACCACCGGCAAGCGGGCTCGCATGGCCGCCTCGCGGCTGCCCACCGAGACCGCGCCGCCCCATGGCGGCGCGCTATCCGCCACGGCCCGATCGCTGGTTCGATCGTTCATTTGACGGTATTGCCCCACAGGTTCTTGTCGTCGACGTTCTGCTTTGTCACGAGCGGCGCCGGCAACTGGTCTTCGAGCATGCCGGACTGCAGCTGGACGATGGTGCTGTCGTGATCGGTCTTGCCCGGCTTGAACGTCTTGCCCTCCAGCGCGGCCTTGATGTAGTAGAGGCCGTACTTCGCATAGAGGTCGGCGGGCTGGGATACCGTCGCATCGATCTCGCCCTTGCGAATCGCTTCGAACTCCTGCGGAATGCCGTCATTGGAAACGATTACGATGTGCTTCGGATCGCCCGCGGGAAACAGCAACTGCTTGCGGCGCAGCGTTTGCAGCGTGGGCGAGAGATACACGCCGCCTGCCTGCATGTAGATGCCCTTCACGTCCGGGTTCGCGGTGAGCAGGCTGTCCAGCGCGCTCGCCGCGACGTCGCCTTTCCAGCCCGCCGGAATCTCGAGCAGCGACAGATTCGGATAGTGCTTCAGGCACGCGCGGAACGCTTCCGAGCGGTCGCGGCCATTCACCGAGGCGAGGTCGCCCATGATCTGCACGACCTTGCCCGACTTCACGTGCTCGCCGATGTATTTGCAGGCCTGCTCGCCGTACGCACGATTGTCGGCGCGCACGACCATCGCCACGTTGCCCTGCGTGGGCGCGACGTCCACGGCCACGACCTTCACGTCTTTTTGCGCCGCGTTAGCGAGCGCGCGGCTGATCGCCGCCGAATCGATCGGGCCGACCACGATGCCCTTCGCGCCCAGATTGATCATGTTGTTCATGTCCGTGATCTGCTGGGCGGGATCGTTGTTCGAGTTCACGGGCGCGAGGATGTCGATGCCGTCCTGCTTCGCATAAGCGCCGAGGTAGTTGTTGTACGACTGCCAGAACGGCGAAGTGAGGAGCGGCAGGCCAAGGCCGACCTTGCCGGGTTCGGCTGCGCTAGTTGCACCCGACGCGCCGAACGCCGCAGCACAGGCCGCGGCGACGCACAGCGTCCTGGTGGCGGCGCGCGCGAAGGCGCCGCGCGCTGGTTGAATTCCGGTGGAGCGGCGGGCCTTCGAGAGCCCGGATGCGAACGCCATGTCTGTCTCCTGTCGACGCGCCTCGCACGCCGATTCTGTCGTTGATGAACCGCATGTGTGTGCCGCGCCCACGTGGAATGCCCGAAGCGCCGGCGACCCGTTGCTGCTGCCTTTCCTTGTCTGACGACACTGGCGTATATTCACCAGTGAACGTATTATTCATATACGCACATCACAAGGTCAAGCGATGTGCAGTGCAACATGGGTCCGTGATTTCCCTGGGGACGATCGAATGGAAAAGAAGCCGAAGAAAATCCAGATGGACAACGTGCCCGAAGAAGCCGACGAGAAAGACGACGCCGACCGCTATCGCGCGCCCGCGCTGGACAAGGGGCTCGACATCCTCGAACTGCTTGCGGAGCAGCGCGCCGGCCTCACGCGCGCCGAGATCACGAAGGCGCTGGGGCGCAATGCGAGCGAGATTTACCGCATGCTCGAGCGGCTGGTGGCGCGCCAGTACGTCATCCGGTCGGAAGGCGGCGACCGCTATGCGCTGAGCCTCAAGCTCTTCGCGCTCGCCCACCGTCACCCGCCCATGGAGCGCCTGATTTCGGAAGCGCTGCCGCTCATGCAGCGCTTCGCCGACGAAGCCGAGCAGTCCTGCCATCTCACCGTGTACGACCGCGGCAACCTGCTGGTGATCGCCCAGGTGGACGGGCCGGGCACATGGGGTATCGCGGTGCGGCTGGGTTCACGCGTGGGTCTCGTCGACACGAGTTCGGGCCGCACCCTCCTCGCCTGGCAAACGCCCGAGCAGCGCGCGCACATGCTCGCGGAGCATACGAAGGTGAAGGGCGAGGTGGCGATCGACCATGCGGCGCTGGAAGCCGCGTGCGAGCAGGTGCGCGAGGCGGGCTTCTCGCGCAAGGACAGTCAGCAGATTTTCGGCGTGACGGACGTGACGTTTCCGGTGCTCGGGCCTTCGGGCCAGGCGATCGCGGCGCTGACCTGCCCGTTTCTCAAGCGCATCGACGACTATGTCGCGCCCTCGCTCGACGAGGCGACGCACATGCTGCGCGCGACCGTGCAGGCCTTGTCGATGGTTCGCGAGGACGGCGCGGCCTGAGCCCGGCCGCGCAAACCGGTTAGAATGGCGGCCCTCTCAAAAAAACCTGTGTGCCGCGCGCTGCCGCAAAACGGCGGGCGAGCGGCTCACGCGCATTCGAACCCATGGCGAAACTCCTGACCGATCAAGAATTCCAGCGCTTTTCCGAGCTTCAGCAGAAACAGGCGAGCTTCACGATCACGGCCAACGAAGCCGACGAGCTGCGCGACATCGTCGCGCGCGCGCAGAAAAAGCGCGACGACCGCGCCGACGCGATGAAGACCGTCGAAACCGCCATCGCGCAATTCGAGATCGCTCCCGAGGAGCTTTTCACGGCCGAGCAGATTGCCGAAGCCGCGCGCAATTTCGGCCTGATTCCGGCCACGCGCAAGGAGCGCGTGCTGCCGCCTTCGCTCACCTTCAACGGCAAGACGCACCAGTGGACTACGCGCGCGCTGCCCGAGGAAATCCGCACGCCGCTATTCGAGGCGTTCCAGGGCGGCCAGTCGGTGAAGGCGTTCATCGCCACGCCCAAGGACGCCGCGCGCTGCGCCGCGACCATCGCCCGGCTGGAAAAGGAAACCGGCGCGCAGTACGGCGAGGCATGGCTCGAAGAACTCGCTCTCACGCGCGGCCAGATCGACGACGCGCTCGCGAAGCTGGCCGCCTGAGCAGCCAGGCGCGCAGGCTCAGTCGAGCGGCATGCGAAGACCGACCACGCCCGGGTCTTCGGTGGGCGTGACGGTGAAGCCGCAGGCGCGCGCGAGGCCGATCATCGGCGCGTTCTCGCGCAGCGCCTCGCCGAGCAGCCAGTGCGTGCCGCGCGAGCGCGCGTACTCGATGATGCGCGACATCAGCAAGCGGCCCAGGCCGCCGCGTTTGAGATTCGACAGAATCGCGACCGCGAACTCGGCGGTCTCGTTATCCGGGTCGGCCACGGCGCGCACCACCCCCAGCGTGCGCGGCTGGCCGTCCTCGCCCTGCACGACCGCGATCAGCGCCATCTCGCGGTCGTAATCGATCTGCGTCATGCGCGCGAGCTGCGTGTGATCGAAGCTGCGCACCGCCGAGAAGAAGCGCAGGCGCAGGTCGTCGGGCGTCATCGACTCGACGAACGTGCGGTGCATGGCCTCGTCTTCGGGACGGATCGGGCGGATCGTGAGGCGCTGGCCGTGCCAGTCGATGGTCTCTTCCAGCCGCCGCGGATACGGCATGATCGCGAAGCGGCTGCGCTTTTCCGCGAGCTGAAGGCAGGGCGCGACGACCACGACCGCCTCGGGCAGCACGCGCAGCGTCAGCCGCAAGCCCACGATTTCCCGCACCTCGCACACGAACTGCGATAGCTCGGTGAGCGCGGCCAGCGTCGGCTCGGGCGCCGTGTAGCGCGCATAGGGCGAGTGCGCGACGATGTCGCGCGAGAGCACGGGGTTCAGCGGCGGCAGGCTGTACACGCGCAGCGGCGGCGAGAAGTCGTCGGGCGAAGGCGCGGCGAAGCGGAACACCGGGCCGAAGTTGTCGTCGTCGCGAAACTCGACCGACACGTCCACCACCGGCTTGACGCCCGGTTCGTCCTGCGCCTGCGTGGCGAGCCCGAACAAGGCCAGCAGTCTGCCCGCCTCCTCCCCTTTCAGTTCCGTGCGTCCGGCCGCCAGCGCCGCGCGCGCTTCGCTCTGCGCGGCCTCGATCGCGGCCGGGCCCTGGGCGGGCATCGTCTCCGGCGTCTGCATCAAAAGCTCGCGGCCCAGCCGATAATCGACGAGACGTGCAAACGCGCGCGCCAGGCGCCGCGGCGTGGTGTGCACCGGAATGCCATGCGCGTGCAGTTCGTCGCGCGTCGTTTCGTCCACGCCGCCGAAGAAGCACGCGAGCATGCCGCGATACGCGAAACGCTGTTGCTCGATCAGCGTGCGCGCCACCGCATCGACCGGCGCACTGTGGGTGGGCGCATGCACGACGAACGCCGTGCCGCTCGAGCGGTGCGTGGCCAGCGTTTGCAGCGCGAGGCCGAAGTGCTCGGACTTCGCGGTCTCGCCGAGCACGAGCGGATTGCCGGCCTGCGCGTGCGGCAGCGCGGCCTGGACGGCCGCAATCGCTTCGTCGTTCCAGCGGGCGAGCGTGTCGCCGGCTTTCATGAAGGCGTCGCGCGCAAGCGTTGCCACGCCGCGGTCGCTCGTGATGAGCGTGGCGCTGTCGCTCGCAGCCACGCGGCCCACGCCGAGCGTTTCGATTTCGTCGAGCAAATCGTCGAGCGTGTCGACGCGCACGAGGCCCGCGCGCCGGAACGCCGCCGTGTAGAGCGCGTCGCCCTTGTCGTCGCGGCCGCTGCGCAACGCGAGCACGGGCTTGTTGCGGGCCGCCGCACGCGCCGCCGACATGAACTTGCGCGCCGCGCGGATCGTGTCCACTTCGAGCAGGATGGCCCGCGTGCCCGGGTCGCTCGCGAGATAGTCGAGCACGTCGCCCACGTCGACGTCGGCTTCGTCGCCGAGCGCGATCACGTGCGAGAAGCCGAGGCCGCGCGGCGCGGCCCAGCGCAGCACCGCGTTGGTGAGCGCGTTGGACTGCGACACCCAGGCCACGCCGCCCTTGCGCGCAATCGACGCCGCCGCGCCGAGCTGCGCGTTGAGCGCGGGCGTGAGCGCGCCGAGACTGCCGGGGCCGACGATGCGCAGCAGATGCGGGCGCGCCGCCGCGAGCGCATGGCGCAGGTCGGCCTGATCGGCCTCGTCGCGCACCTCGCCGACGACGATCGCCGCGCGCGTGCCCATGCCGCCGAGGCGATGCACGAGCGCGGGCCACGTGGCGGGCCGCGTGCAGATGATCGCGACGCCGGGCGCTTCGGGCAGATCGCCCGCGTCGGCGAGCACGGGCCGGCCGTCGAAGGCTTCGAAGTCGCCCGCATGACGTGGATTGACGGCCCACAGCGGGCTCGTGAAGCCGCCTTCGATCAGCCGCCGCCACACCATGCTGCCGATGCTGCCGGGGCGCTGCGAAGCGCCGATCACGGCCACGGATTTCGGCTGGAACACTGCATCGAGATTGCGTACGGTCACAGGCACTCCTCGTCGGTCGGGCAGGCGCTTGCCGTACATGCGAACGCCGGTTTGTCGTCTTTTACCGTTACGAGAAGAGGATAGGGCAAGCGCGCAGGCGCTGCGCGTTTTTCGCCCGGCGCGGATAAGCGCAGACGCGGCGGCGTGGCGCCGCACGCCGCCCTGGGCGTGCGGCGCCACGATGCGCGAGAAGGAACGGCCTGGTTCGTGAACGCCGGGTATTACATCGACTTGCGGAACGGCGCGCCCGAATGTTCGCGCAGTTCGTTGAACACGATCTTCGGCCAGGCCTTTTGCGCGACCTCGATTTCGGAGACGTGCGAGGCGAGATAGGTCGGCGCGTTCGACGCGTCGTAGGCCATGCGGGCCTCGTACGAATCGGTGAAGCGGCGCAGTTCGGCGGGATCGTCGCAGGTCACCCAGCGCGACAGGCGATAGCGCGCGGGCATCAGGCGCACGGCAACCTTGTACTCGGCGGCGAGGCGGTGCGACACCACTTCGAACTGCAGCTGGCCGACCGCGCCGAGAATCGTGGCGCCGCCGTGAATCGGGCGGAACACCTGGATCGCGCCCTCTTCGCCGAGCTGCTTGAGCGCTTCGCCCAGCTGCTTCGCGCGCATCGGATCGACCACTTCGACGGTCTGGAAGATTTCCGGCGCAAAGAACGGCAGACCCGTGAATTGCAGGTCTTCGCCTTCGGTGAGCGTGTCGCCGAGGCTCAGCGTTCCGTGGTTAGGAATACCGATGATGTCGCCAGGGTACGCCTCCGCCACGGTCTCGCGGCGCTGCGACAGGAAGCTCACCACGTTGTTCGCGCGGAAGGTCTTGTTGTTGCGCGTGACCTTCAACTGCATGCCGCGCTCGAAATGGCCCGAGCATACGCGGATGAACGCCACGCGGTCGCGGTGCGCGAGGTCCATGTTGGCCTGCACCTTGAATACGACGCCCGTGAACCTGGCTTCTTCGGGCGAGACCGGACGCTGCACCGCCATACGCGGCGACGGCGGCGGCGCGAGATCGACCAGCGCGTCGAGAATTTCCTTCACGCCGAAGTTGTTGATCGCCGAGCCGAACAGCACCGGCGACTGCTCGCCCGCGAGGAAGGCGTCGCGATCGAAGGTAGGCGTCGCGCCCGTGATCAGCTCGACCTCTTCCTTGGTGCGCTTCCAGTGATAGCCGAATCGCGCTTCGCCATCGGCCTCGCTGAGGTTCTGCAGCGTTTCCACCGCGCCGCCCAGCGACTCCTGGCCCGCGCGGAACACGCGCACCTGGTCGCGCTGGATGTCGTACACGCCCTGGAACTCCTTGCCCATGCCGATGGGCCAGGTGAACGGCACGGCGGCCACGCCGAGGTGCTGCTCGATTTCGTCGAGCAGGTCGAGCGGCTCGCGCACTTCGCGGTCGAGCTTGTTGATGAACGTGAGAATGGGCGTCTTGCGGCTGCGGCAGACTTCGAGCAGCTTGAGCGTTTGCGCTTCGACGCCGTTCGCGCCGTCGATCACCATCACGGCCGCGTCGACTGCCGTGAGCACACGGTAGGTGTCTTCCGAGAAGTCCTCGTGGCCCGGCGTGTCGAGCAGGTTGATGACGGCGTCGCCGTACTCGAACTGCATGACCGAGCTGGCGACGGAAATGCCGCGCTGCTTTTCGATCTCCATCCAGTCCGAGGTCGCGAAGCGGCCGCTCTTCTTGCCCTTCACGGTACCGGCGATCTGGATCGCGCCCGAAAACAGCAGCAGTTTTTCGGTGAGCGTGGTCTTGCCCGCGTCCGGGTGAGAAATGACCGCGAACGTGCGGCGGCGTCTGAGTTCGGCTACTGACATGGATAAGGGCGGGTATCACGGATGAATTCGGGCAACCGGGCCGCGCGGCGGGGGTTGCGGCGAGCTCGGCGGCGCTTGCGGGCGCGTTTTCGAGCAACGCTTACGGCGCGTGCGGCGGCAGTGCGCGGACCGCGGCGCACGGCAAATAGCACGAACGATCGGGAATGTCCCGCGGATGCCCGCGCAAAAAGCGAAAAGGCGCCGGGACCGAATGATACACGGCATTCGTCCCGCCGACTAAAGGTTTGATAGGGTTCGAACGGGTTAGACGTGCAGGCTGGCGCCGCTTTGGCAACGGTGAGCTTTTACAGGACCTCGATGCGAGTGCGCCGTCGACACTGTCATGCGGCCGCCTCGTTCGCGAGGCGCCCCCGTTTTCGCGGTAATTCCCTTTCGTTACAGGCATCGATCCGCTCCGTGAGCGTCCTGGTCCTGCTCGTTGCGGCGTGCCGATACGCGCCGCGCAGGGCGTGAGGTGAGCTTTTCCGGGAGCCTGGAAGCGGGCGGCCGTCACGTCGGGTGCTGCGCGCGCCTGGCGCAACGGCCTGGCGAGAATTGGCCCGTTATTCCTTGATGAGGAAGCGTTCGCGATTCTTGCCCGCCAGCCAGCCCGGCGTGCGGCCACGGCCGCTCCAGGTCTCGCCGGTTTTCGGGTTCATGTAGCGGGGCGGCAGCGCCTTCTTGCGGGCGGGACCCGCGCGTCGGGTCATGAAGCCCAGCTCTTCCGCAGTGATGTCGTATTCCGCGATCTTTTCCCTGATCTCGGCGATCGCCTGGTCAATTTCCTTTTCACGCGCCGCAGCCACTTCCTTGTGAAGCTTCTCCAGCTGGGCGGTCAGTTGCTTGTAGCTCGGCATGAAACGTCATCTCCAGTTCGGTCAAGAGAGTGTCATTGTGACCGGTTTGGAGCCCGCGCGATGATGAAGGCGCGCTTTTTTCCTATGCTGGCGCAAACGTTGGCGTTACCGTTCGCGCTGCTGCAGCGATTCGTGCGACAGCCGACTTTCGAGCGCACGCAGCGCTTCGTTGAGCCGCTTCACGCGCTGCACCTGCGAAGGGACGAGGTTCTCGCTGGAAACCGATTCGAGCCGGCCGCGCCAATAAGAAAGCGGAATACGGTCGCGCCCCGAGAGCCGCCCGATGATGTGCTCGAGATGCTCAATGTCCTTTTCGAGTTGGTGATGATTCATCGCTGTCCCCGGTAATGACAAGTTTTATCGGGCGCGCACAAATAGCGCGCACTCACTTTCGTCGCATCGCCGATTTTCCGCGTACCGCGGATAATCGGTCAGTTTGGTAATCGCGCCGGCTGACCGTGCTAAATGCACGCCGCAGCGGACTGGTTTTGTTCGTACTGTCAGACCAGAATAAGGCCAGCGCGGCCGGCTATCCGTTGGATACCGCACGGAATTTCAACGGCCGCTCGTCCACGCTGACGTTGCATCCACATCCATACCGGAAGGCAGATTAACGGGGGCTATTGCGTCTGTATATTCCTCAATTGTGGAACGCTATGCGGAGCGTATTTTGCCGCCGACGGTTTTTCACAATATGAACAACGAGAATGGCGTGAAAACAAACGAATCACAATACGATCGCCTGCTGCATCTTGTTTACGACACGCTCGATAATCCTTGCGCCTGGAAGGATTTTTGCGCGCAATTACGCGAAGCGACTGGCGTGGCGTCGATTCATCTGTATGCCTTTGACCGGCAGCGCGATCTGTTTTCCTGGAGCGACGGTTTCGCGCTCGGCGGCGCGGAGCCGCTGGAGCGCATTCGGCCGCTGTACCGCGACGATGCGCGCCTGGCATGGCTGCGCGCTTACCCGCCGGGCAAGTGGTTGCATTGCGGCGCCGAACCCGACCGCGCAGCCGGCTTCGAACTCTGCCCGCTCGAGGAAGGCCATCGCTGCGCGGCGCTGTGCAAGCTGATCGAACAGAGCGGGGTCGCCGTCATGCTCGCGTGCCGCGCGAACGCCGAGGCCGGGCCGCTCCCGGGCGAGCACCGCGGACTGCTCGAACGGCTCACGCCGCACCTCGTGCGCGCGGTGCGCCTGTACCTGCGCCGCTTTACCTTGAACGCCGACACGCTTGCAAACCGCCCACGTCCGCCAGCCATGCTCGTGAGCGCGCTGGGCGAAGTGCTCCACAGCAACGAGGCCGCACAGCGGCTCCTCAAGGCGACCTCACTCGTGCGGGTGCGCGGACGGCGGATCACGCTCGCTGCGCCCCATCACGCGCGCCTGCTGGAAGACATCGCCGTGAGCGAGGTGCGCCTGCGTAACCGCACGAGCGGCGCGCGGGCGGCGGCGGCGCGCTTTCGCGCGTTGCGCATCGTCGGCGCCGCCGACGGCACGCCCGCGCCCCGCGCACCCGACGCGGCCGCCGCAACGGACCCGCACGGCCGGACCCACGACGGGCAGGCCCGCGCACAGGCTTCGGCGAGCCAGCAGGAGGTGCTCTACGCGTTCTACAACGTGGTGGCGGCCGACGACGCCTCGGCTTCGGAATTGCACGCCTTCGCGGCGCTGACCTTCTATCACCCGCGCTCCGCGCCGCTCGTCGACGAGCGGGTGCTCGCCACGGCCTTCGATCTCTCGCCGGCCGAATGCCGCATTGCGCTGCTGCTCGCGGAAGGTCTCACGCAAAAGGAAATCGCGGCGCACGTCGGCGTACAGCACGACACCGTGCGCAAACAATTGCAGTCGATCTTTCAGAAGACGGCGACGCGCCGCCAACCCGACCTGCTGCGCCTTTTACTGAATCTGCCGGCGCGCGGCACGGGCGCCGCCGCCGAAGGTTGAGCGGCGCGCGACAGGTTTATTGGGCCTTGCGGCAGGCGAATACGAGCGTGTAGTTGCCGCTTTCGGTCGATGTCGCGACCGTGTCGTAACCGGCGCCGGCGCAACGGGCGCGCGCCTGCTGGGCGCAGGAATCGCGATCGCCCGAGGCCGGGCATTGCACCTGGACCGTCGGACGGCCGTCCGACAGGAACAGCGGCGGCCCGCTACTGCACGCGGCAAGGCCAGCGATCAAGGTCAGCGCGCACGCCGCGAACGGCAACCTGCGCAAACGGAACAACGGCGAACCAGGACGAGTCATTTGGAGCACCCCTACGGGCTTCTAGTTTTTCGACGTTGCGATTGTGCCATGCCGCGAGCCATGTGCGATGCATCGCAGCGTGCGCTGCGCGCGCTCAGGGCGCGGTCGAGAGCGTCTTGTATGGCAGCGCGCCTCGCGGGTCCGAACTCACGCGTACGAACACCTGCTCGACGTCGGGAATCGCGGCGAGTCTGCGCTCGAGCGCCGCACGGTCGAAGCGTGGCCCCACGCACCCTTCCGCATAGACGAAACGGCGCTGCACCGTGATCCAGATGCTGGTGCCCGCAAACAGGGCATCGCCTTGCAGTTGCTGGCGAATCGCCGCGGCAATGTCCGCATCGTAAAGATACGAGTTCGGCTTCGAGCACTTGTGCGCGAGCCAGCAGGTCGTGCCTCGCTCCACGCGATAATGGGCGTCGTCGTCGGCTTCGGCTATCGTCATCCGCGGGCCGAGCGGCTGCGGGCAGGCGCCAATCGCGCTCGACAACGCGAAGAACGGGTCGTTGTACCAGTTCTTGCGCTCGACATCCGCAGCGTTCCCGGCCTTCGAGGCGGGCGCAGAGGCGCCGGTTTGCAATTGCGCGGGCGCGGCGCCCGCCCAAAAGCCCGCGAAAACGCCTACGCAAACAAGCACCGCCGCAAGCCGTGCTGTCCGCACCGCCCGCGCGCGCCAGGCGCTTTGCCCGCACTGATCGATTGCACTCATCGACTGTCACCTCGCCGCCTCGCTCTTCTGCGCAACGATAGGACCGCGCGGCCACGCTCGCAATAACGAGATAAATCCTTTCGTTACAATCGCTGCGACGCACCACGGCCGCGCCGCGTGAAAAGACGCATCTCAAGCCATCTCACACGCAACAAGCTGAATCGCGCAACACGCTCGATCCGCAGGAGACTCCATGTCGTTTGTTATCGTTCTCGCCGCCCTCGCGTTCCTCATGCTTGCCGCGTACCGCGGTTACAGCGTGATTCTCTTCGCGCCCATCGCTGCGCTCGGCGCGGTCCTGCTCACCGAACCCGCCGCTGTCGCCCCCGTCTTTTCGGGCATCTTCATGGAAAAGATGGTGGGCTTCGTGAAGCTCTACTTTCCCGTGTTCCTGCTCGGCGCGGTATTTGGCAAGGTCATCGAACTATCGGGATTTTCCGAGGCGATCGTGCACGCCGCCATCCGCTATATCGGCCGCTCGCGCGCCAACGCCGTGATCGTGGCCGTGTGTGCGCTGCTCACGTACGGCGGCGTTTCGCTCTTCGTGGTGGTGTTCGCCGTCTACCCGTTCGCAGCCGAACTCTATCGCCAGAGCGATATTCCCAAGCGCCTCATGCCGGGCGCCATCGCGCTCGGCGCTTTCTCGTTCACGATGGATTCGCTGCCCGGCACGCCGCAGATCCAGAACATCATTCCCACCACGTTCTTCAAGACCACCGCATGGGCCGCGCCCGCGCTTGGCGTCACCGGTTCGCTCTTCATCGTCGTGGTGGGCCTCTCGTACCTCGAATGGCGCCGCCGCGGCGCCATGTCGAAAGGCGAAGGCTACGGCACCTCGCTCGTGAACGAGCCGGAACACGTGAAGACCGAACACCTGCCCAACCCGGTGCTCGCCGTCGCGCCGCTCGTGCTGGTGGGCGTGGCGAATTTCCTGCTCACGCACTGGATTCCCGTCTGGTACGGCGACACCGTGACCGTGCCGCCCGAAGTGCTGCCCGGCATTCATACGCCTGTCACGGCCACCGTCAAGCAGGTCGTGGCGATCTGGGCGGTTCAGGGCGCGCTGCTCGCGGGCATCGTGCTCGTGATCGTCACGGCGTTCGGCCGCGTGAAAGACCGCTTTGCGAACGGCACGAAAGCGGCCGTGGCCGGGGCGCTGCTGGCTTCGATGAACACGGCCTCGGAATACGGCTTCGGCGGCGTGATTGCGGCACTGCCCGGCTTCATCGTCGTGAGCGATGCACTCAAGAGCATTCCGAATCCGCTCGTGAACGCCGCCGTTTCGGTGAGCGCGCTTGCGGGTATCACAGGGTCGGCATCGGGCGGCATGAGCATCGCGCTCGCGGCCATGTCGGATCTCTTCATCAAGAGCGCGCAGGCGGCCCATATTCCGATGGAAGTGCTGCACCGCGTGGTGGCCATGGCCAGCGGCGGCATGGACACGCTGCCGCACAACGGCGCGGTCATCACGCTGCTCGCGGTCACGGGGCTCACGCACCGCGAGTCGTATCGGGACATCTTTGCGGTGACGGTGATCAAGACGTTGGCCGTCTTCTTCGTGATCGCCGTGTACTATGCGACGGGCATTGTTTGATGGGAGGGGCTCGCAGCGCACGCTGATCCCGCCGCTGCGGGCCCTGCCAACCCTGCCGTACGTGCGCCATCGTACCTCCTGACCTCGCAATCCGCGGCGCAGAACCGTTCGAAGTGCGCCCTACACTTCGAGCCATTCTTGCCGGATGCGCGCATCGGCCTTCAACTGTTGCGGCGTCCCCTCGAACACGATCTGGCCGTGCCCCATGACGTACACGCGCTGCGAGATATCGAGCGCGATGGCCTGCTTCTGCTCGACGAGCAGCACCGAAATGCCGCGCGCCTTCAGCGTCTTCAGGTACTCGCCCACCTGCGCGACGACGAGCGGCGCGAGCCCTTCGGTCGGCTCGTCGATGATGATGAGGTCGGGGTCGCCCATGAGCGTGCGGCACAGCGTCAGCATCTGCTGCTCGCCGCCGGACAGCAGGCCCGCCGGCGTCTCCTCGCGCTCCTTCAGGCGCGGGAACATCCGGTACATGTCGTCGAACTGCCAGCGCGGCTTCTGGTGCCGCCCCCGGCCCAACCGCTTGCGCTTTTCTCCGAGCATCAGGTTCTGGCGCACGGTGAGCGTCGGGAAGATATCGCGGTTCTCCGGCACGTAACCGATGCCCCGGTGCGCGACCTCGAAGGTGCGCAGCCCGCGCACTTCCTCGCCGCGCAGCAGAATCTGCCCCTCGCACCGCACGAGCCCCATGATGGCTTTGGCGAGCGTCGAGCGGCCCACGCCGTTGCGCCCGAGCAAGGCGACGATCTCGCCTTCGCCCACCTGCATCTCCACGCCGTGCAGGATATGGCTCTTGCCGTAGTACGCGTGCAGTTCGCGCACCTCGAGCATGGGATTGGCGGTCACCATCAATGCGCACCTGCGGGTTCGTCCAGCGTGGTGCCCAGATAGGCTTCCTTCACGCGGCGGTTGTTACGGATGGCTTGCGGCGTGTCCGTGGCGATCACCTCGCCGTACACGAGCACCGAGATGCGGTCGGCGAGGCCGAACACGACGCTCATGTCGTGCTCGACCATCACCAGCGTCTTGCCGGCGGTGACGCGGCGAATCAGCTCCACCGCGTGATCCGACTCCGAGCGGCTCATGCCGGCCGTGGGTTCGTCGAGCAGGATCACCTCGGCGCCCCCCGCGATCGTGATGCCGATTTCGAGCGCGCGCTGCTCGGCGTAAGTCAGCAAACCTGCAGGCGTGTCGTGGCGGCCCTGCAAGCCGATCAGTTCGAGCACTTCTTCGGCGCGTGCGCGTGCGTCGCGCAACTGCTCGAGGCGATGCCAGAACGAATAGCGGTAGCCGAGCGACCACAACACCGAGCAGCGCAAATTCTCGAACACCGAAAGGCGATGAAAAATGTTCGTCACCTGAAAGCTGCGCGAGAGCCCCATGCGGTTGATCTTGTACGGCGGCAGCCCGCCGATCTCGACGCCGTTGAGTTTGACCGTGCCCGAACTGGGCGCCATGCGCCCCGAAATCAGGTTGAACGTGGTCGATTTGCCCGCACCGTTAGGACCGATCAGCGCGTGACGTTCGCCCTTCGCGATAGTCAGGTCGACGCCGCGAATGATCTCCGTGCGCCCGAAATGCTTGCGCACGTCACGCAACTCCAGTGCGGCCGTCATGCGTTGCTCCCCGCGATTTCCCGTTGCACGCCGTCCCAGGCCTCGCGCAAGCGCGCGGCGGCGAGGCGTCCCGCCTGCGCGCCCAGCGCCCACAGCACCGCGGCGACGGCCCAGGGCCTCCACGACGCGGCATCGAAATTCAGGCCGAAGAACGCCATGGCCGTGCCGTTGTCACTGTCGATCTGCACCTTGTAGACGAGTTCGACCGTCAGCACGAGCGCTGCAAGCAAAATCAGCGCGGCGCCCAGCGCCGCCGCATAGGAAGGCAACATGCGGTGCAGCTTGCGCGCCGCGATGAGCGGGACCTGCTTCATCAGCAGGCTCGACACGCCGCCCGGCACGTACATCACCACGAGCACGAAGAACAGGCCGAGGTACAGCAACCATGCCGGCGTGAGATTGGACAACGCGACCGCGAACAGCACGAACAGAATCGAACCGATGATCGGCCCGAAGAAGAACGCCCCGCCGCCGATGAACGTCGCGAGCAGCACGCCGCCTGACTGCGCGGCGCCGACATTCTCCGCGGTCACGATCTCGAAGTCGATCACCGAGAGGCCGCCTGCAATACCGGCGAAGAACGCCGAGAGGACCATCACGAAAAAGCGCACGCGCTGCGTGTTGTAGCCGACGAATTCCGCGCGCTCGGGATTGTCGCGCACGGCATTGGCGATGCGGCCGAGCGGAGTCTGCGTCCATGCGTACATGGCGATCATCGACACGAGGCACCACACCGCGATCAGGTAGTACACCTGGATCGCCGGGCCGTAAGTGATGCCAAGCACCGCATGGCCAACTGTGCGATTGGTCGGCACCCCGCCTTCGCCGCCGAAAAAGCCGGGAAACATCAGCGAACTCGCCGCCACCATCTCGCCGATGCCGAGCGTGATCATCGCGAAGGTGGTGCCCGACTTGCGCGTGGTCACGTAGCCGAACAGCACGCCGAACAGCATGCCCCCGAGCCCGCCCACCAGCGGCAGCAGCGAAACGGGCAGCGGAAAATGGCTCGCGCCGATCCGGTTGAGCACATGGGCCGCCACGAATGCGCCGAGCCCGGAGTACACCGCGTGGCCGAACGAGAGCATGCCGGTCTGGCCGAGCAGCATGTTGTACGAAAGCGCGAAGATGATCATGATGCCCATCTGCGAAAGCAGCGCGATCGCGAAGCCGCTGGAAAACACGAGCGGCAGCACCAGCATCGCGAGCCCCGTGGCGCCCCAGACGATCCAGCGCAGCGCATGCGTGGACTGCAGCCATCCATGGCGTTGCATGGCCGAACCGGCATTGGCCTGAATGAGCGGTTTCATCGTTCAGCCCTCCCGCTTGCCGAGCAATCCGCGCGGACGCAGGATCATCATGAGCACCATGAGCAGATAAGGCAGAATCGGCGCGACCTGCGAGACGGGCATGCGCCACAGCGAAGAGAGCGTCGTACTGTCCGTGACCCGCACGCCAACGAGTGAGAACAGATCGGAGAGCGAGGCATCGATCGTGACGGCGAAGGTCTGCATGACGCCGATCAGCAGCGACGCGATGAACGCGCCCGGCAGCGAGCCCATGCCGCCCACCACGGCGATCACGAACACGATGGTGCCCACCGACTCGGCCATCGAAGGCGACGTGACGAACGCATTGCCGCCAATCACGCCAGCGAGGCCCGCCAGCGCGGCGCCGCCGCCGAACACCAGCATGAATACGCGCTGCACGTTGTGCCCGAGCGCCTCGACCATTTCCGGATGCGTGAGCGACGCCTGAATGACCAGGCCGATGCGCGTGCGCGTCAGCAGCAGATACAGCGCGGCCAGCATGGCGATCGAGATGAGCATCATGAAGGCGCGATACTTCGGAAATTCCGACGTGTACACCTTGAACAACGCCCCGTTCAGTTCGGGCGGAATGGCGTAAGGCACCGCGGCCAGACCCCAGACCAGCTTGACGCCCTCCACGATCAGGTACGAGAGGCCGAAGGTGAACAGCAATTCCGCCACATGCCCGAACCTGTGCACGGTACGCAAGCCGAAACGCTCGACGAGCGCGCCGACACACGCCACGAGCAGCGGCGCCGCCACGAGCGCCGGCCAGAAACCGATCCTGCTGGCGATGGTGTAGGCAAAGTAGGCCCCGAGCATGTAAAAGCTGGCGTGCGCGAAATTGAGCACGCCCATCATGCTGAAGATCAAGGTGAGGCCCGAGGAAAGCATGAACAGCAGCAGTCCGTAGCCGATGCCGTTCAACAGAGAGATGGTCAGGAATTCCACTGCCCGATGATCCTTGTGAAGTGTCGTAGCGAGAGCAGGTTCAGCCTGGGCGCTTCATCTGGCAAGTGGTCGGCTGCGTTGCCGCGGTCGGCCCGAGCTGGACGTCGGTGCGCCAGCCATAGCCGGTGTTCTCCTGGTCGTACTTTACCGTTTTGCCGTCCGCCCGGGTCCATGTCGCGATCACGAGCGACTGCTGCGCCTGGTGATCGGCGGCGCGCATCGTCACCGGACCGTTCATGCCGTCGACCGTCATGCCCTCCATGGCTCTCGCCACCTTGACGGGGTCGGTCGACTTCGCCGCGTTCATCGCACGGCTGAGCATTTCGATGGCGGTATAGGCCGTCGCCAGATAGTAGTCGTCGTTGTACTTCTTCTTGAAGCCCTCGATGATCTGCCCAACCACCGGCGGGTTGTTCGCCGTGTTCGGGCCGAACACGCCCACGTACTTCACATGGTCGGCGCCGGACGCGCCCATGGCCGTCGGCACGCCGGTCGTGCCCGCGTAATAGGTGTAGAAGTTGGCCGTCACGCCCGCGTCCTTGCCTGCCTTCACGAGCAACGCGAGGTCGCTGCCCCAGTTGCCCGTGATCACCGTGTCGGCGCCGGACGCCTTGATCTTGGTGGCGTAAGGCGAGAAGTCCTTCACGCGCGCGAGCGGATGAAAATCGTCGCCGACGATCACGATATCCGGCCGCTTGCTCTTCAGGTCCTCGCGCGCCACGCGCGAAACGTCATGGCCAAACGAGTAGTCCTGATTGATGAGGTAGACCTTCTTGATGTCCTTGTCGCGCGCGAGGAACGTGGTGAGCGCATCCATCTTCATGTCGGCGTTGGCGTCGAAGCGGAAGTGCCAGTAGTCGCACCGGGCATTGGTCATGGCCGGGTCCACCGCGGCGTAGTTCAGGTAGACGATTTCCTTGCCAGGATTGCGCGAGTTGTACCTGGCGACCGCATCTTCCAGCGCGAGGCCGACCGACGAGCCGTTGCCCTGCACGATATAGCGGATGCCCTGGTCGGCGGCCTGGTTCAGCAGGGTCAGGCTTTCCTGCGGCGAAAGCTTGTTGTCGAATCCGACCACCTCGAACTTCGTGCCGTTTGCCCAGTTATGCTCGTTGGCGTATTCGGCCGTGTATTGCCAGCTGTGCAGCTGATTCGTTCCGAGCGACGCCATCAAGCCGGACAGCGGATCGATGAAGGCAATCTTGACCGTCTCCGCTTGCGCAGCCCCGCCTGCCACCGCCGACGATACAACCGCACCAACCAGCAACGAGCGCAACATCCTCATGGACTGTCTCCTTTGTTTGGGCATTGCTTATCGAGCGTGAATTTTCTGTCCGACCGTGCGATTTTTCGCTATATCAACACATTCCTGGCGCTAATGACAGCACTCCAGGGAAATCGCTGAGGCGGTGAGGCATGGCAAGTCACCGCGACTGGCTTACGGTTAGCCTGGGTCCGTCCGCCGCGTACGCTCGAGAGAAGGCGAGCGCTCGGTAAGGGACGGCGCAGCCTCGTGCCCGTCAAGCTTTGCGCCCTTGAATTGCTGCCGGTACGCCACGGGCGTCAACGCTTTTGTGGCCTTGAACTGCCGGTTGAAGTTCGCCGCATTGGGGAACCCCGAGCGGGTGGCGATCACGGAGATGGGCATCGGCGTGTCGGTCAACAGCCGGCAGGCATGGCCGATCCGAACCCGCGCAAGGTACTGCCCCACGCTTTCGCCCGTGTGCTGCACGAAATGTCTCGTCAGCGTGCGTTCAGACAGACCCGCGGCTTTGGCGAGCGTCGAAAGCCGCAAGGGTTGCGCGAACTGCGTTTCGATCAGCGCAAGCACCCGGTTCAACTGCTCGGGCTCATAGCCTGACGATGCACCCACGCGCCCCTCGAATGCGCTGGGCGTCGCCAGCTGGGTGGCCGGCCAATCGGTCAGCCAGGCGAGGATCTCCAGCACGGCAGCGAGGCGCGCACGCGGGTCGGCCGCCAAAAGACGGTCCAGATAGCCGCGCATCTGCGCGCCGGCGCCTTCTTCGAAGACCAGTCCGCAGGCCGCGCGGCGCAGCAGGTCGCGCAGGTTCGCGTATTCCGGGCAAAGGTCGGCGAGGCGCTGCACCCAGTTGCCTTCGAACCAGACGACGATGGCAACCTGCGGGTCCGCCGGGTCGATCGAGCGATTGGACGACCAGGTGTGCGGCATGTCGGGCGGCACGAGGACGAGATCGTCGGCGCCATAAACGGTGACCGAGTCGCCGATATAACGCTTGCCCTGGCTGTTCATCGTCAGCGTGAGTTCGTATTCCGGGTGGTGATGCCACTCGAACGGAATGCGCGGCAAGCGCCGGTGGTAAACCCGCACCGAACAGCTGCTGCCGAAGTCGACGTGCTCGTACGCTGCCTTCATGGCCGAAACTACAAAGAGATTGACCCGATAATATCACCGGACGAGGCCGCGGCGGCGTACGCTCCCATCATTCGAAATCACCAGGGTGGAGACAACGACATGGCTTTGCATATCGACGACCTGCCCGCGGCTATCCGCAAGGCGAAACAGGAACTTCGGGAGAACTTGCCCCACTACCGGGCCGTGTTCGCCGAGGTCGAAGCGGCCATGCACGAAGAGGCGCATCGCATTGCCCAGCTTCGCGACCGGGGTGAGCCGGTCATCCCCGAAATCGCCTTCGCGGACATCGTCGGCAAGCGGGTGAGCACGGAGCTGATCGCGCTCGTGAAGGCGCGCGGCGCCTGTGTCATCCGCAACGTATTCGACCGCTCGCGCGTGGAGCAGTGGGACAACGACATTGCGGACTACGTCGAGCGCAACGATCTCGAGCGCAAGCTGCTGCATCGCGCCGAAGACAAATACTTCGGCCAGCTGGCCTCGAACAAGCCGCAGATCTACGGTGTCTACTGGTCGAAGCCGCAAGTGCTGGCGCGCCAGTCGCCGGAACTCACGCAGGCACGCGTGTTTCTGAACCGGCTGTGGCGCACCGGGAGCGAAGGCCGCGTGCATTTCGACCCGGATCACGTGCCCGTTTATGCAGACCGGCTGCGCCGCCGGCCGCCCGGCTCCGAATCGCTGGGTCTTTCCGCGCATTGCGACGGCGGTTCGGTGGAGCGCTGGATCGAGGCGAACTTCCGCAAGGTCTACCGCCACGTCTTCTCCGGAAACTGGCGCAACTACGACGCGTTCGATGCGGCGTGGCGCACCGAGGTCGAAGAGATTCCGTCACCGGCCGTCTGCTCGATGTTCCGCACGTTTCAGGGCTGGACCGCGCTCACGCAGCAAGGCCCCGGCGACGGCACGCTGCAACTCGTGCCCATTGCGAACGCGATGGTCTACATCCTGTTGCGGGCGCTGCAGGACGACATTGCAGACGACGACCTGTGCGGCGCGATGCCGGGCCGCGCGCTCTCGATCAGGCCGGAGTACCACGCGCCGCTTTTCCACGCGCTTTCGTCGATCCCCCTGATGCAACCGGGCGACACGGTCTTCTGGCATAGCGACGTCATTCATGCCGTGGAGGATGCGCATCGCGGCAAGGGCTACAGCAACGTGATGTACATCGCCTCGGCGCCGTCCTGCGCCAGGAACGACGCGTATCTCGCGCGGCAATTACCGGACTTCCTCGAAGGCAGGAGTCCGCCGGATTTCCCGACGGATCACTTCGAAGTCGATTTCGTCGGGCGCGCAACGGTAGACGACCTGACCCCGCTCGGGCGCGCGCAAATCGGGCTGAAGACCTGACGCATCGATTGCTGCGTCAGCCGGTCTTGTTGAGGGCATTACGCACCGCAACGGCAAGGTCGTCGTATCGATAAGGCTTGCTGATGAGCGCGACGCCTTCGTCGAGCTTGCCGTCGTGGAAAATGACGTCGCGCGTATAACCGGAGGCAAACAGGACCTTGGCGTAGTAGGGCGGTCCGCTCGCGATACGCGCCAGTTCGCTGCTTCTCACGGTGCCCGGCGTCACGACATCCGTGAACAGCAGGTCGAAACGCTGGCCGCTCTGGATCAGCTTGAGCGCGCCCTCGCCATCTTGCGCGGAGAGCACCTTGTAGCCGAGCTGGGCCAGCATTTCGATCGCGGCAATGCGGACGTCGGCATCGTCTTCGACAACGAGAATGGTCTCGCCGCCTCGCTCCTGCCGCGCGACGGTCGGCTTGTAAGCGTCGTATTCCGCTTCCAGGCTGCGCGGGAAATAGAGGCTGACGGTCGTGCCCCGGCCTTGTGCGCTTTCAATGAAAACGTGGCCCGAACTCTGCGCAACGAACCCGTGCACCATGCTCAGGCCCAGTCCCGTTCCCTGGCCCTCCGCCTTGGTGGTGAAGAACGGTTCGAACACGCGCGCTTTCACGTGGTCGGGCATGCCGCGGCCCGAGTCCGAAACCTGCAGGCGCACATATTCGCCCGCCGGCACGCCATCGCGGCGCGCCCGTTCGTCGTTGTCTGCATCGATATTCGCAAGACAGACGCCGATGCGTCCGGGTCCGTCTATCGCGTCGCGCGAGTTGATGACCAGATTCAACAGCGCGCTCTCCAGCTGACTTCGGTCTGCGCAAATATTCCAGGTCTCTTGCGCGGGCACGATGGCGAGTTCGATCGTTTCCGGCAACGTGCGATGAAGCATCTCGGCGATGCCTTCGACCAGCCGGAATGGATTCAGAACGGCCGGCGCGAGCGGCTGCCTTCGTGCAAAGGCCAGCAGCTGCGAGGCGAGTTTCGCGCCGCGCGACACCGCGTTGCTGACCGCGGCCACGCGCCGCTCGAGCGCGGCGTTGCCTCTCGTCGAAAGCTCGATGAGCTGCAGGTTGGCGGAAATGACCTGCAAGACGTTGTTGAAGTCGTGCGCCACGCCGCCCGTGAGACTGCCGATCGCCTCCAGCTTTTGCGCCTGACGCAGCCGCTCCTCCATCGCCACGCGCGCCCCCACTTCCTCGGCGACGCGCTGCTCCAGTGTCTGCGTCAGTTGCAGCAGCGCGTCTTCGGCCACCTTGCGCTGCCTTTCCGCCAGTATCTTCGCGGTCGTTTCGAACACGATGGCGATGACGCCCGCCGGCCGCCCGTCGTCTTCGAAAACCGGGCTGTAGCTCAGATCCATCCAGACGTCTTCGGCGTGACCTTCGCGATACAGCACGAGCTGCTTGTCCTGAAAGGCCAGCGTTCCGCCCGCAAGGCACGTATCGACGACATGGCGGTTGAACGCCGCCACCTCCGGCCAGCCGGTTTCGACCGGTTTGCCTAACAGGAACGGATGCCGGCCGCCCGCGAAAATCGCGTAAGCGTCGTTGTAGACCATCGTGGCTTCGCGGCCCCAGAGCATGACGAGCGGAGAAGGCGAGGCGAGGAGCATGTTGATCGCGGCGACGAGGCTCGTCGACCACGATTCGCGCGGGCCGAGCGCCGTGGCGCTCCAGTCGAATGCGGCGATGCGCTCCGCCATTTCGCCCGGCCAGCGGGTCGAAGGGCGCTCGATCGGCGGTGGAACTTCCTTGTTCATGACGCGACGTTGCTCCGGGGAGACGCTGCTGGATATCGGTACGACCCTGTTCGTGGAGACGGGTGGCTGCACACGAGCGAAACGGAGCGCGCAATTTTTGTTCCGCCTTTGGGCGGGTGCCGTCAGGATCGCCGCCCAGGGCAACCGGCACCGAAGCGGCAGCCGGTCAGAGCGCGTCACAGGCAGGCCAGCAGGTCTTCGAGCCGCACCGGCTTCGTCAGACATTTGTCGAAACCGGCGGCTGCCGCCCTGGCCGTGATATCCACGTCGATGTGCCCCGATAGCAGAACGTACCGGGTACTCGACAAAGCGGGGTTGAGCCGAAGCTGGCTCACCAGTTCGCCGCCGCTCATGTCCGGCAGCGTCCAGTCCACGAAGGCAAGCTCGGGAAGGAACGACCCGGCGACGAGCAGGGCCTCTTGTCCATCGGCGGCGCATCGGGCTTGATGACCTTCGAACTCGACGAGCGCCGCGAGCGCATCCGAGATATCGCGGTTGTCGTCGACTAGCAAGATTCGTTTTGGCATCGGGCACAAAAAAGCTGGCTGGAGAGCGGGCACGACACAGACAGAACCCGAACCGCGGTTCGCCTTCGAGTGTACCGGATTCCGCCAAAGTCAAACGCCAGCGCCACCTCACGCCAGGGGTCGGAGTCCAGCTTGCTCGCGCATACCGTATAAATCGGTCTACTGATCAATTGCCACGAGGTGCTCTCGGCGCGACGCGACGCGGCTGGCACTTAACGCGTTGTTACCAATCTCGCAGCACCGTTGCACCTGTGTCCGGAGGCGGCGCCTACACTCGGAGCCGTGCTGATCAAGAACGCACACAGCGTGCGAAGGAGTTGCGAGATGAAGAAGACGATTCTCGGCCTGGTCCTGGGCGCAACGGCGTTGGCGGCTTCGACCGCTGCATTGGCCCACATGGATGTGGCCGTGGGCGTTGGCGTGCCAGGCGCGGCCTATGCACCGGTTCCCGTCCAGACCGACTGGCGAGGCGACGACGACTGGCGTGCGCGGCGCTGGCGGGAACACGAATGGCGCGAGCACGAACGTCGTGAGCATGAATGGCGCGAGCGGCAGTGGCGCGAACGCGAATGGCACGACCGGGGCCGTTGGGACTACTGATCCCGGTCAGCGCAGGGCGTCCAGCAGCGCTTGAACGGGGTGGCGCAAGTGGCGCCCGCGCAAGCGCTTCACCTGGCAGCGGCATGAATAGCCTGTGGCGAGCAGTTCGTCCGCCCCCTGCGTCGACGTCGATGCCGCATCGACATGTCGCGCCCACGATTGCCCGAAGATCGTCTCCGAGGTCGCGCGATTGCGCGCCTCGTGGCCGTAGGTGCCCGACATGCCGCAGCAGCCGCTGGCCGGCGTCGCGAGCGTGAGACCCGCTGCCGCGAAGACGTCTTTCCACAAGAGCGTGGCGGCGTTCGCGTTGGTGCGCTCGGTGCAATGCGACAGCAGCCGGAACGAGCCGGACGCGCGCGGCAACGATGCGCGCGCGCGCAGTACGCCGATCAGCCATTCCTGCGGCAACTGAACGTCGGGAACGGTTTCGACGCCTTCCACCTTGCGGTACTCCTGGCGGTACACGAGCGTCATGGCCGGATCGATGCCGACGAGCGGCACACCCGACCTGGCAAGCGCAGCCAGTTGCGCCACATTGCGCCGCGCGGCCCGGCGAAACTGCGGCAGAAACCCCTGCACGTGCAGCGGCTTGCCGTTCGGCAGATAAGGCGCGACGAATACCTTGAACCCAAGCTGCGCGGCGAGTTCCAGAAACGCGGCAGCCACCGGCGTTTCAAAGTAGCGCGTGAACGCGTCCTGCACCACGATCACGCTTTGCTGGCGCTCGGCAACGCTGAGCGTCGAAAGGCGTTCGGGCGTGGCGACCTGCGCTCCCGAGCGGCGCATCACGTCACGCCATGACACACGGCTCAACAATGGGCTATCGACAAGTCCCAGACAGCGCGCAAGCAACGACTTGACCGGACCCGCGCCCATCACCGCGTTGTACACGCTTCTCGCGCCAGGCACCGCCGCGACGCGCGGTACCGTGAATTCGAGCGCGCCGATCAAATAGTCGCGCAGCGGCCGCAAATAGCGCGTGTGATACCACTCCAGAAAGCGTGCGCGAAACTCGGGCACGCTCACTTTCACGGGGCACTGCCCCACACATGACTTGCACGAGAGGCAACCCGCCATGGCGTCATACACTTCATGCGAGAAGTCTTGTTCGCCCTGGCGTTTGCGCATGCTGTTGAACATGCGCACCGGCAACGCCGCCGCGGCGGGCACAGTCGTGAGATCCGCGCCGGCCTCCTGTTGCAGGCGCAACCATTCGCGCATTAGCGAAGCGCGGCCCTTCGGCGAATGTACGCGCTCGCGCGTGGCTTTCCACGACGGACACATGGCGTCGTTCGGGTCGAAGTTGTAGCAGGCGCCGTTGCCGTTGCAGTGAACGGCGTCGGCATTGGCCTGCCAGACGCGCTCGTCTATGCGCCGGTCCAGTTCGCCGCGCAGCGTCGTCGCGTCGATCTTCAACAGCGCCGCACTCGCCCCCGCCGGCGTGGCGATCTTGCCGGGATTGAGCTGGTTGTACGCATCGAATGCCGCCTTGAGCCGCTGCAGCGCCGGATACAAAGGCCCGAAATACCCGGGCACGTACTCCGAGCGCACGCCCTTGCCATGCTCTCCCCACAGCAGGCCGCCATACTTCATCGTCAAGGCGGTCACCGCATCCGAAATGGGGCGCACGAGTGCGGCCTCGTCGGGATTGCGCATGTCGAGCGCGGGGCGCACGTGCAGCACGCCGGCATCGACATGGCCGAACATCCCGTAGCGCAAACCGAAACCATCGAGCAGCGCCCGGAACTCCGCAATATAGTCGGCGAGGTTTTCGGGCGGCACGGCCGTGTCTTCTACGAAGGGCTGTGGGCGGCTCGCGCCGCGTGCATTGCCCAGCAGACCCACCGCGCGCTTGCGCATGGCATAGACGCGATGGACCGCCGCCTCGCCCTCGGCGATCGTGTGTCCCAGGCGCCTGACGCTCGCGTCGGCGCCAAGATGCGCGGCGAACGCCGCCACGCGCGCGCGCAATTCGTGCGCATCGTCGCCGCTGAATTCGACCATGTTGATACCGCTCGCACCGCCTTCGACGCCTTCGTCGTCGGGGAAATATTCCGCCACGCTTTGCCAGACGCTGTCCTCGCGCGCCAGCCGCAGCACCGTGGAGTCCACGGTTTCAATCGAGAGCGGACGATGGGCCATCAATGCGCGCGCGTCGCGCAGGGCATCCATGAAGCTCTCGTAGCGGATATTGACGAGCGCGGCGTGCTGCGGAACCGGCAGCACGTTCAACGTCGCCTCGACAATAAAGCCGAGCGTGCCTTCCGAGCCGCACAGCACGCTGTTGATGTCGAAGCGCCCCTCGCCGTCACGCAGATGCGCGAGGTCGTAACCCGTCAAACAGCGGTTCAGTGCGGGAAAGCGCTCGCGTATCAGGCCGGCTTCGCGCTCGCTGATGTCGCGCGCGGTGCGGAACACTGCGCCGACCTTGTCTTCGCGCGCGCACAGCGCCACGAGCGCGTCATCTTCGACCGGCGCGCCCGACAGGCGCTCACCGCCGACCAGGACCGTTTCCAGCGCGAGCACGTGATCGCGCGTTTTCCCATAGGTGCAACTGCCCTGCCCGCTCGCATCCGTGCTGATCATGCCGCCGATGGTCGCGCGATTCGAAGTCGACAGTTCCGGCGCGAAGAAGAGTCCGTGCCGCTTCAGTTCGGCATTGAGCTGGTCCTTGACGACGCCGGCCTCCACTCTGGCCGTGCGCGCAACGGGATCGATTTCGAGAATCCGGTTCATGTGGCGCGACATATCGACCACGATGCCTTCGGTCAGCGACTGCCCGTTCGTGCCCGTACCGCCGCCGCGCGCCGCGACCGCCACGCCGCGAAACGCCTCGCGCCCGAGCAGGCTCGCGAGGCGTGTGACGTCCTGCGCATGACGCGGAAACACCGCCGCTTGCGCATAGCGCTGGTAGATCGAATTGTCCGTGGCCAGCACCGTGCGCGTCGCGTGACTCGCATCCACCTCACCTTCGAAACCCGACGCCGCCAATTCATGCAAAAATTGACGGATCAGCGGGTTGCTGAATTCGCCGATGGTAAGCGGGGCAATGGTCATAACGTTCTCGGAGTCTCGCCAGGGGCGCACTATTCCCTTTCTGGAAAACGATTGTCGCTTTTCCGTCCGGCACCGGGCAAACGTATATTCGTTGGGTCGATCATGAGGTTTATGAATGAATTTCCGCAAGCTCACGCCTTCCATGTCGCTGCTGCTCGCGTTCGAAGCGTCCGCGCGGCATGAGAGCTTCACGCGTGCCGCCGAGGAGCTGTCGCTCACGCAGAGCGCCGTGAGCCGCCAGGTGCAGGCGCTCGAAGCGATGCTCGAGCTTGCGCTCTTCACGCGCGAAGGCAAGCGCATCGTCCCGACGGATATCGGCCGTGCCTACATGGCCCAGATCTCGCATGCGCTCACGCTGATCCGCAGCGCGACGCTGCAGGCCCTCACGTCCAACGCGCCGAAGACGCAGTTGCGCGTCGCGACCCTGCCGACGTTCGGCGCCAAGTGGCTGCTGCCGCGCCTGCACCGCTTCTATCAGGCGCACCCGGATCTGCAGATCGATCTCGACTCGCGCATCGAGGCCGCCGATTTTGCGACCCAGGACCTCGACGCGGCCATCGTGGTCGGCGACGGCCGCTGGCCGGGGGTGACGGCACACCGGCTCTACGCGGAAGAGCTGGTGCTGGTCGGCAACCCTGCCGCGTTGCCCCTCGCGCGAAAAGCGAGGCGCAGGGCCGCCGCGCCGACCATCGAAGCCCTCGAAGGGCTCACGCTGCTGCGCGTGCGCAGCTTTCCCGACGCATGGCGCGAATGGTGCGCGCACTTCGGGTTGCCTCACGACGCGTTGCGGCCGGGCCCGAGTTTCGAACTGACGTCACATTTGATCCAGGCCGTCGTGGCCGGTATCGGCGTAGGCCTCGTACCGCGCATGCTGGTAGAAGACGAATTGAAGGAAAACCGGCTTCTCAGCCCGTTCGAAGCGGTGCCGAGCTCGCGTTCTTATTACCTCGTCTACCCGCAGCGGGTTCAGCGCCATCCCGTGCTGGTTGCGTTTCGTGACTGGCTGCTGGAGGAACTGACGGGGCGGCCGTGACGTCAAGCGTGCGCGAGGTGCGCTCAGCGGCCGGCCTTTGCGGCCTTCACGGCCGGCACGCCCGCCACCAACGCCGCACCGCTCGCCACCAGCAACGCCGCGAGCAGGTACAGCGCGTTATCCATGCTGCCCGTATGCGTCTTGATGAGCCCGATGGCCCACGGGCTCACGATGCCGCTCGTAATGCCGATACTGCTGATGAGCGCGATGCCCGCAGCCGCGGCCTTGCCCGAGAGATACGCTGAAGGGACCGCCCAGAAGATCGGCAACGCGGCGAAGATCAGCACCGCTGCGATCGAAAGAATCGCCATCATCGCGGCGAAGCTCGCGAGATGCAGCGTGAGCAGCGCCAATGCAATGCCGCCGCCTATCGTGCACGCCGCGAAATGCCAGCGCCGTTCGCCACGCCGGTCCGAGCGGCGCGCGATCCACATGAGGCCCACCGCGCCCACCGCATTCGGAATGACGGTGTAGAGGCTGATCGCCAGCACGTCATGCACGCCGAAGTCGCGGATCATGAGCGGCATCCAGAAGTTCAGCGTGAGCGAGGCACAGGTCAGCGAGAAGTAGATGAACGCGAACAGATAGACGCGCGGGTTGCGCAGCGCCGCCCCAAACGAACGCGTGGAATGCGGGTGATCGCCTTCGCCGCCGCGTTGCGCGAGGAGGTGGGCCTTTTCCGCATCGGTCAGCCAGCGCGCCTTCTCGGGCCCGTCCACGAGCCAGAACGCGGCCATGAGGCCGAGCAGCATGGCCGGCAGCCCTTCGATCAGGAACATCCAGCGCCAGCCGGCGAGTCCCGCCACGCCGGCCATGTCGCGCATGATCCAGCCCGAGATGAGGCCGCCGAGCACGCCCGCTACCGCCACGCCCGCGAAGAAGATCGAGAACACGGCTGCACGGCGCCGCGCCGGATACCAGTATGTGAGATAGAGCACGATACCCGGAAAGAAACCCGCCTCGAATACGCCCAGCAGGAAGCGCAGCGCGTAGAACTGCGTGGGGCTCGACACGAACATCATGCAGGTCGAGGCAATACCCCACAGCAGCATGATGCGCATGAACGTGCGGCGCGCGCCGAAGCGCGCAAGCAGCATGTTGCTCGGCACTTCGCACAGCACGTAGCCGACGTAAAACACGGCGGCGCCGAGGCCGTACATCGCGTCGCTGAAGCCCAGGTCGTGCTTCATCTGCAACTGCGCGAAGCCGATGTTGATGCGGTCGAGGAACGAGACGACGTAGCAAACGAACAGGAATGGAATGACGCGCGCGGAAACTTTCCGATAGAGCGCGTCGTCTTGCTGCGAGGGATTCTGCGCGGACGCAGCGTACGCGCGCGCGGCTTCGGACCGGCGGTCCGGGGCGATCGATTGGGGCATCTGCCTGTCTCCAAACATGACTCCGGTACACCCGGGCAGGCCCAGGCAGACCGTCGATGCGCGGCGTCTTGCGCGCCTTGCGCGGCTCGCCTGGGCCGCGTGCGGTTCGCGCGCCGGTCCAGGCAGTGACGCCGATCATAGGCGGGGCAGGTTTTATTTGTCAATGGCGAATCGATTCGCTTTACGCTAATAAGGGTTTATCTTTAGGTGGCCCGGTCGATGGCGCATCGGCTCATGGTTTCGTCACACCAAAGCCAACGCCATGCGCTCGCCCGAATAAAAAAGCGGCACCCCGCGAGGAGCGCCGCTTCGTTACCGCAGGGATTTTCGTGTCTTAGTGCTTCAGGAAGTCGATCACCATGCGGTTAAAGGTTTCCGCATGCTCCCATTGCGCCCAGTGGCCGCATCGGTTGAACACATGCAGTTGCGCGTTCTGCATACCCGCGAGCAGACGCAGGCCGATATCCATCGGCACGAAGCGGTCGTCGCGGCCCCAGATCACAAGCGTGGGCGCGGCGATTTCGCCAAGTCGCGGACCATAGTCGCTGAACTGCTTCGGGAAGGCAGCGAGGCTCTTCACGAAGTTTTCCAGGTGGTCGCGGCGCGCGAGCATGTTGTCGAGCCGCGTTTGCATCAGCGCGTCGGTGAGCGCGCTCGCGTCGTACACGAACACGTTCATCATGCGCTTGAGGTTCTCGATGGTCGGATCGCGATAGAGACCTTGCAGCAGCTTGATGCCTTCTGTAGGCATCGGCACGAAGCTGCTCGGGCCGCCGGTGCCGCCGCCCATCAGCACGAGCTTGCCCACGCGCTGCGGATTCGCCAGTGCGAAAGCAACGGCGCTATGACCGCCCATCGAATTGCCGAGAATATGCACGCGCTCGATATCGAGCACGTCGAGCAGGCCCTTGAGCACGCGGCCGTTCAGGTCCGAGCGCGAACTCGTGCAAACGACCGGGTCGCTCTTGCTCCAGCCCGGGCAGTCCATCAGGATCACGCGGTAGCCCGCCGCGACGAGCGGTTCGACATTGCGGTTGAAGTTGGCCCAGCCGCTTGCGCCCGGACCCGAGCCGTGCAGCATCACGACGGTTTCGGCGCCGGCTCCCACGTCGTTGTAATGAATCTGGAACTCGACCTCGCCGTCCTTCACGCGTGCGAACCTGCTCGTCGAGGCTTCGGTGATTGCTTGTGCCGTACCCGTCATGATGACCATCCTCTAAAACGTAATAACCCATGCGGAGAAAGCGCATGCCCTCTCCCCTTCACATTCATGCGCCCTGTGCGCCCAACGCGCTGCGTTGCCTGAACGCCCCCACCACGCTGAGCGCGGCAAGCGCCGCGATCACGACGAGCGGAATGCTCGAGCCCACCAGCATCGACGGGCTCTGGCCGAGCGCGAACAGCTGGCCTGCCACGAGCGGCCCGAGAATCGAACCCAGACGCCCCACGGCCACTGCCGCGCCTACCCCCGTGCCGCGCACTTCCGTGGGGTACGCATGGCCGGCGAGTGCGTAAAGCACCGACTGCCCGCCCACGATAAAGAAGCCGCACAGCAGCCCGCCCACGGCCGTCGAGCTTGCGCCGCCCGCGCTTGCGAGCAGGGTGAGCGCCGCCACGATGCCCACGTACATGCCGATCACGGTGCCGCGGCGGCCAAAGCGATCCATGATCGTGGCGATCGCCACGGCACCGATGCCGCCGCCGATGTTGAACAGCATCAGCACGAGGTTCGACTGCACGCGCGTGAGGCCGCGTGCGAGCACCATCGAGGGCAGCCAGTTCATCAGGAAGTACAGCACGATCAAGGTGCCGAGGTAGCTGATCCACAGCGCAATCGTGGTACGCGCGCGACCCTCCAGCCAGAGCGCTTGCGTCACGCCTGGCGCGCCTTCCTTCGCGACCTTCGACGCTTGCGCGGCGACGAACTGCTGCGACTCGCGCAGGAACAGGCCAAGCAGCGGCACCATCACGATCGGCCCGAGACCGCCGACGTAGAACACGTGACGCCAGCCTGCATCCCCCGTGCCGAGCATGCCGATGACGGCCGCAATCGCCGCGCCGAACGGCATGCCGCAGTACATCGCGCCCACGGCCGTGCTGCGCTGCTGCTCACCCGCTGCCTCGGAGCACAGCGCGATCAGGTTCGGCATGGCCGCGCCAAGACCGAGTCCCGTAAGCAGACGCGCAACGAGCAGGCTTTCGAAATTCCACACCATGGTCGTGGCAAGCGAAAAGAGCCCGAACAGCGCCACCGACCACATGAGCACGCGCTTGCGGCCGAAGCGGTCGGCAAACCGCCCGCCCAGTGCCGCGCCCGGCAGCAGGCCGATTGCACCGGCGCTGAACGCCCAGCCCATTTGCGCGACGGCAAGATGAAACTCCTTCGCCATGCGCGGTCCCGCTACGCCCGCCGATTGCAGGTCCAATCCTTCGAGCAGCGCAATCGCCAGACACAGGGCGATGGTTGCCTTGCTGCTCGATCCACCTTCTCCAGCACTACTGTTTCGCGACGTCATAAAAAGTCTCCATGTGTATTTGCGAGCCGCTCTTTCCGGCGGCTATTTGTGGCGACGCCGCGCACCGCCCAAAGGCAATGCGCGGCGCGCTTGATCAGGACTGCAATGCCTGCTGGCGCTTTTTCAGATCGAGCGCCACGTCGACGATCATGTCTTCCTGGCCGCCCACCATCCGGCGCTTGCCCAGTTCGACGAGAATGTCCACCGTCTTCAGGCCGTACTTCTTCGCGGCCACCTCCGAGTGGCGCAGGAAGCTCGAATACACGCCCGCATAGCCGAGCGCGAGCGTTTCGCGGTCCACGCGAACCGGCCGGTCCTGCAGCGGGCGCACGATGTCGTCGGCGGCGTCCATCAGCGTGTAGAGGTCCGTGCCGTGGTTCCAGCCCATGCGCTCCGCCGCGCCGATGAACACTTCCAGCGGCGCGTTGCCTGCACCCGCGCCCATGCCCGCGAGCGACGCATCGATGCGGTCGCCGCCTTCTTCCACGGCGACGATTGAATTCGCCACGCCCAGCGAGAGGTTGTGATGCGCGTGCATGCCCGTTTGCGTTTCGGGCTTCAAAACGGCTTTCACTGCGCGAAAGCGGTCGCGCACGTCGTTCATCGTCAATGCGCCGCCCGAATCGACCACGTAAATGCAGGTCGCGCCGTAGCTTTCCATCTTCTTCGCTTCGATGGCGAGATTCTCCGGCGTCGTCATGTGGCTCATCATCAGGAAGCCCACCGTGTCCATGCCGAGTTCGCGCGCGTATTCGATGTGCTGCCTCGAAATGTCGGCTTCGGTGCAATGCGTGGCGATACGCACCACGCGTGCGCCGGCGTTGTACGCGGCCTTCAGGTCGTGGATCGTGCCGATGCCGGGCAGGAGCAGCGTGGCGATCTGCGCATGCGTGACCACTTCGGCCACGGCTTCGATCCATTCGAGGTCGCTGTGCGCGCCGAAGCCGTAGTTGAAGCTCGAGCCCTGCAGGCCGTCGCCGTGAGCGACCTCGATGCTGTCCACTTTTGCCTTGTCCAGCGCGCGGGCGATGTCCTGCACGTTCTGGATCGAGTACTGGTGGCGGATGGCGTGGCTGCCGTCGCGCAGCGTCACGTCGGAGATGTAGAGTTTCTTGCTCATGGTCTTAAGCTCCCTGCACGCTCAGAAGCGTCTGCGCCATGCGTTCGGCGGTGGCGAGCGCAGCGGAAGTCATGATGTCGAGATTGCCTGCGTAAGCGGGCAGATAATGCGCGGCGCCCTCCACTTCGAGGAACACCGAGGTCTTCAGGCCGCTGAACTTGCCGAGGCCCGGAATATTCAAGGGCGCACTGGCCGGAATCTCGTCGAACTGCACTTTTTGCTTCAGGCGATAGCCCGGCACGTAGGCGTGCACCTTCGCGACCATCTCTTCAATGGACTGCTCGACCTTCCCGCGGTCGGCCATTTCGGAAAGCGTATAAACCGTGTCGCGCATCATGACCGGCGGCTCGGCCGGGTTCAGCACGATGATGGCCTTGCCCTTCGCCGCGCCGCCCACCACTTCGATGGCCTTCGAAGTCGTTTCGGTGAACTCGTCGATGTTGGCGCGCGTGCCGGGACCTGCCGACTTGCTGCTGATCGACGCGACGATCTCCGCATAGTGGACCTTCGCGACACGCGACACAGCCGCGACCATCGGAATCGTGGCCTGGCCGCCGCACGTCACCATGTTGACGTTAGGCGCTTCGATGTGGGCGTCGAGGTTCACGACGGGCACGCAGTACGGGCCGATTGCGGCAGGCGTGAGGTCGATCACGCGAATCGACGGCTTGAACGCGCGCAGCAGCGCATCGTTCTTCACGTGCGCGCCAGCGGAAGTCGCGTCGAACACGAAGTCGATATCGCTGAACACGGGCAGGCGCGTGAGACCGGCCACGCCTTCGTGCGTGGTCGCAACGCCGAGGCGGGCGGCGCGCGCGAGGCCATCGGAGTTCGGGTCGATGCCGACCATCGCCGCCATTTCCAGATGCTTGCTGTTGCGCATGATCTTGACCATCAGATCCGTGCCTATGTTGCCGGAGCCGATGATCGCGGCCTTGAGTTTTTCGGAAGCCATATGAATTCCTGTGTCAGGCGGAGAAAGTCGCGCGAACGCTGCCGAGGCCTTCGATCTGCGCGGTGTACGTACCGGGTTCCTTCACGGCGACCATGGGGCCGAGCGCACCCGTGAGCACCACGTCGCCCGCACGCAGCGGCGTGCCGAGCTGCACCATGCGGTCGGCGAGCCACACGGCGGCGTTGAGCGGGTTGCCGAGGCACGCGGCGCCGTTGCCGCGCGAGAGCACTTCGCCGTCACGCGAGAGTTCCATCGCGCAAGCGCTCAAGTCGATCTGCGAGAGCGGCACCGGGCGGCTGCCCACCACGAAGCGCGCGCTCGACGCGTTGTCGGCCACCGTATCGACGAAGCGGATGTCCCAGTTCCGGATGCGGCTGTCCACCACTTCGATGGCTGCAAGCGCATAGGCGCTCGCGCGCAGGATATCGACGAAGGTGTGCTTTTCGAATGTGAGGTCGCGCTCCAGCACGAGCGCGATTTCCGCTTCCACCTTCGGCTGGATCAGTTGCGGGAGCGCAATCGCTTCAGCGTCTCCGCAAGCCATCGAGGCAAAGAGCGCGCCGAAGTCGGGCTGATCGACGCCCAGCTGCTTTTGCACGGCAAGCGACGTGAGACCGATCTTGCGGCCCACGATGCGCTCGCCTGCCGCCACGCGCAGGTCGACGTTGGCTTGCTGAACGGCGTAAGCGGTGGCGATATCGTCGATAGCGATCTCGCCGCGCACCGGCTCGATCACGTTGCGCGACGCTTCGGCTTCGTGCAGGCGCGCGGCCAGCGCCGCGACGAGTTTCGGATCTGACATGTTGATTCTCCGGAGTCCGTACTGTTCTATCGAGTCACGTCGGGCGTGGCATGCATGGTGGCGAAACCCGCAATCCACTCGGGAATTTCGCGGTAGTAATCGAGCGAAGCGCAATATGGGCCGTAGGCGGCCAGCGCGCCGAACGCCGCAACCCATGTGCGGATTTCGTGGGCCGATTTGCCTCCGTCGCGCGTGATGGCCGCATTCGTCATACCGTCCACGGAAGTCAACTCGCCCGATGCAAGCCGCGCGAGGAACGCGCGGTCCCATTCGGGATTGAGCGGATGCAACGGACTGTCGCCCGCCGTGAACGACTTCGCCGCGGCCACGGTGCGCGCCTGGCGTGCGGCACGCGAATCGGGCGTGGGGTTGCGGCCCGCGATCAGGCGTTCGGCCACTTCGGGCGGCGCGCCGATCAGTTCCGGCACCGGCGGCTCATGCGAAATGCCGCCCGAACCCACTACGAGTACGCGCTTGCCGCTGCGCGAGAAGAAGCGCCCGATGGCATCGCCGAGCAGGCGCGCACGGCGCAGCGTCGCCATCGGCGGCGCCACGGAATTGATGAATACCGGAATCACCGGGTAACGGTCGAGGCCGCCCGTGAGCACTTCCAGCGCCTGCGCGCAACCGTGGTCAACCTGCATGCGGTACGAAAGCGCTACGTCGATATCGGCGTCGAGCACGTTTTCGGCGAGCTGGTGCGCAAGTGCTTCGGGCACCGGCAGCGTGCCGGCCATGCTCCTGAAGTCGCCGATCGCTTCCGCGCGCGCGCCGATGCAGAACGGCGGCATCACGTCATAGAAGAAGCCGTTGAAGTGGTCGGGGGCGAACGCGACGATCACGTCCGGGTTGAAAGCCTCCACGCGTTCGCGCGCGGCGCGGCCTATACGTTCGACTTCCGCCACCACTTCAGGCTGCGGATCGAAATAGCCATGCAATGGCGTATGCGACAGACATTCGAGGTGAATCGGCATGCTCATGCTCCTGCTGTGCGCGCAGCGGCCACGCCGCGCACCGGACGGTTTTGCGGGGCAGCGGCGCTCGCCCCATGCAAGGCGGCTTCGGTCATGCCGAGCTTGCCTGCGAGTTCGACGATCGCGTCCGATACCTGTTGCGGCGTGCAAACGCCCGCGACGAAGCGGTCCGGGCGCAGCAGCACGACAGATTCGGGCAGGCGGCTGAACCACTCCTTCAGGCGGCCCTGCACGTCGCCGAGCGCGAGCACGTCCTCGGGCACATCGTCGGCGTATTCGAGCTGCACGTCGGGCTTCGCGAAGACGAAGCGGGCGCCAAGGCGCTCCCACAGCGCGCGGGCTTGCGGCGTGAGGCCGAAGGTCGGGTCCGCGCCCCAGGCCAGCACCGCGAAGCCGTTGCCGATCGCGTCGTCGAGGCGCACCACGCGGCCATCGGCAAGACGCACGCGCGGCTGGATGAACATGCGGCCCACGGGCGAGGCGGCGAGCGGATCGCGGCCATAGGCGAGGCGGCCGATCAGCGAGTCGCGCTTCTGGCTCATCAGGCCGAGCAGGCGGCCCGGCGCCGAGTTGCCGGAGCGTTCGAGCAGGCCTGCAAACCAGCCGCCCGTCTTTTGCGGCGGCGGCAGCAGCACGACGCCCGCTTCATAACGCGGCATCGGCTTGAAGCGCATTTCTACGAAGTAACGCTTGACCGAGGGGAACAGGTTCATGTGGCGCACGAACGTGTCGCGAAAGCGTGCGCCAAAGCGCGTGGTGGGCGCAAAGATATCGCCCGCCACTTCGGAGAGGTGGATCATCGAGCGCGCATGCGCGCGGCGCTCCACGGTATAGCTGTCGAGCAGACGGCCGTCGGCCTCGCCCTTCGCGACCATCGCGAGTTTCCAGCCCAGGTTGTTCGCGTCGCGAATGCCGCTGTTGTAGCCCTGGCCCTGCCATACGGGCATGATGTGCGCCGCGTCGCCCGCGAGCAGAACGCGGTCCACGCGGAACGTTTCGGCGAGGCGCGCGTTGTGCGTGTACACACGCTTGCGGATGTAGTCGACCTTGTCGGGGTCCGCCACCACCTTGCGGATGAGCGCGGCCATGTTCACGGGCTTCGAGAGTTCTTCTTCCGTCTCGCCCGGCATCACCATGAATTCGAAGCGGCGAATGCCGTGCGGCAGCGCAGCCGACACATACGGGCGCTGATGATCGCAGTGCATATAAATGTGCGGCGAGCCGATGGGGTCGTTGCGCACGTCCACCACGATCCATTGATTCGGCTTCGTGCGGCCTTCGAAGGGCACGTTCAGCGCACGGCGCACGAAGCTGTTGCCGCCGTCCGCGCCCACCAGGTACGCTGCGCGGATCTTGCGCCGCTCACCGTTCATGTCGCTCACGTCGATCGTCACACCCTGCGTGTCTTGCTCGAATGCGTCAACCGTGTGGCCGAACAGCACGTCCACATGCTCGAAGCGTGCGAGCCCTTCATACAGCACGCGGTCGGCGAGCGGCTGAATGAAGGCATTGCGGCGCGGCCAGCCGAATTCGTCGGTGCGCGGCTCGATCGACGCGAAGCAATGGCCGTCTTTCGTGACGAAACGCATCCAGTGGTCGGGCGTGGTGTGCGGCAGCAGCGCATCGGCGAGACCGATCGACTGAAACACCCGCAATGCTTCGTCATCCAGACCAATGGCGCGCGGATAGTCGATGATCTGGTCGAGCTTCTCGACGAGCGTGACACGCACGCCCTGCAGGCCGAGAATATTGGCGATCATGAGGCCGACCGGACCCGCGCCGATGATGGCGACGTCGGTGGCAATCTGGCGAGGGCGGATGGTATCCGCCACCTGGGCGAGGGGGGTGTTCATGTGTCTCCTTCTCGCGCGGCTTATGGAGCCGCTGCGAATGCTGACAGGGGGTGCCTGAAAACGGATCACCCGGTTGGACGTTTTGTCGCAGTCCGGTGAATGGAAGCGAGTCTAGGTTCCGCCCGATGCGCGCTCAACATTTTTAGAGAAATGTGCATAGAATGCACACAGTTGATTTTTAAGGCGTTTTTGATGACGAAGTATGCAAACGTGCGGGGGCTGGCGCGCGGCCTGCAGGTGCTCCAGGCGCTCAACGCCATGGAGAACGGGCGCGCCACGAGCCAGCAACTGAGCGAGGCGACGGGGCTGCACCGCACGACCGTGAGGCGCCTGCTGGAAACCCTGGTCGAGGAAAAATTCGTGCGCCGCAGCGCTTCCGACGACAGCTTTCGTCTGACGATGAACGTGCGCGGCCTGAGCGAAGGCTTCACCGACGACGAACTGATCGCGACCATCGCGCCGCCGATCATGGCGCAAATGCTCCAGCGCACCGTATGGCCATCGGACCTCACGACGCCCGATGGCGACTCCATGGTGATACGCGAAACCACGCACCGCTTCAGCCCGCTTTCGTTTCACCGCGCGATGGTGGGCCGCCGCCTGCCGATCCTGCTCACGGCGGCCGGCCGCGTGTACTTCGCGATGTGTCCCGAGGCGGAGCGCGAAGACATTCTCGAACTATTGCGCGCGGGGGCGGGCGGCGAGCAGCAGCAAAAGCTGGCTGGCGACAAGGCCTATATCCGCAATCTCGTGCGCCAGACCCGCGCGGACGGCTTCGGTTCGAACCACGGCGACTGGGCGGACCAGCGCAAGATCGGTGCGCTCGCAACGGCCATCGAGGCCCATGGGCGCGTGCTCGCGAGCCTGAACGTGATCTACCTGGAGCAGGCCATCCATCCGGCGGAGGCGGTGCGCCGCTTCGTGCCCGAATTGCAGCGCGCCGCGCAGGAAATGGTGGCGGCGCTGGAGACGCAGGAGGAAAACACGAAGCGTTAAGCTTCGTTTTCGCGCACGAGCTCGAACAACGCTTCGAGTTCCGCGGAATGCGGCTCTTTGCGCGAGACCATCAGCAGGTCGATAGTGGGCGGCTCGCCTTCGAGCGCTCGCGTGCAGATCGCGCTGCTCGTGAGCGACGAGACATACGCGGGCAGGAGCGCGTAGCCGAGCCCCATCCCCACGAGATTCAGATTGAGCAGAATATTGGTCGCGACCTGCGCCACCTTGCGCTGAATGCCGTGCGCCTCGCAATACGCCTCGACCACGCTGTGCACCTGCCCCGAGAACTGCGGATGCGTGCTGATGAACGGCTCGCCGCTCAGTTGCGCCGGTGCGATACGCTTTTGCTTCGCGAGCGGATGGTTGCACGGCAGCACCACCACGAGCGGCTCGGTCAGCACGACTTCGCTGCGCAAATCAGGCGAGACAACGGGCCGGCGCATGAACGCCACGTCGATATCGCCGCGCAATAGCGCCTCTTCCTGCTCGGCGGTGGGCAGACTGCGCAACTCGACATTCACCTCGGGAAAGCGCAAGCGCAAACGCGGCAAAATCACCGGGAAAACCCGGATCTCCGCGGCGGGCACGAAGCCGATCGTCACCGTCGCGCGCCCCTGCCCCACCTGGCGCGCGCGCGCCACCGCCCGATCGGCCTGCGCCACCACGAGGCGGGCCTCGGCAAGAAACACCTTGCCGGCGTCGGTCAATTCCACCTTGCGGCGCGTGCGCTCGAAGAGCGGCGTCCCCACTTCGTCTTCGAGATTGCGGATCTGCTGGCTCAGCGATGGCTGCGCCGTATGCAGGCGCTGCGCCGCACGCGTGAAGCTCAGTTCGTCGGCAACGGCAATGAAGTAGCGCAGGTGTCTCAGTTCCATGCTCGAATTATCGTTTCGAAGTCTTAGTGGCAACAAACAAAATATTTCACAATGGCAAAGCAAGCAACGATCATCCGTCTGCGTTCTCCGCCAAAAGGGGAATGCTGCCACGGAGGAGACTCGCATGTCCGCAATCATCGACATCGATGCACTTGTCGACGCGCAAAATGGCCGCGTCACGTCGTCGATCTATACCGACCCCGACATTTACGCGCTCGAACTCGAGCGTATTTTCGGCCGCTGCTGGCTCTTTCTCGCCCACGTCAGTCAAATACCGAAAGCCGGCGATTTTTTCAATACCTACATGGGCGAAGACCCCATCGTCGTGGTGCGCCAGAAGGACGGCTCGATCAAGGCCTTCCTCAACCAGTGCCGCCACCGCTCGATGCGCGTGAGCCACGCCGATTGCGGCAACACGCGCGCGTTCACGTGCCCGTATCACGGCTGGTCGTATGGCGTGGACGGCGCGCTCATCGACGTGCCGCTCGAACCGCGCGCCTATCCGCAGGGCCTGTGCAAGGAGCAATGGGGCTTGCAGGAAGTCACGCGCGTGGCCGTGTACAAGGGCCTTGTGTTCGGCAACTGGGACGCGAACGCGCCCGACCTCGAAGCCTATATGGGCGACATCGCCTGGTATCTGGACGGCGTGCTCGACCGCCGCGAAGGCGGCACCGAGATCGTGGGCGGCGTGCACAAGTGGGTGATCGACTGCAACTGGAAATTCCCGGCGGAGCAGTTCGCGAGCGATCAGTATCATGCGCTCTTCACGCACGCGTCGGCCATCGAAGTGCTCGGCGCGAAGGAAGGCGCAGCCGACAAGGCGCTGGGCGCCGGTCAAACGGCGCGCCCTGTGTGGGAGACCGCGAAAGATGCGCTGCAGTACGGCCAGGCGGGCCATGGCAGCGGCTTCTTCTTCACCGAGCAGCCCGACGCGAACGTGTGGGTGGACGGCGAAGTCTCGCAGTACTTCCGCGACACCTATGCCGAAGCCGAAGCGCGCCTCGGCAAGGTGCGCGCGATGCGCCTCGCGGGCCACAACAACATGTTCCCCACGCTTTCCTGGCTCAACGGCACGGCCACGCTGCGCGTCTGGCATCCGCGCGGGCCGAACCAGGTGGAAGTGTGGGCGTTCTGTATCGCCGACAAGGCCGCTTCCGATGAAGTCAAAGCCGCCTTCGAGCGCAGCGCCACGCGCGCGTTCGGTCCCGCAGGTTTTCTCGAGCAGGACGATTCGGAAAACTGGGCCGAAGTGCAGAAGGTGCTGCGCGGCAGCCGCGCGCGCAAAACGAAACTGTGCCTCGAAATGGGTCTCGGCAACGAGCGCATGCGCGAAGACGGCATACCTGGCATGACGAACTATATTTTCTCGGAGACCGCTGCGCGCGGCATGTACCGACGCTGGGCAGACCTGCTGATCTCCGAAACGTGGGACGAAGTGAACGAGCGTACTGCGCGCTACGAAGCGGAGGTGCTCAAATGAGCGAAGTCGCCGAAACGGTTTTCACGCCCGCGCGCGCGGGTCTCGAACTGCATCACGCAATCGAGCAGTTCCTGTTTGACGAAGCGGCGCTGCTCGACGGCTGGCGCTTTCGCGCATGGCTCGAATTCATGGCGAAAGACATCCGCTACACCATGCGCACGACCGTCAACGCGCAAACGCGCGACCGTCGGCGCGGCGTGCAGCCACCCACCACGTGGATCTTCAACGACACGCATTTCCAGCTCGAACGCCGCGTGGCGCGCCTCGAAACCGGCATGGCGTGGGCGGAAGAACCGCCTTCGCGCACGCGCCATCTCGTGACGAATCTGCGGGTGTTCACGACCGAAACGCCCGGCGAGTACGAGGCACAGGTGAACTACGTGCTCTACCGCTCGCAGAAGGAACGCGACGAGACGTTCTACGTGGGCCGCCGCATCGACCGCGTGCGCCGCGTGGAGGGCGCGCAAGGCTGGCAGGTGTGCAACCGTGAGATCACGCTGGACCAGGCGGTGCTCACTTCCCATAATCTGAGTGTGCTTTTCTGATCATGGCCCGTATTTTTGTCTGCCAGGACGACGCATTGTCCGACGGCGAAGCGATCAAGGTGGACGGCCCGTCCGCCGCGATCGCCGTATTCAAGGTGAACGGCGAGCTTTTCGCGCTGAACGACCGCTGCTCGCACGGCAACGCTTCGATGTCCGAAGGGTACGTCGAAGACGACGGCACTGTCGAATGTCCGCTGCATGCCGCACGTTTCTGTCTGAAGACGGGCGCGGCGCTGTGCCAGCCCGCGACCGAAGCGCTCAAGACGTTCCCCGTTACGCTCGTTGACGGCGCGGTGTTTGTCGACGTCCCGGAGGCCGCGTAATGGGCTGGCTCGATAACGAAGTCGCGCTGATCACGGGCGGCGGCTCGGGACTCGGCCTCGCGCTCGTCGAACGCTTTCTCGAAGAAGGCGCACGCGTGGCCGTGCTCGAACGCTCGGCCGGGAAAGTCGCGACGTTGCGCGAACGCTTCGCAACGCAACAGGTAGTTGCCGTGCAGGGCGACGTCACCTCGTACGCCGACAACGAGCGCGCCGTGCGCGCCGCCGTCGATGCGTTCGGCAAGCTCGATACCTTCATCGGCAACGCGGCGATCTGGGATCACGCTTCGAGCCTCGTCGATCTTTCGCCCGAACAGCTCGACAGTGGTTATGAAGAGCTTTTCTCGATCAACGTGAAGGGCTATCTGCTCGGCGCGAAAGCGGCGGCGCGCGCGCTCGTCGCGAGCGAAGGCAGCATGATCTTCACGCTCTCGAACGCCTCGTTCTATCCGGGCGGCGGCGGCCCCCTGTACACGGCGAGCAAGCACGCCGCCGTGGGCATCATCCGCCAGCTGGCCTATGAACTTGCACCGAAGGTGCGCGTGAACGGCGTCGGCCCGTGCGGCATGGCGAGCGATTTGCGCGGCCCCGCTTCGCTCGGCCAGCAGGACTTGCGCATCATGGATTCGCGCTCGCCCGAAGCGATTGCCGGCATCCTGCCGCTGCAGTTCTTCCCGCAGCCTGCGGATTTCACCGGGCCTTACGTGATGCTCGCCTCGCGCGTGAACAACCGCGTGCTGAGCGGCGTGATGATCAATGCGGACGCCGGCCTCGGCATCCGCGGCATCCGTCACGCTGCGGGCGGCCTGCATCTGTGAGGGGAAACGGATCATGAACGCCTCGACCATCGTCATCGTCGGTGCGGGCCAGGCGGGCGCGCTCGCCGCCGCCGAATTGCGCCAGCAAGGCTATGCGGGCCGCGTCGTGCTGATCGGCGAGGAAACGCACGCGCCGTATGAACGGCCGCCGCTTTCGAAGGATGTGCTGCTGCAACCGCAAACCGCGCGCTGCGCGATTCACGGCGAAGGCTACTACGCGGAGCAAAACATCGAGTTGAAGCTCGGCGTGGCCGTGACCGCACTCGACGCGCAGGCGCGTGTCGTCGTGCTCGCAAACGGCGAATCGATCGCCTTCGACGAACTGCTGCTCGCCACGGGCGCGCGCGTGCGGCGCCTGCCGATGCTCGACGCGCTGGGCGAAGGCGTCTACACGCTGCGCACGCTGGAGGACGCGCGACGCCTTGTGCCTGTGCTTGAACCCGGCAAGCGCGTACTGCTGGTGGGCGCGGGCGTGATCGGTCTCGAACTCGCTTCGAGCGCGGTCGATCTCGGCGCGCAAGTCACCGTGATCGAACAGGCCCCGCGTGCGATGGCGCGTTGCGCTCCGCCGCTGCTCACCGGGCATCTGTGCGATGTGCATCGCGCGCGGGGCGTGATACTGCATCTGGGCTCGCCGCTCGCGTCGGCCACTCGCGCAAACGGCGAACTCGTACTGACGCTCGAGGACGGCACGCGCATTACCGGCGATGCGGTGATCTACGGCATCGGCGTCGAACCGGAAACCACGCTCGCACAAGCGGCGGGATTGCGCGTCGATAACGGCATCGTGATCGATGCACAGTGCCGCACCTCGCACATGCACATCTACGCCGCCGGCGACGCCGCGAGCCAGTGGGACGAAACGAGCGGCCGCCACCAGCGCCGCGAAACGTGGGAGAACGCGAATCGTCAGGCGCAGACGGCCGCGCGCGCGATGCTCGGCCTCGAACCCGAAGCCGGGGAAGCGCCCTGGTTCTGGACCGACCAATGCGGCCTCAACATCCAGTTCGCGGGCGACATGGCTGCGCCTGAATGGCTCCTGCGCGGTTCGCTGGAAGCGCCGCCGTGCGTGCTGTTTGGTCTCGATGGCACAGGCGCGCTGGTTGGCGCGATCACCGTGAATCAGGGTCGCGACATGCGCAGCGCCAAGGCGTTGATCGGCAAACGCGCGCGCATCGCCCGCGAAGCCCTCGCCGATCCCGCGCAAAACCTGCGCAACCTGGCGCGCGAGTTCGTGTAAGACGAACGCCCGGAAACACGGCGTTTCGCCCGATTCGAGAAAAGCGCTTGCAAGCGCACGCGAGTGTCTCTATAATTCGCGCCTCGACAGGCTCGTAGCTCAGTTGGTTAGAGCACCACCTTGACATGGTGGGGGTCGTTGGTTCGAATCCAATCGAGCCTACCAACGAACATAGAAGCGAACACGCAGTAAAGAAGCTGTAGCTTGCAGCATCTTGTGAATGACGCATTCCCTCGCGGGTCTGCGTCATTTTCTTTTGGTGCGTGCTGATCACAACCGCGCACAACAGCGCACAACCACGCCACACAGCACTACGCGATCAACGAATACGGCGCCGCACGCCGCATCGTGCGGCGCCCGACCGTGCGCGGCGAAGTGCCGGTGAGCATCGACGGACGCTCGAGCGCGGTCGTGTGCGAGGAAGGCGCGACACCGCAGTCAAGCCTCGCCGGTAAATCAGTGCACCCAATCACCGCCCCGGCGCGAAGGCGTCGCCGTTGACCGGCAACTCGCGCTCCGCCAGCAAATCGGCGAGCAGTTGCGCGCTGCCGAGCGCGAGCGTGAAGCCGAGCGCGCCATGCCCCGTGTTGAGCCACAGGTTGCGAAAGTGCGTGGCACCGATCACAGGCTTGCTGTCCGGCGTGGCGGGACGCATGCCGGTCCACGTCTGAATGGCGTCGTAGTCGCCGGCATCGGGGAAGGTTTCGCGCGCCTGGCGCGCGAGCAGCGCGATGCGCGCGTTGTCGGCATGCGGGTTCATGCCCGTGAGATCGACCATGCCCGCAATGCGCAGGCGCTCGCCGAGCGGGGCGTAGACCACCTTGTGATGCGCATCCGTGACCGAGACGCGCGGCGCGCCCGGCGCATTCACGCGGGGAAGCGTGAGGCTGTAGCCCTTGAGCGGATACACGGGCACGTGCACACCGAGCGAGGCAAGCATCGGCTGGCTCTGGAAACCCAGACACACCACGAAGGCGTCGGCCTCTATGTCGCCCTGCGAGGTCTGCGCGGCGAGCACTCGCAGCCCTTTCGTTTGGAGTCCGTAAAACTCGGTGGCGAGTTGAAGAGTCACGCCGTCGCGCTGCGCCGCGCGGGCGAGGCCGCGCGTGAATCGATCGCAGTCGGCGGCCTCTTCGCCTGGCGTGTGAATGCCGCCCACGATCTGCGCACCGATATGCGCGAGCGCAGGTTCGAGCACGACGCACGCTGCGCCGTCTAACGCGTGCTGCACGCAGCCCAGGTTCGCCTGGTATTGCGCCTGGCGGCGCGCACCTGCAAAGGCTTCCTCGTCGCGATACACCACGAGCTTGCCGTTGCGCACGTAGTCGAATGAGAGCGCTTCGCGCTCGACCACATCGTGCATGAGACGCTGGCTCAGAAAGCCGAGGCCGAGCAGCTCGGCCGTGGTCGCGCGGCTGCGCGCGCGCGTGCAGGCACGCAGGAACGCGGCGCACCAGCGCCATTGGTGCGGATCGAGCCGCGGCACGAAACGCAGCGCGGCGTCGCGCGAGAGAAGCCATTGCGGCAGCCTGGCAAGCACGGAGGGGTCCGCGAGCGGCGCGACGTAACTGTAGCTAAGCTGGCCGCCATTGGCGTGGCTCGTTTCGCGCGCCACGTCGGCATGGCGCTCGACGAGCGTGACCTCGTGTCCTTCGTGGGCGAGCGCGTACGCCGTGCTCACGCCGATCACCCCGCCGCCCAAAACACAAACTCTCATGATCCGTTGTTCTCTTTCGTTGACGGCCAGACCCTGGCTGCCTATGCCGCCAGTCTCGCCGGGAACGATGGAGAACTCAATTGCGAATTGCGCGCGGGGTATCACCTCAGGTTAAGCGTAAAGCGCACGAAAGTTGTCCCTGCAACGGCGAGGACGACCCCGTCACGGCAGGCTCAGGCCAGCGCCGGCGTGCTCCCGCGGGCTGCGCGCGCGTCCGCGGGAGCGGCATGCGCCGCTCGCGCACCGGCCTGTCCCGCGCCGCCCAGGTTGAATACCGCCACGGCCTCGCGCAGCAAGTCAGCCTGCGATTCGAGCGACTGCGCGGCCGCTGCCGCTTCTTCCACGAGCGCCGCGTTGCGTTGCGTGACCTCGTCGATCTGCGCAATCGCGCGGTTCACCTGCTCGATGCCGTCGCTCTGCTCGTGCGTCGCGGTCTCGATCTCGCTCATGATCCCGCTCACGCGCGCCACCGCACTGCGCGCCTCGTCCATGGTGCGGCGCGCGTCTTCCACGAGGCGCGCGCCTGCGCCGACGGTCGCCGCCGAGGCCGCGATCAGCTCCTTGATCTCCTTGGCCGCCGTGCCGGAACGCTGCGCGAGGCTGCGCACCTCGCTCGCCACGACCGCGAAGCCGCGGCCCTGCTCGCCCGCGCGCGCCGCCTCCACCGCCGCATTGAGCGCGAGGATGTTGGTCTGGAACGCAATGCCTTCGATGATGCCGGTGATCTCCTCCACCTTCTGCGACGAGGCCGTGATGTCGCTCATCGTCGCGTTCACGCGGGCCACCACGTCGGCGCCGCGCGTGACCGTTTCGAGCGCGGTCTGGGCGAGCCCGTTCGCTTGCTTCGCGCCGTCCGTATTCTGGCGCACTGCTGCCGAAAGCTCCTCGATGCTCGCCGCCGTTTCTTCGAGCGCCGCCGCCTGCTGGGCCGTACGGTCAGAGAGGTCGACGTTGCCCGACGCGATCTGCCTGGCGCCCTGGGTGATTTCGTGCGTGCTGCCGCGCACGCGCGAGACGGTGCCCACGAGGCCGTCGCGCATGGTCTGCAGCGCGCCCAGCAGCTGGCCCATTTCGTTGTTCGAGCGCACCCGCACGTCCACCGTGAGATCGCCCGCGGCGATGCGCTCGAAATGGCGGATCGCGTGGTTCACCGGCTTGACCACGGCGGCGGCGAGCCCCACGCGCGCGAACCCGCCAATCGCCACGCCCACCACGCCGATCAGGCCGAACACGATGAGCGAAAGACGGAAGCGCTGCGCGGCGGTGTCGGCGTCCTGCTGCTGACGCGCGGCCTGCCAGCTCTCGAGCGCGTCGATCGCCTTCGCGTAGGTGCCGTAGTAGCGGTCGGCGGTTTCGCCCTGGATCGTGCGGAAGGTGTTGAAGTCGTTGTCGACGAGCGACTTGTACTCGGGCTCGAGCGCCTGCGAGACGAGCGCCTCGCGCGCGCGGCTCACGGCCTGGGCGAGGCGCCCCTCTTCGGGGTCTTCGAACGGGCCGGCGCTGTAACGCGCGAACTCCTTGTTCGAATTCAAGAGCACCTGGTGCGCCTTGTCGAGCAAGCCGTCCGTGGCCTTGCCAACGCTGAAGAGCGTCTCGTAGCCGCCGAGCGCAAGGCGTACCTGGAGCAGGCGTTCAGAACTGGTCTTGAGGGCGTCGAGCGACTGGGCGCCACGCTGGGCGTCGTGCAGGCTGTCGTTGGTGAGCTTGAGCGCGCCATACGACACGCCGATCACCGTCAGCAGAAACGCGACGAAGATACCGATAACGAGCGTTAGCCCACGGCGAATGGTGATGTTTCCCAGCATGAGGTCTCCGTTGCGTTCTTTATCTTCCAGCCGGTGCGAATCCGCGCGGCCCGACGCGCCTTCGCACCTCGTCTCGCGTAACGGCAGACGGTGTGCAGCGCTGCATAGGGGAAATCCATGACGTTCGCAGGGCTACACGGAGTTTCGCGGAGAGCATCCCAATGTCTGGGAAATCCCCGTCTGAACGGGATTTGCGGGGATGGCTCCCGGCTCTGCGCGGGTCGCGAAAAGTCGGGCTGAGGGCTCTGTCAGCCCGTTTTGCGATTCGTGCTATCGTTTTGCTTTCATCGATTGCTTTTCCTGGCAGCTTTTCCGGGGCGCCCCTTCCCAATGTCCGACCTCTCCACGCCGCTCGCGCGCACGCCGCGCTTAATCGACTCCATCAATCCGAAGCCGCTAGGCATCGCGCTTTTGCTCGTCGCGCTCGGCGCGGTGTATCTCGCGCAGACGGTGAGCGGGCGTCAGGCGGCGCTCTACGTGGTCGGCGCGCTGCTCGGCATGACGCTCTATCACGCGGCGTTCGGCTTCACCTCGGCGTGGCGCGTATTCATCGCCGACGGGCGCGGCGCCGGTCTGCGCGCGCAGATGGTCATGCTCGCCATCGGCGTCCTCCTGTTCTTCCCCGCGCTCGCGGCAGGAACGCTGTTCGGCCATCCGGTCACGGGCCTCGTTTCGCCCGCGGGCACGTCGGTCATCGTCGGCGCGTTCATGTTCGGCGTCGGCATGCAGCTCGGCGGCGGCTGCGCCTCGGGCACGCTCTATACCGTAGGTGGCGGCAGCACGCGCATGGTCGTCACGCTCATCGCCTTTATCGTGGGCTCCGTGGTCGCCACGGCGCACATGCCGTTCTGGACGTCGATGCCGCAACTGAAGCCGTTCTCGTTCGTGAACGCGTTCGGCCCCGCGCCCGCCATTGCGCTCAACCTCGTGGTGTTCGCGCTCATCGCCGCGCTGACCGTGGTCGTCGAGAAGCGCCGCCACGGCCGTCTCGTCAACGAACCGCGCGCGCCGCACACCTCGCCGTGGCTGCATGGTCCGTGGCCGCTGCTTGCCGGCGCGGTCGCGCTCGCGATCCTGAATTTCGCGACGCTCGCGCTCTCGGGCCGCCCCTGGGGCGTGACCTCGGCATTCGCGCTGTGGGGCGCGAAGGGCTTCGCCACGCTTGGCGTCGACGTGGCGAGCTGGAAGTACTGGATGGCCGGTCCGAACGCCGCCGCGCTCGCCGCCCCGGCAAGCCACGACGTCACGACGGTCATGAACATCGGCATCGTGCTCGGCGCAATGGCCGCGGCCTCGCTCGCGGGCCGCTACGCGCCGGTGTGGCGCATTCCGCTGCGCTCGCTCGCGGCGGCCGTGATCGGCGGGCTGCTGCTCGGCTATGGCGCGCGCCTCGCTTACGGCTGCAATATCGGCGCGTATTTCAGCGGCATCGTCTCGGGCAGCCTGCACGGCTGGCTGTGGCTCGTGTGCGCGTTCGCGGGTAATGTGCTCGGCACGAAGCTGCGCCCGTTGTTCGGGCTCGAAGTCGAGCGCCTGAAGACTAGCGGCTGCTGAGGCCGTACGCGGCGCCGCCAGTTCGGGCCGCGCAGAAATGACGAAGGGCAAGGCTTGATGCCTTGCCCTCTTTACATGATCCGGCGCTTTTTACCGGGGCGCACCTTATCAGATATTCAGACGCGTGACCTTGGTGCCCGCCAGCGAGACGTCGGCCATCAGGCCCGCGTTCGTCAGCACGAAGACTTCCACCGGGTGCGTGGCCGTGTTGGTGTCGACAACGCCGTTCGCGCCCACGGTCACGAGCGCGACCGAGGCATCGGCCCCCGCGGCCCAGCCGTCCGTCGCGCGGAATTTGTCGAGCGCGTCCTGGGTCATGAAAGCGAAGATGAGCGCCTTTGACTGAGCGCCGGCCTGCAGGCCGAACGAGCCCGACACGGTGCTGTAGTAGCCGACCGTGGCGCCGCCCACGCGCAACGCGCCCTCGCCATACTGTGCGCCGACGATGAAGCCGGCCTGCAGCACTTCGGGGAACACCAGCACGCCACGCGACTTCGCGAGGAGTTCGTGCGAGCCCTTCACGGTCGAATACAGCCGCGAGAGGGTGCCGTCCACAGACGCGTCGATCGACTGCCGCTTGGACATGTTCTGCGACGCCGTGGAATTCGAATTCGTCGTGGTGGTACAGCCCGCGAGCGTGAGACCGCCCGAGGCGAGGGTCACCGCCGCCGTTAGCATGAAGTTGCGTCGTTGCATTTGGTTATCTCCACACGAATGAGAGTGCGGAGAAGATTGAGCAAGCCACATGCCCGGCTTCTCCGCTTGCGTTGGCCAAAGCCCGCATCGGGCGACAGCCACGTCGCCGTGGCTTGATTGTGCCCGAATTCCGTGTGAGGCGTTTGTCGGAGAACAACGTCGGACGTCGTGCCGTCCGACGGACGGGATCGCCGATCAGGGTCGGGCGGCCTGCCAGGACGAAAGCAAAGAAGGGCTGCAACACTGCAATCAAGCGGCACGCATCAACGAGACGAAAAACTACGTTAAGCGTAACAATATCGTGAATACAAACTAGACCGTGCTGGAGTGCGATTGCGACTCGTTGGCGTTCAGGTGCGAACGCACGAAACCCACGTGCTCGCGCAACACGTAAAACGCATCGGCGAACGCGAGCGGCATGCGCAGCGTATTGAGCGAGCGTTCGATCTCGTCAAGCTCCTCGACGAGCGCACGCCGCTCTTCTTCGTTCGTATGCTTGAGCGCGTTGCGCTCGATGGCGATGAGCGCGCCGTAATAGCGATAAATGCGCGAACGCACGCGCCAGCGATACAGTGCCGGTATCGTGCGCAACGCGGGAATCACGAGCACGGCCAACGGCAGCAGCAGCACCAGCAAGCGGTCCGCCACGCTCGCAAGCCAGAACGGCAGCGCGCGATATAAAAAGCTCTTGCCCGACTTGTAGTAGCGGGTGGCGTCCTCGCTCACGCGAAAGTCGTGCACCGCCGGGCTCGGAAACTGGCCCTCGCGCTGCAGGAGTCCGGGCGCGCCGTTCACCTCACCCGCCGCTTCGATGAGCAGATCGGAGAGCGCGGGATGCAGCGTATCGCGCGCGACGAGTTCGACGGTCGGGCCGATCAGGTGCACCGTTTCGCGTGGCTGGCGCCTGCGCAGATCGAGCACGCCCGGCGGCAGGTCGACGTTCTCCAGATACGGAAAGAGCCGCGTATAGGCGGCCGCTTCGTCGAAGCTCATGACCGAGATGCCGGGGATGTCGAGCAAACGCAGCATGAGCCCCCGCGTGGTCGAGTCGCCGCTCAGCATCGCGGCCTCGACGCGGCCGGAGACGAGCGCGGTGGCCGCGTCCATGCCGTCGAGCGGCAGGAACGTAGAGTCGCCGCCGGGGTCGATGCCGTTCGCGGAGAGCAGCTTGAGCGCCAGCTCGCGCGTGCCGCTGCCCACGCGGCCAATGGCGATGCGCTTGCCGTCGAGTTCGGAGAGCCGCGTGAGGCCCGAGCCGCGATAAAAAACGACGATGGGCAAATAGGCCACGCTGCCGAGCGACATCAGCGAGCGTGTATCGAGGCCGTCGGCGACGCCGCCCTGCACAAACGCGAGGTCCACGTGTTGCTTCGGATCGAGCAGACGCTGCAGGTTCTGCACCGAGCCGTCCGAGTCGAGGATCTTGAGCGTCACGCCGTTGCGCGCGAGGATCGCGCGATAGGCTTGCGCCATCTGCATGAAGGAGCTGTCGGCGGGGCCCGCGCTGATCGTGAGCGTGCGCGGCGGCGCGGGATCGACGAGCCAGAAGACGAGACCGACGACGACGGCGCAGAACAGGGCCACGGGCAGCGTGGTCAACGCGATATCGCGCCAGGCTGGATGCGCGTGGTCACGCAGGAAATTAGGCGGCGGCGGTCGATATCGTCTCATGAGAACCCGGCGGCAAAGCGTCAGACTCGTGGAATGCTCATGATGCCATTTTCGCGCCAGATCTGATCGCCGGCGTGACCGCCTTGCCTGGCGGGCTGGCGAGACGCGTGCTCGCGTCAATATCGTGTCAGTCCGCGGCGGCCTTCGTCAGGGCAAACAGCTCGCTGCGCAGCGCCCTCGCGCGGTCGCGCTTCATGTGCTGGTCGAACTCGGCCTGCGCGTCGAGCCATAACGCATGCGCCTTGTCGTAGCGGCGCAAGCCGGCAGCCGAGAGCCGGTAGACCAGCGTGCGCGTATCGTGTTCGGCCGCCGCCGTGAGCACGAGGCCGTCGCGCTGCAACGGCTTGAGCGCCCGCACGAGCGTCGTGCGGTCCATCACGAGGTCGTCGGAGAGTTCGGCCGCCGTGGCGTCGGGCCGGCCCGCGAGGCGAGAGAGGAGAGTGAACTGCGCAGCCGTCACGTCGGCCTGCGAAAGGTGCCGCTCGTAAAGCTGCGTGACGAAACGCGCGGCCTGCCGCAGCGCAAAACAGTTGCATTCCTCGCGTGTGATCCGCTTCGTCATCGTGTTCCCCGCCTGTATCCCCGACCAGTTCGCCTCACGTGGCCCGGCCATCATACTTTCTCGAGCGCGAGCGCGATACCCTGGCCACCGCCGATGCAAAGCGTCACGACGCCGCGACGCAGCCCGTCGCGCTGCATCGCCCATGCGAGGCGCGTGGTGAGAATCGCGCCCGTCGCGCCGATGGGGTGGCCATGCGCGATCGCGCCGCCTTCCACGTTGACGATGTCCTCGGGAATGCCGAGTTGCTTCATGACCGCGAGCGGCACCGCCGCGAATGCCTCGTTGATCTCGAAGCGCTCGACGTCGGCAAGCGACCAGCCGGCGCGCCCCAACGCGAGTTGCACGGCGGGCACGGGACCCAGGCCGAACAGGCCCGGCTCCACCGCCGCGACGCCCCACGCCACGAGCTTGACCATCGGCGAGAGCCCCTCGCTTTCAGCAAAGCCGCGCTCGGCCACGAGCATGGCACTCGCCGCGCTGTTCAGGCCAGGCGCGTTGCCCGCCGTGATCGTGCCGTCCGGGCGAAACGCGGGACGCAGCTTCGCGAGCCCCTCGAGCGTCGTGTCGGGACGCGGCGCTTCGTCGGTATCGATGCGCTCCATGCCCTTCCTGCCCTTGACCTCCACCGCGACGATTTCTTCCCTGAAGCGTCCGGCCGCTTGTGCGGCAGCAAAGCGCTGCTGCGAACGCGCGGCCCAGCTGTCCTGCTCCGCGCGCGTGAGCGCGGCCCGCGTCACGAGGTCTTCGGTATGCCAACCCGAATGCTGGCCCGAAAACGCATCGATCAGACCGTCGCGCAGCATGCTGTCGTGAATTTCGGCGTTGCCCATGCGATAGCCCCAGCGGCCGCCATCCAGCAAATACGGCGCGCGGTCCATGTTCTCCATGCCGCCCGCGAGCGCGACGTCGGCAAGACCCAGCATCACCTCCTGCGCGGCGCTCGCAATGGCTTGCGCGCCGGAGCCGCACACGCGATTCACTGTGAGCGCGGGTACCTGAACCGGCACGCCGCCGCCAAGCTCCGCCTGACGCGCGGGATTCATCTTGTTGCCCGCCTGGATGACGTTGCCGAGCACCACGGACCCGAGCCGCGCCGGGTCGAGCTTCGCGCGCGCGAGCGTTGCGCGCACCGCCGCCGCGCCCAGCTCCGTGGCGGGCACGCCCTTGAACGCACCGTTGAATGCGCCAATTGCCGTACGCACCGGCTGGCACAAAACGATCTCGCGCGAATTCACCCTGCTCATGGTCGACTCTCCTTTGATGTGCACCGTTCCATCAGCATTCTATGTATGCATATGCACACTTTCAAACGATTTTGTGGAACGGGCGCTCGCGTGCGCTGGCACGATTGATGTCGTGTCAAGCGCACGCGGGTTGGTAATACCGTTGCCGTTACGTTACGGCGCGGCCGGAAAATCCAGCGTCGTATCGTTGATGCGGTTCACGAGGTTCGTGAACGTAATCGACGTCACGGCGAGCGCGATTTCCACGATCTGGCGCTCGGTGTAACCGGCTTCGCGAATCGCGCTCACTTCCGCTTCCGGCACCGTGCCGTGCGTGGTCACCAGCAAGCGGACGAAATGCACGAGCGCATCGCGCTTCGCGTCGCCGGTCGCCTCGCCTGCGCGGACCGCCTTCATCGTTTCCGGCGCGAGTCCGGCGAACTTGCCCGCCAGCGTGTGGGCCGCGAGACAGTAGTCACAACCCGCCACTTCGCTCACCGCGAGCTTGATCGCTTCGATGTCGGGCTTCGACAGCATGCCGGCGGAAATCACGGCCTCGACGCCCAGCAGCGCGTCCAGCGCTTCGGGGCTATGTGTGCCGATGGTGGCGTAGGCGTTGGGCACCTTGCCCACGGCCTTGCGGATCTTGGCAAAGATCTCGGCGGCGGCGCCGGTGGCGGCTTCAGGCTTGATGGCGGAAAGACGGGACATGTTTGGCTCCTTTAACGTTGCATGGTCGCGAGCGGGTGTCTGTGTCGCGCTGCCATCGTCGATGGCATGGATGCAGTCTAGTCGCGCACCATCGCGCTTTTAATGCCAGAATGGCGCGACTTCATGCTCATTCGTCTCACTCGCCCACCATGGATCTGCTGAGCCGCCTTCTCGCGCTGATGCCCGTTGCCGGCCGCCTCGACGTGCGCTGCCATTTCGGCGCGCCCTGGCGCATCGACGACCCCGCCGCGAAGGAGCGCGAGATCCGCTATCACGTGCTGATTGCGGGGCATGCCATCGTCGAGGATGCGCACGGCGCGCCCGTCGCGCTCCATGCGGGCGACATCGTGCTGTTTCCCTCGGGCAGTGCGCACGTGCTGCACGACGGCAGCGGCGCGGCGCCCGCCGCCGTCGCGAGGCGAATGGAAAGCGGCGTGAGCATCGAAACCAATGCGGGCGATGGCGCCACCGCCGACGTCCTGTGCGGCCGCTTCCTGCTGCCCGCCGTACCGCAGCGCCTGCTGCGCGAGAATCTGCCCGCGCGCCTCGTCGTGCATAGCGCGCGGGACGGCGCGCAGGCGCCAGATCGTCTCGTGCGCCTGATCGCGCTGTTGCGCGACGAAGCGTATGAGGCGGCGCCGGGCAGCGAGTCGCTCGTGAACCATCTTTCGGGTGCGCTCTTCGGGCTCACGCTGCGCTACGCCAGCGCCGGCGACGCGCCGCCGCGCGGCCTGCTCGCGCTCGCGCAGCGGCCACGCCTGCAACCCGCCATCGATGCCATGTTCGACGCGCCCGGCAAGCCCTGGACGCTGCCCGAGCTCGCCGAGCTTTGCCACATGTCGCGCGCGACGTTCGCGCGGCACTTCGACGAGGCCATCGGCCGCTCGGCCGCCGACGTGCTCACCGATATCCGCATGACGCTCGCGGGCCGCATGCTCGCGCAAGGCAACGACAGCGTGGCGGAGGTCGGCGAATTCGTGGGCTACCAGTCGGACGCCGCGTTCCAGCGCGGCTTCAAGCGCCACGTGGGCATAACGCCCGCGCAGTGGCGCTCGCTGGCTCGCGAAGCGGCTTCCGGCGCTTGAGCGCAAGATCATGACTTTGTCCGTGCCCATTAACCGCCGTGCGCCGGCGTTGCCTGCGCGAGCACCACGTCGCCGCTCTGGCTCCAGCCGCCGCCCAGCGACCGATAGAGCGCCACCGCCGCGAGCGCGCGCTCGCGCTGCGCGTCGTTGAGCAGGTCCTGATCGGCGAGCAACGTTTGCTGCGCGCTCAGCACGTCGAGAAAGTCCGCGGCGCCGCCCTTGTAGAGCTGGTTGGCCAGCTTGAGCGATTGCGCCGACGAAGCCAGCGCGTCGTTCAACTGCTGCGTTTGGCTCGCCGTGCTCACGAGATCGCTGCGGCTGTCCTCCACTTCGCGCAAAGCCTGCAACATCGTCTCCTGCAGATTCAATTGCGACTCGCGCATGCGGCTCTCGCTCTGGTCGATGTCGGCCGTGATGCGCCCTGCGTTGAAGATCGGACTCGTCGCACCGATCGCCGCGCTAAAGAGGTTGTCCGTGAGCGTGGGCATGCCGAGGTAGGACGCCGCGAGAATGCCATCCGTGAGATTGAGCGTGAACTTCGGATAACGCTCGGCGTGCGCCACGCCCACTTCCGCTGCGCGCTGCTGCACGGTGGCGTAGGCGGCCTGCACGTCGGGGCGGCGCAGCAGCGCTTCGGAAGGCAGCATCTGCGGCACGCTCGCGGGCGCGCCGGGAATGGGCGCCGTTTGCGCGAGCGCGAGTTGCGCCACCGACTCCGGCGTGCGCCCCGTGTACACCGCGATCAGGTTCAACTGGTGATCGATGCTGGCCTGCGCACGCGGAATACGCGCCTGCAGCTCGCTTAGCTGCGTTTGCGCGCGCGCCACGTCCAGTTGCGTGGACAGGCCGTACTTCAGGCGGTCTTGCGTGAGCAGCAAGGTACGTTTGCGAATCTCCAGGTTGTCCTGAAGGATCTTCAACTCTGCCTGCGCATAGCGCAGATCGACGTACGCCGAGGCCGTATTCGCCGCGAGCGCGAGACGCACCGCGTCGAGCGCATGCTTCTGGCCCACGAGGTTCGCTTGCGCCGCGAGCAGGTCGAGCCGCTCGCCGCCGAACACGTCGGGCGACCAGCTCAACGCGAGGCCCGCGCCGGCCTGCTTCACATAGCCAAGCGGAGGCGGCGTGTTCTGCCGCGTATAAGCGCCTTGCGCGGTGAAGTCGAGTTGCGGCAGCAGCGCCGCGTGCTTTTGCGTCGTGATCGATTGCGCCTGCTTCACGCGTTCGGCGGCGGCCTGCAAGTCGAGGTTGCCTTCGAGCACCGTTGCGAGCAGCGTGTCCAGTGTCGGATCGCCGAACTGCGCCCACCAGGCGCGCGCTTCGATGGCGTCCTGCGGCGCGTCGATGCGCCATGCCGCCGGCGCCGTTTCGTGCACCGTGGCGGGCAGATCCGGGTGCTGCGCGGGCTGCACCGCGCAGGCGGCGAGCACGGCGGCGCAAAGCAGCGAGAGTGCGAGACGCATGGGCGTCGATGAGCGTTCAGGGGTTTTCATGAGTCACCTCAATGGGCGTCGGGCGGCGGGCCACCCAGCGAAATCGGCTTTGAGAACGCCACGCTCGCAATGGCGACCACGAAGCAAAGCGAGAGCACGAAGAACGTATCGGAGAACGTCATCACGAGTGCTTCGCGCAGCACCAGTGCGTGCAGTTGCGCGAGCCCCGCTTCGGCGGCATCGAGCGCATTGCCCGCCACGGACGACCAGTACGCGGTGCGGCCCGCCAGCAGCCATTGCACTTGCGGCGCGCCGCCGGTCACGCTCTCGTTCAGGCGCAGATAGTGGAAGTTGAGCCGGTCGTTGAGCATCGTCGCGCTCACGGCAATGCCGATCGCGCCGCCCAGATTGCGCATGAGGTTGAAGAGACCGCTTGCGGACTTGAGCCGCGAAGGCGGCAGCGAGCCGAGCGACATCGTGACGATGGGCGGAACGGCGAACTGCTGGCCAATGCCGCGCAGCGCCTGCGGCACGAGGAATTGCTGCCAGCCCCAGTCGTGCGTGAGCGGCACATACAGGTAGCAGCCCAACCCGAAGCAGATCAGCCCGAACAACATCAGCGCACGCATGCTGAAATAACGCGTGGCGAAGGCATAGGCGCCGAGCGCGAGCAGCTGGAACACACCCACCGAAAGCAGCGACAAGCCGATTTGCAGCGAACTGTAGCCGCGCACTTCCGCGAGAAAGAGCGGCGTGAGATAAACGGCCACGAAAATGCCGATGCCCGTGACAAACGAAAGCAGGCTGCCAATGCCGAAGTTGCGCACGAGCAGCGCGCGCAAATCGACGATCGGGTCCTTCGCCGTCAGCGCGTGCACGATGAAGAGAAAGCCGCAGATCGCCGAGATCCACGTACAGGCAACGATCACGTCGTCGCCGAACCAGTTCTTGCGCGGGCCTTCTTCGAGCACGTATTCGAGGCAGCCGAGAAAGCCGCACATGAGCGCAATGCCGGGATAATCGCCGCGTTTGAGGAGCGAAAGATCGGGCTTGTCGATGTTCACGTATTTGGGCACCAGCGCGGCCACCGCGATACCCGGCACGAGGTTCAGATAGAAGAGCCAATGCCACGACCATTGATCGGTGATCCAGCCGCCGATCACGGGCCCGAGCGTGGGCGCGAGCGAGGCGAGCGCGCCGATCGTCGTGGAGGCAACGAGGCGCTGCTTGCCGGGAAAGAGCACGAAGGCCGTGGTAAACACGGTGGGGATCATCGCCGCGCCGAGCGCGCCTTGCAGGCCGCGAAACACGATCATCGAATTGATGTTCCAGGCGAGGCCGCACAGCATGCTCGTGATGGTGAAGCCCACCGCGGAGGCCACAAAGAGCCAGCGCGTGGAGAACACCTTCGAGAGCCAGCCCGACATGGGAATCACCATGATCTCGGCAATCAGGTAGGCCGTTTGCACCCATGAGAGCTCGTCCTGGCTCGCCGAAAGACCGCCGCCGATGTCGCGCAGCGACGAAGCGACGATCTGGATGTCGAGCGTGGCCATGAAGAAGCCGATGCACATGAGCGCGAAGGCGAGGGCGCGTTGCGCCATCGGTTGAAGATGTGGGGCGAGCGTCGGGTCGGCGCTTGTCGTGGCGTCCATCGTCGTAGCCTCTTCAGTGCGCTTGCGTGAGATGCACTTTCACGGTCGCCGAAAGACCGGGCCGCAGCGCGGCTTGCAGGTCCGCCGGCGCATTCGCGTCGATGCGGATGCGCACCGGCACGCGCTGCACGATCTTCGTGAAGTTGCCCGTGGCGTTCTCGGGCGGCAGCACGCTGAAGGTCGCGCCGGTGGCGGGCGCGAGGCTCTCCACGGTGCCGTGCAGCGTGCCGCTGGCCGCGTCGAGCGACACGTCGGCGCGATCGCCCGCGTGCATCTTCTTCAGCTGGTCTTCCTTGAAGTTCGCGTCCACCCACAGGCCGGTGGCGGGCACCACGGTAAGCAGCGGCGCGCCCACGTTGGCAAGCGTGCCCACGCGCGCCGTGCGATTGCCGATGTAGCCGTCCACGGGCGCGGTCAACGTCGTGTAGTCGACGTTCAGTTGCGCGAGGCGCTGGCTGGCCTCGGCCGTTGCGACGCGCGCCTGCGCATCGTTGATCTGCGCGGCCAGCACGTCGAGCTGGCGTTGCGCGGCCAGCACCGCCGCCGCGCTTTGCGCAACCGAAGCCTGCGCCTTCGCGTAGTCGGAGTCCGCACGCTCGACCAGTTGGTTCGAGACCGCGTCGTCCTTCACCAGCTCGCGGTAGCGCGTCCGGTCCTCGCCGCTGCGCGTCAGTTCCGCATTCGAGGCGCGCACTTCGGCCTGGTGCTGGTTGATCACCGCTTCCTGCAACGTGCGCCTCGCCTGCAATTCGTCGACCGCGGCGCGCGCGCTCGCAAGCTCCGCGTTGGCCTGGGCGAGCTTCGCGTCGTAGTCGCGCGCGTCGAGACGCAACAGCACCTGGCCCGCGTGCACGCGCTGGTTGTCCTGCACGGGAATATCGGCGACGAAACCGCTCACGCGCGGCGCCATCACGGTGACGTTGCCGCCCACGTAGGCGTCGTCGGTGGTCTCGACGAAGCGCAGCACGAAGAACCAGTAGCCGGCGGCAACCGCCAGCACGAGAGCGACCGCGCCTAGTGCGAGACGCATGCGCGAGATGCGCGTACGCTCTGTCGCTTGCGTCGGCTCGACCGCGACGGGAGTGGAAGGACTCGACATGACGTTTACCTGTGCATATACACTACGGAAGATGAAAAAACGCCGCCATGGGAACAAGCGCGACGCAACCCACAAACCCGGCCGAAAACACTAAACCGCCCGGGTGATGCGAAACAACTCGCGCCGCAGCCACGCGGCGCGTCGAGCGCCAAAGCGGCGCTCGAATTCGTCCTGCGCCGCGCGCCAGTGTTCATGCGCCGCATCGAGCCGCGTCCGGCCCACTTGCGTGAGCGTGAGGCGGCGGCGACGTTCGCCGCAGTCCGGCGCGTCGGCCACGAGCGCGCCGCGCAACAATGGCCGCAAGGCGCGCACGAGGGTGGTACGCTCCATCACCATCGAGCGCCCGAGTTCCGCCATCGTGAGGCTCGACGCGCGGCCCAGCGCACCGAGAATGCTGAACTGCGTGGGCGTGAGCCCCGCCGCGCTCAGGTGCCGCTCGTAGAGCTGAGACAGATGCCGCGCGGCCTGGCGTACGGCAAAGCAATCGTCGTGTTCCGGTGACTGGTAGATGTGCATATGCACAGAGTAGTCTCCAATCAGGCCCCGAACAAGGCTTATGCGCCGCATCACATTATGGCCGCGGCGACAATAATCGCGGCCAATCTTTCAGTTTGCCTTCACCTCGAAAGGCGCCTCGTGCGTCACATCGTCGAAAAACGCCGTGGCGTGGTCGATGAACGCGCGCACCTTCGCCGGCAGCAGCGTGCGTGTGGTGTAGGCGAGGCGAATCTCGATCTGCATGTCGACGAGCGGAAAGTCGTCGAGTACCGTCACGAGCTTGCCCGCCTCGAGCTCCTCCCTCACGAGTACGGTGGGAAGAATGCCGATGCCGAAGCCCTCCAGCACCATCTCGCGATTGAACTCGGGATTGTTCGAAGCGATTTCGTGGTGCAACGGCACGACGACTTCCTCGTCGCCCACGCGAAACGCGATCGCGGGCTTGCGCATGGAAGGCGGCATCAGTACGAACAGGTGGTCGACGAGGTCCGCGGGATGCTTCGGCGTGCCATGCGCTTCGAGATACGCGGGCGTCGTGACGAGCGCGAGCGGAATGCGCTCGAGCAGGCGCGTGACGGTCGATTCGTTGTTGAGCATGAACGGCAGCACGAGGCCGAGGTCGTAGCCGTCCGCGATGAGATCGACGGGGCGCTCGGTGAGGATCACGTCGAGCGTCACCTTGGGATGCGCGCGCTTGAAGCTCGCGATGAGCGGCACGAGCCGGTTGACGGTGGCCGTGGTATGCGCGACGAGGCGCAGCACGCCGCTGGCTTCGCGCGTTTGCACAGTGGCGTCGGCCTCCAGCGCGTCGAGATCGTCGAGCACGCGGCAGCAGCCTTCGTAGAAGCGCTCGGCCGCCTCGGTGAGCGACACCGCACGCGTGCTGCGATGAAAGAGCCGGCTGCCAAGGCGCTTTTCGAGGCGCGCGATGGCGCGCGAAACGACCGGCGTGGTGAGGCTGTGCATGTCCGCGGCGCGCGTGAAGCTGCGCGCCTCGACGACGGAGCGGAAGATCCGCAGGCTGTCGATGTAGTCCATGGTCGTGAGGGGGATGGTGTTGGCGTAGCTTAAAGCCTTTCAGCCGCCCTCGCCGAACACCTCCGCGCAAAACACGCGCCCTTCATCCGACAGACTCGCCGTGCCGGTCCCATCTTCGGCCTGCGTCGTCACCACGAGCCCACTGTCCACGAGCGCCGTCAATTGTCTGCGCAATCCGCTCATCGGCACGCCAGCCTGCTTCGAGAGTTTCGCGAGCGACCATGCACGCCCCTGGCGCTCAGAATGCTCGTGCTTTTCGCACTCCGCGCGCCATAGCTGCTCGAGCACCGCGATCAGCACCGGGTCGACGCCCTGCTCGTCGGCGTCTTCGCGTTCTTCATCTGCGTTCATCGTCTGTCTCCTCATGCCATCTTCGCGGCCATTTCGCCCAGCGTCTTCAGCGCGGCTTCGGTCTGCGCGTTCCATGGGTAGCTGTAGTTCAGCCGGATGTAATGGTGATACTCGTTGCGCATCGAGAACATATAGCCGGGCCCGATGGTGATGCCCTGGGCGAGCGCTGCCTGATAGAGCCGCATCGAATCGACGCGCGGCGGCAGTTCCACCCATAGCACGTAGCCGCCTTGCGGCTCCGAGGTGCGCGTGCCCGCCGGAAAGAAGCGCTCGACCATCGCCCGCATGAGCCGCGCCTGTTGCCGGTAGAAGCGCCGCACGCGGCGCAGGTGCCGGTCGTAGCCATCGTGGCGCAAGTAGTCGGCGAGCGCCACCTGGGGAACCGAGGGTGTCGTGAGTGTATTGAGGAACTTGAGCTTTTCGACCTGCGCGCGGTAACGCCCCGGCAGCGCCCAGCCAATGCGGTACGAGGCGGAGAGGCTCTTCGAAAACGAAGCGCAATGCAACACGAGTGCGCGCGTGTCGAACTGTTTGAGCGTGGAAGGCCGCGTCTGCCCGAAGTACAGCTCCTGATAAACGTCGTTCTCGATCACGGGCAAGTCGTGCGCCTCGGCAAGCGCCACGAGCCGCGCCTTGTTCGCGTCGGGCATGCGAAAGCCCAACGGATTCTGGAAGTTCGGCATCACCATGCAGGCCGCGACCTTCTGGTGCGCCAGTACGCGCTCCAACGCGTCGAGGTCGATGCCGGTATCGGCGTGGGTGCTCACTTCAATTGCACGCATGCCCAGACGCTCGATGGCGTGCAGCATCGCGTAGTACGTCGGCGATTCGACGGCAACCGTGTCGCCTGGCCTGGCCACGGCTTGCAGGCTCAGGTTGATCGCCTCGGTCGCGCCCACGGTGATGACGATTTCCTCCGGATCGACGCTCACGCCGTTTTCGGCGTAGCGCCGCGCGATCTGGCGGATCAGCTCGGGATTGCCGGGCGGCAGGTCGTCGATGAGGTTCCAGCCCGTATGGCGGCGCGCAATGGCATTGGCGTACTGGTTGATGCGCCGCCAGGGGAACAGCGCCGGGTCCGGGTATGGCGAACCGAGCGGCACCGCGTCCTGCGCGCCGATGCTGCGCAGCGTGGAAAGCACGAGCCGGCTCACGTCCACGTTGGCAGGCATGGGTTGCCTGGGCGCGCCGGCGCGGCGCGGCTTGCCCTGGGAAACGGATTCCTTGCCCGGTGAGCCCGGTGCGCCCGGTGCGCCCGGTGCGCCCGCCAGGTCGCGCCCTTGCGGCGCACCCAGGCGCGCACGCACGAAATATCCGGATTGCGGCCGCGACTCGATCACGCTGCGGCTTTCCAGCACCGCGTAGGCGCGCAGCACCGTCTTGATGCTCACGCCGTGCTGCTGGCTCGCGCGCCGCACCGAGAGAATGCGCTCCCCAGGGCCGAACACGCCGCGGCGCACGGCGGCTTCGATATCGTCGGCGAGTTGCTCGTAGCGGGTCACGTTCGGGTTGCGTTCGGGTTGCATTCAAGCGGCGAAAGGCTGAGGCCGCGCGGGGCCGATCCCGGCAAGTCTATGACAAAACGCCGCAACTGTATCCCTTGCTTTTTGGTTTTTCTGTGATCTCCGGGGGGCACAGGAACACAGTAGCCTTGGGTCATCGGGCAGACCGCCCTGGAAAACGAAAAGCCAACCGCATCATGAAGAAGCCGCAAGGTCGCATCGAGCCGTATCACCACCCCGCCGCCGGCTGGGGCGCGCTCAAGCAGGTCGCCATCAACCTGATCAAGGAGAAGGTGACGGGCGGCAATTACCGCACGCTGCTCAAGCAGAACCAGCCCGATGGCTTCGACTGCCCCGGCTGCGCATGGCCCGACCGCGAGCACGCTTCCACCTTCGAATTCTGCGAGAACGGCGTGAAGGCCGTGGCGGCGGAGGCGACCAGCAAGCGCGTGACGCCCCGGTTCTTTCAGGAGCACACGGTTAGCGAACTGATGGCGCAGTCGGACTACGAGCTGGAGCAGCATGGCCGCCTGACCGACCCGCTCGTCTACGACGCGTTGCAGGACCGCTATGTGCCGATCGAGTGGAACGACGCGTTCAAGCTGATCGCCAGGCACCTCAATGCGCTCGACGACCCGAACCGCGCCGCGTTCTACACCTCGGGCCGTGCCAGCAACGAGGCCGCATTCCTCTACCAGCTCTTCGTGCGCATGTACGGCACGAACAACTTCCCCGACTGCTCGAACATGTGCCACGAGGCCACGAGCCGCGGCCTGCCGGGCACGGTGGGCATCGGCAAGGGCACCGTCACGCTCGACGACTTCGAGCACGCCGACACGCTGCTCATCTTCGGCCAGAACCCGGCGACGAACCATCCGCGCATGCTCGGCGAGTTGCGCGAATGCGCAAAGCGCGGCGCGACCATCGTCTCGATCAATCCGTTGAAAGAACGCGGGCTGGAACGCTTCGCGAGCCCGCAGCACACGCTCGACATGCTCTCGCCCAAGGGCGTGCAGATTAGCTCCGTGTTCATCCGCCCGCGCGTGGGCGGCGACTTCGCGCTCATCAAGGGCGTGGCCAAGCGCGTGATCGAACTCGACGACGAAGCGCTCGCGCAAGGCGCGCAACGCGTGCTCGACGTCGATTTCATCGCCGAACACTGCGTTGGATTCGACGCCTTCGCCGCCGACCTGCGCGCCGAATCCTGGGACACGATCGTCGCCGAAGCGGGCGTGCCGATGGAAGAAGTGCTCAAGCTCGCCGATATCTACGTGAAGGGCAAGGCCGTCATCTCGACGTGGGGCATGGGCCTTACGCAGCACAAGAATTCGGTGGCGACGATCCAGTTGCTTTCGAACCTCATGATGATGCGCGGCAATATCGGCCGCCTCGGCGCGGGCCTGTGCCCCGTGCGCGGACATTCGAACGTGCAGGGCGACCGCACGGTGGGCATCGAGGAAAAGCCCACGCAGGCGTTTCTCGACCGTCTCGGCAAGGCCTATGATTTCGAGCCGCCGCGCGAGCACGGCTATGACGTCGTGGAAACGATCCACGCAATGCTCGAAGGCCGCGTGAAGGTGTTCATCGGTCTCGGCGGCAACTTCTCGATCGCCACGCCCGACACGCCGCGCACGTGGGAAGCCATGCGCGCGTGCGCGCTCACGGTGCACGTCACGACCAAGCTCAACCGCAGCCATCTGGTTCACGGCCACGACGCGCTCATTCTGCCCACGCTCGGGCGCACTGAAATCGACTTGCAGAACGGCGTGCCGCAAGGCGTGAGCGTGGAGGACTCGATGAGCATGGTGCACATCTCCTACGGCATGAACCGGCCCGCTTCGACGAACCTGCTTTCGGAAATCGCCATCGTCGCGCGCATGGCGCACGCCACGCTCGGCAGCGACAAGGTGGACTGGCTCGATCTCGCCGCCGACTACGCGAAGATCCGCGACGGCATCGAGCAGGTATTCGACGGCTTCGAGAACTACAACGAGCGCCTGAAGCACCCGGGCGGCTTCCACCTGGGCGTGGCCTCGCGCGATCGTGTGTGGAAAACGCCCAGCAACAAGGCGCAATTCGTCGTGCACCCCATCGCGCTCGATACGCCGATTCACCGCGCGCGGACCGAACACGGTTCGCGCCTCATGACGCTCATGACCACGCGCTCGCACGATCAGTACAACACCACGATCTACGGTCTCGACGACCGTTATCGCGGCGTGTACGGCCTGCGCCGCGTGCTGTTCGCGAACCGCGAAGACATGACCATGCTCGGCTTCGAACCGGGCCAGCACGTGGACATCACGAGCGTGTGGGACGACGGCGTGGAGCGCCACGTCGAGGACTTCATGCTGGTGGAGTACGACATTCCGCGCGGCTGCCTCGGCGCGTACTATCCCGAGACCAATCCGCTCGTGCCGCTTGCGTCCGTCGCGGATGGCGCGGGCACGCCGACTTCGAAGTCGATTCCGGTGCTGCTGACTCCGGCGAAGACTAACGATCACGCCAGCGCGGCATGATGGCGCGATGTCCGGTCTGCAGGCCCCGGCAACGGCGCCGGGGCTTTTTTTGCCCGTGCCGCCGCGCTTAGCTCGCGAGCTTGCGGAACGTCTCCAGCACGGCTTCGCCCTTGAACGGTTTCACGATCCAGCCGCGCACGCCGGCCGCCTTGCCGCGCTCCTTCATGGCCGGGCTGCTTTCCGTGGTCAGCATCACCACGTTCACGGCCGTATTCGCGAGTTCGCTGCGGATCTTCTCGACCATCGTGAGGCCGTCCATGTTCGGCATGTTCACGTCGCTCACCACGAGCTTCACGCCGGGGTTCGAGCGCAGCTTCGCGAGGCCGTCCTTGCCGTCCACCGCCGTGTCCACGTCCAGACCGTTCTTGCGCAGAAAGCCGGCCACTTCGTCGCGCACCGTGCTCGAATCGTCCACCACCAGAATCTTTGCCATGTTGTCCCTCTCTGTTGCGCGCGCAGGGCGCGCATTTGATCAAAATAGTTCGAGTTCGCCGCTCGCCTGCTCCTGAACGGCTGCAGCCGCGGCCTGCGCGGCCGTCTCGTCGAATCCTTCGCGCGACCAGCCGAGACTGAACACGAACCGCTGGTCGATCACCACTTCGCGGCCCGTATTCGGGCACGTGAGCCGGTACTTGATGCACAGCTGCGGGTTGTCCGAGCCAAACGACAAATAGCGTCGCCGATGATTGATGAGCAGCGGCACCTGCACCGGCGCGCGGCCCCAACCCGCCTCGCCGGCAGCGTGCGCGTCACCCAGATAGCGATTGCGGAACGCACCCCACACGAGATTCGTGAGTTCGGCCAGCACGCCGTTCACGTCGCGGAAGTCGCTCGCTTCGTCGCGGCCCGCGCGCGGCGGCAGCAGCTCGATGAGCGGCGCCTCCTCGGTCTGCATGAGAAGCCAGCCGCGGCACCATGCGGTCTCGATCGGAATGAGCGTCAACACCTCGCCGAAGATGATGCGGTCGCGCACGATACCCGGCGTGTCCCAGTTCACTTCGAGTCCGGCGAAGAGGCCACGCAAGCGCCCGAGCGTCATGTCGGTGATGCCGTCCACGAGCGGGTCCGGATAGTCGTGCGAGAACACGTGCGCTTCGAGCGCCGCGATCAGCGTTGCAGGATCGCTTTCGTGCCAGCTGGCGCACGGCAGGCGGCGCAACGGCTCGGGCAACGCATCGCCGTGCCCGTCTGCTGCGCGCCGCAGCACGACGGGCAGTTCCGGGCGCTCCGCTTCCAGCGCGACGGCCACCGCCGCCGCGGCTTCGAGCGAGCCGCCAAAGTCCTCGCCGAGCAGCACGCCGCCCAGGTCGTAGTGCGTTTTCAGCGCCGCCGAGAGCGCGTCGCGCCGCACCGGCACGCACACGCAATCGTATGCGGCTGCGGTTTGCGCTATTGCCGCGGCGCGCGCGGTATCGCTTTCCAGCAGCAACAGCTTGCTGACTGGCTTGTTCGCGTTCATGTTCCTTTCCCTGCCTTCAAAACAATTCGAGTTCGCCCGCGCTGTCGTGCACTTCGACTGCGGCGGCACTCGCCACGAAATCGAGCGGCGCCTGCGTGCAGATGCACAGCGTGGCGCCGAGCCGGACGTCGTGATCGATCGTGAGCGCATACGACTGCACGTAATCCGGCTTCAGTTCGCGCAGATACGGCAGGCACCCGCTGCTGAGCGCATAGGGCGTGGACATCCCGAGGTCGGGGAAATGCTCGACCAGTTGCTGGTTCATGGCTCCGCAGCACAGATTACCGAACTCCATGAAGCACTCGGCGAGCGGGCGCGAAGCGTCGCCCACGTAATAGCGCTGCGTGCGCTCGTCGTCTTCGAAGTGCAGGAGCAGGAGCAGGCGGAACTGCATCGACGAAATCGTCAGGACGACCAGGTGCTCGCCCTGGGGCGCCTCGCCCGCACGAGACTCGATTGCGCAGCTATGCTGGGCGTCGGTCACGAGACGCATGCGCGCCGCCGCGAAGAAAATCCGCTCGATGCTGTCCTTCGCGTGCGTGCCGATCATGCGTGCGCCCCGGCGCGCGCCGCTTCGAGCTGGTGATGCAGCTGCTGAGACGACGCTTCCACGCTCGCGAGCGTCGCCGCGATCATCTTGCCGCCCGCCTGAATGTCCTGGAACGTCGCGGCCGTGATGAGGTCGTTACGGTTCAGGCTGTCGCGATAGCTCTTCGACAGTTCCTGCGAGCGCGTGGCGAGCGAGCGCACTTCGCCCGCCACAATCGAGAAGCCGCGGCCGGCCGCGCCGGCGCGTGCCGCTTCGATCGAAGCGTTGAGCGAGACGATCAGCACGTGGCTGACGATCGACGACAGCTCCTGGTTCTTCTTGTGCATGTCGTTGTTCTGCGCCATCAGCGAAATCATCTGCTCGTGCCAGCGCTCGAACGTCGACGACATGAGCTTCAGGCGCGAAGCCTCGGAGGCGATGCGCGCCGCATGCTGCATGGCGTCGTCACGCTGCGCGCGCTCGCCGGCGAGCGCCGCTTCGAGTGCATCCGCCACGGACCTGCGCTGAGCAAGTTCCGCGCGCAGCGACTCGGTCTGCGCAACCAGCGCCTCGTGTTCGCGCGCGACGCTTTCCTGCTGCGCCGCGTGCTGCGCCTGAGCCTGTGCAAGCGCGGCTGCGTGCGCGGCGTCCTGCGCGCGCGCGGCCTCACGCGCCCGCGTTTGCGCATGCTTGCCCCACACGGCAGCCAGGCCGGCCGCCAGGGCGGCGAGCGCCGCGCCTTCGATCAAATACGGTAAGACCACATCCACCCCCGCCATGCGCTACGCCAGCGCTTCCTCTTGCTTTGCCTGCGTTGCGTCCGCCATCTTTACGGCCCATTGCTGCGGCAAACGCACGACGGTCTGGAAATGCCGGTAATCGGCGCCCGCACGGTCATCGGTGAAACGCAGTTCGATTGCGCCGCCCTCGCGTTCGAGGAAATCGCGCACTGCGTCCATGCCCACGCCGCGGCCCGAGACTTCAGTCACGCTCGTCGCCGTCGAGAAGCCGGGGCGGAAAATGAACGCCGCGATCGCGTCGTCGCTCACCGCTTCATACGCCTGCAGCCAGCCGCGCTCCACGGCAATGCCGCGAATGCGCGCGAGCGCGAGACCGCGGCCGTCGTCGGCGAGCGTCAGTTGCAGCGCACCGTCGTGCACATTCACGTCGATGTCGATATGGCCCGACTCGTCCTTACCGATCGCGCGGCGCTGCGCCGGCGTTTCAATGCCGTGGTCGAGCGAGTTGCGCAGCAGGTGCATGAACACGTTCTTCACCGTGCCGGCAGCCTCGCCGCGCAGGCGATAACCGTTGTCCGCGATCCGCACCGCCGGTTCGGTCTTGCCGAGTTCCTCGGCGAGCGAGGCCAGCGAGCCGGTCACGCCCGCGAGCACATCGGCCACGCGCTCGGTGCCGATGGCGCACAGCGTCGCGCGCAGTTCGGCGCGCATCGCGCGCAGCGCGGGCAGGTCGTTGTCGTCGGTACGATCGACGATACGCAGCGTCTCTTCGATCGCTTCGCGCGTGACCGTGAGGCTCGCCGCGCCGTTCTGTGCGCCAGCCGCACGCGGGCCGCGCCCGAGGCTCACTTCGTTGATGCTCGAATAGTGCTCGAGCGCCGTCTTCACGCGCTCCAGATCGGCGATGAGCGCCTGCTGGTCCCACGTGTGGCTCGTGTCTTCACGGCGCAATGCGTCGTAGCGCTGCTCGACTTCGTGCACCACGCCCGTGAGATGCTGCAGGCTGTACGTGCGCGCGTTGCCCTTGATCGTGTGCATATTGCGAAACAGCGCTGCAATCGCGCTCGTGTCCGCGCAGTCGTGCTGACGGATGATGTGCTCGTTCTCGTGAATGAAGCCCGTCGAGCTTTCGACGAAATGCTGGAACTTCTCTTCGCTCACCGCGAGAATTTCGCCGATCATTTCGAGGCGGCGTTTCTGCTCGCCGGCCTCGGCCGCGAGTTCGCGCAGCTCCGTCACGTCGCGCACGCACAGCATGAGGCGCACGACCACGTCGTTTTCGTCGGTGATGGCCGACCAGCTCAGGTCGAGCACCTTCGCACGGCCATCGGGCAGCGTGCGCGTGATCTCGTTCACGAGCAGATGTTGATTGAAGGCGAAATTCACGTCGTCTTCACCAAGGCACGCGTGCACGGCGGCGTCGATTTGCGCGAGGGTGTCGGCGTCGAGATCCGTATGCGAGAACACGAGGTCCATGAGCGAACGGCCCGCAATTTCGTCCGTTTCGAAGATCGCCTCCAGATACGCCGAATATTCGTTGTGGATCGTCGCGCCTTCCACCACCGTGAGAATGCCCTGCTGCATGTTCTGCAGCATCGCCTGAATGTCGGCGGTCTTGCGCTTGAGCTGCGCGGAGCTGTGCTGGATCTTTTCGATCATGCCGTTGAAGGCGACGATCGAATGACCGATTTCGTCCATCCGGCCCACAGGCACGCGGCGCGTGAAGTCCTGGCTGGAAGCAATCTCGCTCATCATGGCCTGCATGCGCGAGAGCGGGCGCGTGATCTGGCGATACAGCAGCGCGCCGATCAGCGTGAGCAGCAGAATCGCGCCGCCCGTCACGCCGGCAATCGCGCTCGTCGTGGTGTCGAGCGTGCCGTTGAGCGTGCGGATCGCGTCGTCCTTCTGGCGATTCTTTTCCACTCGCATCGTCGCGACGATGCCTTCGAGTTCGTCGCGGTACTGCGCGACGTTCGCGAAGAGATAAGCCTGCGCGAGTTCGTTCTTGCCGCTCGCCTTCATTTTCGCGGTGTCGTCGATCGCGGAAAAGTAGTTCGCGAGGCTTTCCTGCGCCTGCGAAACCAGGCCTTCCTGCGCGTGGCTGGCTGCCGCCTTGCGCTGCACGTCGAGCGCGGCGCGCAACGCGGCTTCCTTGTCCTTGAGGTCGTTTTGCGCGAGCGACGCGACCGTGGCGTCAGGTGCGTAGACGAGCGTCATGGTGGCGAGCTGCACGTCTTTCACGAGCGACACGAGGTCGGATGAAGCGAGGGCGCTCGGTACGACGCCCTGGGTAACCTCGCGGACGTCGGTGGCGCTGCGGCGGGCCTGCCAGGCCGCGTAGCCGCCGATGGCGGACAACGCGACGAACATCAGGACGATGAGCAGCGTGATGCGGTGACGAATGGTCATGTCGAAATCCCCGGGCCTTCGTCGCGCCGGCCGCGCTATGGTTGCGCGGCTCGGGACACGTCGGCCAATTTATTCGCGGTGGATTATCGACGTTCAGGTATGACGAAATGATGACCATGCATAATTCGCCCGAGCGCGCTGTGCGTTACACCACACTTGACGTTCGCGCAGCGTTGCGCATTGCGCGGCCACGGCGCGGCGCTCAGTCGGGCACGGCGGGGTCGTCGAGAAAGAGCACCATGAGTTCGTCGTCGGCGTACTCGCCGTCGATGCACAGGCCGCGGGGCTCGACCCCGTAGCGCACGAAGCCGCACGAGCGGTAGAGCGCCTGCGCGCGGGGATTCAGCACGCTCACCACCAGTTGCACCTGCAGCAAGCCGAGCGCGCGGGCATGAGCGATGACGCCCTCCATCAGTTGCCTGGCAATGCCGGCGCCTCGCCATGCAGGATCGACAAAGACGCCCCAAACGAGCCCCTTGTGTGCAAGCTTGCGCCGCGGTTCGCGCATGAGGCCGGTGATGCCGACGAGCGTGTCGCCCACGAATGCGCCGACGACGACCTGGTTTTCGGTAGCCTGCACGCTGGCCCGGCTTTCTTCGGGCGTGCGTTTCGACTCCTCTTCATAGGTCGGGACGATGCCGGCGGGAAAATTCTCGGTCGCGTACAAACGCATGGCGTGAAACGCCCCGGCGTCCTGCTCGGTCAACGGGCGAATCGTTGCATTCATCGGCTTCGTGTCGTTCATGTGCAGTGCCTGGCAAGGGGAAGGGAATGACCCGTGCGAATCGAACAAGCATCGAACAAGCCTATCACGTCCGTCCTCGCCGGCTCACGTTGCGCTAATATGGACCACCCGCGCCGCTTGATGCGCGAAGCATGACTCCGAGGTCCCCCATGCCGCAAGCCACGACGTCCGACGCACAACCCTGCTTCTGGCGCGACGCAGACCTGCCGTTCATCGAAGTGCGCGCCATCGCCGATGGCCGCAAGGTCCGCTACGGCCGTCACGCACACAGCACGTTCTCGATCGGCGCGGTCACGGGCGGGCGCAGCACCTACCTGAACGGGAGCACGCTCTCGCATGTCAGCGCGGGCGCGGTGGTGGTCATCAACCCGGAAACCGTGCACGCGTGCAACCCGGCCGCGGACGAGCCCTGGGCCTATCGCATGTTCTATCTCGACACGGCGTGGCTCGCGAATCTGCAACGCGACCTGGGCTTCGGAGCGCACGAAGGCTTTCGCCCGTTCGAGCCGACCTTGAGCTGGGAGCGCGACTTGTTCGACGGGCTCAACGCACTCTACGCGTTGCTCGTCGATACGAATGAGCCCGCGTTGCGCAAGGAATGCGCCGTCGTGGCCTATTTCTCCAGGCTCCAGCAGTCCCTCAATCCTGCGCCGGTCAGCGCACGCGCACCGAACGAGCGCCTCGCGCGCGCGGCGGAATTCATCGACGGCAACTACACGCGCACGCTCAAGCTCGAAGAGATCTGCGCCGCCGCGGCTCTGTCGCCCTCGTATCTGATTCGCGCGTTTCGCGAGCAATACGGCATGACGCCGCACGCATATGTCGTGAACCGCCGTATCGAATTCAGCCGCGCGCAACTGCGCCGCGGGCACGCCATTGCAGATGTTGCGGCGCAAGCGGGTTTCGCCGATCAGGCGCATCTGCAGCGCGCGTTCCGCCAGTTCGTTGCCGCGACGCCTGGCCAATATCGCGGCTAACGCCGCCGCCGCGCGCTCAGCCGAGCACCAACCAGACCGCACTGCCCGCCAGCAGCAGCGCCATCGCGCGGTTCACGAAACGCACGCGCGACGGTTCGCGCAAGGCCTGGCGCAGTGACGCGCCCGCCCACGCCCAGCACGCAATCGACACGTAGCACACCACAAAATAGATCGCGGCGAACTGCCAGACGCGCGCATTTTCTCCCGAAGCCGCATATAGACCCATGCCCGCTACCGACGCGAGCCACGCCTTCGGATTGAGCCATTGCATCGTGGCGCCCGCCATCAGCGAGGGACCGCGCGCCGCGTTCGACGAGTCGACGCGGCCATCGTCGGTGGCAAGCCGGTACGCCACGTACAGTAAAAAGGCCACGCCCGCCCATTCGAGCGCGCGCGTGAGAAACGGCAGGCGCGCCAGCAGTTCCTGCATGCCGAGACCGATCAGCAGCAGAAGCAGCGTGAAGCCCACGGTCGCGCCGGTGACGTGGCGCAGGCTCGCGCGCAGCCCGTGGCGCGCGCCCGCGCTCAGCGCGACGATATTGACGGGTCCAGGGGTGATGGACGTGGCCAGCGCGAAGGCGGCCATCGACAAGGCAGTGCTCACGGTTTTCCTCGCTACGCTCATGGGCGGTCAGTCAGCGTCGAGGATAGACGCGCGCGCCGCCACCGTATTGAAGAAAATTGCCCTGCCCGCGAGCGCGGTACCACACCGGACTCGCGCTATCATTGCGCCGCACCGACGACTCCCATTCCGGAACTGCAACGTGAAAAAGATCCTCATCATCGGCATCGGCGCAGGCGATCCGAAGTACCTGACCGTGCAGGCAATCGAAGCGCTCAACGCGGCCGACGTGTTCTTCGTGATGGACAAGGGCGCGGCCAAGGACAAGCTCGTCGCGCTGCGCAAGGAAATCTGCGCGCGCTTCATCGCGGACCACGACTATCGCATCGTGGAGGCCACGAGCCCCGAGCGGCGCCGCGACGAAGGGCTCGATTACAAGGCCGCCGTGGACGAGCTCAACCGCGACAAGCAGCGCGTGTTCGAGCGCCTGATCGAAGCGGAATTGACCGACGGCCAATGCGGCGCATTTCTCGTCTGGGGCGACCCGTCGCTCTACGACAGCACGATCCGCATTCTCGATGCGATCCTGGCCGATGGCCGGCTCGCGTTCGACTTCGAGGTGATTCCCGGCATTAGCAGCGTGCAGGCGCTCGCGGCGAGGCATCGCGTGCCGCTGAACTTTATCGGCAAGCCGGTGAGCATCACGACGGGAAGGCGGCTCGCGGAGGGCGGTTTTCCGCAAGACGTGGAAAGCGCCGTGGTCATGCTCGATGCGCAGAACGCGTATGCGCAGCTCGCAGGCGCAGAACTCGATATCTACTGGGGCGCCTACGTCGGCACCCCAGACGAGATCCTGGTGTCGGGCCGGCTGGAAGACGTGAAAGACGAGATCGTCCGTGTTCGCGCACAGGCGCGCGAAGCGAACGGATGGATCATGGACACGTATTTGCTGCGCAAGCGCGGCGTGAGAGACTGAAAGAAGAACGGGCGCGAACATATCGGCGCTCGCGCGCCCGTTGACTGGATTGCGCGTCGAGGCTTACGCCAGGCCGACGCCCACCGCGACGATAATCGAGCCGAACAACAGCACGGCGCCCACTGTCTTGCGCTTGTTCAGCTCCGTCCACAGCAGCACGCCCGTGAGCGAAAGCAGAATGAGCGCCCCGGCGAAGCTGTCGATGAACAGCACCCAGCCGACGCTCATACCCGTACCCTTGTGCAGATTGGTGATCGTCGAGACAAGCGAGTTGTCGTTACGCTTGAGCGTGAGCTTGTCGTTGCCCATCCAGTACTCGACCATCACGCTCTCGCCGGGCGACGTGAACATCATCTGCCAATGCTCGGGCTGCACGACCTGGCGATCGCCCCAGGCTACGTTATGCTCGGGCTCCTTCTGCACGCGGCCCGTGCGCGCGGGCAACTTCAAATCCGGTTGCGAGCGCAACCATTTCACCATTTCTCGCGGCGTTTCCGGCGCGGGGTCGGGCACGGCAATCTGCACCGTCGAGACTTGCGGCGCACCCGGCGAAATGCGCAACGGCTCGGCGCGATGGTTGAGCACGAATCCCGTTGCGCCAAACAGCAAGCCGAGCGCTGCGCCCCACAGGCCCACCCAGCCGTGGACCTTGCGCAGCCACTTGATGAAGGTCGCACGGCGCGAGCGCTTTGCGCGCTCGTCGCGCCGTTCGGCGCCCAGACGCGTGCGCGGCGCTGCCGGCGCGTCGATCCCGGCAGTCTCGGGAAAATTCATGTTTCACTCCAGAGTCGCAACAGATTGTGGTAGCAGCCCACGAGGCTGCGCCGCGCCTGGGCGTCGGCGTCGCTTGCGTTCAGGCGCTGGATGGCCGTGTCCATGTCGAAGAGCAGCGCGCGCCTGGTGTCGTCGCGCACGAGGCTTTGCACCCAGAAAAAGCTCGCCACGCGCGCGCCGCGCGTGACCGGCGTAACCTGGTGCAGGCTCGTGGCCGGATAGACGATCATGTCGCCCGCCGGCAGCTTGACCTCCTGCACGCCGTAAGCGTCTTCGACCACGAGTTCGCCGCCATCGTATTCGTCTGGCGACGAGAGAAAGAGCGTGCAGGAAACGTCGGTGCGCAGCTTCACGCCGTTGGGCAGCACACGCACTGCGCCATCCACGTGACTGCCGAACGTCATGCCGCCTTCATAGCGATTGAAGAGTGGCGGGTACACCTGGTTGGGCAGCGCCGCGCTGATGAAAAGCGGATTGCGCTCGATGGCCGCGAGCACGATGTCGCCGAGTTCGCGTGCGATGGGCGTATGCTCGGCGACCTGCACATTGCGCTTCACGGGCGCACCGGACCAGCCGGCCGTTGCGCGGCCGTCCACCCAGGCGTCGCCTGCATGGTCGAGCCGCGCGCGCAGCGTGCGCACCTGCTCGGGCGTCAATACGTTGCGCACGTGAACCAGCATCGTCAACTCCTTCGTTGTGCCGCGCAAGCAGCAAAGCTGCCGCAATCAGAACCGGTAGTCAGCCGTCGCGAGGAACGTGCGGCCGATACCCGGCACCGAACGTCCGCCGTCCGACTGGATGAGGGCGTCATAGTAGAACTTGTTGGTCAGATTCAGCAGATTCAGCCGCACGTCCCACTTCTTCTCGTGGTACGCCGCCATCGCGTCCCAGCGCGTGTAGCCGCCGGTTTCCACGTAGTTCGTGTTCGCTGCGTAACGCGCCGACATATAGGTGGGGCCGCCGCCAATTTCCCAATGCGGCGTGAATGCATACGTGGTCCACAGCGTGAAGGTATTGCGCGGCGTATTCGCCGGCGTATTGCCCTGGGTGCCGTCGAGCGCCTTGAGAATCACGCCGTCCATATACGTGTAGCCCGCGAACACCTGCCACTTGTCGGTAATGTGACCCGTCGCGCCCGCCTGGAAGCCGCGCACGCGAATATCGCCTTCGAGCGTGTACTCGCCCGTCGACGTTTGCGTGCGCGCGTTGTCCATCTCCTGCTGGAAGAATGCCGACGTCACCGAAAGATTGCCGCCGAGCAGGTCCCACTTCGCGCCGACTTCATATGACTTCGTATGTTCCGGCGAGAGATTTTGCGTGTTGTTGGTGACCGTGAGCGCTTCGAGCGACGGATCGAACGACGTGCCGTACGAGAAGTAATACGACTGCCAGTCGGACGGCTGGTAGATCGCCCCCGCGCGCACGCTCGTGAACGTGTTGGTCTGATCCGCGTAGGCCGGCGCGCTGATCGTGTTGGCGATATGCGCCTGGAAGCGATCCCAACGCACACCGCCGATGAGCTTCCAGTGCTCGCCGATCGACATGGTTTCGTTGAAGTACGCAGCGAGCGTGGTCGCGCCCGACTCCGCGTGATTGCCCACCGTCGTCGTGACGTTCGAAGGTGTCGAGATATAGACCGGGTTGAGCAGCGAGAGAATCGGCAGGTTGTTGCGTGTGTAGGCCTGATTCGTGTAGCTGTCGTGGCCTACCTCGATGCCCGCGAGCATCTCGTGTTTCAGGAAGCCCGTGGTGAACTTGTATTGCGCCATCGTATCGTTGTAGATCGAGTGGTTCTCGATCACGCGATCGTGGCTCGCCAGCTTGATGTAAAGATCTTCGAGCGGCAGGCTCGTGAAGTTGCCGTTCTTGAGCGCCGTGCTCGAGGAAAGCGGGCCGGTCAGCACCGCGCCGGGCGCGGTCTCGCGCGCGTCCGTGAGCGAGTGCGAGAACTGCGTCTGGTTGGTGATCTTGAACTGGTCGTTGAAACGGTGATCCACGCGCGCCTGAACCGTCTGTACGTCCTGGATCGTGCGGTCGTCGGTCAAGCCGTAGAAGGTGCTCTTCGAAGGCGCGAACGGGCGGCCGTTGATCGACTGCACGCCGTAGTCCGGCATGTCGTAGTTGTGCTGGATCAACGCCGAGATCGTGACCTCGGTCGGCGTGCCGATGCCGAAGCGCAACTCGGGCGCGAAGCCGTAGTCCTTGTTTTTCATCACGTCGCGCGTCGAGCCCATCGACTGGCCGAACGCATTCAGACGAAATGCAGCGTGATCGCCGAGCGGACGGTTCACGTCGAGCGTCGCGCGATAGCGATCGTCGGTGCCGATGGTGGTCGACACTTCGGTGAGCGGCTTGAGGTTCGCCTGCTTCGTGACCTGGTTGATGACGCCGCCCGTGGAGCCGCGGCCGAACAGCATCGACGAGGGGCCGTAGAGCACTTCGATCGATTCGAGGTCGAAGGTGTCGCGGTAGTACTGGTTGCGGTCGCGAAAGCCGTCGAGGTAGATGTCGTTTTGCGCCGTGAAGCCGCGCAGGTTGATGTTGTTGCCGATCTGGCCGCCTTCCGCACCGCCGATGGTGATGCCGGGCGCGTTGCGCAACGCATCCTGGAACGACGTGGCGCCCTGCGACTGCATCACGGCCTTGTTGATCACCGTGACCGACTGCGGAATGTCGCGCAGCGCGGTGGGCGTTTTCGCGCCGACGGTCGAGCGCTCCGCCTGGAAGTCCTGCGCGTCGCTCTGGCCGGATACGGAGATCGTGGGCAGCGTGGTGGCGTTCGCGGCGCTTGCCGCCGTGGCGGCGGCAGGCTCGCTCTGGGCGAGCGCAGACGTAGCGAAAGGCACGGCAAAGCTCAGCGCGAGCGCACTCGCGAGCGGCGTCCGGTTCAACATGAGGTCCCTATACATGGCGGATGACCCAACCGTGCGACTCGCACAGAACTGGCGCGGACGACGCGGGTCGATTGGCTGGCTGGGCCGCCCCGAAAGGACCGAGGGAAACGACGCTAGGCTGGCTGGTCTGGTTGTCTGGCCGCGAAAATGTCTGCGGTAATGAGAATCGATATCATTACACACGTCTCATTTTCTTTCAATTGATATTGGCGTTTTAGCGACACCGGCCGCGGTATCGAGGTAACGCGCAATTGCTGCGCGAGTGCGCCAATCGCCTCGAGGCCGGATTGGTTGGCAACACGAACCGTTGCGCGCGCCATGACTTGTCCACACATTGTGTTGGCAGCCCTGTGCGTAACGCTTGGAAGACCGCATCAAGTCCTTGATGCGTTTCAGTTAACCCCAAGCGTTGCCAATCGCGGCAACACCGCCTCGAACAGCCTCGAACCTCACCCGCCTTATCCCCAGATTTCGTTGACAGCCCTGTGCACAACTTCTGGACAGCGAACCTAAGTCCCTGATCGCAAACGCCAACGCGCCACGCGACAGAGAAGTTGCACGTTTTGGAGGCACTGGACTTGTCCACAGAAAACGGGGAAAAGTCTGTGCATACACCCCCCAACATCCGCGCCAATCCATTGATCGCACAACGGATTTTTTCGCTGCGCGCAAATCACCTCACGCGCTCCGTGAATGCGCATACCCCTAAAGTTTGTAAGGGAAATGCCGTTATGCCTCGCTGTGTTGTTGGGTCTCAAGCGGCCCCATCGAAGGAATCTCATGCGCAACAATCAACCCGTCACGCAACAGGAATTCGACTATCCCGCTTCGCAGATGCTCGTCTCGGCCACCGACCTCAAGGGGCGCATTCAGTACTGCAATCCTGCGTTCGTCGCCGTGTCCGGCTTTGCGAAAGAAGAGCTGATCGGCAAGGCACATAACATCATTCGCCATCCCGACATGCCGGCCGAAGCATTCGCCGACTTGTGGGAGACCGTTCGCGAAGGCCGTCCCTGGACCGCGATCGTCAAGAACCGCCGCAAGTCCGGCGATCACTACTGGGTACGCGCGAACGTAACGCCCGTCTCCGAGCAAGGCACAGTGGTCGGCTATCTGAGCGTGCGCGTGAAGCCCACGCGCGAGGAAATCCGCACGGCCGAAGCCTTCTACGCGCAAATGCGCGAGGGCCGTCTGCACGGCGTGCGGCTGCGCCACGGCTCGGTGGTGCGCACGGGCCTCGTGGGCGCGCTGCAGGCAGTCCTGCGCGTGCCGATCGCCACGCGTATCGCGTTCGGCTATGGCGCCGTGCCCGCCGTGTTCGCCGCAGCCGGCTTCGCCGCCTGGCAAGGCCTGCCGCCGCTGCCGTTCTGGGGTGCATTCGGCGCGGCCTGCGTGTGTGCGCTCGGCGCCTGGCGTCTCACCACGCGCCACCTCGGCGCCCCGCTCGCGCAGATGACCACGGCCTCCACGCGCATGGCCGCGGGCGACCTCACGGCCACGCTTGCGGTCGCCGCGAACGACGATCTCGGCGACGTGCTCCAGGCGCTCAACCAGTTGCAGGCCAATCTCACGGCAATCGTGTTCGACGTGCGCTCGCAGATCGACGGCATGCTCGACGCCGCGCACGAAATCTCGAGCGGCAATCTCGATCTCGCGCGCCGCACCGAAATGCAGGCCGCGTCGCTCGAAGAAACGGCGGCCACGATGGATCAGCTAACGACCACCGTGCAGGCCAACGCCGAGGCCAGCGCCCGCGCGCTCGATCTCGCGCGCGACGCGCAGTCCGCCGCCGCCGAGGGCGGTTCGATCGCCGCGCAGATGGAGCGCACGATGACGGGCATCACCGACGCGTCGCGCCGCATCAGCGACATCACCGGCGTGATCGACGGCATCGCGTTCCAGACCAACATCCTCGCGCTCAACGCCGCCGTCGAGGCCGCGCGCGCGGGCGAGGCCGGCCGCTCGTTCGCCGTGGTGGCGGGCGAGGTGCGCATGCTCGCGCAGCGCTGCGCGGCGTCGGCCAGGGAGATCAAGCAGGTCGTGGACGCCAGCGTCAACGAGATCGCCGAGGGCACGCGCCTCGTCGGCAACACGACTGCGCAGATGCGCTCGATCGACGAAGCCGTGACCCGCGTCTCGTCGATCATCACCGAGGTCGCGAACGCAAGCGGCGAGCAGGCCGAAGGCATCCGCCAGGTCAATCAGGCCGTCGCGCATCTGGACAGCGCCACGCAGCAGAACGCCGCGCTCGTCGAGCAGGCCGCCGCCACGGCGCAGCGGCTCGCCGAGCAGGCCGACGTGCTCGACGAGGCCGTGCGCCTGTTCACCGTGGCCGGCGCCGAGGCGGCAAAGCGCTCGAAGCCCGCCCGCACCCCGGCGCGCCGCCAGAGCGTCGCTCTTGCCGAAGCGGCCGAGGACGTCGCGGCATGACAACCGGCGCTCACGCCTCGCCGCAAGCGCCGTCGAGCGGCTTTCCGTCGAGCGGCTGTCTATTGGTCTGAAAGATCGGCGTTAGTCCCATCTCGACAGTACAGCGCGCGGGCGGCACCATCCAAACCGTCAGCAAGCCGTACCACGGTTTGCTGATCCGAGTAACAACGGCGTTTCAACGGCTCGCCCGGCCTGCCCGGGTGGGCCGTTTTTTCTGCTGCGCGCGCCTGACGCCTGGCATCGCTTTGCTTCGCAACCATGACAGCGAGGCAACGCGCAACGCATTTCGCATGGCCCGTTGCAGGGCGCGCAAAAACAGGCGTGGCGGCGGCGAGTCGCGTTACACTGGCTGGCCAGGGTCGCGCCACGGCGATCTCGCTGTGTGTGTCGGCGCTCACTTGCATGAACACGCCGCCCAGCCGACCCCGTACAATGGCTCGACCACCCAACGCACGAGGACAATATCAATGCGCACGACCGGGTCTTCCGGAAACATGACCCTGCTCACCGAGCATGACGACGCGACCGGACGCGAACTGCGTTCACTGCGCCTCGAATCGGCGGCCGACGGCAAAAGCCTCTTGCTGGTCGAAGTCGACGAGCGCAAGCCGGGCATCCATCGCGAAGTGCGTTATGAAATCACGCCGGCCGAGCTGATCGCGGCAATTCGCGCACAAGGTGCCGAGTTGCCCGGAGAATCACACACGCGTTAAGCGCACGGGAGCCGGCGGCACGAACGCGGCACACGCAGTCTCGGGTGCCGCGTTCTGTCGTTTTCCACTCATCGCGCTTGTCTCGCGTTTCTCTCTTTTCAATCCGGCGCTTTTTTCATATGTCTGCTCCACCCGGCAGGCATTCTCACGCGCATGCAGGGGGTCGCTTGCACGCCTTCGAAATGCGTCCATAATCTTTACGTTACCCTCCTGTCTTTGCCGTTCCTCGCCAGACGGCGCAACGGAAGTAAGCCGATGCTACATGACCTCATCGCGCAATACGGGCCTGCGCTGGTGTTCATCAATGTGCTCGCCGGATCGCTTGGGCTGCCCGTGCCCGCGATGCCCGCGCTCGTGTTGTTCGGCGCGATGGCGGCCATGCATCCCGGTTCGATCGGCCAGCAGGTCGCGCCGGTGCTCGGGCTCGCCATCTTCGCCATGCTGATCGGCGACAGCGTGTGGTTCATGGCCGGGCGCCTCTACGGCGGCAACACGCTCAAGACGCTCTGCAAGCTCTCGCTCTCGCGCGACACCTGCGTGAAAAAAACCGAGCGCTTTTTCGGCCGCTGGGGCGTGCGGGTGCTCGCCGTCGCCAAGTTCGTGCCGGGGCTGTCGCTCGTTTCCGTACCGTTGGCCGGCGCGATGGGCGTGCCCTACCGCCAGTTCGTCGGCTTCGACGGCATTGGCGCGGCGCTGTGGTCCGGCACCGGCCTGCTCGTCGGCGTGATGTTCGCGCCGCAGATCGACATGATGCTCGCCGGCGCAAGCCGCCTTGGCCGCTTCGCCCTCGTGGTGGTGGTCGTGCTGCTCGTGCTCTACGCGACCTACCGCTGGCAGCGCCGCCGCCAGCTCATCAAGAAGCTCGCGAATGCGCGCATCACGGTGGAAGACCTTTACCGCGCAATGGGCGCCAAGCCGCCACCCGTGGTGTTCGACATTCGTTCTGAAGAAAAGCGCAAGCTCGATCCGTACATCATTCCGGGCGCGTTGTTCGCCGACGAGCGCAAGCTCGACGAGATCGTCGGCAAGTACCCGAACGACCAGAAGCTCGTGATCTACTGCTCGTGCCCTAATGAAATTTCCGCGGCCTGGATGGCGAAGAAGCTCGTCGAGGCCGGCTTTACCGATGTGGTGCCGCTCCTCGGCGGTCTCGATGCGTGGCGCGATGCAGGCCGCGCGCTCGAGTCGCTTCAGTTGCACACCCACGCCGACGTCCCGGTCAACATCACGCCTAAAGCTGTCTGATCCGGGCGGCCCGCTCCCGAGCCGCCCGCACGAGGAGAACCGCCAGATGGGCACGATCACCGAAGCCGAGGTTCCGGAATCCGCGGAACTTCCTTCCGCGAGCCGCCACTCCGACACGCAGCCGCAACCCGCCGAAGCGCCGTTCTCGACGCTCTCCACGCGGCGCCACCAGATGTTCCCCGAACTCACCGACGACGAAATCGCGCGCCTTGCGCGCTTCGGCGAGCAGCGCCACTGGGCGCCGGGCGAACTGCTCTTTCGCACGGGCGAAACCGGCCCCGGCATGTTCGTGCTGCTCTCCGGTTCCGTCAAAGTGTTCCAGCGCGACGGGCTGGGCCGCGAGCGGCTCATCGTCGAGCATGGGCGCGGGCATTTCCTCGCCGAAGTGGGCCAGCTTTCGGGCGGCCCGGCGCTCGTGGACGGCATGGCGCTCGAACCCGTCGATGCGATCCTGATTCCGCCCGAGCAGTTGCGCGCGGCCATCGTCGCCGAAGCCGAACTCGGCGAACGCATCGTGCGCGCGCTGATCCTGCGCCGCGTCTCGCTCATCGAAAAGGGCGCGGGCGGCCCGATTCTCGTGGGCAAGCACAACGATCCCGCACTCGTTTCGCTGCAAGGCTTCCTCTCGCGCAACGGCCATCCGTATTCGGTGCTCGACGAGCGCGATGAAGGCATGCTCTGCATCGTCGAGCGTTTCGCCGCGCGCTGCGAGGATCTGCCGCTCGTGATCTGCCCCGACGGGTCTGTGCTGCGCCAACCCAGTGCGCCCGAACTGGCGACGCGTCTCGGCATCCTGCCCGAGCTGGACGGCGAGCGCGTCTACGATGTCGCCGTGGTGGGCGCGGGGCCGGCCGGTCTCGCCACCGCGGTCTATGCCGCTTCCGAAGGCCTTTCGGTCATCGTGCTCGACTCGCGCGCGCCCGGCGGCCAGGCGGGCGCCAGTTCGCGTATCGAAAACTATCTGGGCTTCCCCACGGGCATATCCGGCCAGGCGCTCGCAGGCCGCGCGTTCGTGCAGGCGCAGAAGTTCGGCGCACACGTGGCCATTCCCGTCTCGGTGCGCCGGCTGATCTGCGATGAAGAACCGCGCCGGCTCGAAACCTGCAGCGGCGACGTGCGCGCGCATACGGTCGTGATCGCGAGCGGCGCCGTGTACCGCAAGCCCGCGATCGAGGGCATCGATCGCTACACGGGGCGCGGCATTTACTACTGGGCCTCGCCGGTCGAGGCGAAGCTTTGCAAGCACGAAAACATCGTGCTCGTTGGCGGCGGCAATTCGGCGGGCCAGGCGATCGTCTATCTTTCCACGCACGCGCGCCAGATCGACGTGTTGATCCGCAAGGCCGGTTTCGAATCGACGATGTCGCGCTATCTGATCGACCGTATCGCCTCGCTCCCGAACGTGTGCGTGCATGGGCACAGCGAGATCGGCGGCCTCGACGAAGACAACAGCGGCCTCGCCGCGGTGCGTTTGAAGATGCCGTGTCCGGAGGGCGTCGACCATTTCGATGCGCGCCATCTGTTCCTCTTCACGGGCGCCGACCCGAACACCGGCTGGCTGCGGGCGTGCGGCGTGAAGCTCGACCCGCACGGCTTCGTGCTGACGGGCGATAACGAGTCGTGCAGCCTCGCGACTTCGGTGGAAGGCGTCTACGCGATCGGCGACGCGCGCGCGGGCTCGACCAAGCGCGTGGCCGCGGCGGTGGGCGAAGGCGCGGCCGTGGTCGCGCAGATCCATCAACGGCTCGCTGCGCTGCGGCCCGTGACAGTGGTTGCGGGCGTCCATGCGTGAGTGCGCAGCGGAGGTTGCAGAAGCCCCCACGGGTCCCGAAGCCGGTACCTCGCTAGTTCTGCCGCTCGCGGCCGCGCGCACGCTGCACCTCGCGGCGCAGGGGCTGCTCGCGCCGCCGCGCCGCAAGGCGACCCGGGACGACGTGCTCGAAGCGATCCGCCGGATGGCGCAGCTGCAGATCGACACGATCCATGTGGTCGCGCGCAGTCCTTATTTCGTGCTGTTCAGCCGCATTGGCGCGTTCGAGCCGGCATGGCTCGACGCGCACCTCGCGCAAGGGCGCCTGTTCGAATACTGGGCGCACGAGGCCTGCTTCCTGCCGATCGAGGACTACGGGCTGCTGCGTCATCGCATGCTCGATCCTTCCGGCATGGGCTGGAAATACGCGGCCGCGTGGCACGACCAGTACCGCGACGAAATCGACGCCCTGCTCGAGCGCATTCGCGCCGAGGGCGCCGTGCGTTCCGCCGACTTCGCGCGCGCCGAGGGCGCGAAAGGCAGCGGCTGGTGGGACTGGAAGCCGGAGAAGCGGCATCTGGAAGTGCTGTTCGCAACCGGCGCGCTCATGGTGGCCGCGCGGCACAACTTCCAGCGTGTGTACGACGTGGCCGAGCGTGTGCTGCCGCACTGGAACGACACGCGCGACCTGCCTCCGCGCGCCGAAGCGGAACGCGAGTTGCTCCTGCGCTCCTGCCGCGCGCTCGGCGTGATCCGCGCGGACTGGGCGGCCGACTACTTCCGCCTGCCGCGCCGCCCCTATGCCGACGCCCTGCACGCACTCGCCGACGCGGGTGAGTTGCTGCCCGTGCGCGTGGAAGGCTGGAAGCACGACGCGTTCGTGCATCGCGAGCACGCGGCGCTCATCGACGAAGTGGCGAGCGGGAGGCTCGCCTCCACGGTCACGACCCTGCTCTCGCCCTTCGATCCGGTGGTGTGGGACCGCAAGCGCGCGCTCGCGCTATTCGATTTCGACTACGCGATGGAATGCTACGTGCCGGCTGCAAAGCGCAAATACGGTTACTTCGTACTGCCGATCTTGAATCGCGGGCGGCTTGTCGGGCGCATCGACGCAAAGGCGCATCGGGCGCAGCAAGTGTTCGAGGTGAAGTCGCTGCATCTGGAGCCCGGCGTGCGCGCGAGCGGCCGTCTGGTGGCCGACTTGCGCCGGGCGCTGCAGCGTTGCGCGGACTGGCACGGCACGCCGGAACTACGCATCGGCGCCGCGCCGGACGGCCTCGCGGCCGCCCTTCTGGCTGCGTGAGCGTGCGGCTGCCGACCCGGCAGAGCCGCCGCACGCGTTGAGGACGATTAGTGCTCCAGCTTGGCGCGCAACTCGCGCGCGGCCTCGAGCAGCCCTTCGTAGCCCGAACGCGCGTGTTGCGGCAGGTCGGGGTCGCCCACCAGCGCGCCCAGCGTTTCCACCAGGCTGAAGACGAGGCCCTTGGCCGCGCCCGCCGCGATCTTGCCGGATTTCACGCCTTCGTCGACGTGACTGAAGGCGGCGTTCAGACTCTCCAGATCCGGTTGCGATGAACCGGCGCCAGGCTTTTGAGCGTCCTGCTTTTGCTTGTCGTCGCTCGTCATGATGAAGTCGATCTCCCTTGGTGAGCCGTAGTCAAAAGAATCCCGCACTTTTCAATGTTATATACCCATCGGGTGCAGGCGTCTATTCGAAGCCCGGCAGCGCGATGGCCAACGGCGGGTGCACTCCCGAATCTTCTCACCTTTGTCGCCCGCGCGCCGAGGCCGCCTGCGCGGCGGCTTGTCGCTTCGTCACACCCGGCGACTAAAAAACACCTTGAATTCAAGGCTAATGTGGATTTCGCACGATGGATCGGCAGGTTCGTCGCCTCGCTTCTCAGGATTGCCGACGGCGCGCTCCCGCCTCTCCCGCAAACGCTCACCTTTGTATGTCGAAACGTGGATTCACTCCGCTTCGAGTGCATCCGCCGAGCGGTTCACGCTCACCGCATCACACGCCGGTTTTGCGTTTCACCCTTGTTTTCAAGATACTTTTTTGCCTGAAGGCACCATCCACGCGCTTGCGCCATTCTGTTCAAGGTGCGTGATCACGTGCATACCGGCTCACTCCCGAAAAGCCTCACCTCTCGCGCGAACGTTCATGTGGACGCCCATGCAAAGCCTGAACGATGCCGCACGATGCGGTATCGTACGTGAATGTCTGCAGACGCCAATACGAGGAATCACACGATGAGCTACGCAACGAACGCGCCCGCCCGCAAGGAAATCGACTCGCTCAGCGGGGCCGCCGTCGTCGAATTCGGCACTGACTGGTGCGGCTATTGCCAGGGCGCGCAACCGCTGATCGGCGCGGCGTTCGAGCGCAATCCGCAGGTGCGTCGCCTGCAAGTGGAAGATGGACCGGGCCGCGCGCTGGGCCGCTCGTTTCGCGTGAAGCTCTGGCCCACGCTCATTTTCCTGCGCGATGGCGTTGAGGTCGCGCGCGTGGTGCGTCCGCAAAACGCCGCCGAACTCGACGAGGCGTTCGCTTCGCTCGCGTAGCCGCGCCTGGCCCTTCCATGCGGTCCGACCGAGCCGCGCGGACCGCTCCCGAAAACCCTCACCTTTGCCCGCGAGCGCGCCCGAAGGCACGCGCCACGCTCACGCCTCCAGCCCGGCGAGCAGATCGTCGATCGCGCGATACACACGCTCGACCACCTCTGGCCCCACCTGCGCTTCCAGCGCCTTATAGCGCGCCTCCAGTTCCTTCGAAATCGCTTTCACGAGCTGATGGCTCTTCTTCGTGAGCGAGACGAGCACGCGCCGCTGGTCGTCGGCGAAACGCTCCTTCGTCACGAGTCCGAGCGCCTCCATGCGCGCGAGTACGCCCGCCATGCTCGGGCTGGATATCGTGCACAGGTCGGAAATCTGCCGCGGCTCGAGCGGTCCGCTTTCGTTGAGCGCGCGGATCACGCGCCACTGCTGCTCGGTGAGGCCGTGCGACGTGATGAGCGGGCGAAAGCGTTCCATCATCTTTTCGCGCGCGCGCAGCAGCAGCATGGGCAGGTTGCGGTGCGCAACGCGAGTGGTCGGACGCGAAGTATCGGACATGGCGGTTTCAGCTAAACGAAGAACTCGAGGAACCGGGCGGCCCTGGGCCCGTTATTCATGTGAACGGGCCCAGGGGAAACCCGAAAAATTCTCATCGACGATTGACGACGGATGATAGCAAGCGCACTATCACTCACATATTAGTGTTTCCGTGAAGTCCATCCAGGCCATGTTTTACGTTGCCGATCATCTGCTGCACGTCGAAGGCGAGGCATTGCCGCGCGACGTCAGCACTGCCGCCATGCGCGGGCTGCTCGCCACGGGCACGCGTTGCCGGGCGCCCGTGAGCGGCGCTGTCTACGGCACGCTGCTCAACGACCGCCATGCGCTCGAAGCGCTGGGCGACGCCGTAAACGCGCCCCCTTACAAGGCGCCGCCGCGCGCGCCGGTTCTCTATCTGAAGCCGCGCAACACGCTCGCGGGCCACCGCGCGCGCGTGGTTGTGCCCGGCAGCGAGGGCATTCAGGCAGGCGCGTCGCTCGGCGTCGTGATTGGACGGACCGCCGCGCGCGTCACCGCACACGAAGCGTTCGATTACATTGCGGGGTATACGGTCGTGGCCGATCTGAGCGTACCGCACGCGAGCGTCTATCGCCCCTCGGTGCGGTTTCGCGCGCGCGACAACTTCTGCGTTGTCGGCCCCGCCGTCGTCGCGCGCCGCCATGTGGCCGATCCCGACCGGCTTGCCATCACGGTGAACGTCGAAGGCGGCGCGCCCTTCCATGCCACGACGGCCACGAGCGTGCGCGGCGTTGCCCAGTTGCTCGCCGACGTCACCGACTTCATGACGCTCGCCCCCGGCGACGTCATCACGCTCGGCGTGCCGCACGGCGCCCCCGTGGTTCAGGCAGGCGCGCGCGCAGCGATCTCCATTGGAGACTGGGCACCGCTCGAAATTGAATTCGCCGCGGCAGGCTTGGCGCAGGGAGCACGAGCATGATGCGCGCACGCGTTGCCTATGCAGGCGCCATCCACGAAGCCACGCCGGAAGGAACACGCGTGCGGCTCGCCGACGGGCGCGTGCGAGAGGAGCACGAAGTCGTCTGGCTCGCGCCTTTCGAGCCCGGCACGATCTTCGCACTCGGGCTCAATTACGCAGAGCACGCCAGGGAGCTGCAGTTCTCGAAGCAGGAAGAGCCGCTCGTGTTCCTCAAGGGGCCGGGCAGCGTGATCGGCCATCGCGGCACCACGCGCCGCCCCGCCGACGCCACGTTCATGCACTACGAGTGCGAGCTTGCCGTCGTGATCGGCCGCACCGCGCAGAACGTGGAACGCGAGGGCGCCATGCAGTACGTGGCCGGCTACACGATCGCGAACGACTACGCGATCCGCGACTATCTGGAGAACTACTACCGCCCGAACCTGCGCGTGAAGAACCGTGACGGCGGCACCGTGCTGGGCCCCTGGTTCGTCGATGCCGCCGACGTCGCCGACGTCAACGCGCTCGGCCTGCGCACTTACGTGAACGGCGAGCTCAGGCAGAACGGCAACACGCGCGATTTCGTCACCGGCATCGCGGAACTCATCGAGTATTTGAGCGGCTTCATGACGCTCGCCCCCGGCGACGTCATTCTGACCGGCACGCCCGAAGGCGTCGTCAACGTGAATGCGGGCGACGAAGTGGTGTGCGAGATCGACGGGCTGGGCCGTCTCGTCAACACCATCGCGAGCGACGCCGACTACGGGCGCTGATCCGCCAACGCATCGAACACGGGTTACGTTAGATATGCGAATCGACCATCTCATCAACGGCCGCGCGCACAGCGGGCACGACTACTTCGAAACCGTGAATCCGGCGAACCAGGACGTGCTCGCGGAAGTGGCGCGCGGCGGCGCGGAGGAAGCCGATCTCGCGGTGCGCGCCGCGAAAGACGCGTTCCCCGCCTGGGCAGCCACACCCGCCGCCGAGCGCGCGAAGGCGATTCGCAAGCTCGGCGAGCTGATCGCGAAGAACGTACCCGAAATCGCGCAGACCGAAACGAAGGATACGGGCCAAACCATTTCGCAAACCGGCCAGCAACTCGTGCCGCGCGCCGCCGACAACTTCAGCTACTTCGCCGAAGTCTGCACCGCCGTGGACGGCCACACCTACCCCACGTCCACGCACCTGAACTACACGCTATTTCACCCCGTGGGCGTGTGCGCGCTCATCTCACCCTGGAACGTGCCGTTCATGACCGCCACGTGGAAGGTCGCACCCTGCCTCGCGTTCGGCAATACCGCGGTGCTGAAGATGAGCGAGCTATCGCCACTCACGGCTTCGATGCTCGGCCAGCTCGCGCTCGACGCGGGCATTCCGGCGGGCGTGCTCAATATCGTGCACGGCTATGGCAAGGAAGCGGGCGAGCCGCTTGTCGCGCACCCCGACGTGCGCGCGGTCTCGTTCACGGGGTCGACGGCTACGGGCAACCGCATCGTGCAGGCCGCGGGCCTGAAGAAGTTTTCAATGGAGCTGGGCGGCAAGTCGCCGTTCGTGATCTTCGACGACGCCGATTTCGAGCGCGCGCTCGACGCCGCCGTCTTCATGATCTTCTCGAACAACGGCGAGCGCTGCACGGCCGGCTCGCGCATTCTCGTGCAGCGTTCGATCTATGCGAAGTTCGCCGAGCGCTTCGTCGAGCGCGCGAAGCGCATCACCGTGGGCGATCCGCTCGACGAGAAAACCATCATCGGCCCGATGATCAGCCAGGGCCATCTCGCGAAGGTACGCAGCTATATCGAACTCGGGCCGCAGGAAGGTGCGACACTCGCGTGCGGCGGCCTCGACGCGCCCGCGCTGCCCGACGCCGTGAAGAAGGGAAACTTCGTTCAGCCAACCGTGTTCGTCGATGTCGATAACCGCATGCGCATTGCGCAGGAAGAAATCTTCGGCCCGGTTGCCTGTCTGATTCCCTTCGACGACGAAGCGCACGCGATCCGCCTTTCCAACGACATTGCCTATGGTCTGTCCAGCTACGTGTGGACCGAGAACGCCGGCCGCGCGTTGCGCGTGGCCGCGGCCGTCGAAGCGGGCATGTGCTTCGTCAACAGCCAGAACGTGCGCGACCTGCGCCAGCCGTTCGGCGGAACGAAGGCTTCGGGCGTGGGCCGCGAAGGCGGCAAGTGGAGCTACGAAGTGTTCCTCGAGCCGAAGAATGTCTGTGTTTCGCTCGGCTCGCATCACATTCCGCACTGGGGCGTGTAATGGGCAGACTCGCGCTGGCAGCCAAGGTCACGCACGTGCCTTCGCTGTACCTCTCGGAACTGGACGGCCCCCACAAGGGCTGCCGCCAGGCAGCCATCGACGGCCATCGCGAGATCGGCCGCCGCTGCCGCGAGCTGGGCGTCGATACGATCGTCGTGTTCGATGTGCACTGGCTCGTGAACAGCGAGTATCACATCAACTGTGCGCCGCGCTTCGAAGGCGTCTACACGAGCAACGAACTGCCGCATTTCATCAGGAACATGCCATATGCGTATCCGGGCAATCCGCAGCTTGGCCATCTGATTGCCGATGTCGCGAACGCAATGGACGTCAAGACGCGCGCGCATAGCGAAACGACGCTCGACCTCGAATACGGCACGCTCGTACCCATGCGCTATATGAACGGCGACGAACATTTCCGCACGGTTTCGGTGGCGGGCTGGTGCATGTGGCACGACCTCGCCACGAGCGCGCGCTTCGGCCTCGCCGTGCGCCGCGCGATCGAAGAGCGCTACGAAGGCACGGTGGCGATACTCGCGAGCGGGTCGCTCAGCCACCACTTCGCCAACAACGGCACAGCCGAAGCCTTCATGCACAAGGTCTGGGATCCGTTTCTTGAAGCGACCGATCGCAACGTCGTGGCGATGTGGGAGCGCGGCGACTGGAAAACCTTCTGCGGCATGCTGCCGATGTACAACGAAAAGTGCTGGGGCGAGGGCGGCATGCACGACACCGCCATGCTGCTCGGCGCGCTGGGATGGGACCGCTACGACGGCCGGGCGGAAGTCGTCACGCCGTATTTCGGCAGCTCCGGCACCGGACAGATCAACGCTGTCTTGCCGGTCACGCCGCTGCCGGCTTGAACACGGGAGAACGCCATGCCCCATCTTACCCTCGAATACAGCGCGAATCTGGCGGATGCGAGCAGCGTGGACCGGCTCTGCGAAACGCTTGCCCACGTGCTCGATGCACAACGCGACGAAAACGGCGCGCGCGTCTATCCACGCGGCGGCATCCGCACGCGCGCGCTGCGCTGCGAACAGTACTTCGTTGCCGACGGCAATCCGGCGAACGCCTTCCTGCACGGCTGCCTGAAGATCGGCGCGGGTCGCTCGCAGGCGGTGCGCAGGGCCACGGGCGATGCGCTCTTCGATGCGATCAAGCAGCACTTCGCACATGCCTTCGCGTCGCACGGCCTCGCGCTCTCGCTCGAAATCGTCGAATTCAGCGAGGAAGGCGCATGGAAGCACAACAACCTGCACGCCCGGCTCAAAGACGCGAGTTCATGATGCTAGATCAGCAAACCATCTGCGAACTGGCTGCGCAGCTCGACGAAGCGGAACGCACGCGCACGCCGCTGCGGCATTTTTCGCGGTCGCATCCGGACATGACGATCGACGACGGCTACGCGATCCAGCGCGAGTGGGTCAAACTCAAGCTCGCCGCGGGCTACACGATCAAGGGCCGCAAAATCGGCCTTACGTCGCGCGCCATGCAGCGCGCCTCGCAGATCGACGAGCCCGACTACGCGCCGCTGCTCGACAGTATGTTCATCGCCGCAGGCAGCGCGATTCGCGCGGACCGTTTCATCGCGCCGCGTGTGGAAGTGGAACTGGCGTTCGTGCTGAACCGGCCGCTGCAAGGGCCCGACATAACGCTCTTCGACGTGCTCGACGCCACGGCCTACGTCACGCCGGCCATCGAGATCATCGACGCGCGCATCGAGCAGTTCGACCGCGAAACCAAAAAGCCGCGCAAAGTGTTCGACACCATTTCCGACTTTGCCGCCAACGCGGGCGTCGTGCTGGGCGGCCGCCCGGTGAAGCCGCTCGACGTGGACCTGCGCTGGGTCGGCGCGTTGCTCTACAGGAACGGCGCCGTGGAGGAAAGCGGTCTGGCCGCCGCGGTGCTCGACCATCCGGCAACCGGCGTTGCCTGGCTCGCCAACAAGATCGCGCGCCACGATGAGCGGCTCGAAGCCGGCGACGTGATCCTTAGCGGCTCATTCACGGCCCCGATCCCGGCGCGCGCGGGCGATACGTTCCATGCCGATTACGGCCCGCTGGGCGGCATCGGCTTCAATTTCGTCTGACCAGGATACCCTGATCACCGGCACGCAAACGCTGCTCGTGCCGATGATCGAGAAAGCCGAAGAGGCACGCGCCGCCGTCGCCGCGGCGCACGCTTCATTCGCCCGCTTCCCCGCTCTCGACGAGCTTTGCCAGCACGCTCGCCAGCACCTCGCGTTCGTGCTCGCTCAGCGTCGCGAGAATCGCGTCGTTCGTTGCCTTCGAGATCGCCGCGGCGCGCCGGCAGGTGCTGCGCCCCTGCGCCGTAAGCGCCACGAGCACGCCCCGCGCGTCGGCCTCGTTCGAGGTCTTGACGAGCAGGCCCCTGCGTTCGAGCACGTCGGTGGCGCGGCTCGCCTGGCTGCGATCGAGATTCGACACGCGCCCGAGATCCGATACCGACAACGATCCGAACGCACCCACGCTGAGCAGCAGCCGCGCCTCGGTGAGCGACAGGGAAAGCGCTGCCTCGAACGCGTCGCTCATCGTGCGATCGGTCTGCTTCTTGAGCACATGAAGCCGGTAGGTGAACAGCTCCGCGATGTCGTACTTCCCCGTCATTGATCTTCCCGCCTGGTTTCCACCGGCCGCGAAATGCGGCCACGCCATCAGAATAGCATCGATAAAAGCCCTTTTCTGCAGGCATTTCATGGAAAATTTGATGCTTGCACACGCATTTATTTGCGCGTAGGATCGGCGTGACCGGAGCCCGCCATGAGGAGACTTTCATGAATGAAAACATTCAGCGCACGCGCCCCGAATGGTGCGCCCCCACGGAATGGGCGGCGCGCGTGCAGCTTGCCGCCGTATATCGCGTGTTTCATCTCATGGGCTGGACCGAGCTGATCTTCAATCACATTACGTTGCGCGTGCCCGGGCCGCACAAGCATTTCCTCATCAACCCGTTCGGGCTCGCGTACGACGAAATCAAGGCGTCGAATCTCGTCAAAATCGATCTCGAAGGCAATATCCTGAGTCCGGGCGAGTATCCGATCAACCCGGCCGGCTTCGTGATTCACAGCGCGATTCATGCCAACGTGGCAGACGCGCATTGCGTGATGCACACGCACACCACGGCAGGGCTCGCGGTGGCGTGCATGGAAGGCGGCCTCGCGTATACGAACTTCTATTCGGCGCAGTTGCACGACATGGTCGCGTATCACGACTTCGAAGGCATCACCGTGCACGCCGAAGAAAAATCGCGCATTCTGCAGTCGATGGGCGACAAGCGGCTGCTTATCCTGCGCAATCACGGGCTGCTCTCGCACGGTGTGACCCTCGCGCATGCCTTTGCGCTGTTGTGGACGCTCAACCGTGCGTGCGAGGTGCAGGTCGTGACCGATTCGATGCGCGGCCAGACCCTGCCGATCTCGCCTGCCATTACCGAGCGCTCGACGCGCGACGCCTTGCAGTTCTCGCCCGAACACGGCGCGGGCCAGAACGTGCTCGACGCGCTGGTCCGTCGTGTCACGCGCATCGACCCGTCATATCAGGAGTGAAAGTTTGAACACACCGAATCAGAGGATCACTGTCGTCGGCGGCGGTGCGATCGGCGGCCTGATCGCGGCGCGTCTTGCGCGCGCGGGCATCGCCGTGAATCTGCTCGCACGTGGCGCGCATCTGGAAGCGATTCGCCGCGACGGTCTGACGATTGTCGAAGGCGACACGCGCTACACGCAATCCGTCAACGCCACCGGCGACGCCGCAACGCTCAGTGCGCAAGACGTCGTCTTCGTTTGCCTGAAGGGTCAGGCGCTCGCCCAGTCGGCGGCTTCGCTCGCGCCGCTCGTGGGCCCGCACACGCATATCGTCTCGGCGATGAACGGCGTGCCCTGGTGGTTCCTCCACGGATTCGGCGGCACACACGCCAACGGCCGGCTCGAGGCGGTCGATCCGGGCGGTGTCGTCTCGCAGGCGTTGCCGCCCGCGCAGGCTTCGGGCTGCGTCGTGCATCTGTCGTCGTCGATTGCGGGGCCGGGGGTGATCCGCAAGGGCGGCGGCAATCATCTGATCGTCGGAGAGGGCTCGGCGCACATGGCGGCGCGCGCGCAGGAAGCGCGCGATCTGCTTGAGCGGGCCGGCTTCGAGGTCACGAAAGCCGCGCCGATCCAGGCCGATATCTGGGCGAAGCTCTGGGGCAACATGACGATGAACCCCATCAGCGCGCTCACACGCTCGACGGCCGACGTGATTCTCGACGACCCGCTCACCGCGCAACTCGTGAGCGCGGTCATGACGGAAGCGCGTGCGATTGGCGAAGCGCTCGGCATTCGCCTCGCGATGACCATCGAGGCGCGCAACGCGATCACGCGCAAGCTCGGCGCATTCAAGACTTCGATGCTGCAGGACGTGGAAGCGCAGCGCTCGCTCGAAGTCGAAGCACTGCTAGGCGCGCCATATGAACTGGCGCAGCGCGTGGGCGTCGCGGCGCCCTCGCTCGGCATGCTTTACGGCCTGGCGCGCCAGCTCGATTCGAATCTCGAAGCGGCGCGCCAGACACGCTAAGGCCTGTTCGCCTCAATCCTCGAGCGGTTTGCCCGTGAGGTCGCGAATGAACGGCAACGCGAGGCACGAGATCGCCACGCACGCCATGACGTACCAGGCGGGCGCGAGCAGATTGCCCGTGCTCTTCACGAGCCAGGTGGCAACGGTCTGCGCGAAACCGCCAAAAATCGCCACGCCGACGCCGTAGACGATCGCCATGCCCGTGGCGCGCACGGCGCGCGGGAACATCTCCGGCAGCATCGTGATGGAGGGCGCGGCCTGCAGCCCCAGCAGCACGCTCAGGCCGCCTACGGTAATCAAAAGACGCGCGGCGTCCGGGCCGCTCGCCAGCCACAGGAACGCCGGATAGATCGACAGCAGGACGCCCACGCGCGGCCAGAAGATCAGCGCGCGGCGGCTGAACCGGTCGCAGAGCAGGCCCGACACGGGCGCCACCAGAAAGGTCACGACGCCGGAAACGAGCCCCGCCAGCAAGGCCGTGGGTGCGGGCACTTTCAGTTCATGAATCGCATACGTCGGCATATAGAACGTAACGACATAGGCCGTGACCGTGGAGCCGATCGTCAGCAGGATGCCGAGCGCCGCGCGCCGCCAGTGGTCGCGCAGCACGGCGAGCACCGGCATGCGCTCCACGCTCGTCGGCTCAGGCAACTGTTCGTCCAGGCGTCGGCGAATCCACATGCCGAGCGGCGCGATCGCCACGCCCATGAGGAAAGGCACGCGCCAGCCCCAGGCGAGCAGCGTGTCGGGCGCGAGGAAAGTCGTCAGGAGTCCCGCCGTTAGCGCGCCGAGCGAAACGCCCATCCCCTGGCTCGCGAACTGCCAGCTGCCGAGCAGGCCGCGATTGGCGGG
>NZ_BBJH01000030.1 GCF_000739775.1 Paraburkholderia heleia NBRC 101817 | reverse complement strand
CCGCGCCCGCCGCGGCCGCACCCGTCGCCGCCGCGCCGCTCGCAGCGGCAGCCCCGGTGGCGCCCGCCGCGCTCCCCTCGCCTGGATCCTCGTAGTTCGGCAGACCGCTGTTCGATGCGCCGGGGGCCGGCGCGCCACCCGCGCCGCCGCCCGCACCACCCGATTCGCCCGGGTCCTCGTAACTGGGCGCCCCGTTTTCGTTCGGGGTTGCCTCGCCGTCCGGCTCGCCGTAATTGGGCAGCGGCGCATTGTTGCCGCGCGAGCCGCGAATCAGCGATTCGCGCTGCTGGCGGTAGGCGTCGCGCACGAACGAATACGGGTCGAGCGCCGCCTGCTTGAGCAGGTCGGTTGCGCCGAGCAGATCCGCGCGCGCGCTGATGAACTGCGCGAGATACATCGGGTTGCGCACCGCCGGCTCGAAGTAGTTGATGACGTTGAACTTCACGTCCACGGCCATGCCGATGCCGTCGCGCACCGAGCTGGGTCCGAACAGCGGCAGCACGAGATATGGGCCGGCCGGCATGCCGTAATGGCCCATCGTGAGGCCGAAGTCCTGATGATGCTTGGGCAGCCCCGCCGCCGTTGCGAAGTCGATCAGGCCGCCCAGACCGAAGGTCGTGTTCATCGCGATACGCATCAGATCCTGCACGGCATCGGTGATCTTCAGCTGCAGCACGTTGTTCGCGAAGTTGTCGACGTCTCCGATGTTCGAGAAGAAGTTCGTGATCGCCTGACGCAGCGGCTGAGGCGTCACTTTCTGGTAGCCCTTGGCGACGGGCTGCGCGATGTAGGTGTCGAGTTTGTCGTTGAACGTGAAAATCGCGCGATTCGCGGGCTCGAACGGATCGCCCGGTTTGCGGTCGGGGCCCGTGGCGCAGCCCGACGTCACGAGGAGCGCCAGGCCCGCCGCCGCCATGGTGAGCGCGGCTTGATTCTTCTTCATTGGTCGATCCCTTGAATTTCCGATCTCGCGCGTTTTGCGCGCGGCTTGCCCATCAGCACCGGCTGGAACACGACGGCGCCTATGAGCGTACAGAACAAGGACAGCGCGAGCAGCTTGCCCATGCTCGACGTGCCCGGATGATGCGATAGCCACAGGCTCCCGAACGCCGTGGCCGTGGTCGCGGCGGAAAAAAGCACCGCGTGTGTGAGGCTCGAATGCAGGAGGCCGGTCTGCCCCGCGCGCCAGGCCATCACGAAATAGATTTTGAATGCGACGCCAACGCCGAGCATCAGGGGAAGCGCGATGATGTTGGCGAAATTTAGCTGAATTCCAAAGACGACGCACAGTTCGAGCGTGACGAGCGCCGATACCAGCAGAGGAATGAGCGTGCGCAGCACGTCGCCGAAATTACGCAGCGTGATCCAGAGGAGCGCCGTGATGAGCAGCACCGACCATCCTGCTGCCTGGAAGAACGCGAGGATGATCACGTTCGCCGAGTGCAGGATCGAAATCGGGCCGCCGATCGCGTTCGGCTCCGCCGCCTTCACCGCGTGCGCGAAGCGCGCGAGCATCACGTCATCGTTGGGATCGACGCCCGGCGGCACGCGCGGCGCGACGTCCACGATCGCCTGGCCGGTCGGCGCCACCCAGTCGCGCACCATCTCGGGCGGCAGGTTTTCGCGCGTGATTTCCGAGGGCTGCAGCAGGCGCGCGAGCTGCGCGAAGGCGAGCTTGAGCGTGAGGCTGAAGGCGGTTTCGGCGCGATCGCGTGTGGCCGGGCTTGCGTTCGCGAGCTTCATGAGCGAGTCGGACAGATGCTTCGCCTCAGCCGCGCCCGGTCCCGGATGGTCGCCTGCGGCGAGCGAAAGCTGGTTGGCCGCGCGCTTGAGCGTCTGCACACGCACTTCGTCGGTCACGGGCGAGGACGGCTGCTGCGTGAGCGCGGGCAGAAGCTGCTGCGCGGCGCTCGAGATCAGCATGAGCTTTTGCTGCTGATCGTCGGGAATGAGCGAACTGAGCGTGGTGGCGCGCGCCACCTCCGGCAGCTTCGAGAGCCGCGCGGCAATCTTGTCGGCTTCTTCGAGCGACGGCGCGAGCACGCTCACGTCGTTGATCGAGATGACGGGCGAGTTCTTGAGCGCGAGCAGCGTCGCCATCGACTCGGTATGCGGATCCTTGAGATGCAGCGGATTGAAGTCGAAGCGCAGATGCAGCAGCAGGGGCGTCGCGCCCACCACGATGATGAGCGTGGTGATCAGCACGGGCTTGCGATGCCCGGCGAGCCACCTGTCGACGGGCGCGAGGAACGCGAAGCCCGGCGAGGCGCGCTCGCCTCTGGGATTGAACACGCGGATGAGCGCCGGCAGCACCGTCATGTTGCAGACGTACGCCACGAACATGCCCACGCCCGCGATCTGCCCGAGTTCCGAGAGGCCCTTGTAGGCGGTCGGCAGGAAGGAAAAGAAACTTTCGGCCACGGCGATGGCCGCGAGCGTGAGCGGCACGCCGATGGTGCGCGCGGTCTTGAGGAGCGCGGCGTCGAGCCGCCCGTCCTGAAAGCGCTCCTCGCGATACTTCACGCCGAACTGCACGCCGAAATCGACCCCTAGCCCCACGAACAGCACCATGAAGGCGACCGAGAGCATGTTGAACGAGCCGATCATCATGAGGCCGAGCGCGGCCGTGATGACGAGACCGATCACGAGCGTGATGAGCGTCGCGCCGATCAGCTTGCCCGAGCGCAGCGCGAGCCACAGGATGGCGAGCACGACGACGAGCGTGATCGCGCCGTTGAGCGCGGCGCCGTCCTGCACCGAGGCGAACTCGTCGTCGGCGAGCGGCTGTTCGCCCGTGAGGCGCACGCGCGCGCCGAATTCGCTGTCGAGATGCAGCGAGGCGGCGGTCGCGCGGATCGCCTCAGACGCGTTCGCGGCCGCCTTGAGCGCGGCGAAGTTGAGCACCGGCTGCACGGTGATGAACGCGAACGCGGGCTTCGCGGCCGAGTCCTTGTCGACGAGCGCGCGCCACGAGAACGCCGCGGGCTTGCCGGCGAGCACCTCGTCGACGACGGTGGCGGCGCTGCCGAGCAGATTCGCCATTTGCGGCAACTTGATCTGGCCGATCGTGAGCGGCAGCTGCAACGTGGTCGTGAGCGTGCCGGCCAGACCCGCGAGGCTCGGGTCCTTCGCCAACTGGTTCACGAGCGGGCGCGCCTGCACGAGCTGGCCCGTGGTCGAGAGCACCGTGGCCGTGGACGGAAAGAGCAGGCCGTTGTGCTGGAAGAACGGGCCGCCCGCGGGCTGCGAGACGGCGCTGAATTCGCGCGAGTCGGCCTGGAGCGCTTGCGCGAGCTTGTCGGCGGCGGCGTCGGCGAGCTCGGGGGCGTCGGCCTCGACGACGACGAGCAGCGAGCTCGCGCGCTGCGGGAACGCCTTGTCCTTGGCGTCGCTCAACGCGGCCCATTCGGCCGTGTTCTCGACGAGACCGCTGACATCGGTGTTGATCTTGAAATGCCTCGCAACGTACACGCCGGAGAGCACGGCAAGCACGACCGCAAGTGTGATCACCCACGCCGCGCGGCGCACCGACCAGGCGACGAGGCTAATGATGAATGGCTTCAGCATACAGGCGAGGGGGCCCTGTCAATTAGGTTCTTTGACGCGAAACGTACAAGTATACCGGCCCCGGCCGTCCCGGCGCGGGTCACGCACACCTGGCTCGAGGCGGCGCCCAGGCAGCGCATCTGCCAAGCCGTTATACTGGCCCAGCCGGCGGCGCGAAGGTTACGTGATTGCACTTGCAGTTAACCGCACGCACTGAGTCGCACTGTACCGGCGTCTGAATTTCACTGTTCCAGAAGAGCGTATGAAACGTTACCTGACCGCATTTTTCGTCGCCGCCTGTTTCACGGGCGTTTCGGGCGCCGCGTTCGCGCAGACCACGCCGGACGCCGTCGTGAAGGCCGCCGTGGAAGGCACCGTGAAGGCGATGCAGGCCGACCCGCAGGCGCGCGGCGGCGACATGAACAAGATTACCCAGGTGGTCGAGACCCATTTCGTTCCCGCCACCGACTTCAAACGCACCACGCGTATCGCCGTTGGCAAACCCTGGGCGACGGCCACGCCCGAACAACAGCAGAAGCTGTATGAGCAATTTCAACTCCTGCTCGTGAAGACGTACGCCTCGTCGCTCTCGCAATTGCGCGATACCCAGGTGACCTTCAAGTTCGCACCCTCGAACACGGGTGCCGGCGCGAAAGACACAGTGGTGCAGTCGCATGTGATCAGCAACGGCGGCGACGACGCCATCGACTACCGCCTCGCGCAAACGCCCAACGGCTGGAAGATCTACGACATCAACATGATGGGCGCCTGGCTGATCCAGGTCTACCAGACGCAATTCGCCGACCAGATCGCCAAGGGCGGCATCGACGGGCTCATCAAGTTCCTCGTCGACCACAACGCGCGCGGCTGAGCGCCGCACCTCGATCGGTGGTTGCACACGCATTGTGACCTGGCCGGCGCTCCGGGTAACCCGAAGCGCCCGTTTCACTTTCTGCGGTGCTCCACCGCGAACTTGATCAACTCCGCCTGGCCTTCGATCTCCAGCTTGCGCTTGAGGTTGAGCCGGTGCGTTTCCACCGTGCGCACCGAAAGTCCCTCGCGCTGCGCGATCTGCTTGCTCGAGAGTCCTTGCGCGAGCGCGTCGAGTATGTCCCGCTCGCGCGGCGTGAGACGCTCGACGGGCGTACTGCGCGCAGACGCCTGGATCATGCGCGCACTCAAGCCCGCGCTGAAATACGTGCGGCCGGCCAGCACCGCCTCGATCGCGCGGATGATTTCGGTGGCCGGCGAATCCTTGAGCACGTAGCCGCTCGCGCCCGCGCGCACCGCCTCGGTCACGTATTCGACGTTGTCGTGCATCGACAGCATCAATACGCGGATGGCCGGAAAGCGCTCGTGGAAAATGCCCGCGAGCGCGATGCCGTTCACGCCGGCCATGCCCACGTCCATCAGCACGAGATCGGGTTCGAGCGACGCAGCGAGCGCGATGGCCTCGTCGGCGTTGCCGGCTTCGCCCGCCACCTCGAAGCCCGGCACGGCTTCGAGCCGTGCGCGCAGGCCGTCGCGCACGAGCGGATGATCGTCCACGAGGACGAGGCGCGCGGGCCTCGCGCCCGGGCTGGTCGAATCGTTCACGTTTGCATTCGTCATCGTCATGTCGGCGTTCCCGGTACGGCGGCGGCTTTCGATGCTGCATGGGATGCTGCACCGGACGCAATCGGCACCCACGCGGTGACGAGCGTGTGTCCCGGCTGCGAGGTGATGTCGAGACGGCCGCCGAGCGACTCCAGGCGCTCGCGCATGTTGCGCAGGCCCAGACCCGCGCGCGGGTCGGCCAGCGCGTGCGCCACGTCGAAGCCGCGGCCGTTGTCGGCAATGCCGAGCGTCACGCCGCTCGCGGCGACCTCGAGCGTGAGCGCGGCGCGGGCCGCTTGCGCATGCCGCACGATGTTGGTGAGCGCTTCCTGCGCAATGCGAAAGAGTACGGTGTTGACGGCGTCCGGCAGCGTGGGGACTCGCGTCTTCCGGCTCGCCGGCTTTGGCGCGGTTTGCGTGAAGGCGATCTCGATGCCGGTTTGCCCGGCCATCTCGCGTGTGAGCTGCTCCAGCGCGGCTGCAAGGCCCAGGTCGTCGAGCATCGAGGGCCGCAGCGCGTGCGAGATGCTGCGCACTTCGCGCAGCGTGTCGGAAAGACGTGAGAGGCCGGTGGCGAGCGACGCTTCGGCGGCAGGCACGCGCGTTTCGCCGCGCTCGAAGCGCGCCAGCGCCGACTCCAGCAGCAGCTTCACCGACACGAGCATCTGGCTGATGCCGTCGTGCAGTTCGCGCGAGAGCCGCGCCCGCTCCTGCTCCTGCGACTCGACCACCTGCTGCGCGAGGCGCTTGAGTTTGGCATCGGTGCTGCGGTGCTCGCTCACATTGAGCACGAGCGCGCCGAGCGCGATCACGAGCACGCCCGCGAGTGCGATCACGCCGAGCCACTGAATGGTGTGCTCGATATTCGCGGAGGCGCGCTCGTCGATGTGCGCGAGCGTCGAATCGACGTCGTCGAGATAGATGCCGGTGCCGATCATCCAGCCCCAGCGCGGCAGCGGCACGACGTAGCCGAGCTTGGGCGCGAGCTTGCCCGTGGACGGCCGGTGCCACATATAGCGCACGTAGCCGCCGCCGCGCCGGGCTGCGGCAATCAGTTGCTGGATCGTGAGCGCGCCCTGTGGGTCGCGCAGGTTCCAGAGATCCTGGCCGACGAGCGCAGGCTCGCGCGGATGCATGAGCGAGCGCCCGTGCATGTCGTAGACGAAGAAGTAGCCGTCGGGGCCGAAGTCCATCTTCTGCAGCACGGCTAGTGCGGCCAGCTGGCGGTCGGCTTCGCTCCCGGGCGCGGGCATCGCGGCGCTCGCGTTGTCCTCGGGCGCGTAGAGCGGCGCAATGGCGCTCGTGGCCAGCTCCACATAATGGCGCAGCTCGATCTCCTTGCTCGACAGATAGGCGCTCTGCATGGTCGCGTGCTGCGTTTGCGCGAGCTGCGTGGCCTGCTGGCGCACGCCGATCCCGATGCCGGCAATGGCGGCGAGGAACGGCACGACCGCAAGCAGGAAGATTTTCGTCTTCAGGCGGCGGTCGGCGAAGAAAAATGGGGCGGGCATGACGGGGTTCGGAAGCTGAGTCTGCAAGCATAACCGGGCGCGGGCGGCGCAGGCGCCAAAATCACGCGCCGCGCGAGATGGCGCCCTTGCGCGGCGCCCTGCCCGGCTGCCGCGAATATCGTTGCGCATGCAACGACATGTTGTCTTCTCTACGTAGTTCTACGTAGCGCGCTTACGTAGTTGTCCGGTTGTGGCTGACGGTCCGAAAGCGAATACTACCGCCCACGACATGGCGCAATGCGTCATGCATGCGCCGCCATCGCCGCGATGCTGTGGACGGCGCGTCAGGGTCCGGTTCCGATGCCGGCACAAAGCTAAAAACATAATGGAGACACCGCATGAGTCGGACATCCAGTTTTGTCGTCTGGACGCTGGTCGCGCTGCTTGGCGCGTTCGCGTTCGGCACCATCGCGCTCGCACACGGCGAGCGAATCAGCGCACTGTGGATCGTGATCTGTGCCGTGTGCGTCTATCTGATCGCGTATCGCTTCTATAGCCGCTTCATTGCGAGCACGGTCCTGCAGCTGGACGGCCTGCGCATGACGCCGGCCGTGCGCCACAACGACGGGCTCGACTTCGTGCCCACCAACAAGTACGTGCTGTTCGGCCATCACTTCGCGGCGATCGCGGGCGCCGGGCCGCTCGTGGGCCCGGTGCTGGCCGCGCAGATGGGCTACATGCCCGGCATGCTGTGGATTCTCGCGGGCGTGGTGTTCGCGGGCGCCGTGCAGGACTTCGTGGTGCTGTTCCTCTCCACGCGCCGCGACGGCCGCTCGCTCGGCGACCTCGTGAAGATGGAGCTCGGCCCGGTGCCCGGCGTGATCGCGCTGTTCGGCACCTTCCTCATCATGATCATCATCCTCGCGGTGCTCGCGCTGATCGTGGTGAAGGCGCTCACGAACTCGCCGTGGGGCACGTTCACGGTGGCCGCGACGATTCCCATCGCGATCTTCATGGGCCTCTACGTGCGCTACATCCGCCCGGGCAGGATCGGCGAGATCTCGATCATCGGTTTCGTACTGCTGATGGCTTCCATCGCCTTCGGCCAGCACGTGCACGATTCGCCCACGCTTGCGGCCTGGTTCACGTTCACGGGCACGCAGCTCACCTGGATCCTGATCGGCTATGGCTTCGTCGCCTCGGTGCTGCCGGTGTGGCTGTTGCTCGCGCCGCGCGACTATCTCTCGACGTTCCTCAAGATCGGCACGATCCTCGCGCTCGCGATCGGCATTCTGATCGTTGCGCCGGAACTGAAGATGCCGGCCTTCACGAAGTTCATCGACGGCACGGGTCCGGTCTGGTCGGGCAACCTGTTCCCGTTCCTCTTCATCACGATCGCGTGCGGCTCGGTGTCGGGCTTCCATGCGCTGATCTCGTCGGGCACGACGCCCAAGTTGCTCGATAACGAAACCAACGCGCGCTTCATCGGTTACGGCGCGATGCTGATGGAGTCGTTCGTCGCGATCATGGCGCTCGTGGCTGCCTCGGTGATCGAGCCGGGCGTGTACTTCGCGATGAACGCACCGCTCGCCGTGCTCGGCACGACGCCGGACGCCGTCGCGGCAACGGTGGGCCACTGGGGCTTCGTGCTGACGCCGGACATGCTCACGCACACGGCCCAGGCCGTCGGCGAAACGACCATCGTCGCGCGCGCCGGCGGCGCACCGACGCTGGCCGTGGGCATGGCGCAGATCCTGCACCAGGTGGTGGGCGGCGAGGCGATGATGGCGTTCTGGTATCACTTCGCCATCCTCTTCGAGGCGCTCTTCATCCTGACCGCCGTCGACGCGGGCACGCGCGCAGGCCGCTTCATGCTGCAAGACCTGCTCGGCACGTTCCACCCGTCGCTCAAGCGCACGGAGTCGCTGCCGGCCAACCTGATCGCCACGGCCCTGTGCGTGGCCGCGTGGGGCTATTTCCTCTACCAGGGCGTGGTCGATCCGCTTGGCGGCATCAATACGCTGTGGCCGCTCTTCGGTATCTCGAACCAGATGCTCGCCGGTATCGCGCTCATGCTCGCCACTGTCGTTCTCTTCAAGATGAAGCGCGAGAAGTTCGCGTGGGTCACGGCGTTGCCCACGGTGTGGCTTCTCATCTGCACGCTCACGGCCGGCTGGCAGAAGATCTTCGACAGCAACCCGAAGGTGAGCTTCGTCGCGCACGCACAGAAGCTTTCGGCGGCGATTGCTGACGGCAAGATCGTCGCTCCCGCCAAGTCGCTCGAACAGATGCAGCGCATGGTGTTCAACGACTACGTCGATGCCGCGCTCTCGGGCCTGTTCATCTTCGTGGTGGTGAGCATCGTGGTGTATGGCCTGATCGCGATTGCGCGTGCACGCCGCATCGAGCGTCCGACCGTGCAGGAAACGCCGTATCAGGCGATGCCGGCGGGCGGCGTGGCGGCCGTGACGAATCGCGTGCATTGAACCGACGTGACTGAACGGAGCACACCATGTTCTCGGGACTTCGCGACAACGTGCAGACGGCCGGGCGCTATCTCGGCCAGGCCATGCGTTTGATGGTCGGTTTGCCGGACTACGAGGGCTACGTCGCGCATGCGCGCGCGATGCATCCCGACCGTCCGGTCATGACTTACGAGGCGTTTTTCCGCGAGCGGCAAAACGCCCGCTATGGGTCGGGCGCAGGAAAGTGCTGCTGACTCCCCGCTAAGCGGATACGCTCGGCACGAGGCGCGATGGCGAAGGCCGTCGCGCTTTTTTTTACGCCTGTAACCTTCGCGGCTCGGCGTTCGCTCAAAAAGCACTCAATTCTCGCCGTGCAGCTGCCGTTAACCTTGACGAAGTTCCACACCATTTCGACACATGACGCCGCGCGCGGCGGCGCGCACGGATTCGAACCGTCGGGAACCGGACTGCGCGTTTGCCACGCAGGCAACACGGCATCTTCAACCGGTGCACCGTAAGGTGTACGCATCAAATCATCTTTCATGATCCTGCATCGACTCGGCGCAGCATGGCTGGCGGCCGCTCTCGCCGCAACGGTTTCACCCGTTTGCGAAGCGCAATACTCCACCGACTGGATTGCGAACACCTACGGCACCAACGCGACGCACGTGGGCAACGTGGCTCGTTCGCTGTGGGTCGCGCCCGAAGGCGTCGTCTATACGTCGTCGATGTGGGATGAAAACGAAGGCGGCGTGGCGATTTACCAGAACGGCCAGAGCCTCGGCTCGATCGGCGGGCATGGAGACTTCCAGGGCGGCGCGATCACGGGCAACGCGACTTCGCTATTCGTCGCCATGCAGTACAACGCCGCGTATGGCAGCGGCAACGTCGGGCGCTACAACCGCACGAGCGGCGCGCGCGACATGCTGATCCCCGTGAGCGCCGATACGACCGAAAAGCTCGCCGATGTCATCACCGGACTCGCGACTTCCGGCTCGCTGCTCTACGTGAGCGATTTCCCCGGCAACCGCGTGCGCGTGTACACCACCGACGGCGCCTGGCAACGCGATATCGGCGTGGCGGCCCCGGGCGCGCTGACGCTCGACGCGGGCGGCAACCTCTGGGTCGCCCAGAAAAGCGCGGGCGCCGTGTTCGAATTCAGCGCCGGCGGGCAGCTCCTGAACACCATCCAGCTGGCGTCCACGGCGCGCCCGTCGTCGCTGTATTTCGATTCGCAGACCTCACAGTTGATGATCGGCGACTCGGGGCCCGACATGGACATCAAGACCTTCAGCGTAGCGGGCGCGCCTTCTCAAACCGGCACGTTCGGCGTCCTGGGCGGCTATCTCGACACGACCACGGGCATCAAGGGACAGGTGGGCGACAAGCGCTTTACACGCGTGGTCGGTATCGGCAAGGATGCCGCGGGCACGCTGTACGTGCTGAACAATCCGTGGGGCGGCTCGTGGGACCTCGGCCGCAACGGCGGCACCGATCTGCAGGCTTACGACGGCACCGGCGCGCTGCGCTGGAAGCTCCAGTCGCTCAATTTCGAAGGCAATGCGGCACCGGACCCGGCGACCGATGGCGCGCTGTTCTACGGCGGCATGAACCTCTACTCGGGCACCGCCGGCGGCACCTTCGTCGCCAACACCGTCGACCCGATCACGTATCCGTCCGATCCGCGCATCAATCTCGCCGATACCGCGCGAGGCGAGCATTTCGCGCAGGTGGCGAGCGTGGGTGGCAAGCGCATTCTCGTGGCTGCGGGCCAGAATCCCGATACGTTCTACTTCTTCCACTTCAACGCGGCGAGTGGCTATATCGCCATTCCGGATTACACGCTGCCGGGGACGGCGTTCAATACGACGGCCCCGGTGCGCAACGGCTTTTGTCTCGACAGCAAGGGCGGCTTGTGGGTCGGCCTCGACAAGACCAACGTCATTTCCCACTACCCGCTGACGGGCTTCGACCCGGCCGGCAAGCCGCTGTGGGGCGCCGCGGTCACCACGCCGATTCCCGCCACGATCTCGCGGCTCACACGCATCGTCTACCTGCCCGAAAGCGACACGATGATCCTCACGGGAGAAGACGCGAGCATCACCGACTGGACGGCGGTTGGCACGCGCGTCGAGGTGTATCACGGCTGGCTCGCCGGCAATACGGGCGCGCCGGATCCGGTGATCACGCTCACGAGTGCGAATCCCAAATCGATTGCGGCCGCTGGAAACTATCTGTTCGTCGGCTACGTGCACACCGTGCCGAACATCGATGCGTTCAACCTCACCACGGGCGCGCTCGACACGACGCTCGTCAATAGCAACTCGAGTGCAGTGTACGTGGGCAACGACGTGGATTCGATGTACGGCCTGCGCGCGTTACTGCGCTCGACGGGCGAGTATGTCGTGACGAAGGATGATTACAACGCTGCGAGCGCTGTGGTCTATCGGTGGACGCCGGCGATGGCGAGCTCGACCACCGCGAATGCAATGGTGTCGCCGTTCGGCGCGAAGTGACGAAAAGACAAAGGGCGCAACGGCTAGAACCGTTGCGCCCTTTTTGCGTTTTATTCGCCCGTGGCGAAAACCGCTTTAGCTAGCCGCGACCGTAGCCGGCTTCTTCGTCTTGGCGGCGTTCTTGATCTCGTCGAGCTTGATCTCGACGTGACGCGAGAACACGTACTCGGCAGGACGCGCGCCTTCGAGCGGGATGTCCTTCGCAAACGCGCCCGTCGTGCGCGGGCCCGTGAGGGCGATGCGCGCTGCCTTGAGCGGATGCGCGACCGTGTCCATCACGGCCGTCGCCTCGAAGCCGCAATGGACCATGCAGTCCGCGCACTTCTCGTACTTGCCGGTGCCGTACTTGTCCCAGTCGGTGGTTTCCATCAATTCCCTGAAGGTCTTCACGTAACCTTCGCCGACCAGATAACAGGGCTTTTGCCAGCCGAACACCGTGCGCGCCGGGTTGCCCCACGGCGTGCACTGGTAACTCTGGTTGCCGGCCAGGAAGTCGAGGAACAGGCTCGACTGGCTGAACGACCACTTCTTGCCGTTGTTGCCGCGCTTGAAGATTTCGCGGAACAGGTTCTTGGTCTTGTCGCGGTTCAGGAAGTGCTGCTGGTCCGGCGCGCGCTCATACGCATAACCCGGCGACACCGTGATGCCGTCCACGCCGATCTCGCCGACCGTGTCGAAGAACTTCGCCACGCGCTCGGGCACGGCGTCGTTGAACAGCGTGCAGTTGATGTTCACGCGGAAGCCGCGGCGCTTGGCTTCCTTGATGGCCGCGACGGCCTTGTCGTACACGCCTTCCTGCGAGACCGAGTGATCGTGCGCTTCGCGGTCGCCGTCGAGGTGCACCGACCAGACGAAGTATGGGTTCGGCTGGTAGTCGTCCATCTTCTTTTCCATGAGCAGCGCGTTCGTGCAGAGATACACGAACTTCTTGCGCGCCATGATGCCCTTCACGATCTGCGGCATTTCCTTGTGCAGCAGCGGTTCGCCGCCTGCGATGGAAACGACCGGCGCGCCGCACTCGTCGACGGCTTCGAGGCATTCCTCCAGCGACAGGCGCTGGTTCAGGATGGGATCCGGATAGTCGATCTTGCCGCAGCCATTGCAGGCGAGATTGCAGCGGAACAGCGGCTCGAGCATGAGCGCGAGCGGGTAGCGCTTGTTGCCGCTGAAATGCTGGCGAAAGATGTACGAGCCAACGCGGACTTTTTGTAGCAGCGGAATAGACAAAGCGTGTCCTCCTTAAACTTCGCGCGCGACGAGCGGTTGCAAGAGCTTCGACGGCAGCTTGAATTCGACTTTTTCTTCACGGCCCGCCATCGTCGACACCTCGACAGGCCCCAACGCGCGCAGCGCGTCAATGACGTTCTCAACCATTTCTTCAGGCGCCGATGCGCCGGCCGTGATGCCGACCGTTTGCACATTGGCGAACCACTCGGCTTTCACTTCCGAGCCGTCGGCGACGAGATAGCTCGGCACCCCCGTTTCGCTGCCGATCTCGCGCAGACGATTCGAGTTCGAGCTGTTCGTTGCGCCCACGACGAGCAGAACGTCCACCTGATCCGACAGTTCGCGCACCGCCGCCTGGCGGTTCTGCGTCGCGTAGCAGATGTCGCGCGTGTCCGGTCCGACGATGTCGGAGAACCGTGCGAGCAGCGCGTCGATGATGCCGCGCGTGTCGTCCACCGAAAGGGTGGTTTGTGTCACGTACGCGAGCGGTGCATCGAGCGGCAGATCGAGCTTCGAAACATCGGCTTCGCTCTGCACGAGCAGCACGGTGCCGGGAATCTGGCCGATCGTGCCTTCCACTTCGGGGTGACCGGCATGGCCGATCAGGATCAGCGTGCGGCCCGCCGCGACATACTGGCGGCCCTGCACATGAACCTTCGTGACGAGCGGGCAGGTGGCGTCGAGCACGTCGAGGTCGCGCTCCTCGGCGGCGCGTTCCACGGTCTTGGCCACGCCGTGGGCGCTGAAAATCGCCACGGCGCCCTCCGGCACTTCGTCGAGCTCTTCCACGAAACGCGCGCCCTTGTTGCGCAGGTTTTCGACCACGTGACGGTTGTGGACGATTTCATGGCGCACGTAGACCGGCGCGCCGTGCTTCTGCAGTGCGCGATCGACGATTTCGATAGCGCGGACAACCCCCGCACAAAAGCCGCGGGGTTGGGCAAGGATCACTCGCATAGGGTGGCGAACTCCGACTGCCGCAAAAGGCGAGCAAGTCGGTAAAAATGACCTGATCGCCGGCGGCTGTCTATTTATTAAGGATGCAAAAATCCGCCAAAGGGTGACGGAGTAAAAACCAGACGCGCATTTTAACTCCTTCGCCCTTCGTTTGCTGTGTGGAGCACTCGCGGCTGCGGCGTGCGCGCGACGGCGCAGCCCGGTCGGCGCCCAATTTATCCCGAAAAGCCCGCCGCGTGGCGCTCCCGCCGTCTGCGCAAAGCGCATCGCGCAGGTGGCGCACGCCGGCGCACGGCGGCGCTCGAAGCCGGCGTCCGGGCGTTGCGCGGTGCAACATGCCCCGGGAACCCTTAAAATATCGCGTCCCTGCGGGTCGCCTGGATGGCGCCCGGGGATACGACCCCATTCTGGACGCCTTTGATGGAACCCGACCACTACGACGATTTTCCGGTAGCGCGCGTACTGCTGCCGAAGGCGCTGCGCGCGCCTGTCGGCGTGATCTACCACGTCGCGCGCACGCTCGACGACATCGCGGACGAAGGCGACTGGAGCCCCGGGCAGCGCCACACGCGCCTTGCCGATTTTCGCGAGGGTCTGAACGCCGTGGCCGAAGGCCGGCCTGCACGCGTGCACCCCATGCTGTTCGCGAAGCTCGCGGACGTGGTGCGCGAGTGCCGCTTGCCGCTCGCGCCGTTTTACGACCTCGTCGCGGCGTTCGATCAGGATATCGACACGACGCGCTATGCCGACCGCTTCGAGCTGCTGGACTTTTGCCGGCGCTCGGCGAACCCGGTCGGCCATCTGATGCTGCATCTGATCGACGCAGCGACGCCCGGGAATCTGGCCGATTCCGACGCGATCTGCACCGCCTTGCAGCTCGTCACCTTCTTGCAGGACGTGAGCGCCGACTGGGCGCGCGGCCGCATTTACCTGCCGCTCGCCGAGCGCGAGCGCTTCGGCGTGACCGAAGCGCAGATCGCCGCGGGCAGGGTGGACGACGCCTGGCGCGCGCTGATGGCACACGAGGTGGCGCGCGCGCGTTCGCTGATGATCAGCGGTGCGCCGCTCGCGCTGCGCGTGCCGGGGCGCTTCGGCCTCGAGCTATGCAGCGTCGTGCATGGCGGACTGCGCGTGCTCGAAATCATCGAGCGCGGCGGCTACGATGTGTTCCGCGCGCGGCCTGCGCTGCGCACATCCGACTGGGCCGTGGTGCTCCTGCGCACGGCGGCCATGTGGCTGTCGCGCCGCGTGGGCGTGCGCGCCCCTTCGATCGAGAGTAACAACGCATGACTACGACCATACTGTTTGCCGTCTCCTGTCTCTCGCTGCTGATCTGGCTCGTGCTGCTGTTCGGGCGCGGCGGTTTCTGGCGTGCGCGCCCGGCCGAGCCGCTGCCGCTCGTCGAGCCCGAGGCCGGCTGGCCTGCCGCGTGCGCCGTGGTGCCGGCGCGCAACGAGGCCGACGCGATTGGCGAGGCCGTGACCTCGCTGCTCCAGCAGGACTACGGCGGCGAATTTCACGTGGTCGTGATCGACGACCACAGCACCGACGGCACCGCGCAAGCCGCACGCGCCGCCGCGCTTGCGCTGCAGTGCCCGGAAAAGCTCAGTGTGATTATGGCGAGGCCGCTGCCGGCGGGCTGGTCGGGCAAGGTGTGGGCGCAGTCGCAGGGCATCGAGGCGGTGCGCACGCTCAAGCTGCCCGCCGACTACCTGCTCCTCACCGACGCCGACATCGGCCATCCGCCCGAAGCGCTCGCGCAGCTCGTGGTGCGCGCGCAGGCCGAAGGCCGCGACCTCGTCTCGCTGATGGTGCGGCTGCGCTGCGACTCCTTCTGGGAAAAGGCGCTGATTCCGGCGTTCGTGTTTTTCTTCGCGAAGCTCTATCCGTTCTCGTGGGTCAACAACCCGAAGAACCGCACGGCGGCGGCGGCCGGCGGTTGCATGCTGGTGCGCCGCCAGGCGCTCGAAGAGGCCGGCGGCATCGAATCGATCCGCGCCGAGCTGATCGACGACTGCAGCCTCGCCGCGCGCATCAAGCATCGCGGCGAAGGGCATCATCCGATCCGGCTCGACGTCGCCGCGAAGAGCGTGTCGCTGCGCCCGTACGATTCGTGGAAGGACATCTGGAACATGATCGCGCGCACGGCGTTCACGCAGTTGCATTACTCGGCGTGGCAGCTCGCCGGCACGCTTCTCGGCATGACGATCATCTATCTCGCGCCGCCCGTGGTCGCGCTCGTGCTCGGGCCGAAGGGCTGGCCCGCGTGGATCGCCTGGGCGCTGATGTGCTGCGCCTACTCGCCCATGCTCGCCTACTACCGGCGCTCGCCGTTGTGGGCGCCGTTCCTGCCGCTCGTCGCGCTGTTCTACGTGGGCGCGACGTTCGCTTCGGCCTGGCGCTTCTGGCGCGGCAAGGGCGGTCAGTGGAAGGCGCGCGTGCAGGCGCCTCCTGTGCAGGGACGTTGAAGCGCTCGTAACCAGGCGCCGCAAATGCAAAAAGCCGTCGGTTTCGACGGCTTTTTGCTTTATCGATGTCCGCTTGCGCGTTAGCGCTGCGTGAGCAGCATGTACATCTGCACGACGATGTCGGGCGAGAACGTGAACGGCACCCAGCCGTGGCCCGTGTGGCGCAGCACCAGCAAGCGGTCGCCGTTGGATTGCTTCTGCACGGCCATCATCGGATTCCTCGTCGATGCGAACCGCCAGCCTTGCGGAATGCCCGGCGGCGGTTCGGGCTGCATCGAGGCGCGCGCGTTCGACAGCTCCTCGATCATCTGGCCGACTTGCAGTGCGTTGAGCGTCACCGTCTGGCCGCCGATCGTCAGCGTGATCTCGTTTTGCGACGGACGCGCCACGTGCAGTTCCGGCTGCGCATGCGCGGCGTTGGCCGCCTCGGCAGCGGGTTCGACGGCTTTGGCAGTTTCGGTCGCGGCTGCGGTTGCGCTTGCGGCTTCGACGGCATCAACGGATTCTACGGCCGCGGTGGCCGCGGCAGCATCCGCGGCCGTATCGACGGCAATGGCTGGCGGCTCTACAGCGACGGCCTGCTCCATATCGCTCTTTGCAACGGGGGATTCCTGCTGGGCAACGGCGGCGCGTTCATCGGCGCGCGGTGCGTGCGCGGCGGCGGCGGCCTGAAGGAGCTGATCGACGCCCGCTTCGAGCACGCCAATCTGGTCTTGAAGATTCATGCGAGCTTCTCAGGTAAGACCCGCGATTTTACCCGCAGCTCGCGCGCATTGCCCTTCAGGCGTTGTACGCATGTCGCAGGAAAAGTTGTAACAGTTTCCGCAGGGACGCCTGTTTCGCGTTGATTCCGCGCTCAGTTGGCCCTCAGTAGGCGCTCATCTGGTGTTCAGATATCCCGCTTCGCGGAACCAGGCGAGCGCATCCTTCAAGCCCTCCTGATACGGCCGCGCGCGATAACCGAGCTCGCGCTCCGCCTTCGCCGACGTGAAATACATCTTGTTTTTCGACATCTTGAGCGCGTCGACGGTCACGAACGGCTCGCGCTTCGTGAAGCGCGCCACGGCTTCGGCGCCCATCGCGAGCGGATAGAGCGGCCAGCGCGGCAGCGCGATCGTGGGCGGCTTGCGGCCCACCATGCCGGCGATGTCGGCGAGCATCTGCTGCAGCGGCAGATTCTCGCCGCCGAGGATATAGCGCTCGCCGATGCGTCCGCGCTCCAGCGCGAGGAAGTGGCCGTTGGCCACGTCGTCCACGTGCGCGAGGTTCAGGCCGGTATCGACGAACGCGGGAATCTTGCCCGTGGCCGCTTCGACGATGATGCGGCCGGTGGGCGTGGGCTTCACGTCGCGCGGGCCGATCGGCGTCGACGGATTGACGATCACGGCGGGCAGGCCGTCGCGCTCGATCATGCGCTCCACCGCGCGCTCGGAAAGCACCTTGCTGCGCTTGTACACGCCAATGGCCTGCTCGGGGGTGAGCGGCGAGGTTTCATCGGCGGAGTGGCCCGAACTCGTGACCTTGAGCGTGGCCACGCTGCTCGTGTAGACGACGCGCTCCACGCCCGCTTCGAGCGCCGCGCGCATGGTGGCTTCGGCGCCTTCGAGATTGGCGCGCTCGATTTCGTGCGGATCGGGCGCCCACAGGCGATAGTCGGCGGCGACGTGGAACAGATAGCGCACGCCGTCGAGCGCCTTGCGCATGGAGGCGGCGTCGCGCATGTCGCCGGTGACGATTTCGGCGTCGAGCGCTTCGAGGTTCTTGCGCGGGCTCGTCGCGCGCACCAGCAGGCGCACGGCATAACCCTTTTCCTGCGCGATGCGGGCGACGGCCGAGCCGACGAAGCCGGATGCTCCGGTGATCAGGACGAGATCGCGGTTGGCTCGGGAGGTGTCGGTCATTGCAGGGTCGTTTCCAGGTTCGGTGACGGCGCCGCGCGCGCGGCGTGGCACGGATTGTACGTGGCGCGGGCCCGGCGCGTGCGCGCGCTGGCGTCTACAATGCCGACCGTAAAGCCTGCATGGAGAAACGAACAATGAGCGAACCGGATCTGGATACGCGCCTCGAAACGTATTACGTGCGCGTGCACGGGGCGGTGCAGGGCGTGGGTTTTCGTCACGCGACGGTGCGCCAGGCGCACGCGCTGCGCATTCGCGGCTACGTCGCGAACATGGAGGACGGCTCGGTCGAAGCCGTGATCCAGGGCACGGCGAACCAGGTGGACCGCATGCTTTCGTGGCTGCGCCACGGGCCGCCGGCCGCGCGCGTGAGCTCGGTGGAAAGCGAGGAGCGGCTGACCGAAAAACGTTACGAGCGCTTCGAGCAGCACTGAAATTCGCCCGATAAAAAAGCGGTGCGCCCATTGCCGGCGCACCGCTTTTTCGTTGCAGGCGATGGCTTACTTCACGGCAAGCAGGCTTTCCGCGAATCCCCACTCCTTCTCGACCCACTGGCGCGTGCATGCGAAGCCGGCGTCAGCGGCGATCGCCGGGATTTCGTCGGCGTGGTACTTGTGGCTGCTCTCGGTCCAGATCGTCTCGCCTGCGCCGATTTCCACAGTGAGATTCGCGAGGCGCACCTCGGCGTGCACGTCGCGCTTCGCGCGCAGATGCATCTCGATGCTGCGCACGTCCGGGTTGAAGCGCGCGACGTGCTCGAAGTCGTGCAGGTCGAAGTCGGCGTCCAGCTCGCGGTTGATGCGCGCCAGCAGGTTCAGGTTGAAGGCGGCCGTGGCGCCGATGGCGTCGTCGTAGGCGGCGATCAGCGTCTCCACGGGCTTCACGAGGTCGGTGCCGAGCAGCAGCGTGTCGCCGGGGCGCAGCATCGCGCGGATGTCGCGCAAAAAGCGCGTGGCCGCGAGGCGCGCGAAGTTGCCGATCGTGCTGCCGAGAAAGAGCACGAGCAGTTGCTCGCCGTATTTGCGCTGGCGGCTCACCTCGGAAAGCCCGGCGAGATAGTCGCGCTCATAACCGACGATCGAAATGCGCTCGATGTCGGCCAGCTCGCGACGGCACAGTTGCAGCGCGGTGCGCGAAATCTCGATCGGGCAGTACGAGGTGGGGCGCTTGCGGCAGAGCGCTTCGAGAATGCGGCGCGTCTTGCGGCCGCTGCCGCTGCCGAGTTCGGCGACCGTCACGTCGGAGGGCAGCGCCTCGACGATCCCGGACGCGTAGCGCGTGAGCAGGCGCTCCTCGCTGCGCGTGACGCCGTATTCGGGCAGCACGGTGATGACCTCGAAGAGCGCCGAGCCGACTTCGTCATACAAATATTTCGACGGCAGTTCCTTTTGAGGCGAGCGCATCAAACCGGCGCGCACTTCGGCGGCGAAGGCGCTGGCGGCGGGCGAAAGGGCGAATGCACCGGCGGGGTCGGCAACGGCGGGGCGGGGCGCAGAAGATGGCATGCGGGCTCCAGGGGGCGTTGGACGTTGGGGACGGCGTCGTGAATTGCAGCAGCGGGCGAAGGCGTGGCGCTCCGGGACAAGCCGGGCGCGGCTCCAGCGGACCCGGTGAAATCTCGCTCGTCGAAGCGAATTCCAGCCGCGAAATCCAGTCAGTCAAGGCGACGGCGGGCTGGCGTGGCGAGACTTACGTTCTAGTCCATCGCGGCGTGCTCTGCCGGACTAAATTGCTCGGCCCGCACCAGGCCGCAAAGCGCGCACGGCGTGTGCCCACCTTGTCCGGCGCCGGTTTGCGCCGCCTGATGTCGTGCAAACACGACTAGAATGCGGTCTCGCCGACGCATTTGCCGGCCCGCGCCTTATTCAATATCCGATTCAGATGACAACGTTTTTACCCGAGCGTGCGAAATCTACGCACCGCGCCGCTCGCGATTCCCGCGTTTTCGCCTTGCGTCCCCGCGCCTGCCGATGAACCAGTACGAACCCGGACGCGGCATTGCGCTTTCCGTGGGCGCTTCGGCGCTGTTCGCGCTGATGTCGGCCTATACGCTCCTGCTCGCGCCGCTCGGCGGCCTCGATATTTTCGCGTGGCGCGTGATCTGGACCGCGCCCGGCGCGCTGGCGCTGCTGGTGCTGCGCCAGCGCGTGCCGCAATTGCGCGCGCTCGTCGCGCGCATGGTGGCGCAGCCGCGCACCGCGCTCGCACTGGTGACGAGCGCCGCGCTGCTGGGCTCGCAACTGTGGGTGTTTCTGTGGGCGCCGCTGCACGGGCGCATGCTGGAGGTGTCGCTCGGCTATTTCCTGCTGCCGCTCGTCATGGTGCTGGTGGGGCGCTTTTACTATCACGAGCGCCTCGAACCGCTGCAATGGCTCGCCGTGGCCTGCGCCGCCGTGGGCGTGACGCACGAGTTGTGGGCGACGCACGCGTTCTCGTGGCCCACGCTGCTGGTTGCATTCGGCTATCCGCCGTATTTCGTGCTGCGCCGCAAAATTCACGCGGACTCGCTCGTCACCTTCGCGGTGGAAATGCTGTTGCTCGTGCCGGTCGCGGCGATCGAAGTCCGCGCGGGCGGCTCGCTCGCGCTGGTCGAGGCGCACAAGTTCCTCGCCTTCGTGCTGCTGCCCGGACTCGGCGTGCTCAGCACTGTCGCGCTCGCGTCGTACCTGAAGGCGAGCCGGCTGTTGCCGATGGCGCTCTTCGGCATCCTCGGCTATGTCGAGCCGGTGCTGCTGGTGATCGTTTCGGTCACGCTGCTGGGGGAGCACCTCGGCATGCGCCAGCTCGGGACTTACGTGCCGATCTGGCTCGCCGTCGCGCTCACGGCGGTGCATGCGGCGCGGCTCGTCCGGTTCGAGCGCTGAGGACCGTTCAACGGCCGCTTACGGCCGCGCTTGCCGGGCGCGCGGTGGATTGGGTGGATTGATGCGCACAGGTCCCACTTTCGCCTCGATGGCGGCACGCAACTGCGGGCGCCAGCCGATGCTGAAGAGCGCTTCGGCGAGCACGAAGAGCGGGCCGATCATGAGGCCGATGAGATCGTCGACGAACGCGGGCTTGCGATGTTCCCACGCGATATGCCCGACGAACTGGAAGACCCAGCCGACCACGAACAGCGCCACGCCGCCGCCCAGCCACGCGGCGGTGCCTCGTTGCGCGAGCCATGCGCCGAAGGCCACGCACGCGAGGGAGACGACTGCCATCATGAGGCCGAGCGGTACGTCCAGCACGAGGTAGTAGATCGTCGCGGCGCCGAACAGGAGCCACGCGGGCGAGACGGGAAGCGGCAGCCCGGGCGCGATCACCGGGCGCGAAAGCAGCACCGCGAGCGCGAGCACGATAAGCGGAATGCCGACGAAATGGGTGCCGATGTTGCGCGCGTCGCGGTGATAAGCCGCGTACTGGGTGAGTTGCTCGGTCAGGTTTCTCATGGGTGTCCCTCTGTCTCCGAAATCATTATGATCGCCGGACTGACGAGCGCAAACCTTCGCCTGGCCGGAGGATCTCGTGCTGATGCTACGGCATCCATGCGCGTTCATATCGATACATGTTGACGAATTACGTCAATATCATGAAGCGCGCCTGGCTGCGTTGCAGCAGGATCGCGTTTGCGCCGACAATGACGGCCGTTCGGCGCGCGCAGCCGCGTCGCCTTTTCCTTTCACGCCAGGCCCCTATCGCTTCATGAACGACCGCGTCGTCGCCGCATTCGACTTTGATGGCACCATCACCACGTCCGACAGCTTTCGCGCGTTCATGCTCGACGCCGCCGGCCCCGCCCGCTTCGCCGCCGCCGCGCTGCGTTGCCTGCCCTCGCTCATCGGCGTTCCGCTCGGCTGGTCGCCGCGCGGGCCGACCAAGGCGCGCTTCCTCTACGCCGCGATGGGCGGCGTGCGGCGCGAGGTGCTCGAAGCCGCCGCGCAGCGCTTCGTCGAGCGCCGCCTCCCCGCGCTGTTGCGCGCCGAGATGCTCTCGCGCGTGGCCGAACACCAGGCGCTCGGCCACGAGATCGTGCTCGTGAGCGCGTCGCCGTCGATCTATCTGCGCATGTGGGCAAAGACGGTCGGCATCGGCACCGTGCTTTCGAGCGAGCTGGAATGGCGCGATGGCGTGTACACGGGCCATCTGGCGGGCAACAACTGCTGGGGGCCCGAGAAAGTCGCGCGCCTGCGCGCGTGGTGGGGGGCGAACGCGCCCGCCACGCTCTACGCATATGGAGACAGCCGCGGCGACAAGGAAATGGCCGAGCTTGCGCAGTACGCATGGATACGCGGCAAGTCGGCGCTGCCGCCGCTCGCGGCGGCGGGCGGCTTCGGCGCGGCGTGAATGGCTCGACGCGCTGCAGCGGCGCGAGTTCGACGCTAATCTACGGCAACTAACTGGACCGAAGAGAGGAGACAGCCCCGATGAACGGACAATGGACCCAGGTGAAGTCGCACGACGGCGGCGAATTCCGCGCCTACACGGCGCTGCCGCCCGAAGGTAGCGGCCCCGGCCTCGTCCTGCTGCAGGAGATCTTCGGCGTGAACGGCTACATGCGCGCGCTCGCCGACCGCTACGCCGAGGAAGGCTACGTCGTGATGGTGCCGGACCTGTTCTGGCGTCTGGAGCCGAACGTCGATCTCGGCTACGAGGGCGCCGACGCGCAGAAGGCGTTCTCGCTCTACGAGCGCTTCGACGTCGATCTCGCGATGCAGGACGTGGCGCAAACGCTCGCCGCGCTGCGCGCGCATGGGCAGCATCGCGGCAAAATCGGCGTGGTGGGATTCTGCCTGGGCGGCAAGCTCGCGTACCTGAGCGCGACGCGCACCGATGTCGATTGCGCGATCGGCTATTACGCCGTGGGGCTCGAAAACCATCTGGACGAAGCCGCGCGCATCACGTGCCCGCTGATGCTGCACTTCGGCGCCGACGACACCCACTGCGACGCCGCCACGCGCGAACGCATTGCGCAGGCGCTGGCGGGCAAGCCTGGCGTCGAGCTGTATACGTACCCGGGCTGCGGCCATGCGTTCGCGTCGTCTTCGCGCCCGACGTACGACAAGCCCGCCACGATGATGGCGTACTCGCGCACGCTCGCCATGCTGCGCCGCGTGCTCGGCCCGATCTACGACTTCAACGCGCTGTGGGAAGCGCACTGCTACCACGAGTTCGTCGCGCGCAACCCGAGCGACGTGATGCCGACCATGGTCGCGCAGCCCTACGTCAACCACATTCCGACGATGACGGGCGGCGTGGGCCACGACGAACTCAAGCGCTTCTACACGCACCATTTCGTGCATTCGAACCCGCAGGACACGCGGCTGATCCCGATCTCGCGCACGATCGGCTCGGACCGCGTGGTGGACGAGTTCATCTTCTGCTGCACGCACGACCGCGAGATCGACTGGCTGCTGCCGGGTCTCGCGCCCACGGGCAAATACTTCGAAGTCCCGATGCTCGCCGTGATCTGCTTTCGCGGCAACAAGCTCTATAACGAGCACATCTACTGGGACCAGGCTTCGGTGCTCGCGCAGATCGGCGCGATCGATCCCACCGGCCTGCCGATCGCGGGCGCGCAGAGCGCGAAGAAGCTGCTCGACGAAACGCTGCCCTCGAACACGCTCATGGCGCGCGCCTGGCGCGAGAGCGAAGGCAAGCCGTTCTAACGACGCGCACGTTGCGCGCGCGCGTGATCAGTTGAACGGATTGTCGACGACGCCGGGCTTCTGGTCCGGCTCGTCGGCGACCTTCGCGGGCAGGTGCGGGTCGGCCTGCAGTTTCTTCACGACGTCGTCGAGCGCCGCCTTCAGCGCCAGCGCGGCGGCGAGGCCGCGCTTGTCGCGCGTGAGTTCCAGCGTGCCGGCGAGCGTCACGCGCGTCGTGCCGTTCGTGAGCGTGAGTGCGTCGCCTTGCACGTTGAGCACGTCGTTGTCGTTTGCGTATGCGTCGAACACCGTTTGATCCTCCTGCTGCATGAAGGGCGCGCCTACCAGCCCCATTTGCTCACGGCAAAGCCGCGGCCATTGAACGAGACTTTTTCCTTTGCCGCGACATTCGCCGGAATGCCCGGGAACGCAATGCCGCTCTGCGCTTCGAGGTCGCGCACCGGGCGCACGTCGTAGCGGTCGACAGCCGTGTTGTCCGCGACGATCGCGAACGCGAGCTGCTGCGAAGGCACGTACACGACCTTGAAGATCTGCGTCGGCACCAGCACGCGCGTCGCGCCGATCGTCTGGAGCTGCGCGCCCGTGAAGAGCGGGCCGGTCACGACATAGGCTTCGCCATACTTCGATGCGAGCTTGCGCACCGCGGTTTCGATATGGGCCCAAAGGCGCTGGTTGTTCTCGCGGTTCTGCGGAACGATGTTGGCAAGCGAAAACGATTCCGCCATGGCTTGCGCATTCCAGCGGTTGCCCGCCGGGCTCATGTGGCCACGGTCGAAGCCGCTGCGCTTGTAGTCGGCGAGCGTCGCGCCTTCGCCTTCGGGCAGGCGGTCGTCTTCGAAGAAGCGGTTAGTGCGCGTCATGTCCTTCGCGGCTTCGAGGTGGTCGCGCGTGAGATGCTCGGCGGACCACAGCGGCCCGTGTGTGACGCCCGAATGCAGCACGACAAAATCCGAATAGCAAAGCATGCGCGTTTTCGGCGCCATGCGCTGATTCGTGAGCGTCGGGAACTGGCCGTCTGGCACGAATTGCGAACAGGCCGGTGCGGCGATTGCATGGCTCGCGGCGGCGAGCAGCAGGGAGGCAACAAGCGAGGCAAACAGCTTCTTCATCGAAAGGACAGGCTGGACTGGGGTGGGATCAAGCGGGCTGAAAGTATAGCGGGCGCACGACGACGCGTGGAGGCGGGAGAAAAACGCGGCGCAAAAAAACGCGCGCCCGCGAGAGGGCGGGCGCAAGCGGGACGTGACGCACAAACAGATGCAATGAGCGCGGCGGCGTTGCGTTGCTGCGCGAGGCGCGAGGCGCGAGGCGCGAGGCGGCAAACGATGCCGCCTGCATTCAATCGATCAGATCATCAACAACGACTCAGCCTGCAAAAAGCGAATGCTCGGCGCGGACCATCTGGCGGTCCACAGCCTGGAGGCGCCATTGGCCTTCCATTGGCGAGTGCGAGGTTTCGCACGACCATGTTGCGTCGCCGTGTGCGGAACTGATTTCCTGGCGGCGGTTCACATGCAGGCCGCGCAGCGTGCACAGCGGCTCGTTTTCGAGCGGCGCGCACAGCGACGTGACACCATTCACGTCACGCAATTCACCCCATTCAGGCAGGTCGATCCCTTCGTGAGACTCGCGGGACCAGCGTTGCTGGTCGGTGTCGAGCCAGAGCACTGCATAGTCGTGATTGACGGTCGGATCGGAACCGTTGATCAGGATCGTAAGTCGCATGGCATCTCCGCAATATAGATCGGGCGCGTCGGCAATTTCAAAGTCTAGGACGAGTCCGCGCGCCCGCAAAGTGAAGAGTGCAGGACAGATCGCCGCGCGCACGGCGCGTGCCTGGACCGGCCACGTTCATGCCCACTTCTGCCCGCGTAAGCCCGGCTACGCTATCGGGGGGATTGAAAATCACAATTGGGAACGCAATCGCCACAACCTAGATTGATAGTGCGGCGAAGTCGCCCAGCCATGCTGCATCGCACGAAGGCGAATGGCGTCGCGTCCCCACATATCAGGTCGAACGATGGAGGCACAGATGGCACAGCTAAAGGGCTCGAAGACGGAACAGAATCTCAAGGATGCATTTGCCGGCGAATCACAGGCCAACCGCCGTTATCTGTATTTCGCAGCCAAGGCCGACGTAGAAGGACAAAACGATGTCGCGGCGCTGTTTCGCTCGACCGCCGAAGGCGAAACCGGCCACGCGCACGGCCACCTCGAATATCTGGAAGCGGTAGGCGACCCGGCAACCGGTCTGCCGTTCGGCACTTCGCGGCTGAATCTGCAGGCGGCAATTGCGGGCGAAACGCACGAATACACCGACATGTACCCCGGCATGGCCAAGGTCGCGCGCGAGGAAGGCTTCGACGAAATCGCGAACTGGTTCGAGACGCTCGCTAAGGCGGAGCGCAGCCACGCCAACCGCTATACGAAGGCGCTGGACGTGCTGGCGGACTGAGGCGGAGCAGGCCCGCGTGCCTGACGGCACGCACCCATGACGTGCGCGCATGTTGTTTCGCGTGCCGGGCAGGCACCGGCGCGCGTAGGCGCGCGCTCGCTCAAGCCGCGTATTTGGCTGATAAATAAAAGAAGGAGACGTCATGCCCCACAAGGAAGGCAGTCTCGAAGCGCCGACCCGCCATCCGCTCGACTGGCGCTCCGACGCTTTTTACGACCAGGCCCAGCTCGACACGGAACTCGCGCGCGTGTTCGACATCTGCGCGGGCTGCCGGCGCTGCGTCTCGCTCTGCGGCGCGTTTCCCACGCTGTTCGATCTCGTCGATGAAACCGATACCGGCGAAGCGCACGACGTCGACAAGGCCTCTTTCGACAAGGTCGTCGACCAATGCTACCTGTGCGATCTCTGTTACATGACGAAGTGCCCGTACGTTCCGCCGCATCCGTGGAACGTGGACTTTCCGCATTTGATGCTGCGCGCCAAGGCCGCTCACTACCGCAAGGGCGAAGTGAAGCTGCGCGACCGCGTGCTCTCGAATACCGACGCGCTCGGCCAGATCGCCGGCATTCCCGTCGTGACGCAAGCGGTCAACGCCATCAATCACACGAAGGCGATGCGCGGTGCGATGGAAGACATGCTGGGCGTCGACCGCAAGGCGTGGCTACCCGATTTCGCCACGCACAAGTTTCGTAACGTTGCCAAACGCGCGGCTTCGAGCGAAGTGCGCGACGGCGAACGCACGCCGGGCAAGGTCGCCATCTACGCGACCTGCTACGTGAACTTCAACGAGCCGGGCATCGGCCACGACCTGCTCGCGGTGCTCGACCACAACGGGATTCCCTACGAGCTGGTGAAGAGCGAATGGTGCTGCGGCATGCCGCTGCTGGAGCAGGGCAACCTGGAGGGCGTGGCGCACAAGCAGTCGCAGAACATGCCCATGCTCGCGCGTTACGCGCGTGAAGGGTATGCACTGATCGGCGCCGTGCCGAGTTGCGTGCTCATGTACAAGCACGAATTGCCGCTGATGTTCCCCGACGACGCCAACACGAAAGCCGTGAGCGACGCGTTCTGGGACCCGTTCGAGTATCTGGTGGCGCGTCATCGCGACGGCCTGCTCAAGACCGACTTCCGCTCGCCGCTCGGCAACGTGTCGTATCACGTGCCGTGCCATGCGCGCGTGCAGAACATCGGCCGCAAGACTTTCGACCTGCTTTCGCTCGTGCCCGAAACGAAAGTGACCGTGGTCGAGCGCTGTTCGGGCCACGCGGGCACCTTCGGCGTGAAGAAGGAATTCCATGCCATGTCGATGAAGATCGGCACGCCCGTGTTCAAGCAGATGGGGCAGGCAGAGCCAGGCCAGGCCGGGCCGAACTTCATTTCGTCCGACTGCCAGCTCGCGGGGCATCACATTGCGCAGGGTATCGAAGAGAACCAGCTGGGCGAGCCGCCGCTCGCTCACCCCATTACCTTGCTGCGCCGCGCCTATGGCATTTAGGTCCCGACGCCAGAGCGCAACATTCACGAGGCACGACTCATGACGATCGCGAGAAATTCGCTGTTGACGCTGGAAGCCTACGCCCGGGTGCGGGGCGACATGCGCAAACGCATCATCGAGCACAAGAAGCAGCGCGCGGTGTCGCTCGGCAATCACCTCACGTTCCTGTTCGAGGACGAGACCACGATCCGCTACCAGATCCAGGAGATGCTGCACATCGAAAAGATCTTCGACGAAGACGGCATTCAGGGCGAACTCGCGGCCTATCTGCCGCTCGTGCCCGACGGCGACAACCTGAAGGCGACCATGCAGCTCGAATACGAGAGCGAAGTCGAGCGGCGCGCGGCGCTTGCGCGCCTGATCGGCATAGAGGACAAGGTGTTCGTCCAGGTGGACGGCGAACCGCCCGTCTACGCGATCGCCGACGAGGACCTCGAACGCGAGAACGCCGAAAAGACCTCGGCCGTGCATTTCGTCCGGTTCGAACTCACGCCGCAGATGAAAACGCGCTTGCGCGAAGGCGCCGCGCTCGCGATTGGCTGCGATCATCCGAATTACCGTGTGCCGACGCAGACCATCGACGGCGAGGTGCGCGCCTCGTTGCTCGAGGATCTCGCCTGAGGCTGCGGCGCCTCACACGGCTCGTCAAACGTCCTTGCGGTACATGACGAAGCCGGGCTTCACGGCCACGTCGTCGTAAAGCCGCATGGCCGTGTGATTCGTCTCGTGCGTGTGCCAGTACACGCGCGACGAATTCGACGCCTTCGCGTGTGCGTACACCGCCTCGATCAGCGCGCGGCCCACGCCCTGGCCGCGCGAGTCTTCCACGGTGAAGAGATCCTGCAAATAGCAGATCGGCCCTTCCAGAATCGTGTTGCGGTGATAGATGAAGTGCACGAGGCCGAGCACGCGTTCGCCGCGCACGGCGATCAACGCGTGCATGGGCTCGTAGGCGTCGAAGAAGCGCGACCAGGTCGTGCGCGTGATGGGCTCCGGCAGTGCGGTGGCGTCGAAGCGGCCGTAAAAGCGGTTGTAGCCGTCCCAGAGCGGCAGCCATGCAGCGAAATCGTCGGGTGCGACGGCGCGGACCTGAAGCGTCGTGTCGGTCATGTGTTGTCTCCCTCTCCTCGTTGACGGGCCTGCCCGGACTCCCAAGCGTAAGCGGTTTGTGGCACCATTGTTAGTCCCACCGAAACCAAAAACAATGGAGCCACGGGTTTGGACTACGCGTTGATGATGGCGGCCTATGCGAAGCGTGCCGTGCGCAAGCTCACGCAGCAGGACCTGCTCTACGAAAGCCTGCGCCGCGCGATTCTCGACGGCGACATTGGCCGCGGCACGCGCCTCGCGTCGAGCCGCGCGCTCGCGGAGCAGCTCGGCATCGCGCGCAATTCGGTGCTCTATGCCTATGAGCGGCTCGTGGAAGAGGGCTTCGTCAGCGCGACGCGCCACGGTTCGGTCGTCAACGCGGTCAACGCCGGCGCGGCGGCAACGCCGGCACACCCCGCGCAGCGCGAAGAGCCCGCGCCCGCGCTTGCGCGCCGCGTGCGCGAACTGCCGCCGCGCCGCTCGGGCCGCGACGGTTCGAAGGCGCTGCGCCCAGGCGTGCCCGCGCTGGACGCGTTTCCCTACGCGCAATGGCGCGCGGCAGTCGAGCGCGCGCTGCGCGAGTTGCGCGCTCACGATCTCGGCTATGGCGACAGCGCGGGCATGCCCGCGCTGCGTCAGGCGATCGCGCAATACGTGCGCGTCTCGCGCGGCGTGCGCTGCCAGCCCGAGCAGGTGTTCGTCACGGACGGCACGCAGTCGAGCCTCGACCTGTGCGCGCGTTTGTTCGCAGATCATGGCGAACGCGCGTGGATCGAAAATCCGGGCTATCTCGGCGCGCGCGTGGCGTGTGCGGCCGCGGGGCTGCAACTCGTGCCGATGAGCGTGGATGCGGCGGGCATGGCGGCGCGCCCCGAGGACTGGCGCGAGCGGCCGCCGCGACTCGTTTATCTCACGCCGTCGCATCAGTATCCGCTGGGCTGCGTGCTGAGCCTCGAGCGGCGGCTCGCGCTGATCGAGCAGGCGCGCGCCTGCGGCGCGTGGATTGTCGAGGACGACTACGACAGCGAGTTGCGCCACGACGGTCCGCCGCTGCCGTCGATCCAGGGCCTCGCCGACGACGCGCCGGTGATCTATCTCGGCACCTTCAGCAAGACGCTGTTTCCGGCGCTGCGCATCGGCTTCATGATCGTGCCGCAGCGTGTGGCGGCGCAGTTCGCGCAGGCGCATCACACGCTCGTGCGCCAGGGGCGCGTGGCGGAACAGCTGGCGCTCGCGGAATTCATCGAAAGCGGGCGCTACGCGCGCCATTTGCGGCGCATGCGCAAGCTCTACGAGGAGCGCCGCGACGGCCTCGTCGCCGCCATCGATAAACACCTCGCCGGCGTGATGACGGTGTCGGCGGACGCGGGCGGCATGCATTTGAGCGTGCGCCTCGACGCGCCGCTCTCCGACGCCGATGTGAGCGAAGCCGCGCGCGCACATGGCCTGCATCTCTCGCCCTTGAGCGCGTACTGTGTCGATGGCGTCGATGCCCCCGACGCCACACGCTACAACGGCTTCCTGCTCGGCTATGCGGAAACGCCGCCGCAGGTTGCCGACACGCTCATGCAAACGCTCGCACGCATCGTGCGCGAGCGCCTGTCAGCGGCTGCGTCGCTTACTGATGGCCCGCGATCACATGCGGCAGATACGGTGCTTCGAGCGTCTTGATCTCTTCATCGGAGAGCTTGAGCGAGAGCGCTGCAACGGCATCTTCGAGATGCTGCGGTTTCGAGGCGCCGATGATCGGCGACGTGATGCCGGGCTTGTGCAGCAGCCACGCGAGCGCGACCTGTGCGCGCGAGACATTGTGCGCGCGCGCAATGGTTGCGACCGCATCGATGATGGCCTTGTCCGCATCGGCGCCGTAGAGCGTCTCGCCGAACTTGTCGGTGGCCGCGCGTTCGCTCGTTTCGTTCCAGTCGCGCGTGAGGCGGCCGCGCGCGAGCGGGCTCCACGGCATCACGGCAATGCCCTGATCGGCGCACAGCGGCAGCATTTCACGCTCTTCCTCGCGATAGAGCAGGTTCACGTGGTCCTGCATGCTGATGAACTCCGTCCAGCCGTTCTGGCGCGAAGTGTAGAGCGCCTTGCTGAACTGCCATGCGTACATGGACGAAGCGCCGATATAGCGCGCCTTGCCGGCCTTCACGACATCGTGCAGCGCTTCGAGCGTTTCTTCGATGGGCGTGTTGTAGTCCCAGCGATGGATCTGATAGAGATCGACGTAATCCGTGCCGAGCCGTTTGAGGCTATGGTCGATCTCCGTAAGGATGGCCTTGCGCGACAGCCCCTGGCCGTTCGGGCCGGGCCGCATGCGGTTGTACACCTTCGTGGCGAGCACGATGTCGTCGCGCTTGACGAAGTCGCGCAGCGCGCGCCCGACGATCTCCTCCGAAGTGCCGTCCGAGTAGGTGTTCGCGGTGTCGAAGAAGTTGATGCCGGCGTCGAGTGCCTGGCGGATGAGCGGGCGGCTGGCGTCCTCGCCGAGCGTCCACGGGTGCGTGCCGCGCTCGGGCACGCCGTAGGTCATGCAACCGAGACAAAGACGCGAAACCTGCAGCCCTGTCGAGCCGAAATTGACGTAATCCATTGCGGGTGCTCCTTGCGAAGAGGCGATTTCAGGCAGAGGAAGTGCGTGCGCCGCGCGAGGGCGGCGGACTTTCGCAAGGGTATAACAGGCTGCAAGAACGTGCAGCGCGGGCCGCGTCAGAACATTTCCATCACGCGGTGATAGAGCATGCCGACTTCGAGCGCGGGCCGCCGCCAGGCGGGGCCGCCGGGGAAGCGCGCGTGCCGCAGCCGCGCGAACAGATCGAACGAGGCACGCTCGCCGACGATGGCCTGCGCAACGAGACGTCCCGCCATGCCCGTGAGCGCGACACCGTGCCCCGAAAAGCCTTGCACATAGTAATAATTCGGGTCGATCGCGCCGAAGTCGGGTGCGCGGTTGCGCGTGACATCGACAAAGCCGCCCCATGCGTATTCCACGCGCGTGCCGGCGAGTTGCGGGAACGTGTCGCTCATGCGCGTTTGCATGGCCGCTGTCAGGCGCTCGGGCGCGGCGCCTGTCGAATCGGCGCGGCCGCCGAACAGCATGCGGTCGTCCGCCGAGACGCGGAAATAGTCGAGAAAGAAGTTGTTGTCGCACACGGCAGAACGTTGCGCGATCAACGAGTCGGCCAGCTCGCGGCCCAGCGGCTCGGTCGCGATGATGTACGAGGCGATGGGCGCGATGCGCGCGGCCACGCTGCCGGGCAGCACGCCGCCCGGCGCCGCGTTGCAGCACGACACCACGAAGCGGCAACGCACTTCGCCGCGCGCCGTTTTGACGACGGGCCGTGCACCGCGTACGACTTCGCGCGCACGCGTATGCGCGAAGAGCTGCGCGCCTTCGCGGCGCGCGGCGGCGGCGAGACCCAGACAGTACTTGAGCGGATGCAGATGCCCGGAAACCGGATCGTAGACGCCCGCGATATAGCGCTGCGACGCCACGCGTGCGCGCGTGGCGTCGGTGTCGAGCCATTCGAGCCGATCGTAACCCCATCGCGTGCGCGCCCCATCCATCCATGCGCGCAGATCGGGTACGCGCTTCGCTTTCGTTGCAACGGTCAGATAACCCGGCGTGAAGTCGCAATCGATGCCAAAACGCGCAATGCGCTCGCGCACGAGGTTCACCCCCTCGATGGAGAGCGCCCACGCCGCGCGTATGCCCTGCGCGCCGAGCTGCTTTTCGAGCACTTCGTCTTTCGCGAAGCCCACGAGCGTCTGCCCGCCGTTGCGGCCCGAGGCGCCCCAGCCGGGCCGATGGGCGTCGAGCACCACGACCGAAAGGCCGCGTGCGCGGCACTCCAGCGCGACCGAGAGCCCGGCGAAGCCCGCGCCGATCACGCACACGTCCGCCTCGAGCGTGCCTTCGAGCACGGGGTCGTCGTCGGCGGGGCGCGTGGCGGTGGCTTCGTAGTACGAGTGGCGGGCGAGGGCGTCCGCCTGGGCGTCGAGGTCGAGTGTTATCAAAGCAGGTCCTTCATTCGATACCACGCCATCGCGAGCACGAGGGCAGGGGTTCGCAGTGTAGCGCCGCCTGGGAAATCGCGGTGACGGATCTTGCCGAACAGGTCGAAGCGCGCGGCCTGGCCGTGAATGGCTTCGGCGATCAGCGTGCCAGCGAGTCCCGTGACGTTCACGCCGTGGCCGGAAAAGCCCTGCGCGAAATAGACTGTCGGCGAGAGGCGGCCGAAGTGCGGCGCGCGGTTCATCGTGATGTCCACGTAGCCGCCCCACGCGTATTCGACCTTCACATCGGCGAGTTGCGGAAACGTCTTTAGCATGTCGCGGCGCATGGCTTCGCCCAGATTGGGCGGCGCGAAGGTGGAATAGCTCACCTTGCCGCCCCAGAGCAGGCGCGTGTCCGGGGCGGGACGGAAGTAGTCGAGCACGAAGCGGCTGTCGCAGACGGCGGCCTGGGCGGGCATCAGCGCATTCATGCGTTCGGCGCCGAGCTTTTCGGTGGCGATCACATAGGTGCCCACGGGCATGATCTTGCGCGAGAGCGCCGGTGCAAGATCGCCCAGGTACGTATTGCAGGCGAGCACGACGAATTTCGCGCGCACGTTGCCGCGCGCGGTTTCGACCACATGCGCGCCGTCCTCTTCGCGCAGCCGCGTGACGGGGCTGTTTTCGTATACGCGCACGCCGGCTTCGACCGCCGCGCGCGCGAGCCCGAGCGTGTAGTTCAGCGGGTGCAGGTGCCCGCTATCAGGGTCGTAGAGGCCGCCGGGATAGCGCGACGACGCCACGTAGCGGCCCACATCGTCGCCGTCCACGTACTGGAAGCGGTCGTAGCCGAAGCGCCGCGCCGCCTCGTCGCGCCAGCGCTTGAGCGCCTCCACGTCGCGCGCCTTGTTCGCGGCGGTGAAATAGCCCGCCGTGAGCGCGCAGTCGATGTTGTGCTGCCTGACGCGCCGCTTCACGATGTCGAGCGTTTCCAGCCCCATGTCCCAGATCTGCCGGACCTCGGCTTCGGGCATGAACTGCGCGAACGTGTCGATATCGCAGGCAAAACCGCCAATCAACTGCCCGCCGTTTCTCCCGCTTGCGGCCCACCCCACTCGCGAGGCTTCCACGAGCGCGACGCGGTGGCCGCGTTCGGCGAGGTTCAACGCGGCCGAAACCCCTGTAAGGCCTGCGCCGACCACGCAGACATCGGCATCGAGCGCGCCTTCGAGCGCCGGATGCGCGGTGGTGTCGTTGGCGGTGGCCGCGTACCAGGACGGGGCATGAGGCTGATTGGCGAATTTGAGCATGGCGAAAGCGAATCGGGAAACGGCGGGCGGCAGCACGAGGCCGGCGCCCGCCGCGACTTCATCAGAACGAGTAGATGAACTGCGCGCCCAGCAAGTCGTTGCTCTTGCTGTACGAGCCGTCGCTGTTCAGGAACACGCGCTGCGTGGCCCAGTCGTGGCGATATTCCACCTTCACCTGGATCTGCTGGGTCGGGTAGAACAGCAGGTCGAGCGCGACGTCCTGGCGTGTCGCGCCCTTGCACTCGAAGCCGAAGCCGCCACCGGCCTTCGAGTTTGCCAGGCAGTCCGCACCGATGCCGAAACCGTTGTACGGGTCCATGCCGTTCGAGTTGAGCACGATGCCGCCACCACCGCCGCCGTTCTTGCCGTTCGCGAGCAGGTCGTAGCGCGCCGTCACGCCCATGCGGCCCACCACCGGCGCATTGAACTTGCGGTGCGCGAGCAGCGAGAAGCCGTACCACTGCGCGTTGCCGCCGTTGAACGCCGCGCGCTGCTGCTGGCCGTAATCGACTTCGGCGTTGTACTGGATGTCCGCGAGCGTGTAGGTCGCGTCCATTTCGCCGAAGAAGAAGTAGCCGCCCGAGCTCGATGCCTGGCCACCCACGCCGTACACGGCCTGGCCCGTCGTCGAATCGAAGGCGCTCGGCAGCGTCTGGCGGCCGATGTTGAACGAGCCGCCGATGTCGAGTGCGCTCGACCACGTGTAATCCGCGCGCGCCGTGAAGGTCGGGATCCGGTTGCTCGTGGTGATCGGGTCGCCCAGCGCGTTCTGGCCCGTCTGCACGACCGCGCCATTGGTGCGGTACTGCTCGTTGCCGACCATGAACTTGAACGCCCATTTGCTGCCGTCCGGCGTGTAGTTCCAGCCAATGCCCACATAGCTGCCCGGATCGGAGAAGTCGTAGAGCAGGTTATGCGTGAGCGTGAGCATCTGGTTCGACTGCTGCACCTCGTAGCCGCCGAAGCTCGGCATGAGACCGGCGACGAACGTGCCAGTGGAAGTCACCGGTATGGTCACGACAGCCGTATTCAGGATGTTGTTGCCGATCTCGCCATGCTCGTTCTGCAGCAGCGTGATGCCGTTGCCGCGGTTGGGCATGAGCGTGATTTCGGCCGAAGGCGCCATCGGGCCCACGCCAAAGGTCTTCTTGATGTCGAGATAGACGTCGCCGAACGTGCTGTTGAAGTAGTTATACGCACCCGTATGGTTCGCGAACAGGAAAGACGAAGTGCCCGGCGCGCGGTTGTAGATATATGTCGGGTCGATATAGCCGGTGATCGACAGGCCCGCGAGCGGACCGGTGTTGGCGGCGTCGGTGAGCGAATCGACCTTGAGCTGCTGGCTCGCGATCTGCTGCTTCATCGCATCGACCTGGTCGTTGGTCAGGTTCGCGGGCGCTTTGCCGTAATCGGGCGAGCTGATGTCCACGACCGGCGCGGCGGCGGTGGCCGGCACGACCGGCGCTGCCGCTGCCGTCTTCGCCGGGGTCTTCGATTGCGCCAGTTCGGTCTTGAGCGATTTCACCTCTTTTTGCAGGGCGTTCAGCTGCGCCTGCAGGGCCTTGATCTGTTCGCTGGTCGAGTCCGCTAGCGCGAGCCCTGGCAGCGCCCCGGCCACCAGCAGACAGATTAACTTCTTCTTCATCGAAATTCTCCTTGTTGGTCGTTATTGCAGTCGGTTCGGGTTCGGGGTGGGGCGGCTCACGCTGCCCCTTCCTGCATGGCAATCCTCATCAGGCGGCGCGACGGCCGATCGGCGCACCCACCGCGCCGGCGGGCGCGGCTGGCGTAATGGCTTCGGCGGCATCGGGCTGGACGAAGGCGAGCTGCATGTCGCGCATGCGCTTCTTCTCGCGTGCGCTCATCAGATAGTTCACGGCGATCACGCCGATCGTCACCGCGCTGATGAAGAGCGTGGCGAGCGCGTTCATCTCCGGGTTCAGACCGAGGCGCACGCGCGAGAACACGACGAGCGGCAAGGTGGTCGAGCCCGGTCCGGAAAGGAACGCGGAAAGCACGAGGTCGTCGATCGAAAGCGTGAACGAGAGCAGCCAGCCCGAGAGCAGCGCCTGCGAGATGAGCGGCAGCGTGATGACGAAGAACACCTTGAGCGGCGTGGCGCCCAGATCGAGCGCGGCTTCCTCGAGCGACCTGTTCATCTCCTTCACACGCGACTGCACGATGATCGCGACATACGACACGCACAGCATCACGTGGCCGATCCAGATCGTCACGATGCCGCGGCCCCTGGGCCAACCGAGCATCTGTTCGAGCGCGACGAAGAGCAGCAGCAGCGAGATGCCCTGAATGACCTCGGGAATCACGAGGGGTGCGTTGATCATGCCCGTGTAGAGCGTGAAGCCGCGAAACCGCCCCATGCGCGCGAGCACGAAGCCGGCCCACGTGCCGATCACAACCGAGGCGAATGCGGTCATGAGGCCGATCTTCAGCGAGAGCCATGCGGCGCTCAGCAACTCTTCGTCCTGCAGCAGCGCCGAATACCACTTGAGCGAGAAGCCGGACCACACCGTGACCAGCTTCGACTCGTTGAACGAGTAGACCACGAGGCTGATGATCGGGATATAGAGGAACAGGAAACCGAGCGTGAGAACCCCGGTGGAGAGCGTACGATTGGGCTTGATCATTTGCTTTCCTCCAGTTCCTTGACCTGGTAGTACTGAAAGATCGCCATGGGCACGAGCAGCAGCAGCACCATCGCCACGGTGACGGCGGAGGCCATCGGCCAGTCCATGTTGTTGAAGAACTCGTCCCACATCACGCGGCCGATCATGAGCGTGTCGGCGCCGCCAAGCAGTTCGGGAATCACGTACTCGCCCACCGCGGGAATGAACACGAGCAGGCTGCCCGCGATGATTCCGTTCTTCGAAAGCGGCAGGGTGATCTGCGTGAAGGCCACCCACGGTTTGGCGCCCAGATCGTAGGCGGCTTCGAGCAGCGTGAGGTCCATCTTCACGAGGTGTGCGTAGAGCGGCATCACCATGAAGGGCAGGTACGAATAGACCATGCCGATATAGACGCCCGCGTCGCTGTGATAGAGCCTCAGCGGCGAATGGATCAGGCCGAGGGCAATGAGCGCGTGATTGAGCAGGCCGTCGTCCTTGAGAATGCCGATCCACGCGTAGACGCGGATCAGGAACGACGTCCAGAACGGCAGCATCACGCCCATCATGAGCAGGTTGCGCGTGGCCGGGTTCGAGCGCGCGATGTAATAGGCGATCGGGTAGCCGATCAGCAGGCAAAAGATCGTCGAGACCGCCGCCATCTTCAGCGAGCTGAGATAGGTGGCGATGTAGAGGCTGTCCTGCAGCAGGAACGCGTAGTGTCCGAGCTGCAGCGCGAAGTGCACCATGCCGTCCTTCATCTCGACCAGGTTCGAGTAGGGCGGAATGCCCATTACCTGGTCGGCGAAGCTGATCTTCAGTACGAGCACGAAGGGCAGCGCGAAGAACAGCGTGAGCCAGATGAACGGCACGCCGATCACGGCGGTGCGCCCCGACGGCACGAAGCGCGAGAACAGGCGCGCGAGCGCGCCGCGGCGCGCATCTGCGGCTGCGCGGCCGGATTGCGGCGTGGTATGAAGAGTGGTACTCATGATTGGGGCCTCCTTACTGCGTGAGCACGACGCCGCTGGCCGGCGACCAGGACACGTAGACATCGTCGTTCCAGGCGGGCGCGCCCTCGCTCATCAGGTGCGAGCTGGAGAGGTTCGAGACGACCACCTTGCCGCCCGGCAGACGCACGTGATAAAGCGAATAGCTGCCCATGTAGGCGACGTCCGTGACCACGCCGCGCGCCCAGTTGTGCGGGGTGCCCGGCTTCTCGCGCGTCACGCGCACGCGCTCCGGCCGCACCGAAATGCCCACGGGCATGCCGAGAGGCCCGGTCACGCCATGGCTCACGTACATGCGCGTTTCGAGGTCTTCGCTTTCCACGAAGATGTGATCGGGCTCGTCCTCGACGACCTTGCCTTCGAACAGGTTGGTCGAGCCGATGAACTCGGCCGAGAAGCGGCTATTGGGGAATTCGTAGACTTCGCCGGGCGAGCCGATCTGCACGATGTGGCCCTCGCTCATCACGGCGAGGCGGTTGGCCATGGTCATCGCCTCTTCCTGATCGTGCGTGACCATCACACAGGTGACATCGACTTTCTCGATGATGTTCACGAGTTCGAGCTGGGTCTTCTGGCGGATCTTCTTGTCGAGCGCCGACATCGGCTCGTCGAGCAGCAGGAGCTTGGGGCGCTTCACGAGCGAGCGCGCAAGCGCCACGCGTTGCTGCTGGCCGCCGGAAAGCTGATGGGGTTTGCGCTTTGCATAGCGGCCCATCTGCACGAGGTTGAGCGCGTCGGCCACACGCTCGCGGATTTCGTTCTTCGGCACGCCTTCCTGCTTGAGGCCGAACGCCACGTTCGACTCCACGCTCATGTGCGGGAAGAGCGCATACGACTGGAACATCATGTTGACGGGGCGGCGGTACGGCGGCAGCGACGCGAGGTCTTCGCCGTCGACGAAGATGCGGCCCGACGTGGCCGTTTCGAGGCCCGCGAGCATGCGCAGCAGGGTGGACTTGCCGCAGCCCGAACTGCCGAGCAGCGCAAAAAGCTCGTTCTTGGCGATGTTCAGGCTCACGTTGTCCACGGCGGTGCTGTCGCCGAACTTCTTGACGACGTTTTCGATACGCACGAACGCATCGTTCCTTGGCGGGGTCGCGGTGGCGCGCGCAGCTTCTGGGGCGTTGACTTTGGACGTCGAATTCATGATCTGACCTTGGTTCCTTTCTGATCGCAGCACACGTTTTTCAGGCGCGAGCCGGCCCGCACGGGGCGCTGGCGCGACTCGCGATTCGTACTGCGAACGGAGCTCGGGAAAGGCTCGCGCGCGTCGTCAAAAAAGGGGGGCGGCGCTGCGCGGCCTGACTACGGAATTGCGCACTTCAGGCGGAGAGGGGTCGAGCGATCCCTCTTCCGCGTCGTCTCCTTCTTGTTTCCTTCAGGGGGAATCAGCGTGTCAGTGGCCGGTCTTCAACTGGGCCCACAGACGGTTCTCGAGGCGCAGGATGTCAGCCGGCATCGGCTTCATCAGCGTCATCTTCTTGAGCACGTCTTCCGGCGGGTACACCGTCGCGTCCTGCGCAACTGACGGCGTGACGAACTGGCGTGCGGCCTTGTTCGCCGTCGGATAGAACACTTCGTTGGTGATTTGCGCGTTGACCTTCGGATCGGAGATGTAGTTGATCCACTTCATTGCGTTTTCGGGGTGCGGTGCATCCTTGGGCACGACCATCACGTCGAACCACAGCAGGCCGCCTTCCTTCACGTTCGAGAACTTGATGTCGTATGAACGCTTGGCTTCCTCGGCACGACGGTGCGCGATGCCGACGTCGCCCGACCATGCCACGGCGACGCAGATATCGTTGTTGACGAGGTCGTTGATATAGCCCGACGAGTTGAACTGGGTGATGTACGGGCGGACCTTCTTCAGCACTTCGAATGCGGCCTGATAGTCCCCGGGGTTCGTGCTGTTGGGGTCCTTGTGCATGTATTGCAGCGTTGCGGCGAACACGTCCACGGCCTGGTCGAGGAACGACACGCCGCAGCCCTTGAGCTTCGAGAGATTTTGCGGATCGAACACGAGCGCCCAGCTATCCACGGGCGCGTTCGGTCCGAGCGCCTTTTCGACCGCCTGCTTGTTGTAGCCGATGCCGTCGGTGCCGAACGCCCAGGGCACGCCGTACTGATTGCCCGGATCGGCGTCGGCGATCATGTGCATGAGCACGGGATCGAGGTTCGCGAGGTTGGGAATCTTCGACTTGTCGAGCTTCTGATAGACGCCGGCCTGAATCTGCTTGGCCATGTAGTTCGACGTGGGCACGACGATGTCGTAGCCCGAGCTGCCGGCCAGCAGCTTGGCCTGCAGCGTGTCGTCGCTATCGTAGTTGTCGTACTTGACCTTGATGCCGGCTTCCTTTTCGAAGTTCGGGATCGTGTCTTTCGCAATGTAGTCGGACCAGTTATAGACGTTCAAATCGCCGTCGGCCGCGTGCGCAGGCTGGCTCGGAATGGCCGTGAGGCCTGCACACGCTGCGAGGGCCGCGATCGCGACCGCATGACGAAGATGACTCACACTCATGTTGCTTTCCCCTGAAGATGAAGATCGGCGGGAGGCCCAGCACCCCGTTGCGCCGCCCGCCGTGGACAAGTCGCGTTAAGAAAGACCCAGTTGTTGCGCAGTTGCGTCGATGGCCTGCTTCGCCTTCGACACGATTTCATTGATCTCGCCGCGCGTGACCACGAGCGGCGGCGAGAGCAGCATGCGGTCGCCCGTGGCGCGCATGATGAGGTTGCCGTTGAAGCAGAAGTCGCGGCAGAGCGTGCCCACGTCGCCGCCATTGGCGAAGCGTTTGCGCGCCCTCGGATTTTCCGCGAGCTGCAGGCCTGCCACGAGACCCGCGCCCGAGATCTCGCCGATGATCGGATGATTGGCGAAGGTCTCACGCAGGCGTTGCTGGAAGTACGGGCCGGTGTCGTTCTTCACGCGCGTGACGATGCCTTCGTCGCGCAGCAGCTTGAGATTCGCCACGGCCACGGCGGCGGCGACCGGATGCCCCGAGTAAGTCAGGCCGTGATTGAACTCGCCGTTCTCGATGAGCGCCTTCGCAATGCGGTCGTGAATGCCCACTGCGCCCATCGGCACATAGCCGCTCGTGAGGCCCTTGGCCATCGTGATGAGGTCGGGCTCGAAGCCGAAGTGCTGATGCGCGAACCATTCGCCGGTGCGGCCAAAGCCGCCTATCACTTCGTCGGCGCAAAGCAGGATGTCGTACTTGCGGCAAATGCGCTGAATTTCCGGCCAGTAGGTCGAAGGCGGGAAGATCACGCCGCCAGCGCCCTGGAACGGCTCGCCGATAAAGGCGGCCACGTTCTCCGCGTCCACTTCGAGAATCTTCGCTTCGAGCTGCTGCGCCCGCGCAAGGCCGAATTCCTCGGGCGACAGGTTGCCTTGCGCTTCGCCGTAGAAGTACGGCTGGTCGATGTGCACGATGTTCTCGACCTTCGAGGGCATCTGCTCGTGCATGTAGCCCATGCCGCCCAGCGTGCCGCCCGCGATCGTCGACCCGTGATACGCGTTCCGGCGCGAGATGACGATCTTCTTCGAGGGCTTGCCTTGCGTGAGCCAGTATTGATGCACGATGCGCAGCACCGTGTCGTTGCCCTCGGAGCCGCTGTTGCAATAGAAGAAGTGGTTGAACGGCTCGGGGGAAAGCTGGGCGAGCAGCGCCGACAATTCGATGACCGGCGGGTGCGTGGTCTTGAAGAACGTGTTGTAGAACGGCAGTTCCAGCATTTGCTCGTAGGCGGCGTCGGCCAGTTCCCTGCGGCCGTAACCCACGTTCACACACCAAAGCCCGGCCATGCCGTCGATGATCTGGTTGCCTTCCGAGTCCCACAGGTACACGCCTTTCGCCTTCACGATCACGCGGCTACCCGCCTTGTTGAGCGAGCCCATGTCCGAAAACGGGTGAATGTGATGCGCGGCGTCCAGCGCGCGATACTCGCTCGTCGAGCGCGTCGTTCGGCTGGATTGCGCGCGTAGCGTCGTCGGCACTTCCTGCAGCGCGCTGGCGGGGGCGTCGATTCGATAGCTCATTGCTGTGTCTCCTTTCGTTTACACGTGCAGCAGCAGGTGCTTGCGTTCCCACGAGCTGATCACGCGGAAATACGCTTCGTATTCGGTTTCCTTGAGCGCGAGGTAGGCGCGCACGAACTTCTCGCCGAGAATGCCCATGAGCGGTTCGCTCGCGCTCATCAACGTGAGGCCTTCTTCCAGGTTGCGCGGCAACTGGTAAGGCAGCGAATAGCCGTCGCTCACGAGCGGTTCCGTGGGCTTGAGGTGCTGTGTCATGCCCAGATAGCCGGCCGCAAGCGTTGCGGCGATCGCGAGGTACGGATTGGTGTCCACGCCCGGAATGCGGTTTTCCACACGGCGCGCGGCTGGCGACGAGTACGGCACGCGAAAGCCCACGGTCCGGTTGTCGTAGCCCCACGCCACGTTGATCGGCGCGGCCATGAAGCGCGAAAGCCGGCGATACGAGTTGATGTACGGCGCGAAGATCGGCATCAGCGCGGGCGTGTACTTCTGCTGTCCGGCGATATATGCGTAGAACATGTCCGTTGGTTTGCCGTCCGAGCCCGTGAAGAGGTTCTGACCGCTTTCCGCCGAGACGAGGCTCTGGTGAACGTGCATGGCCGAACCCGGTTCGTTCTCCATGGGTTTCGCCATGAAGGTGGCGTACATGTGGTGGCGCAGCGCCGCTTCACGCACCGTGCGCTTGAAGAGGAACACACGGTCGGCGAGATTGAGCGGATCGCCGTGCAGGAAGTTGATTTCCATCTGCGCCGCGCCCACCTCGTGAATGAGCGTATCGACTTCGAGGTCCTGAATATCGCAGTACTCGTAGATGTCTTCGAACAGCGGATCGAACTCGTTCACCGCTTCGATCGAATACGCCTGGCGGCCCGTTTCCGGACGGCCTGTGCGGCCGATGGGCGGCGTGAGCGGAATGTCCGGGTCCTTGTTCATGTCGACGAGATAGAACTCCAGCTCTGGCGCAATGACGGGCTTCCAGCCCTTCGCCTCGTAGAGTTCGAGCACGCGGCGCAGCACGCGGCGCGGCGAGATTTCGACGGGCGAGCCGTCGAAATGCACGCAGTCGTGGATCACCTGGGCGGTGGGATCGACGGCCCACGGAATGATGCGGATCGTCGAGGGGTCGGGCACGCACACCATGTCGGGATCGGTGACGCCGGTGAGGCTGCCGTCTTCGGGGTAATCGCCCGTCACGGTCTGGATCATCACGGCTTGCGGCAAGCGCATCGATTCACCCGATTCGAACTTGCTGCGCGGGATGATCTTGCCGCGCGCAATGCCCGCCATGTCGGGGATGATCGCTTCGATTTCGGTGATGTGATGCTTTTTCAGGAATTCGTCGATTTCATGCATGATCGTTCTCTCTGTTCTGTATGGGCCGGCTTCAGGCGTGGGCGGCGCGCGGCGCATGCGCCACGTCGTGTCCGGCCCCGCCTGGTATTCGGGCCAGCATGCGGTTGCGGCAGGCTTCGCCGAACGTGCGGAAGATCGCGGTCGACAGCGCGTCGTCCGCGTACTTCCATTCGGGGTGCCACTGCACGCCGAGCGCGAAGCCCGCTGCGTTCGCGACGCTCACGGCTTCGATGAGGCCGTCGGGTGCGAATGCCTCGGCCACGAGGCCCGCTCCCAGCCGTTCGATGCCCTGGCCGTGCAGCGAATTCACGCGTGCTTCGCGCGCGCCGCCTGCAAGCTGCTGCAGCATGCCGCCTTCCACGAGCTTCAATGCGTGCGCCGGACCGTATTGCGTGTCGAGCGGATCGTCCTTGTTCTCGCGATGGTCGTCATAGCGTGCAACGTTGTGCACCTGCTGATGCAGCGTGCCGCCGAACGCCACGTTCATCTCCTGGAAGCCGCGGCAGATGGCGAGCACCGGCACGCCTGCCTCGATCGCGACGCGCATGAGCGGCAGCGTGGTGGCGTCGCGGGCGGGGTCGTGCAGCGTGCCGGCCGCGCTCGCCGGGCCCGCGTAACGGTGCGGTTCGACGTTCGAATAGCTGCCCGTGAATAGCAGTCCGTCCACGGCTTCGAGAATGTCGGCCGCAGCCTGCCGCTCGCCGAGGGCGGGCAGCACGAATGCGAGCGCGCCTGCTCCATCCACAGTCGCGGCGATGTACTTCTCGCCGGCAACATGTGACGCGTGCGGTCCCATCATCGTGCGGTCGGCGGTAACGCCAACTACTGGTCTGATTCGCATGACTAATGATTCGCTTGCTTGCCCGTGCGTGATGTGTCAAAGCTACGGGCGTGACATGACCTTGCAGCCTTGCGGGACGCAAAACTACAAACCCTGTGTGCTCCGCGCGAGCGGCGCTAACGGATGGCGCTGCGCGTGGAGATCATGTAGGCGGTTCGTTTCTTGCCGTTGTGGGGCGCGACGGTGTTCAGGCGTGCGCAGCCACACCGCGAAGGCGTGATGAGACGCTTCGCGAACCAGCAATGGCGAAGAAAGCGAACGGCGCAGAAAGGAGAGGCGCTACGGCAGAAGCGACGCGACTTCGTCCGTATGGACGGCAATGAAGGCGCGTGCGGAGACCGAGTTGTGACGCCGAACGGAGCGGCGGGAAAGGATCGTGAAGACGGACAGGAACAGGCGAGAGGCAAGCCTGCCGCTACTGCCGTCGGCGATGGCGGTGCAGTCATTGCGAAGACACCTCGCATGACTACGATCCCACCTCACCAGAGGGCCACGGACTCTCACGATAACACTCGACTGGTTGCGTTGAAAAAGACGTCTGGTTCAAGCATGCGAGATCGTCAATTTGAGCAAGGCATTAAACATTGAACGACATCGATGTATTGCTTTCCAGACTCGGCCAACTCGCTATGTTTCTCGCATAAAACGCTGTTTTTGCGCTGCAGCGTGGCAGAAACGATGCTGTGTTCGACCTGTAGTTCAGCATATACGAGTCAAAAAGGGCGTCAATTATTTTTTCAAGTTTTTGATGTCAGCACTTTCCCCGACACCCCTGTGAAATCGCTCGCTGTGCAAAATATCGGCTCCTGTACTTATATTTCGAATCACTTACAGGGGTTTGTACTGACGCAAAATAAAGCAAACTGATTAGAATATTCAACACATCCACCGCGCCCTCTACGCGCAGTCATCCTGTCAACGGTCCTTCATCGTGCCCGAGTCTGCCTCTGTGTCATCCGAAGTCGCCACGCGCCTGCGCCATGTCCGCAAACGCTATGGTTTGTCGCAGCGCGAACTCGCCAAGCGAGCGGGCGTGACCAATGGCGCGATCTCGCTGATCGAGCAAAGTCGCGTCAGTCCCTCTGTGGGTTCGCTCAAGAAGCTGCTCGAATGCATACCGATGAGCCTCGCTGAATTCTTCACCTTCGACCTGACCGAAGGGACAGAAGTCGTGTCGCGGCGCGGCGAAATGCCGAACCTCGGCAATGCGTCGATCGAGTTCTATCTGGCCGGCGCGAACGTGAAAGATCGCAACATGGGGATCATGCGCGAGGTCTATCAGCCGCTTGCCGATACCGGCCCTGAAATGCTGGTGCACGCCGGGCACGAAGGCGGCGTGGTGGTCGCCGGACAGCTCGAGCTGACCGTGGATGGCACGACCTGGCTGCTCGACCCCGGAGACAGCTACTATTTCGAAAGCCGCTTCCCGCACCGGTTTCGCAATCCCAGCGCGAACGAAGTTTGTGAAGTGGTGTCGGCCAATTCGCCGCCCACCTTCTGACTCCCTGATCGCGCGAACCCGTTTCACCTGACGCCGCGTAGCGGCGTGCAAGGTGGATCGCAAATCATTGAGGCATCCTGATGGAAAAGAAAACTTTTACTTATTGGCAGGACAAGGCCGCGACGCTTTCGATCGAAGGCCGCGCATTCATCGACGGCGCGTATCGCGACGCGTATTCGGGCCGCACGTTCGATTGCGTGAGCCCGATCGACGGCCGCGTGCTCGCGAGCGTGGCCGATTGTGGCGCAGCCGATGTCGACGCCGCGGTCGGCGCCGCTCGCCGCGCATTCGACGAAGGCGTGTGGGCCGGCCTGAATCCGCGTGCGCGCAAGGCCGTTCTGCTGCGCTGGGCTGCGCTCATGCGCGAGCATCTCGACGAACTCGCGCTGCTCGAAACACTCGACGCAGGCAAGCCCATTGGCGACACGACGAGCGTGGACGTGCCGGGCGCGGCATATTGCGTGCAATGGTTCGCGGAAGCCATCGACAAGGTGGGCGGCGAAGTCGTGCCCGCCGATCATCATCTCGTGGGCCTCGTCACGCGCGAGCCGATTGGCGTGGTCGCCGCCGTCGTGCCGTGGAACTTCCCGATCCTGATGGCCTCGTGGAAGTTCGGGCCTGCGCTCGCGGCGGGCAACAGCGTCGTGCTCAAGCCTTCCGAGAAGTCGCCGCTCACGGCTATTCGCGTGGCGCAGCTCGCGCACGAGGCCGGCATTCCGGCCGGCGTGTTCAACGTGCTGCCCGGCGGCGGGGAACCTGGCAAACTGCTCGGCCTGCATCGCGACGTGGACTGCATTGCGTTCACAGGCTCGACGAACGTGGGCAAGCAGATCATGCAGTACGCGGGCCAGTCGAACCTCAAGCGCGTGTGGCTGGAGCTTGGCGGCAAGTCGCCCAATATCGTGCTGCACGATTGCCCGGATCTCGACCGTGCGGCGAGTGCGGCGGCGAGCGCGATCTTCTACAACATGGGCGAAATGTGTACGGCCGGTTCGCGCCTGCTCGTGCATCACGAGATCAAGGACGTATTCCTCGCAAAGCTCGTCGAGGCCGCGAAGGCCTATAAGCCTGGCAATCCTCTTGATCCGGAGGCGTCGATGGGCGCGATCATCGACAAGATTCAGCTGGAGCGGGTGCTGAGCTATATCGAAGCCGGCCGCAGGGACTCGAAGCTGCTGACAGGCGGCGAACGCGTGAATGCGGAGAGTGGCGGCTTCTACGTGGAGCCCACGGTGTTCGATACGCATCACGACACGAAGATCGCACGCGAGGAAATCTTCGGGCCGGTGCTTTCGGTCATCACGTTCAGTACGATCGACGAAGCGGTGCGCATTGCCAACGACAGTGACTACGGGCTCGCGGCGGCCGTCTGGACCGCGAACCTCACGCACGCCCACGAAATTTCGCGCAGGCTGCGTGCGGGGACGGTGTGGGTGAACTGCTACGACGAAGGCGGCGACATGAACTTCCCGTTCGGCGGCTTCAAGGAATCCGGCAACGGCCGCGACAAGTCGCTGCACGCGCTCGAAAAGTACACGGAACTCAAGTCCACGCTCGTGCGGCTGCGATAACGCGAATAACGCGAGTTACCGCGCCGGGCTAACGCTCCACCAGCGCGCCGAGATTGGCGCGCATCCGCTGAAGCATCGCGCTGAACTGCTCGGCTTCTTCAGGCGTGAAGCCCGCCAGGGCTTCCGCCTGGACTTCGTCGCCCACGCGGCGCGCGCCCGTGAGCACGCCTTCCGCCCTGGGCGTGAGGCTCACCAGCCATTCGCGGCGGTCCTCCGGGTTGGGCGTGCGCACGACCCAGCCGCCTTCTTCCATACGCTCGAGCAGCCGCCCGGCGGAAATCGGCGCCACTTCCAGCAGTTCGGCGAGGCGCGCCTGGTTCATGTCGCCGTAGTGTGCGAGGTACGCGATCATGCGGCACTGCGCGCGCGTGAGTTCGAGCGACGACTTCGCACGCTCGTCGTAACGTTTGCCATAGAGCCGGCCCACGTCGACGACCAGGAAGCCAAAACGCTTTTCGAGGTCGGTAGTCATCGCGCGATTATACGGGCGTGCGGCTCGCGCCTTCACACGCGTGTCCTCGCCCTGGCAATACCGATTGCGCCGGCAGGCGCGAGTCGTATAATAAGCAGGCTTATTAATTCGACGCGCTCCGCCCCCTAATCAAGCCAGCCGCAAGACAACCGCACGATGACCGCAGTCATGCAGGACGGCTCCGCCGCGCAGCGTCGGGCGGAGTCGGGCAAGGAAGCCCCGCTCAATCGTGGCATGATCACGCTCTCGATCATGCTCGCCACGCTGATGCAGACGCTCGACAGCACGATCGCCAATGTGGCGCTGCCGCACATGCAGGGCACGCTGTCTGCGTCCCAGGACGAGATCACCTGGGTGCTCACCTCGTATATCGTCGCGGCCGCCATTGCCACGCCGCTCACGGGCTGGCTCGCCGACCGCTTCGGCGTGAAGCGCCTCCTTGGCGTGGCGATTGCCGGCTTCACCGTCGCCTCGGCGCTATGCGGGCTTTCCGAAACGCTCGGCGAGATCGTCGCGTCGCGGCTGTTGCAGGGCGTGTTCGGCGCGTCGCTCGTGCCGCTCTCGCAGTCCATTCTTCTCGACATCAATCCGCGCGAGCGTCAGGGGCAAGCCATGGCGGTCTGGGGCATGGGCGTGATGGTCGGACCCGTGCTCGGGCCGACGCTGGGCGGCTGGCTCACGGATAGCTACAACTGGCGCTGGGTGTTCTTCATCAACGTGCCGGTGGGCCTGTTTGCGTTCTTCGGCGTCTCGACTTTCATGCCTGCGCGCGTGCCCGGCCGCACGCAGCGCTTCGACGTATTCGGTTTCGCCACACTCGCGCTCGCCATTGGCGCCCTGCAGGCCTTGCTCGACCGCGGCGAGCAGCTCGACTGGTTCGGCTCGCTGGAGATCCGCATCGAAGCGCTGGTGGCGGTCATTGCCTTCGCGTTCTTCGTCGCGCATACGGCCACCTCGGGGCCCGGCACGTTCTTTCGCTACCAGCTGCTCAAGGACCGCAACTTCGCGACCGGCACGCTCTTCATCTTCGTGATCGGCGCGGTGCTCTACGCCACGCGCGCGCTGCTGCCGCCCATGCTGCAGAACCTCATGGGCTATCCGGTCGCCACCACGGGGCTCGTCACGGCGCCGAGCGGCGCGGGCACGATGGTCGCCATGCTGATAGCAGGGCGCATACTGAAACGCGTGGATGCGCGCGTCATTCTGCTGTTCGGCTTCGTGGTCTCCGCGTACGCGCTCTGGCAGATGATGCAGTACACGCTCGTACTCTCGCCCTCGGATATCGTGTGGCCCGGCGTGGTGCAGGGATTTGGCCTCGGTTTCGTGTTCGTGCCGCTTTCCGCGCTGACGTTCTCGACGCTCACGCCGCAGCTGCGCGCAGACGGTACGGCCACCTATAGCCTCATGCGCAACATCGGCAGCAGTATCGGCATTTCGATCGTGCAGACCTTCGTCACGCGCGGCACGCAGATCGCGCATGCGGACCTCGCCGCGAACGTGACCCCGTTCAATCCTGCGGTTCAGCAGATGCTCGAAAGCGGTTCGCGGTACGATCTCGCCGTGCTCAACCAGTCGATCACGCAGCAGGCGCAGATGATCGCGTACCTGAACGACTTCAAGATGATGTTCGTGGCTACGCTGCTCGTGATTCCGCTGCTCTTCCTGATCCGCACCGGCCCGGGCGCCGCCGCCGTCGATGCGGGTCACGCGGCGATGGATTAGCGCAACGGTCCGTCTTCCGTTTCACCCTGGCGCGCGGCACGTCCGCGCGCTTTGCATTCACGAATCCCGATGCTTGCTGCCGTTTCTATTCTCCTGCCGGTTTTCGGCCTCATTTTCGCGGGCTTCGCCTGCCGCCGCACGAATGTCCTCGGCCCTGCCGCGGCGTCCGAGCTGAACCGCTTCGTCGTGTGGCTCGCGCTTCCCGCGCTGCTCTTCGATATCCTTGCGCACGCAACGTGGCGCGAGCTTTATCAGCCGGCGTTCGTCGCCGCATTCGGTCTTGCCGGTCTCACCGTGTTCGTCGCCGTGGTGGGCGCGCGCGTGTTCCTCGGCCGCCCGCTCGCGGATGCAAGCATCGACGGGCTTGCCGCCGCGTATCCGAATACCGGCTACGTGGGCTTCCCGCTGTGCATGATCGCGTTCGGGCCGTCGAGCCTCACGCCCACGACCATCGCGACGATCCTCGTGGTCTGCGTGCTGTTCGCCATCGCCATCGTGCTGATCGAAACGGGGCTGCAAAGCGAGCGGCGTCCGCACCGGCTCGCCATCAAGGTCGTGCGCTCGCTCCTGCGCAATCCGCTGCTGGTTGCACCGGCGCTGGGGGCGGTCGTTTCGGCCGCGCACGTCACCCTGCCCGCCAGCGCGGAAACCTTCCTGAAGCTGCTGGGCGGCGCGGCGAGCCCGTGCGCGCTCGTCAGCCTCGGACTCTTTCTCGCCGAACGACGCGCGAGCGGCGAGGCGCCGCGTGAGTCGTCGTGGTGGCTCACGCTCTGCAAGCTCGTCGCGCAGCCGCTGCTCACGTGGTGGCTGGCCGGTCGCGTATTCGGGCTGCCTGGCCCGCTCGTGGAAATCGCGGTGTTACTCGCGGCGCTGCCCACGGGCACCGGCCCGTTCATGCTCGCCGAGTACTATCGGCGCGAGGCCCACGTGACTTCGCGCACCATTTTGCACTCGACACTCGGTTCGCTCGTTACGCTCACGCTGATCCTGCTGCATCTGCACCACCGCTGAAAGCCGGCGAGGCACGATGCCTGCCCGCATGAAAGCCACTGCGATTCAGGGGCGGGCCACGCGCACGACGAGGCCGCCTCTCTTTGTCCGCTACTTCACTGCGCCGAGCGCGAGTCCCTTCACCATGTAGCGCTGCAGCCAGGCGAACACCACGGAAACCGGCAGCGTGGCTGCGAGCGTGGCCGCCATGACGAGCTGCCATTCCACGGTGTATTTGCCGGCCACCATGTCGGTGACCTGCACCGTGAGCGTCTTGTTTTCGGGCGAGCGAATCAGCGTATAGACCACGGCGAACTCATTCCATGCGCTGATGAACGTGAAGATCGCCGTGACCACCACGGCCGGCACCGCGAGCGGCAGGAACACGCGGAATACGGCGCCCGTGCGGCTGCAGCCTTCGAGCCACGCCGATTCTTCGAGATCGCGCGGCACGGTCTGGAAATACGACGAGAGCATCCACACGGCAAACGCGATATTGAACGCCGCATAAGAGACGATCACGCCGATCTTCGAATCGACGAGATTGCCGTCGCCATAGGGAATCATCGCCGCGAGCCGGAACAGGCCGACCACGAGCAGGATGGGCGAGAGCATCTGCGTGACGAGCAGGAACTGGCGGTATAGGCCGCGCCCGCGGAACGGAAAGCGCGCGAGCGCGTAGGCGGCCGGCAGGCTCACGGCGAGTGCGAGCGCCGTGGAAAGACAGCTCACCACGATGCTGTTGCGCAGCGCGACGCCGAAGTTCGCGGCCTGCCACATGTCGACATAGTTCTGCCAGCGCCACTGCATCGGCAGCCAGCGCGCCGGATAGACGAACACTTCCGAAGCCGGCTTGAACGAGGTGAAGAACATCACCGCGAACGGAAACAGCACGGCCACGACGAGCGGCGAAAGCGCGAGCCAGCACCCGATCGAGCGTTTGAGCTTGCGGTTCATGCCAGGTCTCCTTCGGCGCCGCCGCGTTTTGCCTGCAGACGCAGGTAGACCACCGAGAATGCGAACAGGATGACGAGCATGACGAGCGAGACGGCGGCGGCTTCGCCGGGCCGCCCTAACCGGAAGCCCAGTTCGTAAAGGTAGGTGACGAGAATATGCGTGCTGTCGTCGGGGCCGCCTTGCGTCATCACCCAGATGATCGGGAACGAGTTGAACACGTAGATCACGTTCAGCAGGATCGCCATGTTGATGAACGGCTTGAGCAGCGGCAGCGTGAGCTGGCGGAACTGTTGCCAGGCGCTCGCGCCATCGATGCGCGCGGCTTCGTAGATGTCGCCCGGCACCGAGGAAAGGCCGCCCAGCAGGATCGTGGTCGTGAAGGGGATCGACACGAGTATGCCCACGCAGATTTCCACCGGGAACGCATACTCGGGCGTCGCGAGCCAGTGGATCGGACCCGAAGTGAGACCCAGACGCTGCAGCGTGACGTTGACCATGCCGTAGTCGTCGTTGAACGCCCAGCGCCAGACCACGGCCGTCATCGTGAGCGAGACGGACCACGGCAGCATGACGATCGTGCGCGCAATGCCGCGGCCGTAGAAGTCCTGATTGAGCACGAGCGCGACCGGCACGGAAATGAGCACCGTGCCCACCACGACGAAGAATGTCCAGATCAGCGTGTTCCTCAGGGCGCTCATGAACACCGGGTCGCCGAACACGTTATAGAAGTTCTGCAGGCCGCTGAAGTCGCGAATCTGCCCGAAGCGCGACACGTCGTGCAGCGACTGATACACGATGTTGAAGATCGGATAGCTGATGATGAAGAGCGCGAGCACGAGACTCGGCACGATCAGGAGCCAGGGCGCGCGGGGCGCGGATACGGCGCGGGGTGGTCGGCTCATGCGATGGCGTGCGCGTGATCGGTCGGGGGCATCGCCGGCCGGTGCGGTGGCGGGCGAGGGCTTCAGGGGACCCGTAGTCATGTCGAATCGTCAGTGCTTCGAAACGTCGGTTCTCAGGCGTTGCGGCGCGCGCCAGGACCTTCGCGCGCACGCCGCCGTTGCCATTGAGGCTTACTTGCCGAGCGACTTGTTCGCTTCCGTGGCCGCCTGGTTCAGCGCATCGGCGGGCTTGGCCTTGCCGAGGTAGACCGCCTGCATTGCGTTGGTCACGGCCTTTGCGGTGTCTTCCCAGCCCGTCACGGTCGGCGCGAACTTCGCATGCGGCAGCAGCGCGATGAAGGCTTGCGTGTCCGGATTCTGGAACGCCGGGTCGCTCGCTTCAGCCTTGGTGGTCGGCAGGAAGCCTTCCGTGCTCGTGAACTGCACGCGCGGTTCCTTCGTGAACAGGAAGTCCAGGAACTTCCAGGCGCTCTGCTTCGCCTTGGAGTTCTTGAACATCATGATCGAGTCGGTCACCGCGTAGGTGGCGGGCGTCGTGGCTACCGGGATCGGGTCGATGCCGTACTTGATGTTCGGTGCTTCCTTCTGCAACTGCTTGGCGAGGAACGGCGCCGAGATCATCATCGCTACGCGGCCCTGCTTGAAGAGGTTCTGCACGTCTTCACGGCTGTAGCCCGTCACGCCCGGCTGGGTGAGACCTTCGTCGATCATCGTCTTGTAGAGCGTCGCGGCCTTCACGCCAGCCGGCGAGTTGAATGCCGCCTTGCCGTCCTTGCCCACCACTTCGCCGCCGTGGGTCCACAACGCGTAGTAGAAGTACACGTCGGTTTCGATTTCCTTGCCCTGCAGACCGAAGCCCGCAATGCCCTTCGCCTTCAGCTTCTTCGAGGCGTCGACCACGTCGTTCCAGGTCTTCGGGCCGTTCGGATAGCCGACCGAGGCGAGCATGTCCTTGTTGTAGTAAAGCGCGCGCGCCGAAGCGGCGATCGGCAGGCCGTAGGTCTTGCCGTTGATTTGACCCGGAGCCAGGAACGGGCCGATGAAGCGGCCCTTGAAGTTCGCGTCCATGTACGGGTCGAGCGGCTCGGCAATGTCGTCCTTCACGAAGTCGAGGAGCCACCGCGTGCCGATGATCGCGAGGTCGGCGTTGGCGCCGCCGGAGATGTCCGTTTGCAGCTTCTGTTGCAGCGAGTCCCAGTTCACGTCTTCGATCTTGATCGTGATGCCGGGATTGGCGGCTTCGAACTGCTTGGCCATTTTCTCGAAGTACGGGGCGGTGGCGTCGCTGTAGTGGGCGACGGTCACGCGGACCGTATCGGCGTGCGCCGCGGCGGTGATGCCGGCGAAGGCTAGCGCGACGGCGAGCTTGCCGAGCAGGGTGGTTGCACGTGCCTGAAACGACATTCGTTCTCTCCTTGTCGATGGGAATGGGCGCTTTAGCGCTTGGTCCCATCCCATGCGGGGTTGTTGTTGCTGGTGGTTGTTCCTGCTTATGCCGCCGCCTTGACCCGGCTGCTGGGTTGCGTTGTTTGAAAAAATCCTACAGGATGAAAAAAGCATTGTCACCTGGTAATCTCGATATTGTTTCGCGTGCCGAAATTTGCATAACATGCTGTAAAACAGGGGAAATTCATGCGCTGCAGCAGCGCGATGTGGTCGGTATAAACCCGTATACGGGTAATCGCCCGGCATTCGTATGTAGGAAATTTTCAGGCTCTCCGGTAAGACGGCGAGCCGCACGGAGAGTCGACATGAGCCGGGTGGTGCTGGTGACGGGCGCAAGCGGGGGCATAGGCCGCGCGCTGTGCAAACGGTTTCTGGAGGCGGGCGACACGGTGCTCGCGCTCGACCGCGATGGGGAGGGCGTGCAACGGCTCGCGGCGGAATTGGGCGAAGCGGGCGCGGCGCGCCTCGAGCCGCTCGCCGCCGACGTGAGCGATCAGGCCGCCGTGACCGCAGCCGTGGCGCGCGGCGTGGCGGCGCGCGGCCCGGTGGACGTGGCCGTGGCGAACGCAGGCGGCGCGCTCGGCACGACGCTCGCGCATACCGACGCCGCTAGCTGGCGGCGCGACATCGACCTGAACCTGAACGGCACCTACTACACGGTCGAAGCCGTGCGCGCCTCGATGATCGAGCGCCGGCGCGGTGCGCTCGTGCTGATCGGCTCGGTGAACGGCCTTTCGGCGCTTGGCCACCCCGCGTACAGCGCGGCGAAAGCGGGCCTCGTGAGCTACACGAAGGCGCTCGCCATGGAGTTGGGCCCACACGGCATACGCGCGAACATCGTTTGCCCCGGCACGGTGAAGACGCCCGCGTGGCGTGCACGCGTCGAGCAGCATCCGAAGATCTTCGAAGAACTCAGCAAATGGTATCCGCTCGGCGACGTGGCCACGCCCGAGGACATCGCCGACGCCGTGCAGTTTCTCGCCTCTCCGCAGGCGCGCGTGATCACGGGCGTGGCGCTGCCCGTGGACGCGGGCCTCATGGCGGGCAACCGGATGATGGCGAACGAGCTGACGCTCGATCCGTTCTGAGGCGCGCTCGCGACGTTTCGACCTGAAAAGACTTCACGCAAACGAGGAAAGCATGGCAGCGGTACAACTGAACGGCATCTACAAGCGGTATGGCGAGACCCAGGTCGTGCACGGCGTCGACCTCGACATCGAAGACGGCGAATTCGTCGTGCTCGTCGGCCCTTCGGGTTGCGGCAAAACCACGGTGATGCGCATGATCGCCGGCCTGGAGGACATCACCGGCGGCGACCTCACCATCGGCGGAACGCGTGCGAACGCGCTGCCGCCGCAGCAGCGCAACATCTCGATGGTGTTCCAGAGCTACGCGCTCTACCCGCATCTTTCGGTGTACGACAACATCGCGTTCGGTCCGCGCATTCGCAAGGAGCGCGAGGACGGTTTCAAGCCGCGCATCGAAGCCGCCGCAAAAATGCTCAACCTGTCGGGCTACCTGGAGCGCCTGCCGCGCGCACTCTCGGGCGGCCAGCGCCAGCGCGTCGCCATGGGCCGCGCCGTGGTGCGCGAGCCCGCGCTGTTCCTCTTCGACGAGCCGCTTTCGAACCTCGACGCCAAGCTGCGCGTGCAGATGCGTACCGAGATCAAGGCGCTGCATCAGCGTCTGCGCAACACGGTGGTGTATGTCACGCACGACCAGATCGAGGCGATGACGATGGCCGACCGCATCGTCGTGATGAACGCGGGGCGTATCGAACAGATCGGGCGCCCGCTCGACCTTTACGACAAACCGGGCAACCTGTTCGTGGCGAGCTTCCTCGGCTCGCCTTCGATGAACTTCGCCGAGGGCACGGTGATGAGCGACGCGCGCGGCACGGCGCTCGTGCTCGAAGACGGCGTGCGTATTGCCCTGCCGGAGGGCAAGGCCCAGGCGGGCGCGCGCGTGACGCTCGGCGTGCGGCCCGAGCACATCGAGGCGGGCGGCGACGTGCCGTTCAGCGTGGACGTGGTCGAACCGACTGGCGCGGAGACCCACTTGTACGGGAAAATAGGCGACACGACATGGTGCGTCACCACGCGCGCGCGCCCCGATGTTTCTCCGGGCCAGCGCATGACGCTAGGTTTGCCTTTGGCGCACCTGCATCTGTTCGATACTGAAAGCGGCAAGCGGCTCGATTGAAGCGGAAGCACGCATCGTAATCTGGATAGCGGGCGCCTCGTATCTTCCACGGGAAAAACAGCTTGCCGGTCTCCAACCTGATCCATCACATCCGCAACGTCGCGGAGTCGCTGCGTCCCGCCGAGCGCAAGGTCGCGGAGATGGTGCTTGCCGACATCGACTTCGCCATGCGCGCGAGCATCACCGAACTCGCGTTGCGCGCGGACGTGTCCGAGCCCTCCGTTACGCGCTTTTGCCGGGCGGTGGGCGCGCACGGCCTGCGCGACTTCAAGATGCGGCTCGCGCAGAGCGCGGCGGGCAACGTGCCCTTCGCGCTCGCCACGGAGATGACGGGTGGCGAGGCGAGCGGCGCCGAATGGGCCGGCGAGGTCGGCACCCTGCTCGACAAGGTGACGGAGTCGGTCGTGCAGGGCGTGACCCACGCGCGCGCTTCGCTCGATACGGCTGTGTTCGAGGCGGCGGTCGCGGCGCTCTCCAGCGCGCGGCGCGTGTACTTTTTCGGCGTGGGCGCGGGCTCGGGGCTCGTCGCGCAAGACGCGGCGCTGCGCCTGCTGCGGCTCGACATCGCCGCGAACGCGTTCACGGATGCCCATTTGCAGCGCCTTTACGCGGCGCTGCTCGAACCGGGCGACGTGGCGTTCGCGATCTCGCAGTCGGGGCGCAGCGTGGAAGTGAACGAGAGCATCCAGATCGCGAAGGAGCGCGGCGCGACGACCATCGCGCTCACGAGTGCGGGTTCGCGTCTCGCGTGGGTGGTAGATATTCCCCTCTTGCTGCGCGTGCCGGCCGCGAGCGATGCGCACGCGCCTGCCGTGGTGCGCATCGCGCATCTCGCGGTGCTCGATGCGCTCGCGCTCGGCGTGTCGCTCGGGCTCGGGCCCAAGGCGCTCGAAAAGGTGCGCGACGCGCAGGCGCGCGGCGATGGCGCGCCCGGCGATACTTCCACGGTCGGCACGCCCGAGGACGGGCGTTGACGCTTACGCCGCCGCAGCGCCTTCGCGCCGTTTAAGCCGCACGGGCATCCTATCCGGCACCATCGTGAACGCCTGCACTTCCTGAATCTTCGCGGGATCGATCGCCAGTTCGAGCGTGAACGACTGCATCAGCATCGAGAGCGCGAGGCGCATCTCCACGGTCGCGAGATGGCGGCCTGGACACACGCGCGGCCCTGCGCCGAACTGCAGGTACGCGCGCACGTCGTGGGCTTTTCCATCATCGGCTTCGCGTTCGCCGCGCTTCATCCAGCGCCACGGGTCGTAACGGTGCGGATCGGCAAAATGCTTCGCGTCGAGCATGGCGGGACGCGCGACGAAGAACATGCGCGTGCCCTTGGGCAGCGCCACGTTGTCCACCACCACATCTTCCAGCGGCTCGAACGAATGCACGGACGCGACCGGGCGCAGACGCGTCGCTTCGATGCAGATCGCCTCGAAAATATCGAGGTCTTTCAACGTTGCGTAGTCGGGGCATACCGTCGAATTGCCGAGCACGCGTGAAGCTTCGTCGCCGAGATGCTGCTGCAGGGCCGTGTCCGCGGCGAGGTAGGGCAGTGTCCACGCGATGGAATCGGCGGTCGTGTCTTCGCCCGCGATCAGGAGCGTGAGCACGTTGGCGCGGATCTGCGCATCGCTGATGGTTGCTTCGCCGCCGGGCGCCTGCTGTTGCACGAGCATCGCTTCGAGCAGATTGCGCGGCGTTTCCGATGGCTCGTCGCGCATGCGCTCGCGGGCGCGCGCCATCATCGCGTTCACGTAGCGGTGCACTTCCTCGAGCGAGCGCTCGAGCTTGCGGTCCGCCGGCAGCTTGACATATCGCCAGTACGGAAAGAGCGCATTGGTGCGTCTCATCACGCCCGGCAGGAGGCGCTCCAGATGCTCCTGAATCACGCCGTGATCGCGCTCGAGCGTGCGCGGATCTTCGCCGAACGCGAGCGCGCTCGTCACGTCTACCGTGTAGCGCTTGAGATCGTCGGTCATCTCGACGGTTTCGCCACGCTCGGCCGCGCGTTGCCAGCGCGTGTGAAGCCGCTGCGTGATATCCGCCAGCGTGGGGTAGAACGCCTTGATGTTGGGAATCGAGAGCGCCTGCATCACGAGCTTGCGCTGCGGTTCCCACGCAACGCCTTCGGCCGAAAAAAGCCCGTTGAAACCCATCTCCTCGAACACGGCTTCGATCGGCTGATAGCGGCGGAAGCGATGCGGGCGCTCGCGCATGATCTGCTGGATCAACTCGGTGTCGGTCCAGATCGTGATGGGGATGCCGCCCACCTGGAAGCGGTAGGGCGCGCCGAGTTCGGCGGCCCATTGCTCGAGGATCAAATGCAGACGCGGCGGCGAAAGCTGCAGCAGATTGCCGAGCAGCGGCAGGCCGCGCGGACAGGGCAGGTCGGCGATCTGGCGCAGCGTGGGTCCGGTCGATGCCGTGCTCATATGCAGGTTCTCATCAGGGGGTCGTTTTATCTCGCGCGCAAAAGGCGTTCATAGCGGCGCGGCGGCCGCGCCTTCCATGTAGCCGAAGCGCCGCGAGAGGCGCTGCGCGGCGGCGATCAGCAGTTGCGCCGCCGTGCCTTCGCGCGCGATGTCGAGGCTGCCCGAAGGGCCCATCACTGCGAGCACGAGGCACACGCTGCCGGTGTGGTCGAACACGGGCGCGGTCACGGTGCTGATGCCGGGAATGGGTTTGTCGAGCGCCGTGTCCACGCCTTCGGCGCGAATGGCGGCGAGCCGCGCGAGGTAGGCGGGCGTGGCGCCTTCGCGCGGCTTCGCGCCCGCAAGCCGCAGTTCGTCCTGGGCGAGGAGGGCGGCGCGCACGTCGTCGTCGACCCATGCGGCGAACACGCGTCCGATCGACGTGTTCACGAGCGACATTACCGTGCCGGGGCGCAGGCTCACGTGCAGCGGCAGCGCCGATTCTTCGAGACGCACGACGGTCGGCCCGAGCGGCCCCGGCACCGCGAGCGCGACGCTCATCGCGGTGGCGGCGGCGAGGCCCACCAGCTCGGCGTCGGCTTCGCGAACCGGCGAAAGACGCGCAAGGCCGATCAGGCCGAGTTCGAGACTGAGCGGTCCCGCTTCGTAGCGGCCCGCCGCGTCGCGCGCGAGCAGGCCGATCTTCTGCAGACTCACGAGGTGCGGGAAGGCCTTGGCGGGCGGCATTCCCGCGGCGGCGGCGAGGTCGCGCAGCGGCAAGGGCGTGCCCGCCGCGACGAGCGCGGCGAGCAGCTCGCCCGTGACATCGAGCGACTGGATGCCGCGTTGCGGCTTGCCGGCTTCGGCTGCGGCGTTGGCCACGGCGTCCGGGTGCACGGTTTCGGTCGTCTTGCCGGAGTCGTCGCGCGGCGGCCTGGAACTTACTCGGGGCATGTCGATGTCGATGAAAAGGCGGCGGCAGAGATTTCGGCAGCGGCGTCGCGCAGCGCGCGCACGACCGCGCCGTTCGCGCGCACGTCGAGCATCCCGCTCGCGCCGATGGCGGTGAGCGTGAGCCTCGGCTCGCGCCCCGGGCCGAGCACGGGCACGCATACGCTGCTCACGCCGGGGCTGGGCGCGTCGACGGCGAGTTCGTAGCCGCGCGCGCGAATGGTGTCGAGCGAGGCGAGGAAGGCGGCATCGGGCGTGCGTTCCCGGGGCGCGCCGGCGGCGCCGGCGAGGTGGCTGGTGCCGCGCCACACCGGCTGCGCGGTTTGCGCGGCCCATGCGGCTTCGAGCGCCTCCGGCCCGAGGAAGGCGCAGAACACGCGGCCCGTGGCCGTGGCGCGCAGCGACATCACCGTGCCGACATGCAGGTTCACGTGCAGCGGCAGGCTCGCGTGCTCGTAGCGCACGATCGTCGGCCCCTGCGGCCCGGCAATGCACAGCGCGACGCTGCAATTGAGCGTCTGCGCGAGCGCCGCGGCGCGCGGCACGGCCTCGCGCAACGCGGGCTGCTGCGCGAGATGCAGCAGCCCGAGGCGCAGCGCGAGCGGGCCCGGCTCATAGCGCCCCGACAGCGCATCGCGCTTGATGAGCCCGAGGCGCGTGAGGCTCACGAGATAGGCGTGCGCCTGGCTCGACGGAATGTCGCCGCTCGCCGCGAGATCGGTGGCGCCAAGCGGCGCGCGCGCGTCGGCGAGGGCGCGCAGCAGGCGTCCGCCCACCTCCACGCTCTGGATGCCGCGCTGCGTGCGGGCCGCCGTCGCGCTGCCTTGCGGCGCGGACGCGGCGCTGTCGTTGCGACCTCTCATTGCGCTTTTCTCTGGCTGAAAAAGGGTCCATGTTAACTGAACGGCGGCAGCCGTTGGCAACCGCACGGGCTGCGGTGCGTCCAATAGAAATTAATCTATAGCAATGTAGTTCGCTATTGACAAATAAAGGCGCGAAGACCATGATGGCCTCACCCCGGCACAACAGCGGTCCATTTCAACTTCAAACGGGGCGAGACAATCCGGGCTGGCGCCCAATGCGCCCAGCCCGTGCGCGCTTCGCCCCGCTCTGGCTTCCAGAGCCCCTCGATACGGAGACTCAACATGGCAAAGGCGTTCGCATCCCAGGCCGACCTCGAAGAAAAGAAGGTCACCTTCACGCAGCTCTCGGAAAACGCCTACGCGTACACCACCGAAGGCGACCCCAACTCGGGCGTGATCATCGGCGACGACGGCGTGCTGATCGTCGACACCACGGCCACACCCGCCATGGCGCAGGACCTCATCGCGAAGATCCGCACCGTTACCGACAAGCCCATCAAATACGTCGTGCTCTCGCACTATCACGCGGTGCGCGTGCTCGGCGCTTCGGCGTACTTCAAGGAAGGCGCGCAGCAGATCATCGCGAGCCGCGGCACGTACGAAATGATCGTCGAGCGTGGCGAAGCCGACATGAGGTCGGAAATCGAGCGCTTCCCGCGCCTGTTCGCGGGCGTCGAAACGGTGCCGGGCCTCACGTGGCCCACGCTCGTGTTCGAGAAGGAAATCACGCTGTTTCTCGGCAAGCTCGAAGTGAAGATCGCGCACCTCGGCTCGGGTCACACGAAGGGCGACACCGTGGTGTGGCTGCCGCAGCAGAAGGTGTTGTTCTCGGGCGACCTCGTCGAATACGACGCTGCGTGCTATTGCGGCGACGCCCAGCTCGCCGAATGGCCCGCCACGCTTGAAGCGCTGCGCTCGCTCGGCGCCGAAAAGCTCGTGCCGGGCCGCGGCCCCGCGCTGCTCGACCCCGCAGAAGTCAACAAGGGCCTCGATTACACGAAGGACTTCGTGACCACGCTGCTCGCGCAAGGCCGCGCCGCCGTGGCGCAGAAGCTCGACCTGAAGGGCGCGATGTCGCTCACGCGCGAGGCGATGGACCCGAAGTTCGGCCACGTGTTCATCTACGAGCACTGCCTGCCGTTCGACGTGACGCGCGCGTACGACGAAGCGAGCGGCATCACGCATCCGCGCATCTGGACGGCGCAGCGCGACAAGGAGATGTGGGACGCGCTGCAGGATTGAGTGACGCCCGACAAGGTGGAATGGTGGAGACAAAGATGATCGACTATCAGACGCAGACATTCGACTACACGCGATGCAGCGAGCAGGCTCCGGACGCCGCCGCGTGCGTGCGTCCGGTCGTGGTGGTCGGCGCGGGGCCGGTGGGCCTCGCGACGGCCATCGACCTCGCGCGGCAAGGTGTGCCGGTGGTGCTCGTGGACGACGACTGCACGCTTTCCACGGGCTCGCGCGCCATCTGCTTTTCCAAGCGCTCGCTCGATATCTTCGACCGCCTCGGCTGCGGCGACCGCATGGTCGAAAAGGGTGTGAGCTGGAACGTGGGCAAGGTGTTCCGCAAGGACGAACTCGTCTACACATTCAACCTGCTGCCCGAAAGCGGCCATCATCGGCCGGCTTTCGTCAATCTCCAGCAGCACTACGTGGAAGGCTACCTGCTCGAACGCGCGCAGGCGCTGCCCAACCTCGAAATCCGCTGGAAAAACAAGGTGACGGGCGTCGCGCAGCACGGCACGCCGGGCGCTGCCGATGCGCACGTCGCGCTCGAAATCGAAACGCCCGACGGCCCGTACACGCTGCTTGCGCGCTACGTGGTGGCCGCCGACGGCTCGCGCAGTCCGCTGCGCAAGCTGCTCGGCCTCGACAGCCACGGCCGCACGTTCAAGGACCGCTTCCTTATCGCCGACGTGAAGATGGAAGCCGACTTCCCCACCGAACGCTGGTTCTGGTTCGATCCGCCGTTCCATCCGAACCAGTCGGTGCTGCTGCATCGCCAGCCCGACAACGTATGGCGCATCGATTTCCAGCTCGGCTGGGACGCCGACCCGGTCCTCGAAAAAACGCCCGAGCGCGTGATTCCGCGCGTGCGCGCGCTGCTCGGGCCCGACGTGAAGTTCGAGCTGGAGTGGGTGAGCATCTACACGTTCTCTTGCCTGCGCATGGACAGCTTCCGCCAGGGCAACGTGCTGTTCGCGGGCGATTCGGCGCATCTGGTGTCGCCGTTCGGCGCGCGCGGAGCGAATAGCGGCTTCCAGGACGGCGAAAACCTCGCATGGAAGCTCGCGATGGTGCTGGAGGACCACGCGCCCGATGCGCTGCTCGACACCTACGCGAGCGAGCGCGAATATGCAGCCGACGAAAACATCCGCAACTCCACGCGCTCGACCGACTTCATCACGCCAAAGAGCGCGGTGAGCCGCGTGTTCCGCGACGCCGTGCTCACGCTCGCTCGCGAGCATGCATTTGCGCGGCAACTGGTGAACAGCGGCCGGCTTTCCGTGCCGGCGGTGCTGCGCGAATCGACCTTGAACACGCCCGACGAAGATTCGTTCGACGGCCAGATGGAGCCGGGCGCCTCGTGCGCAGACGCCCCGGTGCGCGACGCAGCGGGTCACGAGAGCTGGCTGCTCGCGCATCTGGGCGACCAGTTCGCGGGCCTTGTGTTCAGCCGTGCGGGCTCGGCGTTCGATACGGCGACGCTCGACACGCTGCAGGCGCTCTCGCGTTCTCCGGTGCCGCTCAAGTTCGTGATGATGCTCGAAGCCGATGCGGCGGTGCCCGCGGGTCTGCCGGCATCGACGGTGGTGTTGCGCGACGTGCAAGGGCTGGCGGCGCAGCGCTACGGCGCGCAGGACGGCGCGTTCTATCTGATTCGCCCGGACCAGCACGTGAGCGCGCGCTGGCGGCGCACCGATGCGGCGCGCGTGGAGCGCGCGCTCGAGCGGGCGCTTGGCGTAAAAGGCACGGCATAGCGGAACGAGGAGACAACCATGCTGAACACCCAACCGAATCTGGCAAGGCCGGACGACTTTTACGAAGCGCTGATCGACATGCATCGCGATCTCGACGAGGCGCAGAGTCAATCGGCCAATGCGCAGCTGATCCTGCTGCTCGCGAACCACATAGGCGAGCACGAAACGCTCATGCAAGCGCTTCGTTTTGTGCGCGCAGGCGTGAGTGCGCCGGCGAGCAGCGATGCGACGGGAAAACTCGCTGCGTGAAAGACTGATGGGGGCGACACATGCGGCCGGTGCGAACCGGCCGCATTCCTTTACCCCACCCAATGCATAGCCCATTTGCAGCACTTCTCGCGCAAGCAATCGTTTGCGCTCGTCAGGCGCGCATGACACAGCGGCGCACGCGCACGTCCACGCGTGCCGTCTATGCATTCCGATTCAAGAACGTCCTGGGAAACGCCGTAAACGCGACACATGGCACTCAGTTCGCACACGCATGGGATAGTCAGACAAATGCGGGCGACGAAATCGTTTTCCGGGGATAGAACTTGAATCGCAGTCAAACATGGTCACGTACGGCGGCGCCGGGCGAGATCATTTATTCGGAAGGCTTTGCAGGCGAGCGATTGATCTTCGTGATCGCCGAAGGCAAGGTCGAAATCTCCACCCGCTGCGACGACAAGAAAGTCGTGATGGCCACGCTCGGACGCGGTGAATTTTTCGGCGAGACCGCGCTGCTCGGCGCGGAACCGCGGCCGAACACGGCCAAGGCGCTCAGCTTTTGCCAGCTGACCGTCGTGCCGGCGAGCCTCATCGAGGAAGAACTCGAACGCGTCACGCCGATGCTGCGCCATGTGGTGCGCACGCTCACGCGGCGCGTCAAGGCGAAGGACGATCTGCTCGCCACCTACACTCATGCCGACTTCATGCCGGGCGTCCTTTCGTATGCGCACGTGCTCGCGCTGATCGCTGGCGCGAGCGATCGCGCGGAAAGCGGCGATACCTGGTCGCGGCACGGCGCGAGCGCCGCCGAAGCAAGCGTGCCGCTCGCCGACGTGGTGCAGAAGTGCCGTGCCGTGGCGGGCCATTCGCGTCCGCATGTGATGGCCATGCTCCGGCGCATGGAGAAGCTCAATCTCGTCGCGATGCAAAGCGCTCAGGTCACGCACCTCGCCAATAACGCGACAGCGGCGGAAGGCGCATTGGGCCGCCAGGTCGTGACGTTCGACCCCGTGCGTATCGTGGAGCGCGCGACGCAGGTAGCGGACAGCGATCTCGATGTGTCGATCAACAGCGAACTCGAACTGATCGAACTGGCCGATCTCGAAGCGCTGATCGGCGTGGAGCGCAAGGTCATTCTCAACAAGCTCTCGCATGCCGAAATCGCCGACGAGGTTTTCGCGTTCCGCAAATCGAAAGTGCTCAACTTTGTCGAGCAAAAGGGCGTGGCGTATTTCTCGAAGCGCGCGAACCGCGGCTCGGGCGAACTCAAGGCGCTCGACGATCTGTTGTTCGTCGATCAGCGCACGCTGTTCGAAGCCGTGAGTGCGCTCGATACCTACGATCTCGCGAAGCTGCTTGCCTCGATCGAGGATCAGGCCGTATCGGAGAGACTGCTTTCGGTGATGGCGGACGCGCGCAAGAACGAGGTGTCGTGGGTCATGCGCCGCGACATCAAGATCGATCCCGCGGAAGTCGAGGACATCGAGCAGCGCCTGCTGGAAGCGGTGCGTGCACTCAAGACACCTGGCGCGCGCTAGCCGGCTAGCCAGATCGCTTAATCGGAGACACGCATGGATCTGCTTACCCTGATCGGTATCGCCGTTGGCGCGCTTGCCGTGGTCGCGGGCTTCTCGCTCGAAGGCGGCCATGTCGTCACGCTGCTCCAGCCCGAGGCGCTGGCCATCGTGCTGGGCGGCACGCTCGGCGCCGTGATGATCCAGAACACCTGGGCGCGCTTCTTCGACGCCGTGAAGCATCTGCGCATGGCCTTCGTGAAAGCGCCGCGCGTAGACGAAGCGAGCCTCGCCGCCGTGCTGGAATGGGGCGATCGGGCCAAGCTCGACGGTCTGCTCGCATTCGAATCGATGGATCTGCAAGACATACATCCGTTCGCGCGGCGCGGGCTCGAACTGCTTGCAAGCGGCGTTTCGACCGCGGTGCTCGACGATGCGCTCCTGCGCGAACTCGAAGCCTGGGGACGCCAGCACATGGCGGCGGCGCGCGTGTGGCAGCAGGCGGGCGGCTACGCGCCCACGTTCGGCATTCTCGGCTCGGTGCTCGGCCTTATTCAGGTCACGGGGCATCTCATCGAGCCTGCCGAACTCGGGCCGGGCATTGCCGTGGCCTTCGTCGCCACGCTTTACGGTCTTGCTTTCGCGAACCTCGTCTTTCTGCCGCTATTCGGCAAGATGCGCGCGCATATCGAAAGCGAACTGCGCCTGCGCAAGCTTTATCTCGACGGCCTGCTCGCCATTTCACGCAAGGAGTCGCCCCACACGATCGCCACTCGCCTTGCTGGCGAGGTGGGCGGCAAGACCGGCGGTTTGCAGGACGAAGCGAACGTGTGGGCGCTGGACACGACGCGCGCGAGCTGACTGCCCATGCCTGCCAATAAAGACCTGCCTCTCACGGCGCAATTCGATCTCGACGAGGACGACGGCGGCGAATCGGGTTCCGGCCGCTGGCTCATTTCCTACGCGGACTTGATCACGACGCTGATGGTGCTGTTCCTCGCGCTCTATGCGATGCAGCTCGCAAGACATAGGGAGTCCGAAATACGTTCGGCTGCGCAGCCAACGAACACGGCGCCAGCGGTCGAGAACATGCCCGCCGCCGATCAGGCGTTGCTCGCCGCGCTCGAAACGCTGCGCCAGCGCGGCGAAATCACGATCGTGCCGGCGGCGCGCGGCGTGGAGATCGGCATCAACGCGAAGATCCTGTTCAACGCGGGCGATGCCACGCTGCTGCCCGAATCGCTGGGCGTGCTGGGTCGTATCGCCGAAGTGCTGCGCGCAGCGCCGACGGGCAATATCCTCGTGGAAGGGCACACCGACAGCACGCCGATCTCGAACGCGAAGTTCGCGTCGAACTGGGAGCTTTCTTCGGCGCGCGCGGGCGCGGTGGTGCGCTATCTGGTCGAGCGCGGCATCGAGCCTCACCGGCTCGCTGCCATTGGCCGCGCCGACAACTTCCCGCTCGTGGCGGGCAACGACCCCGCAAGCCGCGCACTGAACCGGCGCGTGACGTTGATCGTGCAGCGCTGACGCTCACGCCCTTCGCGTGATTGCCAAAACCAACGCGCGTCACACCTGCATGGACGGCACGTCCTTCATGCAGCGCAAGGCGAACATCGACCGGCTGTGGCGAATGCTCGAGATGCGATAGAGCTTCTCGCGCAGGAAGCGCTCGTAGCCGGCGGTGCCGTCCACCGCCACCTTGATCCAGTAGTCGTACTCGCCGGAGACGAGATAGGCCTCCAGCACTTCGGGCAGCGCCGCGAGTTCGGCGCCGAAGCGCGCGAGTGCGTCGTCTTCGTGGCGGTCGAGCGTCACTTCCAGAATCACGATGTCGGCGTAGCCCAGCTTTTGCTGGTTCACGAGTGCGACATAGCCGTCGATATAGCCATCGGCTTCGAGCTGGCGCGTGCGGTTCCAGCACGCGGTGGTGGACATGCCCACCTGCTCGGCTAGTTCCGCGTTCGAGAGTCGGGCGTTCTTTTGCAGGGCGCTGAGGATCTTGCGGTCCTGGTTGTCTAGCGCTTTGGGCGGGCGTTCACGAGGGCTCATGGCGAAAAAGAATCTTGTACAGGTCTTGCCGATTTTAGCGGAAGAAGCTTCCGTCTATAGCGCCACTTTTCCAGAAAACCGGAAGCCTATACTGGTCGATCCCCGGTATATTTTCCACATGCCTTCTTGCCTGGCACGACCCACGCGGCCACCACCCCGTCGTGGGGAGCGCCGCCGCAGCCACGAGCCGCGGTGGTCCGTCAGAGCCGGTTTCCGTTGCACCCTGCGGCGGCTACCGGGCGTTGCGCGCGTTCAAGCACGCGCTCAGCAATGTCCGGTCAGGCAGATGGCATTCGAAGACCGCGCTTTCGCGCGGTTTTTTGTTGCCCGTTTTCGATCCCTTTCGCTACCCAGAGCGCCGTTCGTCACCACGCCTTTGCCAGCGCGCCCCGCAATGTCGATCCAGCTGTATCTCTCTTTTCTCGCCGCCGCGCTCGTCCTTGTCTACACGCCCGGTCCTGTCAACGTGCTCACCATGAGCCAGGCGCTCCACGCCGGCTGGCGCCAGGCCCTGCCCTGCGTCTGGGGCGGCACGCTCGCGGTGCTGCTTCAGCTCGCGCTGACGGCGCTGGGCCTCAATTCGCTGCTGCTCATTAGTGAGCATTCACTTACGGTGCTGCGCTGGCTGGGCGCGGCCTATCTTGTCTGGCTGGGCTGCAAGCAGTGGCGCAGCCGCGCTTTGACGGGCACGGACGCGCCTGCCGAAGCCGATGATGCGAGCCGTCGCGATTTGTTCTGGCGCGGATTCGCGACCTCCGGGCTCAATCCGAAGACCTTGCTGTTCTTCCCTTCGTTTTTCCCACAGTTCATGAGCGCCGATGCGCCCTGGGGCGCCGACCGTCAGTATTGGCTGCTGGCGGCGACGTTCGCGCTGCTGTTTGCGGGCGGCGTGGCTTCGATGGCGCTGTTCTCGCACCGGCTGCGCCACGTGCTGCAGCGGCCGAGCCGCATGCGGGCTGTGAATCGCCTGATGGGCAGCCTGCTCGTGGGCATGGGCGCGATGATGGCGGGCTTGCGCTGAGCGCGCAGGCGGCGCATGGCTCGCGCGGGCGTGCGTGAGCCGGCCGGCGTGACGCCCGGTTTGGCGCGCGGCGGCGCTTAAGGCGAGGGGGGCGATGCGGCCGGGGCTACAGCCGGCGTGGCCGCGGCGGCTGAAGGCATTGCCGTTGCGGCTGCCACGCTCTGGACGCCGGAGGTCGCCGAAGTCGACGCGAGCGTTTGCGCTGCCGCAGGTGTCGCCGCGTTGTGAGTGGTCACACTCGCTGCGAGGCCCACAGCCTGCGGGTTTGCCGGAGCCGGCACGCCCATGATCGCCGCCGCAGCGGCAGCACCGTGATCGACCGGTGCGGAAGCGCCGGGAGCAGAAGCGGCGGGCGCGGGCGCCGCAGTGGAAGGCGCAGACGCAGGCGCCGGCGCCGGCGCAGACGGTGGCGCTGTCACGACCGGCGCGGCGGGCAGCGTGGCGCCATGCAACACCGCCGCACCCGTCGCCGCAGCCGCTGCGGCGGCAGCCGGCGCGGCCGACCCCACTGTGGTCGCGGCGGGCGCGGCGCTTGCCGTGACCGGCTCGACAGGCGGCGGCAACGGCGTAATCTTGATCGCCCCGGCGCCCGGCACAGGCTCGCTGCGCGCCGATGCGGTCAAATACCGTCCCACCAGATCGAAGAAGCGCGAATAAAACGGGCCAGACTGGATCGTCTCGCTTGAAATCTTCACCATTTCGTCGCTGTTCGAGCGAATAGGAAGCGAAACCGACCCCAGAATCGAGAGCCCCACGCTCGCCGAGGTATCGCTTTTCTTGAGGGCGTAGCCGTTCTGCACGGCGTTCACGTACACCATGCTCGTATTGCTCGCGTCGCCCGGCGTGCAGACCACGTGCACCTCCACGACGATATGCTGGTCGAGCGTCGGCTGGAAGTTCTTCGTGGCGTCGACGCTGTCGTTGCGTGTCATCGTCGTCATATAGCCCTGGCTCAGCAATGCGCGGCGCGACGACTCGCAGGCGTCCGTGCTCGCGTAGTTGAAGCTGCGCGAGAACTGGCTGGGCGCCGTGCTCAGCAGCTGATCTTCCTGGAACTTGGGCTTGGGCGACGAGCACGCGCCGAGCGCAGCAGCCAGCGTCACCGTGACGACGGCGAGGGCGGCGCTGCGAAGCGGGACGGGCAAACGAGGGATGGCTTTCGAAAAACGGGACATGTTCGGGGCAAACAGGGCGGCAATGCGGCATTGCATCGGACGGCATGCATTGTAGTTCGGTTCCGCTGCGCACGACCGAACGCTCGTTTTTTCGAGGTATTTCGAAAGCCCGATGAAGGCGTCTCGAAGCTTGCATCCCACATGACGAAAAGACGGGCTTCCGCCCCGACGCGAAAGCCCGTGCCGTTTCATTCGAAGCAGGCAGCAGCGCTTCGCTTACACCGCCATTTCCGGCGGAGCTTGCCGGAAGCAGCGCGTGATCCAGCCGAGATACGCGACGCCGAGCACGAACCAGATGATGCCGAGCACGATCGCCGTCTTCTCGAGGCTGCACAGCAGCCAGATATCGGTCACGGCGCCGATCAGCGGGAACACCAGACCGCCGAGGAAACCAAAGCCACGCGTGCCTGCCGCGCCGCTGAAGTACTGGCGGATCACGCACAGGTTCACCGAAGTGAACGCGAGGAACGCGCCGAAGTTGATGAACGAGGTAGACGTGGCCACATCGAGCTTCAGCGCGATCAAGCCCACGATACCGGCAATCGCGATGTTGATCGCAGGCGTGCGAAAGCGCGGGTGGATGTAGCCGAAAACCGACCTGGGCAGCACTTCATCGCGGCCCATGGCATAGAGCAGACGCCCGACGCTCGCCTGTGCCGAGATGCCCGAGGCGAACTGCGCGAGAATCAGCCCCGCGAGGAAAATCGTCACGAAGATATCGCCGCCCACCTTGCGCGCGATTTCGAACGCGGCCGAATCGGGGTCCTTGAAGACGGCGCCCGGATGCGCGAGCTGCAGCGTGTACGCAGCGATCACGAAGATCGCGCCGCCCACCAGCGCGATCAGCACGATGGCGCGCGGAATGGTCTTTTCAGGCTCGATGGTTTCCTCGGTGAGCGTGGAAACGGCGTCGAAGCCGAGGTACGAATAGGCGGCGATCGCCGCGCCCGCCATGGTGGCCGAAAGCGGCACGTGCGGCTGGAAGAACGGCTGCGCTGCGATGAGCCCGCCCGGACCCGCGGCCGCGGCGGCATAGTGCAGACACAGGACTACGAACATTGCCGTAATGCCGAGCTGCACGATCATCAGCACGATGTTCAAACGCGCGGCGAGTTCGATGCCGACGATGTTCAGCGCGCTAGTGAACACGATGAACGCGACAATCCAGATCCACGTGGGCACGCTCGGGAACGCAGCGCCAAGATAGGCCGCGCCGATCAGCCAGATCACCATCGGCAGGAAGAAGTAGTCGAGCAGCGTGGCCCAGCCGATCATGAAGCCCAGGTGCGAATTGAAGCTCTTGCGCGTGTACGTGTAGGCCGAACCCGCCACCGGGAACAGGCGCGCGAGCTTGCCGTAGCTGAGCGCCGTGAACACGATTGCGACGAGCGCGATGAGATACGCGAGGGCGGCGGTGTCCTGGCTCGCGCCGGCGAGCACGCCATAGGTGCCGTAGACGATCAGCGGCGCCATGTAGGCGAGGCCGAACAGGAGCACGGACGGCAGGCCGAGCGTGCGCTTCAGGTGAGGTTCGTGTGTGCCGCGTTCATGCGACGGCGAGGCAGGCTTCATGATGCAGTTGTCTCCTGGGTACTGCGGTTCTGGCAGGCGTGGGCGAGCCTGGCGAGCCACGGGAAGCGGCTTGCCGGGCTTTGCTGCCTGGCGCGATTGAGGCTGTTGAGGCTTTAAAGCGTGCGAGGGCGGATATTGAGCGAGCGGCGTCCTTGCGCGTCGTTCTCGTCCGCAAGATCGAGCGCAATGCGTGCGTCGTGCAGATAGCTGTAGTGTTCGCGGCTTTGTGCGAGCAGCGCGCGGTCCACCTTCGCGTGCAGCACCGCGTCTTCGTTCTTCAACTCGCAGAGCACGTCGCCGAACGGGCTCACGAGCGCGGTTTCACCGGGGAACGTGAGGTTGTCGTCACCGTCGCCGATGCGGTTCACGAGCGCGGCGAACATCTGGTTTTCCATCGCGCGCGCAACGATCGCGCGGCGATGCACCGGGCCGAACGGATCCATGTTGCCGTTCGTGACGACGAGCATTTCCGCGCCGAGCGAGGCCACGGCGCGCGCCGTTTCGGGAAACTCGATGTCGTAGCAGATCAGCAGACCCACGGTTGTGCCCTTGAATTCGCACACTTCGAAGCGCTCGCCCGGCGTGAACACGCCCACGTCCGTGGCCCACAGATGCGTTTTGCGGTAACGCAGCGCGATGTCGCCGCGTTCGTCGATCAGCACGGTCGTGTTGTAGAAGCGGTCGCCTTCGCGCTCGGCGAGGCCCACGGCAACGCCGATATTGGCCGCGCGTGCCGCGTCGCGCACTTTGCTCAAAGACGGACCTTCGAGCGTTTCCGCCACGTCGCGCACGTTTTCGCGGGTGGGAAAGCCGGTGAGCGTGGCTTCGGGAAAAACGATGAGGTCGCTGCCTTCGCGGCGCCTGGTCGTGGCGTCGAGCACGCGGGCGAGGTTGGGAGCGACTGCGCCGTCCACGATCGGGATCTGCGCGAGTTCGAGTTGCATGCCTGTCTCCTTCCTTTATGTATTACGTAAAGCACCGCGTGGGCGTCAGGAGCGGCTATTATCTCCACGTTATTTTTGTCGAGGAATTACCCTGCAGGGGTACCCCTGATCGGAGAGGCCATGGAACTGGACTGGCAGGACCGCGCGTTCCATCACCATATCGCGACGCTGATCGACGCCCTCGACGGCCCCGACTTCTGGACGCGCATGACGCGCGTGATCGAGCGCTTCGTGGCGTTCGACAACTGGGTTGCGCTCGTCTTCCGGCGCGATCGCGCGCCGCTCGTGTGCGCCGAGTCGCCCATGCCCGACGGCACCGTGGATCTCTTGTTCCGCGCGTATCTGGAGGGGATGTACCTGCTCGATCCGTTCTATCTCAACGCAAGCGAAAAGCCGCGCGCGGGACTCGTCACGCTCGCCGAAGTCGCGCCCGATAACTTCCGCATGACGGACTACTACCAGCGCTACTTCAAGAGCAATATCATCGGCGACGAAGTGCAGTTCAACTTGCCTCTCGACGAAGCGCGCACGCTGATTTTCTCGCTGGGCGCAAAGCACCATTACACGGAGCGCGATATTGCGATGTTCGCGATGTTCGCGCCGTGGGTGGTCGCGCTCATGAAGCAGCGGCTTGCGTATGAGAGGTTTGCCGAGGGCGCTGCCGAGGCGGTCGCTGCGGATACGGTTGAAGCCGACAGCACGGCGCAGCAGGGGCGGTTGAGCGAGGCGGGCTTCGCGAGCCGCATCGAGGCGGTCACGCAGCAAAGCGGACGCGTGCCGCTCACCGCGCGCGAGATCGAGGTGGTGCGCTTGAGCCTGAGCGGCTTTTCCACGCGTGCGATTGCGGAGCGGCTCGAAATTTCGTTCGAGACCGTGCGTGCGCACAAGAAGCATATTTACGCGAAGCTCGGCGTGAGTTCGCAGTCGGAGTTGTTTGCGCTCTTCTACGAGTCGCCTGGACGCGCGGGCGTGTGAGCGCCGCGCGCCGTGAGCGTCGTGCCTTAGAACTCGACGAGCGCGAAGTCTTCCTTGCCCACGTCGCAGAGCGGGCAGCGCCAGTCGTCGGGTACGTCGGCCCAGCGGGTGCCGGGAGCGAGGCCGTCGTCGGGGGCGCCAGCGGCTTCGTCGTACACCCAGCCGCAGATCACGCAGACCCATTGCTTGGGGCCGTCGTCGGCGCCGGCAGCAGCCGTTGAGGCGCTTGCAGGTGCCTCGGGCGCGGCGCTTTCGGACGGAGTGTCGAGTGCGACGACAAGCGGCGCTGCGGTGCTCTCGCGCTCGGCGAGCCTGCTTTGCAGCGCGGCCAGCAGCGCGGCGGCTTCGTCGGCGGTGAGGTCGATCCAGTACGGGTCGCCTGCGCCGTCATTCAGGCGTTCGGGAGAGAACTGGATTTCGAGGGCGACGCCTTTCTTGTACATAAGCGAAAACGGTTGGCTTGATTTCCCGGACGCGCTTCGCTCACAGGAAGTAGCGGAACAGCAGCGATGCCGCGATGCCGCCGGCGCCGATCAGCGCGAGCATTTGCAGGAGCGTGATGGACTTGCGGGGCTTGGCGTTCGAAGCGGCGGGGCGGGTGGTGGTGTTCATAGGGTGAAATTGCGGCGGCGTGGGTTGCGTTCTCGATTGCGCCCCTTAATGTCGCCACGTTTTGCATGGCGTCGGCGGAGCGCGGCGGAGGAGTTTCGCACGATTTCCCATCGACGGGGGTATTTGCGCGGCGACTGCGCGCACGCGCCGCAGATCCCGCTCCCGGCAACCTGGCCGCACGGCGGTATGGATTATCGCCGGTAACGCGGGCCGGATTCCTGAGCGCATGGAGATGGATTATTTCGCGTGCGTTGAGAGACGGTGCTCACGCATGCAGCCAGCGCCGCTCGACATACGAAAACAGCCAGCTGACCGGCACCGCGCAGGCCATGCCGATGGCGACCTGCGCCACGCGAAAGAGCGCAACGTCCCACACCGGCCCGTTCAAGGGCACGAGAAGCACGATGGTGGTGGTGATCGCGCCCAGCCGTGCCGCGGTGCTCACGCTCAGGCACCAGCAGCCGATGATCACCACACTCACCGCTACGAGGTAGGCCGCGAGATTTTCCGGGCCGAACGCAGCCGTCGCGAGGCCCACCGCGCCGCCTGCAATCGCGCCGATGAACTGGTCGCGCGACTGCGCAAGCGTATCGGCGTAGTCGTGCTGGGTGACGGCAATCGCCGTGATCGCCGCCCAGAACGCCTGTTCGGTGTGAAGCGCGCGGCCGATGCTGTACGCAAGACCTGCCGCGCATACGGCGCGCAGCGCCATGAGCGTGCCTTGTGCGGCACGGCTCTTGAGCGGCAGGCGCTTGAGCGCGCTCAGCGCCGATTGCTGGAGCGAAGTGAGGTACGCGTAGAGGTTGTCTTGTGGATCGTGCATCGCGCGTAATGGGTCGTAAGGAGAACATGAGGGCAGGCAGGCGCGCTGCCAAGCATATCAAGCCGTGTCCGCCGTGTGCCCGTCGTCGGACAGGCAATGCATGCGCAACGGCTTCGCGGCGTGGCGCAGATCGCGCTCGACGGCGCGCCGCGCGCCTTGCGCGTCGCGGCGCTTTAGCCGCCGCATCAGGCCATCGTGTGCATCGTTGAGCGTGCGCGCAAAGCCGGGGTCGTCGAACAGCAGGTTCGAGATCGGCCCGACCTGGAGCCACACCGTTTCGATCAGATCCACGAGCAGCGGCGAGCCGCTCGCGCGATAGAGCGTAAGGTGGAAGTCTTCGTTGGCGTCGAGATAGCGCGCGCGCTTGTTCTGCTCCAGCGCTTCGGCCATCTGTGCGCATAGGGCGTCGAGCTGCGCGATGTCGCTGGCGGTCAGACGCGCGGCGGCGAGAAATGCCGCTTCGCCTTCGAGCATCACGCGTACGTTGAGCACGTCGTCGAACTGCGCGCGCGTGAGCTGCGGCACCACCACGCCGCGGTTGGGGAGGTTCACGAGTGCGGACTCGCCGGCGAGGCGCACGAGCGCCGCGCGCACCGGCATCTCGCCCACGCGCAATTGCTCAGCGAGCGCGTGAATGCGCAAACGCTCGCCGGGCAAGAAGCGCCCGAGACTCAGCCAGCGGCGCAGGGTGGCGTACGTCTCGTCCTGCAGCGATTGATGCGCGCGTGTTTTCATCGTGTGTTCGGGTCGTTCAATTCGCCCAGTTCGCCCAGTTCGCCCAGGCAGGTATCGAATGCGCCGAGCAGACGATCGACGTCGGCCTCGGTCGTGTCCGGGCACACGAGCATCATGTTGTGGAACGGCGTGATGAGCACGCCGCGATTGAGCAGATAGAGATGCAGCAGGTGTTCGAGTTCGTCATCCATGGCGGCGCGCGCCTCGCTGCCGTTGCGCGGCGGCGTGGCGCAGAACTGGAACTCGGTGCGTGCGCCTACGCGTGTCACGCACCACGGCAGCGCATGGCGCGCGATCGTTGCTGCGAGCCCGTTGGCGAGCCGTTCGGCCAACGCGAACATGTGCGTGTAGGCGGCTTCCGTCATGACTTCGCCAAGCGTCGCGCGCATTGCGCTCATCGAAAACGCATTCGCCGTAAGCGTCGTGCCGATGCCCGAATGGCCCGGCGGCGCGTCGAGCTTCGCCTGCTGCGCACGCGCGGCGAATTCGGCCGAGAAGCCGTAGACAGCGCACGGCACGCCGCCGCCCACCGGCTTGCCGAGCACGAAGAGGTCGGGCTCGATGCCATGCCCGCGCGCGTAGCCGCGCGGCCCGCTGCTGATCGTGTGCGTTTCGTCGATCAATAGCAGCGTGCCGTGCCGCTTCATGAGCGCCTGCGCCTCGCGCCAGAAGCCGGGTTCGGGCAGCACCATGCCCACGTTCGTCATGGCGGGCTCGGCGAGCACGCAGGCCACGTCGTTGTCGGCGAGTGCGCGCGCGAGCGCTTCGAGATCGTTGAACTCGACCACGCGCGTGGTCGGCAGCAGGTCGTGAACCTGGCCGAGCAGGCTCGCGCGTTGCGTGGGCTGGCCATCGACGAGATCGACGAAAACGTCATCGACGGTGCCGTGATAGCAGCCGTTGAACACGAGTATCGTGCGCCGGCCCGTGGCCGCGCGCGCCCAGCGTACGGCGAAGCGGTTGGCGTCGCTCGCGGTCATCGCGAACTGCCAGAAGGGCAGGCCGAAGCGCCCGGCAAGCGCTTCGCCCACGGCGACGGCGTCTTCGCCCGGCAGCATGGTCGTGAAGCCGCGTTGTGCCTGGGCCGCGAGCGCGCGTGCCACGGGCTGCGGCGCATGGCCGAACATCGCGCCCGTGTCGCCCAGGCAGAAGTCGGCGTAGCGGTGTCCGTCCACGTCGGTGAAGCCAGCGCCGCGCGCGGCATCGACATACAGCGAGAAGGGCGTGGACCAGTCGTTCATCCAATGCAGCGGCACGCCGAACAGCAGATGGCGGGCAGCCTGCGCGGACAAGGCCTGCGACTTCGGACGCGCGGCGATGAAGGCTTCGCGTTCACGGGTGAGGATGCGCTGCGCGCGCGCCCAGTTCACCCCTTGCCGGGTTTGCATTGTGTGTCTCCCTGGGATTTGATCAAATCTTCGCATGAGCGAATGGTGAAGTAAATTTGATCAAATACTCAGGGACACAAAAAAGGCGCGATGCCATCGCGCATCGCGCCTTTCTGCAGTCAAACCAAACCGTGCGTTACTTCCTGTCGATCGAGATCGCTCCCGGCCCCGTCACCGCGAGTGCGAGCAAGCCGCCCGCGATGCTGATGTTCTTGTAGAAGTTGATCATGTTCGCCATTTGATCGGCGCCCGTCATGGTCCAGAAGTGATGGCCGATGAACGCCGTCGCAACGGTGTAGATCGCGAGCAGCACGGCGAGCGGCCGCGTATAGAACCCCACGAGCAGCAGAATGCCTACCGCGAACTCCATGATTACGGCGATGACGGCCGACAGCATCGGCACGGGCGCGCCTACGTGCGCCATGTAGTCGACGGTGCCCGAAAAGCCCGTGATCTTCGACCAGCCGAACAGGATGAACAGGGAAGTCAGCAGGATGCGCGAGACCAGCAGCACGACGTCGTTGCCCGGCCCGAACAGGTTGTATCGCATGGTTCTCTCCGAAGAAGTATTAAGTGGTTCACTACGTATGCGCTCGCGCTTTGCCGGGCGGCGGCCCGCTCCCAGTGAGCGGACCGCCGCGCGCCGGCTGCGCCAGCATAACCTCAGGCGCAACGCCCGGGTTAAGACCAGAGCTCCGACACTTCAATATTACGCAGATCGAACACCAGGACCTCGGCACCGTGTCCGTCGCTGAAGCTCAGTTCGCGCTCGGAGCGGATGCGCGCGCCGTCGCCTTCGCCGAGTTCCACGCCGTTCAGGGCCACGCTGCCGCGCGCCACATGAACGTAGGCGTAGCGGTCGGCGCCCACTTCGACCTTCGCCGTTTCCGTGCCGTCGAGTCGTCCTGCATACACGCGTGCGTCCTGGCGCAGCAGCAGCGAGTCTTCGGCGCCGTCCGGCGAGAGGATCAGGCGGAACTTGCCGCGCTTTTCCTCATCGGCGATGTGCTTCTGCTGGTAGCGCGGCTGCGCGCCCTTCACGTTCGGTGCAATCCAGATCTGCAGGAAGTGCACTCCTTCGTCGGCCGAGTGGTTGAATTCGCTGTGCGCGACGCCGGTGCCGGCGCTCATCAGTTGTACGTCGCCGGGGACGATCACCGAGCCCGTGCCCATCGAGTCCTTGTGCTCGAGCGCGCCTTCCAGCACGTACGAGAAGATTTCCATGTCGCGGTGCGGATGCTTGCCGAAGCCGCGCGCCGGGGCCACGCGGTCGTCGTTGATCACGAGCAGGTCCGAAAAGCCCACTTGCTTCGGATCGTAGTAGTTGGCAAACGAAAACGTGTGACGCGAGCTGAGCCAGCCATGTTCAGCGCGGCCGCGTTGGTCTGCCTTGCGAAGTTCGATCATTTTCGTCTCTCCGTGTGAATCGTTTCGATTCGGTTGACTGGTTGCGATGGAAGAATTTTAGGTCAATCAAATCGAATAAAATCGTCGTAAAATACGACTAACTGTCACATTGAAGTGGACAATCGGAATGCAACTCGACGACATGCGGATCTTCGTGAATACCGTGGATGCGGGCAATTTCACGGCGGCGGCCCATCGGCTGCGGCTTTCCAAGCAGTTCGTGAGCCGGCGCGTGGCGGCGCTGGAGGCCGATCTGGGCGTCCGCCTGCTCGTGCGCAACACGCGCAAGCTGGCGGTCACGGACCTCGGGCAGGACTTCTACGAGCGCGCGAAACGCATTCTTGCGGACGTGGCCGAAGCCGGGCAGGCCATGTCGGACCGGCGCAGCGAGCCGCGCGGCCTCCTGAAAGTGAGCGCGCCGATGTCGTTCGGCATGGCGCACCTTTCGCCGCTCGTCGCCGAATTTCTGCGCGAGCATCCGGACGTGCGCTTCGACATGGACCTGAGCGACCGCACCGTGGACGTGATCGGCGAGGGTTTCGACATGGCGTTGCGCATTGGCCGGCTGGCCGATTCCACGCTGGTCGCGCAAAAGCTGGTCGACGTGCGCATGATCGCCTGCTGCAGCCCCGGCTACCGGCGCCGCCGCCGCGCGCCGCAAACGCCCGCCGATCTCGCGCAGCACGCCTGCCTGCCGTACGGGCAGCAGGGCCGCGCGCCGTGGGAATTCATCGTCGACGGCGTGCGTACGCCTTTCGACGTGCACGGGCCGCTACGCGCGAACAACGGCGAAGTGATCCGCGACGCGGCCATTGCCGGGCTCGGCATCTGCTATCTGCCGGACTTCATCGTGGCGGGATCGGTTGATGCGGGACTGCTGGTCGAGGTGCTCGAGCCGTTCATGCCGCCGCCCAACGCGCTGCATGCGCTGTACCCGCAGCATCGTGAAGCTTCCGTGACGATCCGCGCGTTCACGCAGTACCTGCGCGAGCGGCTTGCGGCGCGTGCGGCAACCGCGCGTGGCGGCGCGCTTTGACGCGGTAAGTCTGCGTCCCTTGCAGAACGGCCGTTGCGCCTGCATCTAAAAGGCAAAGCCTCGCGGACGCACCACGAAAGGGCGGGCATATGAGGCGCATTGTCGCAGTTTCGTTGTATGCTCACCGCCCCGGGGGTTGCTCGGGCCGCGTGACGCGGGCGCCGATCCCTTGACTGGCGGGCTTCGAGGAATGCTATGGGGCCCGATAGGCAAGGTTAATACCAGCGATCAAAGCAACCAATTTTTCAAACGGACGCGGTTCCCGTAACCTTCGTCCATACCTTTTCCCAACCCAGAGCGAGGAAACAACGCATGTCTCTCATCAACACGCAAGTCAAGCCGTTCAAGGCAACCGCATACCACAACGGTAAGTTCGTTCCGGTCTCTGAAGAAAACCTCAAGGGCAAGTGGTCGGTTGTCGTGTTCTACCCGGCCGACTTCACTTTCGTGTGCCCGACGGAACTCGGCGACCTGGCCGACCATTACGCAGAATTCCAGAAGCTGGGCGTCGAAATCTACGGTGTGTCGACCGACACGCACTTCACGCACAAGGCATGGCACGACACGTCGGACACGATCGCCAAGATCCAGTACCCGCTGGTCGGCGACCCGACGGGCGCAATCACGCGCAACTTCGACGTGATGATCGAAGAAGAAGGCCTGGCACTGCGCGGCACGTTCGTGATCAACCCGGAAGGCGAGATCAAGCTGTGCGAAATCCACGACAACGGTATCGGCCGTGACGCCAAGGAACTGCTGCGCAAGGTGCAAGCGGCTCAGTACGTCGCCGCTCACCCGGGTGAAGTCTGCCCCGCCAAGTGGACGCCGGGCGCTGAAACGCTCAAGCCGTCGCTCGACCTCGTCGGCAAGATCTAAGCGTCGCTGTATCCATGCGATCGCCGCGATCGCATGGCGCCCAGGTCTCATCCGCAGTATCCCCGGGCCGTGCCCACGCGGCCGCGGCCCGGGAACCCTGTTCGCCTCGTTACGCCATAAGCGGAGCGGCGAAATTGCCAGGCAATACTTAGCATTCCCCCGCTTCTTCTCTAGCCGGAAAAAAAGCCATGCTCGACGCCAACCTCAAAGATCAACTCAAAAGCTACCTCGAAAAAGTCACGCAGTCGATCGAGATCGTTGCGTACCTGGACGAAAGCGAGAAGTCGCAAGAACTGCAGCAACTGCTGCAGGACATCGCCTCGCTCTCGGATCGCATCACCTACGAAGAACGCCGTGGCGCCGCAGCCGGCGACGCGCGTACCCCTTCGTTCGACATCAAGCGCGCGAACTCCGACGTGAAGGTCACGTTCGCGGGTATTCCGATGGGCCACGAATTCACGTCGCTCGTGCTGGCGCTGCTCCAGGTGGGCGGCCATCCGGTCAAGCTCGAGAACGAGACGATCGAGCAGGTGAAGGCGCTCGACGGCGCGTTCTCGTTCGAAGTCTATATGTCGCTGTCGTGCCAGAACTGCCCGGAAGTCGTGCAGTCGATCAACGCGATGGCTACGCTCAACCCGAACGTGCAGATCGTCACCATCGACGGCGCGCTCTATCAGGACGAAGTCGAGAAGCGCCAGATCATGGCCGTGCCGACCATCTACCTGAACGGCGAAGTGTTCGGCCAGGGCCGCATGGGCGTAGAAGAGATTCTCGCGAAGCTCGATACCGGCGCATCGTCGCGTGCCGCCGAGAAGCTGAACCAGAAGGATGTGTTCGACATGCTCATCGTCGGCGGCGGCCCCGCAGGCGCTGCGGCTGCGATTTACGCGGCGCGCAAGGGCATTCGCACCGGCGTGCTCGCCGAGCGCTTCGGCGGCCAGGTGCTCGACACGATGTCGATCGAGAATTTCGTCTCGGTCACCGAAACGGAAGGGCCGAAGTTCGCCGCGGCGCTGGAGCAGCATGTGCGTGCCTATGACGTCGACATCATGAATCTGCAGCGCGCCGAAGCGCTCGTGCCCACGGGCAACGGCTTCGAAGTGCGCACGCAAAGCGGCGCGACGCTGCGCGCGAAGAGTGTCGTGCTCGCAACGGGTGCGCGCTGGCGTAACGTCGATGTCCCGGGTGAGCAGCAATACAAGAACAAGGGCGTGGCCTACTGCCCGCACTGCGACGGCCCGCTCTTCAAGGGCAAGCGCGTGGCGGTGATCGGCGGCGGCAACTCGGGCGTGGAAGCGGCGATCGACCTGGCCGGTATCGTGAGCCATGTCACGCTGCTCGAATTCGGCGCGCAACTGCGTGCGGACGAAGTGCTGCAACGCAAGCTGCGCAGCCTGCCGAACGTCACGGTGCACGTGAACGCGCAAACCACGGATATCTCCGGCGACGGCCAGAAGGTCACCGGTCTCGCCTGGCTCGAACGTACGTCGGGCGAGAAGCATCATCTCGAACTCGAAGGCGTGTTCGTGCAGATCGGCCTCGTGCCGAACAGCGAGTTCCTCAAGGGCACGGTGGCGCTGTCGAAGCACGGCGAGATCGAAGTGGACGCGAAGGGCCAGACGTCGGTGCCGGGCGTGTTCGCCGCGGGCGACGTGACGACCGTGCCGTTCAAGCAGATCGTGATCGCCGTGGGCGAAGGTGCGAAGGCATCGCTCGGCGCATTCGATTACCTGATCCGCTCCTCGGTGGAGCAGGAAGAGGACGCGAAGGCGGCGGCGCCTGTGGTCGCCTGAGCAAGGGTTTAGAGCAGTCTCTCTTTGCGCCGGCTTACGCCGGCGCTTTTTTATGGGTGCGCAAGATGAGACGGTTCAGTCCTGGACGAGCGGGCTGCCATACGACTCGCGCGCTCACCCCCGCGCCGCGATCTCCTTCTTCCACCCTGCAATGATCTTGCCTGCGAGCGCGTTGTAGTCGCCGTCGAAGTGGTGATCGCCGCCCGTCTTGACGACGTCCACGCCCGTATTCACGAGCGCCGGGCACAAGGTGTCTTTCTCGCCCGCGCCGTATACGCACTGCACGATCGAAGGCGGCACCTTCGCGAGTTCCGGGCGCACCTGCAGTGCCTTGTCGCTGGCGGGCATGCCGAGCCAGCCCGTCACGCGGATCTGGAAGTCGGCGTCCGGCGCGAAGCCGAGCAGCGACATGTACGACACCTTCGCGCGCAATGCGTCGGGCAGACGGTTGTAGGCGAACGGCATCACGTCCGCGCCGAACGAGTAGCCCACGAGCGCGATGTGCTGCGCATGCCAGCGCGAGCCGTAGGTCTTCAGCACGCGGGCGAGATCGTGGCTCGTTTGCCCGGGTGTCTTTTCGCTCCAGAAGTAGCGCAGCGCGTCCCAGCCGATCACCGAAACGCCCTGCTTTTGCAGCGCTTCTGCAATCGTCTTGTCGAGATCGCGCCAGCCGCCGTCGCCCGAGATCACCACCGCGAGCATGTCGGTGGGATGTGCCGCGGGCAGTTCGACGAGCGGCAGGTCCGACACGTCCTCTTCGCTTTCCGTCACGACGCGCAGGTGATTCGATGTGAGCGCAACGATCTTGTCGGCGTCGGCAACGCCGGGGGCGAAGGCGCGCGGTGTGCCTGAAAGGGTTGCGCGTGCTTCTTTTGTCGTCACGCCCTGCTCGAAGAAACCGGGCAAGCCATTGCCGCGCGAGAGCGTGGGGTCGGCCGGGCAGGGTTCGAAGCGCGCGTCGAGTTCCGCGGCGGGATCGAGCGACACGGCGCCCGCCATCGTGTTCGCGGGCGCCTGCGAGAGCATGCGCTGTGCGATGAGCGCACCTTCGCCGCTGCCGATGGCGATCGGCGCGTAGTACTCGCTCGCGCCCTGCTGGCGTTCGAGCTGGTGGCTTAGCGCTTCGGCGTCGCTGTAGAGCTTGTGGCAGGTCTCGTTCTTCACGGCGGCGAGGTTCTGCGCATAGCGCTCCGTGTCGACACCCACGACGAGCGCGCCATGCTGCGCGAGCGCATCGGCGCGTGCCTGGTCGGCGGCGCTCCAGTGCGCGGCCGCCGAGAACAGCACGGTGAAGCCGCGCATCGCGCCGCCCGGTTTCGTCACCGCAACTTCGCCGTAACGGCCGCCGGAAATGTGCATCGTCGCGGCGGAAGCGGGCGTAGAGGCGGGCGTTGAAGCCGCGTTGGCGTGAGCCGTGACAATCACGAGCACAGCAGCGCCCGCTGCCGTGCCTGCAATGCGCGGCAGCCTGGGAATACGGAATGTCATGAGCGCCAGCCTCCTGCCAGCAGCGATAGATCGGCGAGGGTGATGAACACGCTGATCGAGCCTGAGGCGGCCAGATAGCGTGGTTCCCAACGCGGCGCGAACTTGTTCTTGAAGCCGCGCAGCCCGCGGAAGTTATAGAAACGGCCGCCGAAGCGCCAGATGAAGCCCGCGAGCCGGTGCCACGGCGAAGCGAGCGGCGAGGGACCCATACCCGAGAGCGGCGCCATGCCGAGCGAGAGCGACTGGTAGCCGGCGGCCTTCAGATGCAGTGCGAGCTGCGTGAACAGGTATTCCATCGCGTACGGCGAGGCGCCCGGCAAATGGCGCATGACGCCCACCGTTGCGTCGGTGTTCAGATCGGTGGTCATGAAGGTGACGAAGGCGAGCGGCTCGCCGTTCTGGCGGATCAGCAACACGGACTGCGCGGCGAGATAGTCGTCGTCGAACGCGGCCACAGAGAAGCTCTTTTCGCGCGCTTCGCGGTCCTGCAGCCAGGCGTCGGAGATCGCGCGCAGCACCGGCAGGCTCGCGCCCATCTGCGTGGGCTCGATATGCTCGATCGAAAAGCCGTCGCGTTCGCCGCGCTTGAGCGCATAGCGCAGATGCGCGCGCTGCGGACCTTTGAGGTCGAATTCCTGCAGCATCACGCGCGCCTCCTCGCCGAGCTTCATCAACGTGAGGCCGGCATCGAGATAGAGCGGCAGCGCGTCGGCGCGTACCTGGTAGAACGCCGCGCGGCCATTGTGCGCGTGCGCGAGCGTAACGAATTCGCGGATCAGCGCGGGCCATTCTTCGCGCGGGCCGACTGGATCGTGCAGCGCCGCCCACGTGCGGCCGCGCTTCGCGTACATGAGGAAAGCCTGGCGCGAGGCGGAGAAGAGGAAGCTCTTGTCACCCATCAGCGCGAGGCCCGCGTCGCTGCGCTCCTGGGCGCGCACGATACGCGCGGCCTCTTCGAGGTCTTCGCTCGGGGGCATCACGAAGCGGCCTGCGGCGGGGCGCAGCAATTGCCACAGCGCGAGCGCAGCGGCGAACACGCCGGCGCCGAGCGTGGCGCGCAGTGCGCGCGGGGCGCGGCTGTGGAAGGCGAATTGCCACCAGAGGCTTTGCGAGTACTGCACGTCGCGGAACGCGAACAGCAGCACCCAAACGGCGAGCGCGATCACGCAGCCGACCGAGGCGAGCCAGGCCGGCGTGAAGCGCTCGCTGAACATCGACGAGTGACGATTGAAGCGCTTGCGCGTGCCGAGCAGCAGCACGATCAGCACGCACAGGACGCCCGCTTCGACGAAGGCGAGGCCCTTGGCGAGCGAGAGCGCGAGGTTGGCCACGGCGATCACGAGCGCGAGCCACCAGGCGGCGTCCAGGCGCCGCAGCAGACCGCGCGCGACGAAGAGCAGCAACACGCCGAAGAGGCTGCCCATCAGCTGCGAGCTTTCGAGCACCCAGAGCGGCACGACGGTTTGCAGCAGCGCGATGCGCTTGGAGAACGCGGGCGTGGCCCCTGAGATCACGAGCATGCTGCCGGTCACGAACGTCACGATGGCGAGGAAGAGCGGCGCGAGCTGCGAGACGCCGTCGGCGCCGCGCCTGGCGAAGCGCGCGCTGAGCGGTGTCTTGAGCGCGCGGCCCTCGAACACGGTGAGCACAGCCGCGGCGAGCGCGAGCGGCGCGCCGAAGTAGATCGCGCGATAGGCGAGCAGCGCGGCGAGCACCTTGGAGGTGGGCACGCTCGGGCCGAGCGCGTACACCATCGCGGCTTCGAACACGCCAATGCCGCCGGGCGTGTGGCCGATCAGGCCGAGCAGCATGGCGGCGCAATAGACGGTGAGGAAGTCGGTGAAGCCGAGGAGCGCGTGCGGCATGACCGACCAGAGCGCGAGCCCGGCGCCGACCACGTCGAGCGCGGCCAGCAGCAACTGTGCGACGAGGTCGCGCCGCGCCGGCACCGAAAAGCGCAGCCACGCGCGGCCGAACGGCTCGATTTCGCGCGCGCTTGCGGGACAAAGGATGACCATCACCGCGCCGCAGCCCAGCACCGTGCCCCCGATCAGGCGCAGTTCATCGGGCGCGAGAGGCAGCAGACCGGAGAGCGTGCCGGCGGCGCCCACCATGCCGAGCGCGGTCATGAGCACGAGCGCGAGGGCGAGTGTGACGCTCGTGAACACCGTCATGCGGCCGATCTGCGCGGCGGTGACGCCTGCGCTGCCATACACGCGGCAGCGCACGGCGCCGCCCGTGAGCGCGCCGAAGCCGGTGACGTTGCCGAGCGCCGAGCCGGCGATCGCGCCGGCCCACAGCGCGCCGCGCGAGACGCGCGCGCCCAGGTAGCGCAGGCCCACCGCGTCGCGTCCGACCAGCGCGACGAAGCTCACGGCCGTGGCGGCGAGCGCGCCGACCCATTGCGCGGGTGTGAGCGTCCAGAGCTGGCGGATCACCGAGTGGTAGTCGACCGTGCGCGAGAGGTGCTGGAACACGACCAGCAGCAGCGCGCAGATGCCGAGCGCGAACACCGGCGCGATAAAGCGCTGCAGGTGCAGGGCATCGGCACGGCGGCGCAGCGCCCCGAGGGCGCGCGCCCTGCGCGAAGAATGCGATTGGGACATGGATCGGTCTGGTGGCTCTCTGCGATGTCGCCGTATCGACTGTTACAGCTTCCCCGGTGGGGACATCGCGTTTATTCGCGTTTTGGGCTTACGTTCTTTCGAGGCCGGTTCTCGCGCACCTTGCGCGCGAACCGGAAATTCGCACCGAATCGTAATCGTTCGGAAAGGACTAGTTAAGCTCAGCAAACGCATGGGACTCCCCGCCGGTTGACGCTCCCGTGCAAGAAACCGCTATTGGGTGCGGATCAATTCGGCGCGATGGCGCATCGTAACTGGCGGATTCAATTGGCGAATGGCTGTTTGGGAGTCCATGTTTGCCAAGCCTGATTAACTGGAGAATGGGAACGGCAAGGTAATCGTCAAGTGATGACCAATGGGCGGACGCGTATCGCATACTGAAACGCGCGCCGACCCGAGGGTCCGCCGCAAGCCTTGCGTGACGGGCGTCGCAGGCAGTTGTCCTGCGCATTGTTGCGCCGCCGGAGATAATGTTTCGGCAGTTAGCGGGGCGCTTCCTGAAATCGCTGTCACTAATTCGAGACAGCCTGTTTAATCCTTTTACAATGCTCGACGGGCGAGTTAGTCTGCTTTGGTCAAGAGTTGTTTTACTGCGCCGGGAGAATGACGTGAAAAGACTAGCCTTGACTTCCCTTTCGCTTGCCGCGCTCGGGGTGGCTGGCACGGCAGACGCACAGACCAGCGTGACGCTGTACGGCACGATCGACACCTCGATCACCTACGTCAACCACGCCGACGGCAGCAAGAACCTCTGGACGCTCGGCAACAGCAGCTTCGGCAATCTTTCCGGCTCGCGATGGGGTTTGAAGGGCGCCGAAGATCTCGGCGGCGGCCTCAAGGCGATCTTCCAGCTCGAAAACGGCTTCAACCCGTCCACGGGCGCGCTCGCGCAGGGCGGCAGGCTGTTCGGCCGACAGGCATACGTGGGCCTGACGGCCGACCAGTACGGGTCGCTCACGCTCGGGCGGCAGTATGACCCGCTCATCGACCTCGTGCAGGGCATCACGGCGGACAACTATTTCGGTTCCGTGTTCGCAACGCCGGGCGACGTCGATAACTACGACAACAGCTTCCGCGTGAACAACGCCGTCAAGTACACCACGCCGGTGTGGAGCGGCCTGCAGGTCGCGGCGATGTATTCGTTTGGCGGCATTGCGGGCTCGACTGGCGCCGAACAGTCGTACTCGGCGGCGGTCAACTACACCAACGGTCCGCTCGCGCTGGCTGGCGGCTACTTCTACGCGGCCAACAGCCAGGCCGTGAACGGCATTCGCACCGGCGGCTGGACGAGCACCTCGGACGGCACCTTCGACGGCCCGATCAACGCCGGCTATGCCACGGCACACTCGCTCACCATCGCGCGCGCGGCGGCGCAGTATCAACTCGGCCAGTTCACCTTCGGCCTCGGCTACAGCAATGCGCGCTACTCGCCGGACGCGAGCTCGGTGTTCCGCGAAACGCAAAAGTACAACACCGGCCAGGGCTTCATGAACTATCAGCTGAGCCCCGCGCTGCTGCTCGGCATTGGCTACAGCTACACGCACGCCAATGGCGATACGTCGGCGAATTACAACCAGGTGTCGCTCGGCGCGGATTACAGCCTCTCGAAGCGCACGGACCTTTACATGACGGCGGCCTGGCAGCATGCGAGCGGCGATACCGGCAACGGCACAGGCGGCTCGATGCCGGCCGAGGCTTCGATCGGCTCGTATGGTTACGCGGGCACGTCGAACCAGACCATCGTAAACCTCGGGCTGCGGCACAAGTTCTGAATTCGCGTGCCGATGCGCGCCTCGATTTACGACGCCGGATGCGCCAGTTGGGCGGCGCATCCGGCGTCCTGGCGTTTGCGGCTCGGGCTTCGGCTCGAAGCGCGTCCAGGCGCCAGGGTGTCGCGCCTCACGCCTCGCGCGAACGCCCGAGCGTGAGCAGTGCGAGCCAGGCGGCGAGGCGCTCCATGCCGCGCCGTACGCCCGCAAACGGTGGCTGCCATGCGCTCGTGATGCTCACGCGTGCCGGCAAGGCGGTCTCGGTGCTGAGCCAGATGCGCTCGCCTCGCCCGAGCCGAAGCGTCTCGCCCGGTTGCAGCCAGTGGTCGTACGGCGAGCGGGCACGCGTGACCCACACCTGGGCCACCTGAACCCGCAGCGTGGCCGGCGCATTCACGCGCCAGGTGAGCGTGCGCATGGGCGGCACGGCGAAGTGGATCGATTGTGCGGGCAGCGGATCGTCGAAGCACACGGTTGCGTCCGCAACGGTGTGCGCAGCGGGCCGTGAGGCGGATTGTGAAGCGCGTTGTGAAGCGGTCAGCGAGGTTGCCTGAAAAGCGTCATCCATCGTTTTCTCCAGTTTTTGGAGCCGACGAACGGAGCGCTGCCACCCAGAAAAAAGAAAGCCCCGTCGATGCCGGCGGGGCTTGTGATTTGCGTGACGACAGACTGCTAGTACGCACACCATCCCCGTGGGCTGCCCGTATGGGTTTTCCACGGATGATTCATCGTGTTTGCGATGACGAGGTGGGTGGCGAAAGTGTGCATGCGTCGAGTGTGCGGGGGGCCTTGCAGCCCTGTCAACCTGAAATGCTTAAATGGCATTGGCAGCCACGGTTTGTGTTGCGTGCCAGTCTCGTTTGCACCTTTTGTATGACGCGATCATGCCCTCAATGGCATAAGCCCTTGCGGGCAGCACCGGTTTCTCACTAGGATTGGTTGTTTTTCATGGGTATCCGGTCGGTCGTGCCCACAATGTGGGAGTGCTCCCCAATAAGCCCCGCAGTATCGAGGTGCTGTTGTGCGGAAACGACTGTATCTGATATATCACATACAGAATATTGATTTTTGTCGCGACGCAGCATATGATTGAGTTATTCAATTACTCAATCATGCGGAGCTTCAAATGGATTTCGTTTCTCTCGCACTGTTTGGTGCAGCGGTTGTGGGTCTGGGTGCCGCTGCTACGGTCATGATCGCCAGGTGGCTGCCGCAGTCTGCCATTGAGCAGGCCGCGCAGCATGGCCGGTACGTTGGTTTGGGTGAAGCGCCGCGCGCCAGGGCCGTTCGTCGTGCACAATTCGGTCCGCGAATCCGTCCGCAGGTCGGAAAAGAGGTAATCAATGTCGTCAGAACAAACTGAAGTTGTAGCAAGCCGGGAAGCGGCGCCGCTCAAGCTGGCGCTGCAGCCCATCAACGCCACGCTGAGCCTGCGCGATCAGGCTTACGCCATGCTCCGCCAGGCCATTGCCGACGCCGACATCTACCAATCGCGCGAGGAAATCCGGCTCGACGAGCGCGTGCTGAGCGAATCGCTCGGGGTGAGCCGCACGCCGGTGCGCGAGGCCATGACGCTGCTCGAGCAGGAAGGCTTCCTGCGCATGGTGCCGCGTCGCGGCATCTATATCGTGCGCAAGAGCAAGCGCGAGATTGTGGAGATGATCCAGATGTGGGCGGCGCTCGAAAGCATGGCCGCGCGCCTCGCTACCATCCACGCCACCGACGCGGAAATCGCGCGTCTGCGCCATATGTTCGACGACTTCCGCGACAGCACGCCCGCCGAACACATCGCCGAGTACTCGGACGCCAACATCGCGTTCCACCAGGCGATCGTCGAGCTTTCCCGCTCGCAGATCATCCTCGACACCATAAAAAACATCTTCGTGCACGTGCGCGCCATTCGCCGCATGACGATTTCGCAGAGCGACCGGGCTTCGCGCTCGATCGTCGACCATCTGCGCATTATCGAGGCGCTGGAGAAGCGCGATACCGAACTGGCGGAAAAGCTCGTGCGCCAGCATTCGCTCGATCTCGCGGCCTATGTCGAGAAGAACTGCGATTTTCTGGATTGACGCAGACGCGGCGGCAGGTGCCGCGCATTCAACGTAAAACGGGAGACCAAAGGTCTCCCGTTTTACGTTGACGGCCCTTGGCGCCCGTCTACGACGCATCCGCTGACCGGCGTGCGTCAGCCGACTTTATGCGCATCAACCCCTGGCACCCCTGATCAAATCGCGCACTTGCAACCATCCTTCACACGGAATCTGGCATATCAGACGTGCTCCATGCTCGGGGTTTTCCCTTGTGTGCGGTGCGTCAATACTGTCGAACTTGCGTGAAGACCATGCTGGATAAGGCTTCGACGCGATTCTAATGGCATTCCCGATAGGCAATTTCCCTCTTGCCTCGTTCTGATATATCACATACCGTATTGTTCAAGGACGCAGATGACGCGCCACCGCGCGAAACGCCTCTGCCCACGCAACCCCACCGATTTTCGAAAACTCGCCCGGCCACGATTAGATAAGGAGACATGACATGGGCAAGGCATTGAACGGCGTGCGCATCCTCGATTTCACGCACGTGCAGTCGGGACCCACCTGCACGCAACTGCTCGCCTGGTTCGGCGCGGACGTGATCAAGGTAGAGCGCACAGGCGCCGGTGACATCACGCGGGAGCAGCTGCGCGACCTGCCGGATGCGGACAGCCTCTACTTCACGATGCTCAACGGCAACAAGCGTTCGCTCACGCTAGACACGAAAAACCCGCAAGGCAAGCGCGTGCTGGAGCGGCTCATTCGCGACTGCGACGTGCTGGTCGAAAACTTCGCGCCGGGCGCGCTCGAGCGCATGGGTTTCAGCTGGGAACGTATCCAGACGCTGAACCCGCGCATGATCGTCGCCTCGGTGAAGGGCTTCGGCCCCGGTCCGTATGAAGACTGCAAGGTCTACGAGAACGTCGCGCAGTGCGTGGGCGGCGCAGCGTCGACGACGGGCTTCGACGACGGCCCGCCGGTCGTCTCCGGCGCGCAGATCGGTGACAGTGGCACGGGCCTGCATCTCGCGCTCGGCATTGTCACGGCGCTCTATCAGCGCACGCATACGGGGCGCGGCCAGAAGGTGCTCGCGGCCATGCAGGACGGCGTACTCAACCTGTGCCGCGTGAAGTTGCGCGACCAGCAGCGGCTCGAGCGCACCGGCGTCATGAAGGAGTACCCGCAGTATCCCAACGAAGGCTTCGGCGAGGCCGTGCCGCGCGCCGGCAATGCGTCCGGCGGCGGCCAGCCGGGCTGGATTCTCAAGTGCAAGGGTTGGGAGACCGATCCGAACGCCTATATCTACTTCATCGCGCAGGCGCCCGTCTGGGACCGCATCTGCAAGCTGATCGGGCGGGAGGAGTGGATCGACGACCCGGACTACGCCACGCCGAATGCGCGCCTGCCGCGCCTGAAGGCGATCTTCGACGAGATCGAGCACTGGACCATGCATCGCACGAAGTTCGACGCGATGGCCGTGCTCAACCGTTACGACATTCCGTGCGGCCCGATTCTCTCGATGAAGGAGATCGCCAGCGACGAATCGCTGCGCGCGAGCGGCACGATCGTCGAGGTGGATCACCCGGTGCGGGGCAAGTACCTCACGGTGGGCAATCCGATCAAGCTCTCGGACAGCCCGACCGAAGTCACGCGTTCGCCGATGTTGGGCGAACACACCGACGAAGTGCTCGCCGAATTCGGCTACACGAAGGACGAGATCCACTCGCTGCGCGCTTCTGGCGCCGTCTGAAACCAGGGAGGAAACATGGAAACGTGGATGCGTTTGATGGCGAGCGACGGCAGCATCGTGTTCGGCCGCGTCGAGAACGGTTACCTGCACGAATACGAAGGGCTCGATCAGCCGGTGCCCACCGGCGCGGTGCTGTCGCTGCGCGCGCTCACGCCGCTTGCGCCCTGTGCGCCCGGCAAGGTGGTTGCGCTCTGGAACAATTTTCACGCGCTCGCCGCGAAACTCGAAAAACCGGTGCCGTCGCACCCGCTTTTTCTGATCAAGCCGGCGGCTTCGGTGATCGGGTCTTCGGAATTGATTCGGCGTCCTGCTCACTATGCGGGAAAAATCGTCTTCGAAGGCGAACTCGGCATCGTGATCGGCAAGCGCTGCCGCGATGCGGGCGTCGAGGAAGCCGAGTCGGCGATCTTCGGCTACACGATCGTCAATGACGTCACGGCCGCGGGCCTCATCGCCGAGAATCCGCACTTTCCGCAATGGTGCCGCGCCAAAGGTTTCGATACGTTCTGTTGTCTCGGCCCGGCTATCGTTTCCGGGTTCGACTGGCGGCGTGCACGCGTCGTCACGAAACTCGATGGCGTGGAGCGGCAGAATTATCCGCTCGACGACATGGTGTTTTCGCCGGCACAGCAGGTGAGCCTCATTTCGCAGGACCTGACGCTCGAACCGGGCGACGTGATCGCGTGCGGCACCTCGCTCGGCGTAGGCTCGATCGTTGATGGCGCAACGGTCGAGGTCACCATCGATGGGATCGGTACCTTGAGCAATGCGCTGGGCGACGCTTCGGTGCAGATCGAGTCGCTCGCTGCCGTAGAAGGCTCGGCGTGACGGCCTGAAACTAAAGACGCGCGCGGCAGCGATGCCGCGCGAGGAGGAGAGATGCCGGAGCAACTGGCTGGCGAACTGGCGTGGTTGGCCGCCGGCGCGCTGTTCGCATGGCTCGGTTGTGCATTTGCACAATTGGCGGCGCTCGCGCCGGTGCGTGCCTGGCGTTTGTCGCGTTCTCGTGCCGCGACGCGCTGCGCGAGGCGTGCTGGTGCGTCGCACAAGCGTCGGCTCGCCTTTGCCATTTCGTTCGCATTGCTACTGACCGTGCCGCCCGGCGTAATCGCTGCGGGCTGGATGCACGCGCCCGACGCGACGGTCGCGGTGGAAGTCGGCGTGCTGGGCGGTTTGTGCCTTGCGGGCCGACGCGACCTCACGCTAAGCGCGCGGACGGCGGCGCTGCTGGGTGGTGTATCGGGCGCGTGTGTCCTGATCGGCGAGTTCGTTGGCTACGTATTGCAGCCCGAGCGCAGTGCTGGCGAACGTGTGGCGCTGTTCGTCGCGGCGGCGACCGGCGCCATGCTGACGGGCGGCGCGCTGAGCCTGTTCAGCCGCGGCGCGCAAGCGAGCCGCGCGGTGCGCAGGCGCGTGCCGTTCGGCCGCGGCGACCGCATCATGCATGTGATGGCGCTGCTGCTAGGCGCGGCGCTCGGCTATGGATTCCTGAGCGCCCGTGCTTCGTCCGATTTCGAAATCTCCGTGCTGGTCGCGGCGAGCGTGCTGTGCGCGGCGCTGGGCGCGCGGCTCATGAGCGGCGCCCGGCGACCGCGGCTCGCACGCGCCGGCGCCGTCGAAGCGTCACCGCCACGCGAGCCCTTCAGCACGACATTCAATGCAAGTTTTGCGGGTGTGCCGGATGAAATGCTGGTCGCGGCCTGCGGCAGCGGCGCGTTCGCCCCGCCCTGGCTGGCCGTTGGCGACACGCCTCATGGCGGCGGCGGGCGCGCGGGTCATCACGCGTCGCAGGACTTGCCACGGCGGCGGCGCAGCCGGGGCGGCGCGCTGCGTCAGCGGCAGGGGCCGCACTGACGTCGTCCCGAATTATCGTGCGCGCTGCCACCGACGAAGGTGGCAACGCCAGAGACCATTTACGGACCCAGGGGACAACGACAGAACGCGCAATACGACGCGAATGATTAGTCACGCCTGATGATTTGTGGTGCAGCCATCAAACCTTACTTATGCAAGCTCGCTTCTGACACTTTCGTAATGTTCTCGATGAGCGCTGCGCCTTCCTCCATGAGGAAGCGCTTGAACGCGAGCGCGACGGGCGGCAGGCGCTTGTTTTTCCGGTGCACGACGTACCAGTTGAGCATCACCGGGAAGCCTTCGACGTCGAGCACGGTGAGGTGACCGACCTGCAGTTCGAGGCTGATGGTGTGCGCCGAAAGAAAGGCGATGCCCATGCCCGCGATGACGGCCTGCTTGATCGTCTCGGTGCTCTGGATCTCCATGGCGATCTTCAGGTTCGTGATCTTGCCGGCGAAGCCTTCTTCCATCGAGTTCCACGTGTCCGAGCCGCGCTCGCGCACGATGAACGCCTCGTTGGCGAGCGTGCTGAGCTTGATCGCGCGCTTGCTGGCGAGTGGATGCGTGGGCGCCGCAACGATCACGTACGGGTGCGGCGCAAACGGCTCGTTGATGGCGTCGGTTGCGTGCGGGGGACGAACCATCACGGCGAGATCGGTCTGGTTGGTGGCGAGCTGCTGAAGCAGCTGCTCACGGTTGTGCACGGAGAGATTGAGTGCGACGCCCTTGTAGCGGCGCGTGAACTCGGCCAGCAGACGCGGGAAGAAGTAATCGCCGGCGCTAATGACGGCGACGTTGAGCTTGCCGCCCGAGACGCCTTTTAGCTGGCTCATCGCCTCGTCCACTTCGTGGAACTGCTGCATGATCGCGCGGCTGTAGTGCAGCATCTCCGTGCCCGCGGGCGTGAGATAGATCTTCTTGCCGAGCTGCTCGAAGAGCGGCAGGCCTGCGTGATCTTCGAGCTGCCGAACCTGCGTGGAAACGGCCGGCTGGGTGAGATGCAGCTCCTCCGCGGCACGCGAGAAACTGAGGTGGCGCGCCACGGTCTCGAAGACCTTGAGCTGGCGCAGCGTGGCGTTTCGCATCGTCATGGCCGAACCATAAAGGATACTGAATCCACATAATAACAAACTTTAATTGTGAGTAATTCAGCAATCACCCTAGCATAAGTTGAAAGGAGTCCGAATGCCGTGCAACACACTCGAAGCCATGTTCGGGTTAACGCTCGGAAATACGGGTTCATAAGGGACAACGCGTAGAAAAGCCCTTGTTTTACGAGATTTTCAGGGGTCGGAGGTCATGCCAGGGTGAACGAGGATTGACGAATTGTCGTTCGATTTTTTGATTCAACCGGCGAATAAAAGACACAGTGCGGTGAAGTGAAAAGCTAAAACCATAAGCCTGAATTTATGCAGACCCGTAATCATGCAGGCTGCAATGAATAGATAGCGGAGACAAGCGATATGAATGCAATCGGTCAGAGGAGCGAGAGCGGTCCGTTCTGGACGAACCGCTGGTTTCAACTGGTGGTGGGCATGCTATGCATGGCGCTCGTTGCCAATCTGCAATACGCATGGACGCTGTTCGTCGCGCCGATGAATTCGCGCCACCACTGGGGCCAGGCGGAGATTCAACTGGCGTTCTCGATTTTCATTCTGACCGAGACCTGGCTCGTGCCGGTGGAAGGCTGGCTCGTCGACAAGTTCGGCCCGCGCCCGGTCGTGGCGGGCGGCGCGGTTTGCGCGGGCCTCGCCTGGGTGATCAACTCCTACGTCACGACGCTGCCGATGCTCTACGTGTCGGCCGTGATCGCGGGCATCGGCGCGGGCGGCGTGTACGGAACCTGCGTGGGTAACGCGCTCAAGTGGTTCCCGGACCGCCGCGGCCTCGCCGCGGGCCTCACGGCTGCGGGCTTCGGCGCCGGTGCCGCCGTGACGGTGATTCCGATTGCGAACATGATCACGCGTTCCGGCTACGAGCACACGTTCTTCTTCTTCGGCGTGCTTCAGGGCGTGTCGATTCTCGTGCTCTCGCTCCTGCTCGTGAAGCCCGTGACGCGCCCCGTAGCCGCGGCTGGCCGTCGTCTCGTCTCGCGCGTCGACTATACGCCGGGGCAAATGGTCAAGCAGCCGGTATTCTGGGTGATCTACGTCTGCTTCGTCGCGGTGGCCGCCGGCGGCCTGATGGCAACGGCGCAGATCGGGCCGATCGCGAAGGACTGGGGCCTCGCCCGCATTCCGATGACGGTGTTCGGCATGACGCTGCCGCTCCTCACGCTCACGCTCTCGATCGACAACATCTGCAACGGCTTTACGCGTCCGTTGTGCGGCTTCATCTCCGACAAGATCGGCCGTGAGAACGCGATGTTCCTGATCTTCGTGGGCGAAGGGCTCGCGCTGCTCGGCATGATGCAGTTCGGCACGAACCCCTATGCGTTCATGACTTTCGCCGCGCTCATCTTCCTGTTCTGGGGCGAGATCTTCTCGATCTTCCCGGCCATCTGCGCGGACACCTTCGGCAGCAAGTACGCTGCATCGAACGCCGGCACGCTGTACACCGCCAAGGGCACCGCCGCACTGCTCGTCCCGGTGGCCTCCGTACTGTCCGCCACGGGCGGCTGGAGCGCGGTGTTCATCGCGGCTGCGGTCATCACGATTGCGGCGGGCGTGAGCGCCAAGTTCTTCCTCGCACCGATGCGCAAGCGTCTGATCGAGCAGAGCAGCGAAGCCAGCAATGAAGCGGGCAACGAGCCCAACGTGACGCTCGCCACGAATACGGGCGCAGGGTTGCCGCACTGGTCCAACCAAAGCGGCGAATGAGGCGCGCGGGCCCGCCATGTCGATGAACGTATCGCTCCAGCAACTCAAGGTGTTCGTCGCGGTGGCGCGGGCGCGCAGTTTCACGCGCGCCGCGCGCGAGTTCGGGCTCACGCAGTCGGCGGTGAGCCGCTGCGTGCGCGAACTGGAAGAAGCGGTCGAGCTCAAGCTGTTCGACCGTACCACGCGCCAGGTCGAGCTCACGCTCGCGGGCAGCGGCTTCGAGCGGCGGATCGGCCGCTTGCTCGACGAGATCGAGATGGCGCTCAACGAGGGCCGCGACGCGCACCAGGCGCATAGCGGCGTGGTGCTCGTGGCGAGCAACCCGGCCCTTTCGTCAACCTGGGTGCCCGCCGCGCTCGCGCGGTGCGCGGCGGCGTTTCCTGCGCTCACGCTGCAACTGCAGGACCTGCCGCAGGCGTCCGTGCTGCAGGCGGTCGAGCAGGGCGAAGTCGACTTCGGCGTGATCGCGGAAAGCGTGCCGTTCGCGAGCGGCAATCTCGATGTGCAGCCGCTCTCGGCCACGCCGCTTTGCGCGCTCTTGCCCGCCCACCATCCGCTTGCGCTACAGGGGGCGCTGAGATGGGACGATCTCGCGCGTGAACCGCTCGTTACGCTCAATCGTGACGCGGGCTGCCGCGGCGCGGTGATGCGTGCGCTGGACGGTCTGCGGCCTGAGGGGAGGCCGCTGCAGGAGTTCGCGCACGTGGCGGGCGTGGCGCGCATGGCGCAGCTCGGCATGGGCATCGGCGTGTTGCCGGTGTGCGTGGACGGCGCGCGCGGGGCGCATGCGCATCGCGCGGGCGACGTTGCGCACGCAACAACGTGTCACTGGCCCGTGCCCGCGGGGCCGCTCGTTACGCGCCTGCTGCATCCCGTCGTCAACGTGACGACGATGCTCGTGCGGCGTCGCCATCGTTCGCTGCGGCCTTGTGCTCAGGCGGCGTGGTCGCAGTTCATGGGGGCAGTCGCGGAGGGGGCTGACGCACAGGCCGCATCGCCGGATAGCGAAGCGCTGCCGGAAACGTCCATCGACGGCGCGCCGATGCGAGGCTCGAGCGGCGCGCCGATGCGTGTCGCGTTGCGCGGCGCCGATGCGCCGCCACCGCTCCAGGTGACCCGCACCCACGCCCGCATCGAATAGCGCGCGTTTCCTTCTTCTGCAAAACAAAGCGGGTCGCTCGATGATGCGACCCGTTTGTTTTTCCAGCACCGGAACCGATGCAGAAGAAAAGGGCGGCGCACACGCCACCCCTTCACCATGCACGTTACGCCGGCTGCATCGCCATTCGCTCGCGCTGCTTGACGAGTGCGAGCACGGTGTCGATGGCAGGCGTCGGCTCGCCAACCAGCCTGCCCATTTCCTGCACGACGGTGATCAGCGGATCGATCTCCATCGGCCGGCCGGTTTCGAGGTCGACGAGCATCGAGGTCTTGTGCGCGCCCACCGCGCCCGCGCCGTCGATGCGACGCTCCACATCCACGCGGAAGTTCACGCCGAACTGCTCGGCAATGCGCTTGCCTTCGAGCATCATCGTGCGCGCCACGGCGCGCGTGGCCGGGTCGCTGGTGATGACGTCGAGCGTGGCGTGCGTGAGTGCGCTGATCGGGTTGAAGCAGAGATTGCCCCACAGCTTGAGCCAGATTTCGTCGCGGATGTTCTCGCGGATCGGCGCTTCGAACCCGGCAGCCTGCATGGCTTCATGCAGCTGGACGATGCGCGGCGTGCGCTCGCCCGAAGGCTCGCCAATCGGAAACTTCTTGCCGTACACGTGACGGATCACGCCAGGCGCGTCGATTTCGGCCGCCGGATAGAGCACGCAGCCAATCGCGCGCTCGGGCGTGAGACGGTTCCATTGCGCGCCGTCCGGGTCGATGCTTTCGAGCCGCGTGCCCGCGAACTTGCCGCCATGCTGGTAGAAGTACCAATAGGGAATGCCGTTGGTGCCCGTGACGATAGCCGTGTGCTTGCCGAGGAGCGGCTGCATCGCGTCGATCACGCCGGCCACCGAATGCGCCTTGAGCGTAATGATGACGACGTCCTGCACGCCCAGTTCGCGCGGATCGGACGTGCAGCGCACCTTCGCTACGTACTCCTCGCCGTCCATCAGCAGGCGTGCCCCGTTCTCGCGCATGGCGGCCAGATGCGGGCCGCGCGCAACGAAGCTCACATCGGCGCCTGCGCGTGCCAGTTGCACGCCCATCATGCCTCCAATGGCGCCCGCTCCAAAGATGCAGATCTTCATGTTGAAACCCCAATGACGTTGAAAACCGCTTGTCTGCAGGGCGTTTCGCGCGCGCTAGGGAAACAGCTGCCCGCTCGCCGCGACCCCGGACGATGGGTTGAGCATAGGGGGTGCTGTCGATTAACGACAGTTAAAGTTTCTCGCGAAAATCATCAAGAGAAGCTTATGGAAGAAGGGCGCCTGAAGAGGCTGATCAGGCGCGCCGCACGAGCAGAAAACTCACGCCGATCAGGCCGAGAAATGTGCCGCAGGTGCGATTGAACCAGCGGCGCACCGTAGTGCGCGTGAGCCAGCGGCCGAGGTACATGCCGGCGAGCGAGTAGAGCGCGATGGCCACGCTTTCGAGCACGAGAAAGCTCGCGCCGAGCACGCCGAACTGCGGCGCGATGGGCTTGGCGACATCGACGAATTGCGGCAGGAAGGCCGTGAAAACCAGAATCGCCTTGGGGTTGCCCGCCGCCACGAGGCACTCGCGCCACGCGAGGCGCGCGAGCGAGGCGTCGCTATCCATGTTCTCGCCGACAGGGTTGGCGTCGCTGCGCCAAAGCTGCACAGCGAGCCACACGAGGTAAGCGGCGCCCGCGAGCTTGATGACGAAGAAGACCGCCTCGGAAGCGCGCAGCACCACGGCAAGACCCGTGGCCGCGAGCGCGATCATGGCGGCGAACGAAACGAGCCGGCCCGTGCCGCCGAGGAACGCACGCAGGAAACCGTGCTGCGCGGCCACGTTGATGGAGAGCAGATTGTTCGGCCCCGGCGCCATGTTCAGCGCGAAGCAGGCGGGCAGAAAGAAGAGCCAGGCGGTGAGGGACATGATGGCGCTCGAAGAACGTTAGCGCCGTGCGCGGCGCGCCGTGAATCGCGCCATTCTAGCGCGGTCGGCGCGCGGCGCCTCACCGCTCAATGAAAAACCGGCAGCATGAGAAAGCGGGCAGCACGCCGACGCACAGTACGCACACGAAGGCGACCAGTTCAAACGCGGCGCCCGGCGAGGCGCCGGTGCCGGCCACGTTGCTTGCACGAAAGGGGCCCCACGCTTAAATTGGCAGGCATTCACGAGCGAAAAACCGCCGCCCATGCAGGACGAATATCCCCCGCATTTCCCCGTTTGCCAGATTGGCGCGAGACCGTACAAGAACCGGAGAAGGTCATGAATGGGAGTACCGTTGCTGAACGCGAGGCGGCCGGGCGTGCCGCGCGCGAGCGCTCGAAACGTTCGAGCCACAAGGAAACCGGCACCATCAAGCGCGATCCGCTCGCCCTGCTGCGCTCGAGCAGCGAAGGGCGCGTGCCGAACCTCGTGCAGCTGCGCTACGGGCGCATGATCGTCTCGCCGTTCACGTTCTTTCGCGGCAGCGCGATTCTTCAGGCGCACGACCTCGCGGGTGTGCCCAACACCGGCATGACGATGGAGATTTGCGGCGATGCGCATCTGCTGAACTTCGGGGCCTTCGCCACGCCCGAGCGTCAGCTCGTGTTCGATCTCAACGATTTCGACGAGGTCGCGCCCGGCCCGTGGGAGTGGGATGTGAAGCGCCTCGTGGCGAGCTTCGTCGTGGCGGCGCGGCACATGCGTTATTCGCGCGGCGTAGCCGAGGAACTGGTGATGACGGCTGTGACCAGCTATCGCGACCGCCTGCGTCAATACGCGGAATACGGCGCGCTCGATCTCTGGTACGACAAAATCACCTTCGACCGCATGGTCGAAACCGCGCTCACGCCCGAAGGCCGCCGCCTGATCCGGCGCGGCATGGAGAAGGCCGCGAATCGTACACACGAGAACCTGCTCGAAAAGCTCGCGGAGCGCGATGGCGACCACTGGACGATTCACGACGCCCCGCCCGCGCTCTTTCATGTGCACGGCGTCAACACGCTGTTCGAACCCGAAGACGACTGGTTCACGCTGGGCGACTGGCGCACGCTGATCGAGCCCATGTACGAGGATTACGCGAAGACACTCGCACCCGACCGGCGAGAACTGCTCGATCACTTCGCGATTCAGGACCTGGTGTTCAAGGTGGTGGGCGTAGGCAGCGTGGGCACGCGCTGCCTCGTGATGCTGCTCGTCGATCATCACGAGAAGCCGCTCTTCCTGCAGGTGAAAGAGGCGCGTCGCTCGGTCGTTTCGCAGTACTTCAAGTCGCATTCGATCAAGCACGAAGGCGCGCGCGTCGTGCACGGCCAGCGGCTTTTGCAGGCAGCGAGCGATATCTTCCTTGGCTGGACCACGGGGCCCGCGGGGCGCCATTTCTATGTGCGCCAGTTGCGCGACATGAAGCTCTCAGTCGATCTGCAGTTGCTCGACAGCACGCTGCTTTGCGGCTATGCACGTCTATGCGGCTGGGCGCTCGCACGCGCGCATGCGAAGTCCGGCAGCGCCGCCATCGAAATTTCTTCGTACATTGGCCGCAGCGACCAGTTCGCGGAGGCGCTCACGAGCTACGCGTTCAGCTATGCCGATCAGGTGGAGCGCGATTACGACGTGTTCCTCAAGGCCGCGCGCAGCGGCACGATCGTCGCGCGCAGCGACGAGGACATGGCGGCAGATTTCCGCGTATGAGCGGAGTTCGGGTCGAAGCAACAAGCGAAGCGCGTGTCCGAACGCGCTATCCTTGCGTTCCATCCCGCCGCGCATGAGCTTCGTACGCATGCCCGGCATGCGCGTCATGCGTCTACGTCGTATCGAAGTCTTTCACACGATCATCGGAGCAAAGGCCGCAAACGCGAGCCGACACGGGTCGCCGGTACAATCGCGCGCTGGGGGAGCGCCGCCGTGCGCGCGCTCTACGCGAACGAACGAGAGATCCAGGGGAGAAACGGTTGAAGCGCGAATCAAAGCCGCTGGGTATCGCCAGAAGGGTGTGCGGCCACATGCGCTGCGTTGCGCTCGCGTGCGTCTGCACGGCTGCAGGTGCGCTGCATGCGGATGAACTGGAAAGCCCCACGCTGCGCAAGATTCGCGACACCGGGACCATCGTCATCGGTGTGCGCGAGGCCACCGTGCCGTTTTCTTATATGGCTGGCGGCGAGCACGCAACGGGCTACTCGTACGAGATCGCCCAGCGCATCGTGGATAACGTGCGCGAGGCGCTCAGGCGCCCCGAGCTGCGCGTGCGTGAACTCGTCGTCACGCCGCAGAACCGCATCACGCTCGTGCAGAACGGCACGGTCGATCTCGAATGCAGCACCACGACGCACACGCGCGAGCGCGAGAACGACGTGGCGTTTTCCAACAGCATCTTCGAGTACGGCGTGCGCATGCTCGTGAAGCGCGGATCGCCGGTCAAGGACTTCGGCGATCTCGCGGGCCGTACGGTGGCCACGACCGCCGGCACGTCGGAAGAGCGCCTGCTGCGCCGCTGGAACATGGAGCGCGCGATGAACATGCACATCGTCGTCGCGAAGACTCACGGCGATTCCGTCGAAGCCGTACGCTCGGGACGCGCCGTTGCCTTCGTGATGGACGAGCCGCTGCTGCACGCCTCGCTCGCGACCGGTTATTTGGCGGGCGAGACGCCGGGCGCACCCGTCGCGCAAAGCGCGCGTAACCTGAACGACGCGCACGTTCTCGCGATCGTCGGCACCCCGGTCAGGTCGGAAGTGTACGGCTGCATGTTCCGGCGCGGCGACACCGCCTTCAAGCGCATTGCCGACGACACCATCGCGAAGATGGAGCGCTCGGGCGAGGCGCTCGCGCTTTACCGGCGCTGGTTCGAGTCGCCCATTCCGCCTGCGGGCGTGAATCTCGACTATCCAATGTCGGAACCGATGAAGGCGCTGTTCGCGAATCCCAACGATCAGCCGCTCGATTGAAGGCTCAACCGAAGGAAAGAGGCAACGATGAGTGATACGGGACAACGCAAGATCGCACTGGTGACGGGCGCGGGCAGCGGCATTGGCCGCGCGTGCGCGCAAAGGCTGCTGGCCAACGGCTTTGCCGTCGTGCTGACCGGGCGGCGGGCCGCGCCGCTCGAAGCGCTCGCCAGCGAGGCCCGCGCGCGCGGCGAGGAGGCACTGGCTGTGCCTTGCGACGTGACCGACACGGCAGCCGTCGAAGCGCTCTTCGAGACGATTCGCACGCGCTTTGGCCGGCTCGACCTGCTCTTCAACAACGCGGGTCGCAACGCGCCGGCCGTCGACATCGACGAGCTTTCGGTGGACGACTGGCGCGCCGTGGTCGATACGAATCTCACCGGCGTATTCCTGTGCACCCGCGCGGCGTTCGGGCTCATGAAGCGGCAGACGCCGCGAGGCGGGCGCATCATCAACAACGGATCGATTTCGGCGCACGCGCCGCGGCCGTTCAGCGCCGCCTACACGGCCACCAAGCACGCGATAACCGGTCTGACGAAAACCGTTTCGCTCGATGGCCGGCGCCACGACATTGCGTGCGGACAGATCGATATCGGCAATGCGGCGACCGAGATGGCCGAGCGCATGGCGCGCGGCGTGCCCCAGGCGAACGGCGAGATCGCCGTCGAACCGCTGATGGACGTGGAACTCGTGGCCGACGCGCTGCTGCACATGGCGCAACTGCCGCTCGAAGCGAACGTCCAGTTCATGACGATCATGGCGACGAAGATGCCGTTCGTGGGGCGCGGCTGAGCGCGCAGGCCGGGCGGCCGCTGCCGCACGCCCGGCCGCCGCGTCCCGTATACTGGACGCTGAACCACCACTACGCCCGAGCGCCCATGTCTTTGCCCCTGCGTCCGGACGATGATCCGCGTCCCCAGCCGCCCGTATGCCCCGATAACGACGACTGCTGCCATAGTGGCTGTGACCCCTGCATCTTCGATCTGTACGACGAGGAGTTCGGCCGGTACCGCGCCGCGCTGGCCGCGTGGGAAGCGCGCGAAGCGGAACGGCAGGCGCAGGCGAAAGCCCCGCGCAAGCGGGCCGCAAAACCGGCTTCGCCATCGGCCGCGCCGCCGCGCAGCAAGCCGCCGCGCTGAACGGAATCGCTCCCTGCCGCCATGACCGAATCCCTCCTCGTTTCCAACGCTCCCGCCTTCGACGCCGCCGCCCTCGACGCGCTGCAGGCGTTCGTCGAGCGCCATCCGCGCCTGTTCGTGCTGACGGGCGCGGGTATCAGCACGGATTCGGGCATTCCGGGCTACCGCGACGAGAACGGCGCCTGGAAGCGCTCGCCGCCCATCACGCTGCAGGAATTCCTCGGCTCGGAGAGCATGCGGCGCCGTTACTGGGCGCGCAGCCTGATCGGCTGGCCCACGGTGGGTCTCGCGCAGCCGAACGGCGCGCACCGCGCGCTCGCGCGTCTCGGCGCGGCGGGCTACGCGCGCACGCTCGTCACGCAGAACGTGGACGGCCTGCATCAGCGCGCGGGCAGCCGGGACGTGATCGAGCTGCACGGCAGCATCGCGCATGTGCATTGCCTCGACTGCGGCGCGCAGTATTCGCGCGCCTCGATCCAGCCGGAACTCGAGGCGCGCAACCCGGCCATCGTGGGCGCGAACGCGGAACCCGCCGCCGACGGCGACGCCCATCTCGACTTCGACGGCGCCAACGCCTTCCACGTGCCCGCATGCGCGGCGTGCGGCGGCATGCTCAAGCCGTCGGTGGTGTTCTTCGGCGAGAACGTGCCGCGCGAGCGCGTGGCGAGCGCCTCGAACGCGCTCGACGAGGCCGACGCCGTGCTCGTGGTCGGCTCCTCGCTCATGGTTTATTCGGGCTACCGCTTCTGCGCGTGGGCGCAGCAGCGCGGCAAACCCGTGGCCGCGATCAACATGGGCAAGACGCGCGCCGACCCGCTCCTCGCACTCAAACTCGAAGCCCCCTGCGCCGCCGTGCTCGACGCCCTGGGCGCGCGCCTCGTGCCCTGACATTCCCACGACCCCACGGAACCGACGACATGCTGACCACGCTAGCCGACCTCGAAGCGCACTACGGCACGCCGCACGAACGCGCATTGCGCAAGGAAATCGATCACGTCAACGCGGATTACCGGCGCTTCATCGAAAGCTCGCCGTTCGTCGTGCTCGCCACGGGTGGCCCGGAAGGCCTCGACTGCTCGCCGCGCGGCGACGCACCCGGCTTCGTGCGCATTCTGGACGAGCACACGCTCGCGTTGCCCGACCGTCCCGGCAACAATCGCGTGGACAGCCTGCGCAACGTGATCGCCGCGTCGCAGGTGGGGCTGCTGTTCATGGTGCCGGGCGTGGGCGAGATGCTGCGCGTGAACGGGCGTGGCCGCGTGAGCACCGACCCCGCGCTTCTCGCGAGCTTCGCCGTGGATGGCAAGCCGCCGCGCTCGGTGCTCGTGATCGACGTGGAAAGCGCGTACTTCCACTGCTCCAAGGCCGTCGTGCGCTCGAAGCTGTGGGACCCGTCGCGCCACGTCGAACGCTCGCACCTGCCGAGCGCGGGCGAGATGCTGCGCCGCGTGAACGAGGAGCAATATGGCGAGACGTTCGACGCCGAGACTTACGAGGCCGGTCTCGCCGAGCGCATCAAGAATTCGCTGTACTGAGTGAACGCCGAATGAACGCCGACTTAAACCGAAAGACCGCAAGACGATGAACGAACCGCAAGCCGCCCAACGCCTTTCCGCGCCCGCCGCCGAGCGCAATGCCGCACCGATTCTGGAGGTGCTGCGCGGTGCGCTGCCCGCGCGGGGCACGGTGCTCGAGATCGCGAGCGGCACGGGCCAGCATGCTGTCCACTTCGCGGCCGCGTTTCCCGACCTCGTGTGGCAGCCGAGCGACCAGGACGCGCGCGCCCGCGCCTCGATCGACGCCTGGCGCGAGCACTCGGGTCTCGCCAACCTGCGTGCGCCGCTCGATCTCGACGTGCGCCGCGAGCCCTGGCCGATCGACGCGGTGGACGCTATCGTCTGCATCAACATGATTCACATCGCGCCGTGGGAAGCGGCGCAGGCGCTCATGAAAGGCGCGGGCGCGCGCGTTGCTACGGGTGGAGCGCTCGTTCTTTACGGGCCGTACCGGCGCGAAGGCGCGCACACGGCGCCGAGCAACGAGGCTTTCGACGCCGACCTGCGTGCGCGCGACCCGTCCTGGGGCGTGCGCGACATGGAGGAAGTGGAGGCGTTGGCGCTGGCGCAGGGCTTCGAGTGCGTAGCGCGCGTGCCGATGCCCGCGAACAATTTCAGCCTGGTGTTCCGGAAACAGTAAGCAGGTCGGCAAACGTCGGGGACGCATGTGCGCGTTCGCGCAGCGCCGCTACGTTTCCCTTATGCTTGCACGGTTGGCGCCCCGTTGCGGCGCCGTCAATGAATGAAGTGGAGAAACAACATGAGCAAACAGCCAATCGGCGTTGTGGGTCTGGCCGTGATGGGTAGCAATCTCGCGCTCAACATCGAAAGCCGCGGCCACGCGGTCTCGGTGTTCAATCGCAGCCGCGCCCGAACCGACGAGCTGATCGCTGAGTATCCGGATCGCAAGCTCGTGCCGGCGTACACGCTCGAGGAGTTCGTGGATTCGCTCGAAAAGCCGCGCCGCATCCTGATGATGGTGAAGGCCGGCGCGCCCACCGACGACACCATCGCCGCGCTCAAGCCGCTGCTGGAGAAGGGCGACATCCTGATCGACGGCGGCAACACGCACTTCACCGATACCATCCGCCGCAACCAGGAGCTCGCGAAGTCGGGCCTGCACTTTATCGGCACGGGCGTGTCGGGCGGCGAGGAAGGCGCGCTCAAGGGCCCGTCGATCATGCCGGGCGGCCAGCGCGATGCTTACGATCTGGTTGCGCCGATCCTGACCGAGATCGCCGCGAAGGCGCCGGACGGCGAGCCGTGCGTGGCCTACATGGGTCCGGACGGCGCGGGCCATTTCGTGAAGATGGTGCACAACGGCATCGAGTACGGCGACATGCAACTGATCGCCGAAAGCTACGCGGTGCTCAAGCAGGTGCTCGGCCTCTCGAACGAGGAACTGGGCAAGGTCTACACCGAGTGGAACGAAGGCGAGCTCGACAGCTACCTGATCGAGATTACCTCGAAGATCTTCGGCAAGAAGGACGAGGCAACGGGCAAGGATCTCGTCGACGTGATTCTCGACCGCGCCGCACAAAAGGGCACCGGCAAGTGGACGAGCCAGAACGCGCTGGATCTCGGCGCGCCGCTGCCGCTCATCACCGAAGCCGTGTTCGCGCGCGTGCTTTCGTCGCTCAAGACGCAGCGCGTGGCCGCGAGCAAGGTGCTTTCGGGCCCCGACGCGAAGCCGTTCTCGGGCGACCGCAAGGCGTTCATCGAGTCGGTGCGCCGCGCGCTGTACTTCTCGAAGGTGATTTCGTACGCGCAAGGCTTCGCGCAACTGCGCATGGCTTCCGACGAGTACAAGTGGGACCTGCAATACGGCACGATCGCCAAAATCTTCCGCGCGGGCTGCATCATTCGCGCGCGCTTCCTGCAGAAGATCACGGACGCCTACGCAAAGGACCCGCAACTCGACAACCTGCTGCTCGATCCCTATTTCCGTGACATCGCGGCCAACTATCAGTCGGCGCTGCGCGACGTGGTGATCCAGGCGGTGAGCGCGGGCGTGCCGGTGCCGGCATTCTCGTCGGCCGTTGCGTACTTCGACGGCTACCGCTCGGAGCGCGTGCCCGCCAACCTCGTGCAGGCGCAGCGCGACTTCTTCGGCGCACACACGTTCGAGCGCATCGACAAGCCAGGCAGCTTCCACGCCGACTGGTCGTAAGGTCGCGAGACGAAAGACCGCATTGTCGTTACGGTCTTTGTCGGAATCGTAAGGTGAGTCCGCGGGACTCACCTTTTTTTATTACCAAAATCGCAACGGTGTTTTGACAAATTAGGGTTTTCCCTAGCGTGACTGGACGCCTAGACTGTAATCAACCGCTGACGAACACGGTGTTCCGAAGCGGACATAAAACAGATGGAGGTCCGATCATGAACAAGCTTCTCCCCGCAGTTGTCGTTGCCGCCGCTCTTGCCATCCCGGCAATCTCGTTTGCCCAGTCGAGCGAGCAAGGCCTGACCCGCGCTCAAGTGCGCGCGGAACTGGTTCAACTCGAGCACGCGGGCTACAAGCCGTCGGCTGACTATGTGAACTACCCGGAAAACCTGCAAGCCGCCGAGGCGCGCGTGACCCAGGAAAAGCTCGCCGCTGGCGACACCAGTGGCTACGGCGCACCGGCAGCCGGCACGTCGCAGTCGGGCGCGGCGGTGCAGCCGGCGCAAGTGGCACCGAACCAGCGCATTTACTTCGGCCACTAAGCCTTGGCCGAACGGAACCGCTCCAGGCGGTTCCGGCAAGTTCCCCCCTGTAGTGAGTTGTCGCTGTACGCAGTCAGTAGTTGCAGCAGTGGTGAGTTGTGAATTGCAGTAGAAGTTGCAGTTGCAATACGCAATTGAGCGCAGTGAGTTGTTGCAGTGGAAGGTGCGGTTCGCAGTGTGCAGTTGCAATACGTAGTAGCAGTACGCAGTTGAGTGGTTGCAGTCAGGACGTTGCAGCAGGCAGAGAGCAGAAGGTAGTTGAAGTTGGCTGGCGCAGTGAGAGGTGCAGCCGTGCAGTTGCAGTACGCAGTAGGCAGTACGTTGTTGCTCGTTGTTGCAATAGGCAGTCCAGCGCGGGCCGGTTCTCCACCGGCCCGTACTTTCTTGTGGCGCGTATTGTCCATATCTAAGGACGCCATATCAAACATTGACGGGTCCGAACGTCACTCCTATGATCGGGCGGCAGTTTCCCTGACAGTTGCCCCGCTACAGGAGACGCCCCGCCATGACCCGTTCCCCCCGCAAGCCCTTGCGCAGCCAGGCCTGGTTCGGCAAAGCCGACAAGGACGGCTTCATTCACCGCTCGTGGATGAAGAATCAGGGCATCCCTCACGATGCGTTCGACGGCCGCCCCGTTATCGGCATCTGCAATACGTGGTCGGAACTCACGCCGTGCAATGCCCATTTTCGCGAACTTGCGCAGTACGTGAAAAAAGGCGTGTACGAGGCCGGCGGTCTGCCGCTCGAATTTCCGGTCATGTCGCTCGGCGAATCGAACCTGCGGCCCACCGCGATGCTGTTTCGCAACCTCGCCTCCATGGACGTCGAGGAGTCGATTCGCGGCAATCCGGTCGACGGCACGATTCTGCTCGTCGGTTGCGACAAGACCACGCCGGCCTTGCTGATGGGCGCTGCGTCGTGCAATTTGCCCGCGCTCGCCGTCTCGGGCGGCCCGATGCTCAACGGGCGTTTCCGGGGCCATGAGATCGGCTCGGGCACGGGCGTGTGGCAAATGTCGGAGGAAGTGCGCGCGGGGACGATGTCGCAGTCCGAATTCGTCGAGGCGGAATCGTGCATGAACCGCTCGCGCGGCCACTGCATGACCATGGGCACGGCTTCCACGATGGCTTCGATGGTCGAATCGCTGGGCATGGGGCTGCCGCACAACGCGGCCATTCCCGCTGTCGATGCGCGCCGCCAGGTGCTCGCGCAACTCGCCGGGCGGCGCATCGTCGAGATGGTGCGCGAGGACCTCACGATGTCGAAGATTCTCACGCGCGCGGCGTTCGAAAACGCGATCCGCACCAACGCGGCTATCGGCGGCTCGACCAACGCCGTCGTGCACCTGATCGCACTCGCGCGGCGCATTGGCGTGCCGCTTTCGCTCGACGACTGGGAACTCGGCTCCGACGTCCCTTGCCTCGTGAATCTGCAGCCTTCCGGCCATTATCTGATGGAGGATTTCTATTACGCGGGCGGTTTGCCCGCGGTGCTGCGGCAACTGGGCGAGCAAGGGCTGCTGCATCGGGACGCGTTGACGGTCAACGGTAAAACCATTTGGGAAAACGTGGCCGACGCGCCGAACTACAACGCCGAAGTCATTACCTCGTTTGCGCAGCCGTTCAAGCCCAAGGCCGGCATCGCCGTGCTCAAGGGCAACCTCGCGCCCGACGGCGCGGTCATCAAGCCTTCTGCCGCCACGCCGGCGCTGCTGCGTCATCGCGGCCGCGCGGTGGTGTTCGAGAACGTCGAGGAACTGCACGCGAAGGTCGACGACGCATCGCTCGATATCGACGAGCATTGCATCATGGTCCTCAAAGGGGCGGGGCCGAAGGGCTATCCGGGCTTCGCCGAGGTCGGCAACATGCCGCTGCCGAAGAAGGTGCTGCAAAAGGGCATTACCGACATGGTGCGCATTTCGGACGGCCGCATGAGCGGCACGGCGTATGGCGCGGTCGTGCTGCACGTGTCGCCCGAAGCGGCCGCGGGCGGTCCGCTCGCGCTCGTGCGCACGGGCGACATGATCGAACTGGACGTCGCGGCGCGGCGCCTGCATCTGGAAGTCTCCGACGCGGAACTCGCGCGCCGCAAGACGCAGTGGCAGGCGCCCGGGCTGCCCGAGCGCGGCTATTACCGGCTTTACGTCGAGCACGTGCTGCAGGCCGACAAGGGCGCCGACCTGGACTTTCTCGTCGGCGCAAGCGGTGCGGCCGTGCCGCGCGACTCCCACTGAGCGTGCCGGAGCATGCGATGAGCGCGCCTGCCAATGCCGCCGGCGCAATTGCCGGCATCTACCCGATCCTCTATGCGTTCTTCGATCGCGATAACCGCCTCGACCGCGCCGCTATGCGGCGCCAGGTCGAAGCGGCCGTGCGCGGCGGCGCGCCGGGCATCGCCGTGCTCGGGCTCGCGACCGAGGTCAACAAGCTTTCGCGCACCGAACGCGAGCAGGTGATCGACTGGGCGCAGGAGGACAGCGGCGGCGCGTTGCCGCTTGTCGTCACGGTGACCGGTCCCACGGTGCAGGCGCAGCGCGAATTCGCGCAATACGCCATCGAGCGCGGCGCGGCATGGCTGATCCTGCAGCCTCCCGTGCGCGCCCGAGGCGAGCCTGCGCAACCCGAATCGTTCTATTTCGACTTCTTCGCTGGCGTGATGGCGGGGCTCGAGGTGACGGTCGGCATCCAGAACGCACCGGAGTATCTGGGCGTCGGGCTTTCGCCGGGCAGTTTGCGCGCGCTTGCTGCGCAATGCCCGAACTTTCGCGTGCTCAAGGGCGAAGGCCCGGCGGTGACGATCGCCGAAACGATCGCACAGATCGGCGACCTGATGCCCGTGCTCAACGGCCGCGGCGGCCTGGAATTGCTCGACAACCTGCGCGCCGGCTGCGCGGGCATGATCGTCGCGCCCGATTGCTTCGACTGGCAGCAGGAGGCTTACGAGGCGTATTGCTCAGGCGACGTCGAGCGCGCGCAACGCCTGTACCAGCAGGTGCTGCCCGCCATCGTATTCGTCATGCAGTCGCTCGATGCGCTGATTTGCTATGGCAAGCGCATTGCGGCGTGGCGCATGAGCATCGACGTCGACTATGAGCGCGACGTGAAGCTGGCGGCGAGCCGCTTCGGCCTCGAAGCCGCCCGGCGATTCGCGCGGCAACTGGGTCCGCTCGCCTGATCAGCGCGCATGCAGATGGGGCACGCCCTCGCTCGTCGCGACCTTGAGCTGATGCAGCGTCCGGTGCGCCTTGTTCAACTGGGCCTGCGCGGCAATGCGCTGCGCCTCCAGCTGCGCCACCTCCTTGCGCACCTGATGCTGGCGGCCCGTCACCGTCTGTTCCTGTTCCGCATGGCGCTGCAGATCGACACGCAGGCGTTCGGCCTGGGCCTCGGACTCCTCGATCTGCCGCGTGAGCTCCGCGTTTTGCGCGACGAGCTGGACGCGGCGCGTTTCGCCGTCGGCGAGGCGCGTGGCTTGCTCCTGCATCAGGTGAAATGCGGAGCCGGCCGCGTCGAGGTCGTTGGCTTTCAGCGCGCGCCACAGTACGCTTTCATGATGGAGCGCGACGAAGTAGCCGAGCGTGGGCGGATGGAAGAAGAGGCTGACCGTATAGGCAAAGCAGCGATAGACGCGAAAGGTCATCAACTCGTCGGCGGCGTGGAGCGCTTCGAACGCGGTGCCGTCGGCGATCTGCACCGGGCGGCCGTTCAGGTGCGCAGGCATGACCGGCACCGGATGGAGCGTGGAGACCGGCCGTGGGCCGCCGGCGCCTTCGGGCAACGCGGCTGCACCCGCGGCCGGCTCAGCGCGCGACTCGACCTCGACGGGAGTCTCGGACGGCGCAACGGTCGCCTCGGGCGCGGATTGTGGGACGCGGCTGGCGGCAACGCTGGCGGCGGCGCGCTGCGTCGCGGCATCGTGGGCCACGGCAAGGATTCGCGATGGCGCGCCGGAGAGCGCGGCGTTACGGCGGTTCAGAATGGATTTCACGGCGGTTCCCCCAGTTCGGCGCGCCAAAAACAGGGCGCTCCGCGCGCGGCAGCCTGGTACACAGGCGCCGGCGCGCAGGCAAACGGGGCGGGCGATGCGGATAGGCGCCGTCCGCTCCGGGTTCGCGTACTAGTGAAGCAGGCGAGGCCGGCGTGCAATATCGTCGAAGAGCGCACGGCCGGGCTCGAGCGCGAAAAGCCAGGTTTCGTCATAGCCGCTCAGCGTGTCGAGCGCGTCGCGCAAGCGCTCGATGACTACGGCGGGAATTTCCACGCACGCCTGGGTGGTGCCGGAAAGCCGTGCGATGCTGGCGTGCTGCACCAGTTCGTCGGCGGCTTCGGCCACGTCGGCCGCAAAGATGAGATGGTTGTTCAACAATTCGACAAGGCCCGGCGACGACGTGACATCTTCGACGTTGAGCTGCAGCGAAAGAAAGGTGGCTTTGTTCATTCCCGGATCCCTCAGGGCCATGGGACTGCAGCGAGAGGCCTTTCATCTGATTATCGGATGACGCGAGAACCAGTATAGGCGTTGACCCGCGCAAACGCAGGCCGGGCGAGCATGCCGGCGAAAAAAGGCGGCTGGAGCATGAACGATATAATGGGGGACGTTCGCCATTTCCGGCTTAGCTTCGGCTCAACTCGCGCGGAAGGTGGCGCGCAAGCGAACGCCTGCGGCCCGCCGCGCACTCCACATGCGTATTTTTTGTCATACGCGAGGACCAAGCGAGGAACAGCAAGATGAATCGACAACGGCGAAACCCGGGCGCGTATGCGGCGCTGGCCGCCCTCACGCTCGTCTGCAGCGCCTGTAGCAGCACCTTCACGCCCTGGGAAACCCAAAGCGCGCCCCCCATGTCCACGAGCGGCGTGCCCGCGGGCTACTACCGCGTCAATCCGGGCGACACGCTCTCGCGCGTGGCCGGGGCCTTCGGCCAGCGTCCCCAGGACATCGCGAGCTGGAACCAGCTGCCTTCCGCCAACGCCCAGATCCTGCCAGGCCAGGTGCTGCGCGTAGCGCCCCCGCCCAGTTACGCACCGGCTGCGCCGCAGGCGCAGATGCCCGGCGGCGCGCCCGCCGCCGCCGGCGTAGCCATGCCGGCTCCCGTTGCGCCCAGCATCGCGCTCGCATGGCCCGCGCGCGGGCCGATCCTGCAGCGTTTCGTGCCTGGCAAGTCGACCGGCATCGTGATCGGCGGCACGCCCGGCGAGGAGGTCAAGGCCGCCGCCGCGGGCCGCGTGGTCTACGCGGGCACGGGTATCGAGGCCTACGGGCCGCTCGTGATCATCAAGCACAACGACCAGGTCGTGACGGCTTATGGCCGCAACGGCAAGCTGCTCGTGAAGGAAGACGACGCCGTCTCACAAGGCCAGCCGATCGCGGAAATGGGCGCCGGCGGCGTTCAGTTCGAAGTCCGCAGCGACGGCAAGCCCGTCGATCCGCTGCCGCTGCTCGTGCACTAGGGCCCGGTCACGGCGAAAGCGCGCGCTGCGCCCGGCACGGCATTGCGCTGGGCCGCCGTTTGAAAATACACTCGATGGTTCCCACGCCGTGCGGCGCGCCCGACGAGGCGCGCGCCCGTGCGTTCCGCGCGTGCTTCAACCACGAGGATTTCATCGCAATGATCGACCTGCGCAGCGACACCGTCACCCGCCCGAGCGAAGCCATGCTCGCCGCCATGACCCGCGCCGAAACCGGCGACGACGTATGGGGCGACGACCCGACCGTGCTGCGCCTGCAGGCGCGCGTGGCGCAGGAGGCGGGCAAGGAAGCGGGACTCTTCTTCCCCAGCGGCACGCAGAGCAACCTCGCCGCGCTGATGGCGCATTGCGCGCGCGGCGACGAGTACATCGTCGGCCAGGCGGCGCACACCTATAAGTACGAGGGCGGCGGCGCGGCCGTGCTGGGCAGCATCCAGCCGCAGCCGCTCGACAACGCCGAAGACGGCTCGATCCCGCTCGAGCGCATTGCCGCGGCGATCAAGCCGCTCGACGACCACTTCGCGCGCACGCGTCTGCTCGCGCTTGAAAACACGATCGGCGGCAAGGTCCTGCCGGCAGACTACGTCGCAAAGGCCACGCAGCTCGCGCATGAGCGCGGGCTCGCCACGCATCTCGACGGGGCACGCGTGTACAACGCGGCGGTCGCTTCGGGCCAGCCGCTCGAGGCGCTCACGGCGGGCTTCGACTCGGTGTCGATCTGCTTTTCGAAGGGCTTGGGCACGCCGGTGGGGTCGGTGCTGGTGGGCAGCCGCGCGCTCATCGACGCCGCGCATCGCTGGCGCAAGGTGCTGGGCGGCGGCATGCGCCAGGCGGGCGTGCTCGCGGCCGCGTGCCTTTACGCGCTCGATTACAACGTCACGCGTCTCGCCGACGACCATGCGAACGCCGCGCGTCTCGCCGCCGGTCTCGCGCAGATCGAGCAGGTGAAGGTGATGTCGCAGGCCACGAATATGGTGTTCGTGCAGTTCCCGCAGGAACATTGCGCGCCGCTGGAGGCGTATCTCAAGGAGCGCGGCATCCTCACGCAGATGCTGTACGCGTCGCGCTTCGTCACGCACCTCGACGTGACGGCCGCCGATATCGACACGTTCGTGGCGGCGGTGAAGGGCTACTTCGCGCGATAAGCCGCCAGGCGGGCTGGCGAAGGCGCGCTTTTCGCGTGCGCCTTTGCCCTGAGACCTCAGGCTCGGCCGCCCACCGCCCACCGCCCACCGCCCGCATCACCGGCGCTGCACCGCCCGGTGCGACGGCGCGAACAGCCGCAGCCCGCTCGCAATGGCCGCCGCGCCCGCAAAGACGCAGCCAAGGCCCAGGGCGAGCGTCGGGCCGTGCCGGCCCACGATCCCGAAGCACAGCGCCACCAACGCCGCGCCCGTCGTCTGCCCGAGCAGACGCGAGACCGCGATGGTGCCGCTCGCGCCGCCGCTGCGCTCTGGCGGTGCGCTCGCCATGATCGCCCGCAGGTTGGGCGACTGGAAAAAGCCGAAGCCCGCGCCGCAGAGCGCCATGCGCACGACGATGTCCGTCACCGTGGGATGGGCGGGCAGCAGCGCCAGCGACGCCATGCCCGCCGAGAGAATGGCAAGCCCGATCGCACCGAGCAGGCCCGGCGGATAGCGGTCAGAGAGGCGCCCCGCAATGGGCGCGGCGGCAGCCACGACCACGGGCCAGGGCGTCATCAGGAAGCCGGTTTCCACCTGGCTGCGCATCAGCACGGTTTCGAAATAGAACGGCAGCGAGACGAACGCGAGACCCTGCGCCGCGAACGAGCAGATCGCGGTGACCGACGAAAGCGCGAAAACCGGCCGGCGGAACAGATCCACGGGCAGCATGGGCGCGGGATGCCCGGCCTCGCGCCGGATCAGCAGCGCGCCGAACACCAGCGCCACGACGGCCGCCATACCCACTTCCACGCCTGGCGCGCGCTGCGCGGCCTCGCCGAGCGCGAAGATCAGCGCCGCGAACGTGATGACATTGAGCACCGCCGCCACGGGATCGAAGGCGTGCGTGCCGCGCGCCGTCTGCGGCAGCGCGGGCAGCGCGAACACGAGCGCGAGCACGCCGAGCGGCACGTTGATCGCGAAGAGCCACGGCCAGGTGCCCGCGGAGAGGATCAGCGAGGCCATGGTCGGACCCACGGCGAACGAAACGCCCACGACCAGCGCGTTCATGCCGAGCCCGCGCCCGAGCCGGTGCGGCGGGTAGAGAAAGCGGATCAGCGCCGTGTTCACGCTCATGATGGCGCTCGCGCCGAGCCCCTGCAGCACGCGCGCTCCGGCGAGCGCGGTCAGCGTGGGCGCGAGCGCGCAGGCGAGCGAAGCGACCGTGAAGATCGCAAGGCCGCTGATATAGATGCGCCGGTGGCCGATGATGTCGCCAAGCGCGGCGAGCGGCAGCAGCGTGGCGACCATCGCGAGCTGGTACGCGTTGATGATCCACACCGAGGCGGCGGGTGCCGCGTGCAGGTCGGTGGCGATGGCGGGCAGCGCGGTGTTGGCGATGGCGGTGTCGAGTGTCGCGAGCGCGACGGCGAGCATCACCGCGCCCATGGCGCGGCGGTTTTTCGCCGGCATGGGCGCGTCGGGCGGCTCGGTATTGAGGGTATTGCGGGTTTCGCGCGCCGCGGGAAAGGTTTCGGACAAGACAGTTTCGGGCCGGTGGACGATGAAGGCTGCGGCGCGGGCCGCACGGGCGAATTCTGCGATTGTTACAGAGCCCGCCCGGTTTTGCAGGAGACGCTTCAGACCGTGGGCTGACTGTAAGGCTATGACCGGCGCTCAATGGCCATCGAATGTCGCCATATCGCAACTAACTGCCAAGCCCTTCACGCGTACGCGTGCCGCCGCGCTGCGCGCGCGGAATCGTCCGCATGGCTCCGCATGGCAAGCGATCGGGGCGCCAGGCAGGTTCCGCGTGCCTCGCGGCCGCGTTCCGTGCGCGGTTGGCGCGCCGCCGCACGGCATTTGAAAATGCACTACTCTGCAAATTGATCTGCGCTCGCTGGCGAGCGGCGCCGGCCCTTTGCGCCGCCGCCGATGCGTCATCGCCCCATTCCGCCGCGCGCGGCGCAGGCCGAGGACAACCGCGCGCCCTGCACCTTTGTGGGCGCGCCGCCATTTCCGGCGCTTTGCGTGGGACCGCACCAGGCGCTCTGCACTGGGTGCGGTCGACAGGAGTCAGTTGATGACAGCTATCGGTCTCGAGTTCGATCAGTTGCAAAGCAGCGTCGAAGCGCTGCGCCGTTCCCTCTCCAATCGCCTGATGTACGGCGTCGGCAAGGACGCCGTAACGGCACGTCCGCAGGACTGGCTGCACGCCGCGGCGCTCGCCGTGCGCGACCGGCTCGTCGAACGCTGGATGATCACCACGCGCCGCCAGTACGACCAGGACGTCAAACGCGTCTATTACCTGTCGATGGAATTTCTCATCGGCCGCACATTCTCGAACGCGCTGATCGCGCTCGGCATACACGACGAGATGAGAGAGGCGCTGGCGAGCGTGGGCGTCGACATGGACACGGTGCTCGACTACGAGCCCGACGCGGCACTCGGCAACGGCGGTCTCGGCCGGCTCGCAGCGTGCTTTCTCGATTCGATGGCGACGCTCGGCATTCCGGGCTTCGGTTATGGCATTCGCTACGACTACGGCATGTTCCGCCAGCAGATCGTGAACGGCGAACAGGTCGAAGCGCCCGACTACTGGCTGCGTTATGGCAATCCGTGGGAGTTTCCGCGGCCCGAGGTCCAGTATCCCGTGCATTTTGGCGGGCGCACCATGCAGCGCAACGGCCATGTCGAATGGGTCGACACGCAGCATGTGAACGCCATGGCCTACGACACGGTCATTCCCGGCTACGCCACGAGCGCGACCAACACGCTGCGGCTGTGGTCCGCGCGCGCGGATGAAGAACTCGACCTCTCGGCGTTCAACCAGGGCGACTATCAGCGCGCGGTGGAGGCGCGCAACATCTCCGAGAACGTCTCGCGACTGCTCTATCCCGACGACTCGACGATGGCCGGGCGCGAACTGCGTCTGCGCCAGGAATACTTCTTCGTTTCCGCGACGATGCAGGACCTGATTCGCCGCTACCTGCGCACGCACAGCACGTTCGGGCGCTTCTCCGAAAAGGTCGCGGTGCACCTGAACGACACGCACCCGGTGCTGGCCATTCCCGAGCTGATCCGCCTGCTCGTGGACGTGCATCATCTGCCGTGGGACGAAGCGATGGGCCACGTGCGCCACGTGTTCTCGTATACCAACCACACGCTGATGCCCGAAGCGCTGGAAACCTGGGACGTCGAACTATTGGCGCGCCTCTTGCCGCGCCACCTCGAAATCATTTTCGACATCAACGCGGCGTTCCTGCGCGAAGCGAGCGACCGCGGCGCGCACGACCTCGATCTGATCCGCCGCATCTCGCTCGTGGACGAATACGGCCAGCGCCGCGTGCGCATGGCCTATCTCGCGATCGTGGCTAGCCACAAGGTGAACGGTGTCTCGAAGTTGCACTCGCAACTGATGACGCGCGATATCTTCGCCGACTTCGCGCGTCTCTTTCCCAACCGTTTCACGAACGTGACCAACGGCATCACGCCGCGCCGCTGGCTCGCGCAGGCGAGCCCGCCGCTCGCGCACCTCGTGGACGAAGCGATCGGGCCGCGCTGGCGCAGCGATCTCTTCGAACTGGGCGCGCTGCGCAAGCTGCGCGGCGACGCTTCGTTCGAAGCCGCGTTCCGCGCGGCCAAGCGCAGCAACAAGGTGCGTCTCGCACATCGCGCCTTGCAGCGCACCGGCATCATCTTCAATCCCGACGCGCTGTTCGACATGCAGGTCAAGCGCATTCACGAATACAAGCGCCAGTTGCTCAACGTGCTGCACGTGATCACGCGCTACAACCGCATTGTCGAAGCGCCGGAGGGCGATTGGGTGCCGCGCGTCGTGCTGTTCGCGGGCAAGGCCGCGTCGGCCTACCGGATGGCGAAGATGATCATCCACCTCATCAACGACGTGGCCGCGAAGATCAACAACGATCCCGTGGTGGGCGACCGGCTCAAGGTGGTGTTCGTGCCGAACTACGGCGTGAGCGTGGCCGAGGTGCTGATTCCCGCGGCGGACCTTTCCGAGCAGATTTCGACGGCGGGCACCGAAGCCTCGGGCACCGGCAACATGAAGCTCGCACTCAACGGCGCGCTCACCATGGGCACGCTCGATGGCGCGAACATCGAGATCGGCGAGGCCGTGGGTCAGGACAACATCTTCATCTTCGGGCACACGTCCGACCAGGTCGACCAGCTGCGTTGCGCAGGCTACCGGCCGCGCCAGGTCTACGAGGAAAACGCCGAATTGCGCCGCGCGCTCGACCAGATCCGCACGGGCTTCTTCTCACCGCACGATCCGGCACGCTATACGGACATCTTCCATACGCTCGTGGACTGGGGCGACCACTACCTCGTGCTGGCCGACTACTCGGCCTTCATCGAGGCGCAGGATGCCGCCGACCAGCGCTTCATGGACGTGCCGGCGTGGACCGCGAGCGCGATCGAAAACGTGGCGGGGATGGGGCAATTCTCTTCGGACCGTGCGATCGCGGAATACGCCCGCGATATCTGGCACGTGAAGTCGATCGAGATGGAGTGAGGGGCGCGCTGCCCGCAGTGCTGCAGGCTGTGCTTCCGGCGGTATCAGGGCGCGGCGGGCCGCGTCGTGCCGCCCTCGGCCTGCGCCGCCTGCGCGGCCTTGGCGGTGCGCACGGCTTCCTGCACGCGTTCGAGGAATGCCGGGTCGAGGCTCGTGACCGCCTCGCGCGATTCTCCGCCCGTCACGACATAGAGCCGGTGCACGGCTTCCTGCCAGAGCCAGGCGAGCCAGCCCACGACGATCACCATCACGCCGCACGCGAGACCGGCCGCCGAGCCGAGCACGCCGCCCACGACAGCGCCTGCGGCGCCGAGCACGCTGATCGCGACCGGCACGACGCGGCTGCGCCGCCCAATGACGATGCGCACGTCCTCGATGTCACGCATGGGGAAGACCTGGCCGGCCGCTGAAAGCGCGTTGCGCGTGACCGAAACGGCGGCTTCGTTGAAAGGGAGTTCCATCGGTTCGATAGCTGCGAGGTGAGAGAGCGCAGCGTACCAGAAGCGGGGCCAGGGCGGGTCGGCGACGGACATAACGTCGCAGGCCGGACGCTTGCCGGATTGGGCAACGCGCCGAAGCCGGTATACTTGCGCGCTTTTATTGCTCCGTCACCACCAAGGATTTCCCATGAGCGCATTGCCACGCTGTCCGAAATGTAATTCCGAGTTCACCTACGAGGATGGGGACGTCTACGTCTGCCCGGAGTGTGCGCATGAATGGTCGAGGCAAGCCGCCGCGCCGGCAGAAGCAGCGGGCAAGGTGTATCGCGATTCGGCCGGCAATGTCCTTCAGGACGGGGATACCGTCACGGTCATCAAGGACTTGAAACTCAAGGGCTCGGGCGGCGTGATCAAGATGGGCACCAAAGTGAAGAATATCCGTCTGGTGGACAGCGACCACGATATCGATTGCAAGATAGATGGCTTCGGCGCCATGAGCCTCAAATCGGAATTCGTCAGAAAGGCGTGATGAGGGGCGTCGCGCATCAGTTGCGATGAACCAAAAAAAGCGGGGCATCCCAAGGGATGCCCCGTCCGGTAAGGCGCGCCCTGCAGCGTAGGCTGCCGCGCGCCGAGCAGAGCCGGCGCCATGAGCCGCCGGCTGCCGCTGTTGCGTGACGATGCTGCGTAATGCGGTTGCTGCGTAATGCGGCTGCTTAGAACTTGTGGCGGATACCGACGCGAACCGCGACTTGATCCTGCGAACCCGTGCCCGACGGCTGGAAAATGTTCGAGCCCGAGTCGCCGATCTGCGCCTGAACCTTCTGGCCGTTCGCGAGCGTGCCCGACGCGTCCTGGTACGACACCAGGCCGTACACGTCGGTGCGCTTGCTCAGCGCGTAGTCGAGCGATGCGTTGACCTGGTTCCAGTGAGCCGTCTGGCTGCCCGAGGTGCGCGAGTACGTGTAGCCGAGCGCAGCCGAGAGAGCCGGCGTGAAGGCGTACTTGCCGCCTGCTTCGTACGCGTTGTAGAGCGTCGACGAACCGGCGATCGGCGAGAGCAGCGTGTTGGTCCACAGGGCCCACAGCGTTGCGGGGCCGACGATGTAGCGGCCACCCACGCCGAACGAGCGCAGGTCGCGCAGCGTGCCCTGCGGCACGTTGGCGATCGTGGTCGAGGTCGACGGCGTGGTCTGGCCCGGATACGTCTGGTTAAAGTAGGCAGCGCCGAGGCTGAACGGACCGTAGCCGTAGTTTGCGCCGAAGCTGTACGCGCGCGACGAGCCGGCGATCGGGCTGGCCGCCGGGCCCGTTGCCGGTGCGCCGGCGAACGAGGTCGAGTTCGAGAAGCCGTACAACGCGCCGAACGTGAAGCCCGAGAAGTTCACGCTCTGGAACTTGACCGAGTTGTTGATGCGGCTCGACGTCAGCTGGTCGATGTCGTTGAAGTGGTAGGCCCAGTTACCCGACACCGTGTTGCCACCGGTCGAGTACTGCGAGCCGAGAATGTCCGTGTTGAGCGAGTATTGACGGCCGAACGTCAGCGAACCGATGTTCGATTGCGTCAGACCGACGAAAGCTTGACGGCCGAACATCGCGCCGCCCTGGCCTGCCGTGCCGTTACCGCTGTTGAAGCCGTTTTCGAGCACGAAGATCGCCTTCAGGCCGCCGCCCAGGTCTTCCGAGCCGCGCAGGCCCCAACGGCTGCCTTGGGCCACGCCGTCACCGTACGAGAACTGATGCGAGCTGCCATTCGTCCCGTTCGAGTTCTTCACGTTGCTGATGTAGTTCACACCGGCGTCGATAATGCCGTACAGCGTCACGCTGCTCTGTGCATGGGCAACGCCTGCGATCGAGGCAAGAATAGCGGTGGTCAGAATTTTCTTTTTCAACTGTTTCTCCGGGTAAAGGAAAGATGACTACTCCGGCCTCTTATGGGCCGGTCAATGCGACGGGCTGCAATTTAAGGGTCGATAACGAAAGGAATGTGACAGTAAGACTTTGTAGGGAAAATGTCGCCATTCTGTTGTGCGAATGCGACACATGGGTTGCGGCGGGGGTGAACGGCGCCGGAGGCTCGCTGTTACTGGCTTTGCGGCCGATTTCCCTGTCAATCTGAAAGGCCGGACTGCGGCAATCGGCCTTATAAAATTTTTTCCTAAGCTTTCTTCTATTCGCTGGTTAATGGATTTTTTGAATCTGGCTTCAAACTGGGCTTGATTTATCTCAAGGGCGCATTAACGGCCGATCAATGCGCGCTTTACATGGTCGATTGACATCGATTCACGAAAATTGAAAGTTAGTTAACCGAATTAATTTGAATGGCGGGAGACATCAATGAAAAAGGGCTCGCACTCATGATGCGAGCCCTGTTACGGTCAGGCGTTGCAGTTACAGCGAGAGAAGCGAGCCGCTGCGAATGGGCTTTTCGCCGGCAATGCGTGCGACTTCCATGCCGGCCATGGCGAAGCGCGCGCTATGCCGTGCGTACATCACGCCGCTCACGCCGGCGTGCAGCGTCGTCACGGTGTCGGCGAGCGGGTCGATGACATCGGCAATTGCCGCGCCGCGCTCCACCCACGTCCCGCAATCCACGCGAAACACGAGCACGCCGCTGGCAGGCGCCACGATCGGCTCCGTGCCCGCGAGCGGCGTGGCCGCATGGGCGAGCGGCGGCAGCGCCGCGGCGGTGCCTTCGATCACGCCGCGCCCGATCAGGTAGTCGACGATGGCTTGCGCGTCGTGCTCGGCGAGTTCGTGCGAGACGTCGCGTTGGCCGCGCAGCTCGACCGTTACCGAAATCGAGCCGTACGGAATGGGAAAGCGCGTGCCGAAGCGCTCGCGCAGCTCCGACCAGCAGAAGCTGTGAATCTCGTCGAACGGGTTGCCGATCGAGTTGAGCGCGAGGAGCGACGCCTTGGCGTCGAGATAGCGCGCGAGCGGCTCGACCTCGGGCCACAGTTCGGGGTTCGTGTAGATGTGCATGGCGGCTTCCCAGTCGCAATGCAGGTCCAGCACGATGTCGGCGTCGTACGAAAGGCGCTGGAGCGCGAGGCGCATCGAATCGAGTTCGGTTTTGGGCTGCTGCGCGGCCAGTGCTTCGCCCATGGCCGCGCGGATGGCCGTGCGGTTCGCGGCTTCGTCAGACCCGAGGCGCCCCTCGATGTTGGGCAGCACGAGCGCGGTGAGCTCGTGGAAATTGCGGTTGAAGTTCTGCGCCGTGTTCGACTCGAAGCGGCCGATCATGTGCCCGAGCCAGTGCTGATTCAGGCCCACGGGGTTGGGCACCGGCACGATCACGATCTCGCCGCGAAGGCGGCCCGCCGCTTCCAGTTCCGCGAGCTTGCGGCGCAGCACCCACGAGACGAGCATGCCCGGCAACTCGTCGGCGTGCAGCGAGGACTGGATGTAGACCTTGGGACCGCCGGCTTTGCCGTAGTGGAAACTGGCAAGTTCCCGCGCGGTACCGAGGGCGGGCGCGATCAACGGGTGGTTTCGGGTTTGCATGATAGATGCGCGAGGCGCGGCGGCCCGCAAAAGGTAATGGAGTGAACGATGGTCCCATAAGCACATGCAGGGGACCGTAGACCGATCTTAGCCGATTCGACGCGCCGCCGGAACCAGCGCGCCCGCGCGCGCCTGCGGTATCGTCAATCAATACGGAATCCGAAACAAGATGCCGGAAAAGAAAAAGCCCGGACACAAGGCCCGGGCTTCGCGCGCCGCGATGCGGTGCTTAGCTGCCGTACACGTCGAAGTCGAAGTACTTGGCTTCGATCTTCTTGTACGTGCCGTCCTTGATCATGTCGGCGATAGCCTTGTCGATCTTCGTCTTCAGGTCGGCGTCTTCCTTGCGCAGGCCGATAGCGGCGGCACCCGTCGGGATTTCCTTGCCGGCGAACTGGAAACCGGCGCCGCGCGGCGTCTTCAGGAAGCCCAGATCCGCTTGCACTTCATCCTGCAGCGCGGCGTCCAGACGGCCCGAGATCAGGTCGGCGTAGACCTGGTCCTGGTTCTGGTAAGGAACGACGTTCACGCCCTTGGGCGCCCAGTTTTCCTTCGCGTAGGTTTCCTGGATCGTGCCTTGCTCGACGCCAACCGACTTGCCCTTGAGCGAGTCGGCCGTCGGGGCGAGGCTCGAGCCCTTCTTGGCGACGAGGCGCGTCGGCGTGTTGAACAGCTTCGCCGAGAAGGCGATCTGCTGCTCACGCTGCGGGGTGATCGTCATCGACGAGAGTACGCCGTCGAACTTCTTGGCCTTCAGGCCCGGGATCATGCCGTCGAAGTCTTGCTCGACCCACACGCACTTGGCGTTCAGGCGCTTGCAGATTTCGTTGCCGAGGTCGATGTCGAAGCCGACCAGCTTGCCATCGGGTGCTTTGGATTCGAACGGTGCGTAGCTGGCGTCAACGCCGAAACGCACGGTGGACCAGTCCTTCGCATGGGCGACGCCGGCCGAGACGGCGAGCATGGCAACCGTGAGGGTGGCAAGCAGTTTCTTCACTATGGGTACTCCTCTAGATGGTTCAGGGCGCGCCGCGTGCGGTTGTGCCGCCATGGCGCATTCACCGGCGCGGCTCGCGCCGGATTATTGTTGGACCCGCCAGCCTGCGGCCAGCGAAGCGCGCGCAAGCTTACCAGGTCAAAATTGCTGCGTCGCTAGTGTAATACCGGATAGCGGGAAAGGGACTCGCCAAGTGTACGCCCGTGCGCTTGTACGATTTAACCCGGAGCCTTGTTGGGCAAGGTGTGCAGGCCAATGCAGAGGGGCCGCTGCGGGGTTCCCGGGATGGGTTGCGCGATGCTCTGCCGCAACAGTCGGAAGAATGCGATGTCATGCGCCCGAGACATCGTCAACGATATGAAGGGAGGCTGAAACCGAATCGACGGCGCGCGCCGTTGGCCCTCCGCCATGACGGGGCTGGATCGCGCGCCGTTTTGTTGTGGTGCAGCAAATGCATCGGCTGCACCGCGTGGATGACGTCAGACCACGCGCACGCCCGCGCGCCATGTCGCGCGCGGCACGGGCAGCGAATCGAGCATCGTCACCCGCACGAAGTCCGCGCGCAGCCCCGGCTCGATCGCGCCGCGGTCGTGCAGGCCCGACTTGCTGGCGGGCTCCCACGAGACCGTGGCGAGCGCGCGCGGCAGCGTCCAGTCGGCCCCGGTCACGAGGTCGAACGCGGCGGTCAGGAGGCTCGACGGCACGTAGTCCGACGAGAGGATGTCGAGCAAACCGGCCTGCGCCAGTTCCAGCGCCGAGACGTTGCCCGAGTGCGAGCCGCCGCGCACCACGTTCGGCGCACCCATGATCGTCGCGATGCCGCGCTTTTTCGCTTCCTCGGCGGCCACGCGCGTGGTCGGGAATTCGGCGAGCACGATGCCTTCGGCAGCGGCCTGCTCGACGTGCTCCACGAGCGTGTCGTCGTGGCTCGCGAGCGGGATGTTGCGTGCACGGCAGCGCTGCACGATTTCGAGGCGGTGCGCGTCGGCGTAGCGCTCCTGCTCGGTGGCCATTTCCGCGAGCATGGTGTTGGTCTGCTCGTCAGTCCACTTGCCATGGCGCTCCTGGAAGCGGCGCCATTGCGCGCGGTCGTGCCACTGGCGCTGGCCGGGCGTATGGTCCATCACCGAGGCGAGGCGCAGCAGCGGGTGGCCGCTGAGCGTATCGAACAGCTCGATGACGTCTTCGGTGGCGATTTCGCAGCGCAGGTGCAGGAAGTGCTCGGCGCGCAGCAGGTTGCGCTCTGAGAAGCGTGTGAGCGCCCTGGCGCTCGCGAGCTGCACGTCGCGGCCGCGCACGCCCACGGCCAGGCGCGTGCCGATGGCGAGCGCGTCGAATACCGTGGTGATGCCGGCGGCGGCGATCTGCGCGTCGTGAATGACGAATGCGGCGTCGGTGTTCCAGTGCACGCCGGGGCGCGGCGCGAGGTGCTTTTCCAGGTTGTCGGTGTGCAGTTCGACGAGACCGGGCAGCAGGAAGTCGCCGTCCCAGTCTTCGGCTTCGGGCGCGGCGGTCGAGCCGCGCGAGATGTCGCGGATCTTGCCGTCTGCCATGCTTAGCGTGCCGGTGAAAACTTCGTCTCGCGTCACGATGCGAGCGTTCTTGATCAACATCGTCAGGCTCCGTATCAGATATCGGGTTGCGCGGTTCAGGCGGGATTCAGGCTGCGGCGCCGAGCGGCGCTTGCGCGCGCGGCGCGCTGAGTTCGAGTACGCGCGTAGCGACGCGCCCGCGCGTGTCTTCGTCGTGGAATACGCCGACGATCGCGGCGCCCCGCTCGCGCGCCTCGCCAATCAGGCTCGCGACGAGTTCGCGGTTTTCCGCGTCGAGCGAGGCCGTGGGTTCGTCGAGCAACAGCACGCGGTGCTGCGCGATCAAGCCCCGCGCGATGTTTACGCGCTGCTGCTCGCCGCCCGAAAACGTGGCGGGCGCGAGCGGCCAGAGGCGCTGAGGCACGTTCAGGCGTGCCAGCAGAGTTTGCGCGCGCTCGCGTGCCTCGCCTTCCTCCACGCCGCGCGAAACGAGCGGTGCAGCTACGATGTCGAGCGCGCTCACGCGCGGAATCACGCGCAGAAACTGGCTCACGTAGCCCACCACGTTGCGGCGCAGGCGCAGGATGTCGTGGGGCGCTGCGCCCGTGATTTCCCGATGCTCGAGCGGCGCGCCTTCGTCGCGGATCGCGATGGACCCGCCGCTCGCGAGATAGTTGCCGTACAGGCAGCGCAAGAACGTGCTTTTGCCCGCGCCCGAGGGGCCGACCAGCACGATGCATTCGCCGCGCTCCACGTCGAGCGACACGCCCGCGAGCGCCTCGATGCCGATGCCGCCCTGTCCGTGCAGCGTGAAGGTCTTGCGCACGTCTTCGGCGCGCAGCATGAGCGCCGGTCTTTCGAGGAACGCGCGCGTGCCAGGTGATGAGTTCAGAGTCATGTCTTTCATCCTAGACCGGTAGCACCGATGCCACCAGCGTCTGCGTATAGGGGTGTTGCGGGTCGTCCAGCACCTGGTCGGTCAGGCCCGCTTCGACCACCGTGCCGCCTTGCATCACCATCAAGCGATGCGCGAGCAGGCGTGCCACGCCGATGTCGTGCGTGACGATCAGCACCGAAAGATGCAGGTGGGTCGTGAGCGTGCGCAGCAGGTCGAGCAGGCGCGCCTGCACGGACACGTCGAGACCCGCCGTGGGCTCGTCCATGAAGACGAGGCGCGGTCCCGTGACGAGATTGCGCGCGATTTGCAGGCGCTGCTGCATGCCGCCCGAAAACGCCGAGGGCAATTCGTCGATGCGCTGGGCGTCCAGTTCCACACGCTGCATCCATTGCTGCGCCGCATGGCGGATTTGCCCATAGTGGCGTGCGCCCACGGCCATCAGCGGCTCGCCGATATTGGCGCCCGCAGAAACGCCCGCGCGCAGCCCGTCGCGCGGATTCTGCTGCACGAAGCCCCATTCGGTGCGCGCAAGCAGGCGCCGGCGCGGCTCGGAAAGCGTGCGCAGGTCGAGCGTTTCGCCGTTCGCGTTCGTATAGTGCAGCGTGCCCGAATCGGACCCGGTGCGCAGCGCGAGCGTGTTGAGCAGCGTGGTCTTGCCCGAGCCCGATTCGCCGACGATGCACAGCACCTCGCCGGGATACAGGTCGAAGCTCACGTCGCGGCAGCCGTTGCGGCCGCCGTACTGCTTCGTGAGCGATCTTGCGCTTAGCAGCGGCGTCATGCCTGTTCTCCTGCTTCGTTCGTTGCGTGCGCATCGATCTGTTCGCGCCGGTCGTGGCAGTAGTCGCTGTCCGAACACACGAACATGCGTTTGCCTGCGTCGTCGACGATCATCTCGTCGAGGAAGCTCTCGTGCGAGCCGCACAGGGCGCACGCATGCTCCCAGCGCTGCACTTCGAAGGGATGGTCGTCGAAGTCGAGGCTCTTCACCGGCGTGTACGGCGGAATGGCGTAGATGCGGCGCTCGCGGCCCGCGCCGAACAACTGCAGTGCGGCATTCATATGCAGCTTGGGGTTGTCGAACTTCGGAATCGGCGAGGGCGACGTCAGATAACGGCTGTTCACGGTCACCGGGTAGTCGTACGTCGTGGCGATGCTGCCGTGCTGCACGATGTCCTCATAGAGCTTCACGCTGATGAGACCATAGTCGGCCAGCGCATGCAGCTTCTTGCATTCGGCCACGCGCGGCTCGAGCCGGAACAGCGGCTCGGGCATCGGCACCTGATACACGAGGATCTGCTTGTCCGTGAGCGGCGTTTCGGGAATGCGGTGCCGCGTCTGGACGATCGACGCCTCGCTCGTGCGCCGCGTGGTGGCGACACCCGTGGTGCGCGCGAAGAAGCGGCGGATGTTCACGGCGTTCGTGGTGTCGTCCGAGCCCTGGTCGATCACCTTGAGCGTGTCCTTCGCGCCGATGATCGCCGCCGTCACCTGGATGCCGCCCGTGCCCCAGCCATACGGCAGCGGCATTTCGCGCGAGGCGAACGGCACCTGGTAGCCGGGCACGGCCACGGCCTTGAGGAGCGCGCGGCGCAGCATGCGCTTGGTCTGCTCGTCGAGGTACGCGAAGTTGTAGCCTGAGACGGCCTGCGTTTCGTGCGACGCGACTTCGGCTGCGGTGGATGGCAAGGTATCGGGCGCGTTCATGCGGCCTCCCTGTTTTGCTCGCCGACATCTGCATCTGCATCTGCATCTGCATCGGCGCCGGTGCTGCTTTCGTGCTGCGCGCGCAGCTTGCGCACGAGTTCCAGCTCAGCCTGGAAGTCCACGTAGTGCGGCAGCTTCAGGTGTTGTACGAAGCCCGAGGCTTCCACGTTATCGCTGTGCGAGAGCATGAATTCGATGTCCTGAGTCGGCGAGGCGATCGTCTCGCCCAGCTCCTCGGCGCGCAGCGCGCGATCCACCAGCGCCATCGCCATGGCCTTGCGTTCCGCGTGGCCGAACGCGAGACCGTAGCCTTGCGTGAATTGCGGCGGCACGTCTTTCGCGCCCGCGAACTGGTTGATCATCTGGCACTCGGTCAAGTCGATTTCGCCGATTTCCACGGCTTCATCGAGTTCGTCCAGCACCATTTCTACGCAGACCGAACCAAAGCGGATCTCGCCGGCGAACGGGTGCGAATGCGCGTAGCCGCGTTGCGTGGCATAGCCCATTGCGAGCAGGAAGCCCTCGTCGCCGCGCGCGAGATTCTGCAGGCGCACGGTGCGGTCGGCGGGAAACGCGAGCGGCTCGCGCGAGAGGTCGCCGGGCTCGCGCGCCTGCGGCGAGCGCTTTTCCTGCTCGATCAGGCCTTCCTTGTCGAGCAGGGAGACCACGCGCGGCATCGCTTCTTCGCGCGGGGTGGCTCGCGGTGCGCGAGGCGTGGCGCTCGCGGCATCGTCGTCTTCGGCGAGCAGCGCGAAGTCGAGCAGACGCTGCGTGTAATCGTAGGTCGCGCCGAGCACCTGGCCGCCGGGCACGTCCTTGAAGGTGGCGGAAATGCGGCGCTCCACCACCATGTTTTCCGTTTCGACCGGCTGCGTGTAGCCAAAACGCGGCAGCGTGGTGCGATACGCGCGCAACAGAAAGATCGCTTCGACGAGATCGCCCGCGGCCTGCTTGATCGCGAGCGCGGCAAGCTCTTCGTCGTAGACCGAACCTTCGGCCATCACACGCGCCACGGCCAGCCGCATCTGCTCGCGGATCTGCGTGACGCTCAGCCCGGGCACGCGCGTATCGCCGCGGCGCGCCTCGTCGAGCAGACGCCACGACGCTTCGATGGCGCGCTCTCCTCCTTTGACGGCGACGTACATCAGTGCATCTCCACGAGAGTGGTGCGCGGCAGGCCCATCAGGCGCTCGCCGCACACGAGATAGAAGTCGATGCCGCACGGGAAGTGCGGCGCGAGGGCGGCGCGTTCGCGCCAGAAGCGCTCGGGCAGGCCGACGGGCGCGATGCTGCAGGTCGTTTCGATGCCGGGGCCGCGCAGCGTAAGCGGTGCGCCGCCGGCGAGCGAATCGACCCGTACGAACACCGTGGCCGATTGCTCCGGCGACTCGGGCGTGCCGGTCGCGAAGTCTTCGAGCGGCGGCAGTGCGGCCGCGTCGTGCACATAGGCGAACGCGGCTTCGCGCGCTTGCTGTGCAAGCGGCGCGCCTGCGTGAAAGCGCAGCGCGGCTGCGAGTGCGGCGTCGACCTGAGCGAGCCACACGGGTGTGGCGTAGTCTGCGAGCGCGAGCAGCGAGGCGAAGGCGGCGAGGCCGGCGCGCGCGGGGGAGGCGCCCGTCGCCGTGGCTGCCGGCAACGGCGTTTCGATCACGCCGATCGTGCCGGGGCGCGCGAGCGTGTCGAGCAGCGTGCGGAACACGGTCTGCGTGTCGTGAACCGGATCGCTAAAGCCGGGCGCGAGCGCCGCGAGCAAATCGGGCGTCATGGCATTGCGTTGGTCGCTCATGCGTCACCTCGGACCATCGTGAAGAACTCGACCCGCGTGCTGGCGGCGTCGGCGCGGCGCGCGTCGCGTCGTGCGGCAAGACGCGCGGCAAGCGGCTCGATCAACCGGGCGTGCAGCTGGTCGTGGCGCGCGGGGAGTTGCAGCAGCGCATCGGCGAGCGCGGCCAGTTCGGCGCGGCGTTTGTCGCGGCCCAGATGGCAGGCCACGCCGACCGGGCCGGGCTGGCTTGCACCGCCGCCTTCGGTGCCCGAGGCGCGCAGGCGCAGCGTGGCGCGCGTGACGGTGGCTTCGCCCAGGTTGAAGGCGTCGCCGGTGCCGCCAATGCGCCCGCGTACCATGGCCAGTCCGGTTTGTGGTGGACGCAGCCAGTCGAAAGCGGGCTCGGGCGCACCGGCGAGCGCGGCGTTCAGCGCCGCTTCGAGCTCGGCGCGTGGGGTGTGCGCGAGAACGGCCATCCATGCGCGCCGGGTCGCCGGTGCGCAGGATGGGGTAGAGGAAGCGTTCATCGGAGTTCCTGTGTCGTGAACGGGGAGAACGGACGTGACAACTGCGCCTCTTGAACAACCTTGTCTGGACCTCGATTGAACCATCTATTCATCTAAACGTCTAGACGTTTATAGATGCAGTCATCTAATGCAGGCGCAAGGAAGGTTTTCATATTTCCATCACGCCCTGCGCACTACAATGCACAAAATGCTATTGGAACCGAGAGGAATGACAGCACCATGACATCGAACGACGAGGCGCCGTCCAGCCTGCTTGAGCGTGGCGCCGGTGTGGCGGTGTGGCGGCAGATCGAGCAGATCCTCGCGGCCGAGATTGCCGCGAAGGGCTTCGGCGAAGACGGCCGGCTGCCTAGCGAGGGCGAACTTGCGCGCCGCTTCGACGTGAACCGCCACACGGTGCGGCGCGCGATGCTGGGCCTCGCGGCGTTGGGGCTCGTGAGCGTGGAGCAGGGGCGCGGCACCTTCGTGCAGCCCGGCGCGATCGACTACACCATCGGCAAGCGCACGCGCTTTACCGAGAACCTGAAGCGCCATCAGCATTCGGCGGCGGGCAGGCTGCTCTCGTCGTCGCGCGGCAAGGCGGACCCCACGGTTGCCAAGGCGCTCGGCCTGCGCGCGGGTGCGCTCGTCTACCGGCTCGAAACGTTGCACGAGTCGGACGGCGTGCCGCTCACTTACGCGCGCAGCTGGTATCCCGCCGCGCGCTTTGCCGATCTGCCCGTGGTCATGGAGCGCGTCGACAGCACCTCGAAGGCCCTCGCCGAATACGGCGTGACCGACTATTTGCGCAAGTGGAGCCGGATCGGCAGCGTGCTGCCCGAGGCCGAGGTGGCGCGGCGCCTGAACATCAACCGGCAGCAGCCGGTGCTGTGGGTGGAAAACGTCGACGTCGATCTCGAAGGCGTGCCGATCAAGTACGGCATCACGCACTTCGCCGCCGACCGCGTGCAGCTGATGGTGGAGCACGACATATGAGCGTGCTGCACGAAGCCTTCGGCTCCGCCACGCGCTTCGCGCTCTACTATGCGCCGCCGCGCGAGTCGGCATGGTGGCAGGCGGGCTGTGCGTGGCTCGGCCGCGATCCAGAAACGGGCGATACCCTCGCGCCGCCGCCATGGGTCGCGGGCCTGCCGCGGCCGCTGGAAGCGCTCACGGTCGCGCCGCGCCGCTATGGCTGGCACGGCACGCTCGTGCCGCCGTTCCGTCTCGCGCCGGGCGTGACGCCCGCGGCGCTCCTCGCCGCCGCGCAGCAGTGGGCGCGGGGGCAGGCGTGCTTCCAGGCCAGTGTCGAGGCGGCGCTGCTCGGCCGCTTCGTGGCGCTGCGCCCCGCCGACGATGCCGGCGAGACCGCGCTGCGCGAGCTGGCTGCCAACGCACTGCGCGCGCTCGGCTCGCTGCGCGCCCCGCAAACGCCCGCCGAACTCGCGAAGCGCCTGGACGCGCCGCTCACGCAGCGTCAGCGCGCCTACGTCGAAGCGTGGGGCTACCCGTACGTGTTCGAAGAATTCCGCTTTCACATGACGCTCTCCGATTCGCTTACCGACGCGCAAACGTGCGCGCAACTCGTCGCTGCCTGGAACACGCGGATGCAGGGTGCCAACCCGCTGCCGGTGGAGGGTGCGGCGCTCTTCGTCGAGCCCGGGCCGGGCGCGCCGTTCGCGCTGTGGCGGCGCTTGCCGTTCGCGGGGGCCCGCGCATGAAGGGCGGCCTGATCTATGTGATGGGGCCTTCGGGAGCGGGCAAGGACACGCTGCTGCGTTATGCGCGCGAGCGCCTGTCCGGCGAAGACGTCGTCTTCGCGCATCGCTACATCACGCGCGAAGACAGCGGCGGCGAGAACCACATCGCGCTCACCGAGGCCGAATTCGAGGCGCGTTCGCAGCGCGGCCTCTTCGCGCTGCAATGGCGCAGCCACGCGCTGCACTACGGCGTGGGCGTGGAGATCGACCAATGGATGGCGCTTGGCTGCACCGTCGTGGTGAACGGTTCGCGCGCGTACGCAGGCGAGGCATTCGAGCGCTATCCGCGCATGACGCTCGTGCACATCGAAGCCGCGCAGCACGTACTCGCTGCGCGCCTCGCTTCGCGGGCGCGCGAGACGCCCGAGCAGGTCGCGTTGCGTCTCGCGCGGCGCGCGCCGTTCGAGGTGCCGTCGGGCGCCGCGTTCGCGCGCATCGACAACTCGGGGCATCTGGAGGAAGCGGGCGGGGCGTTCGTCAAGCTCGTGCGGCAGGTGGCGGCCGGATAGCCGCGGCGCCGTCCTTGAGCGCCGCTTGACAGCCGCTTAAGGACTCGAACGGGCGGGGGGATTTTTGGTTGGGCGCGGTTGCCGTGAGAAGATGACAGGCGACCCGAGAACTCAACGAGAATGCCCTTGGACCGTTTCCAGGAGATGCAGATTTTCACGCGCATCGTCGACCGCCGCAGCTTCACGCAGGCGGCCGAGGATCTGAACCTGCCGCGCGCGACGGTCACCAATTCGATCAAGCGTCTCGAAGCGCGCCTCGGCGTGCGTCTGCTCGAACGCACCACGCGCCAGGTCAGGCCGACGCTCGACGGCGACGCCTACTACCAGCGCTGCATGCGCCTGCTCGCCGACCTCGAGGAAACCGAGGAGGCGTTTCGCGACACCGATCCGCAGGGGCGCTTGCGCGTGAACATGCAGGGCACGCTCACGCAGTACTTCGTGATGCCGCGGCTGCCCGACTTTCTCGCGCGCTATCCGCGCGTCGAGCTCTTCATCGGCTCGGGCGACCACTTCGTCGATCTCGTGCGCGAAGGCGTGGACTGCGTGCTGCGCGCGGGGGAGCTGGCCGACTCCTCGATGATTGCACGGCGCGTGGCGCTGCTGGAGCAGGTGACCTGCGCGAGCCCCGCGTATCTGGAACGGCACGGCGACCCGGAGTCGATCGAGGCGCTCGCCGGCACGCACACGGAAAATCCGGGCAGAGCCGGCCATCGTGCCGTGAACTATGTGTCGCCGGCCACGGGTCGCGCGCTCCCGCTCGAATTCACGACCGGCGACGGCATCGCCCGCGTGACGCTGCCGGGCCCGGTGGCCGTGAACGGCGCGGAACTCTACGCGGCGGGTGCGCTGGCAGGGCTCGGCATCGTGCAGGTGCCGCGCTACCGCGTGCGCGAACGGCTCGCCAACGGCGAGCTGTGCGTCGTGCTGCCCGCGCATCCGCCGCCGCCCTTGCCGGTCTCGGTGCTGTATCCGCAGAACCGCCAGTTGTCGCTGCGCGTGCGCGCTTTCGCCGACTGGCTGGTGCAGGTGTTTGCCGAGGCTGCCTGAAATGGCGCTAGCGTGCGCGCCGGGGCGGCTTGCCTGGTCGCGCCGGATTGCGCTCTCGTCTTTACGTGCGCCGCGCGACCATGCTGGACACACGCGCCGCGGCGTGCTGAAGCGGATCGAGGAAGGTCTTCACCATCTGCTTCGCCGAGGTGCGCTGCGCGTTGCCGCTAATGTTCATCGCGGCGATCACGCGGCCCTGCCGGTTGCGGATAGGCGCGGAGATCGAGATGAGGCCGCCTTCCAGTTCCTGATCGACGATGGCCCAGCCTTGCTGGCGCACCTGAGCGATGATCTTCTTGAGTTCGCCGACGTCGGTGACCGTGCGCGCCGTGTGCGCATAGAGCGGCGAGGAGCCGAGCGTTTCGTCGAGTGCGGCGTCGTCGAGCGAGGCGAGCAGCACGCGCCCCATGGAGGTGCAGTATGCGGGTAAGCGGCTGCCGATCGAGAGGTTGATCGTCATGATCTTGTGCGTGGGCACGCGCAGCACGTAGACAATCTCGGTGCGGTCGAGCACGGCCGCCGAGCAGCTCTCGTGCACTTCTTGCGACAACTCCTCCATCACCGGCTCGGCGAGATTCCAGAACGGCATCGACGTGAGGTAAGCGAAGCCCAGGTCGAGAATGCGCGGGGTAAGGCGAAAGAGCCGGCCTTCGGCTTCGACGTAGCCGAGTGTCTGCAGCGTGAGCAGAATGCGGCGCGCCCCGGCGCGCGTGAGGCCCGTGGCGGCGGCGACGTCGGTGAGGGTCTGCTCGGGATGCTCGGCGTTGAACGCGCGGATTACCGAAAGCCCGCGCGCGAACGACTGCACATAGGAGTCGCCTGGCTTTTCGGGAATTTCCTGCTGGTCGGCGGAGCGGTCTGGCGAGGCACTGGAAGCAGAATTCATGGGCTGGCGTTCGATCTTGCTGCGGCGCTTGAAGAACCTATCAAGATAACCCAAGCGATCGGTTTCGCCAACATGCGACGAAAACGGCGAGGGCGAGGCGGGCGCGAACTTTCGGGGCTGGGCGCCCGGGTCAACATCGAGGGTGTGGCGTGGCATGGCATGCGTCAAATGCGCGCGCCGGATCATTTGTCATCCGGCTGTTTGATTTTAGTCAATTAATTTTTTGGCGAAAAATGATTGATGCGTGAATTTCTCTATAAAAACCGAATATCGGCTCAGCCCAAAATGAAGCGAGTTAACAGTGGTAACGAAATTCGAATGACGTCGCGCATTTTTTCGCCCCTTCTTCGATTGCGCCGCGCGTGCCCTTAGTCCCCTTCTTCGCTTGCGCGCGCACGCTGGTCCTCGCGCCGAAACCGGCGTGCAGCGGGCGTTTTCAGGATGAAAGCTATTGGAAAGATATTTGCGGCTTTCCGTCGCGCTTGCCTGATCGAGCTTTGTCACGCTGGCTAATCCTTAGCAGAGATCAAATTTTGAGATTGGTGCTTTCCGTAGAATCGCGCTGAATACGATACGGGTGCATTTTGCGTGGCGAATTTGCGATGCAAATGTGTTGGGTGTTACGCGTTTTGGTGGACAACGGAAGAACAGGCAAACATGAAAGACAGAAAAGCCTTTAAAAGGTGGTTAATCCCCCTCGGCAGCGGGCTGCTCGTTTCTCTTGCGGGGTGCAGCGGCAATTTTGCCGTGCTGGACCCGAAGGGCAGCGTAGGCGCGGCCGAGAAGTCGCTCATCCTCACGGCCACATGGGCCATGCTGCTGGTCGTGGTGCCCGTCATCATCCTGACGCTCCTGTTCGCATGGCGCTACCGAGCCTCGAACCGCAACGCGACCTATGCGCCGAAGTGGGCCCACTCCACGGCGATCGAAGTGGTGGTCTGGGCCATTCCGGCCGCGATCATCCTGTTCCTCGCCATCCTCACGTGGCGCACCTCGCACGAGCTCGACCCGTACAAGCCGCTGGAGTCGAGCGTGAAGCCGATCAACGTCGAGGTCGTCGCGCTCGACTGGAAGTGGCTTTTCATCTATCCCGACCTCGGCATCGCCTCGGTGAACCAGCTCGCCGTGCCGGTGGGCACGCCGGTCAACTTCCGCATTACGTCGGACGCGGTGATGAACTCGTTCTTCATCCCGCAGCTGGGCACCCAGGTCTACGCCATGGCGGGCATGCAAACGCGTCTCCACCTGATCGCCGACGAAGCGGGCGATTTCGACGGCCTCTCGTCCAACTACAGCGGCAAGGGCTTCTCGGACATGAAGTTCCGCACGCTCGCAACGAGCCAGCAGGACTTCGACGCGTGGGTGCAGAAGGTGAAGACGTCGTCCACCCAGCTTTCGATGGACGAGTACGCAACGGTCGCGAAGCCGCAGGAGAAGGCGCCGGTGCAGTACTTCTCGACCGTCGACCCGAAGCTCTTCAATAACATCATCGCGAAGTACAACAACGGGCACGTCACGAATTTCGACCCGTCCTGCGTGACCAAGGGGTAAGCAGCATGTTCGGAAAACTCACATTAGAGGCGATCCCGTTCGATCAGCCCATCATCATGGGCGCGGCGGCGTTCATGGCGCTGATCGTCGTCGGCGTGCTCGGTCTTGTTACCGTGACCGGCAAGTGGAAGTACATCTGGACCGAGTGGCTCACGAGCGTGGACCACAAACGCATCGGCGTGATGTACATGATCGTGGCGGTGCTCATGCTCGTGCGCGGCTTCGCCGACGCAGTCATGATGCGTATCCAGCAGGCCATGGCATTCGATTCGCCCGGCTATCTGCCGCCGCATCACTTCGACCAGATCTTCACGGCGCACGGCGTCATCATGATCTTCTTCATGGCGATGGCGCTCATGGTCGGCTTCTTCAACCTCGTCGTGCCCCTGCAGATCGGTGCGCGCGACGTGGCGTTCCCGTTCCTGAACTCGCTTTCGTTCTGGATGACGGCGATCAGCGCGATCCTCATCAACCTCTCGCTCGTGATCGGCGAGTTCGCGAAGGTGGGCTGGCTCGCGTATCCGCCGCTCTCTGAACTGCAGTTCAGTCCAGACGTGGGGGTGGACTACTACATCTGGGCGGTCCAGCTCTCCGGCGTCGGCACCCTGATCACGGCCGTGAACTTCTTCGTCACGATCGTCAAGATGCGCGCGCCCGGCATGACGCTCATGAAGATGCCCGTGTTCACGTGGACGGCGCTGTGCTCGAACGTGCTCATCATGGCCACGTTCCCGATCCTCACGATCGCGGTGGCGCTGCTCGGCCTCGACCGCTATGTCGGCACGCATTTCTTCACGAACGAGCTCGGCGGCAACGCCATGCTGTATCTGAACCTGATCTGGGCGTGGGGTCACCCCGAGGTGTACATCCTCGTGCTGCCTGCGTTCGGCATCTATTCGGAAGTGATGGCCACCTTCTGCAAGAAGCCGCTGTTCGGCTACAAGACGATGGTCTACGCCTCGTGCGCGATCATGGTGCTGGCGTTCCTCGTGTGGGCGCACCACTTCTTCACAATGGGCGCGGGCGCCGACGTCAACGCGTTCTTCGGTATCGCGACGATGATCATCGCCATTCCCACCGGCGTGAAGATCTTCAACTGGCTGTTTACGATGTATCGCGGCCGTGTGCACTTCACCGCGCCCGTGCTCTGGACCGTCGGCTTCATGGTGACGTTCTCGATCGCGGGTATGACCGGCGTGATGCTCGCGATTCCGGGCGCGGACTTCGTGCTCCACAACTCGCTCTTCCTGGTCGCTCACTTCCACAACGCGATTATCGGCGGCGTGGTGTTCGGCTACCTCGCGGGCCTGCAGTACTGGTTCCCGAAGGTGTTCGGTCTCAAGCCCAGCGAAAAGCTCGGCAAGGCGTCGTTCTGGTGCTGGTTCGTCGGCTTCTATGTGGCCTTCGTGCCGCTCTACGTGCTCGGTTTCATGGGCGCAACGCGCCGTACCAACCACTACGACGTGCCCGAATGGCATCCGTACTTCGTCGTCGCCGCAATTGGCGCGGCGATCATCGCGGTCGGCATCGTGTTCCAGGTCCTGCTGTGGGTCATGGCCTTCGTGAACCGCAACAAGGCCGAATGCAAGGACGTGACGGGCGATCCGTGGGACGGCCGCACGCTCGAATGGGCAACGTCCTCGCCGCCGGCCGTCTATAACTTCGCGGTCATTCCGCACGTGGACGACATCGACGCGTTCGCGCACATGAAGGAAGCCGGCCGCGGTCCGGGGCTCGCCGCGAAATATAGCGACATCCACATGCCGTCGAACACGTCGGCGGGCTTCTTCGTCGGCATGTTCAGCCTCGTGCTGGGTTTCGCGGCCGTGTGGCACATCACGTGGCTGGCGGTGCTCGGGTTCGTCGGCGTCGCGCTGACGGTGATCCTCAAGAGCTTCGGCAACAACGACGGTTATTACATTCCGGCCGCGAAGGTCCGCGAGATCGAAGAAAGCCGCTTTGGCACCGGCGCCGCCGTGGCCAAGCGTGACCTGGTCGCCGAGGAGGCAGTCTGATGTTACAGAAAACCAATGTGGCAACCCTTGCCGAACTCGATCACCACGATCACCCGCAGTCGCACTCGGTGTTCGGCTTCTGGGTCTACCTGATGACCGACTGCCTGCTGTTCGCGGCGCTGTTCGCCACGTTCGGCGTGCTGAGCCACCAGTTTGCGGGCGGCCCCACGGGCAAGGACCTGTTCGACATTCAAGGCGTGGCGCTCGAAACGGCCGTGCTGCTGCTTTCAAGCATCACGTACGGCTTCGCGATGCTCGGCGCACATCAGCGCAAGAACGGCGTGGTGCTCGGCTGGCTCGCCGTCACCTTCATTCTGGGGGCGTCGTTTCTCGTGCTCGAACTGCGCGAGTTTTCGCACCTGATCGCGGAAGGCGCCGGACCGCAGCGCAGCGCGTTCCTTTCGTCGTTCTTCACGCTTGTCGCCACGCACGGCCTGCACGTCTTCTTCGGCCTGCTGTGGATGCTCGTGATGATGATCCAGGTGGTTCGCGCACGGGAACTGGGCGAGCAGGAAATCCGCCGCCTCACGTGCCTGAGCCTCTTCTGGCATTTTCTCGACGTGGTGTGGATCTGCGTGTTTACTTTTGTCTATCTGGGGAGCGTGCTCTAAATGGCTCAATCTCATGCGGAGTCGCACGGCAGCCTCGGCAGCTATGTGGCGGGCTTCATTCTTTCGGTGCTGCTTACCGCGGGCGCGTTCGGCGTCGTTCTGCACGGCACGCTCGATGCCACTACGGCCTTGATCGTGATCGCGGTGCTCGCCTTCGTGCAGGTGGTCGTGCACCTCGTGTTCTTCCTGCATCTGAACACGTCGCCGGGGCAGGGCTGGAACGTGCTGTCGCTCGCATACACGGTGCTCGCCGTCGCGTTCCTGATCTTCGGCACCATGTGGGTCATGCACAACGTCGGCGCGCTCATGATGTCGCGTTAAGCGTTCGCCTCACTGGCTGGCGCCTCGCGCCCGCCTGAACCCGCGAAGCCGTACGGGCACTCGTCCCGTGCGGCTTTCTCGTTTCTGGGGCCAGCCCCGCGTGCTTGACACCCGTCCCAGGACACGCCTATTATGGCCGTCAAATTGTTCGATCAACGATCATAGGTTCGGCAGTCGAACAAAACGCACGGGGACGTGCGCGTTCGATCTCCCGTTTTCGCCCGCGCAGTCCGTCAATCTCAATCATCTTTGCATGGGATCGCATCAGGTGTCTGCGATCGAAAGGAGACTCACATGGCGCAAGCATTCATCTGCGACGCGGTTCGTACGCCTATCGGCCGCTACGCGGGCGCCCTTGCCCAGGTTCGTGCCGACGACCTCGGCGCCGTTCCGCTCAAGGCGCTCATGGAGCGCAACAAGGACGTGGACTGGACGGCGATCGACGACGTCATCTACGGCTGCGCAAACCAGGCGGGCGAGGACAACCGCAACGTCGCGCGCATGTCGTCGCTGCTGGCGGGCCTGCCGCAGGCTGTGCCGGGCTCGACGGTGAACCGCCTGTGCGGCTCCGGCATGGACGCCGTGGGCATTGCCGCGCGCGCACTCAAGTCGGGCGAAACCGGGCTGATGATTGCGGGCGGCGTGGAAAGCATGAGCCGCGCGCCGTTTGTCATGGGCAAGTCGGCGAGCGCCTTCGCTCGCGACGCCGCGATCTACGACACGACGATTGGCTGGCGCTTCGTCAATCCGCTGATGAAGCAGCAGTACGGTGTGGACTCGATGCCGGAAACGGGCGAAAACGTCGCCGTCGACTACAACGTGAGCCGCGCCGATCAGGATGCGTTCGCGGTTCGCAGCCAGCAGAAGGCGGCTCGCGCGCAGGCGGATGGCACGCTTGCGCAAGAGATCGTCGCGGTGACGATTGCGCAGAAGAAGGGCGATCCGATTGTGTTCTCGCGCGACGAGCATCCGCGTGAGACGAGCCTCGAGGCGCTGGCCAAGCTCAAGGGCGTCGTGCGCCCGGACGGCTCGGTAACGGCAGGCAATGCTTCGGGCGTGAATGACGGCGCGTGCGCGCTGCTCCTCGCCAATGAGGAAAACGCGAAGCGTTTCGGGCTTGTGCCGCGTGCGCGCGTCCTCGGTATCGCGACGGCTGGCGTCGCGCCGCGCGTGATGGGTATTGGTCCCGCGCCCGCTACGCAGAAGCTCCTCGCGCGTCTGAACATGACCATTGACCAGTTCGATGTTATCGAGTTAAACGAAGCGTTTGCTTCGCAAGGGCTCGCCGTGCTGCGCATGCTCGGCGTTGCCGACGATGATCCTCGCGTCAACCCTAACGGCGGGGCGATTGCGCTTGGCCATCCGCTCGGGATGAGCGGCGCGCGGCTCGTGACGACCGCCACGTATCAGCTCCATCGCACGCAAGGCCGCTTCGCGCTTTGCACGATGTGTATCGGCGTGGGCCAGGGGATTGCGATCGCTATCGAGCGCGTCTGATTTTTGGTCGCTCTGAATTGTAAAAGCCGCGGATCGACTTGATCCGCGGCTTCTTTATACGATCCGAACGGGCGCCAGGAAAGGCGCCCGTTGTTCGTCTGGCGGTTACATGCCCGCCATGCACATGTACTTGATCACCACGTAGTCGTCCACGCCATAGTGCGAGCCTTCGCGGCCAAGGCCGGACTGCTTCACGCCGCCGAACGGCGCGACTTCGTTCGAGATCAGGCCGGTGTTGATGCCCACCATGCCGTATTCGAGCGCTTCGGCCACGCGCCACACGCGGCCGATGTCGCGGCTGTAGAAATAGGCGGCGAGTCCGAATTCGGTATCGTTCGCCATCCTGATCACTTCTTCATCGGACGAGAAGCGGAACAGCGGCGCGAGCGGCCCGAAGGTTTCGTCGCGCGCGACCTTCATCGCGGGCGTAACGCCGGTGAGGATGGTCGGCTCGAAAAAGCCGTGGCCGAGCGCGTGGCGCTTGCCGCCCGTGATCACCTGAGCGCCTTTCGCGAGCGCGTCTTCGATATGCGATTCCACCTTCAGCACGGCCGCTTCGTTGATGAGCGGGCCTTGCGTCACGCCAGACTCCGTGCCGAGGCCGACCTTGAGCTTTTCCACCGCGTCGCGCAGTTTGGCCGCGAACGCGTCGTACACGGCGTCGTGCACGTAGAAGCGGTTCGTGCACACACAGGTCTGGCCGCTGTTGCGATACTTCGAGGCGATGGCGCCGGCTACGGCTGCATCGAGATCGGCGTCTTCGAACACGATGAACGGTGCGTTGCCGCCCAGTTCCAGCGAGACCTTCTTGACCGTCGAGGCGCACTGGCTCATGAGCAGGCGGCCCACTGGCGTCGAGCCCGTGAACGAGAGCTTGCGCACGGTCGGGTTGCTCGTGAGTTCGCCGCCAATCGCTTTCGGGTCGCCCGTCACGACGCTGAACACGCCGCGCGGCACGCCCGCGCGCTCGGCCAGCACGGCTAGCGCGAGCGCCGAGAACGGCGTGGCTTCGGCGGGCTTGAGCACGATCGGGCAGCCTGCCGCGAGCGCGGGGCCGACCTTGCGGGTGATCATCGCGGCGGGGAAATTCCACGGCGTGATCGCGGCGCACACGCCCACGGGCTCCTTCGTCACGACGATGCGCTTGTCGTTGGCGGGCGTGGGGATCGTGTCGCCGTAAATACGCTTGCCTTCCTCCGCGAACCACTCGAGGAACGACGCGGCGTAGCCGATCTCGCCCTTCGCCTCGGCTAGCGGCTTGCCTTGCTCCGTCGTGAGGATGAGCGCCAGGTCGTCGGCGTTTTCCATCATCAGGTCGTGCCACTTGCGCAGGATGACGCTGCGCTCCTTCGCGGTCTTCGCGCGCCACGCCGGCCATGCGGCGTTCGCCGCGGCGATCGCGCGGCGTGTTTCGGCGGCGCCCATGCGCGGCACCGTGCCGATGACCGCGCCGGTGGCGGGGTTCTTCACTTCGAACGTAGCGCCGTCTTCGGCGCCTTGCCATTCGCCGTTGATGAAGGCGCTGGTTTGCAGCAGCGATGCATCTTTCAGGTTCATGCGTGAACTCCGGATTGACTACGATTCATTTAGAACGACGAACGGCACAGCGGCAAGCGCCGGTGTGCCGTTTCGCGGCTGGCCCGCCACTCGCGGACCCGCATGGGGTGGGGGCTTACGCAGGCACGCCCACGGCTTCCTTGATCGACTCTTCGAGGATCGCGAGCGCTTCGTCGAATACGGCGTCCTGGATCGTCAGCGGGAACAGGAAGCGCACGACGTTCGAGTACACGCCGCAAACGAGCAGCAGCAAGCCGCGGTTCAGCGCGGCGGTTTGCACGCGCTTCGTGAAGTCGGCGTCGGCTTCGCTCGTGCCCGGCTTGCAGAACTCGACTGCGTTCATCGCGCCGGGGCCGCGCACGTCGGCGATTTGCGGCACGTCGGCCTTCATCGCATCGAGCCTGGCCTTGAGCTTGTCGCCGAGCTTCGTGGCGCGCTCGCAGAGCTTCTCTTCTTCGATGATCTCGATCACCGCGTGCGCCGAGGCCACGGCCAGCGGATTGCCCGCGTACGTGCCGCCGAGACCGCCGGGCGCCGCCGCGTCCATGACATCCGCGCGGCCCACCACGCCCGAAAGGGGCATGCCGCCTGCCAGGCTCTTGGCGATCGTCATGAGGTCCGGCGTGACGTCGTAGTGTTCCATCGCGAACAGCTTGCCGGTGCGTGCGAAGCCCGTTTGCACTTCGTCGGCGATCAGCAGGATGCCGTGCGTGTCGCAAATCTTGCGCAGGCCGCGCACGAAATCAGCCGGCGCCTGGTAGAAGCCGCCTTCGCCCTGCACCGGTTCGAAGATGATCGCGGCCACGCGCTTCGGATCGATGTCGGCCTTGAACAGCATCTCGATGTGCTTGAGCGAGTCGGCCGTGCTGATGCCGTGGACCGGGTTCGGGTACGGGGCGTGGTACACGTCGGCCGGGAACGGGCCGAACGCAAGCTTGTACGGAGCGACCTTGCCCGTGAGCGCCATGCCCATCAGCGTGCGGCCGTGGAAGCCACCCGCGAAGGCGATCACGCCGGGACGGCCCGTATGGGCGCGTGCAATCTTGACGGCGTTTTCGACGGCTTCGGCGCCCGTCGTGAAGAAGGCAGCCTTCTTGGCGAAGCTGCCCGGCGCGCGCTGGGCGACCTTTTCGGCCAGCGAGACGTATGACTCGTAAGGCACGATCTGGTAGGCCGTGTGCGTGAACCGGTCGAGCTGCGCCTTGATGGCGGCGACGATCTTCGGATGGCGGTGGCCCGTGTTGCACACGGCGATACCGGCGGCGAAGTCGATGAAGCGGCGGCCTTCCACGTCCCACAGCTCGGCGTTTTCGGCACGCTCGGCGTAGAAGTCGCACATCACGCCCACGCCGCGCGGGGTAATGGCGTTCTTGCGGCTTTGCAGGTCGGCGTTCTTGCTCACGTTCATCTCCTGTGGAATCGGTGTCAGTTCTGAGGTTGGCTGGCGGACCGGCAAGCAGTCCATGTCGCGACTATACTCACGTTTGGCTCTAAATTTCAGAGCCATTCAGTGCAATCTTTAGGAGCCAATTTCGATGCGTGCGAGTGTTCTGTCCGATTGGCTGGCGCAACGGCTCGACCGCGGAAGCGCCCAGCCGGTATACCGGCAACTGCACAAGCTGCTGCAGCAGGCGATCCTGTCGCGCGAGCTGCCGGCCGGGGCGCGGGTGCCGTCGTCGCGGCTGCTGGCGGCCGAACTGGGGATTGCGCGCAATACCGTGACGCAGGTCTACGAACAATTGGTGCTCGAAGGCTATGTCACCTCGGCGACGGGGCGCGGGACGTTCGTGGCGGACACGTCGCCCGACGAGATCGTGGGATCGACCGAAATTGGCTCCATGCCGGCGCGAAAAAGTGCGGATTTGCCAGGAGCCGTCCTGTCTGCCGGGATAATCGCAACTAACAGCCAGATTGTGCATGGCGCGCAAACGCTCGCCACGGCGGCAACTGGCGCCACCGGGGCGAGCGGTCTGGAAACCGCCGCTCACTCACAGCACCCCGCGACGCGCACGCTCTCGGCACGCGGCACGCGCCTGATCACCGGCGCCGGCGTATCGAAGCGTCAAGGCGGCGCGTTCATGCCCGGCGTGCCGGACGTCTCCCGCTTCCCCGCGCGCGTGTGGACGCGTCTGCACAACAAGTACTGGCGCAGCCTGCGCCCGGACCTGCTGACCTACGCGCCCGGCGGCGGTCTCGCGCTGCTGCGCCACGTGCTGGCCGACTATCTGCGTACCTCGCGCTCGGTGCGCTGCTCGCCGGAGCAGATCATCATCACGACGGGCATTCACCAGTCCATCGATCTGGCCGTGCGTCTGCTCTCCGACCCCGGCGACACCATCTGGACCGAAGACCCGTGCTACTGGGGCGTGCGCAGCGTGCTGCACGTCTCGGGCCTCAACACGCGGCCGATCGCCGTGGACAGCGAAGGCCTCAACCCGTCGGCCGGCGACTTCGCCGCACCGCCGCCGCGGCTCATGCTCGTCACGCCTTCGCACCAGTACCCGCTTGGCATGGTGATGAGCCTCGCGCGCCGGCGCATGTTGCTCGAGTACGCGCGCCAGCACCAATGCTGGATCATTGAGGACGACTACGACAGCGAGTTCCGTTACGGCAGCCGTCCGCTCGCATCACTGCAGGGGCTCGATACGGCGGGGCAGGTGATCTATGTGGGGAGCTTCGGCAAGACGCTGTTTCCGGGCTTGCGCGTGGGTTATCTCGTCGCGCCGGAAGCGCTTGCGGAAAGCTTCGCGACCGCGAGCGCGGAGCTGTATCGCGAGGGGCAATTGCTGCAGCAGGCCGTGCTCGCGGAATTCATCGCCGAAGGGCATTTCACCTCGCATATCCGCAAGATGCGCGCGCTCTACGGTCAACGCCGTCAGGTGCTGCTGGACGCCGTCTCGCGCCGCTACGGCGACGCGTTGCCCGCCATGGGCGGCGACGCGGGTCTGCACGTGGTGATGCAACTGCCCGAGGGCAGCGACGACCGCGCCGTGGCCGAAGCCGCGCTCGCGCGCAATATCGTGGTGCGGCCGCTTTCGGGGTATTACTCGTCGCGCGAGCGCGCGAACCCGGGCTTGCTGATCGGCTATGCCTGCGTGCCCGACGAGGAGATCGGGCCGGCGTTCGACACGCTGGCGGAGGCGATCGATACGACGTTGCCTGCAATGGTCCACGAACTTCCTGTTACTTTGCCCACTGACCCCTGACGGGTGACTGGCGGACCTTTCCTTATCAACAGGACAATGGCCCGAACCACACGCCGAAAACCCCATTTGAAGAACCAGCTCCTTCGGTTACCCGGCACGATAGTCCGTATCATTTCTGGCCGCCATCATGCCGCGCTGCTAGCCGCTGGGCGGGTTGCCATGGAAGCCGCACACATCCTGTTTTTTATTTATCTCATAAATATAGGATTCCTATTGAGGTGGAGGCAAGTCACTTTTCGAGTCGCAGCGAATAGTGTCGGTAGGAAAAAATCACACCCCTGTGATGTTCATCAACGTCAATATTGTCATTTCAGATTCGTTCTATTGTCTTTCGACCTTCAGCTTCGATAGATTGTGGGGCTGAGTCGGTCTGTCAATAGACAATCAGGAGTGAAGACTTGAATTCACGCGATCCGGTGGTGCGTCCGGGTGTCGACGTTCACCAGTATTACACCCTCGACATGCCGCAGGTCAAAAGCGCGGCACTCGCGGACATCTTCTCGTTCACCGGCACGCGTGGCATGTGTGAGCCGACGAAATATATGATCCAGTTTACGCATCCCCGGCACGATCTTTCGCGCAGCGAGTACCTGAATCATAAGGCGGCGTTCGTCATGCAGCCGCCAGCCCCCACGCGCTGGAGCCAGCCGGAGGCGCCCCATCGCGTACCGGGCGTGATTACCAGTTTCGCGCACCTATCCGATACTCGCGACCAGGCGGTCTACGAGGTTGTGCTGGAGTCCCGCCTCGCGCTGTTACGGAACACCCCGCGGTACCGCCATTTCATAGACAGGAGAATTCCCGAGATCATCGAGCAGATTCTCAGGGAAAACGACTTCGACCAGATTCTCGCAGACTATCTGTTCAACCTTTACCGCACCTACCGCAAGTGGGAGTTCGTCGTTCAGTGGGGTGAGGATGACCTCACGTTCATTACACGGCTTTGCCGGATGAGCGGCATCTGGTTTGTGTGTGAACAGGGCAAGCGTTGCGAGGTAGTGCGTTTCGGTGACGACTTCACGTACTACACGCGCAACCCGGAGAAACTGACAGTGCCCTTGCTGGAGCCGAGCGGTCTTGTCACCGGTGGAAGGGAGTCGGTCAAGTCTCTTGAGATGCATTCGGAGGTAATACCGGCGAATTATGTGGTGCGCAGCTACAGTCCCGAGGAGGGCGCTGTCGAACCCGTTGACGGGAGAAAGTTTGTTTACGACGACCGCACGACCTATGGCGAAGCCTACACATGGGGGACACCGTACCTGGGCAAGGTGCAGGCGGAAGAGGAGGCGCTGCTGCGGCAGGAGGCAGCGCTTGCGGCGCAGATCACGTATACGGGCACCTGTGACATGCTCGACCTCGCGCCGTCCTGCGTGCTGAAACTGTCGAACCGTGACCTGCCCGATGCGAAGTACGGGCTGCTGGCAGTGCGCGTGACGTGCAGCGCCTCGCGCAAGCAGGGCTACAAGGTGGACTTTACGGCTATCCCGAGCGACCGTCAGTACAGGCACCCGCTGGAGGAGCATACCTGGCCCCGTATCGAAGGTGTGGTGACGGGCACCATCGCTTCGACCAAAGGCTATGTCGGGCCGTATCTCGATGAGCAGGGGCGCTACATCGTCCATATTCACGCAGATCGTGACCAGCGCACGCCGGGGCTGGAGAGCTGCCCGATGCGGCTCGCCAAGCCGTTCGGTGGGCCGGGGCAGACAGGCTTTCACTTTGGACTCGAACCGGGTGCCGTCGTTACCGTGGCCTTTCTGTGGGGTAATCCGAATCTACCGTTTATTTCCCAAGTGCTGCATACGGTCCAGGACACGGACCCGATTCATTCGGGGCATCCATGGGCGCAACGCCACACGATCCGCACACGCCGGAACAACACGTTCCAGATGGAAGACCGCGAGGGCGAGGAGCATATCAAGGCCGCGACGGAACACGGCAAATCCCAGCTCAACCTGGGCCATGTCGTGGATCGTGAAATCAAGGCGCGCGGGCAAGGATTCGAACTGCGCACGGACAACAAGGGAAGCGTGCGTGCCGATGGTCTGCTGGTGACGGCATGGAAGCAGGAGAAGGCACAGGGCTCCATGACCGACATGGACGCGGCGCAGACCCAGTTCAATCTCACGCAGGCGCAGGCCGAGGGGCTGGCTTCGGCTGCGACGATAGCCCGGGCCGAGATCGCCGACCTGAAGGCCGAAAACCAGTGGCTCAAGGACGAACTGGCAGGACTCAAGCAGGCTGTTATCGCCCTGACGGCACCGCACGGCATCGGCGTCGCGACGCCAAGTCGCTTGATGGTATCGACCGGGAAGGATACCAGTTTCGCCACCTCGTCGGGCTTCAATGTCAATGCCCTGAAGAACATCGCCCTTGCCGCAGTGGAGACCGTGTCCGTCTTCGCACAGCGCGCCGGAATCCGCCTGCTGGCGATGCGCGGGAAGGTCCAGATACAGGCCCAGTCGGACGCGATGGAACTCGTCTCGCAGGACAACATGCAGTTTTCGAGCGCGGCAGGAACGCTGACGGCCAATGCGGCGAACGGGGTCATCCTGCAGGGCGGCGGCACGGCGTACGTCAAGGTTCATGGCGACAACGTCGAAATCGGCGGTGCGGGTGAACTGATCCTCAAGATCGCGGGGATCGACAAGAGCGGACCTGGATCGCTGTCACTGCCGCTGCCGAAGTTCGCGCAGTCCAGTGTGACGAATAACGAAAAATTTGTCCTCTGCGACAACCTCACCGGACGTCCCCTTGCGAACCGTCAATATCGCATCCAGCTCGCGAACGGAAAGATTGTGGAAGGTAAGACAACTGCGAACGGTGAGACTTCGATTTCGATGGACGAAGTGGCGCAAGGTCTGAAACTGATGCTCCAGAAGAACAGGAATGCGTAACGATGGGTGAGGTAGCGAAAAACCAGAAGGATAACGCGGATACGGCATCCGCAACCCGACAACCCTATCAACTGAACGTCGCTACCAATACGGTTCCCATGCAGCGCGATCATCTCGGCCAGCCATACTGGGAATCCTATATGACGCCGGATAGCTACCGGGTGTATGCGAAGGCTTTGCTTCCGCCGCATCTGCCTGGCGTCATCATCTTCGTCCACGGTGTCAACTCGGAGGGGGAGTGGTATAACGCGGCGGAAAGTCAAATTTGCACAGGTTTGAATGCTCGGTTGGGTCGAGCGGATCTAATACCGAATGTCTATGTGGACGGCAACGACGGGAACTTGTCACCGCATAGGATAGCTGCTATGAAGAGGTCACCTGTCATCCGGTTCTACTGGGGTTATCGCGCCAAGGATGGCGAGGAAAAGAACTGGAAAGTTCCGCTAAGGAATATCGACGGTGCTGATCGGTGGACGGACGCTGGCTCGAAGAAACAGGGTCCGTGGTACTGGGGCGGCGGCCCATTCCAGAATGGCACCAACAACCTCCAGCAGCTGTGGAGCGAGACTGGCTTCAGTCGGGACCTGTTCGGTTTCGTGAACATGCAGTGGTTCAATACCGAATGGGACCGGGAATTGCACAGTGCGCCAGGGCGTCAATACTATGCGCATGCCGCACAGCGCCTCGCCGACCTGATTGACCGGATCAGAACCACCTATCCGCAGGACACGGTGACTATCATGTCGCACAGCCAGGGAACGATGGTTTCCATGGCTGCGACCCTGATGTGCAAGACGCGTGCGCCGGATTCGCTGGTGGTGATGGATTCGCCGTTTGCCCTGGAGGACAAGCCGACCGACGCACTGACGTCGCACGGCAAGCGTCCGACCACGCAGGCGCGGGTCAACACGTTTCGCGCCATTGCAAAACGCATCCAGCGCGACAAAAAGACGTTCACTGCCGAGCAACTGGAGCAGCTTCACGTAGGTGCGACGCAGAACAATGAGTTCTGGAAGCCCGATGCCGTCTTCAACGGCGTCAGGGAGCGCGACAATCATGGCCGCTTCTACTGCTATTTCAACGCACACGACCGCGTAATGGGAGCCTCGCCGCTGCAAAGCATCGGCTGGCAGGGTGTATCGAATGAGCTGATTTCAGAGCTGGGCGATACGGTCAAGCAGCGCATGCTGGCGCGGGGTACGCCCTGTGGTGACGAACCCGGCATGAAAAGGTTTGGACATTTGCCACCGATTCCAAACCCTGAGCAAGGTGTCAAGCCGACCGAATTCTGGAACGGCAACCGGAGCGCTGCCGGGATGCTTTTGTGGAAGGTGCCGAACGGTAACCAGCAGGTCAACATCAACGCCGAGCAGGTGCCTTCGCCAATTACCGCTGAGGAAATGTCGCAGCCTACGGTGCGTAAGGTGACGCTGATGAAGGACGGCAAGATGGAAACGAAGAACGTCCTTCGCTACTTTGATGAGGCGCGCTCCGATCAGGATTCACTTGGTGCGCGCGACGACGACGGAAACTATCTGGACTCAGGCGTGCCCTACCTCGAATCCATCCACGACCAGGAGAAGTGGGTATCGGTTGACGATCCGTATGCGCCGAGCGGCACGAGAAGGCGGATTGAAACGCATGGCGAGATGCTGAATCGGATCGAGGATTACCAGCCGATGCCGACCAATCACAGTACGTTGCCCCAGTTCGAACCATTCATGACGCGCGTTGCGGCGTGGGACCTGCCAATCGGATTCTGCGATTCGTTCGATGACCCCGATTTCTGGGTGCGGCTGATGCGTGACGCGGATTGGCTGAACTACACCGATCCGTACTTTGCGGGCGGAACCCTGAACGTGCCGCCTGTGCCGGATGGCGTCGAAAAGGAAACAGTTGCCGATGCGATCACGGAGGCGCAGGCCAAGCAACTGCGCACGGAGGCTCTGTATGCGAAAAGTTAATGTCCGCTTGGGGCTGAGCATGGCGGTCGCGCTTGTATTGACTGCCTGCCAGCAGCCATTGGCCCATGACACTGAGCATAGACAACAGGCAATCAAGACGAGCCAGATTCCAGAACTACACTACAACGTGCCGCCGCAGGTCGTCTATCGCATTGACGATCACCGTGTCGTCACGCTGGAAAACTACAACCATTGTCTTGGTTATGCGTGGTACAACGACACGCGGACCGGAGTGCGGACAAGGATTGGTCTGCTCTGGCCTACTGCATTCCGAGGACGGCTTATCATCGACGATCCTACGGGGATGAATGTGGCAATTCCTCGGGTTTCCAGAAACGTGTGTGGCGACAGAGGATGTATCGACTATGTGGCCTATTCGACCGATGGAGGGAGAACTTTCAATTGGACGCGATACGACAGGTACGACACCAGTTTTGATCCTGTTTCGGACTCCGACAAATATGTGATTTCTGTGACTAAGGATTCGATGTACATCACAATGTTTACGTATAAGTATGTGCCGCTTTCGTCCACCGGGCAGCCCCAAGCTCGGACTTATGACTTGAAGAATGACCCATCGATTACCGATCTCTATCCATTGGCACCGGGATACATCTACGGTCGAGATGCGAAATTGCCTGAAGGGATTCGGATTCACGAAAACGTCGCCTTGCCGTCGGGTCTTCGTACCCCCTCTGGTGCTGACCGCTTTACCTGCGACGAATCCATCCATGATCCCGACGCGAGCGAACAATGACGGAAACAGTACGAGAACTGTATGCGAAAAGTTAATTCTCGTTTGCTATCGAGCATAGCATTCGTGCTGGTCCTGGGTGCGTGTCAGCAGCAATTGGCCCATGAAACCGAGCATGGTTTGCAG
>NZ_BBJH01000031.1 GCF_000739775.1 Paraburkholderia heleia NBRC 101817 | reverse complement strand
CATTTCCAGATCCTTCGGGCGGCTTGGTGGCGCGCCATGCGCCCCGCCCGTCAAGTTGTTGATGCGAATTCCGCAGCAAGCGTATCGAGCGCTTGAATCGCCTCAATCGCGCTGCTGCACGTAACGCCCCGGCGCCGGCTCGATCTCGGGGAATTCCGCCGAGCCGGCCTGCGCGCGCGGCTTCACCTTCTTGCCGCCGTACTGATCGAGCCATTCGGCCCAGGTCGGCCACCAGCTGCCGGCTTTTTCCTCGGCAGCAGCGAACCAGTCGTCGGCCGCTTCCGGCAGATGCTTCGCGTCGGCCTCGATGCTCCAGAAGCTGCGCTTGTTCTTCGACGCCGGGTTGATCACGCCCGCGATATGGCCCGACGCGCCAAGCACGAATTTCAGCGGCCCGGACAGCAACGGCACCGATGCGTACGCCGTGCGCCACGGCACGATGTGATCCTCGCGCGAGCCGTAGATGAAAGTCGGCACGTCGATGCGCGAAAGATCCACTTCCTCGCCGCACACCGTGAGCGCGCCCGGCTCACGCAGCTTGTTTTCCAGGTACGTATTGCGCAGGTACCACGCGTACATCGGCCCAGGCAGGCTCGTCGAGTCGCTGTTCCAGAACAGCAGGTCGAACGGCGCGGGCGTGCGGCCCTTCAGATAATTGTCGACGACGTAGTTCCAGACCAGATCGTTGGGCCGCAGGAACGAGAACGTGTTCGCAAACTCGACGCCGCGCATGAGCCCCGGCGTGCCGCCGTTCTTGCCGCCGATGGTCTGCTCGCGCATCTGCACATGGGCTTCGTCGACGAACACATCGAGCACGCCCGTGTCGCCGAAGTCGAGCATCGCCGTGAGCAGCGTCATCGACGCAGCGGGATGTTCGCCGCGCGCCGCCGCGACGGCCAGCGCCGTGGCGAGGAGCGTGCCGCCCACGCAAAAGCCGAGCGTGTTGATCTGCTCGCGCTCGCTGATGCTGCGCGTCGTCTCGATGGCCGTGAGCACGCCCTCCTCGATGTAGTCGTCCCAGGAGCGGTCCGCGATCGATGCGTCGCCGTTGTGCCACGAGACGAGGAACACCTGCTGCCCCTGCTCCAGCGCATAGGCGACGAGCGAGTTCTCGGGCTGCAGGTCGAGGATGTAGTACTTGTTGATGCACGGCGGCACGATCAAAAGAGGCCGCTCGCGCACGGTAGCCGTGCGCGGCTTGTACTGGATCAGCTGGAATAGCGCGTTCTCGAACACGACCGAACCTTCGGTGGTCGCGAGATTGCGCCCTACCACGAAGCGTGATTCGTCGGTCTGCGAGATCTTCCCGCGCGACATGTCGCCGAGCAGGTTCATCACGCCCTGGCGCAGGCTCTCGCCCTGGGTTTCGAGCAAGGCGCTCTGCGCGTCGGGATTGAGCGCGAGGAAGTTGCTCGGCGAGGCCGCCGCGGTCCACTGCTGCACGGCGAAGCGAATGCGCTCGCGGGTTTTCGGATCGGTATCGATCGCGTCGACCAGTTCATGCAGGTAGCGCGCGTTGAGCAGATACCACGCCGCCGTGAACGCATAGGCGGGCGTGGCCTTCCAGGCGTCGGAGCTGAAGCGCCGGTCCTTGAGTTCGGGCGCCTTGGGCGTGGTGTCGGTGGCCTGGCGCAGCAGGTCGAGCGCGTCGCGCGAGTACTCCGCCTGCAAATGCTGCAGCCGGGTGGGTTCGATCGATGCCGTGGGAAGCTTGAAACCTTCGAACGGGTTCGCGCCACCGAAAGGACTGCCGGCAGCAAACGGATTACCTGCGGCGAACGGGTTGCCTGCTGCAAAGGGATTGGACGCAGCGAAAGGATTGCCTGCTGCAAAGGGGTTGCCTGCTGCAAACGGATTACCCGGCGCACCGTTAGCCGCCGGCGGCCACCAGTTGGCCGCGAGTCCCGCGAAGGGCGCTTGCTGCGCCGCGCCGCCCGTTTGCTGCGCAGCATTCAGGGCGCTCTTCCAGGCGTTCGTCCACGCGTCGAGATACTGCTGCATGCCGGCTGCGTCGGCAGCAAAAGGCGGATTGCCGCGCGTTGCACCATCAGTTGAAGCGCCCGTGCCCGGGGCAGTCTTGGAACGTTGAGATGCCGTCATGCCTGCTTTTGACCGATGTGTCCCGAGAGACTGGTTGAGAGGCAGGTGGTACGCATACGGGCGCCGTTGCGGCGCTCGTCACGACCTGTCCCGTGGGTGAGGGACATTCTTGCTCCCCATTGCAAAGCGTGTCAATGCTTGTGCCCGATTTTGCCGCGCTGCGATATTTTTTTAATTATCGTTTTCCCGATGTAATCCATTGTTTAACTGCCACGACACATTGCTATGCGGTCCCGGGCACAAAAATCTGCCGTGGCGGCAAGCGCTTGCAGTGCAAAACAGGAATCGGGGAGCGAGTGCGCCGCGAGTGGCGCGCAGTGCGTTGCGGCAAACGCTGCGGCGCAACATAAAATCGTTCCGATTCCAACCCGCCGCCGCGCTGCAACACGGCGGCGGCAGGCCGCGGCAAGTCAGGGATTGAGCCAGATCAGCGCGGCCATACGGCCGGTGACGCGATCGCGCCGGTACGAGTAGAAGCGCTCGCGCTGTGTGACCGTGCACAGGTCGCCGCCGCTCACGTGGCGCACGCCGAGCGTATCGAGCCGCAGCCGCGCGAGCGCGGGAAGATCGGCAAGGTACTTGCCGCTCGCTTCGGGGCGCGCCACGAAGGCCGCCGCGGTGGCGGCGCGATGCGCATCGCGCCGTGCCGCGTCGACCTGCTCCACATGGGTCATGAACGCGTCGCGCACGTCGGTGCCGACCTCGAAGGCCGTGGGCCCGATCGCGGGGCCGAGGTACGCATGCAGGTCGGCCGTCGCACAGCCCGCGAGCGCCGCGACGCGCTGGGCCGTGCGCTCGATGACGCCGGCAGCCAGGCCGCGCCAGCCCGCGTGCGCGGCGCCCACGGCGCGTCCCTCGCCGTCGCACAGCAAGACGGGCATGCAGTCGGCCACCATCACCGTGCAGGCGATGCCCGGCTCGGCGGTCACGCTCGCATCGGCTTCGAGCGGGGCGCCCGCGCGCGCGGCGAAGAGCGCCTGCGCGGCGTCGACTACGACGGGACCATGGATCTGCTTGAGCCACGCGGCCGGCACGCCCGCATGCGTGAACAGCCGCTCGCGGTTCGCCTCGACGTGCGCGAGATCGTCGCCGGAGCCACGGCCAAGATTCAGGCCACCGGCGAAATCCACGCCCTCACCGCCCTGCGCGGGCTGCCAACGCCCGAACGGCGGCTCGCTCACGCCGCCGTCGCGCGTCGTCACCAGGGCGCGCACGCGCGGCGAAACCTGCCAGCCGGGATGCAGCAAATCGTCGGATGTCAGTGCCGGGCAGGTCGTCATGCGTGCTTGTCCTCGTCTTGCTCATCGCCGTCTTCGTCTTCGTCGTCTTCGTAATCTTCCTCGTCGCTGCCGATCACGTAGCCTTCGTCGGTGTAGGCGCTGTCGAACATGTCTTCATCGAAGCCGACGCCGTCCTCGTCTTCCTCGCCGCCGAAACCGAGGGCCTCGATCAGCGCATCCAGGTCGTCCGGTACTTCGGCGCGCCACTGCATCGTGCGGCCCGTGACCGGATGAACGAGACCGAGACGCCACGCGTGCAGCGCCTGGCGCGCGAAGCCGCCGGGCAGGGCCGCGACCGAGCGCTTGCCGCGCGCGTGGCCGTACGCCGGATCGCCCAGCAACGGATGGCCGACGTGCGCGCAGTGCACACGAATCTGGTGGGTGCGCCCCGTTTCGAGGTCGCAATGAATGGCGCTTACGGGCTGGTTGTGCCAGAGCGTCTTGTCGATGCGCCGGAAGTGCGTGCGCGCGGGCTTGCCCGAAGCGCCCTTCACCACCGCCATGCGCGTACGCTCGCGCGGGTCGCGGCCGATGGGCGCGTCGATGGTGCCTTCGTCGGCCATGTTGCCCCACACGAGCGCGAGATAGCGGCGCTTGACCGTGCGCGCCTGCAGCTGGCGCACGAGGTCGGTCTGCGCCTGGAGCGTGCGCGCGACGACCATCAGCCCGGACGTTTCCTTGTCGAGCCGATGGACGATCCCGGCGCGCGGCAGACCCGCCGCGGCTTCGCCATAGCGATGCAGGAGGCCGTTGAGGAGCGTGCCGCTCCAGTTGCCCGCGGCCGGATGCACGACGAGCCCGGCAGGCTTGTTGATCACGACGATGGCGTCGTCCTCGTAGACGATGTCGAGCGGCACCGGCTCGGGCGTGAACGCGAGCTGCTCGGGCAGGAGGTCCGGCACGAGCTCGATGGTCGCGCCGAGCGGCACCGGCTGGCGCACCTTGGCCGGCTTGCCGTCCACGCGCACGCGCTGCTCCTCGATCCAGCCCTGCAAACGGCTGCGTGAAAATTCCGGAAATACTTTGGCGAGCACCTTGTCGAGGCGCTCGCCTGCCAGCTCATCCGGCACCTGAACCGAGCGCGGCGCTTCGCCGCCGCGCTCACGCGGGGCGGCGCCGGCGTCCTCGCCTGCGAGTTCGTCGTCGAGCGCCTCACTGGCGGCTGCGTCATCGGGCGCATCGCCCAGGCTATAATCGCTGATGCTGTTTTGGGCGCCGGGAGCGCCGGCCCCCGGAATAACTGTACGGGTCATTGAGTCTGGGTCACCTGTGGACCTGAAGCTGGACTGGATAAATGCGAGCCTTGAACACGATTACGAAACTGGCCCAACACACGATGGCCCGAAACGCAATGCGCGCGACGCGAGCCAACACGCTCGGCAAGATTGGCAACATCATTCGACTTGCTGCTTGCGGCGCGGCGCTCGCCGTGGTCGCGGCCTGCCACGGCCTGCCGGAAAAGACCGACGAAACGGCAGCGTGGAACAACAACAAATTATATACGGAGGCCCAGGACGCGCTCTCCGGCGGCGACTGGGGCAAGTGCGCGAAATACTTCGAAGCGCTCCAGGGCCGCGACCCGTTCGGCCATTTCGCCCAGCAGGCGCAGATCAACGTGGCCTACTGCAACTGGAAGGACAACGAGAACGACGCCGCCGACCAGGCGATCAACCGCTTCATCCAGCTGCACCCGGATCACCCGGACATTGCCTACGCGTACTACCTCAAGGGCATGATCCATTTCAACGACGACCTGGGCCTGTTCGGCCGCTTCTCGGGCCAGGACATGAGCGAGCGCGACCCGAAGTCGCTGCGCGAGTCGTATGACGCGTTCAAGGTGGTGGTCGACAAGTATCCGCAGAGCAAGTACGCGCCGGACGCCGCCCAGCGCATGCGCTACATTGTGAACGCACTCGCTTCGCACGAAGTGCACGCGGCGGACTACTACTATCGCCGCGGCGCCTATGTGGCGGCCATCAACCGCGCGCAGCTCGCGATCCAGGACTACAAGAGCGCGCCCGCAATCGAAGACGCGCTACACATCATGATCCTGTCGTACCAGAAGCTCGATCAGCCGCAGCTCGCCGAAGACACGCGCCGCGTGCTCGCCGGCACCTTCCCGGACAGCCCGTACATCACCGGTCACGCGCGTCCCGGCAAGGAAAACAAGTCCTGGTGGCAGATCTGGTGATCGCCGCGCCTCTCCTGCGAGGCACACTGGAACGCAAAACGCCACGGTTCTCCGTGGCGTTTTTTTTTGCGTCAGCGTCAGCGCAGGCTATACGCGCCTGCGCTGACGCCCGCCTGATCAATCGCGCTCGAACAGCGCAATCGATTCGACGTGCGACGTGTGCGGGAACATGTTGACCACGCCCGCGCCCTTCAGGCGGTAGCCGGCCTCGTTGACGAGCACACCCGCATCGCGCGCCAGCGTCGCGGGACTGCAGGATACGTAGACGATGCGCTTCGGCAGCGGGCCATTGCCGCTCTGCGCGATCTCCGCGAGCGCCTGGGAAACGGCGAATGCGCCCTCGCGCGGCGGGTCGACCAGGAACTTGTCGAAGTGGCCGAGCGCGCGGATGTCGTCTGCGGTGACTTCGAACAGGTTGCGGCACGCAAACGACGTATGGCCGTCCACGCCGTTGGCGCGCGCATTGTCCAGTGCGCGAGCCGTCAGCGTATCGCTGCCTTCGATCCCCACCACTTCACGCGCGAGACGCGCGAGCGGCAGCGTGAAGTTGCCGATGCCGCAGAACAGATCGAGCACGCGGTCGCCCGGCTCCGGCGCGAGCAGGCGCAAGGCGCGGCCCACCAGCACGCGGTTGATCTGGTGATTGACCTGGGTGAAGTCCGTCGGCTTGAACGGCATGCGGATACCGTATTCGGGCAGCGTGTAGTCCAGTGCCTTGTCGAGCGGATAGAACGGGAACACCGTGTCCGGGCCCTTCGGCTGCAGCCAGAACTGGACGTTATGCTCGTCCGCGAACGCGCGCAGCAGGTCTTCGTCGGCAGCCGTGAGCGGCTCGAGAATACGCAGCACGAGGGCCGTCACGCTCGAGCCCACGGCCAGCTCGATCTGCGGCATACGATCGCGAATCGACAGCGCGGCCACCAGATGGCGCAGCGGCACGAGCATTGCCGAGACGTTCGGCGGCAGCACTTCGCAGCTCGTCATGTCGGCCACGTAGCTGCTCTTCCTCTCGTGGAAGCCGACCAGCACGCCGCCCTTCTTCGGCACATTGCGCACCGTGAGGCGCGCGCGATAGCGGTAGCCCCACGACGGCCCGTGAATCGGCCGGAACATCGTCTGCGCACGCACCTTCGAGAGGTGCATGAGATTATCCTCGAGCACGCGTTGCTTGACGGCGATCTGCGCGCGCACGTCGAGATGCTGCATCGAGCAGCCGCCGCAGGTGCCGAAGAACGCGCACTGCGGCTTCGTGCGGATCGCGCTCTCGCGCAGCACGTCGACCACCTGCGCCTGTTCGAACGTGGGCTTCTTGCGATAGCTGAGGTAGGTCACGCGCTCGCCCGGCAACGCACCCTCGACGAAGATCACCTTGCCGGGCTCGCCCGTCCCGGTCACGGTGCGGCCGACACCGCGGGCCTCCATGTCGAGCGACTCGATCTCGATAATGGGGGCGTGAGCGACCGAAGCTTCGACGGCGGCGCGCTTTTCGGCGCGGCGCTCGCGCTTGCTGCGCTTTTTCGGAGGCGTGAACGGCATAGGCTCGGCCTGGACAGGCTCGGCTTGAGGGTCGGGGGCAGCTTGAGACACCAGCGGATTCCTGACTGACGATGAGTGAATGGTGGGCGAAGGCGAGATTGTAGTCGAAGTCGGCGCCAGCGCTGCGCCGTTGCCGTTTTCAAACGGCTCCGATTGTGCGCGCTGCGCCCCGTATGCGTCGTTGCCATCGCATTCGTCAGACAACGCGTCGGGAGAAACCAGGCTAGGGTTAAACGTGCGTGCGGGAAGCGCCGCCGCGCCATGCGAGGAGCGTGCCGATGAAACTGGTGAGCTGGAATGTGCAGTGGGGGCGCGACGCTTCTGGCGTCGTCGATCTCGCGCGCACGGTGCGCGAGGCCCGGCGCCTCGCCGACTTCGACGTGCTGTGCCTGCAGGAAATCACGCGCGGCTTCCGGGCGCTGCCGGGCGGACCCGGCGACGACCAGTTCGCCGAACTGCGCTCACTGCTGCCGGGCTACGCGGTCATCGAAGCCATCGGCGCCGACTTGCCTGCGCCGCATCACGCGCAATCCACGAGTCGAGGCACCGCGCAAATGCCGCGCCGTCAGTTCGGCAACGCGCTCGCCACGCGCTTGCCCCTCGCGCAGGTCTTTCGCCACGCGCTGCCGTGGCCCGCCGACTCCACCGCGCCCTCGATGCAACGCGTGGCCCTCGAAGCCGTGCTCGACGCGCCGGGCGGCGCGCTGCGCGTGCTGGTCACGCATCTGGAGTTCTACTCGCTGCGCCAGCGGCTCGCGCAAGTGGACGAATTGCGGCGCCTGCAGCAGGAAGCCGCCGATCACGCCGCGCATCCCGCGCCCGCCGAAAACGATGTGGGTCCGTTCGCCCGCACCGCGCGCCCGCTATCCGCGATCGTCTGCGGCGACTTCAACAGCGCATGGGGCAGTGAGGCGTACACACGCATGCTCGAACCGCTCGCGGGCAGCCCCGCGTTCATCGACGCGTGGAGCGCGCTGCATGCCGGCGCGACGCCGCCGCCCACGGCCGGCGTCTACGACACGCAGCAATGGTCGGACGGTCCGCTCGCGTGCGACTTCGTCTTTGTTACGGAGGATTTGCGCTCACGCTTGCGAAGCTGCGAGATCGACGGCGCGACCCAGGCTTCGGATCATCAGCCGATCGTGCTCGAACTGGGGTGAAAGACCAGGCCGTGCCTAGCTCGCGAACGCCTTCAGATACTCGCCCCAATGCGGCGCGCTTTCCGCCGCGAGCGACTGCTTTACGAACTCGATCTCATCCGCATATTCGCGCTCCGTGAAACCGCCGCGCATCATCTGAAACCGGCAATAAAGCAGATACGTGTTGACCACGTCGGTCTCGCAGTAGTTGCGGATCTCCTCGATGCGGCCTTCCTGAAACGCGGTCCATACCTGGCCGCCGTCCATGCCGAGCTTGCCCGGAAAGCCGCAGAGCTTCGCGAGCGCGTCGAGCGGCGCGCTCGCGCGCGGCTGGTACATCGCCAGCAGGTCCATCAGGTCGGTATGGCGCGTGTGGTAGCGGCTGATGTAGTTGTTCCACTTGAACTCGCGGTCCGCATCGCCCATTTCCCAGTAGCGCAGCGCGCGAATGCCGTGCACGAGCGCGCGATAGTGCAGCACCGGCAGGTCGAAGCCGCCGCCGTTCCACGAAACGAGCTGCGGCGAATACTTCTCGATCGTGCGGTAGAACGAATCGATCAGGCGCGCCTCGCCGTCTTCGGGCGTGCCGAGCGAGCGCACGCGAAAACCCTGGCCGTCGCGAAAGACGCAGGAGATCGCGGCGACGCGCTGCAAGTGATGCGGCAGGAAATCACCGCCGGTTTTCTCGCGGCGCGCGGCGAAGGCGTGCTCGGCCACTTCGGCGTCGGTGAGCGTGGCGGGCAGGTCTTCGAGACGGCGAATGCCGTCGACATCGGGAATCGTCTCGATATCGAATACGAGTACAGGAACTGTCATTCAGATGGACTGCGAGGGTTTAGAGAACGGCGTCCTTGCGCACGCCGTTCGAAGCGAAAAAGCGCTTGAGGCGCACCAGCGCTTCCTGCTGGATCTGCCGCACGCGCTCGCGTGTGAGGCCCATTTCGTCGGCCAGCTCTTCGAGCGTCGCGGGCTCGATATGGTTCAGGCCGAAGCGCCGTTCGATGACGTGGCGATGCTTATCGGATAACCGGCCGAGCCACGCGCGTGTCAGCGTTTCCAGCTCGCGATGCTGCACTTCGGCGTCGGGAGACTGGCTCTGGTCGTCCGAGAGCAGGTCGAGCAGGCTGCTCGCCGGGTCGAGGTCGAGCGGCGCGTCGAGCGAGGCCGTGTGTTCGTTGAGCGCGAGAATGTCGGTGACTTCCTCGGTGGTCTTGCCGGTGAGATAGGCGATGTCGTCGATGCTCGCGTCGCGCCGCTCGGAGGCCGAATCGGCGTTGAGCGAATTCTTTTCCAGATGCCGCTTCGCGCGCAGCACCTGGTTGAGCTCACGGATCACGTGCACCGGCAAACGCACGGTGCGCGCCTGGTTCATGATCGCGCGCTCGATGCTCTGGCGGATCCACCACGTCGCGTAGGTCGAGAAACGAAAGCCGCGCGTGGGATCGAATTTTTCGATTGCGTGCATGAGGCCGAGGTTGCCCTCCTCGATCAAGTCGAGCAGCGGCACGCCGCGGTTGAGGTAACCCTTGGCAATGCTGACGACGAGACGCAGATTGCGCTCGATCATGACCTGACGCGCTTCGAACTCGCCGGCCTTGGCGAGCCGCGAGTAGCGCTGCTCCTCCTCGACCGTGAGGAGCGGCTTCACGCTGATCCGGTTCAGATAATGCTGGATGGTGTCGGCCGTGAGTTCGGCCTGCAGCATGGCGCGGAAATCGTCGGCGTCGGGCGCGGCATCGGCGCTTTCGGCACCCTCGCCCGCGCCGCCTTCGTCTGCCGGGGAGTCGCGCTCTTCACGCTCTTCACGATCGTCGCGCTCTTCGTAGTCGCGGCCGCCGTCAAGGTCGGGCGACGCGTCGTCGTCGCCCGCCTGCGCGCCGTCCTCCACCGAAACCTGGGCGGCTTGGCTGTCAGACTCGGATTGCTGCAGACGGCGCTTCGATTTCGGCATGGTCGGCTCGCTTTTATTGCGGCGGCAAGTACTTCAGTGGGTCGACGGGCTTACCCTGACGGCGTACTTCGAAATGCAGCATCACCCGGTCCGAGTCGGTATTGCCCATTTCGGCGATCTTCTGACCTTTGGTGACCGCATCCCCTTCTTTTACCATCAAAGCCCGGTTGTGTGCATACGCGGTCAAAAACGTCGCGTCATGCTTGATGATAATGAGATTGCCGTAACCGCGCAGCCCATTTCCGGCATAAACCACGCGTCCATCGCCGGCTGCCTTGACAGGATCGCCCGGCGCACCACCAATATTGATGCCCTTGTTCTTCGTATCGTCGAAGCCGTTGAGCACCGGACCACGCACTGGCCACGCGAGCGCGATGCTGCCGCCCGGCGCCGCGGCCAGGTCGCTGCCGCCCGCACCCGACTGCGGCGGCACGGCAGCCGTCGGCGGCGCCGCGTTCGCGCCCGAACCGTAGATCGGCGGCTGCGCCGGCGTCCCCGCTGCCGGAGCGCCCGGCGCGGGACCCACACCCGGCACCGGCGCGGTCACGACACCCGGTGTGTACGCCGACGGATTCGCACCCGGCGGCACGACGCGCAACAACTGGTCCACCTCGATCTGGTTCGGATTGGTGAGATTGTTCCACGTCGCGATGTCGCGATAATTCTGGCCGTTTTCGAGCGCAATCCTATAGAGAGTGTCGCCCGGCTTCACCCGGTAATATCCCGGAGGCGGCGGTCCGAGCGGCACCGGAGGCTGTGCAGCCGCCGTGCCGAGCGGCGCGGTGCGGTCCACCACGGGTGCCTGATCGAGTCGCGTGGCGCAGGCGGCCAGAAGACAGAGCGCGGCGACCGCGGCGCCGCGCTGGGCTGCGATCAGCGTGGCTTCGGGCAGGTCGACATTCAGGCGGTTTCTTTTGATCGCGCGCAACATACTCATCGGATTCAGATCACTCCAGATTTTAAGGGGACAAAGAAAACGCGATCCAGGCGTGACTCCCGCCACTGCGCCGGCCCCGTCCGCTCGACGAGCGTGAGGACCTGCGCCGCTTCGCCGGCGGCACTCTGCGTGCCGGACACCGCGACGGGCGCCACGAGCCGCCCGCCGATGGCGAGTTGCTCGAGCAGCGCCTGCGGCACGTCGAAGCCCGCAGCGGCGATCACGATCGCGTCGAACGGCGCCGCCGACGGCAAACCGAGCCGTCCGTCGCCGTAGTGCAAACGGATATTCGGGATACGCAGCGGACGAAGATTCGTCTTCGCGCGCTCGTATAACGGCTTGATGCGTTCAATGGAATACACGTCGCGCGCGATCTGGCTCAACACGGCTGCCTGATAGCCGCAGCCGGTGCCGATTTCCAGCACGCGCTCCAGCACACGGCCCGCACCCGCGAGCTCCAGCATGCGCGCGACCACGGAAGGCTTCGATATGGTCTGGTGATGTCCGATCGGCAACGCCGCATCTTCGTAGGCCTGGGTAGCGAGACCCGGGTCGATGAACATATGGCGCGGCACGGCCGCGAGGGCCTGGAGCACGCGCGCATCGGCAATGCCGTTCGCACGCAGGCGTTCGACCATGCGCTCGCGTACGCGTTCCGAAGTCAGCGCGTGCGCGCCGTTGAGCGCCACAGCGGGCGCGCCCGTGACGGCTGCCGCGGCACGCGGCACACTCGCGCCGCCCGGCATGGCGGCGCGCGGCGCGGCTGCGTTGCCGGCAGGATGCGCGGGCTTGATCGAATTCGCCGGCTTTGCGCTCACCGGCTTCGCATTGACCGGCTTCGCAGGCGACGCCTTGAACGGCGTGCTCGCGTTGGCCTTCGCAACGGCCGGATTGCCCGCATTCGTGCTCACCTTCGCGCCGGGTTTCGCGAGTGAGCCGACGCCCGCTTTCGACGGACCGCCGGTGCCCGCGCCCGCGAGCGACGCGCGTGCCTCGCCCGGGCGCGTGTCGCGCCGGCGCGGCTCGCGCACGAGATCCGCAAGCCCGAGCGGAAAACGCTTCGTGCGCTCGCCCGTCATGAAGCGCTGCCGCCCTTGCGCGCCCAGTCGTGCGTCGCGGACAGCATCTGCGTATGGGTGAGATCGAGTTGCAGCGGCGTGATCGACACATGGCCGTTCGCTACCGCGTGGAAGTCTGTGCCCTCGCTCGCGTCGCGTGCGCTGCCTGACGGCCCGATCCAGTAGATCGGCTCGCCGCGCGGATTGGTCTCGCGGATCACGGGCTGCGAAGGATGACGCTTGCCGAGGCGCGTGACGCGCCAGTCGCCAAGCTCGTCGTACGGCAGGTTCGGGATGTTGACGTTCAGCAGCGGATGGCCCGGCAACGGGTTCGCGAGATAATGCGCAACGATCTCCGCCGCGACGCGCGCGGCGGAATCGAGATGCACCCAGTCCTTGTCGGCGAGCGAGAACGCGATGGCCGGCAAGCCGAACATGATGCCTTCGGTCGCCGCGGCCACCGTACCCGAGTACAGCGTGTCCTCGCCCATGTTCTGGCCGTTGTTGATGCCGGAGACCACGAGGTCGGGCTGCTGGTCGAGCATGCCCGTGAGCGCGATGTGCACCGAGTCGGTGGGCGTGCCGTTCACGTAATAGAAGCCTGTGCTCGCCGAGCGCAACACCGACAGCGGGCGCCACAGCGTAAGCGAGTTCGATGCGGCGCTGCAGTTCTGCTCGGGCGCCATGACCGTGACTTCGCCGAGCGGCTTGAGCGCTTCATAAAGCGCCGCAAGGCCGGGGGCGAGATAACCGTCGTCGTTGCTGAGTAGTATTCGCATCGAGCGATTGTAACCGAGGAAAGAAGGCACGCGAACGACAGCCCGGCCCCTATGCCGGCACGTGTTTGGCATTGCGCGAAGTTCGATATCGCGCGCCGTTCGGGGCGCATTCGCATCCGCGGTACGTCTCGAAAGACACGCGTCGTCGACGCGAAATAAATCGCACGATCGTTCGCATTGTGGCGGATTGCCGTACACTGTCCCGCTGTAGCGAATGCCTGACCGACGCAACTGCAAGCAACCGAACCGGAAAAGACAGGAGACACGATGCGCGCAATCCGCTGCAACCAGTACGGGCCGCCCGACTCGCTCACGCTCGAAGACTCGCCCGACCTCGTGCCGGGCCCGGGCCAGGTCGTGATCGACGTGAAGGCCGCGGCCGTCAACTTTCCCGACGTCCTCATCATCGAGAACAAGTATCAGATGAAGCCGCCGCTGCCCTTCACGCCTGGCGCCGAACTCGCGGGCGTCGTGCGCGCGGCGGGCGAAGGCGTGAAGCTCGCGCCCGGCACGCGCGTGGTGGCGTATGTGGGCACGGGCGCCTTCGCCGAGCAGGCGCTTGCGGACGCATCGGCGTGCGTGGCGCTGCCCGAGGGCGCCGATTTCGCGACGGCCGCCGCCTTCACGCTCGCGTATGGCACCTCGCATCACGCCGTGGTCGATCGCGCCGGGTTACGCGCAGGCGAAACGATGCTCGTGCTCGGCGCGGCGGGCGGCGTGGGTCTCGCGGCGGTCGAAATTGGCAAGGTGCTCGGCGCGCGCGTGATTGCAGCCGCCTCGAGCGAGGAAAAGCTCGAGGTCTGCCGCCGCTTCGGTGCGGACGCCACCATCAACTACAGCACCGAGGACTTGCGCGAGCGCATCAAGGCGCTCACCGACGGCAAGGGCCCCGACGTGATCTACGACCCGGTGGGCGGCGAGTATGCGGAACCGGCGTTCCGCAGCATCGGCTGGCGCGGGCGCTATCTCGTGGTCGGCTTCGCGAATGGCGAGATTCCCAGGCTGCCGCTCAATCTCGCGCTGCTCAAGGGCGCGAGCCTCGTCGGCGTGTTCTGGGGCGATTTCGCACGTCGCGAACCGCAGCGCAATGCGGCAGCGTTCGCGCAGATGATGGGCTGGATCGGCGAAGGCAAGCTCAAGCCGTACGTCTCGAAGCGCTACAGGCTCGCCGATACCGCGCAGGCGCTCAAGGACATGGCCTCGCGCAAGGTGACGGGCAAGATCGTGATCGAACCCTGAGCGTTCCCCATTAGTTTCCTGTTCCACAGGAGGCAAAACGGACGGCTCGCCGGTTGTTCACGGCGAGCCGTCATGCATGCATGATGCAAGCCGCCTTAGACGATGTGTTGCTCGCGCAACCGTGCGATATGGTCCGCGTCATAACCCAGCGTCTGCAGGACCTCATCGGTATGTTCGCCCAGTGCGGGGCCAAGCCAGCGTGTCTCGCCGGGCGTCACCGAGAGCTTGGGCGTGACCGCGGGCAGCGCGACGTCCACGCCCTCACCCTCTTTCGCACCCGGCGCTTGCCAGCGGAACTGCTGGATCATCTGGCGCGCCGCGAACTGCGGATCGGCGAACATGTCGGCCACGCTGTAGATGCGGCCCACGGGAACGTCGGCGGCATTGAGCACGTCGAGCGCTTCGTCGATGGTGCGCGTGGAGAGCCACGCGGCGATTGCGCCATCGATCTGCGCCGTGCGCGGCACGCGGCCGTCATTGTGGGCGAGTTGCGGATCGTTCGCGAGGTCCGCGCGGTCGATCGCCGTCATCAGGCGCTTGAAGATCGGGTCACTGTTGCCGCCGATCACGATGCTGCCGTCCCGGCACGGATACGTATTCGACGGCACGATGCCCGGCAGCGACGCGCCGGTGCGCTCGCGCACCATCCCGTACACGCCGTACTCGGGCACGACGCTCTCCATCATGTTGAACACGGCCTCATAGAGCGCGACATCGACGATCTGCCCGCTGCCGCCGTTCATGTTGCGATGATGGAGCGCCATCATCGCGCCGATCACGCCGTGCAGCGCCGCAATGGAGTCGCCGATCGAAATGCCGATGCGCGGCGGCGGCAGATCGGGATAGCCGGTAATGTGGCGCAGGCCGCCCATCGATTCGGCGATCGCGCCGAAGCCCGGGCGGTCGCGATACGGGCCGGTCTGGCCGTAGCCCGAGAGGCGCACCATCACGAGGCCGGGATTGTCCTTCGAGAGCACGTCGTAGCCGAGGCCGAGCTTTTCGAGCAGGCCCGGCCGGAAATTCTCGATGACGATGTCGGCTTCCTTCGCGAGCCGCCGCACGATCTCCTTGCCCTCCCCGGCCTTCAGATTGACCGTGACGGACTTCTTGTTGCGCGCCTGCACGGCCCACCAGAGCGACGTGCCGCCCGCCTCCGGATAGAGCTTGCGCCATTTGCGCAGCGGATCGCCGCCCCTGGGGTCTTCGATCTTGATGACCTCGGCGCCGAACTCGCCGAGAAAGCGCGCGGCGAACGGGCCGGCGATCAGCGTGCCCAGTTCGAGCACCTTGACGCCCGCAAGTGGGCCGGTGCCTTTCGCTGCGGATGCATTCGATTGGGATTCGGGGGCAGCGGCGGCTGCGCTCATGGTGTCTCCTTTCGTTCTGTTCGGCGTGCGGCGCCATATCGAGTACGCCGCGATCGAGGCATGGCGAGACGCTACATCGAGCGCCGCTCGAGCATGGCCCGCGCGATGGTGCCCGCGTCCACATATTCGAGTTCGCCGCCCACCGGCACGCCGCGTGCGAGGCGCGTGACGGCGAGTCCGCGCGCCTTGAGCGTCTGGCCGAGATAATGGGCCGTCGCCTCGCCCTCGTTGGTGAAATTGGTGGCGAGCACCACTTCCTTGACGACGCCGTCCGAGGCGCGCTTCACGAGCCGGTCGAAATGGATCTCTTTCGGACCGATGCCGTCGAGCGGACTCAGATGCCCCATCAGCACGAAGTACAAACCGCGGTACGTCATGGTCTGCTCGAGCATGATCTGGTCGGCCGGCGTTTCGACGACGCACAGCAGCGTAGGGTCGCGCTCCTCGTCCAGGCACGTTTCGCATACCTGAGCTTCTGTGAAGGTATTGCACTTCTCGCAGTGCTTCAGGTTCCCGGTCGCGAACAGCAGCGCGTTGCCGAGCTTTTCGGCGCCGTCGCGGTCGTGCTGCATCAGGTGATAGGCCATGCGTTGCGCCGACTTCGGCCCGACACCGGGCAACACGCGCAGCGCCTCGACGAGAGCAGCCAGAGCGGAGGGTTGTTTCATGCGGATTCAGCGCGAGATGCGCGACGGAGTGTGAAGCGGAATCGACTTCGAGGTGCTTCCTGCTGCTTGCTGCTTTCGACGCCTTGACGTCCTTGATGCCTGCGCAACCGTGCCGGCCGCGGCAAGGCACCGGGACGCGGGACGCGCGGGCGCCGACCTGCCTGAAGCAGACGCGGCGCGCGCGCCACGTTCCTTAGAACGGCATCTTGAAGCCCGGCGGCAGCGGCAGGCCGGCGGTCATGCCGCCCATCTTTTCCTGCGAGGTGGCTTCCGCCTTGCGCACCGCGTCGTTGAACGCCGCGGCCACGAGGTCTTCGAGCATCTCCTTGTCGTCCGCGAGCAGGCTCGGGTCGATCGACACGCGGCGCACGTCGTTGCGACAGGTCATCGTGACCTTGACGAGACCGGCGCCAGCCTGACCCTCGACTTCGATCTGGGCAAGCTGCTCCTGCATCTTCTTCATGTTTTCCTGCATCTGCTGGGCTTGCTTCATGAGCCCTGCGAGTTGGCCTTTCAACATAGTCACTGCTCCTTCTGGATCGTAGTCGTTCGAATCGATGCGCTCAAAAGCGCGCGATGCTTGCCGCGCCGCGCGGCGCAAATCAGTGGGCGGCCTGAGTGCCGCCCGATGCGGCTTGCGGCGCGACCGGCCGGATCGAGCCCGGCACGATGCTCGCGCCGAAGTCGCGAATCAGTTGTTGTACGAAGGGATCGGCGCCGATCTCGCGCTCGGCTTCGCGTTGACGCTGGGCGCGGTCTGCGGCGTCGAGTGCGGCCGCCGTGCGGCGCGCCGGGCCGACTTCCACGCTTACTTCAACGGTTTTGCCAAGACGCTCGGCGAGCGCCGCCTTGAGCTTCGCAACCTGCGAGGCTTCGGCGTACTGCGGCACCGGCACGCTCAACTTGAGCAGCGTGCCTTCAAGCGCCGTCAGCTCGCTGTTGAACGCGAGCTGGTACGAGATGCCCGTCAGCGTTAGCGTGGCGGCGAGCGCGGGCCAGTCGCCCGCGAAACCGATCGGATCGAGCGCGATGCCCGGCGGCAATTTGCTCACGTCGACCACGGCCGGCGAAGGCGTCGGCACCGAAGCGGCGGTGCGAGGCGCGGACGGTTCGCTGTCGTAGGCGGGCACGAAGCCGTCGTCGGGCGGCGCAAAGTACGCGTCATCGGCGCCGAGCGGCACGTAGTCGTCGGGCGGGATATCGTCCCACGGCGGCGCGCCCGAAGCGTCTTGCTGCGCGTTTGCGTTGCGCGGCGCAGGGCGTGCCTGCGCTTCCTGCGCGGCGGCGCGGCGAGCCGGATCGGGCGTAGGCACCTTCACTTCCACGCGCGGTGCGGCCTTCGGAGCGGGCGCAGAGGCGGCTGCGCTGGCGGCGGCAACGGGGCCGCGGCCCGTGGCAACGCGCATGCCCTTGCTGCGCAGCACGTCGAGCGCGGCGCTCGCACCACCACGCGCGGACGCCGCCGCGGCGGGTTCCTCACGAGATTCGAATTGCGGCGCGGCTGCAGCGCCCGCGCTCTGCAGAGGTTGCGTCTCTTCAGCCGGAGCCGGAGCCGGAGCGGCCACAGCCGGCTCGACCGGAGCCGCAGGCGCGGCTTGCGGCGCTGCGCCCAGGTTCGGCGCGGACCCGCCCTCGTCTTCCCAGGGCGGTACGACACGCGCTTGCGTTGCGGGCTTGGCGAGCGGCGCAGGCGCGCTCGCTTGCGGCCCGGCAACGGGCACGTTCGGCGGTGCGGCTTCTGTCGGCTGCGGCACCGGGGCCACCGGCTTCGATACGACCGGCGCCGCAACGGCAGGCGCCGCACCAGGCGCCGACACCGCTACCGGTGAGGCCGTAGGCACGCCCGCGCCCGCCGCAGCGGGTTTCGACACCGGCGCACTGCCAATGCCGCCCGCGCTCACGGAAGGCTCGAACGCGAGCATGCGCAGGAGCGCCATCGTGAAGCCGGCATATTCGTCGGGCGCGAGGCCGAGTTCGCTACGTCCGAGGGTCGCGATCTGATAGAAAAGCTGGACCTGCTCCGGGCTCAAGACTTCTGCGAAACGGCGAATGTCGTCGGCTTCGGGCCATTCGTCGAGCACCGAGGAAGGCGCGAACTGCGCCCAGCCGATGCGATGGAACAGACTCGCGAGGTCCTGCAGCGCCGTGGAGAACGACAGGCTGCGCAGCGCCATTTCGTCGGCGATGGCAAGCACGTTCGCCCCGTCGCCGGCCAGGAGCGCGTCGACCAGGCGGATCAGATAGCTTTGATCGAGTGCGCCGAGCATGCCGCGCACCGCTTCTTCGGTGACCTGGTTGGCCGAATAGGCGATGGCCTGGTCGGTGAGCGAAAGCGCGTCGCGCATCGAGCCGTCGGCGGCACGCGCGAGCAGGCGCAACGCCTGCGGCTCGAACTCGACCCTCTCCTCACCGAGAATATGCGTAAGATGCTCGACGATGTTGCCCGCCGGCATCTGCTTCAAATTGAACTGCAGGCAGCGCGAGAGCACGGTCACCGGAATCTTCTGCGGGTCCGTCGTCGCGAGGATGAACTTCACATGCGGCGGCGGCTCCTCCAGCGTCTTCAGCATCGCGTTGAAGGCGTGGTTCGTGAGCATGTGCACTTCGTCGATCATGTAGACCTTGAAGCGCGCATCGACCGGCGCGTAGACCGCACGCTCGAGCAGCGCGGCCATTTCGTCCACGCCGCGATTGCTCGCCGCATCCATCTCGACGTAATCGACGAAGCGCCCTTCGTCGATTTCGCGGCACGCGCGGCATACGCCGCAGGGCTTCGACGTCACGCCGGTCTCACAGTTGAGCGCCTTGGCGAAGATACGCGACAGCGTCGTCTTGCCTACGCCGCGCGTGCCTGTGAAGAGGTACGCGTGATGCAGGCGGCCGCCGTCGAGTGCATGCGTGAGCGCGCGCACCACGTGCTCCTGTCCGACGAGCGAAGCAAAATCCCTCGGTCGCCATTTGCGTGCGAGAACTTGATAGGTCATCTGGAAATTGTATCAGCAACGCCCTCGCGTCCAGATGAATCAAAAGGCGGCCAATGCCCGGTTCGCGGCCGCCGCCCAATGGCGCGAGCCGACGATGACGGACGACAAAAACAGCGCCGGTGCAGACGTGACAAACACGCCGAACGAAGAACCGCGCCACGCAGCCAATTGCGCGGCATCAATCTCGTATCTGGGGGATAAAGCGGGGAGAAAAAAGAGGAAGGTGACGAGCCTGACCCTCGGCACTGGCGGAAAACGGCTGTGGCTGCTTCGTTCCCGACCTGACCAGGTTGACCGCCCCTCCATGCGAGGAGGCCCGTCACGGCGCATTCTAACATCGGTCGCGCACCAATGCGACTGCTGCGGTGCAAAAAACGCGCCGAGCCGCTCGATGCACCCTTGCGCGCCTTGGGCAGATCCCCTCTTGCAACGGCTCGCGCCGCCTCCAGATAGCGTGCAGGAGCACAAGATATCGCACGAAAAGGTCCCGCGAAAAGGTTCGCGCCTCGGCCCGGATGTCCCGCCGAATGTGGCCTGCAGGACGGAAACCCTGCTTGCGGCACGAGTACTATCACCGTCGGCAACGCATAGGGATTTAGGCTACACTGGCGTCGGCAATCGGCTGGGCCACGCGGTTTGCGTGCGAATGGCGTGTGATCTGACGTGCAATTCGGACGTACGACTCGGGTTCGGTGTGGCCGCCCAGGCGGCCCCGGATGAATTTTCAGTTTTGGTGTATCGTGGCGGGCAATTTACTCGGCCTCGAATCGAAAGAGGTATTCATACAATGAGCGAACAAATCAAGCATATCAGCGACGCATCGTTCGAACAGGACGTCGTGAAATCCGACAAGCCCGTGCTGCTGGACTTCTGGGCCGAGTGGTGTGGCCCGTGCAAGATGATCGCGCCGATTCTCGACGAAGTCGCGAAGGACTATGGCGACCGCCTTCAGATCGCGAAGATCAACGTCGACGAGCACCAGTCGACGCCGGTGAAGTTCGGCGTGCGCGGCATCCCCACGCTGATCCTCTTCAAGAACGGCGCCGTGGCGGCGCAGAAGGTCGGCGCGCTTTCGAAGTCGCAGCTCACCGCGTTCCTGGACAGCCACCTGTAACTGCATCGCGGGCTGCTTCTTCCTTTCCGGGCGCATTGCCCGGCCAGCAAGGGGATGCGCCACGCAAAGGTGCGTGTTGTCACGCGACAACACGCACCATAAAAACACGCCGAAACTTGCTGTCGGCCTTCACTGACGGTTTCTGGCGTGTGCTATGCTAGAATTCATAAAGCGTCTACCGGCGCCCTTATAAAAGTTTCAAGCAAGCTTCAAGCAAAGTTTCAACCAAAAGTCCTTGAGCGGTTCCGCTCGCTTCTTTTCCCCCATTCTTTTCGTCGCACTCCTCCCCGACGGGTTCTCCGTATGCATCTTTCCGAGCTCAAGTCTCTGCACGTGTCCGAATTGATCGAGATGGCCAATGGCCTCGAGATCGAAAATGCGAACCGCCTGCGCAAGCAGGAACTCATGTTCGCGATTCTCAAGAAGCGCGCCAAGACGGGCGAAACGATCTTCGGCGACGGCACGCTCGAAGTGCTCCCCGACGGCTTCGGCTTCCTGCGCTCGCCGGAAACCTCGTATCTCGCCAGCACGGACGATATCTATATCAGCCCGTCGCAGATCCGCCGCTTCAACCTGCACACCGGCGACACGATCGAAGGCGAAGTGCGCACGCCGAAGGACGGCGAACGCTACTTCGCGCTCGTGAAGGTGGACAAGGTCAACGGCCAGCCGCCGGAGGCCTCGAAGCACAAGATCATGTTCGAGAACCTCACGCCGCTGCACCCGAACAAGGTGCTGCTGCTCGAGCGCGAAATGCGCGGTGAGGAGAACGTGACGGGCCGCATCATCGACATGATTGCGCCCATCGGCAAGGGCCAGCGCGGCCTGCTGGTCGCTTCGCCCAAGTCCGGCAAGACCGTGATGCTCCAGCACATCGCGCACGCCATCAAGCAGAACCACCCCGACGTGGTCCTGTTCGTGCTGCTGATCGACGAGCGCCCGGAAGAAGTGACCGAAATGCAGCGCTCGGTGGCGGGCGAAGTGATCGCCTCGACCTTCGACGAACCGGCTGCGCGTCACGTGCAGGTCGCCGAAATGGTGATCGAGAAGGCCAAGCGTCTCGTTGAAATGAAGCACGACGTCGTGATCCTGCTCGACTCGATCACGCGTCTCGCGCGCGCCTACAACACCGTTGTGCCCGCATCGGGCAAGGTGCTCACGGGCGGTGTGGACGCCAACGCGCTCCAGCGTCCGAAACGCTTCTTCGGCGCGGCACGTAACATCGAAGAAGGCGGCTCGCTCACCATCATCGGCACGGCGCTGATCGAAACCGGCAGCCGCATGGACGACGTGATCTACGAAGAGTTCAAGGGCACCGGCAACATGGAAGTGCACCTCGAGCGCCGTCTCGCGGAAAAGCGCGTGTACCCGTCGATCAACCTGAACAAGTCGGGCACACGCCGCGAAGAGCTGCTGATCAAGCCGGACATCCTCCAGAAGATCTGGGTGCTGCGCAAGTTCATCCACGACATGGACGAAGTCGAGGCCATGGAATTCCTGCTCGACAAGATTCGCCAGACGAAGAACAACTCCGAGTTCTTCGACATGATGCGCCGCGGCGGCTAAGACCCTCGCCCGCTGGATTCACCGCAAAACGCCCGCAAATTCGCGGGCGTTTTGCTACCCAGGGCGCGCTGCGCGAGAAGCCGTTCCAGGTGAGCTGAGCCTGCTGCCCTGCATGGCCTGGTACTACCTGGGCACGGCGCTCAGCTAGCCTGGTTTCGCGGCGGCTCGAAGGCGAATTCGCTTGAAAAACATCGTCCGGCAGTTGACGATAACGTTCTTCGCCGTGTGGCAAAAGCAGATCGACCGAACGACATCCGGACGCACGGGAAAACACACCCAGCGATGCTTTCGAAACTCTCCCACTGGTTCGACGCGCGCCGCCGCGAAAAAGCGCTGCGCGCCTACGCGATCGACGACGCGCTTTGGCAGGCCACGCTCGCGGGCCTGCCTTTTCTCAAGCATCTCGACGCCGCCGACCTCGCGCGCCTGCGCGAGCTGACGAGCCTTTTCATCGCGCAAAAGGAATTCTCCACGGCGCACGATCTCGAGCTAACCGACCCGATGACCGTGGCGATCGCCGCGCAAGCATCGTTGCCGGTGCTCAACCTTTCGCTCGACCTCTACAAGGGCTGGGTGGGCGTGGTCGTCTATCCAGGGGAATTCGTGATCCGCAAGACCGTGGAGGACGAAGACGGCGTGATCCACGAGGTGGAGCACGACGCGAGTGGCGAGGCGTGGGAAGGCGGCCCCGTGATCCTCTCTTGGGAAGACGCGCAGATGACCGATGGCAGCGACGCGTACAACGTCGTGATCCACGAGTTCGCCCACAAGATCGACATGCTCAACGGCGAGGCCGACGGTCATCCGCCCCTTTATCGGCGCTGGCACGCCCCGCTCGACGCGCAGGCCTGGGCCGACGTATTCGACAACGCCTACGACCAGTTCTGCGACAAGGTGGACGCCGTGCCGGAGCGCCGCTGGGCGCGCTTCGAGCGCGATTCGCTGATCGATCCCTATGCGGCCGATCACCCGTCGGAGTTCTTCGCGGTGTGCAGCGAGGCCCTTTTCGTCAAGCCGAAGGCGTTCGAGGCGGAATATCCCGAGCTTTACCGGCTGCTTGCGCGCTATTACCGCCAGGACCCGGCGCGCGTGGGCGCACTGGCCGGCCAGCCAGCCTGAAAACCTGCCGCGCGGGAGCCTCAAAAATTCGCCAACCGGCTGATTATCTGGCATAATCGTCGTTTTTCGACCCTTGGGTAAGTGGCTCGCGCGAGCAAAGCCGGCAACATGGTGTTGCAGGCACGCGGGTTGGCTACCGCCAGATTTAAGGAATAACCATGAAAGAAGGCATTCACCCGGATTACCGCGAAGTCCTGTTCATCGACGTTTCGAACGACTTCAGGTTCGTGACCCGCTCGACCATCCAGACGCGCGAAACCGCCGAATTCAACGGCAAGACCTACCCCCTCGCCAAGATCGAAGTGTCGTCGGAATCGCATCCGTTCTACACGGGCACGCAAAAGATCATGGACACGGCAGGCCGTGTCGAGAAGTTCAACAAGAAGTTCGGCGCACGCGCCTCGGGCAAGGCCGGCAAGTAAGCACCTCGCCGCACCGGCTGCTGGCCGGTCCCGCATTGAACATGCACAAAAAGGGCAGCATACGCTGCCCTTTTTTGTTGCTTGCGCCACCGTTGCGCTGTCCGTGCGGCCAGGCGGGTGCGACTTACCGCCCCTTTTCAGAGGTTTCCGTGGATTCGCCCGCGGCTAACGCCGTGACGCGCGGTCGCCGGCCCGGCTAGAATGCCGGATTGCTCCGCGGCACGCGGCTGGATGTACCGTCTTCCGCGCATGCCTGCTTGACCTGCGCGTGTGAGCCGCCCGCTCGAACACGCCCGGCTTATCCGTCTCCCTTCGTACTGCATGAAGCCAGCCATTCGACTGACCGCCTCCGCCACCAGCGCCCTGCCGCGCTGGCTGTTGCTGACCATCTGTATCGTCTTTGCGGCGTTCGGCCTCTTTGGCCGCGACCCATGGAAGAACGAGGATGCGGCGGGCTTCGGCGTGATGTGGACGATGGCGGGCGGCACCTCGCACGACTGGCTGCTGCCCAATCTCGTTGGCAAGTACGTGACCGAGAACGGTCCGCTCGGCTACTGGCCGGGCGCCGCCTGCATTCGCCTCTTTGCACCGTGGTTGGACGCCAGCAATGCGTCGCGCATCGCCACCGGCGTGCTGTTCTGTCTGGCGTGCGCGTTCGTCTGGTACAGCGCGTATCTGCTGGGCCGCCGCCCCGAAGTGCAGCCGTTCAAGTACGCGTTCGGCGGCGAGCCCGAGCCGCGCGACTACGGCCGCACCCTCGGCGACGGCGCCCTGCTCGTCCTGCTGGCCTGCTTCGGCCTCGCCGAGCGCGGTCACGAAACCACGCCGCAGCTCATGCAGTTCGTGGGCATCGCCATGCTGCTGTACGGCGTCGTGCGCGCGATCGACAAGCCGGTCCAGGGCGCCCTCTGGTGGGGCCTCGCGCTCGGCGTCGTGATGCTCTCGAGCGGCCCGGTGCTCGTGGGCGCGCTCCTCGTCGGCACGCTCGCCATGCTCGCCATCGCGCCCGAAACGCGCTCGCGCTGGCTGCTCGTGGCGGGCCTGCCCGTGGCCCTCGTGGTCTCGGCCTCATGGCCGCTACTGGCGCTGCACCTGTATCCCGACGACGCCGTCTGGTTCCTCAACCAGTGGGCGCACACCAACGTCAACGCCTTCGCCGGCCCGCCTGGCTTTGTGCTGCGCTACGCCGCCAAGAACCTGCCGCTCTTCACCTGGCCCGCATGGCCGCTCGCGATCTGGGCCTTCGTGAGCTGGGCCGGACTGCGCCGCAAGCCGCACATCGCGATTCCGCTGTCGGTGATCGTGCCGCTGCTCATCCTCGTGGTCGTGCAGAGCCACGAATCGAACCGGCTCTTCATGCTCGTGCTGCCCGCGCTGGCGGTGCTCGCGACCTTCGCGCTGCCCACGCTCAAGCGTGGCGCGATCAACGCGATCGACTGGTTCGCGGTGCTGAGTTTCACGATTCTCAGCACCTTCGTGTGGCTCGTGTGGCTCGCGGGCATGACCGGTTTCCCGGCGCCGCTCGCGCGCAATCTCGCGCGCCTCGCGCCCGGCTTCGTGCCGCAGTTCAAGATGCTCTCGTTCGTCTGCGCGGTGGCCGTCACCGTGTGCTGGATGGCGCTCGTGCGCTGGCGCGTGGCGCGCCATCCGAAGGTGCTGTGGCGCAGCGTCGTGCTCTCGAGCGGCGGCACCACGCTCATGTGGGTGCTGCTCATGACGCTGTGGCTGCCGGTCGTCAACTACAGCCGGACCTACAAGGATGTAGCCGAGCAGATCGCCGCACACCTGCCCGCTGACTATCAGTGCATCTCGCCCGTACGTCTCGGCGACGCGCAGATCGCGACCTTCGCGTACTTCGGCAAGATGCACTTCGCGTTCAACGAGGACTGCGACGTGATCCTGCGCCAGGATACGCAGGACTACGGCGAGCCGAGCTCGATGCCGGACTACGTGTGGAAGCTCGTGTGGGAAGGCCGCCGCGCCGCCGACCGCGACGAGCGCTTCCGCCTGTACGTGCGCATCGACCGTCCGACCCCGCCTATCAAGAAGCATGTCTGGCGCAAGCGTCCCGACTGAGGCCGCGGTGACGACGACGCTCGCCGGCGACGTCCGGCGCATCGCCGCGCTGGCGTGGCCAGTGCTGATCGGCCAGCTCGCGATCATCGCGTTCGGCGTGATCGACACCGCGATGGTCGGCCGCTACTCGGCGCTCGACCTCGCCGCGCTCGGCCTCGGTTCGTCGATCTACGTCTCGGTCTATATCGCCCTCACGGGCATTCTCAGCGCGCTGCAGCCCGTTGCGGCGCAGCTCTATGGCGCGCGCAAGGACACGGAGATCGGCCTCGAGGTGCGCCAGGCGTTCTGGCTCGCGCTCGTGCTGATGGCGATCGGATTTACGATCCTCTACTTTCCCGGCCCCCTGCTCGACCTCGCGCACGCGCCCGAGGCGCTGCGCGAGCGCACCGTCGGCTATCTGCGGCTGCTCTCGTTCGGGCTGCCCGCGGCACTGGCCTTTCGTATCTACAGCTCGCTCGCCAATGCCGTGGGACGGCCGCGCCTCGTAATGTTCCTGCAGGTCGGCGCGCTCGTGCTCAAGGTGCCGCTCAACACGTGGCTCATCTTCGGCGGCCTCGGCGTGCCGGCGCTCGGCGGTCCGGGCTGCGCCCTCGCGAGCACCTCGATCAACTGGGCGCTCGCCTTGTGCGCGGCGCTCGCGCTCACGCGTGTAGACGTGTTCGCGCCGTTCGAAATCTTCAGGCACTTCTGCTGGCCCGAGTGGAAACGCCAGGCCGAGCTGCTCAAGCTCGGCATTCCGATGGGGCTTTCGTACCTGATCGAGGTGACGTCGTACACCTTCATGGCGATCTTCATCGCGCGCATGGGCACGACCACGCTCGCCGGACATCAGATCGCCGGCAACATCGGCGCGGTGCTCTACATGACGCCGCTTTCGATCGGCGTGGCGACTTCGACGCTCGTCGCCCAGGCGCTGGGCGGCGAGCGCCCGGCCGAGGCGCGTACGCTCGCGCGGCACGGCGTGGCGACGGCCGTGGCAATTGCCTGCTGCTACGGCGCGATCGTGTTCGTGCTGCGCCCGTTCATCATTGGCGGCTATACGCCGGACTCCTCCGTGGCGGTTGCGGCCATGCCGCTCGTCGCCATCGTCACCTGCTATCACGTGTTCGACGCGCTGCAGATCACCACAGCCTTCGCTTTGCGCGCCTATAAGGTCGCGGTCGTGCCGACCCTCATCTATGCGCTCGCGCTCTGGGGCGTGGGGCTCGGCGGCGGCTACGCGCTGGGCTTCGACGTGACCGGCACGATGCCCGCCTGGGCGACGGGCGCGCGCGGGTTCTGGCTCGCCAACATGGCGAGCCTCCTGATTGCCGGTGCTGGACTCCTGTTTTATCTCTCGCGGGTGAGTACGCGATTTTTGCGTGAGCGCGCGTAGCCCGTTGCCGCGAGATGCGCTCGGCGGTTAGTTGCAAACATGGCTCAATCCGCCTCGGCCTGCCGCGCCGCCTCCACGGTCTGGGCCGCATGATACGAGGAACGGACGAGCGGCCCCGCCACGACTTCGCTGAACCCCATCGCGAGCCCCGCCGCGCGCAACCCGGCAAATTCGTCGGGATGCATGTAGCGCTTCACCGGCAAATGAAACCTCGACGGTGCGAGATACTGTCCTATCGTCAGCACTTCTACGCGATGCTCGCGCAGGTCGCGCATGGTCTCGAGTAACGCTTCGTCGGTTTCCCCAAGCCCTACCATGAGCCCCGACTTCGTGACGAGCGCGCCATTGGCCGCTTTGGCGCGCGCCAGCAGATCGAGCGAACCGCGATAGTCCGCGCCCGGCCGCGCTGCGCGATAGAGCGCGGGCACAGTCTCGATGTTGTGATTGAACACGTCGGGCCATGCGTGTGAAAGCGCCTCGAGCGCGCGCGTGATTCGTCCACGAAAATCGGGCGTCAGCACCTCGACGCCGATCCCCGGCACACCCTTGCGCACCTGTGCGATGCAGCGCGCGAAGTGCGCCGCGCCGCCGTCGCGCAAGTCATCGCGATCGACCGATGTGATGACGACGTGGCGCAAGCCCAGCGCCGCAACGGCCGCCGCCAGGTGCGCGGGCTCATCCTCGTCGAGCGGCGCGGGCCGTCCGTGAGCGACATCGCAGAACGGGCAGCGCCGCGTGCAAAGGCCGCCCATGATCATGAAAGTCGCGGTGCGCTGCGCAAAGCATTCGCCGATGTTCGGGCACATGGCTTCTTCGCATACCGAATGAAGCCGGTGCTCGCGCAATACGGCCGCCACGCCCGCTACGGTCTCGCTCATGAGCGGCCGTGCACGCAGCCAGGGCGGCTTCGGCAAGACCGTGTCGCTGCCGGCGGGCGGCACGATTTTCACCGGAATCCGCGCGAGCTTCTCGCGGCTGCGCAGTCCCTCCTGACCGAGCGCCGTGCTCGACACGTGGGACGTGTGGAACGTGGCGGCCTCCATGCTCAGGCTCCTTCGTCGAAAAAGGCCTTGAGCAGGCGATTGACCTCCAGCGCCGCCTCCATCTGCACCATGTGCCCCTTGCCCGCGATCACCTCCACGCGCACCTGCGACGGCAACCCCTGCGCATGGCGCGCCGGTATGATCTGGTCGGACTCGCCCCAGATCACGAGCGCGCGCGGCGCGAGCGACGCTACGCGCGCGCGGAACACGCGCCGCTGCGCACCGCCTTCGAACGCCTGCCCGGCAATCTGGCCGAGCGCGGCCTGCACGCCTTCGAGCCGCTTGTACTTCACGAGATCCTCGACGAGTTGCCGCGTGACCAGCGCCGGATCGGCGAAAAGCTTCGTCACATGCGGCTTGAGCGCATTGCGGTTCGCCGCCGCGACGAAGCCCTCGATATACGCGCCGTCGATCTCGCTGCCCAGACCCGCGCTGGAGATCAGCGCGAGCGAAGCCACGCGCCCGGGCGCCTGCTCGGCCACCGCCATGGCCACCGCACCGCCCAGCGAGTGCCCGACGAGATGCGCCTGGTCGATCTTCTGCGCGTCGAGAAACGCGAGCACGCTTTGCGCAAGCTCGTCGAGGCTCCCGCTCTCGAGCGCCTTGCCCGACTCGCCGTGCCCCGGCAGATCGAGCGCCCAGACGGTGCGCTGCGCCGCGAGATCGGTGTGGTTGAAGAGCCAGTTGTTGAGATCGCCGCCAAAGCCGTGGATCAGCACGACAGGCACGCCCTCGCCTTCCCCCTGCTTCAGGTAGCGCACGGTCCTGCCGCCGATCTGCGACTTCTCCGGTTGCGGCCCCGCGTCGGCGTCGCCCGCCTGCGCAGGCACGAAGTCGCGCTGGAATTCGGCCACCGCGGCGTCGATATCCGCGTCGGCCGCTTCGGCATCGGCGACCACGCCCAGCAGCGCGCCCACCGGCAGCGTGTCGCCCTCCTGCGCGATCTGCCGCCGCAACACGCCCTCGAACGCGCACTCGACGCCTGACGCGATCTTGTCGGACTCGACGTCGAGCAGTTCATCGCCCTTGCTGACCTTGTCGCCGGGGGACTTGAGCCAGCCGTTCACCTGGCCCTGCTCCATCGACAGGCCCCATTTGGGCATCGTGATCATGTGAATCGGCATGACTTCAGCTCCTTGCTGCGCGCGCGGCTTCGGCGATCTTGTCTGCCGAAGGGATGTAGAGGTCTTCGAGCGATGCCGCGAACGGCACCGGCGTATGCGGCGCCGTGACCATGCCGACCGGCGCCTTGAGCTCCTTGAACGCTTTTTGGCCGACGAGCGCGGCGATGTCGGTTGCGATCGAGCAGCGCGGGTTCGCTTCGTCCACGACGACGACCCGGCCCGTGCGGCGCGCGCTTTCGAGAATCGTTTCCTCGTCGAGCGGCGACGTGGTGCGCAGATCGATCACGTCCGCCTCGATGCCGTCTTTCGCGAGCTTCCGCGCGGCGTCGAGCGCGTAGTGGACCATGCGGCCATAGGTGACGATCGTGACGTCGTCGCCATCGCGCACGATGTTGGCCTCGCCGAACGGAATCGAATAGGATTCCTCCGGAACGTCGCCTTCCATCGTGTAGAGCAGCTTGTGCTCGCAGAAAATCACGGGATCGTTGTCGCGAATCGCCTCGATCATGAGGCCTTTTGCGTCATAGGGCGTGGCGGGGCACACGACCTTCAGCCCGGGAATATGCGTGAATAGCGACGTGAGCATCTGCGAGTGCTGCGCAGCCGCGCGCAAGCCCGCCCCGTACATGGTGCGAATCACGACCGGCGTGACCGCCTTGCCGCCAAACATGTAGCGGAACTTCGCCGCCTGGTTGAAGATCTGGTCGAAGCACACGCCCATGAAATCGATGAACATCAACTCCGCGACCGGACGCATGCCGCATGCCGCCGCGCCCACGGCCGTGCCGATAAAGCCGCCTTCCGAAAGCGGCGTATCGAGCACGCGCCCGGGGAACTTGCCGTAAAGGCCCTTCGTCACGCCGAGCACGCCGCCCCACGCGTCCTGTTCGCCGGGCGCACCCGCGCCGCCCGCATTGTCTTCGCCCATCACGATCACGCTCTCGTCGCGGCCCATCTCCTGGGCCAGCGCTTCGTTGATGGCCTGCGAATAGGTGATTTTCCGTGCCATTTTCGTCTCCTTGATCTGGAATCCTGATTACTTGAGCGCACGGCGCTTAAGGGTACGACACGTACACGTCGGTGAGCAGCGCCTCAGCGGCCGGCAGCGGCGCGGCCTTGGCCTGCGTCACGGCATCGTCGATCAGCTGCTTCACTTCGGTGTCCACCTTGCGCAGATCGTCGCTGCTCGCGAGTTCGGCGCGCACCACGCGCTCCTCGAAGCGCTTGAGACAGTCCTTTTCTTCGCGCAGTTTCTGCACTTCGCCAGGCGCGCGGTAGGTTTGCGCGTCGCCTTCGAAATGGCCGAAATAGCGCGAGAGTTTCATTTCCACGAGCGTCGGGCCGCCGCCGCTGCGCGCGCGTGCGATGGCTTCGCCCAGCGCCTCGTGCACGGCGAAAAAGTCGAAGCCGTCGACAATCACGCCCGGCATGCCGAAGCCGTTCGCACGGTCCGCGATGTTGTCGGCCGCGACCGACCATGTGGAAGACGTCGCCTCGGCATAGCCGTTGTTCTCCGCGACGAAGATCACCGGCAGGCGCCACACGGAGGCGAGATTCATCGACTCGAAGATCACGCCCTGGTTCGACGCGCCGTCACCGAAGAAGCACACGCCCACGCCGCCGGTTTTCTTCTGCCTGGCAGCGAGCGCCGCACCGCAGGTGAGCGGCCCCCCGGCGCCCACAATGCCGTTCGCGCCCAGCATGCCCTTCGACAGATCGGCGATATGCATCGAGCCGCCCTTGCCCCGGCACGAGCCCGTGGCCCGGCCGTAGATCTCGGCCATCATCTCGCGCACGTCCACGCCCTTGGCAATGCAGTGGCCGTGGCCGCGGTGCGTGGTGGCAACGTAGTCGGCATCGTTCAGATGGCTCATCGTGCCGACTGCGGACGCCTCCTCGCCCGCGTACAGGTGCACGAAGCCTGGAATTTCGCCGGTCGCGAATTCGACGTGCAAGCGTTCCTCGAACTCGCGAATCGTGCGCATCGAGCGATACGCGGTGAGCAACTGCTCCTTGTTCAACTGAACTGACATGGTTGTCTCCTGAATGTACGACGCTGTACCGCTCTGGTTCAAGCCTGCTGCAGGAAATGCCAATGCTCCTAATGAAACGTAAAACCGCCGTCGACGTTCACCGACTGGCCCGTGACGTTGTCCATCGTCGCGAAGAACAGGGCGAGCCGCCCCATGTCCTCCGGCGTTTGCGCGCGGCCCTGCGGGATCAGCGTGATCTGATGGCGCTGCCAGGACGCTTCGACGCTCTCGCCCTCGTTCTTCCATTCGTCGGACAGCCGGTCCCACATATACGTGCGCACGATGCCGGGACATATTGCGTTCACGGTGATGCCTTCGCGCGCGACTTCCTTGGCGAGCGCGTTGGTGAAGCCGACCACCGCGAATTTCGAGGCGCTGTAATGCGCGAGATTCGGGAATCCTTCCTTGCCCGCGATCGAAGCGACGTTGATGATCCGACCGCGCTTTTGCGTACGGAAATGCGGCAACGCAGCCTTGCAGCCTAGGAACACGCCTTTCGCATTGACGCCCATGACGAAATCCCAGTCCCGCTCGGTTAATTCGGATACCGGATTAATGGAAATCACGCCGGCGCAGTTCACGAGAATATCGAGACCGCCGAATTCCGAGAGCGCCTGCGAGACCAGCCCTTCGAGCTGAACGGCCTGGGTGACGTCGACCTTGGCGAAGGCGGCGCGTCTGCCCAACGCCCGTATTTCATCCGCAGTCGCGGCAAGCGGTTCTTCGAGCAGATCCGCGAGCAGCACGTCCGCGCCGGCCTGCGCGAGCGTGAGCGCAATGCCGCGGCCGATGCCGCGTGCGCCGCCAGTCACGATCGCGACCTGGCCTTTCAAGGGTGTGTCCATACTGATGTCTCCTTCTTTCGGTTACGAGTGGTGGAAGCAAGCCAGATCGCTAGGCACGCGCGGCGGCCTCGCGCAGCAACTGGTGCGACGCCGCATAACGCAGCGTGCGCGCGACATCGACGGTCAGCGGACCGTTCCAGTCGAGCGTGACTTCATAGCGGTCGCCGCGCGCCGGTTCGATCTCACGCTCGCCGTCGAACGCGAGCGTGCCGTGGTCCGCTTCGAGTGACAGCGCCACGCCGACTTCGAGGCGCTGGCAGGTGCGCATCGTCAGGCGCTCGACGCGGCCCGGCGCAATCGGCGCCAGCAACGGGACGCCCACGCCGCTGCCCTCGGGCGCGCCCGCCTGCGCGAACGTCATATGCAGGCCGTGTGCCGCGTCGCGCCCGACTGGCGCCCACGCCCCGCCAATCGACGAGAGACCGATGCCGTCGGGCGGCGCAAAGGTCAGAAAAAGCGATTCGATATCCGAACTTTCCGAAATCGCGCGCGCACCGATGAACAGCTGACGCGCCACGCAAATGTCGACCAGCGCGATTTCCTCGCGCCCGCGCGACGGCCCTTCCACGCAGCGCGCGACGAGCCGCTTGTTGCGCGAGAGCGCCGCCTCCGCGGGCACCGCGCCGGTCGCGACGAGCGCGCCAGCGAGGCCCGCGACGGTGGCCTCGCGCAGTTCGGGAAAGGCGTTGTTGGTGCCCGTCGAGAGCGCGAGCAGCGGCGTCGTGCCGCAATGCGCCGCGACGGCGCGATGGGTGCCGTCGCCGCCCAGCACCGCGATCAGCGCAACTTCCTCACGCACCATGTAATCGACGCCGGCGTGCGTATCGGCAACGCTTTCGCTCACGGGCAGATCGACGAACACGACCTCGGGCCAGGGCTCGTGCGCGGCAATGGCCGCGTGCGTCTCGATCGCGCGCAGGAGCAGCGCGGCCACGCCGGTGTTGTCGCGCAGCGTGAGCACGCGCGCCACGCCGAGCGCGCCCAGGCCCGCGAGCAGGCGCACCACCATGTTCGCCTTCTCGGCCGTGGGAAAGACGGATGCATGCGAAGTGAGACGGCGGATGTCGCGGCCCGATGCGGGGTTCGCGATCACGCCTACGGTCACGGGCGTCGTCACGGGTCTTGTCTCCTGATGGCGTCGCACCTTGAATTGCCGTGCGCCGCTTCTGCCGGCAGACTCTGCAAGCGTCATGCCAATGACGCCGACGGCGCGATGCTTCCGCGTAGAAGGCCGCGTGACGGGGTTCCGCGGCGGTTCTGCGACAATCGCGCGCCGTGGCGCCGGCGCGATTGGCGTCGCGCGCGGCGTCTCAGCCGCCGTCTCGCGCGGGCAATGCGCCGGTCGCGCCGGCCGCCGCCCGCGCGACGCAAAGCGTGCATCGCCCCGCGTGGCGTACCCGAGCGGCGAGCGGGCACCGCTGTCCACCGCGCCGGAATGCGCGACGCGACACGCTGAGACGATCGTCTCAGCTGTCTCGCATGCTGCGCTGCGGTGTGATCGCGCGCAAAGGATGTGCTACAAAAGACTCCCGCCGAACGCTTTCCGGTCCGACGTAACCCGACCTTACCCCGACGCTCTTTGCGAGCCATCGTCTGGAACCGCTCATGCCCTACGCCCTTGCGTCTACCCGGCACGCCGAGCGCGTGCGCGGCGCCGTAGAAGGCCGGCTGCCCGCGCCGGCCGATTCGCCGCGCCTCGTCTCGTCGTGGCAGCGCTCGTTCGAACGCTATCAGCTGGACCCCGGCTCCGTGATCGGCCCGCGCGTGCTGAGCGCCGCCGAGCTGCGCGAGATCCGCGATCGCGAAGAGTCCTTTTTGCGCGCCTCGGGCCAATGTCTCACGCGGCTGCACGACATGGTGCGCGAGGCCGATTACTGCGTGATGCTGACCGACGCGCACGGCGTGACCATCGACTACCGCCTCGACCGCGAGCGGCGCAACGACTTCAAGCACGCGGGGCTCTATATCGGCTCGTGCTGGTCCGAGAGCGAGGAAGGCACCTGCGGCATCGCGAACGTGCTCACCGATCTTGCGCCCATCACGGTGCACAAGACCGACCATTTCCGCGCCGCGTTCACCACGCTCACGTGCAGCGCGGCGCCGATCTTCGCGCCGGGCGGCGAGCTGATCGGCGTGCTCGATGCGTCGGCCGTGCAGTCGCCCGACAACCGCGAGAGCCAGCGCATCGTCAACCAGCTCGTGCGCCAGAGCGCCACGCTCATCGAAGACGGCTATTTCCTGCATCGCCTCGCGTCGTGCTGGATACTCTTCGGTCACCAGAATCGCAATTACGTGGAAGCGCAACCCGAGCTGCTGATTGCCTTCGACGAGAACGGCAACGTGGTCGCCGCGAACCGGCGCGCGCGCGAATGCGTGCCTTGTCTGGACGGGCCGCGTCACATCGACGAGATCTTCGATTCGTCGCACGTGCAGTTGCGCGACATCGGACGCATCGAAACCATCGCCGCGCTGCGTCTGCGCGCGAACGGCTCGATGCTGTACGCGCGCATTCGCGCGCCGCTCGGAGCCAGCGGTTACGGCGGACATAATGGACACAGCGCACGCAGCGGCCACGGCGGGGGCGCCGCGCATGGCGCCATGCCGCTGCGGCGCGACGCCGCCGACGCGCACGAAGACGACCGCAGCGCGCTCGGCCCCTTCCTGCGCAGCGCCGACGCGCGCGTGGCCGAGAACGCGCGCATCGCGCAGCGCGTGGCGGGCAAGCGCCTGCCGATCCTGCTGCTCGGCGAAACCGGCGCCGGCAAGGAAGTGTTCGCACGCGCCATTCACGACGCCAGTGCGCGCCGCAATCGCCCGTTCATCGCAGTGAATTGCGGGGCGCTGCCCGAGTCGCTGATCGAGAGCGAGCTGTTCGGCTATGCTCCGGGCGCGTTCACCGGGGCGCGCCGGCACGGCGCGCGCGGCAAGATCGCAATGGCCGACGGCGGCACGCTCTTTCTCGACGAGATCGGCGATATGCCGCTCGCGCTGCAGACCCGCCTGTTGCGCGTGCTGGCCGAGGGCGAAGTCCTGCCGCTCGGCAGCGAAACGCCGGTGCGCGTCGACCTCGACGTGGTCTGCGCAACGCACCGGGACCTCGCGCGGATGGCGAGTGCGGGCGCGTTCCGCGACGATCTCTACTACCGCTTGAGCGGCGCCGTGCTCACGCTGCCGCCGCTGCGCGAGCGACGCGACATCGCGATGCTCATCGACACGGTCTTCGCGGAAGAAGCGCAGGCCGCCGGCCGGCCGCTCGCGCTCGACGCCACGCTCGCTATGCGGCTCGCGAAATTCGCGTGGCCCGGCAACCTGCGGCAACTGCGCAATGCGATGCGCTACGCATGCGCCGTATGCGACACCGTGTTGGTCGAAGCGCGGCACCTGAGCGCCGACCTCGCGGCGAGCCTGCCGCAACACGCGCCGCACGTGGCGCCCTGCTCCCCAGCCGCTATTCCGCCAGCGACGCCAGCGCCGCCGCTCTCCGACGAGGACGAGCGCGCACGCATCGTCGCGGCACTCACGGCCCACCGCTGGCGTCCGAACGCCGCCGCGCAGGCGCTAGGCATCTCGCGCGCGACGCTCTACCGGCGCATGGCGAAGCTCGCCATCGTCGGGCCTCATCGCATTTGAGCCGGCCTGAACTGAAAGCCGCGCGTTTCGCGTCGCCCGATGGCACAAAAGTATTAAATATTGTGCGGTGCGATTTACTTGCCACACGTCGGCCGGTATAAATCGAGCGCCCGCGATCCACGGATGCGCCATCTGGCCTATTCTTGTACCGCAGCCCCCTTCGCTGGATGCGTCGTCCGTTCCCGGCTCACAGAAATGCCCTCAATGGAGTGATTGCCATGCTCAAGAAGCTGCTGATGCTGTTCCTCGCAATCGGCCTGTCGCTGTCCGCCGTGCTCGCCGCAGCCGTGGAAGTGAACACCGCCGACCAAACTGCGCTCGAATCGGTCAAGGGTATCGGCCCCGTCCATGCCAGGGCGATCATCGACGAACGCACGAAGAACGGCCCGTTCAAGGACGCCGACGACCTCGTGAACCGCGTCAAGGGCATCGGCCCGAAGTCGGTGCAGAACCTCGAGGCGGCAGGGCTCACGATCAACGGCTCCTCGGCGCCGCCGGCGGGCAAGACGGCTAGCGCGCAAAGCAGCAAAAGCGGCAGCAGGAGCGCCGCTGCCAAGAGCGCCGCACCCGCCGCGACCACGGCCAATCCGATGACGGCGCAGACGCCGGCGGCCGCGACCCCGACGCAAGCCGCCTCGGAAACGGCGGCCGGCAAGGCGAAACACAAGAGCAAGAAGGACAAGGCAGCCGCGGCAGCCAGTGCGTCCGAAGCAGGCTCCGCTGCGGCTGCGCCGGCCTCGGCATCCGATACGAAAGCGAAAAAACCGAAGAAGTCGAAGAAGGACAAGGCAGCTTCCGCCGCGGCCGCTTCCGGCGCCTGATTGCCGCCAACGTCCGGCGCGTGCAAGCCGCGCACCGGAGTTCGAATCGCGGCGCCGCGTGCGCCGTCCGACTTACCGGCCGCGTCCCCCGGCGCGGCCATCATCCAGAGAGATCGTCATGAGTCTGCTAGATACCCTCGGTTCCCTGCTCGGTTCGCAGTCGCAGCAGCAAGGCGGCGGCCAGGCCCAGCTCCTCGCCGCGGCGATGGAGTTCGTCAACAACCAGCCCGGCGGCCTGAACGGCCTCATCGAGAAGTTCCAGCAAGGCGGCCTCGGCGACGTGGTGCAGTCGTGGGTCGGCAACGGCGAGAACCAGCCCGTTTCGGCAGATCAACTGCACAACGTCCTCGGCTCGGACGTCGTCTCGGGTCTCGCGCAGAAGGTCGGCATGCAGCCCGACCAGGTGAGCGGGCTGCTCGCCCAGGTGCTGCCGCACGTGGTCAACGCGGGCACGCCGAATGGCGAAGTGCCGCAGGGCGGCCAGATCAACGCCGAGAGCGTGCTCGGCACGCTTGGCGGGCTTGCGTCGCTGTTCGGCGGCGGCAACAAGCAGGCGTAAGCGTTTCTTTGCAGGCGTGAAAAAAGGGCAGCGGATCGCTCCGCTGCCCTCTTCGTTTCGGCTGAGCGCGCGCCTGCCGCCACGCGCCTCACCCGAGGCTTGCTGCTCGCCTTAGTGCACCACGCGCTCGAACACGAACTTGCCGTCGTGCACGTCGACCGGAATCACATCCTTCGGTCCGAACTTGCCGGCGAGGATCAGCTTGGCGACCGGGTTCTCGATCTCCTGCTGAATCGCGCGCTTGAGCGGCCGTGCGCCGAACAGCGGGTCGTAGCCGACCTTGGCGATCTGGCCCAGCGCCTCGTCCGACACCATGAGCTCCATGTCGAGCTTCTCCAGACGCTCGCGCAGACGCTGCAGCTGGATCTTCGCAATCGACTCGATATTCGAGCGATCGAGCGCATGGAACACCACGACCTCGTCGATCCGGTTCAGGAACTCGGGGCGGAACTGCTGCTTCACTTCGTTCCACACGGCGTCCTTCACGGCTTCCTGCGGCTCGCCCGCCATCGCCTGAATCAGGTGCGAGCCGAGGTTCGACGTCATCACGATCACGGTGTTCTTGAAGTCGACGGTGCGGCCCTGGCCATCGGTCATGCGGCCGTCGTCGAGCACCTGCAGCAGCACGTTGAACACGTCCGGGTGCGCCTTTTCGACTTCGTCGAGCAGGATCACGCTATACGGCTTGCGGCGCACGGCCTCGGTCAGATAGCCGCCTTCTTCGTAGCCCACGTATCCCGGCGGCGCGCCGATCAGGCGCGCCACGCTGTGCTTCTCCATGAACTCGCTCATGTCGATGCGGATGAGATGATCTTCCGAATCGAACAGGAAGCCCGCCAGCGCCTTGCACAGCTCGGTCTTGCCCACCCCCGTCGGCCCGAGGAACAGGAACGAGCCGTACGGCCGGTTCGGGTCCGAGAGACCGGCGCGCGAGCGGCGAATCGCGTCGGCAACGGCCGAAATGGCCTCATCCTGGCCCACCACGCGCTCGTGCAGCTTCTCTTCGATCTGCAGCAGCTTTTCGCGCTCGCCCTGCATCATGCGCGAAACCGGAATGCCGGTCGAACGCGACACGACTTCCGCGATTTCCTCGGCGCCCACGAGCGTGCGCAGCAGGCGCAACCGCGTGGGATTGTTCTGCTCGTTCGCCTCGGCCAGCGTCACCTGCTTGAGCTGCGCTTCGAGTTCCGGCAGCTTGCCGTACTGCAGTTCCGCCACCTTCTCGAGCTTGCCTTCGCGCTGGAAGCGATTGATCTCCGCGCGCACGCGGTCGATCTCTTCCTTGATCTGCGCACCGCCCTGCACCGCGGCCTTCTCGGTGGTCCAGATCTCTTCGAGGTCCTTGTATTCGAGGCTCAGTCGGTCGATCTCTTCCTCGATCAGCTGCAGACGCTTTTGCGACGCTTCGTCCTTCTCCTTCTTGACGGCCTCGCGCTCGATCTTCAGCTGGATCAGGCGGCGATCGAGCTTGTCCATGGCTTCGGGCTTCGAGTCGATTTCCATCTTGATCTTCGAAGCGGCTTCGTCGATCAGATCGATGGCCTTGTCGGGCAGGAAGCGGTCGGTGATGTAGCGATGCGAGAGCTCGGCCGCCGCGACGATCGCCGGATCCGTGATTTCCACGCCGTGGTGCAGTTCGTACTTCTCCTTCAGGCCGCGCAGGATAGCGATGGTCGCCTCGACCGACGGTTCATCGACAAGCACCTTCTGGAAGCGGCGTTCGAGCGCGGCGTCCTTTTCGATGTACTTGCGATATTCGTCGAGCGTCGTTGCGCCGATGCAGTGCAGCTCGCCGCGCGAGAGCGCCGGCTTGAGCATGTTGCCCGCGTCCATCGCGCCTTCGGCCTTGCCCGCGCCGACCATCGTGTGAATTTCGTCGATGAAGACGATGGTCTGCCCTTCGTCCTTGGCGATGTCGTTGAGCACGGCCTTCAGGCGTTCCTCGAACTCGCCGCGATATTTCGCGCCGGCGAGCAGTGCGGCCATGTCGAGCGAGAGCACGCGCTTGCCCTTGAGCGTTTCGGGCACTTCACCGTTGACGATGCGCTGCGCGAGCCCTTCGACGATGGCCGTCTTGCCCACGCCCGGTTCGCCGATCAGGACCGGATTGTTCTTGGTGCGGCGTTGCAGGATCTGGATCGAGCGGCGGATTTCGTCGTCGCGGCCGATCACGGGGTCGAGCTTGCCCGAACGCGCGCGCTCGGTCAGATCGACCGTGTACTTCTTGAGCGCTTCGCGCTGGCTCTCGGCGTCCTGGCTGTGCACCTGGGCGCCGCCGCGCACCGCGACGATCGCGGCTTCGAGCGCCTTGCGCGTCAAGCCGTGCTGGCGCGCGAGACGCCCCGCTTCGCCCTTGTCCTCGGCAACGGCGAGCAGGAACATCTCGCTCGCGATATACGTGTCGTTGAGCTTCTGCGCTTCCTTGTCGGCCTGATTGAGCAGACCCGTGAGTTCGCGGCCGATCTGCACGTTGCCGTCGGTGCCTTGCACCTGCGGCAAGCGGTTGATGGCGTCGTTCAGCGTGTTCTGCAGCGCCTGGACCTGCACGCCCGCACGCGACATGAGCGAGCGCGCGGAGCCGTCCTGCTGCGCGACGAGCGCCGCCAGCAGGTGAACGGGTTCGATGTACTGGTTATCGTGGCCCACCGCGAGGCTTTGCGCGTCGGCGATGGCTTCCTGGAACTTGGTGGTGAGTTTGTCGATTCTCATTTGATGCGAGGCCTCCAGATTTCTAGACTGTCACCAAATTTGAGGGGGGACGCGCCGGTTTCAAGCGCTTTGGCGTCATTTTTTCCGATTTCCGGGATTCGGGCGCGGGCAGCGTCCAGCGTCAATGTGTTCAGGGCGTGAGAAAACCGGGAAAGCCTGCGAGGCGGCCGCTGCCGCACGAGCCGACGCGCCACAGCTGAGTGCCGCGGTGCGAAAAAGAAAAAAATGAAGAGGTGCTGCTGACGTGCCCTTCAATGCTCGCGCGAAGACGCGGCTCGAGCCGCCTGGGCGCGCGGCGTGAACTGGATCGGCGCGAGGCCGAGCAGGCCGGTCAATTCGCCTGCCGGCTGCGCCAGCTCGCCGATGGTATGGCGGTCGAGTTCCGCGAGGAACGCGTCGCGCGCCGCCGCCAGTGCGTGCTTGAGCCGGCACTGCGGCTCGATGACGCAGCTACGCCGGTCGCCGTGTTCGTCCGGAAAACAGCCGACGAGCGAAAAGTCGCTTTCGGTCTCACGAACGACTGCACCAACGCTCAGATCGAGCGAAGCCGGCGCGAGCCGCAAGCCCCCATTGCGCCCGCGAACGGTGTCGACCCAGCCAAGCTCGCCAAGGCGCTGCACGACTTTCATCAGATGATTCTTCGAAACGCCGTAGGCGTCCGAAATCTCCTGGATCGTGGCCAGGCTGTCGCGACGCAGAGCGAGATACAACATCACGCGCAGCGAATAGTCGGTGTAGTCGGTCAGTCTCATGGCGATGGCAATGACGCAGAAGGTGCGAGTGACATAATTGCATACAATAACATGCAGCTAGCATGCAGGTTTTGCCCGGACCAGGTATGATTGCCACTTCGATGGTCACTTCGCAGTGCCTGGCAGCTTGCGTGCGGCCCACTGCCGCATCGTGCCGGCGCCCCGCCGCCGCCTACACTCCAGGCACTCCAGCTATCACCCAGGCTCCAAATGATTCGTCCCGACACCCGCCCCACTGCCGCGCTGCATGCCCAGCCGACCGAAGAGAACATCCGCGAACTCGTCTACGCGTTCTACGACCGCGTACGCAGCGACGCCATGCTCGGTCCGGTGTTCGACGGCGTGCTCGCCGGACGTTGGGACGAACATCTGCCCAAGATGTGCCGCTTCTGGACGAGCCTCGTGCTCGGCACCAAAAGCTACCGCGGCAATGTGCAACAGGCGCATGATCCGGTGCCCGGTGTCGAGCCTCAGCATTTCAGCCGCTGGCTCTATCTATTCCTCGATACGGTTCAGGCCCGCTACGAGCCCGCGGCGGCGGTGCAGTTCATGGAACCCGCGCTGCGTATCGCGCAAAGCCTGCAACTCAGCCGCTTTGGCTGGGACTACACGATTCCCCCTGAGCAACAGGCGCTTCTCGATCGTGTAGCGCCGCGCAGGCACCCTGCCGGACACGGCCACGACTTGCCTGCGCGCCCGACCGGCGAGCCGTTTCCGGCGCGTTTCGTGGGCCGCCAGATGAATGTGGACGAGAACACGCCGGCAGAGTGAGGGCATCTGCTTCGATGCGATGTGCCGAAATAGGCGGTTAGTTGCGTTAGTTGGTTGAGCTGGATAGGTCACGGGTGAGCTGAATCCGGCTCCGCCGCGGCAGACGAACGCCTAGCTGCGCCCCTGCGAAGCATTTCCCGATGCCACCCCCCAGCGCGCCAGCGCCGTATCGTCACTCTCGCGGGCATCGACCCAGCGTGCGCCCTGCTCCGTCTCTTCCTTCTTCCAGAACGGCGCCTCGGTTTTGAGGTAGTCCATGACGAACTCGCAGGACGCGAAGGCATCGCCGCGATGCTTCGAGGTGGTCGCGACGAGCACGATCTGGTCGAGCGGCGCAAGCTTGCCCACCCGGTGCACGATCAGCACCTCGATGCCTGCCCAGCGCCGCTGCGCCTCTGCGGCGATCGCTTCCAGCGCCTTCTCGGTCATGCCAGGGTAGTGCTCGAGTTCGAGCGAGGCGATCGTGCTGCCGTCGTTCAGGTCGCGCACCGTGCCGACGAAGCACGCCACAGCGCCGATCGCCGGATTGCGCGCGCGCAACTGCGCAACCTCTGTCGTGAGGTCGAAATCTTCCGTTTGTACGCGCACGGTCATCATGTGTCTCCTGGCGCGCTCAGCCGCCCGTCACAGGCGGGAAAAACGCCACCTCGCAGCCCTCGGTGATGCGCGTGCGCGGATCCGTCATCACGTGATTGCAGGCCATGCGCAGCGCGCGGCCTTCCGCCAGCGTCTCGGCCCACACACCGCCGCGCGCGCGCAGCCAGCCGCGCACGTCGCCGACTGTCACGACGGCATCCGGCAGCGTGACCGTTTCGTCCGCGACGCCCAGCGCCTCGCGCACACTCGCAAAAAATTTCAACTGGATCTTCATCGCTCGGTGTTTCAAATAAGGCGTTTCAGTACAGCAATTCGGTGAAGGGAATAAAGCGCACGGTCTCGCCCGCGCTGATCGCATGATTGGGCGGATTATCGATGAGACCGTCGCCCCAGACCGTGGAGGTAAGGACCGCCGAACTCTGGTTCGGGAACAGGTCGAGACCGCCAGCCGGGTTCACGCGCGCGCGCAGGAATTCGTTGCGGCGGTCGCTCTTCGCCTGGGCGAAGTCGGCGCGCAGCGAGAGCGCGCGCGGGCTCACGTGCGTCGCGCCCGCGAGCCGCAGCAGAAACGGACGCACGAACAACAGAAAGGTGACGAAACTCGAGACCGGATTGCCCGGCAACCCGATGAAGAACGCCTCGCCGGCCGCCGCGTCCGTCGCCCCTTGCGCCCGGCGCACCGCGCCGAACGCGAGCGGCTTGCCCGGCTTCATGGCGATCTGCCACAGGTTGATGCGGCCTTCGGCCTCGACCGCGGGCCGCACATGATCCTCCTCGCCGACCGAGACCCCGCCCGAGGTTAGGATGAGGTCGTGGGCGGAGGCCGCCTCGCGCAGCGTCGCCCGCGTGACGTCGAGCTGGTCCGGCACGATGCCGTAGTCGGTGACTTCGCAGCCGAGGTTGCGCAAGAGGCCCGTGAGTGTGAATCGGTTCGAGTTGTAGATCGCGCCGGGCTTGAGCGGCTCGCCCGGCATCGTCAGTTCGTCGCCGGTGAAGAACACCGCGACCCTCACGCGGCGCACGACGGCGAGCGCGGCGCACCCGACCGATGCCGCGAGCCCGAGCGCCGCCGGCGTGAGGCGCGTGCCCGCCGGCAGGATCACCGTGTTCTTGCGGATGTCCGCGCCCTGCGCCGTGATCCATTCGCCCGCCTTGGGCGTGTGCAGAAAGGTGACGGCGTCTTGCGCGGCCTCGGTCTGCTCCTGCATCACCACGGCGTCCGCGCCCGGCGGCACCGTCGCGCCCGTGAAGATGCGCGCCGCCGTGCCCGCCGCAAGCGGCTGTGGCGCGTGGCCCGCGGGAATGCGCTGCGAAACCGGCAGATGGCGGCTGCCTTGCGCGAGATCGGCCACGCGCACCGCGTAGCCGTCCATCGCGCTGGTATGCATCGGCGGCACGTCGAGCGGCGAGACGACGTCTTCGGCGAGCACGCGGTTCAGCGCCTCGACCGTCGAAATCGTTTCAGCGCCGGCGAGCGGCTGCGCTGCGGCAAGCAGCGTGGCGAGGGCGTCGGCGGTGGAGAGCATCGGCGCGCGCGGCGCGGGCGCAGCGGAAGGCGGGGACGTAGGCGTGGACATCGAGGTCGTCTCGGACTTGGCGGTGAGGCCGCCAGCAGCGGTTGGTCTGCCGTTATTGTAGCGGCGCGACCGGCGCGCCGTGCCGCGTGCCGTGGATATCCCTGGCGTGCTGTGCATGCAATACGTGCGAGCGCGCAGGATCGGCGGGCGTGCTGCAGCGGCCGAGTCCGACCAACCCGCCGCCTGAAAGCTGATGCGATGTCGACGCGCCGGGACCGCGAGCCGATCCGGCCCCGGCTGCGCCGATCAATGCGCGGTGTGAGCGGCGATATAGTCCTTCACGCGCCGGGCGTCGGCAGGCACGACTTCGAAGCGCTGCGGCAGCGCCTCGATGCCTTCGAACGCCGCCGGACGTTCCGGCTCACGGTCCAGCGCTTCGCGGATCGTCTCGCCGAACTTCACCGGCTGCGCGGTTTCGAGCACGATCATCGGCACGCCCGGCTGCAGGTGTTCGCGGGCGACCTTCACGCCGTCGGCCGTGTGGGTGTCGATCATCGTCCTGTAGCGCGCGTAGATGTCGCGAATCGTGGCGATGCGGTCGTCGTGGCTGCTGCGGCCCGAAACGAAGCCGAACTGCTTCACGCGCGCGAAGTCGCCGCTCGCCACGAGATCGAAGCCGCCCTTCTCCTCGACGTCGCGGAACAGCTGCGTCACGCGCGCCGGATCGCGGCCGAGCAGATCGTAGACGAAGCGCTCGAAGTTCGACGCCTTCGAGATATCCATGCTCGGGCTCGTCGTGTGATACGTCTCGGCCGAGCCGCGCACGCGATAAATGCCGGTGCGGAAGAACTCGTCGAGCACGTCGTTCTCGTTGGTCGCGACCACGAGCTTTTCGATCGGCAGGCCCATCATGCGTGCGATGTGGCCTGCGCACACGTTGCCGAAGTTGCCCGAGGGCACCGTGAACGAGACGCGCTCGTCGTTCGACTTCGTCGCCGCGAAGTAGCCGGCGAAGTAGTACACGACCTGGGCCACGACGCGCGCCCAGTTGATCGAGTTGACCGTGCCGATCTTCTGCTGCGCCTTGAACGCGTGGTCGTTCGAAACCGCCTTCACGATGTCCTGGCAGTCGTCGAACACGCCTTCCACGGCGAGGTTGAAGATGTTCGGATCCTGCAGGCTGAACATCTGCGCCGTCTGGAACGCGCTCATCTTCCTGTGCGGCGAAAGCATGAACACGCGCACGCCCTTCTTGCCGCGCATGGCGTATTCAGCCGCGCTGCCGGTGTCCCCCGACGTCGCGCCGAGAATGTTCAGCTCCTGGCCGGCCTTCGCGAGCGCGTACTCGAACAGGTTGCCGAGCAGTTGCATCGCCATGTCCTTGAACGCGAGCGTCGGACCGTTCGAGAGCTCGAGGAGCGAGAGCTGCGCGCCGTTTTCCTCGCCCAGCATGGTGAGCGGCGTGATCCTGCTCGCGTCTTCGCCGTGGCGCACGTTGCGGTACGTCTCGCCGGTGTAGGTGCGGCGCGTGATATCGCGCAGGTCCTCGGCCGGAATGTCGCCGGCGAACTTCGAGAGGATCTCGAACGCGAGATCCGCGTACGAAAGGCCGCGCCAGCGCGCCAGTTCCTCCTTGCCGATCTGCGGATAACTGGCCGGCAGATACAGGCCGCCGTCGCGCGCGAGGCCGCCCAGCAGGATGTCGGAAAACGAATGATGCTCGCCGGCGCCCGCGCCGCGCGTAGATACGTAATTCATAGCCGCCGTTCCAGATTTGCCTTAGTTCAGTCCTTCCATGCGCAGCTTCGTGACCGGCGACTTCACCGTCGCGAGCTTTTCGATCTGCGCGATCGCCGCATTGACGTTCTTCTCGATCGTCTCGTGCGTGATCAGGATGATGTCGGTTTCCGCCTTGCCGTGCGCGTCGACCTGCTCGGCTTCCTTTTGCAGCAGCGCGTCGATCGAGATGCCGCTGTCCGCGAGGATGCGCGTGATGGCCGCCATCACGCCGGTCTGGTCCGCCACGCGCAGGCGCAGGTAATAGCCGCTCGTGACTTCGTCGATCGGCAGGATCGGCGTGTTCGAGAGACTGTCCGGCTGGAACGCCAGATGTGGCACGCGGTGCTCGGGGTCGGCCGTGTGCAGGCGCGTCACATCCACGAGATCGGCCACCACGGCGGATGCCGTCGGCTCGGCGCCCGCGCCCTTGCCGTAGTACAGCGTCGTGCCCACGGCGTCGCCGTGCACGACCACGGCGTTCATCGCGCCTTCCACGTTGGCGAGCAGGCGCTTGGCCGGAATCAGCGTGGGGTGCGTGCGCAGCTCGATGCCGCGGTCGGTGCGGCGCGCGATGCCGAGCAGCTTGATGCGATAGCCCAGTTCTTCCGCGTACCTGATGTCGATGGCGTCGAGCTTGCTGATGCCTTCCACGTAGGCGCGGTCGAACTGCACGGGCACGCCGAACGCGATCGCGCTCATGATCGTGGCCTTGTGCGCGGCGTCCACGCCTTCGATGTCGAAGGTCGGGTCGGCTTCGGCGTAGCCCAGTTCCTGCGCGGCTTTCAATGCGGTCGCGAAGTCGAGCCCGCGCTCGCGCATTTCCGAGAGGATGTAGTTCGTCGTGCCGTTGATGATGCCCGCGATGTACTGGATGCGGTTGGCCGTGAGGCCTTCGCGCAGCGCCTTGATGATGGGGATGCCGCCCGCCACCGCCGCCTCGAACGCGACCATCACGCCCTGGGCGCGCGCCGCTTCGAAGATCTCGGTGCCGTGCACCGCCAGCAGCGCCTTGTTCGCCGTGACGACATGCTTGCCGTTGGCAATGGCGCGCAGCACGAGATCCCTGGCGAGCGTCGTGCCGCCGATCATTTCGGCGACGATCGAAATCGAGGGATCGTCGACCACGGCGTTGAAGTCGGTCGTCAGATCGACGCTGCCGGCTTCACCGCCGAGCGCGGCCGCAGCCTTGGCCGGGTTGCGCACGGCGATGCGCGCCACCTCGATGCCGCGGCCCGCGCGGCGTCTGATTTCTTCCTGGTTGCGGCGCAGTACCGTGAAGGTGCCGCTGCCCACCGTGCCGAAGCCCAGCAGACCTACTTTGATCGGATCCATGCAGCGTGTGTTCGTCCAAGTGTTTGAAAAGGGAATGCGTGTGACGGGTTCAGGTGCCGTACCGCTGGCGATAGCCGTCGAGAAAACGCGCGATGCGGTTGATCGAATCGGTCAGATCGTCGACGTTCGGCAGGAACACCACGCGGAAGTGGTCCGGCTGCTTCCAGTTGAAGCCCGTGCCCTGCACGAGCAGCACGCGCTCCTGCAGCAGCAGGTCGAGGATGAACTGCTGGTCGTTCTCGATCGGATAGAGCTTCGGGTCGAGGCGCGGAAACATGTAGAGCGCCGCCTCGGGCTTCACGCAGGTCACGCCCGGAATGGCCGTGAGCATGTTGTACGCCAACTCGCGCTGGCGATAGAGACGCCCGCCCGGCTGGATCAGCTCGTTGATGCTCTGGTAGCCGCCCAGCGCCGTCTGGATCGCGTACTGGCCCGGCACGTTCGCGCACAGCCGCATCGAGGCGAGAATGCCGAGGCCCTCGGTGTAGTCCTTCGAGCGGCGGCGGTTCTCGCCCGTCATGCCCGAGAGGAACATCCAGCCCGCCCGATAGCCGCACGCGCGATAGCTCTTCGACAGGCTGTTGAACGTGACGGTGAGCACGTCTTCGGAGAGCGAGCCGAGCGCCGTGTGCGTCTTGCCGTCGTAGATGATCTTGTCGTAGACCTCGTCGGCGAACAGGATCAGGCCGTGCTCGCGCGCGATCGCAACGAGCCCGCGCAGCAGGTCGTCCGAATAGAGCGCGCCGGTCGGGTTGTTCGGGTTGATGACGACGATCGCGCGCGTGTTCGGCGTGATCTTCGAGCGGATGTCGTCGAGGTCGGGCATCCACGCATTCGACTCGTCGCAGATGTAGTGCACGGGCGTGCCGCCCGAGAGGCTCACCGCCGCCGTCCAGAGCGGATAGTCGGGCGCGGGCAGCAGCACTTCGTCGCCGTCGTTCAGGAGCGCCTGCATGGCCATGACGATCAGTTCGGACGCGCCGTTGCCGATATAGATGTCGTCGAGCTCGACACCCTTGATGCCCTTTTGCTGCGCGTAATGCATGATCGCCTTGCGCGCGGCGAACACGCCCTTCGAATCCGAATACCCCGAGGAGCCGGGCAGGTTCAGGATCATGTCCTGGATGACCTCATCGGGTGCGTCGAAACCGAACGGCGCGAGATTGCCGATGTTCAGCTTGATGATGCGATGGCCTTCTTCTTCGAGGCGCTTCGCGTGCTCGAGCACCGGCCCGCGGATGTCGTAGCAAACGTTCTGGAGCTTGTTGGATTTGAGAATCGGTTTCACGGCGGGCTATCGGTCAGAGAAGCGGTCAGAGAAGCGGTCAGAGAATCGTCAGGGCCACAGGCGAGTAAGACGCGGTAAAAGGGCTGGAACAGGCTGAAATGCCGTCGACCGGGCCGGCGGATGGCGCCTTGGCGGACAAGACAGGCAAGGGAGCCGGGGACGGCCCCGGCGGGACAAAAGCCGTGCATGGTCACGAGGGGAGCGCCGGGCGCACGCGCGACGCCTCGGAAAGCGTACGCTGACTGCCCGGGCACCCCAAAACCGTCCGGCAGCTTGTGGCTGCCCTCGCCCGATGCGCGGATGGCACGCTTCCCGGTCGCTTCCTGGTCTAGCGGTGGCCTACCGGTGGTCTACTGGTGGTCTACCCGCGGGCGCCGCCGCAGCGGCGGCTAAAAAGCTATAATTTAGCGGATTTTGACCAACTTCCGCAATGCGCAATCGGCCAGGAGGCGGGTCGCGAAGCGGGTGACAAGGCGGGCCGCAAGGCGGTTCGCGCCGCGGCCGGCGTCGGCACAGGATATGCGCCTCCTCGCTTGCGCACCCGACCTGTCCTTACCCCGGAACCCCGTTTTGAAACTACACCAGGACTCCAGCGCCGCGCTGAACACCGTGACCGGTTACGGCGCCGACTATGTCGAAGTGAACCTCGAACGCCATACGGGCAGCATCATCGTGATGCCCGAATCGCCGGTCACCCCCTGGCCGGTGCAGTCGTTCGACGCCCTCACGCCCGAACTCTTCGAGATGCTTCTTCCGCTGAACCCCGAAGTCGTCGTATTCGGCAGCGGAGAGCGGCTGCGCTTTGCGCACCCGCGCCTGACCGCGGCGCTCGCCGCGAAGCGCATCGGCGTCGAAGCGATGGACTTCAAGGCCGCCTGCCGCACCTACAACATCCTCATGGCCGAAGGCCGCCGCGTGGCGGCCGCGCTTCTGATCGAAAGCTGACGCGCCTTAAGCTTGCCATCAGGTCGCCGCACGGCGGCGTAGTACACTTGCGCGCCGCGTGCGTAGCGCGCCGTGTACGCGTCGCGCTGGCCGCGCGCGGCCAGCGCGCGCTTCGCACCCCGACCGCAATGACCGCAACGACTGCAACAAGAACAGGCTGAAATCCATGAACGATACGCCACCCAGGCTACCGCTCAACCGCAGCGCGATCCTGCTCCTGATCCTCGCCCTCGCCGTGATCTGGTTCCTGCCGCTCGGCTGGCGCCACCTGCTGCCGAGCGACGAAGGCCGCTACGCCGAAATGGCGCGCGAAATGCTCGCAAGCGGCGACTGGATCACGCCGCGCTACAACGGCTACAAGTACTTCGAAAAACCCCCGCTGCAAACCTGGATGAACGCGCTCACGTTCGCGTGGTTCGGCATCGGGGAATGGCAGGCGCGCCTCTACACGGCGCTCACCGGCTTCGCGGGCGTGCTGCTGATCGGCTTCACCGGCGCACGTGTGTTCAATGCCGCCACGGGCTTCTTCGCCGCGGTCGTGCTCGCCTGCGCGCCGTACTGGAACCTGATGGGCCATTTCAACACGCTCGACATGGGCCTGTCGTTCTGGATGCAGCTCACGCTGTGCGCGCTGCTGCTCGCGCAGCGTCCGAACCTGCCCAAAGCGAATGCGCGCCTGTGGATGTGGGTGTGCTGGGCCGCCATGGCGATGGCGGTGCTGTCCAAGGGCCTCGTCGGCCTGATCCTGCCGGGTGCCGTGCTCGTGCTCTATACCGCGATTACGCGCGACTGGGCGCTCTGGAAGCGCCTCTATCTCGTGAGCGGCCTGATCCTGTTCTTCGCGATTGTGGCGCCGTGGTTCATCCTCGTGCAGCAGCGCAACCCCGAGTTCTTCAACTTCTTCTTCATCGTCCAGCAGTTTCAGCGCTACCTCACGCCCGCGCAGAACCGCCCAGGCCCCTTTTACTACTTCGTGCCGGTCATGCTGGTGGGATTCCTGCCGTGGCTTTCGGTGAGCGTGCAGAGCGTGCGCCATGCGCTGCGCACGCCGCGTCAGCCCAACGGGTTCTCGCCCGTCATGCTGATGCTCGTGTGGACGGTGTTCATTTTCCTGTTCTTCAGCGCCTCGCACTCGAAGCTCGTCTCCTACGTCCTGCCGATCGCACCGCCCGTTGCGCTCGTCATCGGCATGTATTTGCCGCTCATGACGCGCGCCCAGTGGAACAGGCACCTCGCCGGCTACGCGGTCCTCGGCGTCGTGCTGATGGCAGGCTCGTTCGTGCTCACGCGGTTCGGCGACGCGCGCAATCCGAACGCGCTCTACCGTGAGTTTCAGGTCTGGGTGTTCGCCGCGGCCGCGGTGGCCTTCGTCGTCACCATGGTCGGCCTGCGCCTGAACCGGGCGAAGCGCACGCCCGAAACCGGCGCGCGCGCACCGGCGCTCGCGCTCGGCACCGCGTGGCTGCTTCTCGCGACCATTGCGGGCACGGGCCACGACGTGTTCGGCACCCTGAGTTCCGGCGCGCCGCTCGCGCCCGCGGTGCGCGCCGCCGTCGCGAAGCTGCCGCCCGGCACGCCGTTCTACTCGGTGGGCGTACTCGACCACACCATGCCCTTCTACGTGCGCCATACGATGACGATGGTCGAGGTCACCGACGAGCTGGCCTTCGGCATCTCCGAGGAGCCGCAAAAATGGGTGCCGACCATTGCCGACTGGGAGGCGCGCTGGAAGTCCGACCGCTATGCGCTCGCGCTGATTCCGGTGAAGCGCTACGAAGAACTGGCCGCGCAGGGCCTGCCGATGCAGGTGATCGCCCGCGACGCGCGGCGCGTGATCGTTGAAAAACCCGTTGAAAAGCCGCAGTCCTGAGCGCTTCCCGGCCCCAATTGACGCATGCGCGATAATTGGGCCGGGCCGCGCAGGTACACGCCGCCCGGCCCCCGCCACAACCCGATAACCTGTTGAACCGCCCTTTCCGATGAATCCGATTTCCCTCATCTGCATCCTTGCCGGCGTCGGCCTCAACGCGTGTGCGCAACTGTTGCTGAAAGCGGGTGTCAATGCCGTTGGACACTTCGAATTCAGCCGTGCGAACATCTTGCCCATCGGCTTGAAGCTCGCGACGCAAGTGCCGATTCTCGGCGGGCTCACCTGCTACGTGTTCAGCGTGGTCGTGTGGATCGTCGGGCTCTCGCGCGTGGACGTCTCGATCGCCTACCCGATGCTCTCGCTCGGCTACGTGGTCAATGCATTCGCCGCGTGGTATCTGTTCGGCGAGGTGCTGAGCGTGCAGCGGCTCGTGGGTATCGGCATCATCCTGATCGGCGTGTTCGTGCTCGCGCGCAGCTGACGCGCCGCGGCCCACGCGCCTGGCGCGACTGCTTGCAGCGCGGCGCCTTGCGCCCATATAAGCATTTCGTAAGATGCGCCGCGGCAGCCTTGTTGCCCGGCCCCACTTTCTGACGAGCAAAGAGCAAAGCACTCATGACCCAGTCATCCCCGCAGTCGGCCCTTCCGTTCCTGCCGTTCGTGCGCCCCGAAATCGACGAGGAAACCATCCAGGGCGTCGCCGAGGTGCTGCGCTCGGGCTGGATCACGACCGGCCCGCAGAACCAGGCGTTCGAGGCGGCGCTCTCCGAATACTGCGGCGGGCGTCCCGTGCGCACCTTCAACTCGGGCACGGCGACGCTCGAAATCGGCTTGCGCCTTGCCGGCGTGGGTCCCGGCGACGAAGTCATCACCACGCCCGCCTCATGGGTCGCGACCAGCAACGTGGTCTATGAAGTCGGCGCGACGCCGGTGTTCGCCGACATCGATCCCGTCACGCGCAACATCGACCTCGACAAGCTCGAAGCGGCCATCACGCCGAAGACGAAAGCCATCATCCCGGTCTTTCTCTCGGGCCTGCCCGTCGACATGGACCGGCTCTACGCAATCGCCCGCCAGCACAGGCTGCGCGTGATCGAGGACGCCGCGCAGGCGTTCGGCTCGAGCTGGAACGGCAAGCGCATCGGCACGATCGGCGACATCGTCTCGTTCAGCTTCCACGCCAACAAGAACCTCACGTCGATCGAAGGCGGCGCGCTCGTCCTCAATGACGAGGCCGAAGCGGTGCTTGCGCAGAAGTACCGCCTCCAGGGCATTACGCGCACGGGCTTCGACGGCATGGACTGCGACGTGCTCGGCGGCAAGTACAATCTCACGGATGTGGCGGCGCGCGTCGGGCTCGGCCAGCTCAAGCACATCGAGCGCTTCATCCGGCAGCGCCGCGAGCTTGCGCGGGCTTACTTCGCGGGCTTCGAAGGCGGCGCGGCGGTCAGGCTCGGCGTCGGCCTGCCGCTCGCCGATTTCGCCAACAGCAACTGGCACATGTTCCAGATCACGCTGCCGCTCGAGACGCTCGCGATCGACCGCGCCGGTTTCATGGGCGAACTCAAGGAGCGCGGCATCGGCTCGGGCGTGCATTATCCGGCCATCCACCTCTTCACGCTCTACCGCGAGCGCGGTTTCAGGGCGGGCATGTTCCCGCACGCGGAGCGCTTCGGCGCGAGCACGGTCACCCTGCCGCTCTTCACGCAGATGACCGAAGCCGACGTGGTGCGCGTATGCGGCGCGGTGAACGAGATCTGCGCAAAGTTTGCAAAGTCGTCGGTATAGAGGCAGTCACGCCAGTCGGGGACCGGGTGAAGCCGCCCTGGCGGGCATGGGACCAGCGTAAGCGCCAAAATGCGCCAAACCTGGTCGACACAGGGGAAACGCAGGCGGACGGCGCAGCGCACGCGCCGCCGATTTGCGCACGCAGTAAACCGAAGCATCCAATAACGGAATCGACGCACACATGAGTCAAACGGAACAAGGCACCTTGACCCCGGACACGCCGGAAGTCTCGGTCATCATTCCGGTCTACAACGAGGAAGCTGGCCTTCCCGCGCTGTTCGCGCGCCTGTATCCGGCGCTCGACGAGCTCGGCACCTCGTACGAAGTGATCTTCATCAACGACGGCAGCCGCGACCGCTCGGCCGCGATGCTCGCCGAGCAGTTCCGCGCGCGGCCCGACACCACGCGCGCGATCCTGCTCAACGGCAACTACGGCCAGCACATGGCGATTCTCGCGGGCTTCGAGCAGGCGCGCGGCGAGATCGTCATCACGCTCGACGCCGACCTGCAAAATCCGCCCGAGGAAATCGGCAAGCTCGTCGAGAAGATGCGCGAAGGCTACGACTATGTCGGCACCATCCGCAAGCAGCGCCAGGACAGCCTCTGGCGGCGCAAGGCTTCGCAGGCGATGAACCGTCTGCGCGAGCGCATCACGCGCATCAAGATGACCGACCAGGGCTGCATGCTACGCGCGTACGACCGCCGCATCATCGACACGATCAACCGCTGCGGCGAAATCAACACGTTCATTCCGGCGCTCGCCTACACGTTCTCGCAGAACCCGGTCGAGGTCGAGGTGGCGCACGAGGAGCGCTTCGCGGGCGAATCGAAGTACTCGCTCTATAGCCTCATTCGCCTGAATTTCGACCTCGTGACGGGCTTCTCCGTCGTGCCGCTGCAGTGGCTCTCGTTCATCGGCGTGATTCTCTCGCTCGGCTCGGCAGGCCTCTTCCTGCTACTGCTGATTCGCCGCTTCGTGCTCGGCGCGGAAGTGCAAGGCGTGTTCACGCTGTTCGCCATCACGTTCTTCCTGCTCGGCGTGATCATCTTCGCGCTCGGTCTGCTCGGCGAGTATATCGGCCGCATCTACCAGCAGGTGCGCGCGCGTCCGCGTTACCTGATCCAGACGATCCTCGAGGAGCGCCATGGCCGCGCCGTCGCCGATACGCCGCGCCAGGACTTCATGCAGGCCGCCGCGTTCGCGCAACCGGCCGAACCCGCGCGGGCGGCAGGGGCGGCGGCAAGGCCCGCCGCCACGAACCCGGCCAACGAAGGAGCCGGCCAATGAAGCCGCGCGCCGTTGTCTTCGCGTATCACAACGTGGGCGTGCGCTGTCTGCAGGTGTTGCTCGCGGGCGGCGTCGACGTTGCGCTCGTCGTTACGCACGAAGACAGCCCGACCGAGAACATCTGGTTCGGCAGCGTGAAGTCGGTGGCCGAGGAACATGGCATCGAGGTCGTCACACCCGCCGACCCGAAGAGCGCCGGGCTGCGCGCGGCCGTTTCCGCGGCGCGCCCGGACTTCATCTTCTCGTTCTACTACCGGCACATGCTGCCCGTGGACCTGCTCGCCCTCGCCGGGCGCGGCGCCTACAACATGCACGGCTCGCTCCTGCCGAAATACCGCGGCCGCGTGCCGACGAACTGGGCCGTGCTCAACGGCGAAACCGAAACGGGCGCGACGCTCCATGAAATGGCCGCGAAGCCCGACGCGGGCGCGATCGTCGCGCAAACTCCGGTGCCGATCCTGCCCGACGACACCGCTGCGCAGGTCTTCGACAAGGTGACGGTCGCCGCCGAGCAGACGCTCTGGCGCGTGTTGCCCGCGCTGATCGCGGGCGAGGCGCCGCATCTGCCGAACGATCTCACCCGAGGCAGCTACTACGGCGGGCGCAAGCCGGAGGACGGCCGCATCGATTTCGGCGAGAGCGCGCAGCACGTGTACAACCTGATCCGCGCCGTCGCTCCGCCCTATCCCGGCGCGTTCACCGACATCGGCAACGGGCGTTTCGTGATCGCCCGCGCGCGTCTCGTGCGCCCCGGCTCGCCAGACGCCGAAAGGGTCCGCCCCCTCGCCGGATTGCCCGTCGGCATCCACGTAAGCGATAATGCACTTTTCGCCGTCTGCGGCGACGCACGCGCCATCGCGATCCACGAACTGCGGCATGTGCATGACGGTCAGGAGACCGTCATCAGCCCCGCCGCGTTCTCCGAACTCATTTCATCTGTCCCCCGTCCATGACCAAAAAAGTTCTGATCCTGGGTGTGAACGGCTTTATCGGCCACCACCTCTCCAAACGCATCCTCGAAACCACGAACTGGGAAGTGTTCGGCATGGACATGCAGACGGACCGCCTCGGCGACCTCGTCAAGCATGAGCGGATGCACTTCTTCGAAGGCGACATCACGATCAACAAGGAGTGGGTCGAGTACCACGTCAAGAAGTGCGACGTGATCCTGCCGCTGGTCGCCATCGCGACGCCCGCCACCTACGTGCAGCAGCCGCTGCGCGTGTTCGAGCTCGACTTCGAAGCGAACCTGCCGATCGTGCGTTCGGCCGTGAAGTACCGCAAGCACCTCGTCTTCCCGTCGACGTCGGAAGTCTATGGCATGTGCGCGGACGAGCAGTTCGACCCGGACGCGTCCGCCCTCACCTACGGCCCGATCAACAAGCCACGCTGGATCTACGCGTGCTCCAAGCAGCTCATGGACCGCGTGATCTGGGGCTACGGCATGGAAGGCCTGAACTTCACGCTGTTCCGTCCGTTCAACTGGATCGGACCGGGCCTCGACTCGATCTACACCCCGAAGGAAGGCTCGTCGCGCGTCGTGACGCAGTTCCTCGGCCACATCGTGCGCGGCGAGAACATCAGCCTCGTGGATGGCGGCGCGCAAAAGCGGGCGTTCACCGACATCGACGACGGCATCGAAGCGCTCATGAAGATCATCGAGAACAAGGACGGCGTCGCCACCGGCAAGATCTACAACATCGGCAACCCGACCAACAACTTCTCGGTGCGCGAACTCGCGCACAAGATGCTCTCGCTCGCCGCCGAATTCCCCGAATACGCGGAATCGGCGAAGCAGGTGCAGCTCGTCGAGACGTCGTCGGGCGCCTACTACGGCGCGGGCTATCAGGACGTGCAGAACCGCGTGCCGAAGATCGACAACACGAAGCAGGAACTCGGCTGGGCGCCGAAGTCGACCTTCGACGAAGCGCTGCGCAAGATCTTCGAAGCGTACCGCGGCCACGTGGCCGAAGCGCGTGCGCTCGTCGAGCAACACTAAGCGTCAGAGAAAGGTCCTCGCCACTTGGCCCGCATCGTCCTGAAAATCGACGTCGACACGCTGCGCGGCACGCGCGAAGGCGTGCCGAATCTCGCGCGCATCTTCGACCGCTACAAGGCGCGCGCCACGTTCCTGTTCAGCCTCGGCCCCGATCACACGGGCTGGGCGCTGCGCCGCGTGTTGCGGCCAGGCTTCCTCAAGAAGGTGTCGCGCACGTCAGTGGTCGAGCACTACGGCGTGAAGCAGCTCATGTACGGCGTGCTGCTGCCGGGCCCGGACATCGGCGTGGAGGCGGCGGCCGAAATGCGCGCGATTCACGAAGCCGGCTTCGAGTGCGGCATCCATACGTGGGATCACGTGTACTGGCAGGACAACGTGCGCAAGCGCGACGCGCAATGGACCGCGCGCCAGATGCAGAAGAGCCACGACCGCTTCACGCGGATCTTCGGCACGCCGCCCGTCACGCACGGCGCGGCGGGCTGGCAGATGAACGAGGCCGCCTTCGAGCAGATCGACGCGTGGGGCATGCGCTACGCCTCCGACGGGCGCGGTCATTCGCCCTACCGTCCGGTAGTGGCGGGCCGCACGCTGAACCACGTGCAGATGCCCACGACGCTGCCCACGCTCGACGAGGTGCTCGGCGTGGACGGCGTCGATACCGATACGGTCGCGGCATGGATGCTCAAGCGGACAGAAAACAATCCGCACGACCAGGTCTTCACGCTGCACGCCGAACTCGAAGGCCAGAAGCTCGCACCGGTGTTCGAGCAGCTGCTCGCCGGCTGGCGCGCGCAAGGCCATACGTTTGCCACGATGGGCGACTACCATGCGACGCTGGACCCGGATTCGCTGCCATCGTACCCTGTCACCTGGGGCGAGATCGCCGGCCGCTCCGGCCAGCTGATCGTGCAGCCCGACTGAATCCGCCGCCCGCGCGCCGCTCAGTGCGAGGACTCGCGCCCGCGCAACACCCCTCGCCGCGGGCGGCACGCCGTCCCGGCAACGGCGCCGCGCGCAGCGGCAATGCCAGCCAATAACAAAGGGAGAGCCACGTGCCTGACGTGACCATCGCAGTCGACCACCCCGTTCCGGACTTCACCGCCCCCGCTACCGGCGGCGACTTCACGCTTTCGAGCCTGAAGGGCAGCAAGGTGGTGCTGTACTTCTATCCGAAAGACAACACGCCGGGCTGCACGACCGAAGGCCTGCAATTCCGCGACCTCTATCCGAAGTTCAAAAAGGCCGGCGCGCAGATCGTGGGCGTATCGCGCGACAGCGTGCGTTCGCACGATAACTTCAAGGCGAAGCTCGAACTGCCGTTTACCTTGGTATCGGATGCCGACGAAGCGCTGTGCACGCTCTTCGACGTCATCAAATTGAAGAAAATGTATGGCAAACAGGTACGGGGGATCGAACGCTCGACCTTCCTTATCGACGCGGCTGGCGTGCTGCGCCAGGAGTGGCGCGGCATCAAGGTCCCGGGCCATGTCGAGGACGTTCTGGAGGCTGTACAAGCGCTTTGAGGAGCGTTATATTGGGCTGCAATGAGTGCCTGTCCAACCCTTTTTACGTCGCGTTGCGGCGGTACCGCAGCCGGTCATGGCATGACCGGAAGTGCGCATCCGAGGCAACGGGACAACACCGAAATGAAGCCGCTTGCCTCGTCATCCGGGGCGGCGGCTTTTTTGTTTGTTTCATGCTGTTCTCTCCCGTTTTTCTCCCCGTTCGCGCCGGCTTTGCGACCCGGCGCGCGCAAACGTCAAGGAGCTGATCGAAAACCAGGCGAACCGGCATTTTCTGACCTGAGCGCGCACCTTGCGCAGTAACGACGGGGGCCTACCCGGCACCCGCACGCACCGCCCGAAAGCGCGCCTTACTGGGTAACCCCGCGACCACTCGACCCGATTTTTTCGAGGGACACCATGCCTTTGCCTACTCCCCCCAGCAAGCTCGGCAACCTGCTGCCGCCCGAAGAATACAAGGCGCGCGCCCGCACGACGCGCAGCACACGCAAGGCCGCGAGCGAGAACGACGCTGCCGACGTTGCCGAATACGGCCCCGGCAGCGTTGCCGAGCCGATGACGCAGGCCGCCAACGCCGCCACCACCTTGCGCACGGTGCCGCTTTCGGGCGCCAGCGCCGAACTGGCGGCGCTCGAACCGGTCGCGCCGGCGCCCGCGCGCAACAAGCGCAACAACAGCAGGCCAGTCACGGCCGCGCTGCTGCAGCCTATCGAGGCCCGCACCGGCGCCGACGAGACACCCGTTGCGCGCGGCGGCAAACCCGCCTCGGCAAAAGCCTCCGGCGGCGCTGCTGCGCCGGCTGCGCGCGCCGGCGCGAAAAAACGCGTGCACCCCGAAGAGAGCACCGAAGTCCAGAAGCTCTTCGTGCTCGACACGAACGTGCTGATGCACGACCCGACCTGTCTGTTCCGTTTCGAGGAACACGACGTCTATCTGCCGATGATGACGTTGGAAGAGCTCGACAACCACAAGAAGGGCATGTCGGAAGTCGCGCGCAACGCGCGCCAGGTGAGCCGCACGCTCGACCAGCTGGTCGCCAATGCAGGCCCGATCTCGGAAGGCATTTCGCTTGGCCGCCTCGGCAGCCGCGAAGCGCTCGGACGCCTGTACTTCCAGACCACGCTCACGCATATCGATCCGGTCGACGGCCTGCCCCAGGGCAAAGCCGATAACCAGATCCTCGGCGTGGTGCGCGCGCTGCAGCGCGACCGGCCGGATCGCCTCGTCGTGCTGGTGTCGAAAGACATCAACATGCGCATCAAGGCCCATGCGCTCGGCCTGCCCGCGGAAGACTACTTCAACGACCAGGTTCTCGAAGACAAGGACCTGCTCTACTCGGGCGTGCGCGCGCTGCAGCAGGACTTCTGGTCGAAGCACGCCAAGGGCATGGAGTCCTGGCAGGACACCAAGACCGGCACGACGTATTACCGCGTGACAGGTCCCGAATGCCTCTCGATGCTCGTGAACGAGTTCGTCTATCTCGAGCCGCAGAACGGCGAACCGGCGTTCCACGCGATCGTGCGCGAGCTCAACGGCAAGACGGCGCTCCTCCAGACGCTGCGCGACTATGGCCACCACAAGAACAACGTGTGGGGCATCACGGCGCGCAACCGCGAGCAGAACTTCGCCCTGAACCTGCTGATGAATCCGGAGATCGACTTCGTCACGCTGCTCGGCCAGGCCGGCACGGGCAAGACGCTCGTCGCGCTCGCGGCAGGCCTCGCGCAAGTGCTCGACGAGAAGCGCTACAACGAGATCATCGTCACGCGCGCGACCGTGCCGGTTGGCGAGGACATCGGCTTCCTGCCGGGCACCGAAGAAGAAAAGATGCAGCCGTGGATGGGCGCCTTCGACGACAACCTCGAAGTCCTCCAGAAAACCGACGACGCCGCCGGCGAATGGGGCCGCGCCGCGACCCAGGAGCTGATTCGCTCGCGCCTGAAGGTCAAGAGCATGAACTTCATGCGCGGCCGCACGTTCGTGGACAAGTATCTGATCATCGACGAGGCGCAGAACCTCACGCCGAAGCAGATGAAGACGCTCGTCACGCGCGCGGGTCCGGGCACGAAGATCGTGTGTCTCGGCAACATCGCGCAGATCGACACGCCGTATCTGACCGAAGGCAGTTCCGGCCTCACCTACGTGGTGGATCGCTTCAAGGGCTGGGCGCACAGCGGCCACGTGACGCTCGCGCGCGGCGAGCGCTCGCGGCTTGCCGATTACGCGTCCGATATCCTGTAATCCATCGGCTGGGCGCCGCCTGCCGGGGGCGCCTGTGCACGTGGCGAGGACCGCATCCGGGGAACCGGATGCGGTCCTTTTTTATTGCCCGGGCGTCCCTCAGGCACAACAGTTGGCGCACGAACTTCAAGTAAGTTGTGAAGAATTCTTGCGAAAGCCCTGACGGGCGGGCTACCATCCGCCCATGATCCGTTTTCCCGAAGGCGCACGCGTCGCGCGCGCCGCATTCGCTTCATGCGTCGACTCTGGCTTGCGCTTCTGATCGCAGTCCTGCTAGCCGCGTGCTCCAGCGCGCCGCAAAAGATATCGCGCAGCGGTTCGTCTGCCGGCGAGAACGCGTGGCGCACGAGGCCGCCAGGCTTTCCCAATTTCGTCGATCACAGCGTGGGCCGCGAGGAAATCTCGATCCAGGCGATGGGGCTCGTGGGCATTCCGTATCGCTGGGGCGGCAATACGCCCGATAGCGGCTTCGATTGCAGCGGTCTCGTCAAATACGTGCTGGCGCGCTCGGCCTCGGTGGACCTGCCCCGCACCACGGCCGAAATGAGCCTGCGCGGCGAAACGATCGAGCCCGACGAGATCGCCGCCGGCGATCTCGTCTTCTTCAATACGACCGGACGGCCGCATTCGCACGTCGGCATATACGTCGGCAACCTGCGCTTCGTCAACGCGCCTTCGACCGGCGGCACGGTGCGACTCGACTATCTGACCAACCCCTACTGGGCGAAGCGCTTCGACGGGATCCGCCGCATGGCACCGCCCAAACGCACGCCTTTCGAGACGCCGACCTGGCAAGCGTCCGCGCCCGCCGAACGCCTGCCCGGCGCGAACGCCACGCCGCCGGCTGCTGCGATGGCAAGCGTCGCGCCAGCTGCGGCGGCCCAGCCCGCGCCGCGAGCCGCGGCCGCAAGTCAGAACCGCATGGTCGCCGCGCCGCAGCCGGCCTATGCGGCAACGCCGGCCACTTCCGCGGCGGTTTCCGCCGCCCCAGCCGATGCATTCGAGCCGCCGCCCGCCTCGCCCGGTGCGGCGCAAATGCAGGCGCGCGACTCGGGCGCGCTCGCGCCCGCGGTTACACCCGGCAACAACGCGCCGGCCTATGCCACGGGCCCCGCAGCCAGCGCACCGCGCGACGCCATCGATGCCGCCGCCGACGCCTTCGAGCCGCCCCCGCCCACGGCAAGCGCGGCGGCGCGCCAGGCCGGCCAGCTGGGTTCGACGCCGATCCAGGCAGCGTCGCCGGCCGCAGGTGGCGCGCAGATCATACGCGCGTCGACAGCCGGCTCAGCCCCCCCCGCCCCGACCCAGTCCAGCGACGACCCCATCGCGCGCTTTGCCAACAGCGGCGATTGAAGCGGCCCCGCGGCGGCGCCGAGCGGCACGTTGCCCCTGGCCGGACGGCGAGTCTTGCTCCCAGCGGTTTGCGCCGCCCCGCGCCTCTGCTATCGTCTTGGGACCGTTTTTCATACTTTCGCGCAGCGAGGCGACGATGGATCTTGGACTGAGCAAGAAGGTGGTACTCGTGACGGGCGGCAGCAAGGGCATTGGCCTTGCCTGCGCGCGCGCCTTTGCGCAGGAAGGCGCCCGCGTGGCGATCGTCTCGCGCGACCCCGCCAATCTCGCGCGCGCCCGCGAGCAGCTGGCAAGCGTCGGCCTGCACGTGCACCTCACGCGCGCGGACCTGCACGAAGCGCACAGCGCTGCCGACGTGGTCGAAGAAGTTTCCACCGCGGTCGGCCCCATCGATATCCTCATCAACAGCGCGGGCGCGGCACGCCGCTACGACCCGGAAACGCTCGATGCGGACGCGTTCAGGGCCACGATGGAGGCGAAGTATTTCCCCTACATCTACCCGCAGCAGGAAGTGCTGCGCCGCATGGTGCAGCGGATCAAGTCGGGCGAGAGCATGGAGCCCGGGGCGATCGTCAACATCATCGGAATGGGCGGCAAGTTCGCAAGCGACATCCATATCGCGGGCGGCGCGGCCAACGCGGCGTTGATGCTCGCGACCGTGGGCCTCGCGCACTACCACGCGCGCTACGGCATCCGCATCAACGCGATCAACCCCGGCGCCACGCTAACGGAGCGGCTGCAGGAGGCCGTTCAGCTGGAGGCCCAGCGCACGGGCGTCGGCACGCAGGAGGCGTTGGCGAGCGGCGAGTCGAAGGTGCCGCTCGGGCGCTACGCGAAGCCGGAGGAAATTGCCGATGTCGCGCTCTTCCTCGCGAGCCGGCGGGCGAGCTACGTCACCGGCGCGCTCATTCCGATGGATGGGGCGAGCACGCCGCTGATCTGAACTGAGGCACATGTCAGTGCGCTGGCAAGGCCTCGAAAGCACTGCGGCGCCCGGAGGCGCCGCAGCTTTTACATGAAGCGGTGACCGAGCCACCACGCGGCCGCGGCCAGCGTGGCCGAGGCCGGTATGGTCAGCACCCAGGCCCAGACGATGTTGCCCGCCACGCCCCAGCGCACCGCGCTGAGCTTCTGCGTCGCGCCGACGCCGACAATCGCGCCGGTGATCGTGTGCGTGGTCGAAACAGGAATGCCCATCCACGAAGCCGTGAAGAGCGTGAGCGCCCCGCCCGCCTCAGCGCAAAAGCCTCCCACCGGCTTGAGCCTGGTGATCTTCTGACCCATCGTGCGCACGATGCGCCAGCCGCCGAACAGCGTGCCGAGCCCCATCGACAGATAGCAGCCGCCAATCACCCAGATGGGCGGCGCGTCCGCGCCGATCGCCGAGTAGCCGGTTGCAATCAGCAGCATCCAGATGATGCCGATGGTCTTCTGCGCGTCGTTGCCGCCGTGCCCGAGGCTGTAGAGGCTCGCGGAAAGCAGCTGCAGGCGCCTGAAGCGCCGGTCGACCTTGCTTGGCGGCGTGCGGAAGTACAGCCACGACACCGTGAGCATGAACAGCGAACCCAGGATGAAGCCGAGCAGCGGCGAGATGAAGATGAACGCCACGGTCTTCATGAGGCCGTCGAAATTGAGCGAGCCCCAGCCCGACTTCGCGAGCGCCGCGCCCACGAGACCGCCGATCAGCGCATGCGACGAGCTCGACGGGATGCCGTAGTACCAGGTGAGCACGTTCCAGCCGATCGCGCCCATCAACGCGCCGAACACCACGTAGTGGTCGACGATATCGGGGTCGATGGTGCCCTTGCCAACTGTCTGCGCCACCTTCAGGTGGAACACGAAATAGGCGATCACGTTGAACATGGCGGCGAACGCCACCGCCTGCTGCGGCTTCAGAACACCCGTGGACACGACCGTGGCGATGGAATTCGCCGCGTCATGAAAACCGTTCATGAAGTCGAAGACGAGCGCGATGGCGACCAGCGTCGCGACCGCCCAGAGAGCGAGTTGTATCGATTGCATCGCAGTTCGCTCAGGCGTTCTCTAGCACGATGCCTTCGATGATGTTCGCGACATCCTCGCACTTGTCGGTGATCGCTTCGAGCAGTTCGTAGATCGCCTTCAGCTTGATCAGCGTCTTGACGTTGTCTTCCTCGCGGAAGAGCTTCGAGATGGCGGAGCGCAACAGGCGGTCGGCGTCGGATTCGAGGCGGTCGATGTCCTCGCAGGCCTTCAGGATCTCGCGCGCCTGCTTCATGTCGGAGAGGAGCCCCACGGCCAGCTGCACGCGCTCGGCCGTGGCCGTCACCACATGCGCCAGCTGGCTCGCCTCGGCGGTCACGGCTTGCACGTCGTAGAGCGAAATGGCCGTGGCGACGTCCTCCATGAGGTCGAGGCAGTCGTCCATGGTCGTGATCAGCTTGTGGATCTCGTCGCGGTCGAGCGGCGTAATGAAGGTCTTGTGCAGCAGGTCGATCGCCTCGTGCGTGAGCTTGTCAGCGGCCTTTTCGGAGGCCTGCACATTCTGCTTGTGGACCTCGGCGTCAGCGAGGTTATCGATCAGGAGTTCGAGTTCGCGGCTTGCGGAAACGATGCATTTCGCATGCGCATTGAAGATTTCGAAGAACTTGCCTTCGGTGGGCATGAATCGACCGAACATTGGTATCCCGGAAATTGGTCTCGGATTGCCGTCACGAAGCGGTAACTTCGCGGCAACTACGCTGCATTTAAGCGGCAAAATAGGCGACAGAGCTGGCTGTCATAAAACGGCAATATTGTATCGTCAGGCGAGCGCTGCCGCATGGATCGGCAGCCGCCAACGCGGCATTTGCGCCACTTTGGCGCAAGCCGCGCAACGCTTCGCGTTATTCGCCGTAGAAGGTCTGCGCCCCGGCAAAATTATCGAACTTCGTGTATTGACCGTGGAACGTGAGGCGAACGGGTCCGATCGGACCGTTACGCTGCTTGCCGATGATGATTTCGGCCGTGCCCTTGTCGGGACTGTCCGGGTTGTAGACTTCGTCGCGATAGATGAACAGGATGACGTCCGCGTCCTGTTCGATTGCGCCCGATTCACGCAGGTCCGACATTACCGGCCGCTTGTTCGGACGCTGCTCCAGACCGCGGTTCAGCTGCGAGAGCGCGATCACCGGTACGTCCAGTTCCTTCGCCAGGCTCTTGAGCGAGCGCGAAATTTCCGAAATTTCGGTCGCGCGGTTCTCGCCCGACGACGAGCCGCTCATGAGCTGCAGGTAGTCGATGATGATGAGCCCGAGCTTGCCGCACTGGCGCGACAGACGCCGCGCGCGCGAGCGCAGTTCCATCGGATTCAGGCCGCCGGTTTCGTCGATGAAGATCTGCGCCTCGCTCATTTTCTGCACGGCGTGCGTGAGCTTCGGCCAATCCTCGTCGGTCAGGCGGCCCGTGCGCATGCGGTGCTGATCCAGACGACCGACCGACCCGAGCATACGCATGATGAGCTGCGTGCCCGGCATTTCCATCGAGAACACCGCCACCGGCAGACCATACTCCACGGCCACATACTCGCCGATGTTCATCGAGAAGGCGGTCTTACCCATCGACGGGCGCCCGGCCACGATGATCAGCTCGCCGCCGTGCATGCCCGAGGTCATGCGGTCGAGGTCCATGAAGCCCGTGGGCGTGCCCGTGACGTCGCTCGGGTTGGCCGTGTGATAGAGCGTGTCGATGCGCTCCACGACCTGCGTGAGCAGCGGCCCGATCTCGAGAAAGCCCTGGGTGCCGCGCGCGCCGTCTTCGGCGATCGAGAACACCTTCGACTCGGCCTCGTCGAGCAGCTGGCGCACTTCCTTGCCCTGTGGGTTGAAGGCGTCGGCGGAAATTTCGTCGGCGACGGAAACGAGGCGGCGCAGCACCGCGCGGTCACGCACGATTTCCGCGTAGCGGCGAATGTTCGCGGCGCTCGGCGTGTTCTGCGCGAGCGCGTTCAGGTATGCGAGGCCACCCACGTCATCCGCTTTGCCCGAGGTGCCGAGCGCCTCGTACACCGTCACCACGTCGGCCGGGCGCGTGGCGGCGATCAGCCGGCCAATGTGCTCGAAGATGATGCGGTGATCGTAGCGATAGAAGTCGCTTTGCGAGAGGAAGTCGGCAATCCGGTCCCATGCGCCGTTATCCAGCAGCAGGCCGCCGAGCACCGATTGCTCGGCTTCGATCGAATGCGGCGGGACTTTCAGCGAGTCGAGTTGGGGATCTTTCGGAGCGTTCATGGAGGGCAATTATCGGACAAGGGGATGCCTCGAACAAGCTTGAAAACTTGCAACGCGCGTCCAGGCCGCGCACAACAAAAAAGGCAGAAGCCCTGCGGCTCCTGCCCTTCCTGAGGTCTTGCGTCAAATGCGGTGTCAAACCGCGCGGCCCGCGGGGGCCGTGGGGACTTAGGCGTGCTCGCCCAGCACCGACACCGTGACGTCGACGAGGACGTCGGTGTGCAGCGAGACCTGCACCGGGTGGTCGCCCACCATCTTCAGCGGGCCTTCCGGCAGACGCACTTGCGCCTTTTCCACTGCGAAGCCTTGCTTCGTGAGCGCAACGGCGATGTCCGCGTTCGTGACCGAACCGAACAGGCGGCCGTCCACGCCGGCCTTCTGGCCGATCTGGACGGTCAGGCCGTTCAGCTTTTCGCCTTCGGCTTGCGCGGCTGCCAGCTTTTCGGCGGCGACCTTCTCGAGTTCTGCGCGGCGGACTTCGAATTCAGCGATTGCGTCCTTCGTAGCACGGCGTGCCTTCTTGTTCGGGATCAGGAAGTTACGTGCGTAACCGTCCTTCACCTTGACGATGTCGCCGAGGTTACCCAGGTTGACGACTTTTTCCAGAAGAATGATCTGCATTCTATTGCTCCTTATCGCGTCGTCTTGTTAGGCCTTGTGCTGGTCGGTGTACGGCATCAGCGCGAGGAAACGCGCGCGCTTGATAGCCGTGTCCAGCTGACGCTGATAGTGGGCCTTCGTACCCGTCAGACGAGCCGGCGTGATCTTGCCGTTTTCGCCGATGAAGTCCTTCAGCGTATCGAGGTCCTTGTAGTCGATCTGCTCGACGCCTGCAGCCGTGAAGCGGCAGAACTTCTTGCGCTTGAAGAGCGGGTTTTGTTGCTGACGACGCTTGTCGAATTTCTTACCAGTCGGGCGGGCCATGGTTAGTCCTTTCCTGTGCCTTGCATTTCGGTGATGTGAAACACCAGGGTTCGCGCATTGCGGTGCTTTTTCGCCAGAAAACCGGTGAAGAGCGCTTCCACGCCCATCTCACAGCTTTCCACGAGACCGCAGACCTTGCCGGCCGCCACCGCGGGCATCGTGAGTTCGACGAAGCGGGGAATGCCGGCTTCGACGACCTCCGTGCGGTGCTGCAACGTAACGCTTGCGATCGGAACGCCGGCGGGGGTGTACCGCACCGGTTCGCGTTCGACGACGCTCGCGGTAAGTTGAAGCCTGTTCACGCGGAGTTGCCTGAATCCTGATGGCTTACGTTAATTAAGCCTGCGCTTCGGTCGGCTGGGCAGCCGCCTTCTTGGCTTCTTCGCGCTGCACTTCCTTCATCATCGGCGACGGGCCGGTTTCGGCCTTCTTCATCTTGACGATGAGGTGACGCAGAACGGCGTCGTTGAACTTGAACGCGTGTTCCAGTTCGTCGAGCGTGGTCTGGTCGCATTCGATGTTCATGCAGACGTAGTGAGCCTTCGCGAGTTTCTCGATCATGTAGGCCAGTTGACGACGGCCCCAGTCTTCGATGCGGTGGATCTGGCCACCGTGCGAGGTGATCGTGCTCTTGTAGCGCTCGATCATGGCGGGCACCTGCTCGCTCTGATCGGGGTGCACGATGAAGACGATTTCGTAATGACGCATGTGTCACTCCTTGTGCTGACTTTTGGATAGAAGCCACCCGGGCGTCGGAACCGGTGTGGCAAGTGAGAAGCCGAAGATTGTAGCGCGAATAGGTTGCGCACGCAAGATAGATCCTGCGTGCGGTCGATGAATCGGGCGTGTTTTCAATGACTTGCGCAGCGAGGAGCACCCTGGAGGCACGCCTGAAGGCGCTCCCAAGTGCGCGTCTGAGACGGCGGCCTAGCCCCCTGCCGCCTCGCTCGCGCCGCCCGCGAGACGGGCGTCGAGCGCCGCGCGCAGGCCGTCGAGCGCATCCGCGCCGGCGTCGCTCACCGCCCACCAGGTCATGCCCGCCGCCTGCCAGCGCAGGAGCGCGTAGCCTTCGCTCGAAGCCGGCGGCGCAGCGCCCGAGACGGCGGGTCCGCTCGCGCCTGGCGGAAATACGTAGACGTCGATCACATGCTTGCCATGATGATAGACGAGCACGGCGACGCGTTCGCGCCCCACATAATCGAGACGTCCGCCCGCCAGCGCAAAACCCTGCTGCGCCAGATCGAAGACGGGCGGCGCATAGTCGATGCGACCGTTGAACCACGGCTTCACGGTATGGCGGTCCGTCGAGATCACGTCGATATCGCGGCCCGAGATCTGGGCGCGCACGTGGCTCGACACGAGGTCGTCGACGAAGGCCGTCTCAGCGGCCGGGCGGCGCAGATGCAGTGTGGCGATCACCGCCAGCGCGCCAAGGATCAACACCGCGCAACCGAACCACGCGAGCGTGGCCGCGTGCGGACCCGCGCCGACGGACTCAGTGCCCCAGCCCCGGCCGCCCGCGTTGCCTCGCGCCCCGCCGACGCTGGCTGGCCACCCGTTGCGCAGCCACGCGCGCCAGCCGCCCGATTTGCGCGCGGGGGCTGGCGAAGGCATTGCCTTCGCAGGCGGGATATCCGTCGCCGGCAATGCCGCGGCAATACGCGCAGCGAGCCCAGCCGGCGCCCGGTGGTATGGCGCGGAACGGATCATTCGGGAGATGGCCTGCGCATCGTCGGCGACACGGCGGCACGTCTCGCAGCCTGCGAGATGCTCGCGCACACGCCATTCGTCGGCAGCGGAGAGTTCGCGGTCGACGCTCGCGTCGACCAGCGGGCGCGCTTCGTTACAGTTCATCTGGCGCCTCCGTCGTTCGGCCTTCGGTGCGGGAGCAAGGGCGCAACGGCGCTCCGCCGTCGGCGGCCGGCTCCTCGCGGAACCGACCGCCGTTTCCCCGGCCGGATGGTCTCCTGGCTTGACTGCTTCCCCCGACTCCTGCCCTGTCGTCCGCGCAGCCGTGGGCGGGGACAACCGGATCGTTTGCCGTCTCGTTGACTGCAGTACGCGCCGCTGCCTGCTCGCGCTCGCCGCCGCGGTACCCCGCCAGCAGCGTCGCCAACCGCCTGCGCCCACGTGCGAGCCGCGACATCACCGTGCCGACCGGCAGATCGGCGATCGCCGCGATCTCGCGGTAGCCCAGCTCCTCCAGCTCGCGCAGCACCAGCACTTCCCGATACTCGACCGGCAGGCGCCTGAGCGCATCCTGCACGTGGCGGGCGTCTTCGGCGCGAATCGCGAGCGTCTCGGGATCGACGCCGCCCGTTTCCCAGCCCTCGAGCGGCGCGTCGTCGCGCAACTCGTCGAACGGCGCCACCTCTTCCGCACCCGCGCGCCGCCGCCATTCGTCGTACCAGACGCGCCGCACGATCGCGAGCAGCCAAGGGCGGGCCTCGTCGCCGCGAAAGGCATCGAAGAAGCGGAACGCGCGCAGAAACGCCTCCTGGACGATATCTTCCGCGTCGCCCGGGTTGCGCGAGAGCCAGCGCGCGAGGTTGTAGGCCGCATCGAGATGCGGCAGCGCCAGCGCCTGAAAACGGCGGCTGCGCCCTGCCTCATCCTGCTCGTACGCGGATTCGCCCACGTCGTCCCCTCGCTTCTTCGTCTGGCTTGCGCGACCGTGGCCGCATACAGGCACTACCGAAGTTCGGGCCAGTTTATTCCCGCTGCGCGCGCACGAAAACGAAAAATAAATTCGCCGCGCGCGATTACGCGCCGGCCCAGTACCCCGGCCGCGCGTAGACCTCCTTGAGATAGTCGATGAAGTAGCGCACGCGCGCCGGCACGTAGCGCTGCTGCGGATACACCGCGAGGATGTCGTAGTCGGGCAGCGCGTATTCGTCGAGCACCGTTTCGAGTTCGCCGCGTGCAAGCTGGGCGTCGATCTCCCAGGTCGAGCGCCAGCCGAGGCCGAGGCTCTCGGTCACCCAGCGGTGCAGCAGCTCCCCGTCGTTGCAGTCGAGCGTGCCGCCCACGCGCACGGTGACGAGCTTGCCGCCGCGGCTGAAGTACCAGCCGCGGTTCTGGCCGCCCTGCAGGTTGAACGCTAGGCAATTGTGGTTCGGCAGGTCTTCGAGCGTTTTCGGGCGCCCGTGCTTGCGGAAATACTCGGGTGTGCCGCACACCACGCGCCGGTTCGTGGCGAGCTTCACGGCGACGAAGTTCGGGTCCACCGCGCCGCCGATGCGGATCGACAGGTCGTAGCCCTCGCGCACCAGATCGACCACGCGGTCGGTGAGATTGAACGACACCTGGAGTTCGGGCTTGTCGGCGAGAAACGCGGGCGCGAGCGGCGCGACGTGCTTGCGCCCGAACGCGGCGGGCGCCGAGACGATCAGATGGCCGCTCACCACCTGGCGTCCGGCGGACAGCTCGTTTTCCGCCTGATCCCAGTCGGCGAGCAGGCCGCGGCAGCGCTCGAGAAAGGCCGCGCCCTCCTCGCTCACCACGAGCCGCCGCGTGGAGCGGTAGATGAGCTTCACGCCCAGGCGCCTTTCCAGCGCGTCGATACGCCGCCCGAGGATCACCGGCGAGACGCCTTCCTCGAGCGCCGCCGCCGCGAGGCTGCCCGCGTCCGCGACGCGCACGAAGGTTTCGATCTGCTTGAAGCGGTCCATTGCCTGTCTCCTGTCGGCAGCACTTGGCGCTTTAGCGCTTAGTGATGCCCCATGCAAAGCTGTCGGCAGCACCTGGCGCTTTAGCGCTTAGTGATGCCCCATGCAAAGCTGTCGGCAGCACTTGGCGCTTTAGCGCTTAGTGATGCCCCATGCCGCGCGCCGCAGGCGCCGGCGCAACCGTTGCCCCAGCGCCCCACTGGCATTCCATACTTTTTGTTTCGGAATAAACGACCTGAACTGATCTTATCAAACCTTTCCTGCGCCCCTAAAGTGGCCTCAACGCATCGCCATCCCTCGCATACGAGACATTCAGGAGACAATCATGGCCAAAATGAGAGCCGTCGACGCCGCCGTTCTGGTGCTCGAAAAGGAAGGCATCGATACCGCCTTCGGCGTGCCGGGCGCCGCCATCAATCCGTTCTATTCGGCGATGAAAAAGGCCGGCGGCATCACTCACGTGCTGGCGCGCCACGTCGAAGGCGCCTCGCACATGGCCGAGGGTTATACGCGCGCCACGCCGGGCAATATCGGCGTGTGCATCGGCACCTCGGGCCCCGCGGGCACCGACATGATCACGGGCCTCTACTCGGCCCAGGCCGATTCGATACCGATCCTCGCGATCACGGGCCAGGCGCCGCGCGCCCGCCTCTACAAGGAAGACTTCCAGGCCGTCGACATCGAGTCGATCGCCAAGCCCGTCACCAAGTGGGCCGTCACCGTGCGCGAGCCGGCGCTCGTGCCGCGCGTGTTCCAGCAGGCGTTCCATCTGATGCGCTCGGGCCGTCCGGGTCCGGTGCTGGTCGACCTGCCGATCGACGTGCAGCTTGCCGAAATCGAATTCGACATCGACACCTACGAGCCGCTGCCGGTCTACAAGCCGAAGGCGACGCGCAAGCAGATCGAAGCCGCGCTCGACCTGCTCAACGCGAGCGAGAAGCCGCTGATCGTCTCGGGCGGCGGCGTGCTCAACGCGGCAGCCGAAGACCTGCTCGTGCAGTTCGCCGAAACGGTCGGCGTGCCCGTGATCCCGACGCTCATGTCGTGGGGCGCGATTGCCGACGACCACCCGCTCATGGCCGGCATGGTCGGCCTGCAGACCTCGCACCGCTACGGCAATGCCACGATGCTCGCCTCGGATTTCGTGCTCGGCATCGGCAACCGCTGGGCGAACCGCCATACCGGCAGCGTCGAGGTGTACACGAAGGGCCGCAAGTTCGTGCACGTCGATATCGAACCGACGCAGATCGGCCGCGTGTTCGGCCCGGATCTCGGCATCGTCTCGGACGCGAAGGCCGCGCTCGAGCTGTTCGTCGAAGTCGCGCAGGAATGGCAGGCCGCAGGCAAGCTGAAGGACCGCAGCGCATGGGTGGCCGACTGCCAGCAACGCAAGCGCACGATGCTTCGCAAGACGCACTTCGAGAACACGCCGATCAAGCCGCAACGCGTGTACGAAGAGATGAACAAGGCGTTTGGCCGCGACACCTGCTACGTGAGCACCATCGGCCTTTCGCAGATCGCCGGCGCCCAGTTCCTGCACGTGTACAAGGCGCGCAACTGGATCAACTGCGGCCAGGCGGGTCCGCTCGGCTGGACGATTCCGGCGGCGCTCGGCGTGCGCGCAGCCGATCCGACGCGGCCCATCGTGGCGCTCTCGGGCGACTACGACTTCCAATTCATGGTCGAAGAACTGGCCGTGGGCGCGCAGTTCAAGCTGCCGTACGTGCACGTGGTCGTCAACAACTCGTATCTCGGCCTGATCCGCCAGGCACAGCGCGCGTTCGACATGGACTTCTGCGTGCAGCTCGCGTTCGAGAACATCAACGCGCCTGAAGTGAACGGCTATGGCGTCGATCACGTCACGGTCGCCGAAGGCCTCGGCTGCAAGGCGCTGCGCGTGTTCAAGCCGGAAGAGATCGCCCCGGCGCTCAAGCAGGCCCAGGCACTCTCCGCCGAGCACAGCGTGCCGGTTGTCGTCGAAGTGATTCTCGAGCGCGTGACCAACATCTCGATGGGCACCGAAATCGACGCCATCAACGAGTTCGAAGAACTGGCCGAAAAGCCCGAGCACGCGCCGACTGCCGTCAGCGCGGTGAATGCCCTCGACTGAGCGCACTCGAGCCCGCCTCGCCGCAACACGGGCAGCGCGCACGGCACCGGCGCGCGGCCTGGCTGATTTACCGCCTGACTTCTTTTACTGACCGACCAGCGAGACCCAGCATCATGCCAAAATTCGCCGCGAACCTCACCATGCTGTTCAACGAAGCGCCCTTCCTCGACCGCTTCGCAGCGGCCGCACAAGCGGGCTTCGACGCCGTGGAGTTCCTGTTCCCGTATCCGTACAATGCCGCCGAGCTGGCCGAGCGTCTGGAGCTCAACGGGTTGAAACTCGTCCTCCACAACCTGCCTGCGGGCAACTGGGAAGCGGGCGAACGCGGCATTGCCTGCCTGCCCGAGCGCCGCGGCGAGTTCCAGGAAGGCGTGGGCCGCGCGATCGAATATGCGAAGGCGCTGAAGGTGCCGCAACTGAACTGTCTCGTCGGCATTCCGACGGCAGGCGTCGATCGCGAAACGGCGCTCGCCACGATCGTCGATAACCTGCGCTTTGCCGCCGGCGAACTCAAGCGCGAAGGCATCCGCCTGCTGGTGGAGCCGTGCAACTCATACGACATTCCCGGCTTTGCGCTGAACCGCTCGGCACAAGCGCTCGATGTGATCGAAAAGACCGGCTCGGACAACCTGTTCCTGCAGTACGACATCTATCACATGCAGCGTATGGAAGGCGAACTCGCGGCGACGATCAAGAAGCACTTCGCAAAGATCGCCCACATCCAGCTCGCCGACAATCCGGGCCGCAACGAACCCGGCACGGGCGAAATTAACTACCCGTTCCTGTTCGATCTGCTCGACACGCTCGGCTACGAAGGCCACATCGGCTGCGAGTACAAGCCGCGCACGACGACCGTCGAAGGCCTCGGCTGGCTGCGCAGCGCCATGCAGCGCACCGCCGAACTCGCCTGAGCCCGTCATCGCACGCAACGGCGCGCACATTCACGCATTCGCCTTAACGGAGACACAAGATGGCAAAGATTGGCTTTATCGGACTCGGCATCATGGGCGCGCACATGGCGCGCAATCTCATCAAGGGCGGCCACACGCTCGCCGTGAACGGCAAGTACCCGGTACCCGACGACCTGCGCACGCAAACCGAAGTCGTCGCCGATTCGACGGCGGTCGCAAAGGCGTCGGACATCGTCATCGTGATGGTGCCGGACACACCCGATGTCGCCAATGTCCTGTTCGCCGACGACGGCGTCGCCAAGGGTCTCTCGGCCGGCAAGCTCGTAATCGACATGAGCTCGATCTCGCCGCTCGAAACCCAGCAGTTCGCCAAACAGATCAACGCGCTCGGCTGCGACTATCTCGACGCGCCGGTCTCGGGCGGCGAAGTCGGCGCACGCGAAGCCACGCTCTCGATCATGGTCGGCGGCCCGCAAAAGGCGTTCGATTTCGCGAGGCCCCTGTTCGAACTGATGGGCAAGAACATCTCGCTCGTCGGCGACAACGGCGCGGGCCAGACCACCAAGGTCGCCAACCAGATCATCGTCGCGCTGAACATCGAAGCCGTGGCCGAAGCCCTGCTCTTCGCAGCCCGCTCGGGTGCCGACCCCGAGCGCGTGCGCAAGGCCCTGATGGGCGGCTTCGCTTCGTCGCGCATTCTCGAAGTGCACGGCGAGCGCATGACCAAGCGCACGTTCAACCCGGGCTTCCGCATCGAGCTGCACCAGAAGGACCTGAACCTCGCGATCGACGGCGCGCGCAAGCTGGGCATCGCGCTGCCGCATACCGCGAGCGCGCAGCAGTTCTTCAGCGTGTGCGCCGCGAACGGCGGCAAGGCGTGGGACCACTCGGCCATGATCCGCGCGCTCGAGATCATGGCGAACTTCGAGATCGCCGAGCCGCAAGCGCAGGTGAAGGCGGCTTGAGTTTGCGCCGTAGCAGGACGGCGGTACGCGCGACACAACGCGCGGGCCGCCCGCAGAACCGGATCACGCATATCGGCTCGCGCTGACATTCAAGCACACGAGCCTCCCGTGGGGCGCTTCGCGGCGGCGGCAACCGCCGCGAGGCAAATCGGTGCCGCTCTGGGCTGAGGGCGGCCAGTGGGGTCCGAAAGCGGCGCCCGGTGACGGCGGGGAAGCCTTGGTCGGTCAGACGTCGTCATCGGGTGTCCGCGTGTCGGATGCCCGTTTTTCTTTGCCTTCTTTTTTCTCTCCTCCCGGTTACACACGCCTTGACGCTATCCCGATGAACGGCTTCGCGGCCGCGTTTGCACAATTGTGCTTTCATCTGCCTGTCACGCAGACGGGTCAAGGTGGACACGACGCGTGAGCACCGAGTCATTTCCAGCACGTGAGGAGAGTGATCGATGGGCATTATCAATTTCATCAAGGAAGCAGGCGAAAAACTGTTCGGCACGGCGGCAGCGCCTGCCGCCGCGGAGCCCGCTGCCGCACCGGCAGACCCCGCCGCGAATCCCGCCGAACTGAACCAGAAGGCCGGTGACGCGATCGCCACCTATATCCGCTCGCAAGGCCTCGACGCCGACAACCTCGGCGTGACCTACGACGGCGTCTCGCACACCGTGACCGTGACCGGCAACGCCGCCGACCAGCCGACCAAGGAGAAGATCCTCGTCGCGGCCGGCAACGTGCAGAACGTCGACAAGGTCGACGACCAGATGAGCGTGACGAATCCCGCGCCCGAAGCGCAGCACCACACGGTCGTCGCCGGCGACAACCTCTGGAAGATCGCCGAAAAGTACTACGGCAGCGGCGCGAAGAACGACGCGATCTTCGAGGCGAACACGCCGATGCTCAAGAGCCCGGACAAGATCTATCCGGGTCAGGTCCTCGTGATTCCGCCGCTGCAGTAAGCGCGGCAACACGCAAACGCCGCCAGACGCGGCCAGAAAAGAAACGGGCCTGGCGGTGAGCGATCTGCCAGGCCCGTTCTTCGTTGTGCGCAGCCAGCCTCAATACGTGTCGAACACGTCCTGCAGCCCCGCCTTGTCGGTCGTGCCCGCCGCCAGCGCGAGCAGCAGCAGCACGCGCGCCTTGTACGGGCTGAGCGTGCCCGACGACACGAAGCCGAGCGTATCGTCTCTCGCCGCGCCGTTGCGCATCACGTGACCCGAGCCGACGCGCGAGGCGCGCACGACGGCCACGCCCTTGGCGGCCGCCTCGGCCAGCGACTGCTGCAACGCGCCGTGAATCGAGCCGTTGCCCGTGCCGGCCACGACGAGCCCATCCACGCCGGCGGCAACGAGGGCTTCGACAGCCGCACGCGACACGCCCGCGTAGCTCGTCACGATCTCGACCTGCGGCCATTGCGCCGAAGCCGTGAAAGGCGTTCCGACCGTATGCGCCCGCAGCGCGCGGCGCTGGAATTCCACGCGGCCGTCCTGCACCCAGCCCAGCGCGCCGATCTCCGGCGACTGGAATGCATCCACCGCGTAGGTGCTGACCTTCGCGACGTCGCGTGCGCAATGAATCCGGTTATTGAACGCCACCAGCACGCCCTGCCCGGCCGCCGCCTCGCTCGCGGCAAGCGTGACGGCATTGAGCAGGTTGAGCGGGCCGTCGGCGGAAAGCGCCGTGGCGGGACGCATGGCCGCCGTCAAGACGCACGACTTCGTGCTCTTCACCGTGAGATGCAGCAGGTACGCTGTTTCTTCCAGCGTATCCGTGCCGTGCGTGATCACCACGCCGTCTACTGCGTCGCTTGCGAGCAGTTCGTTCACGCGCTGCGCGAGCGTGGTCCACAGCGCGAGCGACATGTCCTTGCTGTCGATGCTCGCGACCTGCTCGGCGTGGATGTGGGCGATGGCGTCGAGGCCCGGCACGGCGGCCAGCAGCTGCGCGACGCCGATCACGCCGGCCTGGTAGCCGGCGGTGTTCGCGGCGTCGGCGGCGGAGCCCGCGATGGTGCCGCCCGTGGCGAGCACGGCGATGCGCGGCAGCGCCTTTGGCGCCGCCGCGCAAGAGGAAGTGGAAGTATTCATGGCGGCGATTTTAAGCGATCCGCCGCCACCGGGAAAATCAACGCGTCTTTCAGGTTGCCTCGCGCAACTGGCTCGCGATCTGCTGCTCGTTAAGCTGCGGCGCGAACATTTCGATGAGCCGGTACGCGTACTGGCGCAGGAACGCGCCCTTGCGCAGGCCCACCCGGGTCGTGCTCGCCTCGAAGAGATGCTCCGTGTCGAGCGCGACGAGTTCGCTGTCGCGCTTCGGGTCGTAGGCCATCGCCGCGACGATGCCCACGCCCATGCCGAGTTCGACGTAGGTCTTGATCACGTCAGCGTCGATGGCGGTCAGCACCACGTCGGGCACCACGCCCGCTTTCGCGAACGCCTGGTCGATATGCGAGCGGCCCGTGAAGTCCTGGTCGTAGGTGATGACCGGATACTCCGCGACGTCTTCGAGCGTGAGATTTTCGCGGCCCACGAGCGGATGCGTCTTCGGCACGACCACCACGTGATGCCACGAGTAGCACGGAAACGTCACGATATCGGGGAAGCGGTCGAGCGCTTCGGTCGAGATGCCGATGTCGGCCTCGCCGTTGATGATCATCTGCGCGATCTGTTGCGGATTGCCCTGGCGCAGCGCGAGGTGGACTTTCGGAAACACTTCGCGGAACCGGTGCACGACCTTCGGCAGCGCATAACGCGCCTGTGTGTGCGTCGTCGCGACCACGAGGTGACCGCTGTCCTGGTCCGCGAACTGGCGCGCCACGCGGCGCAGGTTCTCGGCGTCGAGCAGCATGCGCTCGATCAGCTGATGCACGGCCTTGCCCGGCTCCGTGAGGCCGGTCAGGCGCTTGCCGCGGCGTATGAAGATGTCCACGCCGAGTTCGTCTTCGAGATCCTTGATCTGCTTGGAGACGCCCGACTGCGACGTATACAGCACGTTCGCCACTTCGGTCAGGTTCATGTTCTGCCGCACGGCTTCGCGCACGAAACGCAACTGCTGAAAATTCATGGTCTTCCCTCCGGGACAGCTGACCGATTATTCGTTTTTGTCGATGTGAGCACGGTTGCGCGCATTGCGCCGCGATTTAAACCGCGAATTCAAGCTACGAATTCAAGCCGGGAATACGCGCAGCCCGCGCGGCACTGCCGTCACGCCCTCGCCGACCGCAAGCCCCAGCGCGCGCCACGACTCGCGATCGAGCTCGGCTTCGAGCGCGCCGCCCGTGCGGCTTTCCAGCTCCACGCGCACTGAGCCGCCCAGCGTCACCACGCGGCGCACGTCGACGACGATGCCGTCGCGGTGATCGCTCGCCTCGCGGTGCAGCACGAGGTCGTGCGGCCGCACGTAAGCGAGCGCCGGGCCTGCGAAGCTCGCGTGCACCGGGATCGGCTGCGCCGCGCCCTCGGCGACGAAACCGCGCGCATCCACGCTGCCGCGCAGCCGGTTCGCAGCGCCCAGGAATTCGTAGACGAAGGCCGTCTGCGGATGATCATAGACGTCCTGCGGACTGCCTACCTGCTCCACGTGCCCATGATTCATCACGACGATGCGATCGGCCACCTCGAGCGCTTCTTCCTGGTCGTGCGTGACGAAGATCGTCGAGATGTGCAGGTCGTCGTGCAGGCGGCGCAGCCACGAGCGCAACTCCTTGCGCACCTTGGCGTCGAGCGCGCCGAACGGCTCGTCGAGCAGCAGCACCTTCGGCTCCACGGCGAGCGCGCGCGCCAGCGCGATGCGCTGACGCTGGCCGCCCGAAAGCTCGGACGGATAACGCTGCGCGAGCCAGTCGAGCTGCACGAGCTTGAGCAGCTCATGCACCTTCTCGCGGATCACGGCCTCCGAAGGCCGCTCGCCGCGCGGCTTCACGCGCAGGCCGAACGCCACGTTCTCGAACACCGTCATGTGGCGGAACAGCGCGTAATGCTGGAACACGAAGCCCACCTGGCGCTCGCGCGCACCCACCTCGCCCACATCCTGGCCTTGCAGCACGACCTGGCCCGAGTCGGCGTATTCGAGGCCCGCGACCACGCGCAGGAGCGTGGTCTTGCCACAACCGGAAGGCCCGAGCAGCGCAACCAGTTCGCCCGGCGGAAAGTCGAGCGAGACATTGTCGAGGGCGGTGAACTCGCCGAAGCGCTTTTGCAGATTGCTGACGGTGATGCCCATGGTTACTGCTCCCCTGCTTGAATCGGTTGGCGCACGCCGCGAGGCGCTGCGTGTTGTGAAACGGGTTGCATGGCCACGGGTGACGGGCCGGCGTGGGCGGGAATCTCATCCGCGCCGCGCAACTCCCCCGCAAGACGATGCTCCGCGAGCAGCTTCAGGCCAAGCGTGACGAGCGCGAGCAACGCGAGCAGCGAGGCCACGGCAAACGCCGCCGCGAAGTTGTACTCGTTGTAAAGGATCTCGACGTGCAGCGGCATCGTGTCGGTCTGGCCGCGAATATGGCCCGACACCACCGAGACCGCGCCGAACTCGCCCATCGCGCGGGCATTGCAAAGAATCACGCCGTACAGCAAGCCCCAGCGGATATTGGGCAGCGTCACGCGGCGAAACATCTGCCAGCCCGAAGCGCCCAGCACGTGTGCCGCCTCTTCTTCGTCGTTGCCCTGCGCCTGCATCAGCGGAATCAGTTCGCGTGCGACGAACGGGAACGTCACGAAGATCGTGGCGAGGACGATGCCCGGCACAGCGAAGATGATCTGCACGTCGTGGTCTTCGAGCCACGGCCCGAGCCAGCCCTGCGCGCCGAACAGCAGCACGTAGATGAGCCCCGAAATCACGGGCGAAACCGAAAACGGCAGGTCGATCAGCGTGGTGAGCAGCGCCTTGCCGCGAAACTCGAACTTGGCGATCGCCCACGAGGCCGCGAGGCCGAAGGCCAGATTCAACGGCACCGCGATCGCCGCGGTGATGAGCGTGAGCTTGATCGCGGAGAGCGCGTCGGGATCGACGAGCGACGTGAAATAGAAGCCGATGCCTTTCGACAGCGCCTGCCAGAACACGGCGACGAGCGGCATTACCAGAAAGAGCGCGAGAAACGCGAGCGCGATGCCGGTCAGCAGCCAGCGCACCCACGCGGCTTCGGTGACCGGGTCGGGCCGGCGCGTGCTTCGTTGTTGTGCCAGCGCGCTCATTGCGCCCCTCCCGCGACGGCTGCGCCCACCACGGCATTCGGCGCGCTGCCGGCCGTTACACCCCGGCTCGTGCGGCGTTGCAAATACCACTGCAGCGAGTTGATGAGCAGCAGCATGACGAACGACACGCAGAGCATCATCACGGCAAGCGCCGTCGCGCCCGCATAGTCGTATTGTTCGAGCTTCGTGATGATGAGCAGCGACGTGATTTCCGACTTCATCGGCACGTTGCCGGCAATGAAGATGACCGAGCCGTACTCGCCCAGTGCGCGCGCAAACGCGAGCGCAAATCCTGTGAGCAGCGCCGGCAGCACCGCGGGCAGCACGACGCGGCGGAACGTGAGCCAGCGCGAGGCGCCGAGGCACGCGGCCGCCTCCTCCTGTTCGCGCTCGAAGTCCTCGAGCACCGGCTGCACCGTGCGCACGACGAACGGCAAGCCGATGAAGGTCAGCGCCACGAGCACGCCGAGCGGCGTGAAGGCGATCTTCAGGCCGAGCGGCTGCAGGAACTGGCCGATCCAGCCATTGCCCGCATACACGGCAGCGAGTGAAATGCCTGCCACGGAAGTCGGCAGCGCGAACGGCAGATCGACGAGCGCATCGATCACCCGCTTGAACGGAAACGTATAGCGCACCAGCACCCACGCGAGCAGGAAGCCGAATACCGCGTTGATCAGCGCCCCGCCGAGCGCGGCGGTGAACGTGAGCCGGTACGAGGCGATTACGCGCGGCGACCACACGGCGCGCACGAACTGGCTCCAGTCGAGTGTCGCCGTCTTGACAAAGGTGGCGGCAAGCGGAATGAGCACCACGAGGCTCAGGTACGCCACCGTGATGCCGAGCGTCAAGCCGAAGCCAGGCAGCGCACTGGGCTTGCGCAATCGTAACGTTGTCATGCTCGTCGTCCAGACATGGGTTGCGCGATTCGTGCGTAGCCGATTCGCGCCGAAAAGCGCGCCCGCAGGCGCGCTTCGTTGTTATGCGGCCGCGTCGCCAGCGGACCGCTTGCTGCTTGACTGCTTTATTGCGGCTCTTTATTGCGGCTGATAGATCGAGTCGAACACGCCGCCATCCGCGAAGTGCGTCTTCTGCGCGTTGGGCCAGCCGCCGAACGTGTCGTCGACCGTGTAGAGCTTGAGCTTCGGAAACTTCGCCGTGAGCGCCGCCGGGACCTTGTCCGAACGCGGACGGTAGAAGTTCTTCGCGGCGATCTCCTGACCCTCTTCGCTATAGAGGAACTGCAGGTAGGCCTCGGCCTCCTTGCGCGTGCCCTTCTTGTCGACGACCTTGTCCACCACGGCAACCGGCGGCTCAGCCAGAATGCTCACCGAAGGCACCACGATCTCGAACTTGTCCGGTCCGAATTCCTTGAGCGACAGAAAGGCTTCGTTCTCCCATGCAATCAGCACATCGCCGATGCCGCGCTGCACGAAGCTGGTCGTCGCGCCCCGCGCGCCCGAGTCGAGCACGCCCGCGTTCTTGTAGAGCTTCGAGACGAAGTCCTTCGCCTTCTGCTCGTTGCCGCCCGGCTGGTGCAGCGCATACGCCCACGCCGCGAGATAGTTCCAGCGCGCGCCGCCCGAAGTCTTCGGGTTCGGCGTGACGATCGAGACGCCCGGCTTCGTCAGGTCGTCCCAGTCCTTGATGTGCTTCGGGTTGCCCTTGCGCACCAGGAACACGATGGTCGACGTGTACGGCGAGGCGTTGTCGGGCAGGCGCTTTTGCCAGTCCTTCGCGACGATGCCCTTGTTGGCGAGCGCGTCGATGTCCCATGCCAGCGCGAGCGTCACGACGTCGGCCTGCAGGCCGTCGAGCACCGAACGCGCCTGTGCGCCCGAGCCGCCATGCGACTGCTTGATGGTGAGCGTTTCGCCCGTCTTCGCCTTCCACTGCTTGATGAAAGCTTCGTTGATGTCCTGGTACAGCTCGCGCGTCGGATCATAGGAGACGTTGAGCAGCGATGTATCCGCGTGAGCGGTCACCGGCGCCAGTGCCGCCGTCGCCGTGACGCCGACGAGCGGCGCAACGCCGATGACCAGTTTTGCCGCCAGTGTCTTCAGCCAGCCCGCGCGCCCCGTTTGTGTCGTGCCCATCTATCTGTTCTCCGTTCTCGTGTGTGCTCGTTTGCGCCCGTTGGTGAGCTGCAGCTAACGATGGAGGCCAGTCTAGCGATCCGCTTACATTATTAAAAATGATGTTTTCTCATTTTTTAATACGCAAAAGTGGTAAGGACAGAGGAAGTCGCTGCTGGAGCGCGGTTTCGTCCGCGCAAGCACGGGAAAGCGGCCTGACGGCAACGCTCAGTCGACGAACTTCAAGTAACACTTGAAAAGTGGCGAGTACTGTATAAAAATACAGTTACCTGTTCAAACATACAGTGGCGCCATGACCAAACTCACCGCACGACAGCAGCAGGTTTTCGATCTGGTTCGCCGCGCCATCGAGCGCACGGGCTTTCCGCCCACGCGCGCCGAGATCGCGGCGGAACTGGGCTTCAGCTCGGCCAACTCCGCGGAGGAGCATCTGCGCGCGCTGGCGCGCAAGGGCGTGATCGAACTGGCTGCGGGCGCCTCGCGCGGCATCCGCCTCGTGCCGGGGCCCGACGACCTGCCGCACCAGTTCACGCTCCCGCACCCGAGCATCATGCAGCTTTCGCTGCCGCTCGTTGGCCGCGTCGCGGCAGGCAGCCCGATCCTCGCGCAGGAGCACATCTCGCAGAACTACATGTGCGACCCGGCGCTCTTCTCGAGCCGCCCCGATTACCTCCTGAAAGTGCGCGGCCTTTCCATGCGCGACGCCGGCATTCTCGACGGCGACCTGCTCGCCGTGCAGAAGAAGGCTGAAGCGAAAGACGGCCAGATCATCGTGGCGCGCCTCGGCGACGACGTCACCGTGAAGCGCCTGAAGCGCCGTCCGAACGGGCTCGAACTGATCGCCGAGAACCCCGATTACGACAATATTTTTGTCGAGGCCGGCAGCGCGGAATTCGCGCTCGAAGGCATCGCGGTCGGCCTGATCCGCCCCACCGAATTCTAAGCAATCCGTCTGCGCGCAGTTTCCAGCGCAGTTTCCACATTGTTTGCGCATCGCCTGGAGAGAGTCATGGAACGCCTTGCCCGCCTGCTGCCCTTCCGCCAATTCGGCCGTCTTCGCCATCTCCGTGGAATCGCGTCGTGCGCGGTCCGCGAAGTCCGCGATTCGGCTGTCGCACTGAACGGCTCGCTCTTCGACGACTCGCCAGAGATGGTGGCGGCCAGCACGGCCGACCTGCCCGTGCTGCCGTCGGCCCAGCCGGCGTTTGCGCGCGTATCGCTCAACAGCACGCTGAACACCGAACAGCCCATGCGCCGTGCACCCGTGCGCGTTTATCAGGGCCCGTCGCGGCTCATCCTCGTCGGCACGGTCGACGCGGTCTGCCGCGCGATCGACCGCTGCATCGCCGAGCAGCACAGCGACCTGCCCGGGGCACTCGCCAGGTAAGCGGCAACGTTGCGCAAATGTGAGAAGTGGTTACGGGCGGGATCGTTTGGCCTGGTTTGCGGTCAACACCCTGTTTGAACGATTTGCCCTATGCCGATGACGGAAAATCCCTCTACCCCGCGCAAGACCCACGGCTGGAAAAAGCCCGTAGCGATCACGGTTGCTGTCGCAATGGTGGTTGCCGCGCTCGGTTACGCCTATGCGTCGCCCTATATCGCGGTGAAACACATGAAAGCCGCCGCGGACGCGCGTGACGCCGTCGCGCTCGACGAATACGTCGATTACCCTGCGCTGCGCGTGAGCCTGAAACAGCAGGTGGGCGAAATGCTGCAGCGGCGCGTCGAGGGGCAGCACAGCAGCAACCCGTTGCTGATCCTCGGCGCCGTGATTGGCGCAGCACTGATCAGTCCACTCGTGGATGCCTACGCCACACCTGAGGGCGTGGCCGCCCTGCTCGATGGCATGCCGCCGACAGGCAAGCCCGGCGACCGGCCGCACGCGCCGCCGCCGGCGGAATCCGGCACGCAATCCGCCGAGCCGGCACAACCGACACCCGCCCCCGCCGCGCCACCGGCCCCGGCCGCATCCGGCAACCCCGCACCGGGGGCTCGGCCGGTTACCACGGCCGGCTATCGCGGCCTCAACGAGTTCGCGCTCACGTGGGACCGCGGCAGTACGGGCGAGCACTACGCCGCCATTCTGCAGCGTCACGGGCTCTTCTCGTGGAAGCTCTCGGCAGTCGAGCTAAACGAAGGAAACGTCTCGAACTGAGACAGGCCGGAGGCGACAGCGGATACAGGCCGGTTCTGTGCGAGCCGGCCTGCTTGATCCTGCTTGATCCCGCTTGGTCCCCTACGCAGCGGCCTGCTGCTGCTTTTCCTCGGCCGCCGACGAACACGCCACGAGAATGCTGCACGATACGCGGTCGAGCAGCGGTGTATTGCCCGCGCCCATCCACCAGCGCGAGAGTCCCGTGCGACAGCGATGGCCCACCACCACGAGGTCGGCATTCAGTTCGTTGGCCAGATTCGCGATTTCGTCGATCGGATGCCCGAACGCGAAGTGCCCCTGGGCGCGCACACCGCGCTCAGTCAGCCAGTCCACGCCTTCCTGAAGAATTTCGCGCGCCGTTTCCTCAAACCGGCCGCAGGCCACATCGGTCAGCAAGCCGGCGCTCTGGGCGATCGTCGAGCGCATGTCGACGACCGAGAGCAAGTGCGTTTCGGCCTTCAGATCGAGCGCAAGGTCGGCGCCGCAACGCAATGCCTTGCGGCCTTCGCGCGAGCCGTCGTAACAGAGCAGAATTTTTTTATAGCTCGCCATGATCGCTTCTCCCCGCCCGCGTGATTTGCAGGCTGTGCGATTCTCATGATGGTGCGCCGCAATTCCGCACGCAAGGGCTGGAAAACGCCAGGTGGGCATCGAAAAACGCCAGACGCATCGCGAACGGCGCACGTATCTTGCGCAGTGCCGGATGCTTGCCGCGACATGCATTTGCCCCCCATCGTCAAACCGCTTCGAAGCGCGGGCCGCCTCGCCACGCGGCAATGCACTAAAATGGGCCGCCTTGATTCGTGCGATTTTTCGATCGCTTTGCGTTCGACCCGCGCGATGCCCGTTCGACTCACGTTCAACCGGTCCATGCCCGCACCCGCCATCGAATTCGAGCAGGTCATCAAACATTACGGAGACAGGACGGTCGTCAACGGCCTGTCGTTCGACGTCGTTCCCGGCGAATGCTTCGGACTGCTCGGTCCGAACGGCGCCGGGAAAACCACGACGCTGCGCATGTTGCTCGGCATCGTTTCGCCCGATGCCGGGCGCATCAGCCTGTGCGGCGAGCCCGTACCGGCACGCGCACGCCACGCCCGCCGGCGCGTGGGCGTGGTGCCGCAGTTCGACAATCTAGACCCCGACTTCACCGTGCGCGAGAACCTGCTCGTGTTCGGCCGCTACTTCGGCTTGTCCGCGCGCGAAACACGCGATCTCGTCGCGCCGCTGCTCGAATTCGCGCGCCTCGAAAGCAAGGCCGACGCGCGCGTGGGCGAACTCTCCGGCGGCATGCGCCGTCGTCTCACGCTCGCGCGCGCGCTCGTGAACGACCCCGACGTGCTCGTGATGGACGAGCCCACCACGGGCCTCGATCCGCAGGCGCGGCATCTGATCTGGGAGAGGCTGCGCTCGCTGCTCGCGCGCGGCAAGACGATTCTCCTCACCACGCATTTCATGGAGGAGGCCGAACGGCTCTGCAATCGCGTCTGCGTGATCGAGGAAGGCCGCAAGATCGCCGAGGGCGCACCGAAGGCGCTGATCGAATCGGAAATCGGCTGCGATGTGATCGAGGTATACGGGCCGGACCCGGTCGCGTTGCGCGACGAACTCGCGGCCGATGCCAAGCGCACGGAGATCAGCGGCGAAACGCTGTTCTGCTATGTCGACGATCCCGCGCCCGTGCATGCGAAGCTGCGCCATCGTTCCGATTTGCGCTATCTGCACCGGCCCGCGAATCTCGAAGACGTGTTCCTGCGGCTCACGGGCCGCGAGATGCAAGATTAACGGCGGCGTACGAATCGCCAAGGACACCATGCAGACACGCACCAACAACCCGGCGCCCTCACGCCCCGTGCATGCGAGCGCGCGCGAGCCGCGCGCCGCGCTGCCCTCGAACGCCACGCACTGGGTGGCCGTGTGGCGGCGCAATTATCTGGTCTGGCGCAAGCTCGCCCTCGCGTCGATGTTCGGCAATCTCGCCGATCCGATGATCTATCTGTTCGGTTTGGGCTTCGGGCTCGGGCTGATGGTCGGACACGTCGACGGCGTCTCGTACATCGCGTTTCTCGCGGCGGGCACAGTGTCGTCTTCGGTGATGATGTCGGCGAGTTTCGAGTCGATGTACTCGGGCTTCTCGCGCATGCACGTGCAGCGTACGTGGGAAGCGATCATGCACACGCCGCTCACGCTCGGCGACGTCGTGCTCGGCGAAGTAATGTGGGCCGCGAGCAAGTCGATGCTCTCGGGCGCGGCGATCATGGTGGTGGCGGGCCTGCTCGGCTACGCGAGCTTTCCTTCCATGCTGCTCGCGCTGCCCGTGATCGCGCTCGCGGGTCTCGCGTTCGCGAGCTGCGCGATGATCGTCACCGCACTCGCGCCGTCCTACGACTTCTTCATGTTTTATCAGACGCTCGTGCTCACGCCCATGCTGCTGCTCTCCGGCGTGTTCTTTCCGATCGCGCAACTGCCCGCCGCCGCGCAGCACATCACGCTGATGCTGCCGCTCGCGCATGCCGTTGCGTTGATCCGCCCCGCCATGCTCGACCGGCCTGTCGAAGACGCCGGCCTTCACCTGCTCGTGCTCGCGATCTACGTGGTGGTGCCGTTCGCGATCGCATCCGTGCTGTTTCGCCGGCGCATGATGCGCTGAAGCCGCGCCGCGCGGCGTTCAGTCCTCGTCGTCTCCCCAGGGAATATCGACGTCCGAAATAAACGCGACCGTCGCGAACGGGCCGCCTTCCTGGCGGCCGACCTTGCCGTCGGCGCGATGCCATTCCACGCGGAACATCGTCGATTGGGTCTGGGCGAGCAAGCGCACCGTGCGGATCTCTTCGGGATCCGACTCCTCCACCGGGCCATCGAGCGATACCAGCAGCGACTGCGGCCAGAGACCATCGGCCGGGTCGTAGATGCGGTCGCCGTCGGGAATCGAGGTATCCGCCTCGACGCCGATGGTGGCCGAGGCCTCGACGATCATCTTGCCGAGCGCGCGCAGCACCGCCGTGGCGCGGGCCGAATTGGCCTGGCGGATGGCGAGATCGCCGCGCGTGAGCGCCTGCTCGAGTTTCGGATTGGTTTTTTGCTTTGCCATGCTGGTTTCGGGCCGCGGCCCGCTCCGTGGCGGACGGCGAACCGTCCGCGTTTTACAAGAATGCCAACGCTGAACGCATGGCGCCTGCCTGTGCCGGCGTCCCTAGAAGCCCAGGGCCACCGCCGCGAGCCCGGCGGCGATGCCGAAGAACACCACGGTCGTGCCCACGACGGCGAGCATGCGCGGCCGGAACGAGCCCGCCAGCATCGCGAACGACGGCACGCTCACGGGCGGCAGCGTCATCAGCAGCGCGCCCGCGGGACCCACGCCCATGCCGAGCGCGAGCATCGCCTGGATGATGGGGACTTCGCCGGCCGTGGGGATCACGAACAGCATGCCGACCACGGAGAACGTGATGATCCAGCCAAGGCTGTTCGTGAGCTCCGGGCCGATGTGCGGAAAGAGCCACGCGCGCGCGGCGCCGAGCAACAGCACCAGCACGATGTATTCCGGCACCAGCCGCACGGCCATGCGCACGAAGATACGCGCCCAGCGCACGAAGACGTTGCCGCCTTCGGCCTGCTGCTGGGCGAGTTGCGCGAGGCGGTCGTCGGCGGCACGCGATTCCTCGGGTGTCACGAGCCGGTTGCAGACCCAGCCGAGGCCGAACACCATCAGCAGGCCCAGCGTGAAACGCAGCGCGCTCCACTGCCAGCCGAGCACGAAGCCCATGAACACGAGCGTGGCGGGATTGAGCACCGAGTTGCCGAGCCAGAACGCAATCGCGCCGCCCGCCGATGCATTGCGCGCTCGCAGGCCCACGACCACGGGCGCGGCGCAGCAGGTGCACATCATGCCTGGCACCGCGAGCAGGCCGCCCGCGGCCACGCTGCCGAAGCCGCGCCGGCCGAGCACGCGCGCGACCCATTGCACGGGCAGCAGCGCCTGCACGCCGGAGCCGAGCAGCAGGCCGAGCACCATGGCCTGCCAGATCGCCTTGCCGTAGGCGTAGGCGTAATCGAGCGCGGCGGAAAACGAGGGATCGGGAGCCGTGGCCGAGCCGCCCATCAGGATCGATTTGCCGATCGAATGCGTTTGCTCGGCGGTGAATGCGCGATGATAGTACGGGAACCACTTCACGTAGAAGAGGCCGGCCACCGCCAGCAAAATGAAAATGGGCCAGCCGTAGGACGGGGGCGATTGCGCTGGACGTGCGCTCGTCATTGTGAATATTCTCCGGGATTGAGCGTAGGGACGACCGGCGGGGCGCCGTCACGCGAGGCGCGATGGCGCCCGGGCGGCGCATGCTGGATCGTAGTGTATGGCTTGCGAATCGCCAACGACTTTGCTGCGTTGGCGACTCGCGCGGCCCGGCAGGGGGCAGCGCAGTTCCCTCGCGTTCCCTTTAAGGGGCCGGGTTAGGCTGCTGCTCGTGCAGCGCGTCGATCTGCGCGAGGAGTTCGGGGGTGAGCTTGACGTCGGCGCTGGCGATATTTTCCTTCAACTGATCGAGCGAGGTCGCGCCGATCAGATTGCTGGTGAGGAACGGCCGGCTGTTGACGAACGCGAGCGCGAACTGCGCGGGCGTGTAGCCATGGGCCCGGGCGAGTTCCACATAACGCGTCGTCGCGGCCACCGATTCCGGCTTGCTGTAGCGCTTGAAGCGCTCGAACCGGGTAATGCGCGCGCCTTCCGGACGCGCCCCGCCCTCGTACTTGCCCGACAGCCAGCCGAACGCGAGCGGCGAATACGCAAGCAGGCCCACGCCTTCGCGGTGCGCGAATTCGGACAGGCCGCTTTCGAACGTGCGGTTGAGCAGGCTGTACGGATTCTGGATGCTGACGATGCGCGGCAGCCCGAGCTTTTCGGCCGCGCGCAGGAACTGCGCGACACCCCACGGCGTTTCGTTCGACACGCCGATATGGCGAATCTTCCCGGCCTTCACGAAATCGGCGAGCACGCTCAGCGTTTCCTCGATCGGCACCGTGTACGCATCTTCGAGATACGGATACATGCTGCGGCCGAACGTCATCGTGCTGCGATCGGGCCAGTGCAGCTGATACAGGTCGACGTAATCGGTCTGCAGGCGCTTCAGGCTGCCGTCGAGCGCTTCGGTCAGATTCTTGCGGTCGAACTGGTTCTGCGGCCCGCGAATGTGCTGCGGGTTGTGCGGCTGACGCGCCGGGCCCGCGATTTTGGTGGCGAGTACGATGCGCTCGCGCGCCGCGCGATGCTGCGCGAGCCACGTCCCGATGAAGCGCTCGGTCTGTCCCTGCGTCTGCGGGCGCGGCGGCACGGGGTACATTTCAGCGGCATCGACGAGCGTGACGCCCTGGTCGAGCGCGTAGTCGATCTGCTCGTGCGCCTCGCGCTCCGTGTTCTGCTCGCCCCACGTCATCGTGCCGAGCCCGATCAGGCTCACCTTGACGTCGGTATCGCCGAGTGTGCGGTATTCCATGGAAACGTTGTCCATCAGTTCGGTTAGGGGGAGCGCCGAAACTACCACGGCGCGGGAATTTTTTCAGGAGTTGCAGAATACGGCCGTATTTCCAGCGCAAGCGGCCGCGCATGGGCCGCGGCCGGTCACGGCGCCGCTCGGCGGCGGACGTGCCAGAATCCGCGCATGCGCCTATGAGGAGGCAGCGACATGGAAAACCGACGCAGCTACGAATATATGGGTTTCGACATGACAGCCGGCGTGGACGGCAGCCACGAAGCCGGCTTTTTCGTCTCGACGCAGATCATCCAGAGCCTCACGGATGCCGAAAACGGCAACGTGCCGGTCGACGGCATCGCCGCGGGCCGCTTTCCGACCCAGGACAATGCTTTCGACGCGGCCTTCGACCGCATTCGCGAGGCCATCGACAATCGCCTGCGCGCCGCTTCCTGAGCCTCGCCCCAGGACGAAACCAGAACGGACGCGGAAAAGCAAAAAGCCGGACGTCGCAATGACATCCGGCTTTCAGGCCGCCCGTCTCGCGGGCGGCTGGGCAATGAATCGGAAACTTCGGCGCGACTTACTGGCCGAAGAAGACCGATTGCGGGCCCGTGGCCTTCGCGTGGGTGCCCGACTGCGAAGCCGAGCCGGCGACACCGCCGTACGCCGTTTGCGCGCCTTGTTCCTCGACGCGTTCGGCGGCCACGGTCTGGACGCTCTGGCCACGCTGCGAAGCCGGCGCGCCGACGTCCGGGCGATAGAACGGGGCCGGGCCGTAGCCGCTGGCGAACGCCGGAGCGGCAACAGATGCGGTAGCGGCAACCAGCAGCGCTGCGATGAGTTTGGTCTTCATGGTGGACTCCAATATCAGGTTCAGTTGCGGATCGGGAAGGCGCCGCGCCTGGGAGGTCAGTGCCCATGAGCTGCGTCAACGAAACTCAGTGTATACACCTACTATCGGAAAATAATCGCGATAATCCGAAATTACTATTCTTCGTTCAACAACAATCCGCTCAGGCAATTCTGACAGGGCTGAGCGACGAACAGACCCTAAAAGTGCGCTCAAAAAAATTTGCGCGACGCAGCAAAATGCCCATGGATTACATAATGCGGGTAGGGTTTTTCGGCCAAAAATGGCTCTTTGGCGCGCTTCCTGCGACGGTAACCTGCATATTTGCGCGGTGCGCAAAGGGTACGAAGAGCGAGGCCCGTATGCGTTAAAATGCAAGGTTGATCCACGCCAGCCGTTATCCCCGGTTTCCCATCGCCATGTCCGCCAACCGTCAAGCCAGCCCCCGCCGCGTTTCTGTCGCGCCGATGATGGACTGGACCGATCGTCACTGCCGTTCGCTGCATCGCTTCATTTCCCGGCACGCGTGGCTGTACACGGAGATGGTGACGACGGGCGCCCTCCTCCACGGCGACGTGCCGCGTCATCTTGCGTTCACGCCGGCCGAGGCGCCGGTTGCACTCCAGTTGGGCGGCAGCGAACCCGACGACCTCGCGCGCGCCGCGAAGCTCGGCGAACAGTGGGGCTACGACGAGATCAACCTGAACTGCGGCTGCCCGTCCGAGCGCGTGCAGCGCGGCGCGTTCGGCGCGTGCCTGATGAACGAACCGCAACTGGTGGCGGACTGCGTGAAGGCAATGCGCGACGTCGTCTCCGTGCCCGTAACGGTCAAGCACCGCATTGGCGTGGATACGGTCGAGGACTATGCGTTCGTGCGCGACTTTGTCGGTACGATCGCCGAAGCGGGCAGCGAGGTGTTCATCGTGCACGCGCGCAACGCGATCCTGAAGGGCTTGAGCCCGAAGGAAAACCGCGAGATCCCGCCGCTCAAGTACGACTATGCGTACCGGCTCAAGCGCGACTTCCCGCAGCTCGAAATCATCATCAATGGCGGCATCAAGACGCTCGACGAAGTCGAGCAGCACCTGCAGCATGTCGATGGCGTGATGCTCGGCCGCGAGGCTTACCACAACCCCTACGTGCTCGCCGACGTCGATGCACGTTTCTATGGCGCAACCGGCGCCGCGCTCACGCGCGAGGAAATTGAAGCAAGGCTCATCGAGTACTGCGCGAGCGAAATCGCGCGCGGCACTTACCTGGGGGCGATCGTGCGCCATGCGCTGGGCCTCTATCGCGGCGTGGCCGGCGCGCGCGGATGGCGCCGCATCCTTTCGGACAACCGCAAGCTCGCGAAGGCAGATCTCGCGATCTTCGACGAGGCACGCGAATATCTGCGCGTTCCGGACGAAATTCTTGAGTAAAGGACTAGGCAAGCAAGCTTTGATATGTATATAATCTTGCTTCTTGATTGACGCCGCTTTCGAAGCAGCGTTAGTTGAGGAAAACAGCGGTGGCTGTAGCTCAGTTGGTAGAGTCCAGGATTGTGATTCCTGTTGTCGTGGGTTCGAGTCCCATCAGCCACCCCAAAGAATTCAGCAGTGAACAAATGAGCCCGCACTGGTTGCGGGCTTTTTTGCGTCTGCGCACGCGAGACACCCGGGAACGCCTTTGAGCTTCGAGGAATACTACAGGCGGCTGCGACTGCCGGAGACTGCGTCGCCGGCGGAGATCAAGCGCGCCTACCGTCAACTGCGCGCGGAGTACCACCCCGACCGCAACAAGGGGCGCGAGGCGGCAGTCGAGCCGGTGTTCAAACTCATTCAGGAAGCCTTCGAGATTCTGAGCGGCCGGCGCGTCGCGCCAGCGGCCAGGACATCCGGCGCCGCGGGTCCGGCCAGCAAGACCCGCAACGGCGAAGCGCCACCGCGCCAGCGCCGCGCGGCGCCGCCCATGCGCGGCGCCAACTGCCTCGTCGAGCTATTCGTGCCGCTCGAGGTCGCGCTCAATGGCGGCGGCGTTCAGGCCCGCTACCCTGTCAAAGGCCCGTGTCCCGCGTGCGAACAGGAAGATCGCGGCGTGCTCTGTGAACAATGTCACGGAACCGGCGTAAAAACGTGGCGCAAGTCGGAAGTCGTGGAGATTCCGCGCGGGGCATGGGACGGTCAGCGTCTCGTGGTGGCCGGCGGCGGCCATCCCGGCGTGGGCGGCGGCCCATCGGGAGACGCGACTTTCTCCGTCTCCATCGTTTGCGGCCCGGGCTTCACGCGCAACGGGCTCGATCTCGCTTGTGAGCTTCCCATCGAGTGCGTGACGGCCATGCTGGGCGGCAGCGTTCAGGCAAAGATCCTCGGCCGCACCTTCGAAGTGGACATTCCGGCGAACGCGAATGCACGCGCACCAATCCGTCTGCCGGGTGTCGGGCTCGCGGACCGCCACGGCGTGCGCGGCAACCTCACGCTGCACCTGGTGCTCACCATGCCGGCCGCCGCCGCACATCTGACCGGCGCCGAGCGCCAGCAGCTACGCGACATGTTCGCCGATGCAGCGCACCGCGCGAGCCTGTCGCCTGGCGCAGGCTCGCAGGGCAACCGCTAGCGCGCCTGCGCGCCGCGCGCATCGATCCACGCGCGCGCCGCTTCGAAACCCGCCTGCGCCGCCGCGTGCTCGGTGGACCAAAGGCGCGCGACAGGCACGAGTTGCCAGTCCTCCACGACCGTATCGCCCTTCAGCACGCGATAGTGCGCCTTCACGCCCGTGAGCACCTGCTCGACCGCGACTTCGATGTCGTAGTCCTTGTAGCGCTCCTGGTAGTCGCCCATGTCGATACCCTTCGGCTCCATGTTCGCCCCTCCGCCTTTCGCTGAAGGTTCATGCTAGCACTTGCGGCCGCCGCGACTCGCGGGCGGCGTCGACGCGCGGGAGCGCGTCACAGGCGCGCGATCGACACCTCCGTCGATTTCACCAGCGCGACCACTTCCGAGCCCACCTTCAACCCGAGTTCGTCGATCGAGCGCGTGGTGATGACCGACGTGACGATGCCGAATGCCGTGTCGACATCGACTTCCGAAACGACGGGCCCGCGAATGATTTCCTTGATCTTGCCGCGAAACTGGTTGCGCACGTTGACGGCGGTAATGCTCATAGGTTCGGCTCCGTGTGATCGAATAGAAACAAGAGAATTCCTGTGAATGATTCAGGCCATTGCGCCCGCTGGCCGCCCGGCGGCTTGCTGTGGGCCGTGGCCGAGCACGCGCTGCAGCACGCGCTCTTCGAGCGCGGCAAAACGCGCGTCGACGCGTGCACGCGGGCGCTCGAGCGGCACGCGCTGATCGAGCGCGATGCGCCCGGCCTCGACGAGCAAAATGCGGTCGCCCAATGCGACGGCTTCGTGCACGTCGTGTGTGACCAGCAGCGCGGTGAAACGATGCTCGCGCCACAGGCGTTCGATCAGCGCATGCATCTCGAGGCGTGTCAGCGCGTCGAGCGCGCCGAGCGGCTCGTCGAGCAGCAACAGGCTCGGACGATGCACGAGCGCGCGGGCAAGCGCTACACGCTGGCGCTGGCCGCCCGAGAGACGCGCAGGCCACTCGTCGGCGCGCGCGAGCAGGCCCACTTCGTCGAGCACCGCGCGGGCGTCGTCGCGCGCGGCGCGCCCAAGTCCTAGCATCACGTTCTGCAAGACGGTCTTCCACGGCAAGAGGCGCGCGTCCTGAAACATGATGCGCGTATCGAGCGCCGATCCTCCTGCGCCGCGGCGCTCCACCGCGCCCTCGTCCGGCGTTTCGAGGCCGGCGATCAGGCGCAGCAACGTGGACTTGCCGCAACCGCTGCGCCCGACGATCGATACAAAACTGCCGCGCTCGATCGCAAGGTCGAAGCCGGCGAGCACGGCGCGCCCGCCGTAGCATTTGCCCACGCCGCGCAGGGCAACGGCGGCGTCCACTTCGGACGTCTGTCTACGCGGTGCCGCGCCCTCGCGCGCCGCTTGCGTCGCGTCGCCCCATTCACGCGCATGCACGCGCCCGGCATCCCAACCCACGCCATAGTTCGGCGCCAACTGACTCGCACTCATGCTTCGTTCTCCTGTTGATAGGCGGGATGCCAGCGCAGCGCCACACGCTCGAGCAACTTCGCAAGCCAGTCGGCGAGCTTGCCGAGCGCCGCATAAAGCAGGATGCCGACCACCACCACATCGGTTTGCAGGAATTCGCGCGCGTTCATCGTCATGTAGCCAATGCCCGACTGCGCGGAGATCGTTTCGGCGACGATCAGCGTCACCCACATCAGGCCGAGCGCAAAGCGCACGCCGACGAGAATCGACGGCAACGCACCCGGCAATATCACCTCGCGATAGAGCGCGAAACCCTTGAGCCCATAGCTGCGCGCCATTTCGACGAGATGGGCGTCCACCGAGCGGATGCCGTGAAATGTATTCACGTACACGGGAAAAAACACGCCCAGCGCCACCAGAAAGACCTTCGCCTCCTCGCCAATGCCGAACCAGAGAATCACGAGTGGAATCATGGCGAGCGCGGGAATATTGCGGACCATCTGCACGGTCGAATCAAGCGCGGTCTCAACGGGCTTGAAAAGCCCTGTAGCCAGCCCGAGCACGAGACCGACACCGCCGCCGATCGCGAACCCCGAAAGCGCCCGCCACGTGCTCACGCGCACGTCCGCCCCCATTTCGCCCGACTCGATCAACGACCAGGCCGCCCGTACCACGGCGAGCGGCTCGGGCAGCACGCGCGTCGAGAGCGCGCCGCTCCTTGCGGCGAGCTCCCAGATCGCCAGCACCGCCAGCGGCACGAGCCAGGGGGCGAGCCGCCGCCGGCTCGCCCGTACGAATGCCCGCGCGGCGCGAAGCGTGCCGCCTCGCCTCGCGCGATTGCGCGCGGGTGCGGCCGTGACTGCCGATTGCGTCATCGTTGCGTCCTCCACGATTGCTGCCTGTCTCCCGCGCCTCAGCTCTGGCTCACTTTCGGCAGATAGTGATTGCCGACCACTTCGCCGAACGGCCCCGAAAGCGGGCCGCTCGCGCCCTTCGCCGCGCGCCCCGGCAGCAGCGGAAACACCAGTTCTGCAAACCGGTAGGATTCCTCGAGATGGGGATATCCGGACAAAATGAACGTCTCGATGCCGAGCTGCGCATATTCCTTCATGAGCGCGGCCACCTCTTCAGGATTGCCGACGAGCGCCGTGCCCGCGCCGCCGCGCACGAGCCCCACGCCCGCCCACAGGTGCGGATACACCTCGAGATCCTCGCGCGTGCCGCGCTTGCCGCCGTGCAGCGCGGCCATGCGGCGCTGGCCTTCCGAATCCATCTTCGCGAACGCGGCCTGGGCGCGCGCAACCGTTGCGTCGTCGAGGTGGCTGATGAGCTTGTCGGCGGCGGCCCACGCTTCATCCTCGGTCTCGCGCACGATCACGTGCAGTCGAATGCCGAAGCGCATCGTGCGTCCGTGTTCGGCGGCACGCGCGCGAATGTCGGCGATCTTGCGCGCGACAGCCTCGGGCGGCTCACCCCACGTCAGATAGGTGTCGATGTGCGCACCCGCCATGGCGTGCGCGGCCGGCGACGAGCCGCCGAACCACAACGGCGGATGCGGATGCTGCACGGGCGGATACAGGACCTTGCCGCCCACCGAGCGCAGATGGCGCCCCTCGAAGTCGATCGCCTCGTTCGCGTGCGATGCCGCGAGCAGCTTGCGCCAGATATGCAGGAATTCGTCGGTGATTGCGTAGCGCGTGTCGTGATCGACGAAGAGGCCATCGCCTTCCAGCTCGGCCGTATCGCCGCCCGTCACGACGTTGATGAGCAGACGGCCATTGGAGAGCCGGTCGAACGTAGCGGCCATGCGCGCGCAAAGCGCCGGCGACGAGAGGCCCGGACGGACCGCCACGAGAAACTTCAGGCGCCGCGTCGCGGCGATGAGGCTCGACGCCACGACCCATGCGTCCTCGCACGAGCGGCCCGTGGGCAGCAGGACGCCTTCGTAGCCGAGCGTATCGGCCGCGGCGGCGATCTGCTGGAAATACGCGAGATCGGCCGCCCGCGCCCCTTCGGTCGTGCCCAGATAGCGGCTGTCGCCGTGGGTCGGGATGAACCAGAATACATTCATGCGTTGCTCCTGCCTGGAATTTCGAAATGCGAATCCGGTGACTGACCGGTGACTGTGGGCCAGCGCGCGCGGGTACGCCGCGCAAACGAACGCGCCGCGCGTGGCTCGATTGAAAGGATTCGACAGCAGACGGAATGCGCCGGCGCGTTCCCCGTGCGACTCGCGAGAGCGCCCGGCGACGGCGGCGCCGTCTTCATGGGGAATCAGTCTAGGGATCGCCCGCACCCTTTAGAACGATTTTTTTGAGCTTAGGTTTTCCACTTTCGTGCTTTGCCCGACGCTTGAGCATCCGGCGCGCCTCGCGCGCACCGCGCGCCGATATAATGGCGCACGCACCCACAAAAACACCGGCACGCCGCGCGCACCGCTCCATGAGGCGCATTGCGCAGCGAGGCCAAGACGCTCTCGCAAGATTCCATGCAAAAACTGATTCTGCCGTTCGTATCCGGCTTTCTGGCGTCGCTCTTCTTTCGCGAGGCGACGCTCGCGCTCCTGCATGCCGCGCAGGTCATCGACGCGGCCGGATTTTCGACGGCGCCGTTCCAGCCGTTCGGGCTGCCCGAGTTCCTCGTGAATGCGATCTGGAGCGCCATCTGCGCCGTGCTGATGGCGTGGCTGCTGCGCGTGTCGCCATCGCGTCCCGCGCCGTGGGTTCAGGCCTTCGTGTTCGGCGGCATCGCGCTCACCGCGGCGATGGTGTTCGTCGTCGATCCGCTGCGCGGCATCTGGCCGACCGGCAACATGCTGCCACGGCTTGCCACGGGCTTCGCTTCGAATGCGATGTGGGGCTGGGGCGCACTGGTTTTCATGCGCGCGTTCATGAGCGAAACCGCCGAAGACTGACCCCGCCTGCGGGCCGTGCTCAACGCGCGGCCCGCGTTTTCCCGCCGCGCTTTTCCCTCACGGTTCTTCCGCCCGTCCCGCGCGCCTTGCTCGCGCCAGCCAGCTCACCCGGTGAGTTCGCGCAGCGGGTGCTCCATCAAGCTCCAGGGACTCTCGAACATCCGCTCGACGTCTTCGCGGCGCACGTCTTCGATATTCGCGAAGCGCCAGTGCGGATGATTGTCCTTGTCGATGATGCGCGCGCGTATGCCCTCCATCACGTCGCCAATCGCGAAGCTCGAGCGCGTAAGGTCGAGGTCGCGGCGCAGGCAGTCGGCCATCGTGCCTTCCGCGCGCGACACCACCTCGAGCGACACCGCCATGGAAAGCGGCGAACGCTCGCGCAGAACGTCCACCATCTGGGTGGCCCATTGCGCCTGCTCGCCTGAGCCCGCCGGGCGAGCGGCTTCGAGCGAAGCCAGCATGGCCGGCACGTCGGCGAGCGAGAAATGCCGGTCGATCCAGCCGCGCACCGTAGCCAGCAACGAACCTTCGGCGAGGCGCTGCAACTCGGGCGCGGGCACAGCCGCCCGGCGGATGCGCGCAACCACTTCCGCGCCGCTCGCAAACGGCTCGCTCTCCAGCGCATCGAGGAGCGCCGGCCACGCGGACTCGTCGAGCGACGCATCGGCGAGGCCCGCATAGACTGCGTCGGCCTGATCGAGCGTCTCGCCCGTCACCGCAAGATAGCGGCCGATCGCACCAGGCGTGCGCGCAAGGAACCAGCCCATGCCGACATCGGGAAAGAGGCCGATGCGTGTCTCCGGCATCGCCATACGCGTGGTCGGACCCACGAGCCGCAGGCCTCCCGTGCGATGTGCGCCCTGCGAGATGCCCATGCCGCCGCCCATGACCACGCCGTTGAGCATCGCGATGTACGGCTTCGGATACGTGAAGATGGCGTGGTTGAGGCGATATTCGTCGGCGAAGAACGTATCGAGCGCCGCCTGCTCGCCCGCGCGGTACGACTCGTACAGAAAGCGAATGTCGCCGCCGGCGCAGAACGCGCGCGCGTGGCGCGTACGCACGATCACGGCGAGCACGCCCGGGTCGTCGCGCCAGCGATCGAGCGCCGCGTGCATCGTGCGGACCATGGCGGTGGTGAGCGCATTGAGCGCCTGCGGGCGCTCGAGTTCGATATAGCCGATGCGGTTCGCGACGCGCGTCATCACATGCGAGTCGGCGTCGGCTGCGGTCGGGCTTGCGTTGGCTTCGTGTGACATGGCGATTGGCAAGACGGAACGATAAGCGGCGCCTGAATCGGGCGAGGCGCCATCACGGACTTTCTGAGGCTATCACGACGCCACTCCGGGCGCTCGCACGGTCGGCAACGGCGCCGCGTGCGCCGAACCAGGCATCGAGCGTGGCGTCGATCAACGGACCGGGCGCCGTGTGCTGAAAGCCGGCACGCGCGCGCGTGAGTATCACCACGCCGTGCAGCGTGGCCCAAAGCGACAGCGCAAGCAGAGAGCTGTCGACAGGCGCCCCGCTCGCCGGCGTCAGCACGGACAGCGTGGCGGCGAAGAACTGCGCGCCGCAGGCCGGCGCGGCGTCTGCTTCCGATGTGCCAGCCACATCGGCCAGCGCATCGCGCTGACGGCGTGCGGCCGGTCCCACGTGCTCCGGGTGCGCCTTGCCCGCCATGAAGATGAGTTCGTAGATCTGCGGATAATCGCAGCCGTACGCCACGTATGCGTGCGCGAGCGCATGAAGCCGCTCGCGCGCGTCGACGATCAGTGCCAGCGGTTCTAGCTGCGCAAGCAGTTGCGCGTAACCTTCGCGACCGAGCGCCTCGGCAATCTCGTCGCGGCCCGCGAAGTAAAGATAGAGGGACGCAGGCGAATAACCGATCGCCTCCGCGATCTTGCGCATGGAGAGCGCGGCGAGGCCTTCGCGCGTGACGATGCGGCGCGCAGCGTCGAGGATGCGCTCGCGCTGGTCGTACGCACGCGCGGCGTGTTTTGCGTGCAGTTCGCGGTCCTTGCGTTCGACAATGCCCATGGCGACGCTAGCCGGTTGCGGCAAACCGAAATGTCCCGAGACGCCCGAGCGGGGCGCGCCTTGCTGCGAGTACCCGCCTACGAGTCCAGGCGTCCGGGCGGAAAGTGACCGCTCTTGAGCAGCACCGGCGTGCCGTTGCTGAGTTCGAGATGGGCGCGTGCCACGGCTTCGATGCGTGGGCGGCCGGCGTCGAACGCCTGCATCCACGCGTCGCGGTTCGCGGGCAGCGCGCCGAAATGGTCCTCGAGCGCCTCGACGGAAATCGCGCACGGTACGCGTGTGCCGTCGACGAGTGCGGGAAAGACCACGGTCAGATTGGCGTCGCGGTAGAGCGGCGCGTCGGCGGGAAAACGAATGATCATGTCCAGCCCCGTGGAAAAATCGGCCAATAGCACTGCCGCCGGAGGACGACGCGGCGCACGGCGCTAACCGGCCATGTTACGCGCGAGGCGCGATGTCCGGCGCGAACGTGGCCGATGGGGCGGTAAGAGCTGGCCGGTTCGGCCGCCGTCTTTCAGTGCGCCTGCATCTTCGAGAACAGATTCAGCACGACCACGCCGGCCACGATGAGGCCGAGGCCGAGCACGGCCGGCAGATCGGGCACCTGCCGATAGAGCGCCATCGCCACGAGCGTGATGAGCACGATGCCCACGCCCGACCACACCGCATAGACGATGCCCACCGGCAAACTGCGCAACGTGAGCGAGAGCCCGTAGAACGCAATGCCATACCCCACCACGACGATCGCCGACGGCACGAGCCGCGTGAAGCCATCTGACGCGCGCAGTGCAGAAGTGGCGATGACTTCCGCGACGATCGCGATGACGAGCCAGGTCCAGGCCGAGAACGGAGGAATGCGCATCGTGTCAGACCTTCGCGAGCGCGAGCTGCGCGTAGTCGACATCGAGTTGTGCGCAGAGCGCTTCGACCACCAGTTCGTGATCGGCGCGCTGCGGCAGGCCCGAGACCGTGATCGAGCCGATCACGCCCGCACCCGCCACCATGAGCGGAAACGAACCGCCATGCGGCGCGAAATCGCTGATCGGCAGGCCGTGCTTGTCGGCAAGCGTCGTGCCGGTTTGCTGCATGCGCAAGCCGATCGCGTAGGAACTGCGCCGGAAATGCTCGACCACGCGCGACTTGCGGCGCACCCAGTCGGCGTTGTCGGGCGTGGCGCCGTCCAGCGCGCAAAAGAAAAGCTGCTGGCCGAAGGTGCGCACATCGATGGCGACGGGCAGCGCGCGAGCGCGCGCGAGTTCATGCAGATGCGAGCCAAGCTGCCAGGCGCGATCGGCGTCGAAACGGGGAAACACCAGCGCGTGCTCCTGAGCGGCTATCGATTGCAGATCGAGGGGAATGTCCATGGAAGAGGCAAATGAAGCGCGGTGCGCTGTAGAAGGCAAAGGCGCAGCGTGGACGTTGCAAAGAGCGTGCACGGCGCCGAACGAGACCCGATTCTATCCTGACGATTCGAGAAGCCCGATTCGAGAAGCCCCCGAGAAACCCCCATTACGCGCGCGCCCTGCAAACACTTTGCAAACGCATGGAAAGGCGCTCGTCATTGTTGTTGCAACGCGGCGCGAACTGTCGTATAATTTTTTCTTCGACGGACGCGGGGTGGAGCAGTCTGGCAGCTCGTCGGGCTCATAACCCGAAGGTCGTAGGTTCAAATCCTACCCCCGCAACCAGCAGAATTCGAAAGGGTTACAGGTCATCGGCTTGTAACCCTTTTTCCGTTTACGGTTTTAACGGCCACGCGAGTTTTAACGGCCGCGCGGGCACGGTTTCAAAGGCACGGCCTTCATCATGACACTGCGCACCTGAGCGAAGGCGCTCAGCGAAGCCACTGAGCGGTGATAAACTCGCATCACCCATCCCCCTATCGTGCCCATGAAATTCTGCTCGACTTGCGGTCAGGCGGTAAGCCTGCTCATTCCGCCCGGCGACAATCGCGAACGCTACGTCTGCTCGCACTGCGGCACCGTCCACTATCAGAATCCGCGCAACGTGGTCGGCACGGTTCCGGTCTGGGAAGACAAGGTGCTGTTGTGCCGCCGCGCGATCGAGCCGCGCTACGGCTACTGGACGCTGCCCGCCGGCTTCATGGAGATGGGTGAAACGACCGCCGAAGCCGCGGCGCGCGAGACGCTCGAGGAGGCCGGCGCGCGCGTCGAGGTGCAGAACCTCTTTTCGCTCCTGAACGTGCCTCGCGTGCACCAGGTGCATCTGTTCTATCTCGCGCGCCTGCTCGACATCGATATCGCGGCCGGTGAGGAAAGCCTCGAAGTGCGGCTTTTCGAAGAGCACGAAGTTCCGTGGGGCGACATTGCGTTCCCAACGGTCGGGCAGACCCTGCGCTGTTTCTTCGCCGATCGCCAGTCGGGCAGCTTCGGGCTGCACACCGGCGACGTCCTGCGCTCGCTGCGCGACGGCTGATCTCCCCTTCCGACTGCGCCCGCACCGATGGTCCCCTGGCTTTCGCCCGACGAACCGTTTCCCGCCGTCGAGCGCGCGCTCGGTGCGTCGAGCGGCGCGCCGGGCCTGCTCGCCGCGAGCGCGGACCTGCTCCCCGCGCGCCTCATCGACGCCTACCGGCGCGGCATTTTCCCGTGGTACTCCGACGGCCAGCCGGTGCTCTGGTGGAGCCCCGATCCGCGCATGATCCTGCGCCCAGACGAATTCAAGGTCTCGCCCTCGTTCAGGAAAACGCTCAAACGCGTGCTGCGTGAAAACGCGTGGGAAATTCGCGTCGACCACAATTTCGCCGCCGTGATGCGCGCGTGCGCGAGCGCGCCGCGGCGCGGCCAGCGCGGCACCTGGATCACCGGCGACGTGATCGACGCCTACTCCACCCTGCACCGCATGGGCGATGCGCACAGCGTCGAGGCCTGGTTCGGCGGCGAGCGCGTCGGCGGCCTTTATGGCGTGGCGCTCGGCACGATGTTCTTCGGCGAGTCGATGTTCGCCTCCATGACCGACGCCTCGAAGATCGCGCTCGCGGCGCTTGTCGCGCATCTGCGCCGCCACGGCGTCGAGTTGATCGACTGCCAGCAGAACACCGCGCATCTCGCCTCGCTCGGCGGGCGCGAAATCCCGCGCAAGGCGTTCATCGCGCACGTGCGCGCGCACGTGAACGCCGCGCCCATTCCCTGGACATTCGACAAAGCCGTGCTCGCCGATCTGCTAGGCGGGTCCGGCGCGCCCGACGAATTCTTGCCCGCTGCGTGAATGACCGATCCGCGTTGCCGGCGAGCAGCAAGTGAGTGGCGCATGAGCGATGCATAATCGCCCGCGTGCGCGCTAGCGACAGCCCGCGCAATTCGATGGATACATGTTCGGCGTCAATGTTAGACTGAATGGCGAGCCCGTCGCCGCCCGGCCTTGCCTGGCACGCCACGCGCGACGCGCCGCGTGGCCCGGCAAGGCTTGCGCGCGAGGCTGGCTGGGTGCGCGGCGCGCGCGCCATGCGACGATCCGAACTGCTACGAGAGCTGCCAACGTGACGCATCCAAACGAGCTGCCGCTTTCACCGCTTTCCGCGCTGCAATTCTATGCAACGGCGCCCTACCCCTGCAGCTACCTGGAGGGGCGCATCGCGCGCTCGCAGGTGGCAACGCCCAGTCATCTCATCAACTCCGACGTCTATACCGATCTCGTGAAGGCCGGCTTCCGGCGCTCGGGCGTGTTCACCTATCGTCCCTACTGCGACGGTTGCCGCGCATGCGTGCCGGTGCGCGTGCCGGTCGAGCGCTTCACGCCGAGCCGCACGCAGCGCCGCGCGTGGAAGCGGCACGGCGCACTCGTCGCCACGGTCGCGCCGCTGCACTACGACGAGGCGCACTATGCGCTCTACATGCGCTATCAGTCGGCGCGCCACGCCGGCGGCGGCATGGATCGCGACAGCCGCGACCAATACGAGCAGTTCCTGCTGCAAAGCCGGATCAACTCACGGCTGGTCGAGTTCCGCGAGCCGGACCCCGCGCAGCCTGACGAGCCCGGCACGTTGCGCATGGTGAGCATGATCGACATCCTCGGCGACGGACTCTCTTCGGTCTACACGTTCTTCGAGCCAGACACGCTCCACACGAGTTACGGCACCTACAACATCCTCTGGCAGATCGAGCAGGCCCGCAGCCTTCAGCTGCCTTACGTCTATCTCGGGTACTGGATCCGCGAAAGCCCGAAAATGGCCTACAAGGCGCACTTCCAGCCGCTCGAAGGCCTCTTCGACGGCGCATGGGCCGCGCTCACGCCCGAAGCCTGAACCCGCGGCGCGTCGCCCTGAGCCTGCGTTGCCGCTAAAATAGCGGGTTCCCATTTTCCGGCGCCCGCGCCTTCTTCCCGTGTTCAGCACCCTTTATCCGTTCGTCCGCGACCAGCTCTTTCGCATGGACGCCGAAGACGCCCATCACCTCTCGCTGCGCATGATCGGCGCCGCCGGCCGCACCGGCATGGCGGGCCTGCTCGCCCCGCGCGTGCCCGATTCGCCGCGCACCGTCATGGGCCTGACCTTCCGCAACCCGGTCGGCCTCGCCGCGGGCCTCGACAAGGAAGGAGCCGCGATCGACGGTTTCGCCGCACTCGGCTTCGGCTTCATCGAGGTGGGCACCGTGACGCCGCGCCCGCAGCCGGGCAATCCGCGTCCGCGCATTTTCCGGCTGCCGCAGGCGGGCGGCATCATCAACCGCATGGGGTTCAACAACCACGGCGTCGAGCAGTTCGTGAAGAACGTGCAGGCCGCGCGCTATCGCGGCATTCTCGGCCTGAACATCGGCAAGAACGCCGATACGCCGATCGAGCGCGCCGCCGACGACTATCTCTTCTGCCTCGAGCGCGTCTATCCGTTCGCGAGCTACGTGACGATCAATATCTCGTCGCCGAACACGAAGAATCTGCGCCAGCTGCAAGGCGGCGGCGAACTCGACGCCCTCCTCGCCGCGCTCAAGAACAAGCAGCAGCGTCTGGCCGACATGCACGGCAAGCTCGTGCCGCTCGCGCTCAAGATCGCCCCCGATCTCGACGACGAGCAGATCAAGGAAATCGCCGACACGCTCCTGCGCCACAAGATCGAAGGCGTGATCGCGACCAACACCACGCTCTCGCGCGCGGCGGTGGAAGGCATGCCGAATGCGAACGAAACGGGCGGCCTCTCGGGACGCCCGGTGTTCGAGGCCTCGAACAACGTGATCCGCAAGCTGCGCGCCGAGTTGGGCGCAGACGTGCCCATCATCGGCGTAGGCGGCATTTTCTCGGGCGACGATGCGCGCGCGAAGATCGCGGCCGGCGCCTCGCTCGTGCAGGTCTACACGGGCTTCATCTACCGGGGCCCGGCGCTCGTCGCCGAATGTGCGCGGGCGCTGGCCTCGGGCCGCGCGTAAAGCTATAGTGGCAGGCTAGTCGCGGCGCATCGGAGGCGCTGTGCGCTAGCACCAGAATCGCAGCAGCAGAACAAGAGGAAAACATGAAATCCGGTTTGCTGAAAAAACTCCTTGCACTTGCAATCGTTGGCGCATCGTTCGTCGCTGCCGGCGCCCACGCCGACGACCTGCTCGACCAGGTCAAGGCGCGCGGCACGCTGCGCATCGGTCTCGAAGGCACGTTTCCCCCGTTCGACTCGAAGGCGCCCAACGGCGAGCTGGTCGGCTATGACGTCGACATCGCCAAGGCCGTCGCCGCGAAAATGGGCCTCAAGCCCGAATTCGTCACGACTGAATGGAGCGGCATCATCGCGGGCCTGCAGGCAGGCAAGTTCGACGTGATCGTGAACCAGGTCGGCGTGACCGACCCGCGCAAGGCCGTGCTCGACTTCTCGCCGGCGTACACGTACTCGGCCGCACAGCTCATCCAGCGCAAGGACGACACGCGCCAGTTCAAGACGCTCGAAGACCTGAAGGGCAAAAAGCTCGGCGTCGGCCTCGGCACCAACTACATGGATATGGCCAAGTCGGTGCCGGGCATCGACGTGAAGACCTATCCGGGCGCCCCGGAATATCTGCGCGACCTCGCAGCGGGCCGCCTCGACGCGGCGCTCAACGACCGTCTGATGCTCGCCTACCTGCTCAAGAACTCGCAGCTGCCGCTGCGCACGGGCGCAACAGTCGGCGCGGGCAACCCGTCGGCCATCCCGTTCAGGAAGGGCAATCCGAAGTTCGCCAAGGCGATCGACGACGCGATGACGCAACTCGAAGCCGACGGCACCTTCACGAAGATCTCGGACAAATGGTTCGGCATCGACGTGACGAAGCCGATTTCGCAATGATCCGGCAATGATCGCGAGCGCCGCACAGTCCGGCTGACGCGAAGGGCGGCATCGCACGATGCCGCCCTTCGCACATCTGCATCCATTGCAAAACGCGCCACTTCAATTCGCTACCTACGCCCATGCCCATCTATACGCTCATCATCCAGTCGCTGCCGGTGCTCGCACAGGGCGCGGTGCTGACGGTCAAGTTCGCCGTGCTTTCGATGATCTTCGGGCTCATCGGCGGTGCCGTGCTCGCGCTCATGGGCATCAGCTCGAACCGCGCGCTCGTGTTCATCGCACGCGTGTATGTGAGCTTGATGCGCGGCACGCCGCTGCTCGTGCAGATCTTCGTCATTTATTACGGATTGCCGAGCATCGGCATCTCGCTCGACCCGACGCCCGCAGGCGTGATCGCGCTTTCCGCGAACGTGGCGGCATATCTCTCGGAGAGCATGCGCGGCGCGATTCTCGGCATTCATAGCGGTCAGTGGCTCGCGGCCTATAGCCTCGGCCTCTCGCGCAGCCAGACCCTGCGCTACGTGATCGCACCGCAGGCCCTGCGCATCGCGGTGCCGAGCCTCTCGAACAGCCTCATCAGCCTCATCAAGGACACGTCACTCGTTTCGGTCATCACCGTGACGGAACTGCTGCGCAGCGCGCAGGAAATCATCGCTTCGACGTATCAGCCGCTGCCGCTCTATCTCGCGGCGGCCGCCGTGTACTGGGTGCTTTGCCAGGTGCTCGAATGGGTGCAGCACTGGTACGAAAGGCGCCTCGCACTGCCTGCGCGCCACTGAGCTTGCGAGCCTGACCTCACGCGCGTTTTCATGCACGGCCCGCACATGCGGGCCGTGCCGCTTTCAAGCCGCCATCGAGCTTGTCACTCGCAGGGAAAACGCAGCCCGAGCGCCGCACGAGCGGCGTCTGCCATGGCGAGCATGCGGCGCGAGGTGTCGTGCGTCATCACCGGGCTTTCCAGCGCACCCGCGCGCAGCAGTTCGCAGAAGTGCGCAGTCTCGTAGTTGAGGCCACCGCCCTCGAACGGCTCGTCGAGTTCGACGACGCGGCCATCCACATAACGCACCGTCGCGCGCGCCGGATTCCACCAGTTCGCGTGTATCGTCACGTTGCCGAGCGGCCCCGCCAGCAGCGCGTCGCCATAGCCGTGCAGATCGAGCCCGCAGAATAGCTGCGCGATGCCGCGCTCATGCTGGCAATTGAGACTCGCGAAGGTATCCACGCCCGTCGAGCCGAGGCGGCCAACGGTCTGCACCTCGCGCGGCGCGCCGAGCCAGTCGACGGCAAGGAACATTTCGTACACGCCGATGTCGAGCAGCGCCCCGCCCGCCTGTTCGAACGAAAGCGAGGGGTGGCCGGCCGGCACGCTGGCCACCGAACACCCCGCGCGCACGAGCCCCACCGGCCCGATGGGATCGGCGTCAAGTTGCGCACGCAACTTTTGATAGAGGGGATAAAACGGCGGCTTCATCGCCTCCATAAAGAGGCGTTGCGCGCGGCGCGCCGCGTCGAGCACGCGTTCGAGCTGTACGCCGTTGACGGTGGCGGGCTTTTCGCACAACACGGGCAGGCCGGCTTCGAGCGCGGCAACGGCGTACCGGGCGTGACTGTCCTGCATCGTGGCGATATACACGGCGTCGATGCCGCTCGCGAACAGCGCATCCACGCTCTCGCACGCCTGTGCGCCGCAGGTGGCGGCAAGCGCCTGCGCGGTGGCCGCGCGCCGCGACCAGACCGCTTCGACGCGTGCATGCGGCACGTGCGCGACGCCCTGCGCGAAGCGGTGCGCAATACGGCCCGCGCCGACGATGCCCCAACGTATCGTTTGTGTTTCGCTCATGTGCTGCGTGCTCCGGCTGTGAGGTCCAGGGCCGCCGCATCACGTACATCACGCACGTCACGCGCGGCGCACCCAAAGACACGCACGATACCGGCACACGCTGCGCGCTGCAATGCGCTCGCGCGGGTCCGCGCGCAACGCGCGGTCCAACGCGAGCGAAGCGGTGCCGCCAACGGCCTTAGCGCTGCTCCAGCGCCTCGGGCGCGAGCGCGCGAGTGAGTTCGTCGGCGGTGTATTCGATCATGGCGAGCGCGGCCGCTTCGGCCTCTTTCGGCGCACGCCGTTCGATCGCATCGACGATGCGCCCATGCGCCGCCACGACGTTGCTCCAGCCGCCGTCACGCGTGCTGAGAATCGGATTCACGAGCGAGAGCGCGCCACGAATGATCGCCGCCATCTGCTGATAAAACTGATTTCCGCTCGCCGCGAGGATGCGCGTGTGCAGAAGCGCGTCGGCGCTCTGGAAACCCGGATCGTCGCTACTCGTCTGGCGCAAGGCCTCAAACGCCTCGCGGATGCCGGCAATGTCCGCCGCGCTTGCGCGCGTGGCCGCGAGCGCGCACGCCGCCGGTTCGATCAGGCCGCGAAACTCGATCACGTCGCGCAAAAACGTCTTGTCCGGTTTCGAACGGAAACGCCAGTTCACGACGTCCTCGTCGATCATGCGCCAGTCGCGCATGGGCCGGATGCGCGTGCCGATTTTCGGCCGCACGTCGAGCATGTGACGCGCGAGCAGCATGGAGAGCGCCTCGCGCATCACCGTGCGGCTCACATCGAACTCCTTCGAGAGGATGTCCTGCGGCGGCAGCACGGCGCCATACCGCTCCTCGACGATGCCTGAAATCAGCCCGTCCATCACCTTGCTGACGAGCGAACGTTCCTTGTTCCCCAGTTCCATGACCCTACCCCCCCCGATGTGGGCGTTGTCGCCCATGTTTGCCGGATACTGCGCGGGCCCTCGTGCGTCGTCGAACTTAGGTGTTACGTTGCCATGCGCTTCGCATAATTCGCCAGCCAGGATATCTCCTGACATGAGGCTTGCGCGCACGCATCGTGTTCGTATTTACGCGTGTTCCATCAGCCCTTGCGCCGCTGTTTTTGTAAGGCGATCGTATGAATCGCCCACTTACTTCAATCGACACGCTTTCAACTGGTTTCAAATCGATCGGCAGTCCCTGGCTGTGCATATACAGGGATGCCGGCGTGCATGTTTCTTCTACGCACGCTTTTTCGCGCGCGCTCCAACGTCGTGCCGTTCAACGTTGCGCCTGTTCAACGTTGTATCCGGCCGTACTCATCGTCGAATCGAACGATGTCGTCTTCGCCCAGATAAGCGCCCGACTGCACCTCGATGATCTCGAGCGGCGTCTTGCCCGGGTTCTCCAGCCGGTGTCTGACGCCCAGCGGAATGTAGGTCGATTCGTTTTCCGAAAGCAGGAAAACCTCTTCGCCGCGCGTGACGCGCGCCGTGCCGCGCACCACGGTCCAGTGCTCCGCGCGGTGATGATGCATCTGCAGCGACAGCCTCCCGCCCGGCTTCACGACGATGCGCTTGACCTGGAAGCGTTCGCCCTGATCGAGCGAGTCGTAGCAGCCCCATGGCCGCTCCACGCGCCGGTGATGCTGCGCGACCGCGCTGCGCTCCTGCCTGAGCTTGCCCACGATCGCCTTGACGTCCTGCACGCGATCTCTCGCCGCGACGAGGACCGCGTCGGCCGTTTCGACGACCACCACGCCGTGCACGCCCACGCAGGCCACGAGCCTTCCGTCCGAATGCGCGAACGTGTCCGTCACGTCTTCGAACATCACGCGCCCGCGGGCCACATTGCCGCTCCCGTCCTTGTTCGACACCTGCCACACCGCATCCCACGCGCCTACGTCGGACCAGCCGGCCACGAGCGGCACGACCACGCCCGTGAGCCGCGCGTCGGCGCCGAGCGACTCCATCACCGCGTAGTCGATGGAGTCGGACGGGCACGCAGCGAACGCCGCGGCATCGAGGTGCACGCTGCCGTCGGCGTCGATGGCGGCCGCCTCGAACGAGGCCGCGCATTGCGCCGCGATAGCCGGCCGGCAATGCGCAATCGCGGCGAGCCAGACCGATGCGCGCACCACGAAGATGCCGCTATTCCAGAGGTAATCGCCGCAGGCCACGTAACTCGCCGCGAGTTCGGCGCCCGGCTTTTCCACGAACCGCTCGATCACCCGTGCGCCGCTTGCGCCGAGCGCCGCACCCGCGCCGATATACCCGTAGCCGGTCTCCGCGCGCTGCGGCGGCACGCCCAGCGTGACGATCGCGCCGCGCGCCGCGTACCCCACCGCTTCCTCGAGCGCGGCGGCAAACGCCGCGCGATCCGCAATCAGGTGGTCCGCCGGCATGGCGATGAGCACGGGGTCGCTGTCGTATGCCGCATCCGCGCCGTCGCGGGCCAGCGCCGCCTCGTACCCAGCGCGCGCCGCCAGCGCCGCCACAGTGAGCGCGGGCGCCGTGTTGCGCGCAACCGGTTCGAGCACGACGCGAGCGGGCGTGCCGCTGCGGCCGAGCCGGTCGACGGTCATGAGCCGCAGTTCCTCGCTGCTCACGACCACAGGCGCGGCCTTGCGGATTGCCGCGCCCGCGCCGGCATACACCCCGTCGAGCCGCCGCACCGTGGCTTCGAGCAGCGACTCGCCGTCGAGCAGATCGATCAGCTGTTTCGGGCAATGCTCGCGCGAGAGCGGCCAAAGCCGCGTGCCCGAGCCCCCGGCCAGCACCACGGGCTGAACGATGAGCGCAACCTCGGCTTCATTGGCTGCCGCGATCAAGCCGTCAGGCGTCACGAGCTGATTCATGCAATGAACTCCCCGTTGAAATACGCCGGGTCACGTCGACGAATGCCGAGCCTGCCTGCCGGCGGGCTCGCCCGAAGCGTCACGCGCTTCCCCGACCTCTCAAGCCTCGCGAAGCCTTGAGGCTTTTTACGGACCTCATTGGAGCAAACCTCGGCATGCCAATCTGTACGCATACCCACACTGACCGCATGCGCACCGGCGGGGGCACCGCAAAGCCACTCGCGCGCGATGTTTCAGCGCCGAACGTTTTTTCGCCGGCTTCGGCTGCGTTGCAACAGAACTGAATCAAAACCGCTTGTTTTTTGGGCCACGGCACGAGTCGCCTCCGATGCATGTTTCAGCGAGGAGCCATTTCTGAATCCCCCGGTCGCCATGAGAAATAATTCAATTGAATCATTGGCTTGCGACTTTCAAAAAGGGGATGTGCGGCGCGGCGGCCCGCAAGGTCGCCGTACAAAAGTGAAACAAAAATGCGGCGTTACGCCGCGCTGCCGCATGACCGACTCTCGCTCAGCCGCTTGAATGCGTGCTTTCGCACTGACTGGCACACACCCTGCTAAAGAGGGATCGCCACACGAGCGCAGACGCGGACAACCGAAACCGCGCACAAACGCAAGCGAGTGGGCCCAGGCAGGACAGAGCGGGAAAGCAGGAAAGCGCACAAACAAGCGGGACTATGGGGCCGGCACGACGAACACATAAGCCGCACGGGAAGCGGCAGACAACAACGAGTTCGGCGAACGGAATCAAAAAACAGGAGGCGGCTCGCGCCGCTTCACACGAGGACCAGTCATGTTAACCCTTCAATCCGATCTTCACGGCAACCATCTGCTGGGCGCCCTCCCATCGCATGAATGGCAGGCTCTCGCCCCGCACCTCGAACTCGTTCATCTGCGCACGGAACAGTTGATTTGCGATTCCGGCCAGCGCATTCATCATGTCTACTTTCCGACCACCGCGATCGTCTCGCTGCTCTCGACGATGGAAGACGGCAGCTCGGTCGAAATCGCGGCGGTCGGCCGCGAAGGCATGACCGGCGTGCCCGTGCTCACGGGCGGCGAAACGATGCCGAATCGCGTGCAGGTGCAATGCGCGGGCTTCGCCTATCGCATGAGCGCGCAAGCCCTCAAGCAGCAATTCGCGCGCTCGGACTTCCTGCGCCGCCTCATGCTGCTTTACATGCACGCGCTGCTCACGCAGGTCGCACAAACCGCTGCGTGCAATCGTCACCACTCGCTCAGCAAGCAGTTGTGCCGCTGGCTCCTGATCGAAGTGGACCGCGTGGCGTCCAACGATCTCAGCGTGACGCAGCAGCTGATCGCCGACATGCTCGGCGTGCGCCGCGAAGGTATCACCGAAGCCGCCGGCAAGCTGCACGACGAAGGCCTGATCCATCACAGCCGCGGCCATATCCGCGTGCTCGATCGCGCGGGCCTCGAAGCTCGTGCCTGCGAGTGCTACGGGCTCGTGCGGCGCGAATTCGACCGGCTGCTGCCGCGCCTGCACCAGGCGGAAACGCTCGCGTGAGCGCGTGATCGAATCGATCCTGTCTCGCCGCACTGGCTGAAGGGAACAGGAGCGCACCCTTTATCTCTTCAGCCCTGCGGCTCTCAATGTCAACGGGTCGCAGGCACGAGCGCCTGCGCAAGCGGCAACGCGGGCAAATTCTCGCGTTCGCGCACGAACGGATCGGTCGGCTCCTGAAGCTTCGGATCCGGGCTCGTATCGGCGTTGCGCAATTGCACGGGCGCGCCGTCGCTCTTCGCGACCTTGCGATTGTCGCCGCAAGGATGATCGGTCAGCGCGGCGGCCTCACGGAAATCGTCTTCCTGACACATGATGTTGAACGCAATGTCCTTGCGGTCCATGCGCCATGCCACGGCCGCATTCAGGCGCTTGTTGCAATCCATATCCTTGATGGTGCCCGCGGCCGTCGCGCCCACGCCCACCACCGACACCGCGGCGGAAATGCTGCCCCAGCAGGTCTCGGTCACCGAGGCCGTCAAGGCCGGCGCGTAGACCGTGGGCGTCGTGCGCACATCGTAACCGCCGTGGTACGTGACGTCCGACGTCCCGCCGCCCGGCAATACGACGGTATTGGCAACGGTGCTCGTCTGGCTCGACGTGGACGTGGTCCCCGATGTCATCGTCGGCGTGGTTTGCGCCCACGCGGCACCTGCGTACAGCAACACCCCGGCAACGGCCATTTTTTGTTTCAGCTTGCTCATTCTTCTCTCCGTGAACGGAAAGGGGGCTGCGCCCCCCATCCGACGCGCTAGTGAACGGCTGACCCGTTCCGATTACCAGTGCATGCCGCCCGTGAGCGAACCCGAACCGCCCGCTGCAACGATGCCGACGCCGCCGTCTGCATTGGCCGTGCCGGTACCGTTCGCGGTCGCGTTCGACATGAAACCCGAGCCGCCGTAGCTGCCGCCGGAACCTGCGAACGACGTGTCGATCACCGACGAGTTGAAGTTCTGCGAACCCGACTGCGTGGCGCTCGTGAAGCCGAGCGTCGACGAATTCTGGTTCGTGGTCGTCGTGCCGGTCTGGCCAACGTAACCGTTAGCCGTCTGGCCGTAGGTCTGCGAGTTGCCGTTTTGCGTCGTGTAGCTCGAACCAAACGTGAGGCTCGCGTTCGAGAACGACTGGTTGCCTTGCGACACGGTAGCGTCGATATGACCCGGCACCGTCAGCGCCGACGTGAAGCTGCCGTTGACCGACGAGGTCGAGTTCGACGTGAGTGCCGTTGAGCCAAAACCGACGCCCGCTGCGCCTACCGCCGACGTGGTGGACGAAGACGGCGCGCCCATACCGCCGGGACCGCCAGCAAATGCGGCAGCCGAACCGAGAGAAAGCATGGCGGCGAGCGAAATGGCCTGAATCTTCTTCATGATTATGGTCTTCCTGATAAAGCAGGGGAACGTTGGATGAATGCGCCCGCACGCCCCCTGATAGCGCGGGCGCATTTAACACGACTTCAATTGCAATGCCGATAAAATCACTGCATTTAAAACGCGCGAATATCCCCGCGGACCAGCCCGATATCGGGGAGACCGTTTAACGGAGTCACCAGATAGAACTCGCGCACAGAACACCCTCAGGCTTTACGCATTCGCGTAAATCAGGCGGTCATACAGGATTGAAAATCTGGATAACAGAAAGGAATACCTCGTAGAACCCCGTACGTTTCGCGGACCCTACTGAATAGTAGTCCGATGCAAATCGTCCAGCACCTGCTGTTGTCATTATTTCCCCGTATGCCGCGCGGCGTACGCCAACCACGCGACGCACTGCCTGACAGAAACGCTCGAGCCGCTGCGCATTTCGGCACGCCGCCCTCCCCGTCCGGTCGCTTCAACGTCTCTTTTAGCGAACCGTTTGCATAACATCGCCGGACGGTTGAATTTATATCCCAGACAGTCAGACTATTGCTACGTCATTCGCGCGCTTTGTGTGCGGTTCTCAACGTAGTGAATTGCGAAGGCCTTGAATTCGGGAATTTTCTTTCAAAAATAATCGAAAGGCGAATTGAAGTTTCAGATGGATGCACGGACAACCAGATCCGGAAAATCGCTTTCTTTTAATGATTAATCGCGACTTTCGGTTCGGCAGGCCACGCAGGCCTGCCGGAATTAAGAGCGGCAACGCACAGGCAAAATCGGCGCAAGCCTGTTGCACGCGCCGCTCGCGCGAGGCCGCTCAGGCCTTGCGGTATTCGATGCGCTCCACACCGGTTTCACCGCCGAGCAGGCAGAAGTCCGCGCCGCGCGCGGCGAACAGACCCACAGTCACCACGCCCGGCCATGCGTTGACATGCGCCTCGAGCGTGCGAGGGTCGCTGATGCGCAGGCCCTTGACGTCGAGGACCTCGTTGCCGTTGTCGGTGATAAAGGGCGAGCCGTCCTTTTGCACGCGCAGCACCGGCACGCCGCCGAGCGCCGTCACGCGGCGGCCAATGGCCGTGCGCGCCATCGGCACGACTTCGATGGGCAGCGGAAACCGGCCGAGCACGTCGACGCGTTTGCTCGCATCGGCGATGCAGACGAACACGTCCGACACCGACGCGACGATCTTCTCGCGCGTGAGCGCGCCGCCGCCGCCCTTGATCATGGCGCCGGCGCCGTCGATTTCATCGGCGCCGTCCACGTACACGGGCAGCGATTCGATCTCGTTGAGGTCGAAAATCCTGAAGCCGTGCGCTTCCAGGCGCGCGGTGGTCGCCACCGAGCTCGACACGGCGCCGCGGTAGCGGCCCTTGCTCGCCACGAGCGCGTCGATGAAACAGTTCGCGGTAGAGCCCGTGCCGACGCCGATCACGGCGCCTTCCGGCACGTTCGCGTTGACATAGTCGGCGGCGGCCTGACCGACCAGTTGCTTGAGTTCGTCTTGAGTCATGGGAGTACAGCCCGAGGAGGAGAAAAACGCGGAATCCGCATAGTTTACCGGAGATGCGGGCACGGGCTGCCCGCATCTCGCAGGATCGCGCGACAGGCGATTGATTGTTGATCGATGGGCGGCTGGGCGATCAGCGCGCCGCCGAGCGTTGGCGCACCGCTTCGAACAGGCACACGCCCGAAGCCACCGAGACGTTCAGGCTTTCGACCGTGCCTGCCATCGGAATCTGCATGACTTCGTCGCAGGTTTCGCGCGTGAGGCGGCGCATGCCCTCGCCTTCGGCGCCCAGCACGAGCGCGACCGGACCGTCGAGCTTCGTCTCGTAGAGGCTCGCGCTCGCGTCGCCGGCGGTGCCGACTACCCAGATGCCCGCGTCCTTGAGCTCGCGCAGCGCACGCGCGAGATTCGTCACGGTGATGTAGGGCACGGTATCCGCCGCGCCGCTCGCCACCTTCGCGGCCGTGGCGTTCAAACCCACGGCACGGTCGCGCGGAGCGATCACCGCGTGCGCGCCGGCCGCGTCGGCCACGCGCAGGCACGCGCCGAGATTGTGCGGATCGGTCACGCCGTCGAGCACGAGCAAGAGCGGCGAGCCCTGGATGCCGTCGAGCAGCTCCGCGAGGTTCTGCGCGAGCGGCAGATCGTGCACGCGCGCCACTACGCCCTGGTGACGCTCCGTATGCGCGAGACCCCAGAGGCGCGTTTCGTCGGCTGCGATCACGCGCGCGCCGGCTTCCTTCGCGGTGTGCAGGAAGTCCTGCATGCGGCGGTCGCGGCGCGTCGGATCGTAGTAGACATCCTCGACCGTGGACGCGTCGTGCCGCAAGCGTGCGGTCACCGCATGAAACCCGTAAAGAACCTTGAGACGTGACATGACTGAGACAACCCCTGATGAACGTTTTGCAGCGCAGACACGGCGCCGCCGGCAACGATAGTCAGCCGGCCGCGTCGTGCGGTCCGGCGTAGGCAAGCCGCGCCTTCATATGGCCAAACCCGGCGCGTCATGCAAGTGAAAAAACCGGGCGCGCGCACGGCGGCGCGGCCCGGATATGCAACGGCTGCGCAGCGCGTTGGCGCTGCGCATGCACGGCGCTCAGCGCTTCTTGCGCGGCGCCTGCTTCTTGGGCGTCGGCTTCACGGCCGAGCGCTTCTTCGCGGTCTTGGCGGCGCCGCGTGCCGCGCGCGCCTCCTTCACCGCGACATTCGGCGCCGGCGCTGCCTTCTTCTGGCGCGCCATGTCGCCGCCCGGCAGCGCACGCACGCGTGGCCCCCCCTCCATGCCGCCCTTGTCGACCGGCATCGGCCGGTTGCCGCCCGGCTTCACGGGCGTATCGCGCACGAGGCGGAAGTCGATCTTGCGCGCGTCGAGATCCACGCGGCTCACCTGCACGCGCACGCGGTCCGACAGGCGATAGCGAATGCCCGTGCGCTCGCCGCGCAGCTCGTTCTTGATCTCGTCGTACTGGAAGTAATCCGAACCCAGTTCCGTCACGTGCACGAGGCCTTCGATGAAGAGCGCGTCGAGCTGCACGAAAATGCCGAACGACGTCACGCCGCTCACCATCCCGCCATACTCTTCGCCGAGCTTGTCGCGCATGAAGTAGCACTTGAGCCAGGCCTCGACATCGCGCGAGGCTTCGTCGGCGCGGCGCTCGTTCGCCGAGCAGTGCAGGCCCAGTTCCTCCCAGATCGCCGTGTTGGCGCCCCGGGCGCGCTTGCCGCGCTTTTCCTCGTCCTCGGCCTGCAGCGCGCGGGCGCGCGGGGAGAGCGCGGTATTGAGCTCGACGCCCTCGGGCGCCTGCGGCTGGTACTTCTTGCCCTGCAGGATCGCGTAGATCGCGCGGTGCGTGAGCAGGTCGGGATAGCGGCGAATCGGGCTCGTGAAGTGCGCGTAAGCCTCGTAGGCAAGACCGAAGTGGCCGATATTGTCCGGGCTGTACACCGCCTGCTGCATCGAGCGCAGCAGCATGGTCTGCAGCATCTGCGCGTCGGGCCGGTCGCGGATGTGCGCCATCAGCGCGGCGTAATCGCTCGCGTGCGGCGTGTCGCCGCCGCCGAGCGTAAGGCCCATGCCGCGCAGGAAGGTGCGCAGGTTTTCGAGCTTTTCGGCGGTCGGCCCCGCATGTACGCGGTACAGGCCCGGGTGCTTGTGGCGCTTCATGAAGTCGGCCGCGCACACGTTGGCCGCGAGCATGCACTCTTCGATCAGCTTGTGCGCGTCGTTGCGCTGGCGCGGCACGATCTGCTCGATCTTGCCTTGCGCATTGCAGACGATATACGTCTCGGTCGTGTCGAAATCGATCGCGCCGCGCTTCTGGCGCGCCGCGAAGAGCGACTTGTACACGCCATACAGATTCTGCAGTTGCGGCAGCAGCGCCGCGCGGCGCGTGGCCTCGGGGCCCTTGGTGTTGGTCAGCACCGCCGCGACTTCGGTATACGTGAGGCGCGCGGCCGAATGCATGACGCCCGGATAGAACTGATACGCCTTGATCTCGCCGCGTGCGGTGATCACCATGTCGCACACGAGCACACAGCGGTCGACGTGCGGATTGAGCGAACAGAGCCCGTTCGAGAGCTTCTCGGGCAGCATCGGAATCACGCGGCGCGGGAAGTACACCGACGTGCTGCGCTCGATCGCGTCCACATCGAGTCCGCTGCCCGGCAGCACGTAATGCGAGACGTCGGCGATGGCGACGATCAGGCGAAAACCCTCGCCACGGCCGACCTGCATCGGCTCGCAATACACGGCGTCGTCGAAGTCGCGCGCATCTTCGCCGTCGATGGTGACGAGCGGCACGTCGCGCAAGTCCACGCGATAACGAATGTCGGTCGGGCGCACGGCGTCGGGCAGCTTCGCGGCTTCGTCGAGCGCGGGCTTGCTGAACTCGTGCGGCACGCCGTACTTACGCACGGCGATCTCGATCTCCATGCCCGGATCGTCGATGTCGCCGAGCACTTCCATCACCCGGCCGAGCGGCTGCGAATGGCGGCTGGGGAAGTCGGTGAGTTCGACGACCACGACCTGGCCGACCTTGGCCTTCTTGGGATTCTGCGTGACGAGGATATCGTGGCCGATGCGCTTGTCTTCCGGCGCGACGATCAGCGCGCCGTTCTCGTTGAGCAGGCGCCCGATGACACTGCGGTTCGCACGGTCGGTGACTTCGACGATATGCCCTTCCGGCCGCCCGCGCCGGTCATAGCCGACGATGCGCGCGAGCACGCGGTCGTTGTGCATGACCTTCTGCATTTCGCCTTGCGGCAGGAACAGGTCGTCCTGGCCGTCGTCGCGCACGAGGAAGCCGTAGCCGTCGCGATGCCCCTGCACGCGGCCCGCGACGAAATTCGAAGGATGGGCGAGCTGGTAGTGGCCGCGCGCGTCGAGCCGGATCTGCCCGTCGCGTTCCATGGCGGCGAGCCGCCTGAAGAACCCTTCACGCTCCTGGCGCTTGATGGCGAGCGCCTCGGCGATATCGTTCGCGGTGCAGGGCGAGTCGCTGGTCCGCAGCACGCCGAGAATCTCTTCGCGGCTGGGAATCGGATACGGATATTTGCTCAAGGGCTTGTCGATGGTTGTTCTCGTTGCGTGGACGTCGGATTGTGCGCGGCCCGAACTTGCAGTCCATACGGGCGGCGCCCCGGTCTTCGAGTGCTGCAATCTGTCGGCCCGTACGTGGACTGCCTGACCGCTCGCACTGCGTGCGCCACGCTGCACGCAGCACCTGAATCCCGTACTTGTGCCGGCGGAACTTCTGCGAGGCATTCTAACACCCGCATCGCACCCTACGAGCCGTGGGAACGGCCTCGCGGCGCCATGAGACGGCCACCCGACACGCTCGGCAACGCTTCGGCCGCCGCGTTTCGGCGCCTCGCACAAAACGCTTGACAGGCGTCCTGCACCCGCTATAATTTTGGTCTTTGCTGCACAACACGTTGAACAGCAAACGACACCTTGCCCAGGTGGCGGAATTGGTAGACGCACCAGGTTCAGGTCCTGGCGGTGGCAACACTGTGGAGGTTCGAGTCCTCTCTTGGGCACCAGATTCAAAAGGCCGGCTCCACGCCGGCCTTTTTCATTTCGGGCCAATTCCATTTCGAGCGATAGCGGCGAGTACAACTACCCCGCCATTGCGCAAAACACAGCAGCGGCGTTCCCGGTATGACGTTTTTCGTAAAAAGATCGATTGACAGACACACGAAATCGCGCCATAATTTCTTTCTAGCTTGAAGATGTGCCCAGGTGGCGGAATTGGTAGACGCACCAGGTTCAGGTCCTGGCGGTGGCAACACTGTGGAGGTTCGAGTCCTCTCCTGGGCACCACGTCTCTCAAGCAGAACTGGCAGTACCCAGGATTCATCGAAAAAGCCCGCAACTTTGCGGGCTTTTTTGTTTTGCGTGTTTTGCGTTAAACGCGCTCACTCATGCGACCCTAGCGGCGAAGGAACGAACGCCGAATCGGCAATCCTCGCCTGCTCACCCGACTGAAAGATCCAGCGTCGGCGCATCGGCTGCAAGATCACCTTGGCGCTCACGCCAGCCATCATTGCCACGCAGGCAACCATGTCGAACACCATGTTCCAGCCGCCGTGAATCGCCAGCAGCGTAGCGACAGGCACGAGCATTGCCGCGGTGCCCTTCGCGGTGTAGAGCGTGCCGGCATTGCCGGCCGCGTATTTCGCCCCGAATGTATCGGCGCAGGTCGCCGGAAAATTCGAAAAAATATCGCCGTAGAACAGGAACACGAGCCCTGAGAACAGTATGAAGAGATACGGGTCGTGGCCAAACGCGCGCAAACCCAGCAGCGCGAGCCCCTCGCCGAGAAACGTGATGAACATCGTATTTTCGCGGCCGATGCGATCCGAAATCAACCCGCACAACGGCCGCGTGAAGCCGTTGCAGAGATTGTTGATCGAGAGCGTCATGGTGAGCAGCGGCAGCGTCGCCGCGACCAGGGTGACCGGCATCGACGCGAAACCGTAGCTCTTCGCGATCGGGCCGATCTGCGCCGTTGCGATGATGCCGCCCGCCGCCACGCAGACGAACATCGCGTACATCACCCAGAATACGGGTGCGCGAACCATTTGCTTCGTCGTATAGTCGGTCTTCGTCGCCACGATACGCTTCATGCCCGCCGCGTGTGCGGGAGGCTTCGGCCGAACCATCACCAGCGCGAGCGCCATGATGCAGGCACCCTGAAGGAGTCCGAAGAACACGAATGCGCGCTCATAGCCGGACCGCTGGATCATGTTCGAGATCGGAATGACCGTGAGCGCCGCGCCTGCGCCAAAGCCTGCCGCGGTCATGCCGGCGGCGAGACCGCGCCGGTCGGGAAACCATTTGAGCGCGGTGCCGACGCACGTGCCGTACACGCAGCCCGCGCCGATGCCCGAGATCACTGCCGCGACGTAGAGCACCGGCAGCGCGGGCGCCCATGCGTCGAGCACCCAGCCTAGCGCCACGCAGCACGCTCCGCCCATGACCACGGGGCGCGGGCCGAAACGGTCGACCAGCCAGCCCTCAACGGGCACGAGCCAGGTTTCCGTCACGATGAAAAGGGAAAAGGCGAGCTGGATCGCCGCCTGCCCCCAGTGATGCCGTGCGTCCATCGGCACGACGAAAAGCGTCCACGCATATTGCAGGTTCGCCACGAGTCCCATGCAGAGAATGCCGGCGACGAGCTGCACCCAGCGGTTGTGCCGCCGGGCCGTGTAGCCGCCATCGATGCGATCGGTATTTGCCACGTTGTCTGTCTCCGTCCGTTGTCAAATCGCGCGGGCTGGTTTCACATCGCCTCGACGCCGATGCGTGCGCCATTTCCCGCGTTATAACCAGCGCGGCGGACGCAAGTCCGCTGCGCCATGCTGCAAATGTCAAGCCGCTTCGAGTTGCCGCAGCAGCGCATCGACGCTGCCCTTCGCATCGCCAAACAGCATTCGTGTGTTGTCCTTATAGAAGAGCGGATTGTCCACGCCGGCATAACCCGTCGCCATGCTGCGTTTGGAGACGACCACGGTGCGCGCCTTCCACACCTCCAGCACCGGCATGCCGGCGATCGGGCTGCCCGCGTCCTCCTGCGCGCCCGGATTGACGATATCGTTCGCGCCGATCACGAGCACGACGTCGGTGCTCGTGAAGTCCTCGTTGATTTCGTCCATTTCGAGCACGATATCGTAAGGCACCTTCGCTTCCGCGAGCAGCACGTTCATGTGGCCCGGCAAGCGCCCCGCAACGGGGTGAATGCCGAAACGCACACGAATGCCCAACGCGCGCAGCCGCCGCGTAATCTCGCTGATGGTGCCTTGCGCCTGCGCGACGGCCATGCCATAGCCCGGCACGATCACAACCTCCTGCGCGTCGCGCAACAGCGACCCGACTTCGTCCACGCTGGTCGCCACGACTTCGCCTTGCGGGGCTTCGCTTGCCGTGGCGCTCACCGCGCCGAAGCCGCCGAGGATCACCGAAACGAAACTGCGATTCATCGCGCGGCACATGATGTAGCTGAGAATCGCGCCGCTCGATCCAACCAGCGCCCCCGTCGTGACGAGCAGATCGTTGTCGAGCATGAAGCCCGTTGCCGCTGCCGCCCAGCCCGAATAGCTGTTGAGCATCGAAACCACCACGGGCATGTCCGCGCCGCCGATCGCCATCACGAGGTGCACCCCGAGCGCCGCCGCCAGCACGCACATCACGATCAGCGCGTAGAGTGCGTCGCCGGCGCCAGGAGCACTGACGAAGCGATAGCCGAGCGCGATGCACGCGCCCAGCACGACCGCGTTGAGCAGATGCCGCGCGGGCAGCACGAGCGGCTTGCCGCTCACCGTGCCCTGCAGCTTCAGGAACGCCACAATCGAACCGCTGAACGTGACCGTGCCGATGAAGGCGCCGACATAAATCTCGGTGTCGTGAATCGCGCGCTCTACGCCGCTCATCGCGGCCCTGGGCGAGAGAAAGTTCGCAAAGGCGATCAGCGTGGCCGCCAGGCCGACGAAGCTGTGCAGCACCGCGACGAGCTGCGGCATCTGCGTCATCTCCACGCGGCGCGCGAGTACCGCGCCGAGCCCGCCGCCCACCAGCGCGGCGATGAGCGCGACTTGCAGGCCCGCGCCGCCCGTGACGAGCAGCGTGGCGAGCACGGCGATCACCATGCCCGTCACGCCATAGAGATTGCCGCGCCGGGCGCTGGCAGGATGACTCAGCCCGCGCAGGCTGAGGATGAAGAGCGTCGCCGCGCCAAGCCACGCCATGTTGCCGATTCCGTTGAGCATGACGTCTCCTCAGGTCCGTTGGAACATCTTCAGCATGCGCTGGGTGACGAGAAAGCCGCCCGCGATGTTGATGGTCGCGACGACGAGCGCAACGCCCGCCAGCACGGTCACGATCGTGCCGGCGTTGCCCGGATGCAGCAACGCGCCGATCACGATGATCCCGCTGATCGCATTCGTCACGCTCATGAGCGGCGTATGCAACGAGGGCGTGACGTTCCAGACCACCTGATAGCCGACGAATACGGCCAGCACGAACACGGTGAAGTGCGCAACGAACGCGCTCGGCGCGACCGCGCCGAGCGCGAGCAGCAGCAACGCGGCAACGACCAGCACCGCGAGCGACCCGATGCCGTTGCGGCGCGCGGCCTGTGCGCTGGCTTCTTTCGCGTTGCCGCTCGCGACGGCAACGGGCTTCGGCTCGGTGGCCGCCTGCGGCGTCGTCGAAACCTGCACCGGCGGCGGCGGCCAGCACACCTGGCCACGCTGCATGACGGTGGTGCCGCGCTGCACGACGTCCTCCATGTCGAGCGAGAGTTCACCGTCTTTTGCGGGTGTGAGATCGGTCAGCAAATGGCGGATGTTGGTCGCGTAGAGCTGGCTCGACTGGTTCGCCATGCGGCTTGGCAAATCCGTGTAACCGATCACGGTCACACCGTCCGCATTCACGACTTCACCCGGGCGAGTGAGTTCGCAGTTGCCACCCTGCTCGGCCGCCATGTCGACGATCACGCTGCCCGCGCGCATGCATGCCACCGTCTTCGCGTCGATGAGGCGCGGCGCCGGCTTGCCTGGAATCAGCGCCGTCGTGATGATGATGTCGACATCGCGCGCCTGGGCCTCGAAAAGCGCCATCTCCGCTTCGATGAACTTCGCGCTCATTTGTTTGGCGTACCCGCCCGTGCCGCCGCCCTCCTCCTCGATATCGATGCTCAGGAACTCCGCGCCCATGCTTTCGACCTGCTGGCCGACTTCGGGGCGCGTATCGAACGCCCGCACGATGGCGCCGAGACCGCGCGCGGCGCCGATCGCCGCGAGCCCGGCCACACCCGCGCCGATCACGAGCACCTTGGCGGGCGGCATCTTGCCGGCCGCCGTGATCTGCCCCGTGAAAACGCGGCCAAAATGCTGGGCCGCTTCGACGACCGCGCGATAGCCGGCCATGTTCGCCATCGAACTCAACGCGTCGAGCTTCTGCGCGCGCGAAATGCGCGGCACGCAGTCCATCGCGAGCACCGTTGCCTCGCGCGCCGTCAGTTGTTCGAGCAGCGTGGCGTTTTGTGCCGGCCAGATAAAGCCGATAAGCGTGGCGCCAGGCTTCAGGCGCTGTACTTCTTCGCTCGAAGGCGCACGCACCTTGATGACGATATCGGCGCCGCTCAAGAGCGCATGGGCGTCGTCTACGACGCGCGCGCCCGCCGCACGGTAGGCGTCGTCCGGGTAAGAAGCCCTGACGCCTGCCGTCGTTTCGATTTCGACGACATAGCCCAGTTTGATTAGTTGTGCCACGCTTTCCGGCGTCGCCGCGACGCGTCGTTCGCCTTCGTGTGTCTCGCGGGGGACCGCAATCGTCAACGCCATGTTGCGCCTCCGTGCTTCATAAAGGAGCGCGCTGCGGCGGGAACAAACGGAATCGGCGGCGCGCCAATACACCTGGCGCGCCGAAAGCGTAGCCACGACTTCATGAAACGTCTCCTGTGTCGGCCGGATCTAGTGCGCGAGCGCTGACTCCGGCCCCATGTTGGAATGCTTGATATGCCGCGGCTCGATGAGGGCTTTGCCCTATGACACGCCCAGGCCCGGCGAATTGCCGCTCTTCAGAAATGCAAGCGCCGCCTCGCGCGCACCGGCAATGGCGGCCGCCTCGCTTTCGAATACGGTTTCGTCGACTACCCATTGGCGGGGCAAGACTGCGGCCGCCGATGCGTCGGCAGCGGGCTCGACCGCGTGGATCGCGGCGAACGCGGCCCAGCCGCCGTTGTGAATCATCTGCCGGGCCGAGAGTTCGACCTCGAAATGTCCGAGTCTTTCGGTGTGCATCGAAGAGCTCCCGAGGTTTCAGGATTGCTGGGCCTGTGCTTCGAGTTCGGTGATGCGTTTCTTGAGCGCGCGCTCCTCCTGGAAGCGCACCGTTTCATCGCGGATCACGGCGACGATGCCGTCGAGTTCACCCTGCGGCGAGTGCAGCAACGCCACGGTGAAGGCAATGGAAAGCGGCTTGCCCGCCTTGTCCACGGCCGGCACGCGCAGCACGTCGTTGCCGTAGCGCGTCTGGCCGGTCGCCATCGTCTTGTGATAGCCCTCCCAGTGACGGCCGCGCAGCCGCTCGGGAATGATCAGGTCAAGCGTCTTGCCGAGCGCCTCTTCCTGCGTATAGCCGAACATGCGCGTGGCCGCGGGATTCCAGAACGTGATGTCGCCGGCTGCGTCCGAGATGACGATGGCGTCCCCGATGGCGTTTGCGAGCTGCTCGAAATCGATGGCGGATTGCATGGCGATGACTATGTGGGGTGAGTCGTTTATCTTCGCCGCGCGGCACGCACATGCCGCGCGGCGTCTTGCCTGCCAGGCTGTCACGACGGGTGCTGCACGGGCGCAGCGTTGGCCGCGCCCGCTTCCTGCAATCAGCTTGTGAAACGCGAGGCGGAACTCAGACCGCGCGCATCTCGTGCAGCGCCGCGATCTGCTGCGGCGTGTAGCCGAGGTCGGCCAGCACCTCGTCGGTGTGCTCGCCGAGCAGCGGCGAACCCGTGATCTCCGGCTTCAGGTCCGAGAACTTGATCGGGCTGCCCACCGTGAGGTACGAGCCGCGCTCCTTGTGCGGCACTTCGACGATAGTACCGCTAGCGCGCAGCGACGGGTCATTAGCAATTTCCTTCATGCTGAGCACCGGCGCGCACGGAATGTCGAACTTGCGCAGGATGTCGACGGCTTCGTACTTGGTCTTGTCGGCGAGCCACGCTTCGATCGTCGCGAAGATGTCGAAGATATGCGGCTGACGCGCTTGTGCCGTGTTGTAGTTCGGGTCGTCGATCCATTCGGGCTTACCCAGGGCGCGGCAGATCGGCTCCCACGCATGGCCCTGCACCGTGAAGTAGATGTACGCGTTCGGGTCCGTCTCCCAGCCCTTGCACTTGAGCACCCAGCCCGGCTGGCCGCCGCCGCCTGCGTTGCCGCCGCGCGGCACGACATCGCTGAACGTGCCGTGCGGGTACTGCGGGTATTCCTCGAGGAAGCCCACGCGATCGAGACGCTGCTGGTCGCGCAGCTTCACGCGGCACAGGTTGATCACGCTGTCCTGCATCGACACGGCCACCTTCTGGCCCTTGCCGGTTTTATCGCGGCCGATCAGCGCCGTGAGAATGCCGATGGCGAGGTGCATGCCCGTGTTGCTGTCGCCGAGCGCGGCGGCGCTGACCGTGGGCGGACCGTCCCAGAAGCCCGTGGTCGAGGCCGCGCCGCCCGCGCACTGTGCGACATTCTCATAGACCTTGAGGTCGTCGTAGTGGTGGCCTTCGCTGAAGCCCTTCACCGAAGCAACGATCATCTTCGGATTCAGTTCCTTGATGCGCTCCCACGTGAAGCCCATGCGATCCAGCGCGCCGGGGCCGAAGTTTTCGACCATCACGTCCGATTCGCGAATCAGCTTTTCCAGCACTTCCTTGCCTTCGGGCTTCTTCGTGTCGAGCGTGAGCGAGCGCTTGTTGCTGTTGAGCATGGTGAAGTACAACGCATCGGCTTCGGGGATGTCGCGCAGTTGCGAGCGCGTCACGTCGCCGGCGCCCGGGCGCTCCACCTTGATCACGTCCGCACCGAACCACGCGAGCATCTGCGTGCAGGCGGGACCGGCCTGTACGTGCGTGAAGTCGATGATCTTGATACCGTCGAGGGGTTTGCTCATTTCTCGTATCTCCTGGTCTACCTGATCTACCTGATCTATGGGGGGCTTATTTCTTCATCGCCGCGCTTTGCGGATTCAGATTCGTGAGACGGCCGCTTTCGGTCCCGGCCGATTCGTCGATGATTGCGTTGATCAACGTGGGCTTGCCCGACGCGATCGCTTCGAGCAGCGCGCTCGTGAGTTCTTCAGGGGTCGTCGCCTGATGGCCGATGCCGCCGAACGCCTCGATCATCTTGTCGTAGCGCGCGTTCTTGACGAACACCGTCGGCGCGACGTCACAGCCGCCGCTCGGGTTGACGTCCGTGCCGCGATACACGCCGTTGTTGTTGAACACGATGGTGCAGACCGGCAGGTTGTAGCGGCAGATCGTTTCGAGTTCCATGCCCGAGAAGCCGAACGCGCTGTCACCCTCGATCGCCACGACCTGCGTGCCGCTCGTGACGGCCGCGCCGATCGCGAAGCCCATGCCGATGCCCATGATCCCCCACGTGCCCGAGTCGAAGCGCTTGCGCGGCTGGTACATGTCGATGATGCTGCGCGCGTAATCGAGCGTGTTCGCGCCTTCGTTGACCACGTTGATGTCGGGGCGCGTCTTGAGTACGTCGCGGATGGCGCGCAGCGCGCTGTGGAAGTTCATCGGCGACGGGTTCTTCGCGAGCGTCGCGGCCATCTTTTCGAGGTTCTTGTCCTTGCGTTCGGCCACGGCTTCGAGCCACTCGGCGGGCGGCTTCGGAAAATCGTTGCCGAGCCCTGCAACGAGCGCTTCCACGCATGAACCGATGTCGCCGATCACGGGCGCTTCGATGGCGACGTTGCTATCGATTTCCGTCGGCGCAATGTCGATCTGCACGAACTTCTTCGGTCCGGCGGCCGCGCCCCAGGTCTTGCCCTTGCCATGCGAGAGCAGCCAGTTCAGGCGCGCGCCGATCAGCACCACGGCGTCCGACTCGGCCAGCACGAACGAGCGCGCGGCCGACGCCGACTGCGCGTGCGTGTCGGGCAGGAGACCCTTGGCCATCGACATCGGCAAATACGGAATGCCGCTCTTCTCGACCAGTTCGCGGATTTGCGCGTCGGCCTGGGCATAGGCGGCGCCCTTGCCGAGCAGGATCAGCGGGCGTTTCGCATTCCTGATCACATCGATCGCGCGTTGCACCGCATCCGGTGCGGGAAGCTGGCGCGGCGCCGCGTCGACGACCTTGATGAGCGACTGCTGTCCCTTCACCGCGTCGATGGTCTGCGCGAGCAGCTTGGCCGGCAGGTCGAGATACACGCCGCCGGGGCGGCCCGAAACGGCTGCGCGAATCGCACGCGCCACGCCGACGCCGATGTCCTCGGCATGCAGCACGCGATACGCCGCCTTGGCATAAGGCTTCGCCGCGTTGAGCTGGTCCATCTCTTCGTAGTCGCCCTGCTGCAGGTCGACAATCTCGCGCTCGCTCGAGCCGCTGATGAGGATCATCGGAAAGCAGTTCGTGGTCGCGTTGGCCAGTGCCGTGAGGCCGTTCAGGAAACCCGGTGCGGAGACGGTCAGACAGATGCCCGGCTTCTTCGTCATGTAGCCCGCCACGGCCGCGGCATTGCCAGCGTTCTGCTCATGCCGGAAGCCGATGAAGCGCATGCCCTCCGCCTGCGCGAGACGGGCGAGATCGGTAATCGGAATACCGACGAGACCAAAGATCGTGTCGATATCGTTGAGTTTCAGCGCGTCGATGACAAGATGAAAACCATCGGTCGTTTGCTGCGCTTCCGGCACAGGGTTCTGCTGTGCCTCGTTGATGCCTGCTTCTGCCATGACGTCTCCTCTTTGGCGGGGCGTTGTGTGATTCGTGATATACAATATTCCACACACAATATTAGTCAAGACGTTTTTTTACCCATGCTGCGTTTGCTGCACTGCGTCGCGCCGCGCTGCACTGTGGTTGCCGCGTGCGAGCGCTCACCAGGCGGCAATCCTTGATGCGGCACACCATGGGCAAACACGCTCGATCGGCTCAAACGTCCTGACAAATTTGTTACGGAGTCCATACTTTCCTTTCAGCATCGCGACGCTCATTCAGACAATTTGCGTATGGATGCCGCTTACTCATGCGTCGAGCCGAACTGAACCGGTGGTTCGACGCGGCGCGCCCTGCGCTTCAATCCAGAAAATCGCAGTTGGCTTCCACGAACAGCGCGAGTTCGATCGAGTGCTGCCGCACGAGTTGCTCGACGCGCTCGGTGTCGCGGGCCTCGAGCGCCTCGATAATGCGCATGTGCTCGACGATCGAGCGCGACGCGCGATCGCTCTGCGCGATCGTCATGCGCCGGATCGCGCGCACATGCATGAAGATGTTCTTGATGGTGTCGACGATGATGGGCGACTTCGAAAGCTCCACCAGTGACTGGTGAAACATGATGTTCGCTTCCGAGTATTCCTCTATATGGTCCGAGGGCGTCGAATCGCCGAAGGTCGCGAACATGCGCCGCAGGTCCGCGATGTCGTCGTCCGAAGCGCGCTGTGTGGCGAGGCGCGCGGCGATGCTTTCGAGCGCGGCCCACATATAGATCATCTCCACGATCTCCTTGCGCGTCTTGCGCAGGATATAAACACCGCGTCGCGGCACCGTGCGCAGAAAGCCCTCCTGTTCCAGCAGCGTCATCGCTTCGCGAACCGGTGTCCGGCTCACGCCGAGCTTCTCGGTCAATTCCTTCTCGTCTAGCCGGATCTCGTCTCGCGAGCGGTAGATGTCGGTTTCGGCAATAGCCTGCTTGAGCTTCGCGTAAGCCTGATCGCGTAGCGAAGCCGTTGCGTTGATCGGCTCCAGCGTCAGGGTGACCGGGGGCATCCCGGTAACGAGTTCTCTTTCGGCGGACATCGGTCGTTTGTCTCCAACGTTCTGTTTAGCCGGCGCTACTCGGAAATTTCATATTTCCAATACAATATATCAGCAACTCGCTTATCGCTAAGCGGGGTTTACGCCTACCGTGTGCGTGCCTCGCTCGATTTGCGGGCTTGCCCGCAATCCATACATCTTTACTTATATTTTTCGAAAAAAACTTTAACTATCGCTTATTCATTGGCGCTTCTACTCTTGTTTCACGCCACTCGACATGAGGAGACAGCCATGAGCCACCTGGACACCCGCCACGATCGTCAACTGGACGCGCAGCTGTGCGCGTTCAATACGGCATTTGCCGAACTGGGTCTGCGTTTTCGCTGGGATGCGCGTACCCTCTACTCGCTCGCATCGATTGCCGGTGAACATGCGCGCGTGGCCGCCTATATCGAGACGAATCACCCGCATCTGCTGAAGGCCTACAGCATGGAATTTCTGTGCGAGGCGATCCTGGCGCGCAAAAACGCGCAGGCGCCCGGTGAATGGCCGCTGACGACGTCCGCTCAGCGCGGCTCACAGGAATCGGGCATGGCAGCCGCCATGGAGCAGGATTGGCGCGAAGGCGGTCTGCCGGCGCTTGCCGGCGCCTGATGCGTGCGCACAACGTCCGGCACCGATAAAGACGAAACCCGTCTGGATTAGGGCGAACTGGCGCACGATCCAGACGGGTTCGATTTCGAAGGAGAACGCAGGCGCGCTGCGCAAGCCAGCGCGCTCAGGCGTCGCCGCGCGCCCCGGCCTCTTCTTCCTGCAGCTTGCGCCACAGAATCTTGCCGCTGCCCGACTTCGGCAGCGCCTCCACAAACTGCACGATGCGCGGCGCCTTGTATGCGGCCATGTTGTCGTGCGCCCAGGCGATGATGTCGGCTTCGTTCACGCTGCCGGCCTGCTGCGGATCGAGTACGACCACGGCCTTGACGGTCTCGCCGCGGCGCGCATCCTGGGTACCGATGATGCACACCTCGTTGATCGCCGGATGCCGGTACATCAGTGCCTCGACCTCGGCCGGCCAGACCTTGTAGCCCGACGCGTTGATCATGCGTTTCAGGCGGTCGGTCATGAAGTAATAGCCTTCTTCGTCGCGCCGCACGAGGTCGCCGGTACGCAGGAAACGCTTGCCGTCGCGTTCGATGAACGCTTCGCTCGTCGCCTTGGGGTTGCGCCAGTAGCCCAGCATCACCTGCGGCGCATGCATGATCAGCTCGCCCGCATCGCCTGGCGGCACCTCCTCCAGCGTGATCGGATCGATCACGCGCGAGTCGACGTCGAATACCGGAATGCCGAGACACTGCGGCTTGGGACGCTGCGGCGGATTGATATGGGTGGCCGCCATGGTCTCCGACATGCCGTAGCCTTCGACGAAGTCGAGCCCGGTGAGATCCTTGAGCTTCTTCACCACCGCGTCGGGCATCGTCGCGCCGCCGCCTCGCATCCAGGCGAGGCTGGACAGATCGTACTCGTGAATGCGCGGGTTCGAGATGAAGTCCACCACCATCGTCGAGATCGCCTGCCAGCCGTTGATGCGGTAGTGCTCGATCGCACGCGCCGCGGCGTCGCGATCCCAGCGCGGCAGCAATACCACGGTCGAGCCGTTGTAGATCGGGCTGTTCATGCCGCCCTGCATGCCGGTGACGTGAAAGAGCGGCAGCACCGAAAGCTGTACGGCATCCTGATTACTTCCGAACCAGTTGCAGCCACCCACGGCCGTCGCCATCACACTGCGATGCGTGTGCATGCAGCCTTTGGGCTTACCCGTCGTGCCCGAGGTGTACGGCATCACGCAGAGGTCGTCGGGGCCGGCGGTGAGCGCGCCGGGTATGCAGCGCGCCTCGAGCACGTCGGCCCAGTGCGCAACGCCCGGGCCGCTCACGGCGCGCGGCGCGCTCACGAATTCGGGCGGCGGCGAGAACGGCTCGCACTTCAGGTAATCGCTGTACGTCGCGACGAGCAGATGCTTCAAGCCCGCGTCTTCCTGCACGAGCGGCGCAATCCGCGGGTAGAGATCCTGCGCGACGAAAGCGGTGGTCGCGCCGCTGTCTTCCACGTAATGCGCGAGTTCCTCGGTGAGGTTCATCGGGTTGACTGGCACCACCACTGCATTGGCGCGCAGGATGCCGTAGTAGGCGATGATCCACTGCGGACTGTTCTGCATGTAGAGCAGCACGCGGTCGCCGGCCTTCACGCCGCATTCCTGCTGCAGATAGCCGGCTACGCGCTCGGCCTCGTCCTTGAACTGCGCAAACGTCACGGGCGTGTCGTAGAACACGATGAACGGCTTGTCGGGATAACGCGCCGCCGAGACTTCCGCGTTATAGAAGAGATTCGTTTGCGGAATGCTCAGATGCGGCGAAAGATGCGCGGGCCAATGCGGCGAGGCCGGCTGCGGGGATGACGGCGAATGTGCAGAAAGCGTCGGGGCGGACGTGGACATGGCGGGCTCCGTCAGGCAAGACTTGTGAAGAACGCGGGCGCCAGCCGCTCGCGTACGGCCGGCGCTGCGTACCGTGCGTAATCAGACGATGCTGGCGCCGCCATCCACGGCCAGATACTGGCCCGTCATGTGCCGCGACGCCTGGCTTGCGAGAAACACCACGGCGCCCTTGAGATCGCCGTCGTCGCCGAGACGGTGCAGCGGCGTATGGTCGATCACGACCTGGCCCAGCTTGTCGAGCAGGCCCGCCGACATCTTCGACGGAAAGAAGCCTGGGCAGATCGCGTTCACGTTGATGTTGTACTTGCCCCATTCGGCAGCCAGCGCACGCGTGAAATGGATGGCCGCGGCCTTCGAAGTGTTGTACGCGATGGTCTGCATAGGCCCGAGCGACCCCTTCAGGCCGGCAATCGAAGCCACGTTGATGATCCTGCCACGCTGGCGCGGGATCATGCTGCGCTTGCCCACTTCACGCGCGAGAAAGAACGGCGCGTTCACATTGAGGTTCATGACCTTGTGCCACGCCTCGTCGGGATAATCCTCGGCGGGGGCGCCCCACGTCGCACCCGCATTGTTCACGAGAATGTCGATCTGGCCGCAGGCCGCCAGCGTCTCGTCCACGAGCGGCTTCGCAGCCTCGGCGCGCTGCAGGTCGCTCACGATCGTGGTCGCCTTGATGCCGAGCGCCTGCAGCTGGCCCGCGGCCTCGGCCAGTTCGTCGGCCTTGCGTGCCGCGAGCACCACGTGGCAGCCCATCTCGCCGAGCGCCTGCGCCATTTGCAGACCCAGCCCGCGCGAGCCGCCGGTGATGAGTGCGACCTGACCACCCAGCTCGAACATTTCCCTGACCCGCATGCTTTTGTCTCCTTGATATCTGCCGACCGGCCGAAGTTCCGCATTGCGGAACGCGACGAATGCTAACGATTCTAGCCGGGCCCGCCAGTCAGAAAAATAGGGAAAAGCACGACCGTTCATTAAACGGCATTTGTGCTTTTCCCGCTGAACGTATGCGGGCTGGGTACCCTGAAAAGGAAACAGGTGAGTAGGCTTCTCGGGCAACATTCCGGCCACATGGGCGCGGGCAACATGATCGGCCTGACGGCGTCGTACACGACCGGCCCGATCAGCGTCATCGCGGGCTTCCAGCAGAACAGCGACAACTCGAACAATAAGCAGCAGTCAGACCGGCATCTCGATCGGCCTTTCGCACATTTAATCGCCTTCTTTTAAATTACATTTAAATTACTAATAAAACAAATAGCTTTCACATTCAGTCGAATTCCCCAGGGATTACTACGGGTTCCAGCCTGGATGCATGCAAATGTTTAATGCCGGGCGTACACTGCTGGCGCGCGGCCCGTTGCGGGGGGGCCGCACCAAGCCATACAAACAAGCCACACAAGGCAATGCCGACGCGTGCATGAGATTGCGTGAGGCGCACAAGCGCTCACTGCGACCGACAGCTTTGCATGGGGTCGCAGTAAGCGCTGAAGCGCTAACTGCGACCGACAGGAGACATGGCATTGCCCGCAGTATCACAGGAGAACAATCAACATGAGCTGGACGCGTGAACAGAAGAACGTCACGATCGCGGCGTACCTGGGATGGACGCTCGATGCATTCGATTTCTTTCTGATGGTTTTCGTTCTGAAAGACATCGCCACCGAATTCAACACCAAAATCCCGGCAGTGGCTTTTGCCATTACGTTGACACTGGCCATGCGCCCGCTCGGCGCGCTGATATTCGGCCGCCTCGCCGACAAATACGGCCGCCGTCCCACGCTGATGATCAACATCGCGTGTTACTCGCTGCTCGAGCTGCTCACGGGCTTCTCGCCCAACCTCGCGACCTTCATCGTACTGCGCGGGCTCTTCGGCGTCGCGATGGGCGGCGAATGGGGCGTGGGCTCGGCGCTCACCATGGAAACCATTCCGCCCAAATCGCGCGGCATCGTTTCCGGGCTGCTGCAGGCGGGTTATCCGAGCGGCTATCTGCTCGCCTCGATCGTGTTCGGCGTGCTGTATCAGTACATCGGCTGGCGTGGCATGTTCTTCGTCGGCGTGCTGCCCGCGCTGCTCGTGGTCTATGTGCGTATGCACGTGCCCGAGTCGCCGGCCTTCAAGGAAATGGAAAAGCGCGCGCGTCCGAGCCTCATCACCACGCTCAAGCACAACTGGAAGCTTTCCCTGTACGCCATCGTGCTGATGACGGCGTTCAACTTCTTCTCGCACGGCACGCAGGACCTGTATCCGACCTTCCTGCGCGAACAGCACCACTTCGATCCGCACACGGTTTCGATCATCACCATCGTGCTCAATATCGGCGCGATCGTGGGCGGCCTCTTCTTCGGCCGCGTTTCGGAAAGCATCGGCCGCCGCAAGGCGATCTTCATCGCCGCGCTGATCGCGCTGCCGGTGCTGCCGCTGTGGGCGTTCTCGCAAGGGCCCGTGCTGCTCGCACTCGGCGCGTTCCTCATGCAGATCTCGGTTCAGGGCGCCTGGGGCGTGATTCCGGTGCACCTCAACGAAATCTCGCCTGACGAAGTGCGTGCGACCTTCCCGGGCCTCGTCTATCAGCTCGGCAACCTGTTCGCTTCGGTGAACGCCACGCTGCAGGCGTCGCTCGCCGAAACGCACAACCAGGACTACTCGATGGCCATGGCTATCGTCGCCGGCACGGTCGCCATCGTGATCGCAGTGCTGATCCCGTTCAGCCGCGAACGTCGAGGCATCGACATGACGCAGACCGCGAAAGCGGTGTCGGGCGTCTGACATGCCGCACGCGGCGGCCCCCGCAACGAAACGCCGCCGCACCGCAGCAACACAACGAAAGGCCGTGCCGGGTTCGCCCGCACGGCCTTTTCGCTGGTTCTGACGACGCTCGAGCACCCGCACATCGGGTAAGACCTCCTGGCTGCAGGGCGCGCGGCGTTGCATGATGAAAGGCATCCGCCTGCCCTACCGCCCGGAGATCCACCATGAGCGAAACGCCCCAGCCTGATCCGGCGAGCCCCGTGGCAGCTTCCGCACCTCAGGCAGCCCCATCTCGGCCGGCCGCACCTCAGGCGGCCCCTCCCGACACCGACGGCATCTGGTACGCCTCGTACCCTCGCGGCGTGCCGCGCGAAATCTCCGCTAGCCGGTACGCCTCGCTCACCCACTTCTTCGACGACTGCACGGCGCGCTTCAGCGAGCGCGTCGCCTATGTGAGCGCCGGTTCGCCAATGACCTACGCCGCGCTTGCCCGCAGGGCCACGGCGTTCGCGTCCTGGCTCCAGGGCGCGGGCGTGCAGCCAGGCGAGCGCGTCGCGATCATGCTGCCCAACACCCTGCAGTATCCGGTTGCCCTCTTCGGGGCGCTCAAGGCCGGCGCCGTGGTCGTCAACGTCAACCCGCTCTACACCGCGCGCGAGCTTGCGCATCAGTTGCAGGACAGCGGCGCGCAGACCATCGTCGTGTTCGAGAATTTCGCCGCCACACTCGAAGCAGCGCTGCCCGGCACGCGGGTGCAACGCATCCTCGTGACGGCGCTCGGGGATTTGCTGGGCGAAGGACTGAACCTCAAGGGCCGCTTCGTCAACCTCATGCTGCGCCACGTGAAGAAGATGGTGCCGCCCTACCGTCTGCCGCGTGCGGTGCGCCTGCTCGATGCACTCGCGCAAGGCGCGCGCGCCCCACGCGCGCCGGTGGCGACCCACGCCGACGATCTCGCGCTCCTCCAGTACACGGGCGGCACCACGGGTATCGCGAAGGGCGCGATGCTCACGCACGGCAACGTGCTCGCGAACGTGCAGCAGGCGAAGGCCTGGGTCGGCAACCAGCTCGACGCCAACGCCGAGACGGTGCTCACGCCGCTGCCGCTCTATCACATCTATTCGCTCACCATCAATGCGCTGATCTTCCTCGCGCTCGGCGGACGCAACATCCTGATCGCCAATCCACGCGACATGAAGCGCGTGATGAAGGTGCTGCAGCACGAGACGTTCAGTTGCATCAGCGCGGTCAACACGCTCTACAGCGCGCTGCTCGACAACGCGGCATTCCGCCAGCGCGACTTTTCGGGCCTCAAGCTCGCGATGGCGGGCGGCATGGCCATGCAGAAGGCCGTCGCCGACCGGTTCCGCGCCGTGACGGGCAAGCCCGTCGTGGAAGGCTACGGTCTCACCGAGTGCTCGCCGATCGTCTCGATGAATCCCGTGGATATCGCGGGTGCAGACGCCGGTCAGCCGCCTCCGGAAGGCTCGATCGGGCTGCCCGCGCCTTCCACACAAGTGCGCTTTCGCAAGGACGACGGCACGTGGGCCGGCATCGGCGAACCAGGCGAACTCTGCGTCAAGGGCCCGCAAGTGATGAGGGGCTACTGGAACCGCCCCGACGAGACGGCAAAGGTGTTTGCCGACGGATGGCTCACGACCGGCGACATCGGCGTGATGGACGCGCGCGGCTATATCCGCCTCGTCGACCGTAAGAAGGACATAATTCTCGTGTCGGGTTTCAACGTGTATCCGAACGAGATCGAGGATGTGGTGGCGATGCACCCCGGCGTGCGCGAGGTGGCGGCGATCGGCGTGCCCGATCCAGTGCTGGGCGAGCGCGTGAAGGTATTCATCGTGAAGCGCGATCCCGCGCTCACGCAAGCCGCGCTGATCCAGTTCTGCCGCCAGCAGCTCACGGGCTACAAGGTGCCGCGCATCGTGGAGTTCCGTGCGTCCCTGCCTCAGTCGACCGTCGGCAAGATCCTGCGCCGCCAGCTGCGCGACGAAGAAATCGCCAAAGCGGCGAACCGATCCCGGACGTGAGATGTCGCTGCGCGTTCGCCAAGGTGATCTAAGGGAAATCGCGAAGCGTCACCCCGCGCGCGCATGCGAGCCGCGCGAGCACGAAACGGTCCGAGGGACGCAACGCGCCGATCAAGGCCGCGCCTGACTCGATACCCTGCGCGATGCGCATGTGCCACAGGGTGCCGATGTCGTTATCGGGCACGTCGGCACAGCCGTCGCCCAAGCCCCACGCAACGCATCCCGCGCTCGCCGCGGCGCGCGCGAGCACGCGGCCCTCGGCGAGCGCCGGGTCGTACACCGCTGCGCGAGGCGCAAACGCTGCGCGGGGCGCAAACGCTGCGCTAGCACGAGGCGCGCGCTCGCCAAACGCAACGCCAAGCGCATGCGCCTGCCATGCCGCGCCTAGTGCCACGGCACCGGCATCGCAGAGAAAAGCCCGCCTGTTCATCGAGTCCTCCGTGCGCTTGCCAATCACCTGCCAATCACTACGCAGTCTTGATTAAATCGATCACGTATAGCCACGCTGCGCACGCCACGCCTCGGGCCAGATGCCCTGCTTGCCCGGCGAGAGCACCCCCTGCGGATCGAGTGCGTCTTTCACCGTTTGCGCGAGACGCAACAGCGCGCCGTTGTTGAAGGCGTACTGCGCCGCGGCGTAGTCCATGTAGAGCAGATGCGAGCGGTAGACGCCGTAGCCGGCCGCGCCCGCGTCGCTCATCAGCGAGCGCAGCAGGTCCCCCGCGCGTGCCGCATCATCACGGCGCTCACGCGCGAAGATCGCCGCGAATATATGGTGCAGATGGCGCCCCGCCGCCGTGAAGCCGCCGTAGTAATCGAAACCGTACTCGGCTGCGCGCGCCTTGACGAGCGCGTACTGGCGCAGCGCGTCGCGGCCATCGGCGGGACAGAGCGGCGAAAAGTCCACGTGCCCACCGTCGCCGCCGCGCCAGTCGAGCATGCGAAACGCGCTCATCGCGGGAATGCCGGCGAGATTGCGGTCGCCGCCGCCCTGCGGTTCGTCGCCTTCAGCATAGCGCCGCGCCGAGAAACGCACGTCAGGCACGCCGGCAAACGCACGCTCGACGATGCGCCGCTCCACGTCGATCACTTCGGGCGCGCCATAGAGCGCGTAATGCAGATTCCAGCGGCCCACGCCCAGATCGCGCTGCATCGCGGCAACGGCGGCCTCGGGCATCGCGCCCTCGCCTTCGTACCAGCGCTCGCGCGGCGCGAGGCTCGCGGCGCGGCGGATCGCGCCTTCGATCACCGCGTGCTGGCGTATCGTGCCGCCAAGCTGCAGCGCGCGCAGCGTATCGACGAGCACGCCGAGATCGTCCTCGCGCGCGAACTGGATTTCACCAATCACGAATGCCTGCGGGGCCGGCATGAGCCAGAGCCCCATCTTCGTGACGACGCCGTAGTTCGACTGCGTAAAAAGCGCATCGAACGAAGGTCCATAGCCCGGCCGGTAGAGTTGCCACGCCGTGCCGTTCTCGATCGCGCCCATGCCGGTGCGCACCACGTCGCCGTTGGCCAGCACGACCTCCATGCCGCACTGCGACGCGGCGTGGTCGCCGTACGCGGTCGTACCGAAGCCGCGCTCGAGCGTATTGCCGACCACGCTGCCCCAGCCTGCCGCGGGTGGATCGACCCACAGACGCAGATGCTGCTCGCGCAGATGCGCGTGCAAATCGAAGTAGCTCACGCCTGGCTCGACGCGCGCCCACGCGAGGCGCTCGTCCACCTCGAGGATGCGGTTCAGGCGCTGCAGGTCGAGCACGACCGAGCCCGGCAGACGCGGCGCCGCACCGCCGTAGGCGAAGTTGCGCCCGGTGGACACGGTCCACAGCGGCACGCGCGTTTCGTTCGCGACGCGCAGGATCGCGCGGATCTCCTCGACACTCGCCGGGAGGATCGCCGCCGAAGGCGCGAAGGCATGCGCATCGGCGAGCGGCACGAACGGATCGAAATACGGATCGAGCGCCGCGCCGACGCGGCAGACGTTCGGCGCGCCCACGATGCCTTCGAACGCAGCGAGCGCACGCGCGAAACGGGCCTCGTCGATGCCGGGAGGCAAGGTGGGCGCGGGATGGCGCGCGGGATCGCTCATGAGCCCACTCCGCCGGCGTCGCGCATCACCACTGCCCGGGCTTGCCGCCCAGCGCGCCGCATACGTCCAGTGCGATCTCGCGCAGCCTGGATTCTGTCTGCGGCCCCGAGAGCGCATAGCCCGTGCGCTCGGTGCTCCAGTAGAACGTGCGGCGGTTGCCGTCGCGCAAGAGGCGCACGGGGTCGCGCTCCGCAGCCGAACTGCCGACATAGAGCGTGAGGCGCTCGCCCGCGTCGTTCTCATACATGAATTGCGCGGCTGGCCCCGTGTTGCCGGGCAAGAGACGCCCGCCCACGAGCGTGTAACCGTACTCGTCCAGCGACGGCACCGAGAGCGGCTTGCCGAGCCGCCTGGAAAGCCACGCGACGAGATGCGCCTCGTCGGCCGCGCCCACTTCGACGGGATGCCGCTGCTCCGGCGAATACACCGCGTACGCGATGTCGGCGCGGCGCGCGAACGCTTCGGGCGTTTCGGCGCGCGCGGCCGCCGGCGTCGAGAC
>NZ_BBJH01000032.1 GCF_000739775.1 Paraburkholderia heleia NBRC 101817 | reverse complement strand
CTTGCGCCGCCCGCCTGTCGACCAGAGCTAGCGCTTGAGCGCTTGCCCTGGTCCCATGCAGGGTCCGGCACCGCTGGTCTCCCCTGCCATGTGTTTCGCTTACCTTTGCTGCCTTCACCCGCTCTCGCGCACCACCAGCCTGTGCGGCAGCAGCACGCCCGGCACGCTCGCTCGCGGGTCCGCGAAGCGCCGCAGCAAGAGGCGCGCGGCGGTCTCGCCCAGCTCCCGCATGGGTTGCGCGATCGTCGTGAGCGGCGGGTCGATCTGCGCGGCGAGCGCGATATCGTCGAAGCCGACCACGGCGACGTCGTGCGGCACGCGCCGTCCCGCGCCGCGCAGGCCGTTGATCACGCCCACCGCGAGCGTGTCCGACACCGCGAAGATCGCGTCGGGCGCTTCGCCCGCCGGCAACCGCATGAGCGCGGCGGCGGCCTGCGCGCCCGCGTCGTAGTCGAGGCAGTTCACGTTCACGCGCCAGGCGTCGCGCATGGCGATGCCCGCTTCGCCGAGCGCATCGCGCCAGCCGTCGCGGCGCTGCTGCGCGTACAGGTAGTGCTCGTCGGAGTTGATGAGCGCGACACGTCGCCGCCCCCGCGCGATCAGATGCCGCACGGCCTCGTGCGCGGCCCGGTAGTTGTCGATGCCCACATACGGCACGCCCACGTCCGGATCGAACTCGCAGCAGGCGACCCACGGCAGCGCCGTCGATTCGGCGGCCAGCGCATGTTGCACGGTTGCCGGGTCCAGACAGATCGCCCCGTCCGCGCGATGGCGGCGCAGCAGGTCGAAATAGCTGCGCTCGCGGCCGGCGTCGGCGCCCGTGTCGCATAGCAGCAGGAAAAAACCGTGCGCTCGCGCGACGCTGTCGATGCCGCGCACGATCTCCGCATAAAACGGGTTGCCGAAGTCGGGCACCATCGTCAGGAGCAGGCGGCTTTCGGCGGTGCGCAGGTTGCGCGCGAGTTCGTTGACGCGGTAGCCGCTCGTCTCGATCTCGGCGAGCACGCGCTCGCGCGTCGCGGCGCGCACGTTCGCATGGCCGTTGAGCACGCGCGACACCGTGGCGACCGAGACGCCCGCGCGTTGCGCCACCGCCGCGATCGAGCCGCCGCGGGCGGCGGCGGTGTCGGCGCTGGCCTCTTCGTCTTGCGGTTGCGGCGATCGGGACGTGCGAGCGGACATGGGCGAAATCAAGCGCAACCAGACGCGGCCGGAAATGTAATCGATTACATTTTTGGTACGAGAACCGCAAAACCGCAAGGCCCACGAAGCCAGGACAAACACCGATGCGCGAATGGCTGCGCAAGCCCCTCCCGCTGCCGGCGGCACGGCCGGCCCCGAAGCCGGTTTGCTACAATTCTGCGATTGCCCGGCGCCCTTTTTGCCGGGCTTTGACACGAACCGACACGAACCGATCCCGACCACAACGCCGAGTCACCATGAACATCGAACAAGCGCGTTTCAACATGATCGAACAGCAGATTCGCCCCTGGGAAGTGCTCGACCAGGACGTGCTGAACCTGCTTTCGGTCGTCAAGCGTGAGCATTTCGTCCCCGAGGCCTATACCGCCCTCGCGTTCGCCGACCTCGAAGTGCCGCTGCCGAACGGCCAGCACATGATGGCGCCGCGCGTCGAAGCGCGCGTGCTGCAGGAACTCGCGGTGAAGAAGCACGAGAGCGTGCTGGAAATCGGCGCGGGCTCCGGCTACATGGCGGCGCTGCTCGCGCACCGCGCCCAGAAGGTGCTGAGCGTGGAGATCGACCCGGAACTGGCCGAATTCGCGCGCGCGAACTTCGTCAGGAACGGCGTGCTCAACGCCGAAGTCGCGCTCGGCGACGGCGCGCGCGGCTGGGCGGCGAATGCGCCGTACGACGTGATCTGCGTCTCGGGCGGCCTGCCGGTCGTGCCGCAGGAACTGCTCGAGCAGCTCAAGGTGGGCGGGCGTCTGGCCGCTTTCGTGGGCGGCGCGCCCGTCATGGAAGCGCAGATCATCACGCGCATCGACGAGAAGCAGTTCCGCATCGCCGGCGTGTTCGAGACATATGTCGAACCGCTGCAGAACGCCGTGCATCCGCCGCGCTTCAAGTTCTGAGCGCGGCCCAACCTGTCGCATCGCCGGGCGCCTTTGACGGTGGCCGGCCTTTTACCCGATTGAGTGTTCCATGCAGAATCTGACCGCCCCCGCCCTCGCCGAATGGCTTGCCGACACCTCGCGCGAGACTCCCGTGCTGCTCGACGTGCGCGAGCCGTGGGAAATCGAAACGGCGAAGATCGCCGGCAGCCTGTCGATCCCCATGCGCGAGATCCCCGCGCGCAGCGAGGAACTGGACGACGAGGCGCAGATCGTCTGCATTTGCCACCACGGCGCGCGCAGCGCCCAGGTGGCGATGTTCCTCGAATCGCGCGGCTACACGAAGGTGTTCAACCTGCAAGGCGGCATCGACGCCTGGTCGCGCCAGGTCGACCCCAAGGTGCCGACCTACTAGGCAGGCGCACGCCAGCTTGACGAAAAAGCGCAGAAGGGCGCGGCTTGGGCCGCGCCCTTTGTCATTTCCGGGCGCATCTCTTCGGCCGGCTTCCTGTAGCAGGCGCGCTGCGCTCATGCACAACAATGCAGCGCGCCCTCGCGCACCGCTCGCTGCGCCTCATGCATGCACGCACTGAGACGATGCAGCGCGCCCGAACATGCATCTCGCTGCACCACAATCGCCCGCCCGCTGCACGGCCGGCGATGCGCCCCGCATCGCCGCGCGCCCGATGGGGCAAGCCTCACGCATTCTTTTCGCGCTGGCACAACGCTTGCAGAAGGGTATGCGCAAGACTGGCCACACACCAACCGGGCGGCGCGCAAGACGACAACGACCACGCGCCATGGCCCTCGACTCACTCACGGACAAGAGGCACAAAAATGAAACGTCGCAGTCTGTTGAAACTCGGGACGATGTCGGGCGCACTCGCGGCTGCGGGGCGCATGCCGTTCGCGCACGCGGACACCGGCAGCGGGCCGATCAAGGTCGGCATCCTGCATTCGCTCTCAGGCACGATGGCCATTTCGGAGACCTCACTGAAAGACACCGCGTTGATGACGATTGCCGACATCAACAAGAACGGCGGCGTGATGGGTCGCCAGATCCAGCCCGTCGTGGTCGATCCGGCCTCGAACTGGCCGCTCTTCGCCGAAAAGGCGCGCCAGCTTCTCACGCAGGACAAGGTGGCGTGCGTGTTCGGCTGCTGGACCTCGGTGTCGCGCAAGTCGGTGCTGCCGGTGTTCGAAGAGCTCAACGGCCTGCTCTACTACCCCGTGCAATATGAAGGGGAAGAGATGTCGCGCAACGTCTTCTACACGGGTGCGGCGCCCAACCAGCAGGCCCTTCCCGCGGTGGAATACCTGATGAGCGCCGAAGGCGGCGGCGCCAAGCGCTTTTTCCTGCTCGGCACCGACTATGTGTATCCGCGCACGACCAACAAGATCCTGCGCGCCTTCCTGCACTCGAAGGGCGTGAAGGACAACGATATTCAGGAGGTCTACACGCCGTTCGGCCATAGCGACTATCAGACCATCGTCGCGAACATCAAGACGTTTTCGCAAGGCGGCAAGACCACGGTCGTGTCGACCATCAACGGCGATTCGAACGTGCCCTTCTACAAGGAGCTCGGCAACCAGGGCATCAAGGCGACCGACGTGCCCGTGGTCGCGTTCTCCGTGGGCGAGGAAGAGCTGCGCGGCATCGACACGAAGCCGCTCGTGGGGCACCTCGCGGCGTGGAATTACTTCATGTCGGTGAAAGGCCCGAACAACACGAAGTTCAAGGAACAGTTCGAAGCCTGGGTGCAGGCGAACAACCTGCCCGGGGGAGCGAAGCGCGTGACCAACGACCCGATGGAAGCGACTTTCGTCGGTATCCACATGTGGAAGCAGGCCGTGGAAAAGGCGAAGAGCACCGACGTCGACAAGGTACGCGTGGCCATGATCGGTCAGACCGTGGCGGCGCCCTCGGGCTTCACGCTCACGATGGACGGCAACCACCACCTGCACAAGCCGGTGATGATCGGCGAGATCCGCGGCGACGGCCAGTTCAACGTCGTCTGGAAGACGAAGACCGCGATTCGCGCGCAGCCGTGGAGCCCGTACATCGCCGGCAACGAAGGCAAGCCCGACGTGGTCACGTCGACCACGCTGCCCGCCTTCCTGCGCCGCTCGCGCGTGGCCTGACGTTGTCTTCGTGAGCGCCGCGCCGCAAGGTGGCGCGCGCTCGCGCGCCCTGTCTACGGGCCGCGGCGTAACGGGCAGGCCGTTGCCGCGGTCCGCACCCAAAGAACCCATCATGGCTCTCTCACTCCCGAGGTACGCGCGCGCGGGCTTGCGCCACGCGCTCGCCGCGGCGGCGCTCTTCACAGTGCTATCCACGACCGCGCACGCACTCGATGCGGCCGACGTCGCGCCGCTTGCCGGCGACGACTTCGATGCGAAATCCGCGGCCATCGACAAGCTCATCGCCACGCACGACGCCGCTTCGCTTGCGCTCCTCAAAGCGCTCGCCGACGACAACGTCACGGCAACCGATGCCGGCGAAGTGCTCGTGCAGGATGGCGCGGATGGACAAAGCGCACGCGACGCAGCAACGGGCAAACCCGTCGCCGCAAGCGTCGCAGCGAGCGCGCAGTCCATCACGCTGAACAACCTCCTGCGCTCGAAGGTGGCGGGCGCCGTCTCGGGCCTGCAACTCGCCTCGCCCGACCTGGAAACGCGGCGCGCGGCCATTACCGAATTGCTGAAAAATCCCGATCCGGCCATGAAGCCGATGATCGACGCCGCGCGCGCGAAGGAAACCGACCCGGCGCTCAGGCGCCGTCTCGACACGCTCTGGGCGATGACCGCGCTGCACAACCCGAACCCGGCCACGCGCCTCGAAGCGGCGAAGCTCGTCGCTGCGCGCCACGACCTCGACATGTACGAACTGCTGCGTCCGCTCGTTGCGAAAAACGCGAGCGGCGCGTACAACGAGCCCGACGCGGACGTGCGCGCCGCAGCACAACAAGGCATCGACGCGCTCGACGCCATCCAGCGCCGCAGCGAGATCGCCGGCACGCTGTTCGCGGGCCTGTCGCTCGGCAGCGTGCTGCTGCTCGCGGCGCTCGGCCTCGCCATCACCTATGGGCTCATCGGCGTCATCAACATGGCGCACGGCGAGTTCCTCATGATCGGCGCGTACGCGACCTATGTCGTGCAAACGCTCGTGCAGCGCTATGCGCCCGGCGCGTTCGACTGGTATCCGCTCTTCGCGATTCCCGCTTCGTTCGTCGCCGCAGCGCTCGTGGGCGCGGTGATCGAGCGGCTCGTGATCCGCCACCTCTACGGCCGCCCGCTCGAGACGCTGCTCACCACGTTCGGCATCAGCCTCATCCTCATTCAGGCCACGCGCATGATCTTCGGCGCGCAGAACGTGCAGGTCGAAAACCCTTCGTGGATGAGCGGCGGCGTGAGCGTCATGCCCAACCTCATCCTGCCGTACAACCGCCTCGCGATCCTCGCGTTCTCGCTGATCGTGGTGGGCGTTGCGTGGACCGTGCTCACGAAGACGCGTCTTGGCCTGTTCGTGCGCGCCGTCACGCAAAACCGCCGCATGGCCGCCTGCGTGGGCGTGCGCACCGCGCGCGTGGATGCGTGGGCCTTCGCGTTCGGCGCGGGCGTCGCGGGCCTCGGCGGCTGCGCGCTCTCGCAGATCGGCAACGTGGGCCCCGATCTCGGCCAGAGCTACATCATCGACTCGTTCATGGCCGTGGTGCTGGGCGGAGTCGGGCAGATCGCGGGCACCGTGATCGGCGGCTTCGGTCTCGGGCTCGTCTCCAAGGCGATCGAGCCGTTCTGGGGCGCCGTGCTCGCGAAGATCGCCGTGCTCGTGCTGATCGTGCTCTTCATCCAGAAGCGTCCGCAGGGGCTGTTCGCCCTCAAGGGCCGCAGCGCGGAGGCATGACATGACGAGCGTCACTTCCCCTTCCACGCGTCACTCGCCAGGCCCCTCGCGCGCTCCGGGCGACGGCGCCGAAACGTTCGCGCTCGGCTTGCCCGCGCGGCCGGCCCTGCTCTCGCCGCGCGCCTGGCTCGCGCTCATCGTGCTGATCCTCGTGACCGGCGTGGGCGTGCCGCTTTGCGCGCTGGTGCTGCCGCAATCGAGCGCGCTGCATCTTTCCGCCTATGCGATGACGCTCGTCGGCAAGCTCATGTGCTACGCGATCGCCGCGCTCGCGCTCGATCTCGTGTGGGGCTATTGCGGCATTCTGAGCCTCGGTCACGGTCTCTTCTTCGCGCTGGGCGGCTACGCCATCGGCATGTACCTCATGCGCGAGATCGGTCACGACGGCAAGTACGGCAGCGACCTGCCCGACTTCATGGTGTTTCTCGACTGGCATGCGCTGCCGTGGTACTGGCAAGGCACGGAGCACCTCGGGTATGCACTCCTGCTCGTCGTGCTCGTGCCCGCCGTGGTCGCCTGGGTATTCGGCTTCTTCACGTTCCGCTCGCGCGTGAAAGGCGTGTATCTCTCGATCATCACGCAGGCCATGACGTTCGCCGCGATGCTGCTGTTCTACCGCAACGAAACCGGCTTCGGCGGCAACAACGGCTTCACCGACTTCAAGCGCATCGCGGGCATGCCGATCACGCATCCGGGCACGCGCACCGTGCTGTTCCTGCTCACGTTCGCCGTGCTCGTGCTCGCGTTTCTCGGCGCGCGGGCCATCGTCACCTCGAAGCTCGGGCGTGTCGTGACCGCCGTGCGCGACGGCGAAACGCGCCTCATGTTCCTCGGCTACAGCCCGCTTGGCTACAAGCTGTTCGTGTGGACCGTCTCGGCCGTGCTGTGCGGCATCGCGGGCGCGCTCTACGTGCCGCAGGTCGGCATCATCAACCCGAGCGAGATGTCGCCGGGCAACTCGATCGAAATGGCGATCTGGGTGGCCGTGGGCGGGCGCGGCACGCTCATCGGGCCGATCATCGGCGCGTTCGCCGTGAACGGCGCAAAGAGCTTCTTCACCGCGCATTTCGCCGAGTACTGGCTGTTCTTCCTCGGCCTGATGTTCGTGCTCGTGCCGCTTCTGCTGCCCAACGGCATCATGGGACTCATCGAACTCATCCGGAGCCGGATCGCCAGCGGGTTCCCCACGCGGAGCGAACGCCCATGAACGGACATAGCGTGATCAGCGACCCGCTCAACCACAATCCCTTCGACGATGCCCTCCGGCAGGACGAGATGGCCCTCTCCGGCGTGGCGGATCTCGGGCACGTGGTCGAACCCGGCGCGATCGATACCTCGCACGGCACGATCCTCTATCTGGAAGACGTGACCGTGAGCTTCGACGGCTTTCGCGCGCTCAACAAGCTTTCGCTCGTGATCGACGTGGGCGAGCTGCGCTGCGTGATCGGCCCGAACGGCGCGGGCAAGACCACGATGATGGATGTCATCACCGGCAAGACCGTGCCCGATTCGGGCAAGGTGTTCCTCGGGCAGACGCTCGACCTCACGCGCATGAACGAGCCGGCCATTGCACGCGCGGGCATAGGCCGCAAGTTCCAGAAGCCCACGGTGTTCGAGCAGCATCCCGTCTGGGAGAACCTCGAACTCGCGATGAAGGCCGACAAGGGCTGGTTCGCCACGCTGCGGGCGCGCCTCGCGCGCGAGGCGCAGGCGAAGATCGAGGAAACGCTCGAGGTGATTCGCCTCGAGAGCGACGCGCGGCGCCTCGCGGGCGAGCTATCGCACGGGCAGAAGCAGCGCCTCGAAATCGGCATGCTGCTCATGCAGAAGCCGCAACTGCTGCTGCTCGACGAGCCCGCCGCCGGCATGACCGACGACGAAACCATGGAGCTTGCGACGCTGCTCAACCGCCTGCGCGGCACCTGCTCGATGATGGTGGTCGAGCACGACATGGAGTTCGTCGCGGCGCTCGCGGGCGAAACGGGCCGTGTGACGGTGATGGCCGAAGGCAGCGTGCTCGCGCACGGCACGCTCGACGAAGTCAAGCGCGACGAAACGGTGATCGAATCGTATCTGGGCCGCTAGGGCCGTATCGACATTATCAGCCATGCTAACTATCGAATCGCTGAATCAGTACTATGGCGGCAGCCACATTTTGCGCAACGTGTCGATGACGGTGCCCGAGGGCGAACTCACCGTGCTGCTCGGGCGCAACGGCGTGGGCAAGACCACGCTGCTGCGCTGCCTCATGGGAGTCGTGCCGACCAGGAACGGCTCGATCGCGTGGCGCGGCGAAGCGCTCACGAAGCTGCCCACGCATGCGCGGGTGGCGCACGGCCTCGCTTACGTGCCGCAAGGGCGCGATATCTTTCCACGCTTGAGCGTCGAGGAGAATCTGCTGGTGGGCGCGGCAAGCAAGAAGCGCATGCCGTCGAGCGTGCCCGCGCATATCTACGAACTCTTTCCCGTGCTCAAGGACATGAAGGCGCGGCGCGGCGGCGACCTCTCGGGCGGCCAGCAGCAGCAGCTCGCCATCGGCCGCGCGCTGATGAGCGATCCGCAGTTGCTCATTCTCGATGAGCCTACCGAAGGCATCCAGCCTTCGATCATCCAGGACATCGGCCGCACGCTGCGCCGGCTCGTGGAAGAGATGCACATGACGGTACTGCTGGTCGAGCAGTATTACGACTTCGCCAAGGCCATTGCGGACCGCTACTGGGTGATGAGCCGCGGCGAAATCGTGGCGGGCGGCGCCGGCGCAAGCATGGATGCGGACGGGGTGCGGGAGTTGATCGCGGTTTAACGGAGCATCACGGCCGGCTCACATTTCGAGGACTAACACCTGCCGATTATCTCTTTCTGAGCCGCCTGCATTCGTCACCACATTTGTCGAGACGCCAGCAACGCCCGCATCGTCCGGTCGGCGGGGGGCGCTTGCCGGCCCTCTCTGGCCAGCCGCGCAAGCCAACACCCGGACATTCCCTCTCTCGGTCTTTGCTGCGCCGCACAAGCCGCGACTACGGTGCGCTAGCGTACCAAACAGCACTTTTTCCAGGGAGCGTCCGCAAGCGTCGCGGTTATTGTTCCACTTGAGTTTCAGAGGCGCGGTCACCGTCACGGGATGGGGCTTTCTCACATTGTTCTCGCCATGTCCGCTCGAGGAGTGAACAACATGCAAAGAACAAAATCGGTCATCGAGACGGGCTTTGCCGGCGCTCAGCCCACGGAGCAGGCGGTCAGCCCGGCTTTCCGCTACGACATCAACGGCCTGCGCGCATGGGCGGTGCTGCCGGTCATGCTCTACCACTTCGGGATTTCGGGCTTTTCCGGTGGGTTCGTCGGCGTCGACGTGTTCTTCGTCATCTCAGGATTCCTGATGACCGGAATCGTCGTCTCGGCGCTCGAGCGCAACCGGTTCTCGCTGCTCGACTTCTACCTGTCGCGCGCGGTGCGCATCGTGCCCGCGCTTTTCGCGCTGTGTGCGGTGCTACTCGTGGCCGGCTGGTTCAGACTCGCGCACATCGAATATCGGCAGCTCTCGGTCAGTGTAGCGGCCGCACTCATGTTCGTCTCCAATGCCCTGTTCTGGAAGCACTCCGGCTACTTCGACACGGGGTCGCACGAGACCTGGCTCCTGCACACCTGGTCATTGTCCGTGGAGTGGCAGTTCTACCTCTTGTTGCCGCTTGGGGCGGCGCTCGCATGGAATTGGCGGCGCAAGTCCGGCGTGTGCGCCCTGTTGGCCGCGGTGGGTGTCCTGTCGTTGGGCTGCTCGATCTACGCGTCCTGGCGTTGGCCCAGCGCTGCGTTTTATTTGCTTCCGACGCGTGCGTGGGAAATGCTGGCGGGGGGAATGGTGTGGCTCTACACGGGACGACGCCGACTGCCCGCTGCGCTCGCGAGGGCGTTCGAAGGCGTCGGCCTTGCCCTGATTACGCTGGCTATCGTGCGCTTCAACTCCCGACTGATCTGGCCTGGCGGCTTCGCAATTGTGCCCGTGCTCGGCGCGGCGCTGGTGATTGCTGGATCGAGGCAGCGCTCGCCGTTCACCGGCAACGCGCTCGCACAATGGCTCGGCACCCGTTCGTATTCACTCTACCTCTGGCACTGGCCAGTGTGGGTGGTGCTGTTCTACGTCGATCGGCAGCATGATCCCGTGAGCATCGCGGGGGGTATCGCCGCAGCAATGCTGCTCGGCGAAGCTTCTTATCAGCTCGTCGAACAGCCTTCGCGCAGCTATCTCGCACGGGTTGCGCGGCCCGCGCGCCTTTTGCGTCTTGGCGCGGCGCTGGCGGGCTTGACGCTCGTTGCGGTGGCCGCCCGGTATCAGCACGTGCCGAACCGGGTGCCGCTCCAATGGAACATGGCCGAAGACGAGCAACTCGATTACAGCCCGATGCGCGACCGGTGCCTTGCCCGATCCGGCGGCACATCGCCCGCATGCATGTTCGGCAGCGGTCCGTTGCGGGCGATTGTCCTCGGCGACAGCCACGCGGACGCAATGGTGAGCGCGGTCCAGAATGCCTTGCCGGCTGGTGCAGTCATGGAACTGAGTTATGCCGGCTGCCTGACCCTCTTCGGTCAGCACGTGATCCCGGGCTCGCCCGCCACCCTGGACTGCCCCGACTTCAACAACTGGGCATTGCGCAAGCTGGCCTCGCTCGACCCGGCGATCCCGGTGTTTATCGTCAACCGTACGTCGGACTATGCGTTCGGGCCGATCGACGACAGCGCGTTCAGCCATCATCCGCTCGTCTACTTCTCCCGACGGTACGATTCTGCGACGCCCGCGTTCCTCGCGGAATTTGCGCAGCATCTGGTTGCATCGACCTGCCAGATCGCAAAGTTGCATCCGGTCTATCTGGTGCAGCCGGTGCCGGAAATGCCATTCGAAGTCCCGCGGGCGATGTCGCACCAATTGATGTTCGGGTGGGGCACCGGCGACCTGTCCATTTCGCTCGACGACTACACCAGGCGTAACGAGTTCGCGCGCACGGCACAGGAGTCTGCGGCAACACAATGCGGCGTGAAGCTGCTCGACCCCAGGCGCTGGATGTGCGACCACGGACGTTGCTGGGCAACCCGGCAGCTAAGGCCGTTGTATTACGACGCGGATCACCTCAGCGAATTCGGCAACAAGCGGCTGATACCGATGTTCCGCGAGGCGTTCGCGCACTCCCCGGTGGCGCACTGAATCAGGGGAGGGCATGGCGTCAAGCAGGATGGCCGGTCGACCAGCGCATTAACTCAGGATATCTGTTACCCGATCGTGGTCGTTGCCTCATGTATTTTGCTACCTGCCATTGGTGCTCCATCCTCGAAAAACTGTCGCGCCACGGAACTCCGGCTCTCAGGGCTGCGAGGATTCGTCGTCACCGCTGGTTTGCGCCGATGCCGGGTTGAAAGCCTCGCGCACCACCTCTTCAATGCGGGCAATGACCTCATCGGGCAGATGCGGGTACGTCTTGCGTTTGTTCGACGACAACCTTCCGTTGTTCGATTGCACCATGCGGATGAGCGCCGACAGGTCCGGGCGCGGAAGATTGAGTTCGCCGTTCAGCTGCTCAAACGCGGCGTCGAATCCGCTTGGCCAGTGCAGCTCGCGTGGCAACTCGGTCCTCACGGCCTCGATGAGCATGCGGTGCAGGAAACGGACTTCCCCTGTCGCGTCGAAGAACCGGTAGGGTCGCCCACCCGGTGACGAAACCACGTGCGGCGCGTCCTCGCCGGGCGCATATCGCCACAGTCGCGTGGTCGGGCGGGAGAACCCGTTCAGCACGTCAAGATACAGGTCTTCGTGGCGCCTGAAGACCGCTGAGACCGGCACGATGGCCCCGCCATTCAATCGCCGGGCACCGTTGATCACATGGTGAATAAGGAAGCGGTGAATACGCCCGTTCCCATCCAGAAAGGGATGCAGGTAGACAAATCCAAAGGCTGCACAAGCGGACCGCACGAGGACGTTGGGGCACCGATATCCGCCAGCGCCGGTCTGCTCGTTGATGAACGCCTCCCAGCCTCGCATGGCGCGCGCAAGGTCTTCGGGCGGTGGGGGGAAAAACGTGACACGCCCCGTTCCATCCTCGAGCCAGTTCTGTTTCCAGTTCGGCCATATGACTCGAAAAACATTCAGAAGTCTCGAAATATTTTCGCAAATAGCCATTTCGAACGAAGAATACTCGAAAAATCGTCGCTACAAGCCTTGTTGAAAGGCACTCCCCCGCCGGTATCGTTGCGGCAGGAAAAGCCTTTAGCGGCAGAAAAGCCGCGCCTGGATCGCGAGAGCTTTTCGCGTTCTGGATGTACAAGACGTCATCCGTCTGGGCACCGAACCGCCGGCGTGATATGCAAACGGCCCTGATACGCACGCTTCCCCGGCCCGTTATCCGCGCTCGGGCGCGCGTGCTATCCTCCACGCCATTGCCCCGTCCCCCTCGCCACGCATGTCGCTCCACGTCGATCACGCCGCACTCGCCAATACCACCTTTCGCAGCACTGCTCACCAGGAATGGGCCGCGAAACTCGAACTCGGCTTCGAGCGCCAGGGTACGCGCACCGCGCTCACGCATCGCCTGCACGCGGGGCCGTTGCGCGTGCAACGGCCGCTCTACCCCGAAGGCGAAGCAATCTGTCACGCGGTGATCGTCCATCCGCCGGCAGGCATCGCGGGCGGCGACCGGCTCGACATCGACGTGAACGTGGGCGACGGCGCTCACGCCGTGCTCACCACGCCGGGCGCGACCAAGTGGTACAAGTCGAACGGCCGCGTGGCGCGCCAGCGCATCAACCTGCGCGTGGGCGCGGGCGCGAAGCTCGACTGGCTGCCGCAGAACAACCTCGTGTTCGACCACGCGCACGCCGAACTCGAATTCGCACTCACGCTCGGCGCGGGGGCCACGGCCATCGGCTGGGACGCGACGCAACTGGGCCGCCAGGCCGCGGGCGAGCGCTGGTCGGCGGGTATGGTGCGAGCGCTCACGCGCGTGACGCGGGCGGCGTCTGAAGGCGAAGACGACGATCAACTGCTCTGGCTCGAGCGCGCCCTCATCGACGCGAACGACCCGCTGCGCGACGCGCCGCAAGGCCTCGCGGGCTACCCCGCTTTTGGCGTACTGTGGGCCATCGGCCCCGCGTGCAACGAGGCGCTCGCGCAAGACCTGGCCGCCATCCTGCCTTTCGACGACGCGCTGCGCTCGGGGGCGACCTGCATCGCGCCCGGCGTGGTGCTCGTGCGTGTGGTCGGGCGTTCGATGGAACCGCTGCAGCACACGCTCACGCAGTGCTGGACGGCGCTGCGGCCGTTCGTGCATGGCGTGAAGGCAGCGCCGCTGCGTTTGTGGACGACCTGAAGGCACATTGCATTGGCATGCACTGCATCGGTGCAATACGGGCCATCTGCGCACGATAACGCAGCGCAACAACGTCAGCTCGGTGCATGAACGCATCGGCATTGGTGCAACCACGCTGTCCCCTTCATTGGCACACACCTTGCTCGGAGCTTGCATCGATTCGTGCGCGCCGCGCACGAGGCCGCAAGCTGCGCGTAACCTCGCTCCCTTAAGCTGGGTCGACAACTTGCCCAACTGACCAGAACGATGAAGCTCACGCCACGCGAGAAAGACAAGCTCCTGATCTTCACCGCCGCGCTGCTCGCCGAAAGGCGCCGCGCCCGCGGCCTCAAGCTCAACTACCCGGAGGCGGTTGCCTTCATCAGCGCGGCGCTGATGGAAGCAGCCCGCGACGGCAAGACCGTCGCCGAGGTCATGCATTACGGCACGACGCTCCTCACGCGCGACGACGTGATGGAAGGCGTGCCCGAAATGATCCCCGACATCCAGGTCGAAGCGACCTTCCCCGACGGCACCAAGCTCGTCACCGTTCACCATCCGATCCCCTGAGCCGGGAGGAGCCAGCCATGATCCCCGGCGAAATGCTGATCGACGACGGCGAAATCGAACTCAACGCGGGCCGCGAGACCGTCACCGTGACGGTGGCCAACACGGGCGACCGCCCCGTGCAGATCGGTTCGCACTTCCACTTCTACGAGGTCAACGCGGCGCTCTCGTTCGACCGCGAAGCCGCACGCGGCTTTCGCCTGAACATTGCCGCGGGCACGGCCGTGCGCTTCGAGCCAGGTCAGGAGCGCACCGTGGAACTCGTGGCGCTCGCGGGAGACCGCGCGGTATACGGATTCAACGGCCGCGTAATGGGCCCGCTCTGAGCGCGGCCAGCGAATTCAGGCGATTTCATCAGGAATCCGACATGACATTGAAGATCGGCCGCCGCGCCTACGCGGAGATGTTCGGCCCCACCACCGGCGACCGCGTGCGTCTCGCCGACACCGAACTCATCATCGAGATCGAGCGCGACTACACCGTCTACGGCGACGAAGTGAAGTTCGGCGGCGGCAAGGTGATCCGCGACGGCATGGGCCAGTCGCAGCGAGCCCATGCGCAAGTCGCGGACACCGTCGTCACGAACGCCGTGATCGTCGATCACTGGGGCATCGTGAAGGCCGACATCGGCATCAAGGACGGCCGCATCTGGAAGATCGGCAAGGCCGGCAACCCCGACGTGCAGCCGGGCGTGACGATTCCCATCGGCGCCGCGACCGAAGTGATCGCGGGCGAAGGCCAGATCGTCACGGCGGGCGGCATCGACACGCATATCCACTTCATCAGCCCGCAACAGATCGACGAAGCGCTCGCCTCGGGCGTGACGACCATGCTGGGCGGCGGCACGGGCCCGGCCACGGGCACCAACGCCACCACCTGCACGCCGGGCCCGTGGCACATGGAGCGCATGCTGCAGGCCGCGGACGGCTGGCCGATCAACCTCGGCTTTCTCGGCAAGGGCAACGTGAGCCTGCCGAAGCCCGCCGAAGAACAGATCGCCGCGGGCGCGATCGGCCTGAAGCTGCACGAGGACTGGGGCTCGACGCCTGCCGCCATCGACAACTGCCTGAGCGTGGCGGACGCGACCGACACGCAGGTGGCCATTCATACCGACACGCTCAACGAGTCGGGCTTCGTGGAAGCGACAGTGGCCGCCTTCAAGGGCCGCACGATCCACACGTACCACACCGAAGGCGCGGGCGGCGGCCACGCGCCCGACATCATCAAGGTGTGCGGCGAAGCGAACGTGCTGCCCTCCTCGACGAACCCCACACGCCCGTACACGATCAACACGCTCGACGAGCATCTCGACATGCTGATGGTGTGCCATCACCTCGACCCGTCGATTGCCGAGGATATTGCGTTTGCCGAGTCGCGCATCCGCCGCGAGACCATCGCCGCCGAGGACATCCTCCATGATCTCGGCGCGCTGTCGATGCTCTCTTCGGATTCCCAGGCGATGGGCCGGGTGGGCGAAGTGATCATCCGCACCTGGCAGACCGCGCACAAGATGAAGGTGCAGCGCGGCGCCCTGCCCGAAGACGGGGGTGCCGGCAACGCGCGCCACGACAACTTCCGCGTGAAGCGCTACGTGGCGAAGTACACGATCAACCCGGCGCTCACGCACGGCATCGCGCACGAAGTGGGTTCGCTCGAACCGGGCAAGTGGGCCGATCTCGTGTTCTGGGAGCCGGCGTTCTTCGGCATCAAGCCTTCGCTGATTCTCAAGGGCGGCATGATCGCGCTCGCGCAGATGGGCGACCCGAACGCCTCGATTCCCACGCCGCAGCCCGTGCATTATCGCGAGATGTTCGCCACGCGCGGGCGGGCGCTCGCACAAACGTCGCTGACCTTCGTGTCGCAGCTCTCGCTCGACAAGCGCATGCCCGAGCGCTACGGCCTGCAAAAGCGCGTGGTGGCCGTACGCAACTGCCGCAGCGTGACGAAGGCCGACATGATTCACAATGCCTGGCAGCCCACCATCAGCGTCGATCCCGAGACGTACCAGGTCGTCGCCGACGGCCAGTGGCTCACCTGCGAGCCCGCCACGGTGCTGCCGATGGCACAGCGTTACTTCCTGTTCTAAAGTTTAGCCATGCGCACGATCGACAAACGACTCACTGCGAAGCTCGCGCCGGTGCTCATGCAGCGTGCCCCCACACTCACGCTGCCCTACGACGCGCGCTGCAAGAGCCGCCTGGCGGCCACGCTCGACACGGGCGAGGAAGTGGGCGTGGTGCTGCCGCGCGGCACGGTGCTGCGCGACGGCGACATGCTCGTGGCCGACGACGGCGGCCTCGTGCGCGTGATCGCGGCGAGCGAAAGCGTGTTGCGTGTGCGCGCGCCCGATCGCCTCACGCTCACGCGCGCCGCGTACCACCTCGGCAATCGCCATACGCCGGTGGAAGTGGGCGTGGACGAACTCAAGCTCGAAGCGGACCCCGTGCTCGAGGACATGCTCAAGCGGCTGGGCGCGCAGGTTGAGCGCGTGCAGGTGCCGTTCCAGCCGGAATCGGGCGCTTACGGAGGCGGCCACCGCCACGGCCACGACGAAACCTTTGCCGACGACTACGCGCTCGCGCAACGCGTGTACGACGAGCATCATGGTCACGCGCATGCGCACGACCAGACGCACGACCATGCGCACGGTCATTCGCACAATCGCGCTCATGGCGACGATCACGCGCACGACCACGGCTGCGGACACGACCACGGTCATTGCGACGGCCATGCGCACGACCACAGCCATGAACATCGCTGAGCTCACAGCGCTGCTGCATCTCGCGTCGCCGGCGCTGCCCATCGGCGCGTTCAGCTACTCGCAGGGACTCGAAGCCGCAATCGATGCGCAACTCGTCACGAACGCCGACGACGCCGCGCACTGGATAGCAGGCGGCCTCGCGAACGTGCTCGCCTGCGGCGAGCTGCCTTTTGTGGCGCACCAGATGGAACGCTGGCGCACGCACGACGCGCGCGCGCTGACCGTTGCGAACGAAGAATTCGTCGCGAGCCGCGAGTCGGCGGAACTACGGCGCGAAACCGCGCAGATGGGCTGGTCGCTGCGCCAGCTCTGCGCGCAGCTCGAATGGGGCGACGCACAGCGGCGCGCCACGCTGGAGCGCATGACGCCCGTTGCGCAACCCACGGCCTTCGCATTCGCCGCGTGGTGCCACGAGGCCGCGCCGGGCGCCGCGCTCGCCGCCTATGCGTTCAGCTGGATCGAAAATCAGACGGCCGCCGCACTCAAGGCGGTGCCGCTCGGCCAGCTTGCAGGCCAGCGCATCATCGTCGCACTGCGCCCGGCAATCGAAAAAGCCGTGGCGCGCGCGCTCGCGACGCCCCCCGAGGCGCTCAACACTTTCGCGCCTCAGCTCGGCGTGCTTTCCGCGCGCCACGAATCGCAGTACTCGCGGCTCTTCCGCTCCTGAAATACACACGAACCATGAATTCGCACGCACCCAGCAAACGAACGAAGAAACTGCCGCCGCTGCGCGTCGGCGTGGGCGGACCCGTCGGCTCCGGCAAGACCACCCTGCTCGAAATGCTCTGCAAGGCCATGCGCGAACGTTACGACCTCGTCGCCATTACCAACGACATCTACACGAAGGAAGACCAGCGCCTGCTGACCGTCGCGGGCGCCCTGCCCGCCGAGCGCATTATGGGCGTGGAAACAGGCGGCTGCCCGCACACGGCGATCCGCGAAGACGCTTCGATCAACCTCGAAGCCGTCGACCAGATGCTCACGCGCTTTCCCGATGCGGACATCGTCTTCATCGAATCGGGCGGCGACAATCTCGCGGCCACCTTCAGCCCCGAGCTTTCGGACCTCACGATCTACGTGATCGACGTGGCGGGCGGCGAGAAGATTCCGCGCAAGGGCGGCCCCGGCATCACGAAGTCGGATCTGCTCGTCATCAACAAGACCGACCTCGCGCCGCTCGTGGGCGCGAACCTCGACGTCATGGCCTCCGACGCGAAGAAAATGCGCGGCGAGCGGCCCTTCGTCATGTGCAACCTGAAGGCACTCGACGGGCTCGGCGAGGTGATCGCGTTCATTGAAAAGCGCGGCCTGCTCGTCACGGACAACGCGTCAGCACGTTGACGTCACCCCGTCAACGCACTGCGCTGAACGTCGCGAGCAACGCCTGAACCCGATGGTCGCAAGTATGGCGCTGTACCACTTCCCGGAAACCATTTGCGCTGATTCGCAAACGCTCGTCCTCGTTGTCGAGGAGCCATCGCAGCTTTCGCTGCATGTCCTCGAGATCCTGATAGACGCACAAATGCTCGTTGTCGGTGAAATAGTTGTGAAGATCCCGGGCGTTATCCGTCAACAGGCATGACCGGCTGGCGAGCACCTCGAAATACCTCATGTTCAGGCCGAGCCTGACCGTCCGGTCCGCATTGAGGACCACACGTGCCTTGTTGTGAAGCGCATTCAGAGGCGCACCGAGGATTCGATCGCCTTTGTGGATACGGCGCAGCATATCGCGTGGCAGCCGGCTTTTCTTGATCCACGAATGTCCATATAGCGCGATGTCCTGAGTCACCTCGAATGCGCTGGCAATGACCTGATCGCGCCACGGACTCCAGGCACCGAGGAATACCAGGTCGATCTCCTTCGTACTGCCGGCAATCGGGTAATGCTGACGAACATTGGCACCGTGCGGCAAGTAGCGAGCCTCGCGGCCGTGCGACTGAATCGCCTCGACGACAGCGGGTGCGAATGCAAAGTAGAAGTCAAAGTCGCGCGTGGCCCGTTCCACTTCGGACCAGTTGTCGTTTTGCTCGACCCACCAGCCTGCCTTCGTGACTTTTGATTCCCGCAGCTGGAAGATTTCGGCTCTTTTGCCATGAATGCAAAACACGACATCGGGCTTATAGGCAGCCACTTCTTCGCTGAGCCGGGTCGCCAGATAGTTTACCTCGCCCAGGTGATGCTTGCGGAACAAATCCGTCCCTCTTGGGACAAGGCGAAGCGTACGGGCGAGCTTGTTGATCCTGCGAAAAACATAGCGGTAGGCCCAGTGGACATGATCCTCGATGATGAAGGTCTTCGCCTCCACACCAGCCTTCTCGAAAGCATCGGCGTAGTCTTCAGCCAACGGCGGAAAGCGGGGATGCGCGATGAGGATTCGCGAGATCGTCTTCGTCATAGGCGCCTGTCCAGCAGTGTCCATGTTGTCGTTGTGCGCCTTGCGCATGCGCTGCTGCACGCGAATTTATGCATCCGGGACGAGCGCCTGCACAACATCCACCGTGCGCGCCGTCGCGCCGCGGTGGCGTGACGCAAACGCCGCCGCGGCTGCACCCATGGCGACCCGGCGCGGTCTGTCGTGGAAGAGTTCGCGCAAGGCGCGCGCGAGATCGGCGGGGTCCTGAACCTGAAGGGCCGCGCCCGCGGCCGTGGCGTCGGCGGTGGCCTGGGTGAAATTGAACACGTGCGGCCCGATCAGGACCGGTACGCCAACAGCACACGCTTCGATCAGGTTCTGCCCGCCGAGCGGCAAGAGACTGCCGCCAATGAACGCGAGATCGGCGGCAGCGTAGTAAGCGCCCATCTCCCCCATCGAGTCGCCGAGCAGCACGCTTACGTCCTGCGGCAACACGCGCACGCCCGCATGCGCAGAGGCCGCGGCAGCCGCGGCCGGCGCCCAGCGCGAGCGCCGCTCGACCTTGAAGTTCCTGCGCTCCACGAGCGCCGCCACTTCGTCGAAGCGCTGCGGATGGCGCGGCACGAGGATCAGCAGCGCGTCCGGTACATCGAGTGCCGCGAAGGCCTGCAGCACGAGTTCCTCTTCACCTTCGCGCGTGCTCGCCGCCACCCACACCGGCCGCTCGCCGATCGCGCGCCGCCACTCGCGGCCACGCGCGATCAGCGCCGGCGGGCTCGCCATGTCGAACTTGAGGTTGCCGAGCACCGCCACGTTGCGCGCGCCGAGCGCGGTGAGGCGCTCCGCATCCGATGGACTTTGAGCGAGTACGCGCGTGAAGCCGCCGAACACCTCGCGCGCGCCCGCGCCGAACTTCGCCGCACGCCTGAACGAGCGCGCGGACATACGCGCGTTGGTCAGCACGAGCGGCATGTCGGCGCGCTTGCATTCGTCGATGAGTGTCGGCCAGACCTCGGTCTCCATCACGAGACCAAGTGATGGCCGCCATGCGTGCAGGAAGCGCCGCACCGCATGGGGCATGTCGTACGGGAGGTAGCAGCGCAGCACGCGATCGCCGAAGAGCTGCTCGCCGGCGGCGCGGCCGCCTGGCGTCATGTGCGTGAGCAGAACGCGTGCGTCGGGCCGCGCGGCCATCAACGCGTCGACAAGCGGCTGCGCCGCGCGGGTCTCGCCCACGGAGACGGCATGCACCCAGATGAGCGGCGCGTCGTCCTCGGGCAAGCGCCCTGCCGCATAGCCGAAACGCTCGCCAATATGTTCGCGATAGCCGCGCTCGCGGCGCGAGCGGATGAATAGCCGCAGCACCGCGAGCGGTGCAATGAGCCACCAGGCTGCACGATAGATCGCCCTCAGCATCGGACCTCCGCGTCGGCCGGGGTCATGCGAAACGCCGCGGCCGCGCGGCAGGAGGCGTCGATTGGTGTGTCGATTGGCACATTGATCGGCAGGCTCATCGCGCGTGGATTCAAACCAGTTCCTTGCCCTTGAGGCGTTCTAGAATGCCGAGCGGCGCCCATTCGGGATGCACCATCTCCTTCACCGGCAGGAAGAAAGTCTGCTCCATCATGAACTGGCCGGACATCACGGCGTGCGACGTGTGATCGGAGAAGCACACCCACACGCTGCCCGGCGGAAAGCCGATGGTCTCCTGCGGGCTCGACTGCTGATAGCCGAGATCGGCCTTCATGCCGTCGTGGAGATTGAGCATCAGATGGTCGTACTCGCTGCGAGGCGACTTCGTGATGTGCAGCAGATTCTGCAGCCATGCCGAGCCCGGAAACTGCGGCTTGATGTTGGGCAGGAAGCGCTTTGCCATGTCCTCGAACGGCTCGCCCACGCGCCACACGCGCGGCACGCCGTTCGGGTTGACGTTGGTGAACACGCGCAGGATGCGCTCGCCGTAGTTCGGACGCGAGGGGAAGGCATCCACGTGCAGGCGCGAATCGTCCTTGCGCCACGAAGTCTGGCGCGTTTCCACCTGATGCAGGCGCAGGCTCGTGGGCGCCACACGCAGCTTGCCGGTGTACTCGGGAAAGAGGCCGTCCACCAGCGTGCGAGCGCACGTCTGGTAACGCGCGATCAACGCGCGCACCGCCGTCTGCGTGACGGTGTCGCCGAGCACACCGTGCAGCGCGCCGCCGTTCGGGTCGAGGCTGATGTTCTTGCGCTTGGGGTCGGCGATCGCGGGGTCGAGCAGCGCGCGCTCGCCGCCTTCGATCGCAAAGGCCAGGTTCGGAAAATACAGCACCTTGCCCTGCTCGACGGCGTTTAGCAGCGTCTCGCGCGGTTGCGAGAGCTGCTGGCCGTGCCAGTCGGCGGAAGTGATTTCGATGATCTGGGATTCGTTCATTTGGTCGCCCCTGGAAGCGATGGATCTGATTGCCTGCCGGTGTGGGCCCATGCCGGCCAGGCCCTGGCGCTCGCTCGTGCACGTTTGTGCACCCTCGTGAGCGCCGATTCTTATACCCGCAGCCTCCGGAGTGCGCCTTGACGCGCCGCAGCCCCTCAGTCGGTCAGGCGCCTGCGCCGCGGCCGCGCCGCTACAGCAGCCCGAAGCCCGCCAGCGCGCCCTTCACCTGCGCGAGCGTTGGCGGCTGGCCTGCCGTGCCCAGATTGACGACGTTCGGCGACCAGTAGCCGCCCGTGCGCCAGGCGGTCGCGAAATTGTACAACTCGACGCTCGGGCGCTTCAGCGCCGCCGCGATGTGCACGAGCCCGGTGTCCACGCCCACCGTGGCCGCTGCGCCGTCGATGAGGCCCACCACGGCAGGCAGCGAGAGCCTGGGCGGCACGATCGCCGCTTCGCCGAATTCGCGCGCGAGGCGCTCGCTCGTGGCGCGCTCGGCCTCGCTGCCCCAGGGCAGCACGAGCGACGCGCCGCGCCGCACGAGCGCCTGGCCCAGTTCGATCCAGTGCGGGTCGGGCCACTGCTTGTCGGCGCGCGACGTGGCGTGCACGAACACCACGTAGGGCACCGGCAGATTCAGCCCGACTTCCGCGAGCGCCTGGGCGGCGCGGTAGGTGTCGAGACCGAAGTCGATGTCGTCGGCGCTGGAGGGCGGCGGGAGGTCGAGCGCGCCCGCAACCAGCTGGCGCGTGCGCTCGACCACGTGGGTGCGCGGCTCGATGCGGATCGAGCGGTCGTAGAAGAAGCGCACGGGCCATTCGTAGCCCGCGCCGTCGGTGCGGTTGCCGAGGCCGACGAGCGGCCCGCGCGCCCAGCTCGCCACCCAGGCCGTCTTGATGAGCCCCTGGCAGTCGATCACGAGGTCGTACTTCTCGGCCGCGAGCGCACGGCGAAACGCGCCGATCTCGCGCCAGTTGGCGCTCGACAAGAGCCCCTTGCGCCAGCGGCGCAGCGAAAACGGAATCGCGCGGCGCACGCCCTCCACGAGCTCGACGAGCGACTGGAAGCTCTCTTCGACGAGCCAGTCGATCTGGGCGTCGGGGTACCGCCGCCGGATATCGGCGATGGCGGGCATGTTGTGGACGACGTCGCCAAGCGACGACACGCGCACGATGAGGATCTTTTGCACGCTCAAGGCTCTTGGTGCGGACGAATTAAAAAGGTCCGCAATTTTAGCGCGCCGGGCGAAGTCAAGCGAAAAAGTGGGGGAAAGGGTGAGCATGGGTGCGGAAATCGGCACCCCCCGAAAGGCATTGAAGAGGGGCAAAACGCCGGCACGCGCAATGGCGAGGCGCCGGCACTGCGGCAACCTGTCCTTACTGGACCAGTCTCGGCGGTGTGTAAGCCCCGTAACTCGGCCCCACCCCTCCCGAATTGGCTGTCTCGCAGTGGCTCATGTCGTTGGACATCTGCACGAGCACATAAGGCGTGGAACCGTTATTGGCATCGAGAATGTGCAGGCAGGCGAAAGCCAGGACCGGCTGAAACCCGCTCGTCGTCGGATCGTTCACCACGACCACCGTCGCCCATGCGCATTGCCCATTGCCCGCAGCGCTGCAGGCGGCAGCATTCTTGAAGACCGAGTTTTCCTCGCCCGTCTGGATCCACGTCCCAGGAGAAGCCCCGACCGAGAACGTGGTGCTGTTGCCGCTGGTCAACAGGCCAGTGGCATAGCTGGCGCTGTTATTACTGGAATTGAACGTCGTCCATTGGCCGGATTGACAGGTGCCGTACTGATAACTGGATCCGATCTGGAAGATGTACGGCTGCCCCGCAACCTGAGGCGTCGAGAAGCCGGACACGTTGCCGCTGGTGGGCGAGAGCTTGGGCGAATTGGTCGACGAATTCCAGTAATTGTTGTATAGGCACTGCGACATCGCCAATGGAAACAGCCCGCCTGGTCCCACATTGCCAGGCGAAGACAGGACGGCTGTCGCTACCGCGCTGGCTTTGAGGATATTGACGCCGAACACGCTGCTCAGAAAGCCTCTCACCGATCCGTTCGCGTTCGAGCCGTCTTTGCGGATCGTCACCTGCACCGCAGCCAGGTCGTTCGCTCCCGGTGTGAACGGCAACGCCTCGAGGCCGTATGGCGTTCCCGTAGCGTTCCAGTATCCGGTCGCGACCGTACTCGTCTGCACATAGGCACCCTGCACCCGGTTGGTCGAAGTCGAGGTCGAGAACGTCGACGCCGTCGCTGAGGCCGTCGTGAAATCCGGCTGGGTCGCGGTGCTGTTGCTGCACTCGGTACGCGGCTTCAGGCACCCTGCACCGGCAAGCGCGGCCGCATCGGCGGCATTCTGCAGTTCGTTTCGGGCGACCATCAGATTGCCGATGTCGACGGCCAGCGCCGCGGTTCCCAACAGAAAGATCATGAACACCGCGACCGTGATGGCCACTGCCCCTTTTTGCTTCCTTCTGCTCCCCGTGCGCATGATTGCCCCCCTTTATTCGTTGTTCATGACGGTTGTGGCGGACAGCGTAATTGCACCCGTGATGGGCGCCACCATCCGTCCCAGAGCCAAACCGTTGTACTGATAGGAGACGGTCACGGAAAGCGGTTGACCGAAATTGCCGCCGGCGCCGGTCGTGACGACCACCGGCGTATTCTGCTGACCGAACGTCAGCAGATAGCTCGACGTGTAGTTCGTCACGACCGTCTGAACGTCGCTTGCGGTGGGCTTCGGGCTCTTCAGCACGACTCCGGCGCGGGCGCCTTCCCGGGCGGCATTGGTGATCACGGCCTTGTCGTAAAGGAACAAGCCCATTTCGATGATGCCGAACAGCAAGATCAGCAGCACCGGCAGCACGAGGGCAAACTCCACCGCAGCCACGCCGCGCTGCGCGTGCCGGCTGCGTCCACGCCACGGGCTCCCTGCGCGCCCTTTTCCCCGTCCCGCGCGTAACGGAAGCGCCGCCGCGCCGGTCTTTGCTGTTTTCATAACTCCCCCGATTGAATCACCCGTACAGGGCCTGGTCTGTTTCTGCCAAATGCTCCGGCCGCCCGCTAGCCGCCGTTCATGGTCGGCAGCATCGTCCGATAGATATGCAGCATCGCCGGCCCCATCAGCACCACCATCAGCGCCGGAAAAATGCAGAACATCAGCGGAAACAGCAGCTTGAGCGCGATTTTCGCGGCCTTTTCTTCTGCAAGCATGCGCCGGCGCGTGCGCAGCGTATCCGAGAGCACGCGCAGCGAATCGCCGATGCTCGTGCCGAAACGCTCCGCCTGGATGAGCATCGTGCTGAAGGAGTCGACATCTTCAACACCCGTGCGCATGGCGAGGTTGCGCAACGCTTTTTCCTTCGAGTAACCCGAGCGCATTTCGAGGAGCGTGAGATCCAGTTCGTCGGCGACGACCGCGCTGCGCAACCTGATTTCCTCCGCCACGCGCATTAGCGCCGCATCGAGACCGAGGCCCGCCTCGACGCAGACCGTCAGCAGATCGATGGCGTCGGGGAAGTCCTCGAAAATCGCCCGCTTGCGCTGCGCGACGAAGCGCGCGAGCACCAGACCCGGCAGGTAGTAGCCAAACACCACAAGCGACACGAGAACCACCGCGAAACGCGTAACCGAACTCGCCGCTCCGCCGCCGCTAATCAACCACATGGCCGCAAGCGTAGGCAGCAACAGCGCCAGCACCGTGCGAGTGCCGAAGAAAATCGCCACGGCACCCGGCGAGCGCCAGCCCGCATTCATCAGCCGTACGCGCAGCGCCGAGACCTCCCAGCCTTCCTTAGGCGTCGAGAGCCGGGAAAGCGGCTCGGAAATCTGCACGAGCTTTTCATACCAGGCCTCGCTGGTGGCATCCGGCTGCGCACCGGGAACAGGCGCGCCGCGACCGCCGCCCACTTGTTCGATGCGCCGGCGCATGGTCCTGGGTGCAAGGACATACATGCCGGCCAACGACAGGCCGAATACGCAGGCAAAGAGACAAACCAGCAACAACAACCGTGTCGAATCGAGCGCTAACATGGCTCCCCCTTTGGAATTTTGTCGATGGTGCGAGACATGGCGTCGTCAGACACGAATCCGCACGATGCGCCGCCCCCAGAACATCCCGGCCGCCAGTAGCGCGCTACCGGCTTGAAGCATCATCACGCCTGCCGGGTCGCGCCACAGCACTTCGAGAAAGTCCGGATTCACGAGGGAGATGGCCCCACCCGTGACCACCGGCAGCAGACCCAGCACCCGCGCCGAGAGAACCCCCTCCGCGGCGAGCACACGCACCTTGTCGAACAGTTTGAAGCGCTCGCGCACGAGGCCCGCAATGCCGTCGAGCAACTCGGCCAGGTTGCCGCCCGTCTCGCGCTGGATCAGCACGGCGATGACGAGATAGCGCAGATCCCCCACCGGCACGCGCTGCGCCAGCGCCGTCAACGCCTCGTTGAGCGACACGCCATAGTTGATCTCGTCGAACGTGGTGCGGAACTCGGCGCCCATCGGGTCGGCGAACTCGGTGCCGACCAGGTCGATCGCGCCGGAGAACGCATGGCCCGAGCGCAACGCGCGCGCAAGCATGTCGCAGGCGTCGGGCAACTGCTTCTGGAAGCGCCGCATCCGCTTCGTGCGCCTGTAGCGCACGTACGTCAACGGCATCAGCGTGGACGACGCGGCAGCGGATGCCAGCATGGCGAGCGGCACATGAATGAACATCCCCGCGACGATTACGACGACCGGCATGAGCGCGCACATCGCGATGACGCGTGAGGCCGTCCAGCTGATGCCAGACTGCTGCACCCACGCCTCGAACGAGCGAATGCCGGGAATGAGCAGCAGCATGCGCTGGCCAAACGTCGAGCCATCGAGCTTGCGCGCCTTGAGGATGGACATCGCCTCCTTGCGCCCCACGCCGCCCGTCGCCACGGCCTCGATGCGCGATTCGAGGCGGCGCGCAACGGCGCCATGCCGGCTGTTCCACCATTCCCACGCGCCCTGGCTGGCAAGCACTACCGCTACGAAGAGCAGCAGAATCGCCAGAATGAAGGTTGTACTCATGCCACGCTCCCCCGGATGAACGTCGTAAATGTCAGACCGTGTCGTAACGGCGGCCCGGATCGAAAATCTGCTCGGGCAGGTTCACGCCAAACGCCGCGAAGCGCTCGCAGAATTTCGGCCGCACGCCAGTCGCACAGAAGTGGCCGCGCACGTTGCCATTCGAGTCCATGCCGGTGCGCTTGAACGTAAAGATCTCCTGCATGTTGATGATGTCGCCCTCCATGCCGGTGAGCTCCGAAATACTCACGATCTTGCGGCGGCCATCGGTCAGGCGCGCGGCCTGCACGACCACCGAGATCGCGGAGGAGATCTGATGGCGCATCGTGCGCGGCGGCAAGGCGAGGCCCCCCAGGCTGATCATGTTCTCGAGGCGCGTGAGCGCATCGCGCGGCGTGTTGGCGTGGATCGTCGCGAGCGAGCCTTCGTGGCCGGTGTTCATCGCGTTGAGCATGTCGAGCGCTTCCGCGCCGCGCACCTCGCCGAGGATGATGCGGTCGGGACGCATACGCAGCGCGTTGCGCACGAGCGCGCGCTGAGTGATCTCGCCTTTGCCTTCGATGTTCGGCGGACGCGTTTCGAGCCGCAGCACGTGATCCTGGCGCAGCTGAAGTTCGGCCGCGTCCTCGATCGTCACGATGCGCTCATCGTTCGGAATGAAGCCCGAGAGCACATTGAGCATGGTCGTCTTGCCGCTGCCGGTGCCGCCGGAAACGAGAATGTTGACCTTGGCGCGTGCGAGGCCCTCCAGCACCTGAGCCATGGGCGGCGTGAGCGTTTGCAGCTCGATCAGGTCGGCGACCAGCAGCGGCTTGACCGCAAAACGCCGGATCGACACGAGCGGACCGTCCACGGCCGAAGGCGGAATGATGGCGTTCACGCGCGAGCCATCGGGCAGACGCGCGTCCACCATCGGACTCGATTCATCGATGCGCCGCCCCACCCGCGAGACGATCTTTTCGATCACCTTCATGAGATGGGCGTCGTCGTAGAAGTTGACGTCGGTGAGTTCGAGCTTGCCGCGGCGCTCCACGTAAGTCTGGCACCACGTGTTCACGAGAATGTCCGAAACGGTGGGGTCGCGCAGCAGCGGCTCGAGCGGACCGAAGCCGAACATCTCGTCGTACACGTCGATGGCCAGCTGCTTGCGTTCGAGGTCGTTCGCAAGCGCCTTCTGCTCTTCGAGTATGCGGCCCACGAGCGCGTTGATCTCGCTGCGAATCTGTTCCTGCGGCATGCGTGAGAGACGCTCGAGTTCCACCCGCTCGAGCACGGCATGATGCGTGTCGTATTTCAGCTTCTGGTACGCCTCGGTCTTCACCCGGGACGGCGTCGCCGGGGCCGTGGCGGCGCCGCCGCCCGTATCGGTGCGCTCGACGATCGTCGGTTCGAGGCGCTGCGCAAAGATCTGCTCGCGAAGAGACATGACTTTTCTCCTTTACATCAATCCGAGTTTGGCCGGCGCCTGGCGCCCGAGCATGCGCGCGAACAGCGACTCGCCCTTGCCCCGCGCGGCCGCACCGGTCGCGTTGGGTAGCGCGACGCTCGACGCCAGCGTGCGCAGGCAACGCGTCACCGCGCTGCCGGGCGCTGCCACGGCAATCGGCACCCCCTGATTGACGGCTTCGGCAACGGCGCGCGCGTCGTCGGGAATGACGAGGAACGGCTTCATGGCGAGCACGCTGTCGGCGGCCTCGCGCACGCGCTCGCCGTGACGCGTCTGGCGGTTCAGGAGCAGGCGCAAGCGATCCGGCCCGTAGCCGAGCGAGTGCAGGATCTCCTGCAAGCGGCGTCCCGCCTGAAGATGCGGCATGCTCGCCTGCAGGACGACGTGGATCTCGTCGCTGCGATCGAGCGCGAGCATGGAAAGCGGATTGATCGTCTGGCCGAGATCGAGGATCACACAGTCGTAACGGGGCGCGGCGACGCCGAGCACCCATTCGAGCCTGTCCTGACGCATCTCGCCCGCCTTGATCGGATCGCCCGCGCCCGCGAGGATGTCGAAGTTCTCCGCTGCATGCATCACGCTCGCCTCGAAGAGCGCCACGTCCATGCGGTCGACTTCGGCGCACAGCTGCGGAAGCGTCGAGGGCGGCGTCTCCGCCGTCACGAGAAACGCCGCGTCAGCGTAGAGCTGGTTCAGGTCGATCAGCAGCACGCGCCGGTCCTGCGTCTGCGAGACGATATGCGCGACGTTCGCCGCGATGAAGCTCGTCCCCACGCCGCCCTTGCACGACATGAACGACACGATGCGCGACGCGCGCGTGCTCCCATGCGCACGCTGACCGATTGCACGCTGCAGCGCTTCGCCGATCGTGCGGCCGTCCGGCGGCCCCGTGACGACGTCGCGAAAGCCCGCGCGCATTGCCGCGATGAGTTCGTCAGGCGAAGCCTCCGGAATCAGCAGAATGCATGTGAGCCGTTCGCAGCGACGGCACAGCTCGCTCACGGAAGGCAACTGGGCCTCCTGCAAACCCCGCGCGTCGACGATCAGGACATCGAACGCGTCGAGCGTGTCGCCGCGCTCGACGAGATCGAACGGCGTGCCGACACTACGCGTCGTGCGGTACGGGCCGCATCCCGCAATCGTGCGCATGATCTGCGCAAGCCGCTCTGCGTCTGTCGAGGTAATGAGTATGTCGATCATGATCGTATGTCCCCGCTGTTGTTTCCTTCTCCGGCCAGTTGCGCGCGCGTGTGCTTGACACCGCTCATTGGCTACCGCTGCTCACACCAATCGTGTAGGGGTTCGCAGATGTCACCGGATGCTGGAACGACTTGTCATAGTTATCCATCGCCGATGCCGCCGACTTGCCGTCCACGCCTGGCTGCGATGCGTGTCGGCCTGCGTCCGGGTCGATGATTTGCGCCTGCATCGAGTGGCGCACGGCTTGCCCGAAGTGCGCCTCCCAGATCGGCGAGCTGGTCATGCAGCCGCCGAGCGCCGCGACGAGCGGTGCGATCAGCAGGAACCGGCGAACGAATGCAAAGTTTTCGAGTTTCATTTTGGTCTCCTGATCGCCAGGTCAATGAGCGGTGACTTCGTTCGACGCGATCCGTGCTGCCTCGCGCTCGATTCGCTGCGCGCGTGCCGCGCTGTCCTCGCCTGGCGGTGGCACAAGGACCTGCGCATCTACCTGCTGCGTGGGTACGGGCTGCGCGAGCGCTTCAGCGGGCGCCGGGCCTTTCGGTGCCGGCGACGCCTCGCGTCGCGAAGAGACCTGCGGTGCGGGCAGCGCGGCCGGCGTCTGCGGCGCGGCCGGTACGGCGGGCGCGGCTGGCGCGACGGGCGTTGTGCCAGGTGCGGGTTCAGCCGGTACGGCCTGCGTGCCAGCGGGCGCGGGCGCGGGCGGCGCAAAACGACCCTCGTTGCGATGGGCGCGGCCTTCCATGTTGCCCGTTGCATACACGTCGGCTTCGTGGACCTGCGAGAAGCTGTCAGTAGGCATCTGGAGTTGCGCGACATCCGCCACCGGCTTCACGAGGTGCGGCGTGACGATGAAGATCAGCTCCGAACGATCCTGCTGGAACGAGGTGCTCCTGAGCAACGCCCCCAGCACCGGAATCTCACCGAGGCCCGGCACGGCCTTTAGCGAGCCGGTAATGTTGTTGCTGATGAGCCCGCCGATCGCGAACGACTCGCCATCATGCATCTGGACCGTGGTGGAAGCACGCCGCGTCGTAATGAGCGGCAGGATGCTGACGCCGCTAACGTTCGACGCGCTCAGCGTAACGCCCGTGGGCGACAGTTCCGAGACTTCCGGCGCCACCTTCAGGTTGATGCGCCCGCCGTTGAGCACCGTGGGCGTGAACTTGAGCCCCACGCCGAATTCCTCCTGCTGCAGCGTGATCGCCGTGGCGGACGTGCCGCCGCCGCTTTGCGGCACGGGGATGAAGATCTTGCCGCCAGCGAGGAAGGTGGCTTCCTGACCGCTGATGGTGACAAGGTTCGGCTCCGCCAGGATCTTCACGAGGTTGTCGGTCTTCTGCGCGTCGATGGCGAACTTGAGCGGGTTGTTGTTCGCCTTCGAGAAGCCGAATGCGCTTGACACGCCTGCGAGCAGATTGCTCACCAGCGCCCCCGTCCAGGATCCGAAGCCGCCCTGGATATTAACGGCTGAGCCGAGCTGGTCGATCAGCGTCTTGTCGACTTCGGCGACCTTCACTTCGAGCATGACCTGCTGCGGCGAATCCACGCTCAGCATGTTGATCACGCCGCCCGTGTGTGCGCCGTTGTTGCTCTGACCGCTCACGCCGAACACCTGGGCGATTTCCACGGCCTGCTGGGCGGCCTGCGCGCTCGACACATGGCCGGCGAGCACGATGTTGTCGGCCGCCGTCGAAACGCGGATGTCGCGCTCTTGCGGCATGAGTTGCGCAAGCGCCGCCTGAAGGCCGCCGGCGTCGGCGCTGACGATCACGTCGATCACCTGGCATGCGCCGCTCTTGCCCTGGACGATCATGTTGGTCGTCCCGACCGCCTGGCCGACGATGTAGAGCGTTTGCGGCGAAACCATGGTCGCCTGGGCGACCTCGGGATTGCCGAGCGTACGGTTGCGCACCGGTTCGTCGATCGGCACGAGCATCGACTTGCCAAGCGGCACGACTACGCTGCTCTCGTTGCGAATGGCGCCCACGCAGTTCGGTCCGCGCAGCGGTCCCGCCACGGCTTTGGGCGGCGCGCTGCTGCCTTGCGCCGGTCCCATGCTGATGGTCATCTGCACGGGGCCCTTGCCCATGGGAACCGCAGCGCTTGCGGCCGGCTTCCCCTGCGCTGCGTTCGCGTTTGATTGCTGTGCCCAGCCCGGAGTCGAAGTCATCAACCCGGCGCAAACCCAGGCAAGCGTTGCGACACGCCACGGACGAACGCCGTTGCGGGCCCCCGTGGACCCCACGTTTACTTTGGTATCCATATCGTTATACCCCGTACTTACCTGCGTTTTAATGGCGGCTATACCGCTCACTCGCCTTCTGCCCGGATGGTCATCGCCGGGCTCAGGCAGCCGTTCTGCCTTGTTTCAGAAACACTCCTGACTGCCGGTCACACCCGACAGCACACCGATACAGTTGCGCTTTGCCGGCGCACGCTCGGCGTACTTCACACGCACCGGGTGCGCCGGTTCCGGCAGCGGCACGGGTGGCGGCAGCGGGCCACCCAGCAGAGTCTGCTTGGTCGCGCCGTCCGTCATGAGTTTGTTGTCGTCCACCTGGTTGCGCAGCACGAGTGAGAGCGTGCCCACGCTGCGCGCCAGATCGAGCTTCTCCGCCTGCTCGGGCGTCACTTCGAGCGTCACGGCGTTCACGACCTTGGGCGCGGTATCGTCGCGATTGACCTGCTGCGCGACGGCCAGCACCAGAATTTTTTCGAGCACGATCTTCGAGATGCTCTGCTGCTGGGTATCGGCTTTCTTTTCGGGCTCCTGCGTATTGACGATCACGTCGACGTAGTTGCCCGGCAACGCGAAGCCCGCGACGCCCACCACATCGTTCACGCGGACCGTGATTGCGCGATGCCCTTCACCGATCACGGCGGATAGTCCACCTTTGGTGCCCACGGGCGCCAGCTTCGACTCGAGCACCGGCTCGCCACGCGTGAGGCTTGCGCGCACCACCCGTCCGTCGAGATCTTTCGGTACTGCGAATGTGCCTGGCGGGAGGCTGTCCTTTGGCCAGCTGACCGTTCTGATCATCGTTTCATTGATCGGCTGACCGAGATTGATGTCGTCCGATGCGACGGCAACGGGTACCGTGGCCCCCGACGACGTTTGAAGCAACCATTTGGAAGCGAACACCACTGCGGCCAGACCGGCCAGCAGAGCGATCGCGAGCATGACAAACGCGCGGCTGTTTTTCATGACATCCCCCGTAAGCATTCCATAACATTAGTTATCGACGAACCGAAAATTCGGCCCTCGTCCCGCGGACACCGGGCAGCACTTCAGTTCACCATCGTGAACAGCGCCGCAACGGTCCCCCCGGCGATCGCGACACCATACGGAATCGATCCGACCGATTCACGCACCGTACCTGGCGATACACCTGCCATGCGCCCGGCGCGGCCCGCTCCCCCAAGCAACGCTGCGACGTTTCCCGTCAGGCGGCCCAGTTGCCCCCGCATCAGGGCAACCCCTAACGACCACACCCCGCCGATGATGAACGTGTTGACTGCGATATCGACGGTCGCCGCCGCTCCGAGCCACGCACCCAGCATCGTCAGCAACTTGACGTCGCCGGCCGCCATGCCGCGTAGCAAATAGAACGGCAGCAGAAGCGCAAACCCGGTCGCCGCGCCTGCCAGCCAGATCGTGCTGCCTGGAACGGCGCCGCGCAGTGCGACCTGCGCCACGAGCGCCGAAACAAGACCGGCCACGATCAGCAGGTTCGGAATCCGGCGGCTAACGATATCCGTGCTGGCCGCAAGGATCGCCAACGCGCTCACGCACAGCGGAACCGGCTGCGGCGGCAGGGAAACAGACAGCATCGTGAATTCCATTTTTCGCTCCCTGGTTACATCTGCTTTGTCATGGCCCACCTCCCTCGCCAGCGCGCGGGTTATAGCGTATTGACAATGTCGGAGAACACGCTCTGGAGCGTAGTGCCAATCGATGCGATGCTCGCCATGATCAGCACCGTGATCAGGGCCGCGAGCATCCCGTACTCCAGCGCCGTAATGCCGTTTTCGTCACGAGCGAACTGCTTTGCCTGAGCGATGATCTTTTGCATTTTTTGATCCCCTGTAAGGTGTGTGATGCAGGGCGAGTGCAGCTTGCGTTGCGTACCCACTCGCCCCGCGCATCCGTCAGATCGCGATGGCGACGTCGGAGAACACGTTCTTCAGCGTCGAGCCGATCGATGCGACGCTGGCAATGATGAGCACCGTGATGAGACCGGCGAGCATCCCGTACTCCAGCGCCGTGATGCCGTTTTCGTCACGCGCGAAGCGCTTTACCTGAGCGATGATCTTTTGCATTTTTGATCTCCAGCCAGTTATGAATATGTTTAATAGCGGTCCATCCAGCGATTGGAGCGAGTGAGGCTTGCGTTGCGTACCTACTCGCCCGAGCCGCTCAGATCGCGATAGCAACGTCGGAGAACACGTTCTTCAACGTCGAGCCGATCGATGCGACGCTCGCGATGATCAGCACCGTGATCAGACCCGCGAGCATCCCGTACTCGAGGGCCGTGATGCCGTTTTCGTCACGAGCGAAGGCCTTTGCGTGAGCGATGATCTTTTGCATTTTGTGATCTCCAATCGATGTGTACATGGTTAACCCCCGATTCCGTTTCCATGTGGTTTTGAGGGTGAGTTGGGCTACGTCACCGGATTCGGCGTTGCAGCCACAGGCGCAGTTCTACGCGTGTCAATCTGATGACTTTGTGCGCTTTGCCACACGCGCAACAATTTCCTGTTCCCAACCACACCAAATCGGAAAAATTGACACGCCACATGTGACCCATCGCTCTCAAATCGACAATGTCACCTCGGCCGTCACCATGCTTTATCCACTACTTTCAGCGTTGCCTGATCACGACACATTTCCTCGATCGAAAAACTTGATGCGTATTTACCCCTGATTTTTCCGGTCATTCTCACATTTCAACCAATACGATCGTTCGTCACAAATCTTCATCGGCTTCCTATTACGTTGACATATCAACTATATTTTTAATTAGGATTGCGAGCGTTAAGCAAACACTTATACCAAACCCATGACGCACGCTCGCTGCAGAATCGGTAGTTACCCGACCACATCGGACCCTTCGACGCGAGACATGACGCATCTTTTTTTTCAGCGCTTTATTCATTGAAGGTGACGCTGTGCGCGAGTGTTAGCGCGCGAACATTGCCAATGCACTCTGCATTGCTCCTGACGCGCACGTCTCCCAATAATCAGGCAACACGCAGGGACTGCCATACACCGCACTGCTTGCGTGTTCGGGGGAAAAAATAGGCGGCAAAGCCGCCAACTGAAAATATTCAACGGGGACCGAAAAAATGCGACCACTTGAGCGGGATGGCTTACGCTTGCAGCCGACGGCGTGCTCCTGGCTTTCGCGCGAGAGACTCATTGCCTACAGCACCGCCATGCTCGTCATCGGTGTCGGCTTCGTAACGCTCTGGGCCTGGGTGACTCATGGCTTTGCAGCTACGGGCGGCTGGCGTCCGGGCTCCGACCTGCTCGTGTTCTGGTCGGCCAGCCACGCAGTCCTGCATGGCCAGGCTTCCACCGTCTTCGACTACTCAGCGTTTTCCCGGATCGTGGCCGCGGTGACGGGCGGCCTGCCCAAGAGCGCATTCATTCCCTGGCTTTATCCGCCCACGTTCCTGTTGTTCGTCACCCCACTCGCGCTGTTGCCGCTTCCCCTGGCTTATTTCGTTTTCCTGGGCGCGAGCGCATCCGCGTTCGTCTGCGCAACCGTTCGCGTTTCCGGCCTCGCACAAAGCCCGCTTGGCACCGCGACCGCCCGGTATGTCGTGCTCGCCATGCCGTGTGTGATGGTGTGTGCCATCTTCGGGCAAAACGCGCTGATTACCGCAGCGCTCGCCGCGTTTGCAATCGCCTCGATCGACCGTCGCCCCGGAATCGCCGGGATTTGTATCGGACTGCTGGTGATCAAGCCGCAGCTCGGCGTTCTGTTCCCTCTCGTTCTGGTCGCGGCACGGGCATGGAAAGTCTTCGGATACGCCGCTGCGACGGCAGTGCTCTTTTTTATTGCAAGCATGGCGCTCTGCGGGTACCCATCGCTTCAGCTGCTCGCAGGCAACGTCGGTATGGCGCGCGAGCTTATCCTCGAGCACGACGTCCGTTTCTGGCTTGCCTCTCCGTCAGTGTTCGCGTCGCTGCGACTCATTGGCGCCTCGCTGCTCGCAGCGGGACTGATGCACGCCGCGATTGCCGCCATCGCGGCATGTGGCGCATGGAAGGTCTGGCGCACGACGTGCGACACCGCCCTGCGTGCAGCCGCGCTCGGGACGGCCACGCTCATTGTCACGCCCTATGTATGGCATTACGAACTAACGTGGGTGGGCTTGTCGTGTGCGGGGCTGCTCGCGACCGGATTGCGTCGCGGCTGGCTTCCTGGCGAGCAGCCCGTGCTGCTTCTCGTGTGGCTCCTGCCAGTGTTCGAGTTCACCAACCAGATTTTCAGGCTGCCGCAGACCGGACCGGCGATCCTGTTGCTCATGCTGCTTGCGCTGCTCCGCCGCACACGCATCGATTCCGCTCTTTAGGCGAGAGACCACGCCATGAACCAGACTACCTTCCGCGATTCCATGAGCACGGCCAGGGCCGCGCACGCTAAGCCCCCCGGCACTCACCAGCCCCGCTCGCACTGGTTGAGCGGCCAACGCCTGTGGATCTACCCGCTTGCCGCGCTTGTCTACTATTTCTGCGTTGCGCTGGCTTACGTGTATCACCTGGTATGGCTTAAGGATCCGCAACTGAGCGTGCTTGCCGTGGACTGCCTGCCATTCTGGAGCGCTTCGCATCTCGCCCTGCAGGGACACGCAGTGGATGCCTATAACTTCAGCATCCTGAAGCCCGTCGAGGAATATGCGGCTGGCCACCCCGTCGGCATCCTTCCGTGGCTCTACCCGCCAACGTTCCTCTTGTTCGTGTATCCGCTGGCACTGCTGCCGTTCACGCTATCTGCACCTATCTTCCTGTTCGGCACACTCGCCCTCTTCGTCAAAGTGGTGAAGACGATCGCGCCTCACCCGCGCACCGCGCTCCTCGCAATCGCCTTCCCGGGTTCCGCGCTTGTTCTGACGGCGGGCCAGAACGGGCTGCTCACGGCATCACTGGTGGGGCTCGGATTGATTCTGCTGCGCAGCCGCCCGATACTCGCGGGGTTGTGCTTTGCTCTCGTCGCCATGAAGCCGCAGCTTTGCGTGCTCATTCCGCTCGCGCTACTCGCTTCGCGCTCGTGGCGCGCACTGGGCGCGATGAGCGTTGGCGTGGCGATTTCGCTGCTGGCCTCGGTCCTGGCGTTTGGCAGCGAAACGCTGGTCGCATGCATTCATAACATGGGCCTCGCCAACAGCTTTGTCGAGACGGGACGAGCCCACCTCTTTCGTGTACCGACTGTGTTCGGGGCGCTCAAGCTGCTTCATGCGCCAACGGCGCTAGCCAGTACTGCGCAAGCCGCGTCCGCCCTGTGCGCGGCCGCCGCCGTCTGCTACGCGTGGGGCCGGCCCAGCGCCTTCGGACTGCGCGCCGCCGTGCTCGTATGCGCCAGCATGCTCGTGAGCCCATACCTCTATGACTATGACCTGACGTGGTACGGAATCCTGATCGCATGGGTCGTCTACCACGCGAGGGAGCACGGCTTTCAGCGCGGACAGCGCGAATGGCTCGCCGTACTCTGGCTCGCCCCTATCGCCGGTCTCACGCTCGTTTCTCATCTGCACGTTCCGTTCACTCCGCTCATCTCGATTGCCACGCTCTGGATGCTGATTGCACAGATCGCGCGCGAGCGAAGCGTGCAGGCAATCTCCGACACCGCTGCCTCGTCGTAAAAGGGAGACAACATCATGAACATGTTTATCGGCGAGGAAGCGCGCTGCATCAAAACCGCGCTTGAGACCCCGCTCATCTCTGTCGTCGCTCCGTTCTATAACGAGGAGGACGGCGTCGAACTGTTCTTCGAACAGATTATTGCGACGATGGAGTCCATCGAATGCGTGCGCTTCGAGATCGTCTGCATCAACGACGGCAGCAGGGATGCCACGCTTGAAAGACTGGTTCTCGTCAGCCAACGCGACAGGCGCGTCAAAGTCATCGACCTCACGCGCAATTTCGGCAAGGAGTCTGCACTCACTGCGGGTCTCCACGAAGCGGCCGGCGACGCTGTCGTCGTCATCGATGCAGACCTGCAGGATCCGCCTTCATTGATTCCCGAAATGATCCGACATTGGCGCCAAGGCGCGGAAGTCGTACTCGCACGGCGTGCCAGCCGCACCTGCGATTCCTTCCTCAAGCGCACAACCGCAGCATTGTTCTATCGCATCCACAACGCGCTTTCGGAGCTGAAACTCCCCGAAAACGTTGGTGACTTCAGACTCATGGATCGCCAGGTCGTCAACGCGCTGCGCGGTCTTCCGGAGCGGCATCGGTTCATGAAGGGTCTGTTCGCCTGGGTCGGTTTCAACACCGTCACGCTCGACTACGAACGCACGCCACGCAGCGCAGGCGAAACCAAATTCTCGGGCTGGCGCCTGTGGAATTTCGCCCTTGAAGGCATTACAAGCTTCAGCACCGTGCCGTTGCGCGGCTGGACATATATCGGTGGGACGCTGGCCGCGCTCGCGCTTTGCTACGGCACGTTCATGGTTGGCCGCACGTTGCTGTTCGGCAATCCCGTTCCGGGCTATGCGTCCCTGTTCTCCGTCGTGTTGTTCTTGAGCGGCATCCAGCTGGTCGGCATCGGAGTCGTTGGCGAATACATCGGGCGCATCTACGACGAGTCAAAGAAGCGGCCGGTCTACCTCGTGCGGCGGCGTTACGAGTCGTGTGCCACGATCAGCGTCCTGCCGGTTGAACGTGTGGAGACCCGTACCCATAGCGTGCCGCTGGAGCTGGTTCGCTGGGGTGGCGCGTCCCAGGTGCGGGCGGCGGGCCGATGACGATGTTTCGATCATCAGGAGGCGCGTCATATGATTTGACGCTTCCGCTGACTTACGGGGGATAACATGTCTGACTATCAATCCAGATCCGGTGCCGAGGACTCACCCTGTGATCCGGGTGGACTTCTCGTCATCTTCGTGTTGCTGTACTTCGCTCCTTCGATCGTCGCCTTCCGTCGTATGCATCATAAGCGACGCGCAATCACCGGGCTTAACAGGCTGCTCGGATGGTCAGTGCTCGGCTGGATAGTCGCTTTACTGTGGGCACTGACTGGGGTTCAGAAAGAGGTGCCTTGCAATGAGCAAACGCGCACACATAACACCCAGAGTCGGCGAGAAGGCGAGGACGGGTTCTCGCTCATATAATCCGTATGCGATCAATTTTGATGGTCCTCGGAGTCAATGCCGACCGGGCGCGTGGATTGTGTTCGCGGCGGTGGTGCAGGTGCGCCCAGGACGGAGGGTGCCTCACGCTCACAAGAAGCGCGCGTGCGCCGAAGGACATCGCGTTCTCGCGCACGGTCGGTCCGGGAGCGGGAGGCACATGCAGTACGCCTCGTCGTCGCCCTTGTTGCGGAGCTAGCGACTGCTTCTGCCCATCGTGCTCGTGCCCGGAGAGATATGATCGCTCGGCACGAATCGGTGTCGCAGGGAAGGACTGACTATGCCCTCGTGAGAATAGCGTGGTTCATGCCCCTTCTGTCGTGCCTCCCTCCTACGGACGAGCAACTATTACCTCAGCACGAGTCGCATACCTGAACGAAGAACGCGCGGTATTGGAGACATGCGCAGGATCTTCCGCAGACTTGACAAGCCAGCTCAGCGCGAGCCGTTATGCCCGGCAACGGCAACCATGACGGCCCACTTGCTAACGCGCACCTTCCGTTGGGCCACATAGCGCCGCACGACGACCAGCAGCAACGCCAGGACGATGACCGGCACATAGGCGCTCGCCGCCCACTCCCCCGGCGTGTAAATGACAATCGGCGAAATCCAGGCACTCACCAGCACGACGCCGTCGCCCCGAATCCAGCCGTTGCGGCCACCGTCCCGCACGAGCCACAGAATCGGCAAGCCAAGCAAAAGCAGGTCGTAGGGCATCAGATAGGTCGGCACCAGTAACGTCGCCAGCGCCAGTGCCGACGCCCGCAACTCGAAAGTCGCGCGCACGGTCCAAAGCCAGACAACGGCGCTCACAGCCAGTGCCGCCACAACCGCGTGTAGCATGTATGCGGTCGGCGCGGTCACGCCAAAATGTCGCGCGACGCCAAACGCCGTCGAAATTCCACGCGGCCAGCGGTCCGAATACTGGATGACGAAGTGGTTAAAGGCGGGCAACGCTTCGGCGAATCGCGCAAATGTCGCGAATCCAAGCAGCAGCCCCGCGAGCGCGCAAAAAGCGCCGACTGTCACTACCGAGGATACGACTGCACGCCAGTTTCTGCCGCATAGCAATGCAATTGGAATCACGAGGCCCAGTTGCGGTTTGATGGCAAGTAGACCGAATAAAATTCCCGCAACCCATGGCCGTCTGTCGACACAGACGAGACCAAACCCAATCAGGGCGAACGTCAAAAATGCGTTCTGTCCGGCAGATGCAGCAGCCCAGAATGCGGGAAATGCGACAACCGGCAGCCACCAGGACCGGTCCCGCAACCGCGGCAGGATCCGCACGCAGGCCTGAAACGCGAAGGCGATCCAGACCAATACGTACGCAACGTACGAGAGCGCGAATGGCAACAACGCAGCCGGCAGCATAACGAGCAGAAACGTCGGCGGATAGGTCCATGGGGTGACAAACGGCGTCGGTAGCATGTTTTGCAGGGGCAATGCGATCGGCTCGATGAGGGCCGTGTCGAAGGCATTGACTGCCGGACCGTGTAGCGCGAGCCAGGACGCGCTCCAGAACACGGCAAAATCCCACCCCGGCGGACTGACGTTTGGAATTGGCTTGACCAACCCGTACCAAATCCTTAGTGAAAAGAAGCCAATATTCACCAGCAGAAAAAAAGCAGCGTAGGCGCGGATACGCTGCGCGTCGAGCCAGCGTGGCGGTCCAGACAACGGCCGGGAAGTGGAATGAACGGTATCGTCGTCCATGGTCAGGCCACCAGTTCGGCCCGCAAAACGTAAGACAGCGCGAGAATGCAGACGGCGCCAGATGTTCCAAACCTGATGATATGCGGCATCCCCCGTCACTCCTCGAAGTGCACGACGCTTGAGCCGGAAACTCGCGGCGCCCACTTATCAGGCGGCGCGCCTTGTGCCGGTCTTGCTTCGCGATTGCTTGTATCGCGAAGTATGGAGAAACTGGAAGCCTCGCGGAAGCCAGAATAGGCATGGAATCGTCCGCGAGACCACACAGGGTAGCCAAATCCGCCATGTGCGCCTCAACGTCCGCTCGCCGCGCTGTAATACTGGCCCGCCTTTGCCAGGACGACAGCTTACGGCCCGGATTCCCGGAAAGGATCCCCCTTGAAGCCTGTCTGAATGTGCGCGAGAACGGCGTCATTGTCCGGCTCGAAGCACACCACCGTCACGAGCTTGGTGCTCGACGAATGCGCGAGTCAAGATAGTCAGAAGCAACACGGGTAACAGGACGCCACCCCACTCCGTGCGGCCCATAAGGATCCCAAGAAAGGCCGGGATCGGAAGGAACCATGCGAGTGCAACGACCGTCGATTCCCAGAGGCTCCGATGCCCGGTCCTCTGAAAATCCTCACAGAGATACAGGACCGGCAACAGCAGCCAGACGAGGTCGTACTGGATCAAGTACGGAGTTGCCGTGAGTGTCGCGACAATGGCGGCTGCGGAGCTCAGACGTGATCCAGGCTGTTTGCTCCACAAGATCGCGGTGGCTACCACGAGCGGACCCGCAAGAATGAGGTGCATCGCGTAGGCGCTGTGCAGATTCGCTCCGAGAGAGCGAGCGATGGCGTAGATGGTCGGCATCGCGCGCCACAGGTCTGCGTAGTTATGCGTAAGGATCGCACTGTTGAACCATGACAGCGTCCCGAAAAATTGTCCCCAGAGCGGAAGGCCGAATGCGAACGCGCTGGCGCTGCAAATGATGGCGACTGTCGCTGCGGCAGCCGCAACTGCCCGGAATTGGCGAGCACACAGGAAGAAAAGTGGCAAGAGCAGCCCAAGCTGCGGTTTGACCGCGAGCAGCGCGCCGGCACACACCCCCGCAAGCACCGGGCGAGGCTTGATTTGCGCGAGTGATATAGCTGCGAGGGAGAGGGTAATCAATGAATTCTGGCCATGAATTGTGGCCACCCATATTCCAGGGAAGGCGATGACGGTAATCCACGGCAACGCCTTTGACGCCATTGCCGACCGGCATGCGAACAGCACCATTGCTATACACATAAAGCAGTAGACGGTGTAGGAAATCGCGTATGGCAGCAGCGCGAGCGGGAGGATGAGTGCATGGAAGGGCGGCGGGTAGACCCATGGCGCGAAATGACCGGCATCGGCAAAGTTCGTCCCGTCGTACAGATGGGCCTCAACTGCTGCCATCAAGTCCGGATTGAAAGCCGAGATCATGCCGCTATGCAGAGAGACGAAGGAGGCGCTCCAGAAGACCCTGAAATCCAGGCCAAGTGGGGGCACAGTCCGAAGATGAAGAACCCAGCTTGCGAACGCCCATATGCCTAGCTGGATCAACTGCATGGCAAGAATGGCACCGCTGTAAATCACAAGTCTTTCACGAGACAGAAAGCCTGAAACGCTTTGGAGCGCTCCCGGCTGCTCGACGGCTGTTGCCATGAAGACCTCCAGTTGAATGGAGATATGGGATTGTCCGGAGCCAGCATTGTCGACCTGGTCTGACGAATCGGATGTGTGACAGCCCACGCCCAAATGGAGGTTGAGTTAGCAGCCGCCTGCTGGTCTGCTTCTTCTTTTTTGGGGATCCCATGTGAGAAAGGAGCCATCCGCTTCGATGGGTGATCGCTCAACTGTTAATTCGGTGTCCGCTGGCACACGTTTCGTTTCGCTCTATCCCCCCAGAATGTTCAGGCGGGAAAATCGCCATAACATCTTGATCGGGGCTCGTCTTGAAGGCCATTGTTGGGCAGGAGATTCAACGAACGGCGTTCTTCACACGGGAAAGAATCGCCGTGTACAGCAGCGCATTACTTGTAGGCCAAATCGGTGTGATCGCGGTCTGGGTCACGTCGTGCTGGTTGTTCCACACACGCTACGTGCCACCCCCTGGCATTGACTTCCGTGTATTCTGGAGTGCCTCTCTTATTTCCATACACCAAGGGGCCATTGCTGCATTCAACCCGGATCTCCTGTGCGCAGCCGAGAATACTCTGCTTCAGGGAACCGGGGTGGAATGTGCTTGCGCCCTTTGGGTCTACCCGCCGCCTTTTCAGCTGCTCATCTTTCCGCTCGCGATACTTCCGTACCCTGCCGCGTATGCGCTGTTCTGCTGCGCAAGCATCTCATGCTGTCTGTTCGCGTGCGCGCCATTGATGAAATCCAGTCCGCTGCCGTGGTCAACCATCATTGCGTTTCCCGGAATTTGGGTTGCCGCCATACATGGACAGAACTCGCTGATCACCCTCGCGCTCGCTGCCGGCACGCTGGGGTTGCTCGAGAAACAGCCGGTTGCGGCCGGCGTGTGTGCTGGACTTCTTGTCATCAAGCCGCAACTCGCGCCCATCTTCCCCCTGCTCTTTTTGTTCGGTCGAAACTTCAAGGCACTTTCTGCGGCGGCGTTGACGGCGGCATTTCTCTGCCTCGTGAGTGAAATCATCTTCGGGATACCGCTATGGATTCGCTTCTTCGAGATGGCCACGCAGTTCAACTCAGCAGTTCAAAATAACTGGGCCGACCTCTGGGACGCTATGCCCACCGTCTTCGTTATCGTGCGTCATTTAGGGGGCGGCATCGGCATCGCATACACGCTTCACGCAGTTGTTGCCTTGGGCTCCCTAGCGTTCACGATCTTGCTATGGCGCCGAAAGCCGCACTCATCGCTGGCCAATGCGGCAGCCGCTACGACAGCATTGCTGATACCGACTTACTTGCTGTACTACGATCTAGCGTGGCTCCTCTTGCCCATTCTCTATCTCGCTGCGGACTCGAAGAAATCGCTGAGAGCCACACGCGTCGAGCATGTCATTATAGTGCTTGCATGGCTCGCCCCTCTCGCGTCACTGATAACGTGGTTCATGCCATTCAAGAGCCGATGGGCAGTCATCGTACTGATCGCCTTGATGGTGCTCATCGCCCGTCGCTTCTTTCAGGAAGCCCGCGTAGAGCCTCGTCATGCAACAGGACTGCCTGCCCGCACCAGGTAATGCGGTAAGCTGTGGCATCGCAGCGCCTCGTGCAGCAAGCAGTCCTCCGATGATCACGATACAAACCATCACCGCTCTTGAGTTGACGGCAGGCGCGAAGACGCGCCGGAGCGGAAAACGCAGCGGCGCCGGGCGGTAGAACCGCGCGGCGCCGCATTTGCTTTGACTTCGAAGTCCGCGTCAGAACGGCGTCAAGCCATACGGAAGCCTCAGAACGGCAGCTTCGCGTCCGGCTTCTCGGCAAGAATCACGCGCTTGAAGTCCGCCTGGATGCGCGCGAGCGCGGCATCGTTGTCGGCCTCGAAGCGCATCACGACCACGGGCGTGGTGTTCGACGAGCGGGCAAGGCCAAAGCCGTCCGGGTATTCCACGCGCAGACCGTCGATGGTGATGACCTCGTCGGCGCCCGTGAACTTCGCGTTCTTCTGCAGCTTGCCGATCAGTTCGAAGTTCTCGCCCTCCTCGAGCTTCAGCTGCAGCTCGGGCGTAGCGTGCGAGTTCGGCAGGTCGTTGAGCAGCTTGCTCGGATCGGCCACGCGCGAGAGGATTTCGAGCAGGCGCGCGCCCGTGTACAGGCCGTCGTCGAAGCCGTACCAGCGGTCCTTGAAGAACACGTGGCCGCTCATTTCACCCGCGAGCGGCGCGCCGGTTTCGCGCAGCTTCGCCTTCACGAGCGAGTGGCCGGTCTTCCACATGAGCGGCTCGCCGCCCTTTTCCTTCACCCACTTCGCGAGATTGCGCGTGCACTTCACGTCGTAGATGATCTGCTTGCCCGGGTTGCGCGAAAGCACTTCCTCGGCGAACAGCATGAGCTGGCGATCGGGGTAGATGATCTGGCCGTCCTTGGTCACGACGCCCAGGCGGTCGCCGTCGCCGTCGAACGCGAAGCCGATCTCCGCATCCGTTTCCTTCAGCGCCCGGATCACGTCCTGCAGGTTCTCGGGGTGCGCCGGGTCCGGATGGTGGTTCGGGAAATTGCCGTCCACCTCGGTGAAGAGTTCGACCAGCTCGCAGCCCATCGCCTTAAAGAGACGCGGCGCCAGGTCGCCCGCCACTCCGTTGCCGGTATCGACCACGAGCTTCATCGGGCGCGCGAGCTTCACGTCGCCCAGAATGCGATCGACATAGGCGTCGGCGATGTCGTACTTCGTGTAGCTGCCCTCGCCCGCGTCGAAGCGGTCCGCGACGATACGGTCGTACAGCGCGAGGATCTGGTCGCCGTAAATCGCCTTGCCGCGCAGGACCATCTTGAAGCCGTTGTAGTCAGGCGGATTGTGGCTGCCCGTCACGACGATGCACGAGTCCACGTTGCGCTCGCCGCCCACCAGCTTGAGCGGCACGCTTGCGGCGAAGTAGCCCACGGGCGTGGGCACCATGCCGACGTCGACCACGTCCACGCCGGCTTCGCACAGGCCGTCGGCCAGCGCACGCGAGAGATCGGGACCCGAGAGCCGGCCGTCGCGCGCGATCACCACGGCGTCGCCGCCCTGCGCACGCACTTCGCTGCCGAAGGCACGGCCGATGGCGCGTGCGGTGTCGGTGTCGAGCGTCTTGCCGATCACGCCGCGGATGTCATACGCCTTGAAAATCGATTTGGAAATCATGTTGAGGCTCACGTCCTGATGGGGATTCGGGTCTATTCGTAACACAGACAGGCAACTGTAAGCCTCCTGCGTTACGAAAAGTGGGATCCGTTACAAACTATAATTGCCGTTTTTCGGCAGTGGTATGCACCCATTTTAATGCTTCACCGTTTCCTTTTATCGCCAAAATATTCGTCAAAAAAGGCGCCGAGATCGCGCATGCCGCGTGCCCGCCCCTTTTTTAGCGCCTCCCGCCGTGGCGAGGCACGATGCTGAGCCTCAAGCGCTTCGGGAACCCCGACGTCGCCCGTGCGTTCGCAAACATCGTGTGGCTCGGGCTCGAGCGCGTGACGCAGATCGCGGTGGCCATCGTCATCAGCGGCGTGCTCGCGCGCTATTTCGGCCCTGACGTATTCGGCAAGTGGCAGTACGCCAACACGCTTTTGCTCGTGCTCGCGCCCGTGACCTGGGTCTGCGGCGCCGAGATCCTCGTGCCCACGATCGTCAACCGGCCGCCGGAACAGCTCGGCACCGTGCTCGGGAGCGCGTTCGCGCTACGCATCGGCGTTTCGGCGGCGGCGCTGCTTCTCACGTGGGCCGGCATTGCGCTCGGCGTGACCGACCCGATGGTCGGCGCCATGCTCGCCGGGCTCGCGGTAACGATGCTCTTTCGCGAGCCGTTCGTGGGCGTGATCAACGCGTGGCTGCAGAGCATGACGTACAGCAAGCCGCAATTGCTCGCGAGCATGACGACCGCCGTGATCAAGGCGCTGCTCGTGTATCTGCTTGCGCGCGCGGCTTTCGCGCCCGCCACCTTCGGCTGGCTCTGGGCGCTCGAATCGGCGGCGATCGGCGCGGCGCTCGTGCTCTACTTCCGACGCCGCCACGGCGGCAAGCTCGGCTGGCACGTGGACCGCTCGCTTTTCAGGCATTTCGCGAGCGCGGGCACGGTGTTCTGGCTCGGGCTCATCTGCATGTACCTGTTCCTGAAACTCGACCGCCTGATGCTCGAGCGCACGATCTCGTTCGCCGATCTCGGCCGTTACTCGGCTGCACAGCAGCTCAACGAGAACTGGATCACGCTCGCGCTCATGCTCTCGCAGACGATCGCGCCCGCCTTCGTCTACCGCGTGCAGCAGACCGCCCAATTGCGTCGCAATCTCCTGCGTCTCTTCGCGATGACCGCGGTGCTGATGGTGGCCGGCGCGCTCGTGCTCGACGCGCTCGCGGGCTTTATCATCGGCCGCGTGTTCGGGCCGGACTACGAAGGCGCGATCGGCATCTTCCGCTGGGCCGTGTGGCTTTCGGTGCCGGCTGGGCTTGAGGCCATCGGCAACCTCGTCGTGCTCAAATATCAGGCGAAATTCGTGCTGCTGGCGAAATGGCTGCTCGCGCTCGCGGTGGCGTTCGCCGTGAATCTCGTCGCGATTCCGCGACTGGGCTCGTACGGCGCGCTATGCGGCCTCGCGGCGGGTTATCTCGCGGCGGCCTGCGTGAATCTCTACTACATCCGCTTCAAGCTCGTTTCATGATGAATTCCGCCGCGCTCCCAGCGAGCGACGCACGCGAAGGCACGCTCGCCGACGTCGCCGTGCTCATGCCCGCGTACAACGGCCAGGACGACGTCGCGCGCACGCTCGCCTCGTTCGATGAGGACGCAACCATTTACGCGGTCGTCATCGACGACGGCAGCACGCCGCCCATCGTCTCGCCCGAGGTGCCGGGCATGCGTGTGGAAGTCTTGCGCATGCCGAAGAACGGCGGCATCGAGCGCGCGTTGCAGGCGGGCGTCGAAGCGCTTGCCGCGCGCGGTTTTCGCTATGCGGCGCGCATCGATGCGGGTGATCTTGCCGCCCCACAGCGCCTCGCGAAGCAGCGCTCGCGCATGGAAGCGGAGCCTGCGCTCGCTGCGCTCGGCACGTGGACTCAGGTGGTCAATCGGGCGGGTGAGCCGCTTTTCATGCTGCGCCCGAGCGCCGATGCACGCGCGCTGCGCCGCACGCGCCTCCTGCGCTCGCCGCTCGTGCATCCTTCGGTGATGCTGCGTGTCGATGCCGTGCTCGCTGTGGGCAACTATCGCGTGAAATATCCGGCCGCCGAGGATCTCGACCTGTTCCTGCGACTGATGGAGCGCTACGAGTGCGCGAATCTGCCGGAACTCGGGCTGTACTACGAACTGAACGAAAGCGGCATTAGCGCGACCAGGCGGCGGCGGCAGATCGTTTCTACGCTGCGCCTGCAATTGCGCTATCTGAATGTGATGAACTGGCGCGATTGGGCCGGCGTGGCGAAGAGCCTGCTGCACTTCGTGACGCCGTATCGCACCTTGCACAAGATGAAGCGGGCTTTGTTCGCTAGCGGCACGAAATGAGCCTCACCGTCGGCGCGACGCCGATTCCGGTAGGGGGCCGCATCAGCTACGATGTGCACGCGCTCCTCGCGCGCTTTCGTGTTTGCTGTCGATTTTTGTAGGACGAAAGATGTTCTCGACCGCTGACGCGGTTGTTAACTGAACCCAAAATAAAAAGGGACCCCGAGTGGATTTCCTGGCGCAGGCGCAGGCGCAGATGCGAGTGAGGAGATTGTGTGCGTACAATATCGGGTTTCGCGTCACACGCCTCATCAGCAAAGCTGCGCAGATGACATAACGCGAGGGCTTGGTGAAACCAGCCCCCTTTCCCGACAAGAGCAGTGTAGCGATGCCCACAGCAGTTACGATTGATTCCCGACGCACCGCGCCCAGCGACTGGCTGACCGCGGCTTTCCTGCTCGCTTTTCCCTCGATCGCCATGCTCGTGCAAGGCGCTTCGAGCGCCGTATCGATCGGGGCGGGCGTCATTTCGCTGGCGGCACTCTGCTCGCGGCCCGCAGGCGCGCCCTATGGCTACGCTCCGCTCGAGCGTCGCGCGCTCGCGCTTTGCATCGCACTTTGCGGCCCCGTTGCCGCCGTGGCGCTCAGTACGCTTTCCCATGGACATCCCATGTTCCGGACCTGGGATTCGCCATCGCGATTCCTGCTCGCGATCCCGATCTTTCTCGCGCTGCGGCGCGCGCCGCAGCGAGTCTTCGTCTGGGCAGACCTCTCCTTTACGCTGGGCGCCCTGTCCGCACTCGTGCTGGCTCTCTTCATGCCGCGCAATTGGGGCGACGGCCGCATCGGCAGCGCGTTCCTGAATCCGATCCATTTTGGCGATCTGGCGCTCGCGCTTGGCGTGCTGTCGGCGATTGCGCTCAACTGGTGGCGCAAGGACTCGGCGCTCTGGCGCGCTTTCAAGATCGCGGGGCTGTTCGGAGGGCTCGCGGCTTCGCTGTTGTCTGGCGCGCGCGGCGGCTGGGCGGCAATTCCGCTCGTCGCCTTGCTGATCGTGTGGGAAGTCGGCCGCAACAAACCGCTCCACTGGAAAGTGCTAATGCCGGTGGTTGTCACGCTGCTGCTCGGGCTCGTGTACGGGCTTTCGGGAACTGTGCGCGACCGCGTCAACAGCGTGTCGTCCGACCTGACGCAATACACGCAAGGCCATCGCGACACGTCGGTCGGCATCCGTCTGCAGCTTTATGAGGCAGCGGCCACGCTGATTGCCGAACATCCGGTGCTAGGCCTCGGCGGCGACGGGTTTCGGGACAAGATGGCCTCGATGGCGAACCAAGGGGCGCTCACCCCCATGGCGGCGGCGTTCGGCGAGGGCGAAGTGCACAACCAGCTGCTCGCCTACATGGTCAACTACGGTATTGTGGGCGGTCTCGCACTGCTCGCGATCTACATCGTGCCTGCCGTCTTTTTCGCGGCGAAGCTCAAGTCCGCATCGAGGACGACCCGGCGCACGGCGCTCATGGGGCTGACTTTCGTCCTGATGTTTTTCGTGTTTGGGCTGACGGTCGAGACTTTCGACCTGAAGAGCACGGTGTCTTTTTATGCGACCGTGCTGGCTGTTCTTGCTGCGATTGCGGAACGCACAGGTGCCAAACCTGCCCCTTCCCAAGGCTGACCGTCAAGCCCGACGGTGAACGAGGGCGTGCGGGCCACCTACATGCACCGCAGAAGCACGGGTAGCAAAACAGGTACGACGAAAGCCGTGAACACACCATTGAGGCCCATACCGAGGCCCGAAAACGCGCCCATCTCCTCGCTCACCTGAAACGCACGTGCGGTGCCGATGCCATGCGAAGCCACGCCGATCGCAAAGCCGCGCACCTCTGCCTCACGTACGCGGATCGCGTTGAGTATCCAGCGCGCGGTCACCGCGCCGAACACGCCCGTCGAGATCACGAGCACAGCGGTGAGCGACGGGATGCCGCCGATCTTGTCGGCAACGGCCATGGCGATCGGCGTGGTGACGGACTTCGGCGCGAGCGACGCAATGGTCTGATGCGATGCGCCGAAGAGCTTCGCGACGCCGACCGCCGACACGATCGCCGTGAGCGAGCCTGCGACAAGGCCGCCGAGCAATGGCAGCGCGCCGCGCTTGAGCTTGTCCCACTGACGATAGAGCGGTAGTGCGAGCGCAACCGTGGCGGGCCCGAGCAGGAAATGCACGAACTGGGCGCCTTCGAAATACGTACGATACGGCGTATCCGTGATCTTGAGCGCCGCGACGACGAGCGCCACGGCGATTAGCACCGGGTTCGCGAGCGGATTGTGCTTCGCTCGCGCGTAGATATTGATGGCGATGAGATAGGCGACGAGCGTGACGGTCAGGCCGAGGAGCGGCGTGGCGGCGAGGTAGACCCAGATTGCATCGAGCTTCGTGATGGGCAGGTGGCTGTTCACGATGCGCCCTCCCCGGCCGTCGTGTTGCGGCGCTGACGACGCAGCAGCGCGCGCGTGACCAGCGCTGTCACCGCGATGCCGAGCGTCGTGCTCACGACGAGGCTCGCGATCACGGCAAGCGCCTCGCCTCGCACCGCCTGCGCGGACACCATGATGCCCACGCCCGCCGGAATGAAGAGCAGCGAGAGATGGCGCAGCAATTCGAACGCGGTCGGCTCGATGGCCTCGACGGCGGCGGGCCGCATCAACGCGAAGGCGAACAGCAGCAGCATGCCGATCACGGGGCCGGGCACGGGAAGCGAGAAGACGTAGGACACGCTCTCGCCCAGACACTGGAAGATCAGGAGGGCGGCAAGGGAACGAAGCATGATTCAGGTTGACGCGAGGCCGAATGGCGGAGGTAGGCGCGCGCAACGCGCGCCATGGTGCGGAAGTCTACCGGAACCTGACATGCGTCACAGCGCCAACGGCCCGAAGCAAAAAAACTCATGAATGCGGGCCAACTGCCGATAATCCCGATAAGGGAGTGCTTAATCTGACCAGGCTGACAACATGAATATCTTTCCGGTCGTTCTATGCGGCGGCAGCGGAAGCCGCCTTTGGCCGATGTCGCGGGGCGGCTATCCGAAGCAATATCTCAAGCTGAATGGCACGCAGTCGCTAGTTCAGCAAACGGTCTTGCGCCTACAAGGCATTGAAGGCATCGCGGCGCCAATTGTCATCACGAACAACGAGCAGCGCTTCGTCGTGGCCGAGCAATTACGCGAGGCGGGAGTGACACCCTCCTCGATCGTGCTCGAACCGTTCGGCCGCAATACCGCACCCGCTATCGCGGCAGCGGCGCACGTCGCGCTACAGCAGAGCGCCGACGCCCTTCTGCTTGTATTGCCTTCCGATCATGTGATCCGCAACGAGAACGCGTTTCGTGAGGCAATCGAAACGGCGGCTGAAGTCGCCTTGGAACAGTACCTTGTCACGTTCGGCGTCGCGCCCGATGCGCCGCATACCGGCTATGGCTATATTCGCCGTGGGAGCGCACTGAACCGCAGCGCCTCTGCGTACACGGTCAGTTCATTCGTCGAGAAGCCCGATGCGCAAACAGCCGCACGTTTTCTCGCAGAAGGACACTATGACTGGAACAGTGGCATGTTCATGCTCAAGGCCTCGACGTATCTGGACGAACTACGCCGCTACGCACCGGACATCGCCGATCAAGCCGAACTGTCTTTCGATCATGCCCAGAGAGACAACGACTTTCTTCGCCTCGAGCCCGAGGCATTCGCCGCCTGCCCGAACATCTCCGTCGACTACGCCGTCATGGAGAAAACCTCGCGTGCGGCGGTCGTCGTGACGCATGACCTCGGCTGGAACGATATCGGTTCGTGGACGGCGCTGTTCGATCTCACGGATCTCGACGAATCGGGCAACGCCCTGCTCGGCGACGTGCTCGCGGAGTCCGTCTCAAATTCTTATGTGCGCGCCGAACATCGCATGGTGGCGGCCATTGGCGTGGACAACCTGATCATCGTCGAGACGGCCGACGCCGTCCTCGTCGCGCATCGCGACAACGCGCAGGATGTGAAGAAGATCGTCGAGCGTCTGAACGCTTCTGGCCGCCGCGAATCGGTTACGCAGCGCCGCGTGGTTCGCCCCTGGGGCTCGTATGAAGGCGTCGACGAGGGCGATCGCTTCCAGGTCAAACGCATCGTCGTGAATCCGGGCGCACAGTTGAGCCTGCAAATGCACCATCACCGCGCCGAGCACTGGATCATCGTGAAAGGCACGGCGCGCGTGACGAATGGCGACAAGACCATCCTGCTCTGCGAAAACCAGTCGACCTTCATTCCGCTTGGCAACAAGCATCGGCTGGAGAACCCGGGCAAGATTCCGCTGGAGCTCATCGAAGTCCAGTCGGGCTCTTATCTCGGCGAGGACGACATCGTTCGTTTCGAGGACAGATATGGACGGCTGTCGTCTTAGTCTGCGCGTGCTTTCCCGGTAAACTACCGCCTTCTCCGGGACTCCCGCCGGTCTCGCCAGAACCGGCACGCAAGCTTTCGTGAAATTCAAACACAACAGGGCCTCCTCGCGCGCCCGTACGCTTCACGTCGCCCTCGTCTGCAACACTGCCTGGGCGATCTACACGTACCGCCGGGGACTGCTGCGAGCGCTGACGCAAGGCGGCGCGCGCGTGACCATCATCGCCCCGCGGGACCGCACGTTCGAGCCGCTCGAGCAAATGGGCTGTCGCTGCGTCGAACTGCCGGTGGCCTCGAAAGGCACCAACCCGCTTCACGACCTGCGTACTCTCCTCGCGCTCTATTGCCAGTATCGCGCGCTCAAGCCCGACGTCGTCTTCCATTACACGATCAAGCCCAATATCTACGGCTCGATTGCCGCGTGGCTCGCACGCGTGCCTTCTGTCGCTGTGACGACCGGACTCGGCTACGTATTTATCCAGAAGAGCCGGGCGGCCGAGGTCGCCAAGCACCTCTACCGCTTCGCGTTTCGCTTCCCGCGCGAAGTCTGGTTCCTCAATCGCGACGACGAAGCCGCCTTCAAGGAAGGCAATCTCCTCGCGCATCCGGAGCGCGCCAGGCTACTCCATGGTGAGGGCGTCGATCTCGATGACTTCCCGTTCACTCCTCTGCCCGCGAGCGCCGAATTTGCCTTCGTTTTGATTGGCCGATTGCTGTGGGACAAAGGCGTTGGCGAATATGTCGAGGCCGCCCGGGCGCTGCGCACACGTTATCCGCATACGCGCTTTCAGTTGCTCGGCCCGGTAGGCGTCGACAACCCGAGCGCCATTTCGCGCCAAGAAGTGGCCGCATGGGAGCGCGAAGGCGTGATTGAATATCTCGGCGAGACGGCGGACGTGCGCCCCTATATCGCCGCCGCCGATTGCGTCGTGCTCCCGTCGTACCGCGAAGGCGTGCCGCGCACGCTGATGGAGGCGAGCGCTATGGGTCGTCCGATCGTGGCCACCAATGTGCCCGGTTGCCGCGAAGTCGTCGCCGACGGCGTAAACGGCCTGCTGTGCGCGGCGCGCGACGCGGACTCACTCGGGAAGGCGCTCGCCCGCATGCTCGAACTCGGTAACGCCGAGCGCGCCGCCATGGCTGCGCGCGGCCGAAAAAAAATCGAAAAAGAATTCGATGAGCGCGTTGTGGTACAACGCTACCGGGAACTGATCCGGGAAATTACCGGGTCGACGTTTTGATCGAAGCTGGATTTCACGGGAACGAAAACGGCATGACTGCGACGAATTCAAAGGGCACCATCCTCGTCACCGGCGGCGCGGGCTACATCGGCTCGCATACCTGTGTCGAACTGCTCAATGGCGGCTATGAGGTGGTCGCCATCGACAATCTCGTGAACAGCAGCAGCGAATCGCTCAAGCGCGTCGAGCAGATCACCGGCAAGCAGGTCGCGTTCTATGAAGCCGACGTGCGCGACGCGACCGCCCTCTCGCGCATATTTGAGGCGCATGGCATCACTGGCGTGATACATTTCGCGGCGCTGAAGGCCGTGGGTGAGTCGGTGGCGAAGCCCATCGAGTATTACCGAAACAACGTGGATGGTCTGCTGGTCGTACTCGATGTGATGCGCCAGCACGGTGTAAAGCAGTTCGTGTTCAGCTCATCGGCAACGGTATACGGCGTGCCCGAGAGCTCGCCCATCGACGAATCGTTTCCGCTTTCCGCGACTAATCCGTACGGTCAGTCGAAACTCATCGCGGAGCAGATCCTGCGCGATGTCGAGATGTCGGACCCATTGTGGCGCATTGCCGTGCTGCGCTATTTCAATCCGGTAGGCGCGCATGAAAGCGGGTTAATCGGCGAAGATCCGTCCGGCATTCCCAACAATCTCATGCCATATGTCGCGCAGGTTGCTGTCGGCAAGCTCGAGAAGCTGCGCGTGTTCGGCGGCGACTACGCGACGCCGGATGGCACGGGCGTGCGCGACTACATTCACGTGGTCGATCTGGCCAAGGGTCACCTCAAGGCGCTCGATGCGCTTGCGTCGCGCGAGGAAGGCTTCGTCGTGAATCTCGGCACCGGTCGCGGCTATAGCGTGCTGGAAGTCGTGAAGGCATTCGAGCAGGCCTCGGGGCGGCCCGTGCCCTACGAGATCGTGGCACGCCGGCCCGGCGATATTGGCGAATGCTATGCGAATCCGGTTGCAGCAGAAAAGCTCATCGGATGGAAGGCCGAGTTCGGGATCGAGCAGATGTGCATCGATCACTGGCGGTGGCAAGAGAAGAATCCGGCCGGGTTCAGGTAAGCGGTCCGATTCGGTCGCACCGGCTTCAAAGCGGGTGCCACAATGGCAGCGGCCTCGTCCGACGACGGCAACATTCGAAACATTTAATACAAGTGCGGATCGAATGTTGCAGTTTATTACAAAGCCGTTACGGCAATTAAAAAGCCGTTACAATGCCGCCCATATGCATCATCGAACTGGGGTGGCTCCGTGGACATTTCCGCACCCAAGGGCGTAGTGGTCTGGCTTACCGGGATGTCAGGGGCTGGAAAATCGACTATTGCTCATGCTTTTGTTACGCGAATGCAAACGTTTGGCTTGCATTCAATCATGCTCGACGGCGACGTCTTGCGCGCGGGACTGAACTCGGATCTCGGCTTCAGCGACGAGGAGCGTACAGAGAATCTGCGGCGCGTCGCGCACGTCGCCGCGCTGTTCTGCAATGAAGGCTTCATCGTCGTCACGGCCACGATCTCGCCGAACCCCGAACATCGTGAAAGCGCCCGGCAAATCATCGGCGAAGATAATTTCGTTGAAGTGTTCGTCGACACGCCGTTCGACGTTTGCGAGTCGCGCGACCCCAAGGGTCTGTACAAGCTGGCGCGGCGTGGCGAAATCAAAGGTTTCACCGGCATCGCATCCCCGTACCGTCCGCCTACGAATCCCGACGTCATACTTCGAACTGAAGACACCGACGTCGATAGCTGCGTGGCAAGAATTACCGAGTATCTCAGGCAATCGCGCAGCGATACGCTCGAACTGCGCCCGCTCCACAACGTCACACTCCGCGAGGAAGAGGCGTTTATCAAGACCGGCACGAACGGCCGCTAATACTCACGCGCCCAACACAAAGACGCGATCAATCGCGTCCTTGTCGAGACTACGCGACCCGCGATTGCGCATTTCAGTAGCAGTCGAACACCACTTCAACCGTCTGGTCTGTCACGCCCCTTATCCCTTCCGTATGTTCGGCGACGACGTGCAATTGCCTGTCGTGGTCCTTGCAGTAGGTCGCGGCATACTTCATCCCGGCAGATCTGACGTGGTTCCACGACGTGAAGGTCCATCGCGTGCGACTCGTGAGGCTCAGGTGGCCGTCTTGCCGTGAGTCTATGTTCGACACCGTGGTGCATGCAGATAGGACGCTGATGCCCGCAAGGCGCGCGCTTCTTCTCATTGCTCCCCGCCAAAGTGAGTCACGCACCGGCATAAGCGTGGATCCTGCAAAACGGCGATTGATTAAAGGTCCAAGCATGCGTGGTCGGTCAATGCGATGTTGCGGCAGCGCGATTGTATCGGAGGAATGGGCCTCGTAGATTGTCACGCCAAGTCCGTGAGCTTCGGGCAATTTCGCGGCACGGCCACGCCGGAGGGTAAAATGCCGCCCAACAGATATTGCACCTGGGTCAGGGCGCATTGCCACCTGTCCTTTCGCTGCGATATCGCCGACTATCGTGAAGCCATCAAAAACCGCCATCTTGCCTTTCGCCGACCATGTGGCAACCCGAAATGATTTCGCGCGGACGCCATCAAGCTGCGCTATGCCTTTCTCTGTCGCGCAAAGATCACAGATTCGACTGGAGCGTTCAATAGCATGCGCCAGCAAGTGATTCGATTCGTGATCGCCGGCGTAGCAGGTTTCGTCGTGGACGCCGGCATCCTGTATCTCGCGCTCGCCGTTGGCCTCGGCTATTTCGCCGGACGCGCGGTTTCGTTCCTGTGCGCCGTCTGGGCCACCTGGCAGATCAACCGCCGCTACACCTTTACCTCGGCCCGCAACGAGTCGGCCTGGCTTGAGTGGTGGCGTTATCTTGCCGCGATGTCGGTAGGCGGCGTCGTCAACTATGGGGCCTACAGCGCGACCGTGCTCGCGCTCAGAGGGTTGCCGTTCCTGCCCATCGTTGGCGTCGCTATCGGGTCGTTGGCAGGCATGGTCGTCAATTTTGCCTCGGCCAAGCTATGGGTCTTCAAGCACCGCTGATGAAACGCCCGCGGACCTGGAAAAAGGCGCTTCATGAAGCGCCTTTTTTATCCCAATGTGCGCGTCACTACGACGCGCGAGCGCTCGCCACAGTAGGCACGCTCTGCAGCGGCGGCGCCAACGTCGGCTGATATTCCGGCACCCAGCGACGCAGGTCACGTCGCACATCCTGATCGGACAACACGCGGTGTTGCATCAGCCAGGGCAACAGGTCGTCCAGCAGATTATCCGGCACGCCACGCGCCTGAGCGACCCGCAATTTGGGATGCGCCGTACGCGTGGTGGTTTCGTCGTCGGCAAGCAACTCCTCGTACAGCTTCTCGCCGGGCCGCAACCCCGTGAACTCGATCTCGATGTGCTCCTCGCTGAACCCATAGAGTCGTATCAGATCGCGCGCCAGATCGACGATCTTGACCGGCTCGCCCATATCGAGAATGAAGATCTCGCCGCCGCGTCCCATGCTCGACGCCTGCAACACCAACTGCGAGGCTTCGGGAATCGTCATGAAGAAGCGCGTGATCTCCGGATGCGTCACGGTGACCGGACCGCCCTTGGCGATTTGCTGCTGAAACTTCGGGATCACGCTGCCCGCACTACCTAGCACATTACCGAATCGAACCGTCTCGATCTGGGTGCGCGTAGTGGTTTGCTGCAGGGCTTGACACGCCATCTCCGCGAGACGCTTGCTCGCCCCCATGACGTTGGTGGGGTTAACAGCCTTATCGGTAGAAATCAGAACGAAGTGCTTCACGTTGTGACGAATCGCGGCCCGCGCCACGCGGTAGGTCCCCAGCACATTGTTGCGAACCGCTTGCCACGCGTTCTGCCCTTCCATCAGCGGCACATGTTTGTAGGCCGCTGCGTGAAAGAGGATATGCGGAGCATGCCGCGACAGCACCGAATCGAGCAGTAAAGAGTCCTTCGCGTCACCGATCACCGCCACCACCGGCAACCCCGGAAAGCGGTCGTGCAGTTCTTCCGTAAGCTTGTAGATCGCGTATTCGGACAGATCAAAGGCAATGAGTTGCGCCGGTTCGAAGCGCAGGATCTGGCGGCACAGTTCCGAACCGATCGAGCCGCCCGCTCCCGTCACCATCACGACGCGATTGCGAAGCAACGCTTCGACGTGTGGCGTATCGATCTTGACCGGGTCACGGCCCAACAGGTCTTCGAGGTCGATCTGCCGGACCTGCGAAAGGAACGCCTGACCTTGCGTCAGCGCTGTCAGGTCCGGCAAGACCAAAGCGCGCACCCCGGCGCGCACGCACAGCGTCGCGACGCGGCGTTGCACTTCCACTGGGGCAGACGGAATCGCAATGATCGCGTATTCGGTCTTGAGCGACTCCGCCAGTTGCGGGAGTTGGCTGAACGAACCCAGCACCTTGTAGCCGTAGATTTCGCGCCCATGTTTGGCGACATCGTCATCCAGCAGGCCAACGAGGCGCCATTCGCTAGAACGCGACAGCTCTCGGGCGAGGCTAGCCCCCGCGGAGCCCGCGCCGAGCACAACCACGGGCTTGCCCTCGCCAACGAGACCACCGTATAGATAAAACTCCTTCGTCGTGCGATAGAGCGCGCGGGAGCCGCCCATGACAAGGAACAAAAGCAGCGGGGAGACGAGGAGTACAGAACGCGGCACGATCGGCATAGGCTGAACCATCACCGACACCACCATCGTGACCACCGCACCGACGACCACGGACTTTGAAATCCGCACGAGATCCGGCAGGCTCGCGAACACCCACATGCCGCGGTACAAACCGAAAATGCGAAACATCAAGGCATAGATCGGCAGCACCCAGAATAACGAATGCACCGCACCACGCATGAAATCAGGCGGCACAGAACCGTTGAAGCGGATAACGTAGGCACTCAGCCACGTCGCAGAGACCGCGAGCAGATCGAACAGGAAAGCACTGAGGGACAGCAGCGAGGCTTTACTTTTAAACATCAGCGTCATACCTCAGAGGGTTGCTCGGACAGTGTTGATTCAAAGCGACGCCAACGCCGATCCACTGCCGCTCCCAATAGCAAGAGAACGACGATCCACGCAGCGACAACGCACCATTGAACAGCCGGGCGCAGCCCAAGTGCAAATAACGCAAGTGCGATCCCCACCGCCATCACCGCGTACCAGATCGTGGCGGTTTTGGCATGCCCTATCCCTGAACGCACCATACGCTGATAGTAGTGCTCCCGGTGAGCTTGCCAGAACTTTTCACCACGCAGCAAACGGCGCGCCAGGGTCACCGAGGCATCGACGATAAAGGGCGCGAACACCCCAGCCGGAAACCAGATGGGCCAAATGCCGCGCAGCCATCCCCAATAGCCCAGGGCGCCGGCCAGGAAGCCTAACGAAATCGAGCCGGCGTCGCCGAGGAAAATCCGCGCAGGGTGGAAATTGAACAGCAGAAAACCGAGCGCCGCGCCGGCCACCAGAGCGCAGGACAGTGCCAGTTCGGGCTCGGGATGCGCGGCCGTCAGCGCCGCCACGGCATAGCCGCCGAAGCCAAACAGGGCCATACCGCCGGCGAGGCCATCCGCGCCGTCCATGAAGTTGTAAAGATTGACCAGCCATATCATCAGGAACGATAAGGCGGCAAGCAACGGCCAGGGCACCGGCGCCGGATAGCTCGCCACGAAGCCGACAACCGCGATCAGGTGGGCTGCAAATCTGGCACGAGCAGGCAGCCCGCGCCGGTCATCGACCTGGGAGACGGCAGCGAGGAACGCCGTTGCCACCGCCGCGCACCAAAGGCTCGGTGCGGCCAGCAGAACGCCCGCCACGGCGACCGGCACGATACCCCAGCCGCCCACTCGTGGCGTCGGACGGACGTGAAGCGAGCGATCGTTTGGAATATCGGTGGCGAGGCGCCACGCGAGGCCCGTTCTCATCAAAACCAGCAGAATCACGGCGCATGCGCTGGCGGCTGCGAGAGCGACCAGGATAGGTCCCGCCCAGAGTGTCGTTGTGGAAGCTTGCATGACCATAGACGACCTCAGTGCGTCGCTCGATACCAGCGGGCCGTAGCGGCCAGCCCCTGGTCAGTTGAAAACGGAGGACGCCAGTCGAGTACGGTGCGAATGTGATCCGTGTCCACCTGCAAACTGCCAATCAGACGATCGACCTGCGCCGAACGGCCGGTCAAACGGCCTGCCAGGCGCAACCAGCCTGAAGGCACCGGCAGGAAGCGAGCCGGCGCCTGGAGATGCCTGGCCAGGGAGTGGGCCAGTTCAGCTACGGTCAGATCGTCGCCATCCGCTACGAGGAAGCACTGACCCTCTGCCCTCCTGTCCGTCGCGCAATGCACGAGCGCGTCGGCGAGATTCTCGACGTAGACGAGACTGCGCTTCGCGCGTATGGCACCAAGCGGCAAGGGCAAGCCCTGGGATATGGCCGTCATCAGGCGAAGGAAGTTGGCGCGCACGCCGGGTCCATAGACGAGCGGCGGCCTGACGATCACGACTTCGAGCCCAGACTCCTTACCGTACTGGATCAAGGCTCGCTCGGCCTCGTATTTCGACTGCCCATACGGATCCTGCGGAAGTGGAGGCGCATCCTCGCGCAGCGGGTGACCCTCATCGGCTTCCGCCATCGCCTTGACGCTGCTGACGAAGACCATGCGCCGAACACCCTTCGCGTGGGCGGCTTTGGCGACCCGCAAGGTCCCATCGACATTCGTCGCCCGGAACTCCGCAAGCGGATCCGAAGCCACGTCCTGCATGAAGTGGACTCGCGCCGCGAGGTGCACGACGCAGTCAACCTGAAGCGCCGCGGGCCAGGCCTCGGGCAGCCCCGCGAAGTTCATCCCCGTGTGAACCCATTCCTGCGTACCGGCCACACATCCGCCCGGCTGCCTGATCAGGCCGGTCGTCGAATGACCGGCGCGCGAAAACGCAACGCACAAGGCACGTCCGACGAAGCCGTTGGCACCGGTGATAAGGACGTGACTCATAGCCACTTCCAGCCGAATCGATTAAAGAACTTGAACGCCGACGTGACGAACATTTGAATATGCTTCGACCCTTTACGCGACGCGCCACCGCCATGATGCAGCACCCGCACAGCGGGCGTATAAACTACGCGCGCACGCTCATGCGTGCGCAAGCTCAGATCGTAGTCCTCGAAATACAGGAAGTAGCGCGGATCGAAGCCAGCGAGCCCTTTGAGCAACGCGGTGCGAAATAGCATGAAGCATCCGCTCACGATGGGCGGGTCCCAGACAACGTCGCGATCGTTGATGACGTCGCGCATTTCGTAACGCGAAAGCCGTCGTGCGAACAGACGTCTGATCCTGCCCGGCACGAACCCCCTGACGAATAAATCCAGCAGCGTCGGATAACGGCGGCACAGATACTGAAGCCGCCCTTCGTCGTCGCCGATCCGCGGGGTCAGAAGGCCTGCTTCAGGATGCTTCGCAAAGAAGTCGAATGCGTTCACCAAGGCGGCGGCGTCGAGATCAATATCGGGGTTCAGGACGAGGTGGTACCGGCTCGCGGACCGTTCTATCGCGAGGTTATGGCCGCGCCCATACCCCACGTTGCCGTGGCCGCTGATCACGACGGACGGGATGCCACGATTGCGCAGTCCGGCCAGCTGCGCGGAGACGTCCGGCAACTCCCCATTGTCGACCAGGTAGAGGACAACCGGAAAAGTCGGATTATTGACGCGTAAGGCGTCGCAGGCAGCTTCCAGACTCGACAACGTACGAGCGAGGAGTGCCAGATCCGGCCGGTATACGACAACAGACACGGATAAGCTTTCGGTCTCAGGGGGCGGCGCGTTTGTAGCTGTCATGTGCGGTAGTGGGTGTCGTCTTGGCGACACTTGTCTAGTTTGGCCCACGACGAACCCTCAATTTTGCTCAAACTGAGGGTATTCGGCAACCTGGCTTTCCTTTTGTTACCCCACGAAACGTGGCGGTAAATATTGTGGGCGCCGGACGTGGGCCTCTCATTCAAGGCTTGGGTGGGGCCTCTATCAGTTCGATGGAGCGCAGCCTGAACGATCTAAGGCGATTGTCAGCATCGATTTGCGGCTTGAAAGCAACATGATCGCTTGCCGTCAGATCAAGCTGGAAAGCCCTGGCGACCGGCCAATTTGCGCAGGTCAGCGGAAGCACTACGGTCTGTACCCCTTGCTTGGCGAGCGACAGCGTCTGATCCAGGCACCCGGGACTTGTCAGGTGAAGGCTCGGTAGCTTCGGCGCAATGCCCCGAAGGAGTTCATCCGGCACCTCGAAAGTCAACCTTATGGCGTTCTCGTTCGAGCGCTTGAGCATCACTGTCGCGTCCATACCCACCCACGCGTCACGGTCACTTTCTCGCTGAAATATGCCCCGTCTATGCGAGTAGTCCCCTTGGGAGAAGTCGAATCCGGCGGACAGGTTGGCTGGATCGCGGTCTTGCGATGCGAATGGGGCATATGGTTGGATGGAGCCAAGCTTGTACAAAGCGCCTCCATTCAGTTTCACGATCGTACGGTACTGCGATCGATCCAGGACATTGTGGATCGACGATTGACTTATCCCCTCCGTGTACATGTCCGTCACGAAATACTTGTCCGGGAGCGCATTCACTTTCGCCGACGACCAGTGCTCGAAGTTCATGAAATGCCGGTGCGAAAACAGAGAAATGATCGGGGCCTGCCACCAGCCAGTACCGAAGATAGTCGCATCGCTCGGCAATTCGCGCACCTTGTTCGCCACGGTCAACATATCCAGAGCGTAACCCGGTGGCTCCGGCGGACGAGTTACGGTTTCGCCATTTCGAATCAGAAGTAGCTGGCAACCCACCACTGGAATGAGCGCAAGCAGCATGATCGCACGCACACCCTTGCGATTCGGCACATGACGGCCAGCGCCCCCACTGGGGCGGCACCATGCTTGCGTCAACACCACGACGATGAGGCACTGCAACAGCAACAAACCATCGACGATTCGGCGCAACCAGGTCATCGCATCCGGACTGATGAAGAGCCACCAGAAAAAATACAGCCCAGTGACGAAGACCAGCACTCCGAGAACCAGGCGGACATGCGCAGGTCTTCTGCGATCGACAGCAAAGATCAGTCCGAGCGCAAGCGGTACGACGACGCATACGGCCAGCATGGGCGCGGGGACACCCGTCATGCCGGCAAGAATTGACAAATGTTGCAAGCCTTTGCCCAGAAAACCATGAGCAACGTCGTTGTGCCTGACGCCCGATTGCGCGCGAATCTGCTCGAGCTGGAACCGCCACCAGTCAGCATAGGCATGCGCAGATCCCACTTCGGCAAAGCGGAATAGCTCCCACGCGACCACGGGCACGCCAAACCCGATCCCAAGAGCAAACACGCGGCGCCATTTGTGTGGCTGCGTGAAAATCACACACGCGAGGATCAACATCGCGGGCGCAACGCAAACGAGTGCGACGACCTTCGTCAGGTAGGCCATACCGAACAACAGGCCGGCGAAAAACAATCTGCGATGGTCAGGAATTCCACGCACTTTGGCGGGCGCCAACACGAAAATCCCGGCCAGAAACCAGACAAGCACCGGAATCTCCCCGTATCCGTTCATCGAGTATTCGATGAAACCCGGGGTCGTGATGCATGCCAGCGCGCCAAACAGGGCAAGCCAGAGCGGCACGCCCACGCGGAGGACCAACGCTACCACCATGCAAATCAGTGCTACCACGTAGACGAGGTTGACGACCTGGCTTGTGAATGGCGTAATTCCGCCTACCCAGAATGCGAGCGCTGCGGGTAGTATGAATGGCCCATCGGTTTGCGCCGGAAACGAGAAGAACTGATCGTAAAAGAAGCCGTAGCCATCCCCGCGAACAAACGACGCGGCAGTGTTGAGATTCATCGCACCGTCGAAGCTTGGCGGCGCCACCATCGCGTAACGCACCAGACCGACGAGGATATAGGCAATGAGTGCAGCAAACGGCACACTTGCCAGAATCCCAACGATTGACACCTTCGTTCGACTCGATGCTTGCATCTGCTATTGAATGGGGAGTTATCGTGCCACGCGGAAACCTTCGCGTGGCACTGGGTATTGGCAACTAGACGCCCGTGCGTACTACGATTCCAGAAAGCTTCTGCTCTGGTTCACAAGGTGCGGTCCGTGTCGCTGCGAATCGCACGATCATTTTGACGCGTTGAAGAACTCGGTCCTGGTATAGCCAGGTACGCGAAGCGTTTCGCTTCAAGCCTGCCCTTCGTAACCGTGTCGAGCACAAGTCCGCAAACGAGAAACAGAAAGCCCAACAGGCCGAGTGCAACACACAGTAGCGCGGTCGGCATGCGAGGCACCAACCCTGTCTTCACATAAGTATCGAAGATGGGAATAGCGAGGACGATCGATAGCAGCAAGCTTGCGGCGAAGCAGATGGAAAAGAATGCCAGCGGACGCTCCAGCTTGAACAGCTTGAGAATGGTCATCAGAATCCTGAAGCCGTCCCGGTAGGTGTTGAGCTTGCTGACGGACCCTTCTGGACGACTACCATAATGGGTGTCCACCTCGGCCACGGGCATACGCAACTCAAGTGCGTGCACGGCCAGCTCCGTTTCGGTTTCGAAACCTGCAGCGTGGGCGGGAAACGATTTCACATAACGGCGTGAAAAGATCCGGTAGCCGGACAACATGTCGCGAAACGTACGACCAAAAATCGATGCGGCGAAACCGGTGAGCATGACATTGCCGAAACGATGCCCGGCACGGTAAGCTGCAGCCTCGTCCGTCACACGGCAACCCACCACCATGTCGAGCCCGTCATTGACAAGTGTCTCGATGAGCTTGGGAGCAACACTAGCGTCATAGGTGTTGTCACCATCAACCATCACGTAAACGTCCGCTTCGACATCGCCGAACATGCGACGAATCACGTTCCCCTTACCCTGAAGCGCGACGCGACGCACCTCGGCACCCGCCGCACGGGCGACCTCGGACGTCCCGTCAGTCGAATTATTGTCAAATACGTATATGCGTGCGTTCGGGAGATACCGCCGAAAGTCCGCGACGACCTGTGCGATGGTGCTCGCCTCGTTGTAGCACGGCAAGATGACAGCTACGTCGTGATCCACTTCTTCCCCCGATCGTCCTCGGTATTGCCACGGCGTGCACGGTTCGCGCGCGCAAACCCGCCCTAAAATACCGAGAGTTGTTGTTCAAAACCCTGCATAATACCCGTCCTTCTGTTTGAAATGATCGGCTATCGGGCAGAAAACCCCCGCTAGACTCAAAAAGCGACAGTTTTGCGATAAGGCCTTGCGCGCGAACTCAAATGGTATGCAGCAAGAAATATCAAGTCGATACCCCGCATGCCCCAGCGCCTCAATAATCCGTCCCCTACGCTGGGAGTCCTTTCAGCGCCCACGCCCGTCGAAGGCAGGGCATCAAATATCCGCCGCTGAGGCTTTCGGCTGCCTCACTGCAAGCGGATATCCGGAAAGCATCTGCATGCGGTATACCGCCTTCACTATGGCCAAACCTTACAGTGCGCCGATCGACACCGGTACTTCCGTTCAGCATTGTTCATCGGCTCAGTGTTACGCCCGGTCAGTCAGTAACGGGCCGGACACTCCCTGTTGTACCGGTGCACGGCCGACGGATTGATCCCTGACGTCTTCGTTCTGCGCTACTACCGGCCGCAAACGCGAAGATCACAGCATAATGCGACTGGAATATTTTCACCTTCATACATCCACAGTTTCAAACAAGATCAGCGCGTTATCTTAATTTTTAAATATTATCTTCGAGAGTCATTAGAATGCGGACTGTAATCGTTCACTACCATCTTTTCAAAAACGCTGGCACAACGGTCGACGGCATTCTTAACCGAAATTTCCCAGGTGAGGCTCATGGCCACCTGGAAGGCCCCTACCCTTGGTCCACCGTGAGCTCCAATGAAATATTGGACTTTGCACTTTCGAAGGCGGACCTGCGCGTCATCTCCAGCCACCAGGCCCGCTTGCCGCTACCGCAGCACCCCTCGGTCACCTTCGTGCCGGTCTTGTTCCTGCGCCATCCAATTGACCGCTTTGCGTCCGTCTACGAGTTTGAGCGTCGGCAGCCGGCAGATAGCCTCAGTCCGAGCGTCGCAGTTGCACGAAATGGCAACCTGGCCGCCTTTGCGGAGTGGACCGTCGCCCGCGAAGCGACGGCCGTTTGCAGAAACTTCCAGGTTGCTCACCTGGCAGGTGCCCAGAGCGACATGCGGTATGCGCGCGCCACGCACGACGACTACCTGCAGGCGCTCGCACACCTCAAGAGTCTTCCGTTCTTTGGGATGGTCGAGTCGTTCGAAGAATCATTGGACTCATTGCAGGAGTTTGTCCGACCTCATATGGGCGAGCTCAATATTGATTTCTTGATCGAGAACGTCAGTCCTGGGCGCAAGGCGACCCTTGAGAGCCGGCTGGAGCATATCGAAAGCGAACTCGGAGCGTCGCTATACCGAGAATTGCTCGAACTCAATGCTCTTGATCTCCTGCTGTACCATGAGGCGAAACATATGTTTGCTGCGAACCGTGCGCGCCTGCGCAACGTGCACGAAGCATCATCTGCCACAGGACGGAAAACCCTTTGGCAACGCATCGCACAGAACTTTAGGAGAGGTGCCAATTCAGCTGAACGCGCGTGACTCCAGCGGCTCGCCCCCACTTCAAAGTGCCATCAGCGGTCGACGTCTCTTTTGCAGAACTCTGTTGCTTTCTCCGGCGCCTCTCGCGTTGAACGGCGACCAGTTTCGAACCTCGTTGAGCACATCTAAATCGAGCGCCTGCGCTCAAATCCATCCCTTTTGGTGGCAGTTGTCCGAAATTGGTTGAGCAGGCAAGCTGCCTGCAGCAAGCACGCTTTGTGCCAGGACGGGATTTGTCACCCAGCAATACGTCCGGGCACATTTTCCGGTGATAATGCACGGGGAGATTACGTAAGTTACAGCAATGGAAGCACCCGAACGATTCGATAACACGCTGCACTATGTGCGGCAGGAGGCGAAGATGATTCGATGCGTAGTCTGTGGGTCGCACGCTGTAGACAACTACAAGAAGATAGATGACGTCGAGTTCTACACATGTCGAGGATGTGGCTCACTCTTTGCGGATCCGGGATTCCTGCGCGCAGTGGAAGAAGGCGACGTCTCGAACTACAGAGATACATACTGGGAAACGGAGCTGCGCGCCGCAAAGGAAAGGTCGTACGGTTCGTCATTGCAGCGCGTCGCGGAGACGTTCTTCTATAGCCGGATTCCAATCACCCGGTTTGTTGATATCGGTTCCGGACCAGGATATTTGCTAGATGCACTTGCCGCTGCGTTGCCCGACGCAGCCAATATGTTCTACGGAGTGGAACTCTTTCCGCCCGAGTCGGCATTTCGGTCAAAACACCCGAACTACATGCTGTGCCCTCTGGCGGACGTCGGTCAAAAGTTCGAGGCGGGTGTCTGTATCGAAGTTATCGAGCATTTAACGCCATCCATGCTCGACAGACTGGCGAAACAAATGGCACAGACATCCGCACCCGGCGCGGTCTACTTGATCAATTCTGGTCAGCCCGACTATGTACTAACTGAAGATCCCGGATATCTGGACCCTCACGGCCGAGGGCACATCCTTTCCTATTCGCTTGAGGGAGCCAGACTGATATTTGAACCACACGGTTTCACGGTAATCCCGTTACCAGGACGCCATTGGGCTTTCCTTGTCGAGTACCAATCAGAGTACATATCCAAAGAGCCCATCGAGCAACTTGAGGCTCGAATCTGGTCCCCTATTCCAGAGAATGTCGTCACCCTGAGAGATGGAGGTGGGGGCTCTCTGATGTACTGCACTGGGCTGGAGTCAGCACGTTGTTACCTGGAACACGCGACCGTGATACAGCGCACGCGGTGGGCTCAATCACTCCAAGAGGAGATTGATCGATTAGCAGCGGAGCGAGAAGCGCAACGAGAAGCAGCCGAGCAAGAAGCAGAGCATGTGAACGACCCGCCCCCCAAAGAGATCCCTCGAGAGGCGAGCAGTCCCGTCGCTCATGCAGGACTCCTTGGGCGCGCGCGACGTTGGGTGCACCGCGTCGCAAGCTAACAGGGCGACGCCATCTGTCGCCCCCTGGGGCGCGATCTATTACCGCACGGACGTCGATCAGTGCCGTGCAATCGCCACCCTCTGGCCAACCCAGTACTCCACTTCCGTAGGCTCCGCTCTATTCTGCTCCGGCGCGACGGCCGCGAAATCGGTCGTCGCGCTCACCAAAGTGCACGGTCACAGTGTCGCCGCCTCGA
>NZ_BBJH01000033.1 GCF_000739775.1 Paraburkholderia heleia NBRC 101817 | reverse complement strand
CGGCACGCCCGCCGCGCCGCCCGGCACCGGCTGCAACTGCGCACGCACCGCGAGGTCGGCGAACGGCGCACCCGGCGCGAACGCCTGCGGATTGACATGATCGAACGCGAGCGTGACACGCTGCAGCGGCACGGAGGCGAACGGCGTGGCCTCCACGTGCGCGCGGCCGGTGAGCTTCATGCCGCTCGCCTCGACATCGGCCGTGAGCGCCTCGAGCGAGCCGGCGAGGTTGGCGCTGACCTGCACGTCTTCGCCGTTCACCTTGCCGGCGTAGCCGAGGTCGCCCGTGAGCGCGAACGGCCGCACGCCATCGAGCGACGCCCGCGCGCTCACTGCGCCAAAGGGCGTGTCGAGACGCTCGATGGCGGCCTCGTGATGGCGGCCGTCGCTGCGTCCATGGAACTGGAAGTGCGAGAACGCGTTGGTCGCGCTGCCTTCGTGCACCGTGAGCTTGTCAACCTGCAGGTCGCGGATCTCGAGCCCGAGCGGCAGTTGCAGGTTTTCCGGCAGCTTCAGCGGCGAGGAAGGCGCGTGCGACGGCACGATGCGCATCTCGATGTCGCCAGCATGCAGATAATCCACCACGAAGCGCCAGGGTTTCTGGCCGAAGCCCTGCAGCTCCCACTGGCCTCCGATATGGTCGACCTCGATCGTGGTGCCGTCCGTGCCGCGCCAGCTCAGGTTGGAAAAGCGCACGCCACTTGCGAGCGTGCCGCCTTCGAACCTGCCCGCGAGCCTGCCGTCGAGCAGCCTGACCGCCGCGCGCCACGCATAGGCCGTGCCGCGCTCGGTCGTCAGCACGCCATAGAGCAAGCCGGCGACGAGCCCGACGAGCAGCACCGGCACGACGATCGCCCAGGCGAGCGCCTTCCAGAGCCGCGGCCCGCGACGCCCTGGCGGCGCGCTGTTGTTCTCACCGGAGCCGCCCTCGCCTCCATGGCCTCCGTTGCCTCCGTTGCCGCCGGGTTCACCGCGCGCATCATCGTCGGGGCTGCGGCCAGCCTGCCCCGGCGGCACCGCGAACGTGGCCGGCAGCCGTGCCGCCGCAGCGAAACGGCGCGCGCTCATGCGGCCTCCCCGCCGTGCGGCGCAGGGGTCGTTGAGAAGCGGAGCAGCGAGCGCATCATCATCAGAAGGCGATCCCGAGTGTCAGATAAGGCCGCACGCTGTGCGTGCGAAAACCATAGGCGAGATCGAGGTTGACCGGCCCGACGGGGCTGCGCCAGCGCGCGCCGATACCCGCGCCCGGATCGAATTCCTTCTCGCCCCAGGTGTCGGTGGCGGTGCCGACGTCGAAGAAGGCCGCGCCGCCCCAGTCGTGACTGAACCAGTGCTGGTACTCCGCCGAGCCGGTGACGAGATACTTGGTCGGCAAGATCGAGCCCGACTGGTCGTTACCGATGCTCTGGAACGAGTAGCCGCGCACCGAGTTCGAACCGCCCGCACGGAACAGCAGCGACGCGGGGATGCCGCTCGACGGGCCGCTCGTGAACACGCCGCCCAGTTCCGCGCGGAACACCATGATGTCGCTGCGGCCGATCGGCAGGTATTGCTGGCCGCGCATGTAGGCGCGCAGGAAGCTTTGCTCGGCGCCCACGTTCTTGAGCGCGAGGCCCGCCTCCACGCGAATGATGTTGCCCGAGCGCGGAAAAAGCGGGTCGTCGACGTTGCGGCGCGTCCAGCCCCAGGTCGGCACGAGCGCATAGGCCCGCGAGGACGGCCCGACGTTCTGCGTGAGGCGGTCGTCATAGAACATCAGCGCGTACGCATAGTCGATGTTCTGCGAGGTGCGCGTGCGCTGCACCCCGACGCGCGCGCTATAGATGTTCGTGTCCGAAACGTCGGTGGTCGTGTAGGAAGCGACGAGGCTGTTGGTCCAGGCGCGCGGGCCCGGCGGCATCGAAAGCTGGACCTGACCGAACTTCTGGATCTGGTCGAGCCGCCCCTGCACCTGGAACGGCCACGCCGCGCCGAACGTGTTCAGGTAGGTGTAGGAGCCCTGGACGTGTGCGCCGGTATCGGTCGAATAACCCACGCCGCCGCGGAAGTTGTTGTACGGGAACTCGCTCACCTTCACGTGCACGGGCGTCTCGAGCGGCTTTTGCGTGTTCGCGTCGACGTCGATCGCCACGCTCGCGTAGTACGGCGTGTTCTGCACCTGGCGCTGCAGTTCGGCCACGCGCTTCAGGTCGTAGACTTCGCCCGGCGAAAGCGGATTCACGTTGTCGATGATGTAGGCCGGATAGCGCCGCGGCCCCGAAACATCGAGCTTGCCCAGCGTGAAGGTTGGCCCGCTGTCGAACGTTACGGACAGTTGGGCATCATGCCCGAGCGGATCGACCCGCGCCTCGGAAAACGCAATCCTGGCGCCGAGATAGCGGCGCGCCTGCAGCGCCTTGAGCGAGGCGTTCTTGGCGTCGTCCCAGCCCGACTGCGTGAAGGCGTCGCCCTCGTGCAGCGAGAACGCGAAGCGCGCGGTGTTCTCCTGCGCCGGGTCTTCCGAGAGGACCGGGCCGCGAAACACGAGCTTCACCGACGAAATCGTCGTGCGCGGCCCCGGGTCGACGCTCACCCGCACGTGCCGCCTGCCGTCGATCGTACGAACGTCGGTGCGCACGACCGGCGTGAAATAGCCTGCCGTCGAGGCGAGGTCGCGCACCTGCTGCGGCGCTGCGGTTACGAGAAACTCGAACTGGTCCTCGTTCACGTCGGCGCGCGTGGCAAAGCGCGCAATGTCGAGGTGCGCCTCGAGCAGCTTGCGCAGCTCGCGCGGGGTGGCCGCGATATCGACGTCGTAGTAGGTGCGCGGACGCATCCACGGCAGGAGAGTGGTCAGGATGTCGGCCCGGGCGGGCGGCGCCGCGGCGCAGAACCCGGCGAGGCACAGGATAAGGCACGTGGCGAGCCGTGACCGCGCCGCCCGCGAGGGGCGCCGCCGTGCGCACAATGCTTCGATCACCCATCCCGCCAAACGCCACCTCCGGCCGTCGTAGAACTGGTTGCTACCGGTTGCGCCGCTCGCGCGCAGGGTACGGGAAGCGGCAACGGGCGCAAACGCGTTATTTCACCACATCGGCGCGTCAAAACCCCAGGAGGCGGTCCAAAGCGTGCCATAACGGCCGGCACAGCCGTACGTATGGGGCGCGTGCCGGCCCCAGGGGGAGGGTCGGCACGCGCTGCGCCCCGGCGGATGTTCCGCGGCGTTGGCTTGCGGTAAAATTGCCGCCGACAGAACAAGCGGCGCGGCGCAATCAGGCGCCCCGCCTTACTGGACGGACGTCAGCCATGTATCAGTCGGACATCACGCAGTTCATCAACCAGCTCAAGCAGCAAAAGCCGCAGCTCGAAGAACAGCAACGCAAGGGCCGCGCGCTCCTGTGGGACAAGCAGCCGATCGACCTCGACGAGCGCGAGCGCCAGCAGGCTTCGCGCGTGAAGCAAACGCCTTACGTCTACTACCAGAACTTCTGATGGCCGAGGCCGACGGGGCCGGCGCGCCGCCAGCAGGCGAGCACGCGGCCAGTCACGCGGGCCACGCTGCCGGGCCAACGCCCGGCGAGGCGCTGACCACGCCCGCGACCGACTCGACGCCCGACACGGTCGACGGCGTCGCGTTCGCACGCCTTTACGGCGAGCCGCTCTTCAAGCTCCCGCAGGACCTCTACATCCCGCCGGACGCGCTCGAAGTCTTCCTCGAGACCTTCGAAGGCCCGCTCGACCTGCTGCTGTACCTCATCCGCAAGCAAAACTTCAACGTCCTCGACATCCCGATGGCGGAGGTCACGACCCAGTACCTCGGCTATGTCGAGCAACTGCGCAAGACCAACCTCGAACTCGCGGCCGAATATCTGCTGATGGCGGCCATGCTCATCGAGATCAAGTCGCGCATGCTGCTGCCGGTCAAGAAGGCCGACACCGGCGAGGAGGCCGAGGACCCGCGCGCCGAACTCGTGCGGCGCCTGCTCGAATACGAGCAGATGAAGCTCGCCGCCCAGCGCCTCGACCAGCTGCCGCAGCTCGGCCGCGACTTCCTGCGCGCCGAGGTCTATATCGAGCAGAGCATCACGCCGCGCTTTCCCGACGTGGACAGCAACGACCTGCGCGCCGCGTGGGCCGACGTCATCAAACGCGCGAAGCTCGTCCAGCATCACAAGATCTCGCGCGAGGAGCTCTCGGTGCGCGAGCACATGAGCATCATCCTGCGCCGGCTCCAGGGCGAGCGCTTCATGGAGTTCTCCGAGCTGTTCGACACCACGCGCGGCGTGCCCGTCGTGGTCGTGAACTTCATCGCCATGCTGGAGCTGTCGCGCGAATCGCTCATCGAGATCACCCAGCCCGAGCCGTTCGCGCCGATTTACGTGCGGCTCGCGTATTTGCCTGCCTGATCCTTGCCCGCCCTGCCCGGGCCCGTCCGCCGACGGCTCGATAAAGAGGTCCACATCCCACGGGAACCCTCAGCGGGCCGCACAGCGCAACGCCAGGACAACCCCTATCCCGAGGCGGGTGCGCCGCCTCCACAAATCCACTACAATCGCCCGCGCCTGCCCGGTCTCGTCCCATATATGGGGCACCGCGCCTCTCGCGCGGACCGGACGCGCGACGTCCGCTCGCGGCCCTACGTCCGGGCCTCCGGCTTGCGGCCGTGCAACCCAAGTCTTGCCCCGCGCAAGGCATAAAGCCTCCGATCATGAAAGTCATTAGCTCGATTCAGGAATTGCGCGACCAGTTGCGCGGCCAAAACCGCACGGCGTTCGTGCCGACCATGGGCAACCTGCACGAAGGCCATCTCTCGCTGATGCGCCTCGCGCGCCAGCACGGCGACCCGGTCGTGGCGAGCATCTTCGTGAACCGGCTGCAGTTCGGCCCGAACGAGGACTTCGACAAGTATCCGCGCACGCTCCAGGACGACATCGAGAAGCTGCAGAAGGAAAACGTCTACGTGCTGTTCGCGCCCACCGAGCGCGACATGTATCCGCAGCCGCAGGAATACCGCGTGCGCCCGCCGCACGATCTCGGCGACATTCTGGAAGGCGAATTCCGCCCCGGCTTCTTCGAGGGCGTGTGCACGGTCGTCATGAAGCTGATGTCGTGCGTGCAGCCGCGTGTGGCCGTGTTCGGCAAGAAGGACTACCAGCAGCTCATGATCGTGCGCGCCATGTGCAACCAGTTCGCGCTGCCGACCGAAGTCGTCGCCGCCGAAACGGTGCGCAACTCCGACGGCCTCGCGCTCAGCTCGCGCAACCGCTACCTGAGCGAAGCCGAGCGCGCCGAAGCGCCGCAACTGGCGGGCGTGCTGCGCGCGATCCGCGAGTCGGTGCTGTCGGGCCGCCGCGACTTCCAGCAGCTCGAACTCGACGCCATGGCGACGCTCGCCGCGCGCGGCTGGAAGCCCGACTACATCGCGATCCGCAAGCGCGCGAACCTGCTGCCGCCCGCGCCGGGCGTGGCCGGCGACGCCGAGGCGCCGCTCGTCGTGCTGGCCGCGGCGAAGCTCGGCGCGACGCGCCTGATCGACAACCTCGAGATCTGAGGGCTGCGGGCGGCCGCGCCGTCCCGCTTTCACCCGATACCCCCAGATTCCGCTTACCCGCGGCGGGCCGCGCGCCCGCTCGCCTGAGGAGACCCTCCATGCAACGCCATATGCTCAAGTCGAAGATCCACCGCGTCGCGGTCACGCACTGCGAGCTGCACTACGAAGGCTCGTGCGCCATCGACGAAAACCTGCTCGAAGCGGCCAACATCGTCGAAAACGAGCGCATCGACATCTGGAACATCAACAACGGCGAGCGCTTCACGACCTACGCGATCAAGGGCGAGCGCGGCAGCGGCATGATCTCGCTGAACGGCTCGGCCGCGCGCCGCGCGCAACTGGGCGACCTCGTGATCATCGCGGCCTTCGCGAATGTGGAAGAGGAAGAGCTCAAGGCCGGCTGGAAGCCGGACCTCGTGTTCGTGGACGAGAACAACCGCATCAAGGGCAGCCGCGACCACGTGCCCACGCAAAGCTGGAGCTAAAAACGCGAGGCTGGCCGGCGCGGCTCATCGGGTCCGCGCCGCTGTACCTTCGCGCCTGTTTGCCGCCTGTTTGCCGCTTATTTGCCGTCCACCCAGCCGATAATCGACTGCCACTGGTCGAGATCCTTTTCGACCCGGCTCTTCGCGACGTCCCATAGCGTGAGGCCGTGCGCGGCGAGCTGCACGTAGTTCTGCGTGTCGCGCAGATAGCCCAGCACCGGCAGATCGAGTCCCTCGACGAAACGCTGCAGCTGCTCGGCCGAGCGCGTGCGCGCATCCACCCGCATGCCCACCACGCCCACCTGGATCGCCCCCTTGCGCACGGACTTCTCCCTGGCGAGGCGGTTCAGGAAGTCCTGGGTGGCGAGAATGTCGAACATCGAGGGCTGCAGCGGCACGATGACCTTGTCCGCCAGCTCGATGATCGCCGCGAGACGGTTGCCGTGCAGGCCGGCGGGCGTGTCGATGACTGCGTGCTCGAGTCCCTTGGGCGGCTTCGCCGGGTTGTCCAGATCGACCTGCCAGCTCTCGATGGCCGGCAGCGTCGCGGGCCGCAGATCGAGCCAGGCATGCGAGGACTGCTGCCGGTCGAGGTCCGCGAGCGCCACCCACTCGCCTTGTGCGGCGAAATAGCCGGCCAGATTGGTGGACAGCGTGCTCTTTCCCACGCCGCCCTTGGGATTCGCCACCACGATTACCGTCATGAATACTCCCGTCAGGATGGCTGGCACATGGCCAGCCGGATTGCCGTGATCTTGCGCGATGCGTTCTTCGATGCGTTGTTCGATATCTGGCGAGGCGCCTTGCGGACGAGCCGGCGCCCCGACTCAACCGTCCGATAATATCGGCAAATTGCGCGCCGCCGAAGCCCCCCACGAGCGCGCACCCGCAATGTTCATATCAAATCAAGGACTGACCGACCATGAGCACGCTACGCCACGACATCACGATCGAATCCCTGCTCGCGAGGCAGCGCGGCCGCCTGCCCGATTGGCTGGGCTTTCGTCCGCTGGTCCTCGAGCAAGGCCTGCTGCGCGCCGAACTCGACGTGCGCAGCGACCTGCTCGCCCCCAACGGCTTCCTGCACGCCGCCACGGTAATCGGCCTTGCCGACACGGCTTGCGGCTACGCCTGCTTCGCTCATCTGCCGCCCAACGCGAAGAATTTCACCACCCTCGAGATCAAGAGCAATCACCTCGGCACCGCGCGCGAAGGCACGATCTCGGCCGTCGCGAAGGGGGTGCACCTCGGGCGCAGCACCCAGGTCTGGGACGCCACCGTGAGCGGCCCGGACGGCAAGATCCTCGCCCTCTTCCGCTGCACGCAGATGGTGCTTTACTGAGTCGTTCAGCCGCGCTTCTAGCTACGCATTTGGCTGCGCGTCTAGCTGCGTATCTAGCTGATTACGCCGAACACCTTCTCCAGATCGAGGCTCGCCGCGAGCGTGTCCGCCAGCCGCTCCAGCGACGCCTCGCGCAACGCCGGATAGTCCACCGCGCGCGCCTGCGCGAGCCCGGCCCAGCGCAGGAGCGCCGCGCAGGCCTGCGGCGTGTCGAAGAGCCCGTGCACATAGGTCGCGAGAATCTGGCCATCCGCCGAGCGCGCGCCATCCGGGCGCATCGCCCCCTCCTCTCCGGCAGCGAGCCACACCGCGGGCAATTCGAGCGAGCGCCCGCGCGTCTCGCCCATATGAATCTCGTAGCCCGCCACGCGCGCCGGGCCCGCGTCCGCATCCGCGCCTTCCAGCGCGAGCGCGCCCGTCACGTTCTTCAAGGTCTTTTCACGCGTGAGCACCGTTTCGTAGTCGAGCCAGCCGAAGCCCCCGGTCGCGCCCGGTTCGCCCTCCACGCCATGTGGATCGGCAATCGCGTGCCCGAGCATCTGCATGCCGCCGCAAATGCCGATCACCCGTCCGCCATAGCGCAGATGCCGTGCGAGCGCCGTCTCCCAGCCCTGGGCGCGCAGCCACACGAGGTCGTCGCGCACGTTCTTCGAGCCCGGCAGGATCACGAGATCGGCGCCGGGCGGCGCTTCGCCCGTGCGCACATAGGTGAAATCGACCTGCGGATGGGCGCGCAGCGCGTCGAAGTCCGTGTGGTTGCTGATGTGCGGCAGCGCGGGCACCACCACGCGCAACGTCTCGCTCCCGGCCTGCGCTTGGCTGTGGACCGCGCCCGGCAGCATGTCTTCGGCGTCGAGCGTGAGGCCGTGCAGATACGGCACGACGCCCAGCACCGGCTTGCCCGTCTGCTGCTCGAGCCAGGCGAGGCCCGGTTCCAGCAGCGTACGGTCGCCGCGAAAGCGGTTGATGACGAAACCTTTGACGCGCGCGCGCTCGCTTTCCGACAGGCAGGCCAGCGTGCCGATCAGGTGCGCGAACACGCCGCCGCGGTCGATGTCGGCCACGAGCACGACCGGGCAATCGACCGCCTCGGCGAAACCCATGTTCGCGATGTCGTTGGCGCGCAGGTTGATTTCGGCGGGGCTGCCCGCGCCTTCCACGAACACCGTGTCGTAGCGCGCGCGCAGACGCCCATAGGACGCGAGCACGGCCTCGCGCGCGAGCGGCTTGTAGTCCTGGTAGGCGCGCGCGTTGAGGTTCATGCGCGCCCTGCCGTGGATGATGACCTGCGAGCCGAGATCGCTATTGGGCTTGAGCAGCACCGGATTGAGGTCGGTGTGCGCCTCGATGCCCGCGGCGATGGCCTGAAGCGCCTGGGCGCGGCCGATCTCGCCGCCATCCACGGTCACGGCGCTGTTGAGCGCCATGTTCTGCGGCTTGAACGGCGCGACGCGCGCACCCGCGCGGCGCGCGAGGCGGCACAGGCCGGCGACGAGTGTGCTCTTGCCGGCGTCGGACGTCGTGCCCTGGATCATCAGCGTGCCGGTGGGGACAGGAGGCACGGCGGGTAGCGTGGCGGTCATGAAGCGCTTGGGTGGGCTGCGAAGGCGAACGCGCATTATCCCATCGCCGCGCCGCCCGATGCTCCGACCATGGCGCGACATTGGCCGCAGGGATAACGGCGTGTATTTGGCACACTGCGAGCACACTGAGCGCAGCCGTTACAATCACGCGATGCATTCGCGCGATCTCACCTTCATCGTCGGCGGCGCGCGCTCGGGCAAGAGCGCGCACGCCGAACGCCTCGCTGCCGCGAGCGGCCTGCCGGTCACCTACATCGCCACCGCGCGCGTGACGGATGACATCGAGTTCGCCGAGCGCATCGGCCATCATCGCGCGCGCCGGCCCGCGCACTGGGCGCTCGCCGAAGCGCCGCTCGATCTCGCTCTCGCACTCGACGCAGCGGCGGCGCCCGGCCAGTGCGTGCTGATCGACTGCCTCACGCTGTGGCTTGCGAACCTGCTTTGCCCCGCCGGCTCCGACTCGCCGCTACCCGGCTGGCGAGAGCGCCTCGACGCCTTCGCCGCCGCCTGCGAGCGCGCACAAGGCACGGTGCTCGTGGTGAGCAACGAGATCGGCATGGGCGTCGTGCCGATGGGCGCGGCCACGCGCCTTTACGTGGACGAACTCGGCCGCCTCAATCAGCGCATCGCGGCGCTCGCCGACCGCGCCACGCTCGTCGCCGCGGGCCTGCCTCTGGTGCTCAAGGCGCCGCGCGGGACCTCATGATGCTCGCGCTGCCCGTCACCGCCGCACTCGCCGTGGCCGGCGTCGCCGTGGACCGCTGGCTCGGCGAGCCGCGCCGCGCGCATCCGCTCGTCGCCTTCGGCCGCTACGCGAACCTTATCGAAGCGCGCCTGAATACGGGCAGCCGCGGCCGTCCGCTCGGCCTGCTCGCGTGGCTCGCCGCCGTTGCGCCGCCCGTCGTCGCCGTCGCGCTGCTGTGCGCGCTGCTGCCCTGGCCGCTCGCCTGGGCGCTGCATGTCGCGCTGCTGTGGTTCGCGCTCGGCGCGCGCAGCCTTGCCGAACACATCGCGCCGATCGGCGCCGCGCTCGCCCGGCGCGACCTCGCAGCCGCCCGCGAGCTGACCGGCCGCATCGTCTCGCGCGACACAGCCCAGGCGGACGCCACCGCGCTCTCGCGCGCGGCCGTCGAATCCGCCCTCGAAAACGGCAACGACGCGATCTTCGGCGCGCTGTTCTGGTTCGCGATCGCGGGTGGCCCGGGTGCCCTCGCATTCCGTCTCGCCAACACGCTCGATGCGATGTGGGGCTACCGCACGCCGCGCTTCCTGCGCTTTGGCTGGGCAGCCGCGCGCATCGACGACGTCCTAAACTGGATTCCCGCGCGCCTCACGGCCGCGAGCTACGCGCTGCTCGGCGACACGCGCGTGGCGCTGCGCTGCTGGCGCGACCAGGCGCATCGCTGGGAGAGCCCGAACGCGGGCCCGGTCATGGCCTCCGGCGCGGGCAGCCTGAACGTGCTGCTCGGCGGCGCGGCCGTCTATCACGGCATGCTGGAAGAGCGGCCGGCGCTCGGCGCAGGCTCGCCGCCGCGCGCACAGCACGTGGATGCGGCCTTGCGGCTCGTCGAGCGCACCACCATTTTGTGGCTCGCGGCGCTGCTCGCACTGGCCTTCGTGAGCGTCGCGACCCATGTCTGAGTACACAGCCGCACGCGTCGCGCACGGCGGCAATCTGCACGAAGCCGCGCAGCGTTACGGCATCGCCTGGGACGCCTGGATCGATCTCTCCACCGGCATCAATCCGCATGGCTACCCCGTGCCGCCGGTGCCGCCCGCGGCATGGCGGCGCCTGCCCGACGACGGCGACGGCTTCGCCGCTTGCGCGGCGCGCTACTACGGCGCACCGGACGCCCGTCACGTGTTGCCGGTGGCGGGCAGTCAGGCCGCGATTCGCGCGCTGCCGGCAGTGTTGCCACGTGCGAGTGTCGCGATTGCGCCGCTCACCTATGGCGAGTACGCGCCAGCGTTCGCGCGCGCGGGTCATGAGATCGTGCCGCTCGACGTCATGCAGGACACGCTGCCCGATACCGTCACGCACGCAGTGGTGGTGAATCCGAACAATCCGACGGCCACCCATCTTGCTGCCGGGCGTCTGCTGTTTTGGCATGCGCAACTCGCGGCCCGCGGCGGCACGCTGATCGTCGACGAAGCCTTTGCCGATGCGTTCGGCCACGAGCGACCCGCAACGCTTGCGCACGCAACGAGCCGCGAAGGACTCGTCGTGCTGCGCTCGCCCGGCAAGTTCTTCGGGCTCGCGGGCGCGCGCTGCGGATTCGCGCTCGGCACACCCGCGCGGCTAGCCGGGTTGCGCGCGCATCTGGGTGCGTGGACGGTGAACGGGCCGGCGCGCCACGCGGTCACCCATGCGTTCGAAGACTCCACGTGGCAAAGCGAAATGCACGTGCGCCTCGCCGCCGAAAGCGCGCGCCTCGCCGCGCTGTTGCGCGTTCACGGCTTCACGCCGCACGCCACGCCGCTCTTCGCGTGGATTACGGACCCGCGCGCGCCGGCGCTGCAGGACGCGCTCGCGCGCCACGCCGTGTGGACGCGCCGCTTCGACGCGCCGGCCAGCCTGCGCTTCGGCCTGCCCGCGTCCGAAGACGAATGGCAGCGCTTCGAAAGCGCACTCGGGCAAGCCATGCGGGCGATCGGCTGATGCGCGCGGCCGCTATGGCGTTGGCGCTGCTGGCCGCGACGACCCTGCCGTGCGCCGCGCATGCGAGCGTCACCGCCATCGACGATGCGGGCAACACCGTCACCCTGCCTGCGCCTGCGCAGCGCGTAGTGAGCCTCGCGCCACACGTCACCGAGCTGCTCTATGCCGCGGGCGGCGGTGCGAAAGTGGTCGGCGCCGTGGCTTACAGCGACTATCCGCCCGAAGCGCAAAAGGTGCCGCGCGTGGGCGACAACCGCGCGCTCGACCTCGAGCGCATTGCCGCGCTCAAGCCCGACCTCATCGTGGTCTGGCGTCACGGCAACGCGCAGCAACAGCTCGATCGCCTGCGCGCGCTGCACATCCCCCTCTTTTTCAGCGAGCCGCACAGGCTCGACGACGTCGCGACCTCGCTCACGCGCCTCGGTGTGCTGCTCGACACGCAAGACGCCGCGCGGGCCGCCGCGAAGGCGTATCGGCGCGATATCGCGCAGCTGCGCGCACGTTATGCGCAGCGCGCACCCGTGAGCGTGTTCTATGAAGTCTGGGATCAGCCGCTGATGACGCTCAACGGCTCGCACATGATCAGCGACGTGATCGCGCTCTGCGGCGGCCGCAACGTGTTCGCGGCGCTCGAGCCGCTCGTGCCGACGGTGTCCACGGAAGCTGTCCTCGCCGCCAATCCCGATGCGATCGTCGCCGCGTCACCAGGCGCCACGCCGCCGGACCGCCCGCTGCCGGGCCTCGAGCGCTGGCGCGCCTGGCCGGCGCTCACCGCCGTGGCACGCGGCAATCTCTTCGCCATCGACGGTGACCTGCTCACGCGCCCCGCGCCGCGCATCGCCCAGGGCGCGGCGCAACTGTGCAAGGATCTCGACCTCGCCCGCTCGCGCGACGCCGCAGCGCATTGACCCGCCCGGCGCAGCGACTCACCAGGGGCTGTCCGCATTCATGCGTTCCAGCGCGCGAGCAGCCAACATGCGCTCGACGAGTCGTAACGCAAATGCACCATGGCGCCCATCTCCAGCGGCCAACGCACACAGCGCGCGAGCGGCAGGCCGAGCGCGCGGGCCGTGACAGTGCGAATCACGCCCGCGTGCGTGACGGCCCAGACCGTGGCCTCCTCGCGCGCGTCGAGCGTGCCGAACCAGCCGCTTACGCGCGCGTCGAACTGCGCAACGCTCTCGCCGCCATGTTCGCGCGTGTGTTCGAAATTCGCGGCCCATGCGTCGATCTGCACGCGCTCGATCGTATCCCAGCGCTGCATCTCCCACGCGCCGAAATCCATCTCCGCGAGGCGGGCCTCTGCTCTCGGCACATGTCCGCGCACACCGGCGAGCGCCGCGGCAACGCTCGCGCAGCGCATGAGCGGGCTCGTTTCAATCCGTTGCGGCTCGCGCACGCCGAGCGCCGCGAGCCGCCCGGCGAGCCGTTCGGCCTGCTCCGTGGCGTCGCCCGCGAGCGCTACGTCGCTCGCGCCATAGCACACGCCGGCATCCACGGCCACGGCGGGATGTCGGATCAGAACGAGATCCATGCGAGCCCCACGAGGTAGATGGCGATCTCGAACACCTGCTGCGCGAAGCCGAGACAGTCGCCCGTATAGCCGCCGATGCGGCGCACGAAGTAACGCCCCAGTCCATAGCGCAACACGGCGAGCACAACGAGGATCGCTGCGCCCGCGCGCCAGTCGGGCACGCCGGACCACTCCGGCCAGAACAGCCACGGCAAACCGAACACGCACGCGCATAGCCACGCGCTCACGCTCATGCGCTGCGCGACGGGCTTGGCCTTGCCCTCGGCACGCACATAGTCGAGCGAGACGAGATAACTGATCGCACACGCACGGCTCGCGGCGTGGCCGGCGATCATCAGCATCGCGGCGCGCGCCGGCGGCAGTGCGGCGAGCGTCTGCCACTTCAGCGCGAGCGCCACCACGAGACCGATCGCCCCGAACGCGCCGATGCGCGAATCGTGCATGATGCGCAGCACGTCCTCACGGGCGTACGCGCCGCCGAATGCGTCGAGGCAGTCGGCGAGACCGTCTTCGTGAAAGGCGCCCGTCGCAAGGAGTGTGACCGCCATCGACAGCAGCACGGCCACGCTCGCGGGAAACACATGCAACGCGCCGAGATAGACCAGTGCCCCGAGCGCGCCGACCAACGCGCCGACGAGCGGAAAGTAGCGCGCCGCCGCATTGAGCCACGCGGGCTCGAAGCCGACCCAGCGCGGCACCGGCACGCGCGTGAAATAGCCCAGCGCCGTGAAGAAGTAACGCAGTTCCGCAAGCGGATTCATCGCGCGGCGCTCAGGCGTTGCGATCGCTGCGATTGTCGACGCCGGCCGACTCGAAGCTCGCCATGTCGTTCAGGAACGCCACCGCTGCGCGCAGCAGCGGCACGGCGAGCGCCGCGCCCGTGCCCTCGCCCAGGCGCAGATCGAGCGCGAGCAGTTCGCGCGCGCCGAAGTGATCGAGCATGCGGCGGTGACCCGCTTCGTTCGATGCGTGCGCAAACACGCAGTAGTCGCGCACGTTCGGCGCGAGCGCGTCGGCCACGAGCAGCGCCGAGGTCGCGATGAAGCCGTCCACGAGAATCGCCATGCGCGAGCGCGCGGCCTCGAGGTACGCGCCCGCCATCATCGCGATCTCGAAGCCGCCGAACGCGGCGAGCACGTCGAGCGGTTCGCGCGCGTCGGCATGATGCGCGAGCGCCGCCGCGAGCACATTGCGCTTTTTCGCGAGGCCCGCATTGTCGAGGCCCGTGCCGCGCCCCACGCATTCGTCGATCGGCACGCCGCACAGGCGGCTCATCAGGCATGCGGCAGACGACGTGTTGGCAATGCCCATTTCGCCAAAGCCGATCACGTTCGTGCCGAGCGCCGCGTGATGGCGCACGCGCCCAGCACCCGCCGCGAGCGCGGCGAGAGATTCGTCGCGCGTCATGGCACGCTCGTGCGCGAAGTTGCGCGTGCCGCGCGCGACGGGCACATCGACGAGCGCGGGCGACGGCGGCAGCGGCGTCGCCACGCCCGCGTTGACGACTTCGAGCGTGAGTCCCGCCACGCTGCTGAACACGTTGATCGCAGCGCCCCCTGCGACGAAGTTCGCGACCATCTGCGCGGTCACGGCCTGCGGGTATGGGCTCACGCCTTCGGCGGCAATGCCGTGGTCGCCCGCGAACACGATCATCACGGGACGCTCGACGCCCGGGTGCGTCGTGCCCTGGATCATGCCGAGCTGGCGCGCCAGTGTTTCGAGGCGGCCGAGACTGCCGGGCGGTTTGGTCTTCGTGTCGATGAGGCGTTGCAGTTCGTCGCGCAAGGAGAGGTCGAGCGGTTCGACGGCGAGCAGTTCGGTAAGCGATGACGTCATGGTGTGTTCTGTTTCGAAGTGATGCGGGCGACAGCGGCGCACTAACACTAATGCGCGCCGTTCGATCCCGGCGAATGCGGTGATGAAGATGTCGGGACGAGTGCAGGGACGAGCGCCTCGTGCCCGCCCTCGCGTATCAGCACGAGCGGATGACCGAATGCGGCGCTCGCGCGCTGCGGCGTGAGCACCTCGCGTACGGGGCCCGCGTGAAAGCCGCCGCGGCCGTCGAGCAGGAGCGCGTGCGTGGCGAAGCGCCGCGCAAGATTGAGATCGTGGCACGAAAACAGCACCGTTCGCGCATCGCTCTTCACCCAGCGCGAGATCGCTTCGAGACACGCGATCTGATGATGCAGGTCCAGATGCGCGAGCGGCTCGTCGAGCAGCAGGAGCGGCGCACTTTGGCACAGCGCGGCGGCAAGCGCTACGCGCTGGCGCTCGCCGCCCGAAAGCGTAAGCACATCGCGCGCGGCGAATGCTTCGAGGCCGAGCGTGGCGAGCGCGGCGTGCGCGGCCGCGCGGTCGGCGTCGCCTTCCCAGCCCCAGCCCGAAAGATGCGGATAGCGATTGAGCAGCACGGTGTCGATCACGCTCGCGCTGAATGCGTCACGCTGGTCCTGCGGCATCAACGCACGGCGCTGCGCGAGGCGCACCGGCGGCCACTTTGCGAGCGCGATGCCCTCGACTTCCACGTGTCCTGCCGAGGGCTCGCTCAGGCCCGCGAGCGCGCCGATCAGCGTCGTCTTGCCCGCGCCGTTCGCGCCCGCCACGCACCAGATTTCGCCAGCAGCAAATCCTTGCGTGAGCGATTCCACAAGCGTGCGCGCACCCGCACGCAACGTGAGCGACTGGACCGCGAGCAGCGGTGGATACGTTTCGCTCATCGTCCGCGCCTCGCGAGAAGCATCCACAGAAATACGGGCACGCCGGCGAGCGCAGTCACGACACCCACCGGCAACTGCGCGGGCGCCGCCGCCGTACGTGCGACGAGGTCCGCACCCATCACGGCCACGCCGCCCGCGAGCGCGGCGGCCGGCACGAGCATGCGCTGGTCGTTGCCGAACGCGAGGCGCAGCATGTGGGGCACGACGAGGCCGACAAAGCCGATGGTGCCGCCCGTCGTCACGGCAGCGGCCGCCGCGAGCGACGCGGCAAGATAAATGCCCACACGCAAACGCAGCACCGGCACACCGAGCGCCTGCGCAGCGGCGTCGCCGCGCAGCAGCACGTTGAGCATCGGCGCGGCAGGCACGATGCATGCAAGGACCAGGCCAAGCGTCGCGAGCGGGAGCCATGGCGTGCCCGCGCCATTGAGGTCGCCCGTGAGCCAGAACAGCATGCCGCGCAGGCGCGCGTCGGGCGCGAGCGTGAGCAGCAGTGTGATCAATGCGCCCCAGCCTGCCGCCGTCACCGCGCCCGTCAGGAGCAGCCGCGGCGAGCTGTCTTGCGGCTCGCCGCGCCACAACTCGCGGCGCGCGAGGCCGAGCACGAGCAGGATCGAAACGAACGCACCCGCGCATGCGCTCGCCTGCACGCCCCACCACGCCACGCCCGCGATCATCGCCACGAGTGCGAACGCGGCCGCACCGCCCGACACGCCGAGCACGTAGGGCTCCGCAAGCGGATTGCGCAGCAGCACCTGCAGCAGCGCACCCGCCAGCGCGAGCAACCCGCCACAGGCAAAACCCGCCAGTGCGCGCGGCAAGCGCAGCGTGCGCACGATTTCGGTCGCCATGTCCGGCGCGCCGGGCGCGTCGTGCGCGGGCGCGAGCGCCGCCAGCGCCTGCGCAAACGTCACCCTTACGCTGCCGGTTGCTAGCGATGCAGCGAACACCACGAGCGCCACTGCTGCGAGCGCGCCCCAGATCAGGCACGCGCGGCGCGCGCTCATCGAGCGGCGCGGCAGCGCGTGGATCGACGGCACAGCATGGGACTCATCGCGGCTCATGGAACGCATCGGGAAACTCGGCGGCGGATTTCAATCAAGCTCACACGGAAAGACAGCAGGGGTATACGCAGGCCACAACAGAGCGCAGTATTTTGGTCGCCAGGGATTCTGCATGACGCGTGGCAGAAACGGCGGTATGGCTAACGCCGTTCGCGAAAGCCCTGGCAAAGGACCATGAATCCGTGATGTTATAACGCGCAGACCACGATCGAGACGACGCGCTACGCGCGCGGCCCTGGCAAATTACGTTCCCGCCTGGCCTATGCGGCACACGTAGCGGGGGTTTCGGGCCTGATTCGGGTAAGAAGCCGGGCTGTTACGTCTGGAAACGACACAATTATCAAAATACGCGTTAATCCGCGCTAGAATGCCTGTCTTTAGAGGACGCAGCACATGCTCAACGAACTCGAAACACTCTCACAAAACATCGGGCAGCTGATCGAGATTAATCAGCGCCAACACGAAGCACGCCTCGCACTCGAAGAGCAACTCGCGCAGCTGCGCGCGCAATGCGACGAAACACGCATCGAACTCGAACAGGTCCGCGAGGAACGCGCCGCGCTGCAGGCAGAGCGCGACGCACTCTCGGCCAAGATCGACGATGCGCAGGTGCGTCTGAACGCGATCCTCGAGAAGCTGCCGCGCGCACGCGCAGGTAACGAGCGCGATAACCAGCTCGATCTGCTCGAACCGTCGCAGAGCAACGACGACGACAGCAACGCGGCCCGCCACGGAGAAAATGCATGACCACCAAGCAGATCGAAGCGACGATACTCGGCCAAACCTATCGCCTCGTCTGTTCGCCGGAAACGGAACAGGCGCTGCTCGAAGCCGTCGCGCGCGTGGACGCCGAAATGTCGAAGATCCGCAATCACAGCAACGTGCGCGGCACCGATCGCATCGCCGTCATGGCGGCGCTCTCGCTCGCCTCGGAACTGCTGCGCCTGCAAACGAGCGTGCGTCACGGGGAAGCATTCCCAGCCGAAGAAATCCGTCGTACAATGCGCCAAATGAACGAACAACTCGGCGCTGTCATTCATCAGTACGGTGTGCAATAAGCGCTGATGTACGCCGCGGTTGCAAGGCGCAGTTTCATGCAGCAACGTGCGGTATGATGTTGTTCAAAGGCAGCGTTGATTTGTTTAGAAACGCGCGGTTCCAAACACGCTGCCAACCAGTTTAGTCAGCTTCCCTGCCTGGTTCGCCAAGGTCATATATTCCTTGAACCAATGCCATGTGCACGGTTGCGGAAATTTGTAGCACGGGCGTGCGCGTCACACAGTCTGATGTACCCGAAGTGCTGCTAACTGCGACCAATTCTGAACCCTCGGTTCAGGATGCCGGCCTAGCGGCTATGGCGGGGACCTATTCAAACGGCATCGGACCACAGTCCGATGCCGTTTTCCATTGTGCGTTCCACTGTGCGGCCAGCGCTGGCGTGACTCGCGGCATGCACGCCCGCCCCTCTCCCCTTTCGACGTGAACTTCGACTCATGCGCTACTGGCTGATGAAGTCCGAACCCGACGAAGCAAGCATCGACGACCTCGCAAGCGCGCCGCAGCGCACGCTGCCCTGGACTGGCGTACGAAACTACCAGGCGCGCAATTTCATGCGCGACACCATGCAGCAAGGCGACGGCGTGCTGTTCTACCACTCGAGCTGCCCCGAGCCCGGTATCGCGGGCATCGCGCAGGTGTCGTCCACGGCCTACCCCGATCCCACGCAGTTCGATCCGAAAAGCCCTTACTACGACGCGAAATCGACGCACGAGAATCCGCGCTGGATGCTCGTCGACGTCGTGTTCAAGAAGAAGTGCCCGCTGATTGCGCTCGCCGCCTTGCGCGAGCACGAAGAACTCGCGGACATGCGCGTGCTCGCCAGGGGCAATCGCCTTTCGATCACGCCGGTCACGACGGCTGAGTGGAACTTCATCACGAAACATCTGATGTGATGCGGATGTGATGCGGCCCGGTTCTGCCTCGATGCACGCGGCGAGGCACGCACACAGCATCCGTGCGCGACTTCAAGCACAATCGCGCACAGTCGCGCGCTGTTACGTCGCTGTTATGGGTATGTCGCGCGCGACGCCAGTTCTGCAAGGAGCCTCAATGAACCGAAAAACCGCCGTCACGCTCGCCGCCGCATTGGCTGCCGCCCTCCCCGTCGCCGCGACGCTCGCGCCGCGCACCGCGTTCGCACAGAGCGACGCGCGCTTCCAGCAGCCCTCGGGCGTGCTTTCGCTGTCCGCGCAGGCAAGTGCCGAAGTGCCTCAGGACGTCGTCAACATTACGCTGTTCTACGAGCAGGAAGCGAGCGATCCGGCCTCGCTGACCGCGACGCTCAATCAGCGCGCCGACGCCGCGCTCCAGCGCGCAAGGGGCGTCGCGGGCGTGAGCGCGCACTCCGGCCAGTTCTCGATCTTCCCTTCGACGGATCGCGACGGGCGCATCTCCGCCTGGCGCGGCCGCACGGAAGTCGTGCTCGAGTCGCATGATTTCGCGGCGGCGTCGAAGCTCGCCGGCGATCTCGCGTCGATCATGCAGGTGGGCAACGTGCAGTTCTCGCTGTCGCCCGAGGCGCAGCGCGCTGCCGAGCAAAAGCTTTCGGGCCAGGCCATCGCCTCGTTCCGCGACCAGGCGCTCTCGGCCACGCGCGCGTTCGGCTACAGCAGCTACACGATTCGCGACGTGAACGTGGGGCACTCGGGCGTGATGCCGCGCCCCATGATGATGATGAGCGCGCGCGCCGCGACGGCCGACGCGAAGCTGTCACCCGTGCCGCTCGAAGGCGGCACGTCCACGGTGACGGTCAACGTCTCCGGGTCGGTGCAGATGAAGTAAGACGCGCCAACGAAGCCCGGCAAGCCCGCAAGTCAAGAGGCCACGGTGAAAACCGTGGCCTCTTTCATGGGCTGGAACGCGTAGTGCGTCGCGCGCGTGTCAGGCGGGTGTCAGGCGGGTGTGAGCCGCGTCTCAGCTCTTCGCGCCCGCTACCTGCGCGCCGTCGTTGCCACGCCTGGCACGGCGATACGCCCACGCCATCAGGCCAATCCCCGCGATGATCATCGGCAGCGAGAGCCACTGCCCCATCGAAAGGCCGAGCGCCAGCAGGCCGAGGAAGTCGTCGGGTTCACGCGCGAACTCGACCGTGAAGCGCGCGAGACCATAGCCGATCAGGAACATGGCCGAAATCGCGCCGACGGGTCGCGGCTTGCGCGCGAACAGGATCAGCACGATGAACAGCGCGATGCCTTCCAGCGCGATTTCATACAGCTCCGAAGGATGGCGCGGCAGCAAATGGTACTGCGCGAACACTTCGTTCAGGTGCCACTGCGCGGCCAGTTGCGGATGCGCGGCCAGCCATGCGGCGTCGTCGTTCGCGGCGCCCGGAAACAGCATGGCCCACGGCGAATCGGGCGAGGTCACGCGGCCCCACAGCTCGCCGTTGATGAAGTTCCCGAGACGGCCAAAGGCGAGCCCTGTGGGCACCATCGGCGCGACGAAGTCCGTGACCTGCAGCCAGGTGCGGCCGCGCTGCCACGCGAACAGAACCATCGCGAAGGTCACGCCGAGGAAGCCGCCGTGAAAGGACATGCCGCCCTCCCACACCTTGAAGATGTCGAGCGGATGCGCGAAATACCAGCTCGCCTTGTAGAACAGCACGTAGCCCAGGCGCCCGCCGAGTATCGTGCCGAGCACGCCGTAGAACAGCATGTCGTCGATGTCTTTTGCGGTCCAGCCCTGCGCGGCCACGTACGGCAGACGCAGGCGCAGACGGCCGATCACGATCGCCAGAATGAAGCCGACAAGATACATGAGGCCGTACCAGCGCACGGCGAGCGGCCCCAGATGAATGGCGACGGGGTCGAAGTTCGGGTGGATGAGCATCGTGGATGAAGTCGTGTCGGCGATATCGATTGAAACCGGGTTGTAAGCAGTACCGCGCCGCCCATTGAAACGGGCAAAGCGGCGGACAAAGCGCGTTGGACGTTTGCAAGGCGGCGAGGTTCGCCGCCGGCGCGTCACGCCGTGACATTATCGCCGACGCGAGGGGGCACGAACCAGAATGCACGTTCGGCGACGCGCGGCGAGTGTCACGGTGACAGATGACGCCCACGGTCGGCGCGGATTCCGGCTAGCCCTCGTGCGCCGGCCAGCCCGCCGTCGCCGCGTGCGCGCGCACGATCTCGATGAACGCCGCGAGCACCGGGCTCACCTCGGCCGAGCGCCAGACGAGTCCGGTTTCGATGGCCGGCACGGCCCCCGCGAGCGGCCGGTACACGACGCCCGTGCGCCGCAGATGGCGCAGCGACTGCGGCACGAGCGCCACACCCATGCCGGCCGAGACGAGGCTCACGATCGTCTGCATCTGGATCGCTTCCTGGCCGATCAGGGGCGCAAGGCCCGCCGCGCCGTAGCAATCCATAATGGTGTCGTAGAAGCCGGGGGCCAGATGGCGCGGGAAAACGACGAGCGGCGCATCGGCGAGATCGCGCAGGCTCACGGGCTCGTCGTGCCAGTCGTCGGCGGCCGGGCCGCCAAGGCGCGCCGAAAGCGCCGAGGGCATGGCGACCACGAGCGGTTCGCGCGCGACCGGCTGGTAAGCAAGCTGGGCCGCGTGGCGCGGCGGCACGGGTGCGATCACGAGGCCCGCGTCGATGCGGCCCGCCACCAGCTCTTCCACTTGCACGTCGCTCGTGGCTTCGGCGAGCTGCAGGCGCACGCGCGGATAGCGCACGCCGAAGTCGCGCAGCAGAAGCGGCAACAAGCCGTAGTCGGCGGTCGAGACGAAGGCGAGCGCGAGCACGCCCGCCTCGCCGCGCGCGAGGCTCTGCGCGAGCGGCCGCAGCGCTTCGGCGCTCGCCAGCAGGCGCCTCACCTCCGGCAGCAGATCGGCGCCCACGGCCGTCAATTCGACCGAACGGCGCGTGCGCGCGAACAGCGCCACGCCCAGCGTCTCCTCCAGCGCGCGGATGGCCTGCGAGAGCGGCGGCTGCGTCATGGACAGGCGCGCCGCCGCGCGGCCGAAATGCTGCTCCTCCGCCACGGCGACGAAATAGCGCAGCTGGCGCAGATCAGGGATAGTCGGATTCATCGGCGTCGGTCTCGCGTCGTTGTCTTGTTGATATGTTTTTCGACTCAATAGACCACGAATAATATATTGGACAGCGCCCTCGCGACATCGCATGCTTCGATAGACGTGCCGGCACTGCCGCAAACCAGAACACACACCCGGCATCCGAGACAAAATCCACCGGAGGTCCCCATGCCCTATAACCGTCGTTCGAAGCACATCACGCAAGGCGTCGCCCGTTCGCCCAACCGTTCGATGTACTACGCACTCGGCTACGAGAAGGCCGACTTCGACAAGCCGATGATCGGCGTCGCCAACGGCCATTCGACCATCACGCCGTGCAACGCCGGCCTGCAGCGTCTGACCGACGCGGCCGTGGACGCCATCAAGCGCGCCGACGCGAACCCGCAGACCTTCGGCACGCCCACGATCTCGGACGGCATGTCGATGGGCACCGAAGGCATGAAGTACTCGCTCGTCTCGCGCGAGGTCATCGCGGACTGCATCGAGACCTGCGTACAGGGCCAGTGGATGGACGGCGTGGTCGTGATCGGCGGCTGCGACAAGAACATGCCAGGCGGCATGATCGCGCTCGCGCGCATCAACGTGCCCGGCATTTACGTGTACGGCGGCACGATCCGCCCGGGTAACTGGAAGGGCCGTGCGCTCACCATCGTCTCGGCGTTCGAGGCCGTGGGCGAATTCACCGCGGGGCGCATGACCGAGGAAGATTTCGAAGGCATCGAGAAAAACGCCTGCCCGTCCACGGGCTCGTGCGGCGGCATGTACACCGCGAACACGATGAGTTCGTCGTTCGAGGCGCTCGGCATGTCGCTCATGTATTCGTCGACGATGGCCAACCCCGACGAGGAGAAAGTCGGCTCGGCGGCGGAATCGGCGCGCGTGCTGGTCGAGGCCGTCAAGCGGGACCTCAGGCCGCGCGACATCATCACGAAGCAGTCGATCGAGAACGCCGTGGCGCTCATCATGGCGACGGGCGGCTCGACCAACGCGGTGTTGCACTATCTCGCCATCGCGCATGCCGCGCAAATCGAATGGACCATCGACGACTTCGAGCGCATGCGCAAAAAGGTGCCGGTGATCTGCGACCTGAAGCCTTCGGGCCAGTACGTCGCGACCGACCTGCACGAGGCCGGCGGCATCCCGCAGGTACTCAGGATCCTGCTCGATGCGGGCCTCCTGCACGGCGACTGCATCACCATCACGGGCAAGACCATCGCGGAAGAACTCAGGGACGTGCCGTCCACGCCGCGCGCGGACCAGAAGGTCATCTTCCCCATCAGCCAGGCGCTGTACAAGGAGGGCCATCTGGCGATCCTCAAGGGCAACCTCGCGACGCACGGCGCGGTCGCCAAGATCACCGGCCTGAAGAATCCGGTCATCACGGGCCCCGCGCGCGTGTTCGACGATGAGCAGAGCGCGATGGAAGCCATCCTCGCAGACAAGATCAAGGCGGGCGACGTCGTCGTGCTGCGCTATCTCGGCCCGAAGGGCGGCCCCGGCATGCCGGAAATGCTCGCGCCGACTTCGGCGATCATCGGCAAGGGGCTTGGGGAGTCGGTGGGACTCATCACCGATGGCCGCTTCTCGGGCGGCACCTGGGGCATGGTGGTGGGCCACGTCGCGCCGGAAGCGTTCGACGGCGGCACCATCGCGCTCGTGCAGGAAGGCGACTCGATCACCATCGACGCTCACCAGCTCCTGCTGCAGCTGAACGTGGACGACGCGGAACTCGCGCGCCGGCGCGCGGCCTGGAAGCAGCCCGCGCCGCGCTACACGCGCGGGGTCATGGCGAAGTACGCGGCGCTCGCGCGCCCGGCGAACCAGGGCGCGGTAACAGGTTAAACGCAGAGGTTAAATGCGGGGCCAGGCGGTGCTGGACACCGCTCGAATCCCGACCGGCAGCCAGGCAAAGGGCGCACGTCCAGAACGTGCGCCCTTTGCTTTTATAATGCGACGACACAGCCGGCGCATACGCTGGCGGAGACCAGTATGAAACGGAAGTCGCAAGCGAAGAACAAGACAGCGACGCTCGCTGCCGCGCTCGCCATCGGCATGGCCGGCGCACTCGGGGCCCCCCCGGCCCGCGCGCAGCATGGATCCGCCGGCCTCGCGCTCGCCCAGCAGCAGAACTGCATGAGCTGCCATTCGGTGACCCGCAATTTCATGGGTCCCGCCCTGCGCGACATCGGCGCGAAGTACGCGGGCAAGCCCGACGCGCAGACCTATCTCACCCACAAAATTCTGGAAGGCAGCACCGGCGTGTGGGGCACCGTGCCCATGCCGGCCAACACGCAGCTGAACCCCGCTCAGGCGGCCCAGCTCGCGAACTGGATCCTCACGCTCAAGTGAGCGGAACGGCGTGATGGCGCGAGCGGCGGGTGACGGCTCGCCGCCGCACATTCAGGTGAATCAGGCCGAAGGGGCTCGCCCCGCGCGCGCCGCCAGCTCTTCGCGCACGGCGGCTTTCACCCAGTTCGTGAGTTCCGTTTCGAGCGCGAGACCGATTTCGCGCGACACCTGGCCCACGAGCCAGTTCGTATGCTCCTGCATTGCGGCGCTGCAGCGCGCCTCGATCACGGCGCGGCCTTCGCCGGTGAGCCAGGTCAGGCAGCGGCCGCGCAGGCGCTCGACGAGCGCTTCGGCGTCGTGCGCGAACAGGCCCTCCTCGCGCTCGGCCACGGCGGCCTGAACGGCAGCGGCCGTCGCGCTCTTCGCCTCCTCGACGTTGTGCGCGCGCAGCGGATTGCCCGCCACCATCACCTCGTTCAGGAGCGGAATCGCAGCATCTTCCGAATCATGCATGCCGGACATGTTGACCTCCATCGATCGGGGCAGTCGGCCTTGCGCCGGTACGCCTCGCGCGTCCGGCCTTAGCCGCCCTGCCTGTAGTTGTTGAGCGCGTAACCGCGGTCGCGGTAGAAACGATAGCGCTCGCGGCCCGACGCGAGTTCGTCGGGCGCATCGCCAATCACTTCGAGCAGGCGCTCGAAGCGTGCGAACTGTGGCGGAACCTGGGCGCCGAGATTGAGCAGCACACGATGATGCGGCGCACGCTCGAGATCCGCTGCCAGCACGATGGGCGATTCGCCCGCGTGCGAGCTGTCGGCCATGCAGTGCGGCACGAAGTCGAGCGACGAAAAGGTCCACAACATTTCGTCGAACGCACGCAGGCGCGCGGGCTCGGCCAGCACCACCGCCTGCTGGCCCGCCTGATACGCCTTGCGCGCGAGGCGGCACGCATACAGCAGCGAGTCGCCGACGTTCGTGTGGAAATCGATGCGCGTCATGCCCACACCACTTTACACACCGTCAAGCGGGCAGCAATCGCCATACCTGCCCTCATTGTCCGGCGCGATCGATCAGGAACTGGGCGAGCAGCGGCACCGGACGGCCCGTCGCCCCCTTGGCCGCGCCGCTCTTCCACGCCGTGCCCGCGATGTCGAGGTGCGCCCACGGGTATTTTTCGGTGAAACGCGAGAGGAAGCACGCCGCCGTCACGCTGCCCGCCGGACGCCCGCCGATGTTGGCGAGATCGGCGAAGTTCGACTTGAGCTGGTCCTGATACTCGTCGTCGAGCGGCAGGCGCCAGGCCGGATCGTTCGCTTCGCGCGAGGCGTCGAGCAGCTCGCCTGCAAGTGCGTCGTCCTTCGAGAAGAGGCCGCTGTTGTGATGGCCGAGCGCGATGATGCAGGCGCCCGTGAGCGTGGCGATGTCGACCACCGCGGCCGGCTTGAAGCGCTCGGCGTAGGTGAGCGCATCGCACAGGATCAGGCGGCCTTCGGCGTCGGTGTTGAGCACTTCGACCGTGAGGCCCGCCATCGTCGTGACAATGTCGCCCGGCTTCGTGGCGTTGCCCGCGGGCATGTTCTCGCAGGTCGGAATGATGCCGATCACGTTGAGCTTGAGCCCCATTTCGGCGACCGCGCGGATCGTGCCGAGCACCGAGCCCGCGCCGCACATGTCGTACTTCATCTCGTCCATGCCCTCGCCCGGCTTGAGCGAAATGCCGCCGGTGTCGAACGTGATGCCCTTGCCGACCAGCACGATGGGCGCGGCCTTGGCGCTTGCGCCCTGATAGTGCAGCACGATGAACTGCGGCGGCTCGACCGAACCCTTCGTGACCGAAAGAAACGAGCCCATCTTGAGCGTCTCGATCTGACGCTGGCCGAGCACCTCGACCTTGAGCTTCCAGTCGCGCGCGAGCTTCTTGGCCGTGGCCGCGAGATAGGTCGGCGTGCAGACGTTGCCCGGCAGATTGCCGAGGTCGCGCGTCAGGTCCATGCCGTTGGCGAGCGCGACAGCCTGCTTGGCGGCGAGCCTGGCGCCCTTCTCGTCGGCGGCGTCGATGCTGAAGACCACGCGCTTCAAGGCCCGCTGCGAGACGTCGGGCTTGCTCTTCATCTGCGTGAAGCGATAGGTCTCGTTGCGCAGCGCGAGAATGGCGGTGCGCACGCCCCAGTCGCCCGTGCGCTCCTTCACCGGCAATTGCGCGAGGGTGAAGGTGGCCTGTGCGATTTTCGTGCCGAGGATCGCGCGCCAGGCGGCCTTGACCGCGTCGCCGTAAGCCTTCTGGCCGAACGCGTCCTGCTTGCCGAGACCCACGAGCAGCACGCGCGAGGCGCCGATGCCGCTCACCTCCGGCAGGAACAGCGTGGAGCCGGCCTTGCCGTCGATGTCGCCGGCCTTGACGACGCGCGCGATTGCGCCGCCAATGGCGCTGTCGATCGCGAACGCCGGTCCCGAGAGCGTTTGCGCCTCGAACACGCCGACCACGACACAATCCGACTTGCCGCTCAGGAAGGGGCCTTCCCCGCCTTTGCTCCAGTCACAGGCTTTTATGCTAAAGTCCATCGCGCTTGTCCTCGGATAAAATCAGGGCTTAGGATGAAAGCCGCAATTATCCGCTATTTTTCCCGCGGCGGCTCCTGGGCGGTTGCGCGAGCTGCGCGCCTCCCGGCACGGGCCGCCCGCCCTGTCCATCAAGAATGATCTTCGAACGTTCCCTGCAGCGCGAACTCGCGTACACGGCCGGCGCCGTGTTCATGGTTCTGCTCACGATCATGCTGACGACGATGATGATCCGCATCGTCGGCTTCGCCGCGTCCGGTCAGATCGACCCGCGCGACGTGCTGGTGCTGATCGGACTCACCGTGATCGGCTACATGGCCGTCATGCTCATCGTCACGCTGTTCGTGTCGATCCTGTTCGTCCTCACGCGCTGGTACAAGGATTCCGAAATGGTCGTGTGGCTCTCCTCCGGGGTGAGCCTCACGCGCCTGATCAAACCGGTCGCCACCTTTGCCGCGCCGATCATCCTGCTCATCGTGTTCTTCGCGTTCATCGGCTGGCCGTGGTCGAATGCGCAAAGCAAGCTCATTCGCGCGCGCTTCCAGCAGCGCGACGAAGTCTCGCTGCTCGCGCCCGGCCAGTTCCGCGAGTCGCCCACCACGCACCGCGTATTCTTCATCGAGAGCATGAGCCCCGATCAGGCCCGTGTGGAGAACGTGTTCGTCACGAGCACGGAGAACGGCAAGGTGAGCGTGATCGTCTCGAAGACAGGCCACACCGAAACCATGTCGGGCGGCGACCGCTTCGTCGTGCTCGAAAACGGCCGCCGCTACGACGGCGAGCCCGGCCATCCGGACTTTCGCATCAGCGAGTTCCAGCGTTATGGCGTGAAGATCACGAGCCAGCCGCTCGTGAACACGCCTTCGGCGAGCACCACGTCCACGCCGGGCCTGTTGCGCCACCCGACGAACGACAACCTGGGCGAGCTCGCCTGGCGCGCCGGCCTGCCGCTCATCGCAATCAACCTGATGCTGCTCGGCATTCCGCTTGCCTACCAGAACCCGCGCCGCAGCCGCACGATCAATCTGGTGATGGCGGTGCTGATCTACCTCACCTATTCGAACCTGCTCAACGTCGTGCAGTCGCAGATCGAACAAGGCAAGATGTCCTTCGGTGTCGGTCTCGTTCTGCTGCACGCCGTGGTGCTCGCGCTCGTCGTGTTCATCTTCTGGATACGCGTGCGCAACCGGCCGCTCTTCACACGTGCGATGTTCCGGCGCGCCTCTCCTGGAAACTGAGAGGGAAACTGACCGATGCGCATCTACGAAAAATACTTTGCTCGCCAGGTCTACCTGACGTTCATCTTCATCCTGTTCGCCTTCTCGGGCCTGTTCTTCTTCTTCGACCTCATCAACGAACTGAACTCGGTCGGCCACGGCAACTACAAATTCCAGTACGCGGTGCTGCGCGTGGCGCTCCAGGCGCCTTCGCGGCTCTACGAGATCATCCCGGTCGCGGCGCTCATCGCCGCGATCTACGTGTTCGCGCAAATGGCCGCGAACTCCGAGTACACGATCTTTCGCGTGTCGGGCCTCGCCACCAACCAGGCGCTGCGCTCGCTGCTCAAGATCGGCGTGCCGCTCGTGCTGCTGACCTACCTGATCGGCGAAGTGGTCGGCCCTTACACCGACCAGCTCTCCGAGCGCGTGCGTCTCGAGGCGTTGGGCTCGGCCGTGTCGAGCAACTTCCAGTCGGGCGTGTGGGTGAAGGACACGCTCACCGCGCGCGCCGACGGGGAGCAGGTCACGCGCTTCGTGAACGTCGGCGAACTACTGCCCGACGCCACCATCACGAACGTGCGCATCTACGAATTCGATTCGCAATTCCGGCTCACCAACGTACGCCTCGCGAAGAGCGGCACGTTCCAGCCGCCGGGCCACTGGCTGCTCAAGGACGTGACCGACACGCAGCTCATTAGCGTGCCGCCGCCGCAGAACCAGCCGGTCGATGCGCTCGACCCGATCTATCGCGCCCAACAAACTTCGGCGCCCGAATACTCGCTGCGCTCGGAGCTCACGCCGAACATTCTCTCGGTGCTGCTCGTTTCGCCCGACCGGATGTCGATGTTCAACCTGTTCCGCTACATCCAGCATCTGACCGAGAACCATCAGGACGCGCAGCGCTACCAGATCGCGTTCTGGCGCAAGCTGCTCTACCCGTTCGCCGTGTTCGTGATGCTCGTGCTCTCGCTGCCGTTCGCGTATCTGCATACGCGCGCCGGCGTGGTGGGGATGAAGGTGTTCGGCGGCATCATGCTCGGCATGAGCTTCCAGCTCGTCAACACGCTGTTCTCGCACGTGGGTACACTGAACACCTGGCCCGCGCCGCTCACGGCGGCGACACCCGGGCTCATCTATCTCGTGGTTGGGCTCATCGGGCTCAAATGGGTCGACCGGCATTGATGTCGCCGGCGTTCGGCTGCGAATTCGCACAGGCTCGCAAGCATGGGCATGCACGGCATGATTCTCTTCGGCCACGGCGCGCGCGACGCGCGCTGGCAAGAGCCGTTTCAGCGCCTCGCCACGAGGCTCGCCGCCGCGCGCGGCGATGCGGGACCCGTTGGCCTCGCCTTTCTCGAACTCATGACGCCGAGCCTGCCCGACGCCATCGCCTCACAGGCCGCGGCAGGCTGCGACACGATCACGGTCGTGCCGGTGTTCTTCGGCCAGGGCGGCCACGTGCGGCGCGATCTGCCCGCGCTGATCGCGCAGTGCCAGAGCGAGCATCCGGATGTGCGCCTGCGTTGTGCGGGCGCTGTCGGCGAGGACGATGCGGTGCTCGATGCGATCGTGCGGTACTGCATCGAAAACGACCGCGACTAAACCGCTCACGCATAAGAAACGGGCTCGCTTCGCTGCGAGCCCGTTTTGCTTTGCTGCCCTGTTTCGCGTGGCGCTTCAGGCCGCGGCGCGACAGCCCCGTTGGTCGTCCTGCGCTTCGTCTTCGCGTTGCGCCTGCCCCGAGCGTTCGGCGAACGCATCGCCGATCATGAGCAGGCTCGGCTGCACCGGGTCGAGCCAGTCCTGCGCCTCACCCGCCGCGAGACCGGCCAGGGTCAGCGTGAGCGTGCGCTCGCGCGCGGTACTGCAGGCTTCGACGATCGCCACGGGCGTCGCGCCCGCGCGACCCGCCTCGATCAGCTGGCGCGCGATCTCGGGCGCGCTGTCGCGCCCCATGTAGAACACGAGCGAATCGGCGTTGACCCGCTCGCGAATCGCCTCGCTGCCCGCCGCGCGCGAATAGGTGGCGAGCGCAACGCTGCGCGCTACGCCGCGCAGCGTGAGCGAGCGTTGCAGCGTCGCCGCGCTCGCCAGCGCCGCCGTGATGCCCGGCACGATTTCGAATTCGATGCCGGCGGCTTCGAGCGCGCGCATTTCCTCGTCGGCACGGCCGAACAGCATCGGGTCGCCGCCCTTCAGGCGCACGACCACGGCGTGCTCGCGCGCCGCATCGACGAGTTGCTTGTTGATGAAGTGCTGCGCCGTGGAGCGCTGCCCGCAGCGCTTGCCGACCGCGATGAACTTCGCGGTGCGTGGCGCGTACTCGAGCATGGCCGGCTCGACGAGCGCGTCGTGCAGCACCACGTCGGCGCTCGCGAGCAGCCGTGCGCCGCGCACCGTGATGAGGTCCGCTGCGCCCGGTCCCGCGCCGATCAGATATACCTTACCCATTTGCTTCGAATCCATTGGTTGCGGCCGCGCGCGGCCGCAATCTCGCGCAGCGCCTTACGCCGAGAACGCGCGGATCATGCCCGCGGCCACCGTGTGATGCGTCGCCTCGTCGATCAGCACGAATGCGCCGGTGCCAGGATTCGCATCATACGGGTCGCAGACGAGCGGCTTCTGCAGGGAGAGCGCCACGCGGCCGATATCGTTCATCGCGAGTTCGTGGCGGTCGGTGGCGTGCGAGAGCGTATGCACGTCGAGCACCTGCCTGACCGCACCGATCTTCGCGAACACCGTGCTCGTGGTCTGCTTGAGCAGGTACTTGCGCTGCGGCGAGAGCGGCTCGTCGTCGAACCAGCAGAGGTCCGCTTCGAGCTTCTTCGCCGGCTGCGCAGCATCGGCCGCGGGCACGAAGGTGTCGCCGCGCGAAACGTCCACGTCTTCGGCGAGACGGATCGTGACGGTCTGGCCCGCGAACGCGCGGTCGACCTGCGCGGTGCCGCCCGGCACCGGTGCGATGATTTCCGCAACCGTCGCGCTGCGGCCGGCCGGCAGCACCGAGATGGCGTCGCCGAGCTTCACTTCGCCCGCTTCGATACGGCCCATGTAGCCGCGGAAGTCGTCGGCGCTGGAGCCGTCCTGGCGCGCGACCCACTGCACCGGAAAGCGCAGCGCTTCGCCCGTGGCCTGCGCGAGCGGCAGTTGTTCGAGCACGTCGAGGAGCGGCTCGCCCGCGTACCACGGCATGCGCTCGCTCGCGGCCACGATATTGTCGCCCTTGAGCGCCGAAACCGGCACGAAACGCACGTCGTTGAGGCCGAGCTGGCGCGTGAGCGCGACATAGGCTTCGCGGATCAGATTGAACGTCGCTTCGCTGTAGTCGACGAGATCCATCTTGTTGATCGCGACGATCACGTGCTGCAGGCCCAGCAGCTTGACGATGGCGCTGTGGCGCTTGGTTTGCGGCAGCAGTTGCGTCACGCCGTTTTCGACCGTCACGCGCGTGGGATCGATCAGGATGATCGCGGCGTGCGCGGTGGAGGCGCCCGTCACCATGTTGCGCGTGTACTGCTCGTGGCCCGGCGTGTCGGCGATGATGAACTTGCGTCTGGCCGTGGCGAAGTAGCGATACGCCACGTCGATCGTGATGCCCTGCTCGCGTTCGGCTTCAAGCCCGTCGGTGAGCAGCGACAGGTCGATCTCGTCGCCCACCGTGCGCTTGTTCTTCGCCCGCGAGAGCGCGGAGAGCTGATCGCTCAGAACCGCCTTGCTGTCGTACAGCAGGCGGCCGATCAACGTGCTCTTGCCGTCGTCCACACTGCCCGCCGTGATGAAGCGCAGCACGCCGAGGTCTTCAGGTTGATGCGTCGTAACCATGTCTAATCTTTCCTCTTCGCGTGCTCTTCAGAAATAACCTTGCTTCTTGCGCTGTTCCATCGCGGCTTCCGACGCCTGGTCGTCCATGCGCGTCGCACCGCGTTCCGTGATCTCGGTCACGGCCGTCTCGGCGATGATCTTCTCGACGTTGTCGGCATCGCTCGCCACCGGGCACGTGCAGCTGATGTCGCCCACGGTGCGAAAACGCACCTGCGCCATTTCGCTGACTTCGCCTTCCTTCATCGGCGTGAGGGGCGTGACCGGCACGAGCAGGCCGTTGCGGCGCACGATCTCGCGCTGGTGCGCGTAGTAGATCGACGGCAGTTCGAGCTTCTCGCGCTCGATGTATTGCCACACATCGAGTTCCGTCCAGTTCGAGATCGGGAACACGCGCAGGTGCTCGCCCTTGTGCAGGCGTGCGTTGTACAGGCTCCAGAGTTCCGGGCGCTGCGCTTTCGGGTCCCACTGGCCGAATTCGTCGCGAAACGAGAAGATGCGCTCCTTCGCGCGGGCCTTCTCTTCGTCGCGGCGCGCACCGCCGATCATCGCCGTGTAGCCGTATTCCTCGATGGTTTCCAGCAGCGTGACCGCTTGCGCGGCGTTGCGCGAATCGGTTTCGCGGCGCAGGCGCACGGTGCCGCGCCTGATCGAATCTTCCACGTGACCGACTACGAGTTGCGCGCCGATTTCGGCTGCGCGGCGATCGCGGAAGTCGATCACCTCCTCGTAGTTGTGGCCCGTGTCGATGTGCACGAGCGGGAACGGCAGCGTGGTCGTGCGGTTCGCGCCGAGGCCAAAGGCCTTGAGTGCGAGCGCCAGCACGACGACCGAGTCCTTGCCGCCCGAGAACAGCAGCGCCGGCTTGCTGCATTCGGCGACGAGTTCACGCAGGATGTGGATCGACTCGGCTTCGAGCCAGTCGAGATGATCCATGCGGTTCGCCGTGACCTGGAGCGGCGCGTTCACTGCTGAGTCGAGCGTGGTGCTCATGTTCGGATCCTTCGTTGATTCGCGCCCTTTTTACGGGGCGCGCAGTACTCGGTATGCGGTATGCAGTAGCGCGCCGGTCTTCACGACGGCGCGACAAGCTTGAATCTTAGTTCGCCTGGCCGATTGACGACACTTCGGACGACACTTCGACGACCGGAATGGCCGACACGGACGTGATGTGCAAGCCACATTCCTTCGTGTCGCGCGATTCCCACCACCAGCGGCCCGCGCGGCTGTCTTCGCCGGGACGGATGGCGCGCGTGCAGGGCTCGCAGCCGATGCTCGGGTAGCCGCGCGCGTGCAGCGGGTTCACGGGCACGTCATTGGCGCGCAGGTAGGCCCAGACCTCGGTTTCGGTCCAGTCCGCGAGCGGATTGAACTTGTCGATGTTGCGCGCTTCGTCGCGTTCTTCCTCGTGCAGCTCTGCGCGCGTGACCGACTGCTCGCGGCGCTGACCCGTGACCCAGGCGGAAACGTTCGAGAGCGCGCGGTTCAGCGGCTCGACCTTGCGGATTTCGCAGCAGCGCTTGCGCAGATCGACGCTCTCGTAGAACGCGTTCAGGCCGTGCTGGGCGGCGTATTCGTCCACCGCGTCCTGCTGCGGATGAAACTGCTCGATCTCGTAGCCGTAGCGCTCGCGCACCACGTCGATCATGCCGAGCGTTTCGGCGTGCAGGCGGCCGGTATTCAGCGAGAAGATGCCGATTTTCACGCCGCGCGAAAGAATCGCGTGCGTGAGCAGCATGTCTTCGGCTGCGAGGCTGCTGGCCAGCTTCACGTTGGCGTGACGCGCCGCGATCGAATCGAGCAGCGCGTCGAGGCGCCCGATCTTCGCCTGCAGGTCGGCCGTGATCGCGTTCGCGACCGGGGTTGCGTCGATCGTCATGCTGCCGAACCCTGTTGCGCCTGTTGAGCCAGACGGCGGCGGAACAGCGGCGACGGCTCGTCGAACGCACCCTGGTACTGCACCGTGAACTCCGTGAACGCCTTCAGCGCGTCGTGGATGTCCTTGTCGGCGCGCACGGCGAACGCATCGAAGCCGCAGCGCTCGTGAAAGCGCAACTGATCGCGCAGCACGTCGCCGATCGCGCGCAGCTCGCCCTTGTAGCCATGGCGCTCGCGCAGCAGACGGCCGATCGAGAAGCCGCGGCCATCGCGGAACACGGGGAAATCCACGCCGATCACCGCGAGCCGGTCGAAGTCTGCGGCAATCTCGGCCGGTTCGCTGTCCGGCGCGAGCCACACGCCGAGTTCGTCCCGGCCGCGCGAAGCGACGAGCGCATCGCGCTGCGCCTGCCAGTAAGCGAGCGGTACCAGCACCTTGCCCGCGGGCAGCGCGGCAACCTCGGGCAATGCGCCGTCTTCGGCCGCACGCACGACTTGCCAGTTGTCTTCAACGATCTCGCGTTTTTTGATGATCAATGCCATTGCTCGAATCCCGTAATCTCGTTGCGTACCTTAAGCGTGAGCCGGCTGGCGCGATGCATACACGCGCTCCTTGAACGGCGCGATGCCGACGCGGTCGTACGTGTCGATGAAGCGCTCGCCGTCGATGCGCAGCTCGACGAACGTGTCGACCACCTTCTGGATCACGTCGGGCATCTCCTCCGCCGAGAACGACGGGCCGATCACGCGACCAAGGCGCGCGCCATTGGCGCCGTTGCCCTGCTCGCCGCCGAGCGACACCTGGTACCACTCCGCGCCGTCCTTGTCGACGCCCAGAATGCCGATGTTGCCGACGTGGTGGTGACCGCACGAGTTCATGCAACCCGAGATGTTAAGCGACAGGTCGCCCAGGTCGTAGACGAAATCGAGGTTGTCGAAGCGCTCCTGAATGGCCAGCGCGATGGGGATCGACTTCGCATTCGCGAGCGAGCAGAAGTCGCCGCCCGGGCACGCGATGATGTCGGTCAGCAGGCCGATGTTCGCGGTCGCGAAACCCTGTGCCTTCGCCTTTTCCCACAGTGCGAACAGGTCGCGCTTCTTCACGTCGGCGAGGATCAGGTTCTGCTCGTGCGAGACGCGGATCTGGCCGAACGAGTATGCGTCGGCCCAGTCGGCCACGGCTTCCATCTGCGCGTCGGTGGCGTCGCCCGGCGCGATGTCGCGCGGCTTGAGCGAGAGTGTGACCGACGCGTAGCCCGGCACGCGGTGCGGGCGCACGTTGCGCTCGACCCAGCGCGCGAACGCGCGGTTTTCCAGCAGATGCTTTTCGTACGACGTATCCGTGTCGGCGAGCTTGTCATATGCCGGCGGCGCGAAGTACTGCGAGACGCGCTCGACTTCTTCCTGCGTGAGCGTCGAGGGGCCGTCCTTCAGGTGCTGCCATTCTTCTTCGACCTGCTCGGCGAACTTCGCCGGCGAGAGCGCCTTCACGAGGATCTTGATGCGAGCCTTGTACATGTTGTCGCGGCGGCCGTAGCGGTTGTACACGCGCAGCACGGCTTCGCAGTAGGTCAGCAGGTGCTGCCACGGCAGGTCGCGCTTGATGATGGCGCCGACAATGGGCGTGCGGCCGAGGCCGCCGCCCGCGAGGATGCTCGCGACGATCTCGCCCTTCTCGTTACGGTCGAGGTAGACGCCCAGATCGTGGATCTGCACGGCGGCGCGGTCTTCCTTCGTGCCGGAAACGGCGATCTTGAACTTGCGCGGCAGCCACGCGAATTCGGGGTGGAACGTCGACCACTGGCGCAGGATTTCGGACCACGGGCGCGGATCGACGACTTCGTCGGGCGCGACGCCCGCGAACTGGTCGGCGGTGATGTTGCGGATGCAGTTGCCCGAAGTCTGGATGCCGTGCATCTGCACCGAAGCCAGCTTGCGCAGGATTTCCGGCGTCTCCTCGAGCTTGATCCAGTTGTACTGGATGTTCGAGCGCGTCGAGAAGTGGCCGTAGCCGCGGTCGTGCTCGCGCGCGATCGTGGCGAGCATGCGCAGCTGGTCGCTGCGCAGGTTGCCGTACGGAATCGCGATGCGGTGCATGTAGGCGTGGCGCTGGTAGTACAGGCCGTTTTGCAGGCGCAGCGGACGGAACTCTTCTTCGCTCAATTCGCCCGAGAGGCGCCGGCGGACCTGGTCGCGGTACTGCGCGACGCGCTCGTCGACGATGGTCTGGTCGTACTGATCGTATTGGTACATTCGGGGACCCCAGGGTTTGGTTCAATCGCGGCGTTCCGGTTACGCCGCGCTCCGACTTCTCGACTTCGCTCTTTCCGCTCTGTCCTGCCTCCCGCAAGGCGGCCGCGCCTTCAATCGCGCCGGTCATTTGCTAATGACCAAAACAGATATCCATATTGGAAAAGTTGGAGGAATGGTAATAAACTCGCCTTATATTTCAAACGACTCAAAAATCAGGTCGATATGCACACAGGTTATAAGGGTTATCTATGAACCTGCACCAGTTCCGCTTCGTGCGCGAGGCGGTACGCCAGAACTTCAACCTCACCGAAGCGGCCAAGGCACTGTATACGAGCCAGCCGGGCGTCTCGAAGGCGATCATCGAGCTGGAGGACGAGCTTGGGGTCGAAATCTTTACACGCCACGGCAAGCGCGTGCGCTCGCTCACCGAACCGGGCCGGATCATCCTCGCCTCGGTGGAGCGCATTCTGCAGGAGGTGGAGAGCCTCAAGCGCGTGGGCAAGGACTATGCGGCGCAGGACCAGGGCAACCTCACCATCGCCGCTACGCACACGCAGGCGCGCTACTCGCTGCCCGCCGCCATTGCCGAGTTCAAGCGGCGCTTTCCGAAGGTGCACCTGTCGATCCTGCAAGGCAGCCCGACGCAGGTCGCGGAAATGGTGCTCCATGACCAGGCGGATCTGTGCATCGCGACCGAGGCGATCTCCGGCTACAAGGAACTGGTGTCGCTGCCCTGCTTCACGTGGCATCACGTGGCGGTGATGCCGCCCGACCATCCGCTGCTCGAGCGCAAGCCGCTTTCGCTCGACGATCTGGCCCAATACCCGCTGATCACCTACGACAATGCGTTCGCCGGGCGTACCAAGATCAACGACGCGTTCCGCCTGCGCGGCCTCTCGCCCGACATCGTGCTGGAAGCCATCGACGCCGACGTGATCAAGACCTATGTCGAACTGGGCCTGGGCGTAGGGATCATGGCGGACATCGCCTTCAACGCCGAGCGCGACCGGCACCTGCGCGCGGTGCCCGTGGGGCATCTGTTCGGCAGCAACGTCACGCGCGTCGCGCTCAAGCAGGGCGCTTACCTGCGCAGCTATGTGTATACGCTCGTCGAACTGCTTTCGCCGAGCCTGAACCGCAAGCTCATCGAGCAGGCGCTCAAGGGCGAGCACGAGACTTACGAATTGTAGCAGCCCGTTTTGCCGTCGTTTTTGCCCCCGTTTTGACCATGACCGGGCCGCGCTGAAAGAAAAATCAGACAAAACTCGCAATACAACAATGTCACTTCTCGCCTGCTTTGCATGGGATCAGAGTAAGGCGCTGAAGTGCCCACTCTGATCCGACAGGAGACTCACCGGATGAAGCTGTATACGCTTTTGCGCCCGCTCGCCGCGGCTGCCGCCCTTGCCGCTGCCGCCTTCGCCCCGGCGGCCCACGCCGACATCAAGGTCGGCATCGACCTCTCGAGCACGGGGCCTGCGGCCGCCATCGGCATCACGAGCAAGAACGCCATGCTGATGTGGCCCGACACGATCGCGGGCCAGAAGGCCGACTACATCGTGCTCGACGACGGCTCGGACCCGGGCGCCGCCGTGCGCAACATCCACAAGCTCATCAACGAAGATCACGTGGACGTGATCGTCGGGCCGAATATCACGCCGGCGGCCCTCGCGGCGCTCGACCCGGTGGCGCAAGGCAGGACGCCGATGATCACGCTGGTCGGCTCGGGCTCGGTGGTCGAGCCGCAGCAGGGCGCGCGCGTGTGGGCCTTCAAGATGGCGCAGACCGATGCCGCCATGGCTGACGTCATGACGCGCTACATGGCCGCGCACGGTGTGAAGAGCGTGGGCTTCATCGGCTTCGCCGATAGCTACGGCGACAGCTGGCTCAACGAATTCACGAAGTACGCGAAGGAACGCAACATCCAGATCGTGGCGACCGAGCGCTACAACCGCACCGACGCCAGCGTGACGGGCCAGATTCTCAAGCTGATGGCGGCCAGACCCGACGCCATGCTGATCGCCGGCGCAGGCACGCCGACCGTGCTGCCGCAACGCACGCTGATCGAACGCGGCTACAAGGGCCCGGTCTACCAGACGCACGGCATCGCCACGCCTGAATTCATCAAGCTGGGCGGCAAGGACGTGGAAGGCACCCTGTTCCCCACCCAGCCCGTGGTGGTGGCGCGCACGCTGCCCGCCGACCAGCCGGCGCAAAAGGCGGCGCTCGCCTTCGTCGATGCCTATGAGGCAAAGTACGGCCCGGGCACGGTCACGCAATTCGCAGGCGACGCGGCCGGCGTGTACCCGCGCCTGCAGGACGCGGTTGCCCGCGCGCTCAAGACCGCGCAGCCGGGCACGGAAGCGTTCCGCGTGGCGTTGCGCAGCGAGCTGGAGCACGCGCACGAAGTGGTCGTGCCCAACGGCATGGTCAACACGAGCCCGACGGACCACGTGGGCCTCGACCAGCGCGCGAGTGTGATGGGCACGGTGCGCGGGGGCAAGTTCGTGTATCTGGGGCAATAACCGCTTCGCTCAATTCATCCGCATGGCCAGTCACGGCCGCACGATGCTGCGCCAGGCACCGCCCGCCGCGCTGCTCGCGAGCACGGCCTCGATAAAGCGCAGCCCTTCCACGCCGTCGTCGACCGTCGTCAGCAGCCGGCTCGCGGGTGGCGCGGGCTCGCCGGCCTCGCGCGCGAGGATCTGCGCGGCGGCGTCGCGATAGAGTTGCGCGAACGCCTCCAGATAGCCTTCCGGATGCCCCGGCGGCACGCGCGTGGCGTGCCGTGCGGCGGCCCCTGTCACGCGGCCGCGCGTGAGGCGTTGCGCCGCGCCGCCCTGGGGCGTGAACCACAGCACGTTTGGCTCCTCCTGATCGAACGCGAGGCTCGCCTTCGTGCCATACACGCGCAGCCGCAACGCGTTCTCCGCCCCGCTCGCCACCTGGCTTGCCCACAGCATGCCGCGCGCGCCGTTGGCGTAGCGCAGCATGGCCTGCACATGATCGTCCACGCGGCGCCCGGGCACGAAGGTATGCACTTCGGCCGCGAGTGCTTGCGGCACGAGCCCGCTCACGAACGCCGCCAGCTGCCAGGCATGCGTGCCGATGTCGCCCAGACACCCCGCCGGCCCCGCGAGCGCCGGATCGGTGCGCCACATGGCCTGACGGTTCGCGCCGCCTGTCTCGACAGGAGTGGCGAGCCAATCCTGCGCGTACTCGACCTGCACGATGCGCACCTCGCCAATCTCACCCGCCTCGACCCGTTCACGCGCATCCCGCACGAGCGGATAGCCCGAATAGGTATGCGTGAGCGCGAACACGAGATTCGCGTCGCGCGCGTGTCGCGCGAGCGCTTCGCCCTCGGCGAGCGAGACCGCGAGCGGCTTGTCGCAGATCACGTGAATGCCCGCTTCCATGAACGCGTGCGCCACCGGCGCGTGCAGATGGTTCGGCGTGACGATGGCCACCGCGTCGATGCCATCCTCGCGCGCGCCTTCCACGCTCGCCATCTCGCGCCAGTGGTCATAGCTGCGCGCGAGGCCCAGTGCCTCGGCGCTCGACTGCGCGCGCGCCGCATCGGACGACAGTGCGCCCGCGACGAGTTCGAAACTATCATCGAGACGCGCCGCGATGCGATGCACGGCGCCGATGAACGCGCCCTCGCCGCCGCCGACCATCCCGAGCCTGAGTCTTCGAGTCATTGCGTGTCTCCTGCGAGCGTCGCGTTCAGAGGCCCAGCACGCCCTTCACCTGCGCCGCATCGACGCCGCTGCCCGCGAAGTCGTCGAACGCGTGCCCGGCCACGCGGATGAGGTGCCGCCTGATGTAATCGGCGCCTTCACGCGCGCCATCGTGCGGATGCTTGAGCGCGCACTCCCATTCGAGCACCGCCCAGCCCGGATAGTCGTACTGCGTGAGCTTCGAGAAGATCGCGCCGAAATCGATCTGCCCGTCGCCGAGCGACCGGAAGCGCCCCGCGCGCTCGACCCATCCGCTGTAGCCGCCGTACACGCCTTGCTTGCCCGTGGGGCGAAATTCCGCATCCTTCACATGAAAGGCCTTGATGCGCGCGTGATAGATGTCGATGAACGCCAGGTAATCGAGCTGCTGCAGCACGAAGTGGCTGGGGTCGTAGAGGATGTTCGCGCGCGGATGATCGTCCACCGCCGCGAGAAAGCGCTCGAACGTCACGCCGTCGTGCAGGTCCTCGCCCGGATGCAGTTCGTAGCAGACGTCCACGCCCGCCGCATCGAACGCGTCGAGAATCGGCCGCCAGCGGCGCGCGAGTTCATCGAAGGCGGTTTCGACGAGACCCGTGGGACGCTGCGGCCACGGATAGAAGTACGGCCAGGCGAGCGCGCCCGAAAACGTCACGTGCGCGACGAGCCCGAGGTTCTTCGAGGCGCGCGCGGCCAGCATCAACTGCTCGATGGCCCAGGCCGTGCGCGCTTCGCGGTTTGCCCGCACCTGCGGCGGCGCAAAGCCGTCGAACAGCGTGTCGTAGGCGGGATGCACGGCCACGAGCTGTCCCTGCAGATGCGTGGACAGCTCGGTGATCGTCACGCCCGCGTCGTCGGCCTGCTGGCGCAGGTCGTCGCAGTACGCCACGCTCGACGCCGCCTGCGCGAGATCGACGAGGCGCGCATCCGCGGGCACCTGGATGCCCTTGTAGCCGAGCTGGGCCGCCCAGCCGGCCATGTGCGCGAAGCTGTCGAACGGCGCGTCGTCGCCGAGAAACTGCGCGAGGAAAATCGCTGGGCCCTTGATCGTCTTCATCGCAAGGCCCGTCCTCAGAACGGCGAATCGGGGAAGTAGAACTGCTTCGCGTTTTCTTTGGTGATGAGCACCGAAGGGATGATCGTGGTGGGCGGCAGCGACTTGCCCTGCAAGCGGGCTTCGGCCGTGAGCTTGATCGCGTCGTAGATGAACTTCGGCGAATACGACACATCGGCCTTGATGAGCGGATCGCCGTCCATCACGCGCTTGACCATCTCCTTCGAACCCGCGCCGCCGAACACGATCTTGATGTCGTTGCGCTTGCCCTGGTCGATCGCCTTGAGCACGCCCACGGCCATGTCGTCGTCGGCGGCCCAGACGGCGTCGATGTGCCTGAAGCGCGTGAGGTAGTCCTGCATCGTGCGGAACGCGTCGTCGCGGTTCCAGTTCGCGTACTTGGCGTCGAGGATCTTGATGCCCGGATAGTGCTTCATCACCGACGTGAACGCGGTCCAGCGCTCGTTGTCGAGCGTCGTCGGAATGCCGCGCAGCGCGACGATGTCGCCCTTGCCGCCCAGCTGCTTCGCGAGGTATTCGGCGGGGATCCTGCCGAACGCGGTGTTGTCGCCCGCGACATAGGCATCCTGCGCGCTCGTGTCGGTCAGGCCGCGATCGACCACCGTCACGTACACGCCCTGCTTCTTCACCTGGGCAACCGGCTGCGTAAGCGACGCCGATTCATACGGGAAGATCACGAGCGCGTTGATCTTGTTGACCGTCACGAGGTCCTGCAGCTGGTTCGCCTGATCGGGCGCGTTCGCCGCCGTCTTGACGATGACCTTGAGGTCCGGGTGCGCCTTTTCGAGGTCCTTCTTCGCCTCGTTCGCCCACCAGACGATGCCGCCCGTGAAGCCATGGTCGGCCGTGGGAATCGCCACGCCCAGCGTGACCTTGTCGTCGGCGCGCGCCGCGCCCGCACCGAAGGTCGCCGCCACGCCAAGCGCCAGCGCGCCCGCACACATCGTTCGAATCATCTTCTTCATGATGCCGTCTCCTTTTCGTCCTTTGCGTCCTGTTGGTCCTTTGCGTCCTTGCCGTGCGCTCCCGCGCCCCTACCTGCGTTGCGTTTTCGCTGCCTCCTTCGACTTTCCCGCCGCCCTGCCAGCCCTGCTTCGACATCGTTACCGTCTGCCGCGCTGCAGGAAGGCCACCGCAATGATCGCCACGCCCTGCACCGCCGCGTTCAGATACACGCTGATGATGCTTGTGAGATTGAGAATATTGGCGATGACCGAGAGCAGCACCGCGCCGACCACGGTGCCCGCCACGCGCCCTTCGCCGCCCTTGAGCGCCGTGCCGCCCACCACCACGGCGGCGATCGCCTCCAGTTCCCACAACAGGCCCGTTGTCGGCGTGGCCGAGCCGAGGCGCGGCACATAGAGCACCGTCGCCACGCCCACGCACACGCCCAGCAGCACGTAGGTTGCGCACTTCACGCGATCGACGCGGATCGCTGCATAGCGCGCGACCTGCTCGTTCGAGCCGATCGCCTGGACGTGCCGCCCGAACGCCGTGCGGTTGAGAATGAGCGCGCCCCCCGCCGCCGTGAGCGCGAACACCCACACGGGCACCGGAATGCCAAAGAGGCTCGCGTAATAGACCGGCCCGTAGAGATCGACGAGATTGTTCTGCAGCGTGAGCGCGCCGCCGTCGGCAAGCCACGTGAGCACCGAGCGGAAGATGCCGAGCGTGCCGAGCGTCACGATGAAAGGCTCGATGCGCCCGCGCGTGATGAGCAAACCATGCGCGAGCCCGAAAACGGCGCCGAGCACGAGCGCGATCGCGATGCCGGTCGCGACGATCGCCAAAGGCGCAATCGCGTGTTCGCTCGCGGCCAGCGTATTCATCACCCAGATCATCACGCCCGCGATCAGCGCGGCCATCGAGCCGACCGACAGATCGATGCCGCCCGAAATGATCACGAACGTCATGCCCACGGAAATGATGCCGATGAACGAGGTGCGCGTGAGCACGTTGAGCAGGTTGCCGGCGGTGGCGAAATCGCGGTTGAGCAGCGTGCCGAGCACGCACAGCAGGATCAGGCCGATGAGCGGCCCGACGCCCGCGAGGCGGTGCACGAATCGCGCCGCGGCCGAGCGCGCGCCATGGCCTTCGGACGCCGCGTCAGTGGGTGCCGGTTGCATGGGCGATCAGCTCCTCTTCGTTCAGATGTTCGTGCCCGAGCGTGGCGGCGAGCCGGCCCGCGCGCATCACGGCCACGCGATGCGCGAGGCCGATCAGCTCGACCAGTTCGGACGAGATCACGACGACCGCGCGCCCCGAGGCCGCGAGCCGGTGGATCAGGAAATAGATGTCGCGCTTCGCGCCCACGTCCACGCCGCGCGTGGGCTCGTCGAGCACGATCACGCGCGGGTCGGGCTGCAGGAACTTGGCGAGCGCGAGCTTCTGCTGGTTGCCGCCCGAGAGCATGCGCGCACGGCTGTCGAGGTCGCCCGTGCGGATGCCGAATTCGCGCACCGCCTTCTCCAGTGCGCGGCGGCCCGCCTTGAGGTCGAGCAGCGGATGGCCGTAGCGCTCGAGCGTCATGAGCGTGAGGTTGTCCTGCAGCGTGAGGTTCATGTGCAGGCCGCGGCCTTTTCTGTCTTCGCTCAGGTACGTGAGGCCGTGGCGCATCGCGTCGCGCGGATGGCGCAGCGTCACGGCGCGCCCGTCGATCTCGACCTCGCCCGCCTGCTTGTGGCGCAGGCCCACGATCGCCTCGAACGCCTCGGTGCGCCCCGCGCCCACGAGTCCCGCGAAGCCGAGAATCTCGCCTGCGCGCACCTCGAAGCTCAGATCCTCGACCCAACCCGGCACGGCGAGATGCGTCACGCGCAGCGCGACGGGGGCAGTTTCGGGCACTGCGCCTTTCTCCGGAAACATGTCGGAGACGTCGCGGCCCACCATAAGATTCGCCATCTGCTGGCGCGCGAGCCCCGCCGTCGCGCTCGCGGCCACGAAGCGGCCGTCGCGCATCACGACCACGTCGTCGGTGATGCTTTCCACCTCGTCGAGCTTGTGCGAGATGTAGACGAGCGTCGTGCCGGATGCGCGCAGCTTCGTCATGAGCGCGAAAAGGCGCGCGGTTTCGGCGGGCGTGAGCGTGGCCGTGGGCTCGTCCATGATGAGCAGGCGCGCGTGCCGCGAGAGCGCCTTGGCGATCTCCACGAGCTGTTTTTCCGCGACGATGAGCTCGCGCACCTTCACGTCCGGGTCGCGCGCGAGGCCGACCTGCGCGAGCAGTTCGCGCGCTTCGCGGCGCATGGCGGCGTCGTCGACGAGCCAGCCTTTGCGCTTCTCGTGGCCGAGGAAGATGTTCTGCGCGATCGTCAGGTGCTCGGCCAGGTTGAACTCCTGGTGGATCAGCACGATGCCGGCGGCTTCGGCCTCGCGCGAGCCGTCGAAGCGGCGCGCCACGCCGTCCACCAGCATCTCGCCCGCGCTCGCGCTTTCGTAGCCCGAGAGAATCTTCATGAGCGTGGACTTGCCCGCGCCGTTCTCGCCCAGGAGGCCGTGAATGCGCCCCGGCGCGAGCTCGAAGCTCACGCCGTGCAGCACGCGCACGGGACCGAAGTCCTTGCGGATGTCGTTGAACTTCACGGCGACGCTCATGCGCGTGCGCTCCTCCAGTGGCCTGGTCGGCGGGCTGTGGCAGGCGGCTTG